>NZ_PYWX01000031.1 GCF_003031675.1 Pseudomonas palleroniana | reverse complement strand
CATGTGAGAGTAGGTCATCGTCAAGATTAAATTCCGAAACCCCATTTGCGAAAGCAGATGGGGTTTTGTTTTGGGCGATCGAAAATTCACCGGCACTCCCCGACAAATTTGCACAGTTATTTCTGAACCAGGCCACTAGAATAGGCACCTAACCATTTTTAGAGTCTGAGCCCTACTATGCCCGATCCGGTTGATACCCTTGAGGTGTCGGATTTACCGCTGGACGATCTGGTGGCATGCCATGAGTGCGACTTGCTGATGCGTAAACCGGTACTCGCCATCGGTGAGAAGGCCCAATGCCCACGCTGCGGATACGAGTTGTACGCTCATCGCCACAATGTCGTGGAGCGAAGCCTTGCCTTGGTAATTGCCGCGCTATTGCTTTACATCCCCGCGAACTTTTTACCTATCATGCAGCTCAATCTACTCGGGCAATCCTCCGAAGATACCGTCTGGACTGGCGTCGTCGGTTTGTTTGATACCGGCATGCAAGGCGTCGCGGTGGTGGTGTTCCTGTGCAGCATGGGCATTCCCCTGCTCAAATTGCTCTGCCAGTTGGCCGTGCTGCTCAGCATCCGCTGGAAGGTCGGCCGCAGCTATGGGTTGTTGCTCTACCGCATTTACCATCATCTGAAAGATTGGGGGATGTTGGAGGTCTACTTGATGGGCGTGCTTGTGGCGATCGTCAAACTCGCTGACATGGCCTCCATCACAGTCGGCCTGGGGCTCGTCTGTTTTGTCAGTCTATTAATCGTTCAAGTGCTGCTTGAGGTGGTGATGTCGCCCCATCAGATCTGGCAGGCGCTGTCTGGAGAGGATGATCATGCGAGCGATTGATGCAGGTATTCTGATTTGTACCGAATGCCACGAACTGAACAAGCAAGACCCGGACACCGATGAGCAGCTGTGCACGCGTTGCGGTGCGCTTATCCATGCCCGTCGCCCCAACAGCCTGGCGCGCACATGGGCATTGCTGATGACTGCGGCGATCCTGTACATCCCCGCGAACCTATTGCCGATCATGACCATCAATACCCTCGGCCAGGGCGACCCCAGCACCATCATGGCCGGCGTGATCCAGCTGGTGCAGCACGGTATGTACCCCATTGCGGCCGTGGTGTTCATCGCCAGTATCCTGGTGCCCACATTCAAGTTGGTGGGTATCGGTCTGTTACTGTTTTCGGTGCAGCGCCATCAACCGCTGTCCGCGCAACAACGCATTATCATGTACCGCTTCATCGAATTCATTGGCCGCTGGTCCATGTTGGATATCTTCGTGATCGCCATCCTGGTGGCGGTTGTAAACTTTGGCCGGCTTGCCAGTGTCGAGGCTGACCTCGGCGCTGCAGCGTTCGCCAGTGTGGTGATCTTGACGATGCTTGCCGCAGTAACTTTTGATCCCCGACTGATTTGGGATAACACGGAGTCGGACGACGACCATGAGTGATTTGCCTAAAGCTAAAACCCGCCCAGCCTCCAACTGGTCGGCCATTTGGGTGTTGCCCCTGATTGCCCTGATCATCGGTGGCTGGTTGGGATGGCGTGCCTATAACCAACAGGGCATTGAGATCCAAGTCCGTTTTGAAAGCGGCGAAGGTATTCAGGTCAACAAGACCGAAGTGGTCTACAAAGGCATGACCGTGGGTAAGGTCAAAGCCATGGCTCTGGATGACGAAGGCAGCAATCGGGGTGTGATCGCTACCATCGAAATGAACAAAGACGTTGAGCAGTATCTCAAGACCAACACGCGTTTCTGGCTGGTCAAACCCAGCGTCAGTCTTGCGGGTATCACCGGCCTTGAAACCCTGGTCTCAGGTAACTACATCGCTGCCAGTCCAGGTGATGGTGAACCCACCCGCAAATTCAAGGCGCTGTCTGAAGAGCCACCGTTATCTGACGCCAAGCCCGGTTTGCACTTGACCCTCAAGGCCGATCGACTCGGCTCGCTGAATCGTGGCAGCCCGGTGTTCTACAAGCAGATCCAGGTTGGCCAGGTCAAAAGCTACCTGCTCTCCGAAGACCAGAGCACCGTCGAGATCAAGGTCTATATCGAACCGACCTACGCCCACCTGGTGCGCAAACATACGCGGTTCTGGAACGCCAGTGGTATCAGCATCGACGCCAACCTCTCCGGCGTAAAGGTGCGCAGCGAATCCCTCTCCAGCATCGTTGCCGGCGGTATCGCCTTCGCCACGCCGGAGAATCGCAAGGACAGTCCGCCGACCGACCCGAGCCTGCCCTTCCGTCTGTATGAGGATTTTGATGCGGCCGCGGCCGGTATCAGGGTCAAGGTCAAACTGACCGATTTCGAAGGTTTGCAGGCTGGACGCACCCCCGTCATGTACAAAGGTATCCAGGTCGGTAGCCTGAAAACCCTGAAGATCGACCCAAGCCTCTCCAGTGCGAACGCTGAACTGACCCTCGATCCGCTCGCTGAGGAATACCTGGTGCAGGACACCCAGTTCTGGGTCGTCAAGCCGTCCATCTCACTGGCGGGCATCACTGGTCTGGAAGCCTTGGTCAAAGGTAACTACATCGCCATCCGACCTGGCGATAAAGGCGGCGCGCCACAGCGTGAGTTCACTGCCCGTGCCAAAGCTCCGCCGTTGGACCTGCGCTCCCCAGGCCTGCACATGGTGCTGCTCACCGATAGCCTCGGCTCCCTGGATGTGGGCAGTCCGATCCTCTACAAACAAGTCAAAGTCGGCTCGGTGCAGAGCTACCAGTTCTCCCGCAAGAACAAGCAGCTTGTGATCGGCGTTCACATCGAGAAGGAATACGAAAACCTGGTCAACGGTTCGACGCGCTTCTGGAATGCCAGCGGCGTCACCCTGACTGGCGGTCTGACCGGCGGCATCCAGGTCAAGAGTGAGTCGCTGGCCAGCCTGATGGCTGGCGGTATTGCTTTCGAAACCCCGGAGCCCAACGTACCCCTGAAAAGGCGCATTCCACGTTTCCGCCTGTTTGCTGACCGTGACGCGGCCAATCAGCATGGCACCCTGGTGACCATCAGGGTTGATCGCGCCGATGGACTGCGCCCGGGCACACCGGTACGTTTCAAGGGGCTGGATGTGGGCAAGATCGAGAGCGTTGACCTGAGTGCCGACATGCAATCGGTATTGCTCAGCGCACGTATCACCCAAGTGGCCGATCGGATCGCGCGCGCAGGCAGCCAGTTCTGGGTGGTCAAGCCTGAGCTGGGCCTGATGAAAACGTCGAACCTGGAAACCCTGGTCACCGGCCAATACATCGAAGTGCAGCCGGCGACGAAAAACGCCACTGCGCAGAAGAGTTTCGTCGCGCTGGACCAGCCTCCTGAAACCGCCCACCAGGAGGCTGGCCTGAGCCTGACACTCAGCGCCGCACGCCGTGGTTCGTTGAAAGAAGGTGTGCCGGTCACCTATCGCGAAGTCACCGTCGGCAAGGTCACGGGTTACGAGTTGGGCCAGACTGCGGACCGTGTCCTGATCCATATCCTGATCGAGCCCAAGTACGCGCCACTGGTACGTAGTGGCAGCCGCTTCTGGAACACTAGCGGCTTCGGGGTCGACTTCGGGCTGTTCAAAGGTGCAACAGTGCGCACCGAGTCCCTGGAGACCTTGGTTGCCGGTGGTATCGCCTTTGCCACGCCAGACGGCGAGCGCATGGGCAATGCCGCCCGGCCTCAACAAACCTTTGCGCTGTTCGACAAGTTCGAAGACGAATGGCTGACCTGGGCGCCTAAGATTCCTCTGGGCAAGTAGACCGAGGCGCTGCCTTTCGCGAGCAAGCCCGCTCCCACATTCGCCCGCATTCCTACAGGGAATACTCGGTCAACTGTGGGAGCGGGCTTGCTCGCGAAGAGGCCTCCAAGGGCTCCACGCTACTCAAAACCATAAAAAAGGCCGCGATCCATCAGATCGCGGCCTTTTGCGTTTCAGCGCAGTGGATTAAACCTCATCCAACTCCGGCTCGTCCGCCTGCACGTTCATCGTTGCCTTCACCACATCGTGACGACGGATGTACTTCCAGTCCGCTTCATCGATGTAGATGCCGTTCGGCCCGCTGCCGCCTTCAAGGTCAATCGCCACCTGGGCGGACACCTGCGGCTTCACACTCGCCAGGATCGGTACGAAGCCCAGCTGCAAGCTGGTTTCCAGCAGCGCGGCCTGGTTCTTCTCGTCGATGTCCGCTGCCTCGTCCAGGTAGTACGGCAAGCGCACGCGCCCGGCCTGGTCGCGGTCCATCAAGTGCAGCAACAAGTACATGTTGGTCAGCGCCTTGATGGTCATGGTGGTGCCGTTGGACGCCGCGCCGTCGATGTCGGTGTGAATCACCGGTTGGCCGTGCACCTTGGTGATCTCGAACGCCAGCTCGAACAAGTCCTTGAGGCCCAGCTGGTTATGGTTGGCGGCTACCAGGCGTGCCAGGTATTCCTTGGCCTCTTCGTTCTTGTTGTCCTGCTCGGCGCTCTGGCTGAGGTCGAACACCGACAAGGTTTCGCCTTCTTCATACTGACCGGCACTGTGGATGATCTGGTCGATATGCTTGAGCGCCTCCTTGTTCGGCGCCAACACGATGCGAAAGCTCTGCAGGTTGGACACCTGACGCTTGTTGATCTCGCGGTTGAACAAGGCCAACTGGTGTTCCAGGCTGTCGTAGTCACTACGGATATTGCGCAGGGTACGTGCGATATCGGTGACCGCCGCACGGCGCGCCTTGCCCAGTGTCAGGGCTTCGTCGGTACGGTGCGCATAGGCGTTGATCAACAGTTGCAGGCGGCGTTCTACGTCATCTTCGCTGTCGAACTTGGCCACGCCCTTGAGGCGTACCTGCGCATACAACGCTTCGATCTGGCCATCGGCGCGCAGCAAACCTTGCCAGCTGTCCTGGTAGTCATTGAGCAGTGGCAGCAGGTTGTCCATGGAGTCGTCGACCGGGTCCATGAACGGCGTGCCGAACGGCAAGTCCGCCGGCAGCAGTTGGCGACGGCGCAAGGCGTCATCCAGCGTACGCTGCTTGGCTTCCATATCCGCGATCTGACGGCCGACCAGTTGCAACTTGGCCGACAATTGCTGAACGCGCTCGGTGAAGGCATCGCTGGAGCGCTTCAACTCATCCTGGGCGGCTTCCATCTGCGCCAGGCTTTCCAGTTTTTCGCCTTCTTCGGCACTCAGGGTTTGCGTACGGCGGAAGTCTTCCAAGGCCTTTTGCGCATCCAGCACTTGCTGGTACAGCGCTTCGGTCTGGGTCTTGCTCGCCGCGCGGTCAGCAGCGACCGCCTGTTGCGTCTTGAGCTGCTTGAGTTCTTTTTCAAGGCGTTCTTTCTGGTCGCGCAGTGCTGCGCGATCCGCCAAGGCTTGCAACGCCGGTGGCTCGATGTGGGAGATGTCGATGGACAGCCCCGGCACTTCGAAGCGCTCGCCCTTGAAGCCGTCGAGGATCTGCTCCAGGGATTTGACCCACTGGCCGTCCTCGTCCAGCGTGATGCCGTGCTCACCCAATGGCAGGCTGAACAGCGAACTGTTGAACAGGCGCATCAGACGTTCGACATCCTGCTGCGAGAACTCTTCACGCAGTTTGGCGTAGCTGTTGTTGTCTGCGTGGTCGAGCTGCTGCCTGACCGACTTCAAGCGTTTTTCCAGATCCCGCAGACGCTCGTCCAGATCCTCGGCGCTGAATTGTCGCGACTGCGCCAGGGCACCGGCCAATTCATCGTGGGCATCCTTGGCCGCCAGCAGTTGCTGCTCCAGCACCTTGACGTCATTGACCAAGGCAAAGCGATGCTTGAGCACCGACAACTCGCCCAACCAGCGCTGAATACCGCTGATCTCCCGCTCCAGGCGCATCAGCTCCTGGGTGCCGCCGCGCTGGTCGTTCTGCAGTGCGTCCTGCTCGTTGCGGTAGTGCTCGGCCTGGATCGTCAGTTCTTCCTTGCGCGCACTGGCGTAATCCGACCAAGTGCCCAGCAACGAATCCAGCAACGGCGACAGGCGATGCAGTTTGCCGCGCAGGATATCGCGCTGCTTCACACCATTGGACAGCGCCTCGACCAAAGGCCCGGCGGCCACCAGCGAGTTGTAGTCCTGTTCCATGCGTCGTACATCACGGAAGGCCTCTTCGCATGCAGCGATGTAATCGACACTGCCGGAACGCAGGCTGTGTTCGAACGCGTCGAGGAACAATTGCTTGAGCTTGGCCGCGGTGATTTCGCGCATGTGCAGCAGGTTGATAAACAGTGCCCGGAACGTCTTCAGGCTCTGCTCGCTGGTGGAGCGTAGCGGAATCAGGGTCAGGTCCAGTGGGATCGACGTATGGCCGCCCACCAGCAGGCGACGCAGTTCATCGGGCTTGAGCTCATAGGCTTTCAGGCCTTCGCGCTCAAGGTTGGTGAACAGCTCTTTCTGGCGCAGGCAGGTATCGTTTTTCTGGTAATGGGCCAGGTCCAGCTTGCCGGCATAGGCAAAGAACTGGTGGCCGAAACCGCCCCCCGGGCCACGTCCGACCACACCGATCACGTGGGGGCCGTGAGGCAGGGAGACTTCCACGAGGATGTAGCTGGTGTCACTGGCGAAGTAGAAGCGCCGCGATTGTTCCAGGGTGTACTTGCCGAAACTCATGTCCGACATGCGCGCCAGGATCGGGAACTGCAAGGCGTTGATCGACGCGGATTTGCCCAGGTTGTTGGCGCCATAGACCGACAGCGGTTCTTCCAGTGGGAACAAGCCCAGGCTGTAGCCGGCGGTGTTCAATAGGGCGAAACGGCGGATGCCGTAGCGTTCCTTGCTCATGCGTCGGTCTCCTGTTCTTCTGCAATGGCACGAGCCAGGGCGTCTTCTTCGCTTTCTTCGGTAAAGTCACTGAGGTCCAGCGGGTCATCGGTTTCCAGCAGTTTTTCATCGCTGTCTTCGTCGATGATCACCGGTGCCGGCAATGGCAACACGCTGTGGATGCTGGCGGCCAGGTCGCGATCCTGCTGTACCGACAGGCACACATCAAGGAAACGGTGCATCGGCGGCAGGAAGCGGTACACGCCGTTGTCTTCGCTGGCAAAACCCAGTTGGGTCATGCGGCGCATGATTTTCTCTTCGAGTTCTTCCTGGGTCTGCACTTCGGCCTGGATAAACAGGTCGCGGTACTTCTCCAGCAACGACGGCAGCTCATCGCGGCCCAGGCTGCCACCGTCCAGCACGGCGATCGGGTCGCGGCCCTGGTCGGCCAGATGTTCGACGATGATGAAGGTGAACAACGCCAGGCGCTGCGCGGTCTTGTTCACTTGCGCGGCGGCCACGGCGGTGTCCGGCACGAAATAGTAGAAACCCCGGGTGTCGCATACCAATTCAAAGCCCAGGGCCTTGAACAGCGTGCGGTACTGGTCCTGGAAGTTTGACAATTGTGCATACAGTTCAGGGTCGCGGCGGCTGACGTGGTAACCCTTGAACAGCTCGCGAAAAATCGGCGCCAGCTGGGACAGTTCGGATAGATCAAGATGCATAAGGCGTGCTCGCAGAATTCTCGGCGGCGTCAGGCGTGGCCGGGAGCAGGGCGAATGAGCGCAGGCTGACCTGGTGCTCGTGTGTGTGGTAATCGCGGCGTTCCAGGCGTTCGCGCTTGAAACGTTTTTCCCGCGAGAGGCGCGAGAACCAGTACAGCAACTCATCGGTGGCACCGTCCGGTTCCTGTTCCAGCAGCCAGGTCATCAGGTCCGGCATCGGCAGCGCGTCTTCGCAGCGTTCGAGCATTTCCTTGACCGTGCGCGGCGCGCGTTGGGCTTCGCCTCTGTGGGATTTGTGCGCCTTGGGGAAGCGTGCCGGTTTCGGCTCGAAATTCGCCAGGGCGTACACATAGGCTTCCACCTGGCTCGCACTGCCGAGAAAGGTGCTTTGCGGCCGGGTAAACATGGGCAACGCCGCTTGCGGCACCGCGTCCAGCCCTTTGCGGCGAATCGCCGACAAGGCCAGCGCCGCGCCTCGGGTCACGGCGTTGTGCCGACGGGCTTCTTCACGCAGCGGCAACAGCAGTTCGCGCGCATGACGCAAGGTCAGCTGGGCACTGGTCTGCATTTCAAGAATGCGCGCGTGGGTGCGCAGCAGCATGTCGTCGTCCACCAGGTGACCCAGGCGCTGTTGCTCGGTGAGCAGGCGCAGCAGCACATTCTCGACCTTGCGCACGCCCTGTTCGAAGGCGCCATCGGCGTTCACCAGTTGGATCATCGGTTCGACGTATTCATCCCAGGTCGCCAATACCTCGGCGTAACGCTGGCGCAGCGGTATCTGCCGGTCACTGGTCTTGGCGCGGTCGGCCACTGCGGCGAGGGCCTGTTCGTCGTTGGCGAGCTTTTTCAGCACGTCACGCACACGCATGTCGAGCAGGCGCAGTTGACGGGCCAGGTCGTGGCCGTCACGGATATCGAACGCATCTTGGATGTAGCCTGCCAAGCGTTCCAGATGGCGCAGGTAGGCTTCGATTTCCAGGCACAGGCCAAGCCGGTGCTCCTTGCGAAGATAAGCCAGGAAGTCATGGATCTGCGCATTGAGCTCGAAACGGTTCGGGCTCTTGGCGACAGGCACCAGGATATCCAGGCGAATCCATACGTCCAGCAGGTTGGTGATGTCCTGGGGCGTGCTGTCCAGTTGTTGGGCGGCCAATTGTGCGCGCAGCTCGCCCAGGCTCAAGGTGCCTTGGTCGAAGTGTTCACACAGTGGCTCCAGTAAGGCCCAGTGTTCGGCGAGGGCGCGTAGGACGCGCTTGGGTTCGATCATGGGAATGGCCGGCTGGTTGGCGATTAAAAGTCGCGATTGTACTGCATCAGGCGCGGGATTTATCCACAGCCGGTCAGTGCGCAGTGGGCGATTGTTGCCGAACAGCGGTAGAATCCCCGCTCTTTACTTATCCACAAGTGGCCGAGCTGTGCTTATCGAGTCCCGACGTCGCGCTTACTTGACCGCCATGCAGGTGGTCAACTGGCTGCCCCGCACCGAACTGCCGTTTGCCGCGCCGTCGCGGCCTGAGCTGTTGCAGGCGCTTGAACCCTATGAGGCGTTCGAGTCATCGGGCGAAGAGGCCGCAGCGCCCGTGGCGGTGGTCAACCCCGTAGCCCAAACGCGCCCTGTGGTCGAGCGAGCGAAGATCGAAGTACCGCGCCCATCGCCCGTGACCAAGCCGGTGGTGGCTGAAGAGACTGCGCCGGTGGTCAAGGCGCCGGTAGTGCCGCCACCGCGCTTCGCCCTGCAATTACTGCGCGCCGGCCGTTGCCTGTTGCTGGTGGAACTGCCCACTGGCGAGCGTTTCCAGACCCGCGACCCGGCCTATATGCTGCTCAAGGACATGCTGCGCGCCGCCGGCCTGCCCGACAGCCCGCAAATCGTCGGCGACCCGGTGCGCTGGCCGCTGCTGGTACGCGGCACCATGGACCAGGGCCCGGAAGCGGCGCGGGATTTTGTGCAAGGCTTTGTGTCGGCGCGCCTGGAAGACGAACCCTGTGCATGCCTGTGGCTGATCGGCCTGCCCGCCGTGCGTTTCGCCGGCGAGGCCAATGCCGAAGCCTGGTACCGTGAACTGCAGGTCGAGGGCCTGGGCCTGGTCTGGGCCCTGCCGGGCCTGGAATTATTAATGGAAGAGCCACAGCGTAAGGCTGATGTCTGGCAAGCCATGCGCCGGCTGATGGCGCGCTGGAAAACGACTGATGAGTGAGGCTTTATCCTTCCGCCCGATGACCGAGGCTGACCTCGACGCGGTGCTGAAAATCGAATATGCGGCGTTCAGCCATCCGTGGACCCGCGGGATTTTCCTTGATGGCTTGGGCAAGTACCAGATCTGGCTGATGTTCGAAGGCGAGCAACAAGTCGGCCACGGCGTTGTACAGATCATCCTCGATGAAGCGCATTTGCTGAATATCACCGTCAAGCCGGAAAACCAGGGCCGCGGCCTGGGCTTGGCGTTGTTGGAACACCTGATGTCCCGCGCCTACGCCGCCAACGCTCGCGAGTGCTTCCTCGAAGTGCGCGACAGCAATACCAGCGCGTTCCGCTTGTATGAGCGCTACGGCTTCAACGAAATCGGGCGTCGGCGCGATTACTACCCCGCCGTGGGTGGCCGCGAAGATGCCGTCGTGATGGCCTGCACCCTCGTCGACTAGGGCGCAGGCCTCGTGTGGGAGCGGCTTGCTCCCACATCCAGCTGCGGTGGTGTGTCAGCGGCTACCGTCTACCGGGTCGATGTCGGCCAACTCGGCCTCATCCAATCCATTGCCGCCGCCAATCTCGTCTTCATCGACAATGCTCAGGTCATAATCGGCAGCGTCGCCATCGCCAGCTTCTCGAGCATCCCGCGCACCGTCTTCATGGATCAGGGTTTCCGGGCTCATGTCATCGTCGGTCGCCTCATGATCGGCCGTCGAAGCCCCGGTCATGCCGGCCTCCCGCGCCCGTTCAGCGGGTATCAGGTGCTCGCGCTCACGCGGGGGGATCTCTTCACCTATCTGCGCCGTCGGTTCCTCTTCGTCAAAATCCAGCTCGCGCATCGAGCCCATGCGATCTTCGTTGTCATCAATCGGTTCGGGCTGCGTGGCGCCGTAGGGGCGTCGTGATTCGGTCATGGCCAATCCTCATACTGTGGGGCTTATAGTGTGTGGACAGGCGCGGCAGCCTAAAGATTCAAGCTAATTAGCACTCAGCGTGACCCGGACGACGGGTTGTCAGTCACAAAACTGCGCACCATTCCTGAGGCTTTCCCTGATGAACGAACTACAAGACTTACTTGATAACAACGAACGCTGGGCGGACGCGATCAAACAGGAAGATCCCGAATTCTTCGCCAAGCTCGCCCGCCAGCAGACGCCGGAATACCTCTGGATCGGCTGCTCCGATGCCCGCGTACCGGCTAACGAGATCGTCGGCATGCTGCCGGGTGATCTGTTCGTGCACCGCAACGTGGCCAACGTGGTGCTGCACACCGACCTCAACTGCTTGTCGGTGATCCAGTACGCGGTCGACGTGCTCAAGGTCAAACATATTCTGGTGACCGGTCACTATGGCTGCGGCGGCGTGCGTGCCTCGATGCAAGACCGCCAGTTCGGCCTGATCGACGGCTGGCTGCGCACGATTCGCGACCTCTATTACGAGAACCGCGACCTGCTGGCCCAATTGCCCACCGAAGAAGAACGCGTCGACCGCCTCTGCGAGTTGAACGTGATTCAGCAGGTGGCCAATGTCGGCCACACCAGCATTGTGCAAAACGCCTGGCACCGTGGGCAGAGCCTGTCGATCCATGGCTGCATCTACGGCATCAAGGATGGGCGCTGGAAGAGCTTGAACACCACCATCAGTGGCTTTGAGCAGTTGCCGCCACAGTATCGCTTGCGCCCACTGGGTGAAGCCTAAGGGCTTTTGCGCATCCGCCACTGCTGCATGAACGCCTGGCCTTCGGCGTTCAGCGGCTCCTGGCTGCCGGTGATCCACCCTCGGCAGTTCAGCTCGCCACATTGGCAAGCGAACTGCCGGAACAACACGTCCTCGGTGCTCGCGTAATCCATGCTCAGGATTGTGCCGGCGCGCAAGGGCTGCACGGTCCACACCTCCAGGTAGGTGGTGTCGAAAAACACGTTCGGGTTGCACGAGTGCATCAATAAACCGGCGAACCAGCGGTCGTACAAGTGGATGCGTGACGACAACTGCAAGGTATGCAGGCGTCGCTCGCTGACCGCGTAGCCGGAGACTTTGGCGATGCGCACGCGGGCGTCGAAGGCTACGCGGGCCTTGACCCCGGCGCCGACACCCTCAATGTCGTGCAAAACCTTGAATTGCTTGGTCGAAGGGTAACCCTGTTCAACAAGCAGTGTCTTGAAGGGGTAAAGGCAGTCATTTACAGACGCTTTGGCCTTATCCATGGCATGAGTTTTCATGACTCTCCTGGGTTAGGCTGCATCGACTTGCTGATGTTGTCTGACTACCAGTCTCGCAGCTGATGGGGGCTGCTCAAGAATCGTCGAAGTTGGATCCGGTTTCTACTGTCAAATCTGACAGTAGAAACCCGGGTTTTTTGCGTGATTTACAACGCTGGGGCTGCGAGGGTGGGGATTGGAGCAGCGGTTTTCAGTTGTTTGAGCTGGGCCTTGATGACCGGCGTGGCGCATTTGGCATTGGCTTGCTCCGGTGTCAGGTTGCGCACCGAGGTGTAGAACAGCTCACAGGTCTGCTCCTTGCGCGTGACTTGCCAGGTGTTCATGCACGCTTTAAGCAACACATTGGGATCGCCGGCCGGTTTCTGCCCCATCCCCGCTTGCCAGCAGGCGGCGCTCAAATCCTGCCCCATGACTTTCAAGCCCGCTTCATCGGCTTTTTGCTCGTTACCGTCATAGGTGGCCGGGTCAGCCGCATACCAGATGTAACTGGGATGGTTGGAGCCCAGCACCGACACTGTTTTGCCGGCGGCCGGGCTGATCTGCGCCAGGCCCAGCACACCGACGGTCTGGCCGTATTGCTGCTTGATCCAATTGCGCACCGGTGCGCCGAACGCGACCATCGGCAAGGAGCCACTTGGCGTCAGGCTCAGCTCCTGGACCATGCGTGTCTGGTAGACATTGAAATAGCTGTAGACGCCTTCCAGATCCTTGCCCGCGTTAGACGGTGCAGCGACGGGAGCGATATCGATGATCGTCTGGTACGCAGGCGTTTCTGTGGCCGGGATACCGTTGTCGGTGAGCAAGGTCGCCCAACGGTCGGTCGTGGCCGATTCCAGGTAGTCCTGGGCCTGGGTCAGTGAGTAGTCCGGTGGGAAGTGCAGCAGCTCAATGCTCTTGCGGTTTTCCAGGGCCATGCCCAACGGCAGGAACAGGTACCAGTTGTACGCCCACTTACCGTCGCTGTTGAGCTTGCTGGCGCCTTGGTAAGCCAGGTCGGCGGTGTCGAGCAATTTGCTCAAAGGCTGGCCGTAGTTGTCAGGCACGCCGCTGAAGGTCGCCGAGAGCTGGCCCTCGTGGGTCTTCACGCTGACCTTGGCACGGTTGTAGCCATCACGCTGCAGGCTCTGGTTCAAGTAGTGCTCGACGGTCTGTTCCAGCGACCAGGGCCGAAAGCAGATCACGTTGCAATTATTGGGGAAAGCGAACAACTGGGTGACGCGCTGCGTACTGCCTAGCGGCACTTCGATATCAGCCTGGACGGCCGCACTCCCCAAGAGTGCGGCCAGGGCAAAAGACAACCGGGTCGGTTTGAACATGCTTGATTCCTTGTCAGCGAAAGCCCGTCTGCGCGGGGTGAAAGCCCACCCCCACACAGTAGCGGCTGACCAGCAAAACTGCGTGTTAAATCGCCCGGTGTGTCGCTATTGGATAAGAAAACCTACACATTGAACTGCAATGCGTTGCTCAAGTCGCCCATGGGCTTCTGGCCACGGGCGATCATCGCGTCATCCCGTTGCTTGAGACCGTCCAGTTTCTCCAACTGGAACACCCGGGTGATCAAGCGCAGGATCGATGCTGTGTCGTACACCGTATGGTCAACCGTGCCTTTACGGGCAAATGGCGACACCACCAGCGCCGGCACCCGGCTGCCCGGGCCCCAACGGTCGCCCTTGGGCGGAGCAACGTGGTCCCACCAGCCGCCGTTTTCATCCACGGTGACCACCACGACCATGTTTTTCCACTGCGGGCTTTCCTGCAGGACTTTCAAGGCGCGGGCGATGTGGCGATCACCCGATGCCACGTCGGCGTAACCGGCGTGCATGTTCAGGTTGCCCTGGGGCTTGTAGAAGGTCACGGCGGGCAGCTTGCCGGCCTGGGCGTCGGCGAAGAATTTGTTGGTGCTGGCCTCATCGCCCAATCCGCCGTCGCGCAGGCGTTTGTCGCGTTCAGCGCGATTTTCCGGACCTTGTTGCTTGAAATAGTTGAATGGTTGGTGGTGGTACTGGAAGTTCGGGATCTTCGGGATGCCGCCCGAATCCTTGAACTGGTCCAGGGTCGCTTGCCATGCGCCGGCATACCAGGCCCAGTCGACGTTCTTCTTCGACAACTTGTCGCCGATGTGTTCGTGGGTCTGCGGTACCAGTACGTTGGGCAGATCGGCCTTGGCGTAGTCCGGGTTTTGCGGGTCGCGAATCCAGGTCGGCCAGTAGGGCGGCGCCAAGGTATTCACGCCGTAACCATCCGGGGTCAGTGCGCTAGGGCCGAACTGCGGCGGGCCGGTCATGGCGCTGGCGGGGGACTTGTCCAACGGCTTGAGACGAGTGTCGGTCGGGTCATCGCTTTGCAGCGTGGCGATCTGGGCCTTGGCGACCGATTGCGCAGCATTGGGATAAAACGGCGCGGTAGCGCTGATCAGATACTGGTGGTTAAGGAACGAGCCACCAAATGCTCCCTGGAAGAAGTTGTCGCACAGTACAAATTCCTTGGCCACGTCCCACAGGCGCAGGGAGTAACGGCTCTGGGCGTAATAACCCATTACCAGACCACCGGAATCGGCCCAGGCGACGAAGTTATCGTTCTTGCCGCCGTTGATCTGCATCTGGTTTTGATAGAACACGTGCCACAAATCACGGGTGACCAGGCTCAGCGGCAGGTCTTCGGCGTTCGGCCCCTTGAGGGCAAACGGTGCGTTGGGCAGGTTTTCCTGGAATTGCACTTCACTGGGATAGGTCACTCCATCCACCGTTTGTGGGCCGACTTGCAACACACCGCCCCAGGCCGGTGGCAATGTGCTCAGCAGGCTGCCGTCGCGGTCGCGTTGCTGGGTGTCTGCGGCCGACAGCGCCGACAAGGGTTTTTCTACGCCAGGGAAGTCCGCAAACAGATTGTTGAAGCTGCGGTTCTCGGCATAAATCACCACCACGGTTTTCACCTGCTCGTGCAGGGCCTTGTCCAGCTCTTGCGGCGTCAGTGGCCGCTCCACCGGTTTGCCCGGCGTCTGGTTGGCGTTGCCGCAGGCACTCAACGTCGCGCCCACCCCCAGCACCGCCGCGCCCCCCAGGAAGCGCCGGCGGCTGGTATCGACCGGCGGTTGGGCTACGGAATCGGGGGAAGGGCGGTCTTCGTGCTCGTCACTCATTGCTGGGAGTCCTTGCTGGCGAGATGTTGCAAGATATTTCGCAGGACGGTAGCAATGCAATGTGACGGAACGAAGACAGTGATGTGAGCAGCCAGACGTGTCTACACGCGCCCCGCGCTGCTAGACTTGCCCGATAATGGATGTCACCGGGGTGAACCGTGAAACCTTCAACCGCGCTGGATCTGAAGCGAGCGGCCGTCAGAGAAGTGGTGGGCCGTTTTCGCATTTCAAACCCAAGGGTATTTGGGTCTGTATTGCTGGGTACCGACCAAGAAGGGAGCGACCTTGATTTGCTGGTCGATGCGCCGCCGGGGACCACACTATTTGATCTTGGTGGGCTGCAAGTCGAGCTTGAAGATCTATTAGGGGTCAATGTGGATCTACTGACGCCTGCCGATTTGCCTTTGAAGTTTCGCGCGAAGGTGTTGGCTGAGGCGCGGCCGGTATGACTGCAAACCGCCTCGGGGATTATCTGGACCACATAAGGCAGGCCACTGTTGATGCGATCAGCTTTGTCGAAGGCTTGAGCAAAGATGAGTTTTTGGAGGACAGGCGTACCCAGCAAGCGGTGGTTATGAGTTTGATCATCATCGGTGAAGCCTCAACGAAAATCATGGATCAACATGCGGAATTCGCTGCGGCTCATTCACACGTTCCTTGGCGCAGCATGCGCGGAATGCGCAACCGGATCGCCCACGGCTACTTCGATATCAACCTGGATGTGGTTTGGGACACGATCCAGATCGCATTGCCTGATTTACTCGAGTGTCTCCCTGTTGCTCCTGCATGAAGCACCTGTTGCAACAGGTGCTTCACCCGTTGATTAAGGCATCACCGGCGGCAAATACTTCAACGTCGTCCCCAGCGCCCACAGCAGGAACAGCACCAACGGCGTGTGCACCAGCAGTTGCACGAACGAAAACCCGATCAGATCCCGTGCCTTCAACCCCAACACGCCCAGCAGCGGCAGCATGTAGAACGGGTTGATCAGGTTCGGCAGCGCTTCGGCGGCATTGTAGATCTGCACTGCCCAGCCCAGGTGATACTGCAAGTCATTGGCCACTTGCATCACATAAGGCGCTTCGATGATCCACTTGCCGCCGCCTGACGGAATAAAGAAGCCCAGGACCGCCGAGTACACGCCCATCAATAGTGCGTAGGTGTCGTGGGAGGCGATAGAGGTAAAGAAGGTCGAGATATGGTGCGCCAGGGTCTGGCCATCGCCGCCCTTGACCCCGGTCATCAACGCAGCGATCGAGCCGTACAGCGGGAACTGGATCAGCACGCCGGTGGTGGTCGGCACGGCGCGAGTCACTGCATCGAGGAAGCTGCGCGGACGCCAGTGCAGCAGTGCGCCGACCATGATGAACAGGAAGTTGTAGGTGTTCAGTCCCGAGATCGCACTGATCGCCGGCTTGGTCGAAAACTCATGGAACAGCCAGCCGGCGGCCAGCAAGGCCAGCAGGATGGTCAGCAGCGGGCTGTGTTCCAGCCATTCGCCAGGGCGGCTCGGTGCTTGCGGCTTGGGCAGGTTGAACGCCGGGTCGACGCCGCACGCCTTGGCATCGCGGGCGCTGTTCGGCCCTGGTGCGGTGGCGTAGGCGACGATCAGCGAGACCACGATCAACGCCAGCAACAGCGCGCCGGATTGCCACAGGAAGATGGTGTCGGTGAACGGGATCATCCCGGTGATCGCCAGGATCGAGGGCGGCAAGCTCGCCGGGTTGGCCTGCAACTGCGCGGCGGATGACGACAACCCCAGCGCCCACACTGCGCCCAGCCCCAAATAGGCAGCCGCACCGGCGGCGCGGTAGTCCATGCGCAAATCCGTGCGCCGGGCCAGTGCGCGTACCAGTAGCCCACCGAACACCAGGGACAGGCCCCAGTTGAGCAAGGAGGCGACCATGGAAATCAACGCCACCCAGGCCACGGCCGAGCGGCCGTTCTTCGGGATACGCGCCAGCCGGTCGATCAACTTCACCGCAGGCGGCGAGCTGGCCACCACATAACCACCGATCACCACGAAGGCCATCTGCATGGTGAACGGGATCAAACTCCAGAAACCGTCACCAAAAGCCTTGGCGGCTTCGGTGGGCGCGGCGCCCATGCCCAGGGTCGCCACGGCCACGATGATCACGGCGAGGGCGGCAAACACCCAGGAGTCAGGAAACCAGCGCTCGGCGAAATTGGAGCAGCGCAGGGCAAAGCGGGCATAGCGGCTTTCTTCGATAGCATCGGCCACGAGTCATTCCTCTTGTATTTATTATGAGGTTCGGCAGTTTTACGGCATGTTCCGCTACGGCTATTGATATGGGAATGCAGTTATCTTCATCGATCAATGAGGAAAACAAATATATCTGTCGTGATTGCCATCATTGGGCTCAGCTCATAACCTGCACGCCATTTTGTTTGTCTGCCGAGCTTTCACATGACTGCCACCTTCTCTTCACAGGCGCAGCGTTTTTCCCGCTCCGACTACAAAACCCTGGGCCTGGCCGCCCTCGGCGGCGCCCTGGAAATCTACGACTTCATCATCTTCGTATTCTTCGCACTGACCCTCAGCCAACTGTTCTTCCCGCCGGAAATGCCGGAGTGGCTGCGCCTGCTGCAAAGCTTCGGCATCTTTGTCACTGGCTACCTCGCACGCCCGCTGGGCGGCATCCTGATGGCGCACTTCGCCGACCATCTGGGACGCAAGCGTGTGTTCAGCCTGAGTATTCTGATGATGGCCTTGCCGTGCCTGCTGATCGGGATCATGCCGACGTACGCGCAAATCGGCTATTTCGCACCGCTGATTCTGCTCGCCTTGCGCGTGCTGCAAGGGGCGGCGGTCGGCGGCGAAGTGCCCAGCGCCTGGACCTTTGTCGCCGAGCACGCCCCGATCCATCACCGCGGCTACGCCCTGGGTTTCCTGCAAGCCGGCCTGACCTTCGGCTACCTGCTTGGTGCCCTCACCGCGACGCTGCTGGCGCAACTCTTCAGCCCCGCCGAAATCCTCGATTACGCCTGGCGCTTCCCGTTCCTGCTCGGTGGTGTGTTCGGTGTGATCGGCGTCTGGCTGCGCCGCTGGCTCAGCGAAACCCCGGTGTTCCTCGAAATGCAGGCACGCCGCCAGGCCGCTGCCGAACTGCCGCTGCGCACCGTGCTGCGTGAGCATCGCGCCGTGTTGCTGCCGGCGATGATCCTCACGTGCGTGCTGACATCGGCCGTGGTGGTACTGGTGGTCATCACCCCGACCATGATGCAGAAAACCTTCGGTATGAGCCCCAGCCACACCTTCGCCTTGAGCGCGCTGGGCATCGTCTTCCTGAACATCGGCTGCGTGCTCGCCGGCCTTTTGGTCGACCGCATCGGCGCTTGGCGCGCGGTGCTGGTCTATAGCCTGCTGCTGCCGGTAGGCATTGCGGTGTTGTACGCCAGCCTGATCGCCGGTGGTGTATGGCTGGGCGCGGCATACGCCTTGGCGGGCTTGAGTTGTGGCGTAGTCGGTGCGGTGCCGTCGGTGATGGTCGGGCTGTTTCCGGCGCAGGTGCGGGTGTCGGGGATTTCCTTTACCTACAACATTGCCTACGCGCTATGGGCGAGTACCACGCCGCTGTTGCTGATTGCGCTGATGCCGACCAGTCCGTGGATTTGTGTGGGTTACTGTGCGGTGATGGGGGCGGTGGGTGTGGCGAGTGTGGCGCTGTTTGGCAAGCGCCACACCTTGGCTGCCTGAGGCTCAGGTCAGAAAATGCCAGAGCAACAGCGTCCCGATCAAACCTACGACCGACACAATAGTCTGCAGTACCGACCACACCCAGATCGTCTGCTTGAGCTGTAAGCCGAAGTACTCACGCACCATCCAGAACCCGGCGTCGTTGACGTGGCAGAAGAACACCGAGCCTGCGCCAATCGCCAGGGCTACCAATGAGCTCTGCGTCGCCGCCAGCCCGGCCATCATCGGCGCGAGAATACCGGCTGTGGTGGTCGTGGCGACGGTCGCTGAGCCGGTGGCCTGGCGCAAGGCCACGGCGATCAGCCAGGCGAGTAAGAGATAAGGCATGTGTGCGCCTTCGGCGACCTTGCTGATGGTCTGGCTGACACCGGCGTCGAGCAGGGTTTGCTTGAGGCCGCCGCCGGCGCCGATGGTCAGCAGCAGTACGGCGATGGGTGCGAGCGCTTTGCGCAGGGTGTTGCCGACATCGGCGCGGGGCATGCCGGCGGCCCAGCCCAGGCAGATCACGGCGGCGATCACGGCGAGGCCGAGGGCGATCAGTGGTTCACCGAGGAACTTCAAGGTCAGGCCGATGCTGCTTTCTGCCGGCAGCGCGACTTTGGCCAGGGTGCTGCCCAGCATCAGAATCACCGGCAACAGAATGATCAGCAACGACACCCCAAAGCTCGGCTGGCGCGGGGCCTTGGGCGGTGCGCTGAACAGCGCGCCGATATCGGCCGGTTCATCCACGTGCAGGCGTTTGGACAGCCAGTTGCCATAGATCGGGCCGGCCAGCATCACGGCCGGTACCGCCAGGCAGAAGCCCAGCAACATGGTCAGGCCCAGGTCGGCGTGCAACGCGCCCACCGCAATCAGCGGCCCGGGGTGCGGCGGCATCAGGGCGTGCAGGGTGGTCATGCCCGCGAGCGCCGGGATGGCGATTTTAAGCAGAGGCTGGTTCGAACGCTTGGCCATCACGAAGATGATCGGCACCATCATCACCAGGCCCACTTCGAAGAACAATGGCAGGCCGATGACCATCGCCACCAGGGCCATTACCCACGGCAATGACTTGCCCTTGCCCAGCCCGAGCAACGTGGTGGCGATGCGGTCGGCTGCGCCGGATTCGGCCATCAACGCGCCGAGCATCGAGCCCAGCGCAATGATGATGCCGGCCTCACCGAGGATCGCCCCGGCGCCTTTGCTGAAGGCTTTGGCAACTTCTTCCGGCGGTAGCCCGGCGCCGACACCGGCGATAAAGGTGCCGATCAGGATCGACAGGAACGGCGGTAATTTGGTCGCGCTGATCAGCACGATGATGCTGGCGATGGCCAGCAGGACGCAAAACATGAGGCGTGTGTCGTGAACCATCCACGCAGCAGTCGATAACTCCAAGAGGGAACTCCTTATCGAACAGGTTGGCTAATATGTTTCTTTTTGTTTCCTGCTCGAAAAGCATACCCGATAGAGCGGTTCCAGAGCGGTCATGAGCGATTTTGGTGCGGCCAATGTAACGGCGAGCTGGCGAGCGGATGACAAGTTTGCAATGCAGGTCCGAAGATCTGGCCTATAGCTCTATGATCGACGGACACCCTCACAGGAAGACATTTCATGAGTGCAGGACATAGCCACGCCCAAGTACGCGCCGGCCACGAAAGAAAACTCTGGTTTGCCCTGGGGTTGACCGGCAGCTTCATGATCGCCGAGGTGATCGGTGCCTTCATCACCGGCAGCCTGGCACTGTTGTCGGACGCCGCGCACATGATGACCGACGCCTTGGCCCTGGCGATTTCCCTGGTGGCGATCCAGGTCGCCAAGCGTCCCGCCGACCGCAAGCGCACCTTTGGCTACGCCCGTTTCGAAATCCTGGCGGCGGCGTTCAATGCGCTGCTGCTGTTCGCCGTGGCGTTCTACATCCTCTACGAAGCCTATCAACGGTTACAGGCGCCCGCCGAAATCCAGTCCACCGGCATGCTGGTGATCGCGGTGCTGGGGTTGGTCGTCAACCTGATCTCCATGCGCCTGCTCAGCGCCGCCAGCGGCGAGAGCCTGAACGTCAAAGGCGCGTACCTGGAGGTCTGGAGCGACATGCTCGGTTCCATCGGTGTGATCATCGCGGCGGTGGTGATCATGTTCACGGGGTGGGGCTGGATCGACTCCGTGGTCGCGGCGGCGATTGGTTTCTGGGTATTGCCACGCACCTGGACCCTGCTCAAGGAAAGCATGAACGTGCTGCTGCAAGGTGTTCCGGAGGGCCTGGATATCGATCAGATCGAGCAGGCCATTGGCAATGTACCCGGGGTCAAGGGCGTGCACGACCTGCATATCTGGGCCCTGACCAGCGGCAAAAATGTGCTGAGCACCCATTTGGTGGCGGACGCGTCGAAGGGCACCGAGCAACAAATCCTTAGTGCGGTCACGGAAATGCTGCATGAACAATTCGATATTTCCCACGCGACCATTCAGGTCGAAGGGGAGGGTTTTCAACATGACGAGCACGACGAGGTTCACGCCTGATCCCGGCTAACGGATTTGTAATGTTCCACCCACCGCTCTGATAAGTAACGAAAGTTACATTGCCCCCGCTGGGAACCTCAGCGACTTCATGGGCGTGGAACTTTCGTTATGGCAATTTCCGTAAGAGCATTTTTAGGCGCGATGACGTTGTGGATGGCCGCAAGTCTCGCCCAGGCGCAAACCCTCACCCTCGACTCAGCCTTGCAAGCCGCATTCGCCAACAACCCTGAACTGGCGGCTGCGCAATGGGAGATCGAGATTGCCCAGGGCGGTCGCCAACAGGCCGGCTTGATCCCCAACCCGGTGGCCTCCTGGGACGCGGAAGACACCCGCCGCAACAGCCGCACCACGACCGTCAAACTCAGCCAGACCCTGGAGCTGGGCGGCAAGCGCGGTGCGCGAATCGACGTGGCGACCCGCGCCCAGGACGCCGCCGCGCTGTCCTTGGAGCAGCGCCGCAACGGCCTTCGCGCCGAAGTGATCGACAGCTATTACAGCGCCCTGCGCGCCCAGGAACGCCTCGACCTCGCGCAGCGCTCAATGGCCTTGGCCGAACGCGGCCTGGTGGTCGCCAATGGGCGTGTCAACGCCGGTAAATCCTCACCGGTGGAAGCTACCCGCGCCCAGGTGCAACTGTCCGAGATTCGCCTGGAGTTGAACCGTGCGCAGGTCGGCCTCACCGATGCCTACCGCCGCTTGGCCGCTAGCACCGGCAGCGCCGCGCCTGACTTCCAGGCTGTCGCCACGCAAAGCCAATCCTCACCGCCCTTGCCGTCCTCTGCGCAATTGCTGTCACGCCTTGCGCAAACCACCGAATTGCGTCTGGCCGAGTTACAGATCCTGCAAAGCGAAGCCAGTGTGGGCCTGGAAAAAGCCCAACGCATTCCCGACCTCGACGTGTCGGTCGGCAGCCAATACGACGCCAGCGTGCGCGAGCGGGTGAATGTGGTCGGGGTGTCGATGCCGATCCCGCTGTTCAACCGTAACCAGGGCAATGTGCTCGCCGCCAGCCGCCGTGCGGACCAGGCGCGCGACCTGCGCAATGCCACCGAGCTGCGGCTGCGCACCGAAACCCGTCAGGCGCTGGACCTGTGGCAAACCGCAAACACCGAGGTGCAAGCGTTCAACCAGCAGATTCTGCCGGCGGCCCAGCGCGCGGTCGACAGTGCCACCCGTGGCTTCGAGATGGGCAAGTTCAACTTCCTCGACGTGCTCGATGCCCAGCGCACCTTGATCGCTGCACGCACCCAATACCTCACGGCGACCGCCCAGGCCACCGACGCCTGGGTGCGTATCGAACGGATCTACGGCGACCTCGCCCGGTTTTGATTTTTTCTGGAGTCTTTTTGATGAACAAGAAACATGGCATGGCGCTCGCCGTCGCCCTGAGCCTGATGCTGTCGGGTTTTGCCTGCGCCGATGAAGAGGAAGGCAAACTCGAACTCACTGAGGCGCAGATCCAGGCCGCCGGTATTCAACTGGCGCAGGCACAGCCCCGTGCGCTCAGTACGCTGCTGACATTGCCGGGAGAAGTACGCTTCGACGAAGACCGCACCTCGCACATTGTTCCGCGTGCGGCGGGCGTCGTAGAGGCGGTCAAGGTCAACCTCGGGCAAGCGGTGAAGAAGGGCGAACTGTTGGCGGTGATCGCCAGCCAGCAGATCTCCGATCAACGTAGCGAGTTGGCCGCCAGCGAGCGCCGTGTCGAACTGGCGCGCACCACCTTCCAGCGTGAGCGCCAGCTGTGGAAGGACGAGATCTCCGCAGAGCAGGATTACCTGCTGGCACGCCAGACTTTGCAGGAGGCCGAAATTGCCCTGAACAACGCTCGGCAAAAGATGAACGCCCTGAGCGGCAGCGCGGTCTTGGCGGGCGGTAATCGCTACGAGTTGCGCGCGCCGTTCGCCGGTGTGGTGGTGGAAAAGCACCTTGGCGTCGGCGAAGTGGTCAGCGAAACCAGCAACGCCTTCACGCTCTCGGACCTGTCCCAGGTGTGGGTCACCTTCGGTGTATTTCCCAAAGACCTGAACAAGGTGCGCGTCGGTAAACCGGTGAAAGTCAGCTCCACCGAAATGGGCACCGATGTGCTCGGCACGGTGGCCTATGTCGGCAACCTGCTCGGCGAGCAGACGCGCACCGCCAGCGTGCGCGTGAGCGTACCCAACCCTGATGACGCCTGGCGTCCGGGCCTGTTTGTGACGGTGCAAGTGGCCACCGACACCTATCAGGCCAAGGTCACCGTGCCGCAAACCGCGATCCAGACCGTCGAGGACAAACCTTCGGTGTTTGTGCGCACCCCGGACGGTTTTATCACTCGCCATCTCGAACTGGGCGTGAGTGAAAACGGCTACGTCGAGGTCCGCAAAGGTCTCGACGCCGGGGCACAGGTGGCAACCGGCGGCAGCTTCATCCTCAAGTCCGAATTGGGCAAAGGCTCGGCCGAACACGCCCATTGATCCTGCGAGTGATTTCCCATGTTTGAGCGCCTTATCCAATTTGCCATCGAGCAGCGCATCATCGTGCTGCTGGCGGTGCTGCTGATGGCCGGTGTCGGCATTGCCAGCTATCAGAAGTTGCCCATCGACGCCGTGCCTGATATCACCAATGTGCAGGTGCAGATCAACTCGGCGGCGGCCGGGTTTTCGCCGCTGGAAACCGAGCAGCGCATCACCTTTCCTATCGAAACGGCCATGGCCGGGCTACCGGGGTTACAGCAGACGCGTTCGTTGTCGCGTTCTGGTTTGTCCCAGGTCACGGTGATTTTCAAGGATGGCACCGACCTGTTCTTTGCCCGCCAATTGGTCAACGAGCGTCTGCAAGTGGCCCGTGAGCAATTACCCGAGGGTATCGAAACGGCCATGGGGCCGATTTCCACTGGCCTTGGTGAAATATTCTTGTGGACCGTCGAGGCCGAGGAGGGCGCACTCAAAGATGACGGTACGCCCTACACGCCGACCGACTTGCGGGTGATCCAGGACTGGATCATCAAGCCGCAACTGCGCAACGTTCCGGGCGTAGCGGAGATCAACACCATCGGTGGTTTCGCCAAGGAATATCAGGTCGCGCCCGACCCCAAGCGCCTGGCGGCCTACAACCTGACCTTGGGCGATCTGGTCACGGCGCTGGAACGCAACAACGCCAACGTCGGTGCCGGTTATATCGAACGCAGCGGTGAGCAGTTGTTGATTCGGGCGCCGGGGCAAGTGGCGTCCATCGACGATATTGCCAACATCGTGATCACCACCTCGGACGGTACGCCGATCCGCGTGCGCAATGTGGCTCAGGTCGAGATCGGCCGCGAACTGCGCACCGGCGCAGCCACTGAAAACGGCCGTGAAGTGGTGCTGGGCACGGTGTTCATGTTGATCGGTGAAAACAGCCGTACCGTGTCCCTGGCGGTGGCGAAAAAGCTCGAAGAGATCAACCGCTCGCTGCCCGAGGGGGTGGTGGCCGTTACCGTCTACGACCGCACCAGCCTGGTGGAAAAAGCCATTGCCACGGTAAAGAAGAATCTCTTTGAAGGCGCGCTGCTGGTGGTCGCGGTACTGTTCCTGTTCCTGGGCAATATCCGTGCGGCGCTGATTACGGCCATGGTGATTCCCCTGGCGATGCTCTTCACCTTTACCGGCATGTTCACCAATAAAGTCAGCGCCAACTTGATGAGTCTCGGCGCGCTGGATTTCGGCATTATCGTCGATGGTGCGGTGGTGATCGTGGAGAACGCCATCCGCCGTCTGGCCCACGCGCAGCACCGTCATGGGCGCTTGTTGACCCGCAGCGAACGCCTGCATGAGGTGTTCGCGGCGGCCAAGGAGGCGCGCCGTGCGCTGATCTTCGGTCAACTGATCATCATGGTGGTGTACTTGCCGATCTTCGCCCTGACGGGGGTGGCCGGGAAGATGTTCCACCCCATGGCGTTCACCGTGGTGATCGCCCTGCTTGGCGCGATGATCTTGTCGGTGACCTTTGTGCCGGCGGCGATTGCGCTGTTCGTTACCGGCAAGGTCCAGGAAGACGAAAACCTGGTGATGCGCAGTGCGCGCCGGGCCTATGCCCCGGTGCTGGATTGGGTGATGGCTCGTCGCTCGCTGGTGTTCGGCCTGGCGGTGCTGACCATCATCGCCTCCGGGGCGGTCGCCAGCCGCATGGGCAGCGAGTTTATCCCCAGTCTCAGTGAAGGCGACTTCGCCCAGCAGGCCTTGCGCGTACCCGGCACCAGCCTGACGCAGTCGGTGCAGATGCAGCAGCAACTGGAAAAAACCTTGCTGGCCCAGGTACCGGAAATCGAGCGGGTGTTTGCTCGCACCGGCACTGCGGAAATCGCCTCCGACCCGATGCCGCCGAATATTTCTGACAGCTATGTGATGCTCAAGCCGAAGGAGCAATGGCCCGATCCGAAGAAGTCCCGCGAGGCGCTGATTGCCGATATCCAGCGTGCCAGTGCGATTGTGCCGGGCAGCGCGTATGAACTGTCGCAACCGATCCAGTTGCGATTCAACGAACTGATTTCCGGGGTGCGCAGTGATGTGGCGGTGAAGGTGTTTGGTGACGACATGGCCGTGCTGAACAAGACCGCCGAGGAAATTGCCGAAACATTGAAAAAGCTCACGGGCGCCTCGGAAGTGAAGGTGGAACAGACCTCCGGCCTGCCGGTGCTGACCATCAATATCGACCGCGACAAGGCCGCGCGTTTTGGCCTGAACGTGGGCGATGTGCAGGACACCATTGCCGTCGCGGTGGGTGGGCGCCAGGCCGGTACCTTGTACGAAGGCGATCGTCGTTTCGATATGGTTGTGCGTTTGTCCGATGCGTTGCGCACCGATATCGAGGGGCTTGCGCGACTGCTGATCCCGGTGCCGGCAATGGCCGGCAGCGGAGCGGGGCCATTGGGCTTTATTGCCTTGTCCCAGGTCGCCAGCCTGGACCTGGTGCTCGGCCCGAACCAGATCAGCCGCGAGAACGGCAAGCGCCTGGTGATCGTCAGTGCCAACGTACGGGGGCGGGATATCGGTTCATTCGTCGAAGAGGCCGAAACGGCGATCAGCCGCCAGGTGAAGGTGCCCGCCGGTTACTGGACCACCTGGGGCGGCCAGTTCGAACAATTGAAGGAAGCCTCCGAGCGTTTGCGTATCGTGGTGCCGGTGGCGTTGCTGCTGGTGTTCGGGCTGTTATTCATGATGTTCAACAACCTCAAGGATGGCCTGCTGGTGTTTACCGGGATTCCGTTTGCGCTGACCGGCGGAATCATGGCCCTGTGGTTACGGGATATTCCGTTGTCGATCTCGGCAGGCGTGGGCTTCATCGCATTGTCCGGGGTGGCGGTGCTCAACGGGCTGGTCATGATTGCCTTCATCCGCAACCTGCGGGAGGAAGGGCGTTCATTATCAAACGCGGTCAATGAAGGTGCGCTGACGCGCTTGCGTCCGGTACTGATGACTGCGTTGGTGGCCTCCCTCGGGTTTATTCCCATGGCACTCGCCACCGGCACCGGCGCAGAGGTGCAGCGGCCGTTGGCGACGGTGGTGATCGGCGGGATTATTTCATCGACGCTGCTGACCTTGCTGGTGCTGCCGGCGCTGTATCAATGGGCGCACCGCAAGGAAGAATGACCCTTGCACTTCACGTGAATGGGAAGACCAGGCGAAACAGCGTGAAACCACCGGGCAGGCTGCGTACGTCGGCCTGCCCCTGGTGCAAGGTCATGATCGACCGCACGATGGCCAGCCCCAGGCCGGTACCGCCCTCGTTGCGGGCGCGGCTGCTGTCGACGCGGTAGAAACGTTCGAACAGGTGCGGCAGGTGCTGGGCTTCGATGCCTGGGCCGGGGTTGCTCACCGATACCGACACCTGGTTGCCATAGGTTTCCACCAGCAACGAAATATGCGAGCCCGCCGGGCTGTGGCGGATGGCATTGGACAGCAGATTGGACAGCGCACGCTGGATCATCAGGCGGTCCCCGAGTACCTGGGCGTCGCCGCTCAAGGTCAGGGTCAATTGCTTGTCTTCGGCACTCAGCGCAAACAACTCCATGACCCGATGGGCTTCAGCCGCCAGTGGGACCGCCGTGAACGACGCGCGTGCCGCCGGGTGGCTGACCTGGGCCAGAAACAGCATGTCATTGACGATGCGTCCCAGGCGTTCCAGTTCTTCGGTGCTGGATTCCAGTACGGCCTTGTATTCCTCCGGCGGGCGTTGGCGTGACAAGGTCAGTTGGGCCTTGCCCATCAAGTTGGTCAGGGGCGCACGCAGTTCGTGGGCGAGGTCATCGGAGAATTGCGAGAGCTGCTGCACCCCGGCGTCCAGGCGATTGAGCATCACATTGAAGCCTTGAGCCAGTTCGCCCAGTTCCTTGGGCAAGTTATCGATGGACAACCGATGGGTGAGGTCCTGGGTGGTGACTTGGGCTGCCACATGACTGAACTGCTTCAATGGCGCGAGCCCGCGTTGCACCAGCCACCAGGCACCCATGCCGATCAGGATCAGCAACATGGGCAGCGCGATGATAGTGGCTCTCAGGTAGGCGCTGAGCAGGGCCTGGTCGTCCATGCGGTCCAGGGACAGCAGCACCCGTACGCGTTCGCCGCTGGCCAGGCGCATCAGGCTGGAGGCGCTGAGTACCTGGTTGCCATAGCTGTCCGTCCAGTTCAGGTAACCGAGGTTTTCCCGAGGCTTGAAGTCGGTCAGCAGCGGTTCTTGCGGCTTGGCACCGACGCTCAGCAGTACACTGTTGTTGGGCGCGGTGCCGACGATGGTCAGGTAGAAGTTGTCGTGGCCCATCACCAGGTCCATCAGCGAATGTGGGCGGGCACGAATGGCGTGGGTGTCGAGGCCCAAGGCGAGGCTGTGCTGGATCTGTTCCATCTTGCTTTCCAGGCCCTTGCGCGCCAGTTTTTCCAGCTCATGGGTCAGGGCCAGGTAGGCCAGGGTCGCCAGCAGCACGACCAGGCCCGCGCCCATCAGGCTGACGGTCAGGCCCAGGCGCATCGACAGACTGCCGGTTTTCATGGGCGCGCCTCCAACACGTAGCCCACACCGCGGATGGTGTGGATCAGCTTGACCTCGCTCTGGTCATCGACCTTGGCACGCAGGCGGCTGATGGAGACCTCCACCACGTTGGTATCGCAGTCGAAGTTCATGTCCCACACCAGGGAGATGATCTGCGTGCGGGTCAGTACTTCACCGGTCTGGCGCATCAGCACCTGCAGCAGGGCAAACTCCTTGGTGGTCAGGTCAATGCGCCGGTTGCCGCGATAGGCGCGATGGCGGCGAGGGTCCAACTCAAGGTCCGATACGCGAAACACTTCAGGCTGTTGAATATGTTCGCTGCGCCGCAGCAGCGTGCGCACCCGCGCCAGTAACTCGGGAAATTCGAAGGGCTTGACCAGGTAATCATCGGCGCCCATGTCCAGGCCCTTGATCTTGTCCGCCAGTCGGCCACGGGCGGTCAGCATCATCACGCGCTGGGTGCCGTTGCGGCGTAATTGCTCCAACACTTCCCAGCCATCTTTGCCGGGCAGGTTGACGTCGAGAATCACCAGTTCATACGCGTGTTGCCCGGCCAGGTGCAGGCCGTCAACGCCATTGCTGGCGCAGTCCACCACATAGCCGCTTTCGTTCAAGCCTTGCTGCAGGTAGTCGGCGGTTTTTTGTTCGTCCTCAACCACAAGGATACGCATGGGGGGTTACCTATCACGAAGAGAAAAGAAGGCCATTTCCTTATGGGCTGTGCGTTGGGGGAGTAGGAAAAGTCTGAACCGTGAAGTAGCTTCAGGGTCAACTGCGACCATCGGCCGCACAAAGCCGGGCTCAAAAAAAACGCCCCAGGCGGGGCGTTAAAAATCCATCTCTTTCCAAAGGAGCTACACAAAAGCTTCAGAGATGAATGTGCTCGGTGAATAAGTTGAGGCCAGTATAGGAAGATCAACTTAACGAGAAGGTGAGGCCAATATTACAGTTTTGATAACTGGGAATTTGTGAACAGATGTTGGTCAACGGCGAACGAATGTAATCACTTACAGCGCTACCAGTGGATATTCGGCAATCAAGCGAACTTCCTCCAGGTCCGACTCAAATGCACTGGAGCGCACGGTGGCCTGGCGCAGGCGCAATGACAGGTCTTTCAAGGTGCCACTTTGCACCACATATTTGGCCTCGATATCCCGCTCCCAGCGACGCTGGTCGGTCAGCGGGTTACCCGCTGCATCGCGGCGCATGTAGACGGCGTTGGCGTTGCTGTAGTCGGCACCCGTGCCTTTAGCGTAGCGGGTCATGAACGACAGGCCGGGGATACCGAACGGCTGCATGTCCAGGTCATAGCGCAGCATCCAGGAGCGTTCCTTGGGCGCGTTGAAGTCGCTGTACTGGATCGAGTTATTGAGGAAGATCGAGTCTGATTGGCGCAGATAATCAAAGTCGTCATCGCCGTTGTTGCGCTGGTGCGAGACGGCTACGCTGTGGGCGCCGATCTTGACCCCGAGCCTGGCACTCCAGATGTTGTTATCGAACTCACCCAGGCGTTTTTTGCCTTCGTCCACCGCTTTGTAATAGTTGAAGTCGCCGAACAATGAGACGTCATCGTTCAGCGGGTAACTGGCGGCGCTGCCGAAATAATATTGATCCCAGGCGTCCTTCAAGCGGCTGCTGTACAGGCTCACACTCAAGTGTTTGTTGAGCTGGTAATCACCGCCGAAGTAGCCGATCCAGGGCGAGTCCACCTTGCCTGCATAGAAGGTCGCGAAACCGTTGTTCATGCCGCTTTCGTTGGGTTGGCTCATGCCGCTCAAGCGCCCGCCTTGCAGGCTCAAACCCTCGATGGAGGTGTTTTGCGCGGTCACGCCACGAAAGCTTTGCGGCAGTAAACGCGAGTCGCCGTACGCCACCACGGGGGTGAGTGGGAACACATCACCGGCCTTGATCACGGTGTCGAGCACGCGCAATTTCACCGCGCCGCCAACTCTGCTGTAGCTGTTTTCAGGGTGGTTGTCGCTGTCCACCGGCAGCACGCCGAACGAGCCCTTGCCGCCGCTGCGGCCGCTGCCCGAGTCGAGTTGCAGGCCGTACATGGCGAACGCATCCAGGCCGAACCCCACCGTGCCTTGGGTAAAACCGGATTCGAATTTGCCGATCAACCCCTGCGCCCAGGCCGCGGAATAACCGTTGCCGGTGGGGCTGGATTGGCCCTTGCGATCATCTCGGTTGAAGTAAAAATTGCGCGCTAGCACGTTGACACTGCTGCCTTCGATAAACCCTTCGGGCTTGTCCTCAGCAGCCACGGCGGTCAGGGGCAATGCGGCGATCAACGAAAAGGGAAGGGTGTAGTGGCGGATATTCATGGTTCGCTCCTGGGGCTTGGCAGTTATCGGCTTCTTATGGGGGCGGGCGTTCTTATTGATCTGGCCCAGGCTGATAGTTGCAAACCTCAGATAACGGGAAAGTGGCTCGAACATTACAATTCTGGAAAGTCATGGCCACCTAACAAATAAGTAATGTTGTCGTGAACATGGCGTCAGGGTTGGCTGGTTAATCTCGGCACTGAACTTTCAGACGAGGAACCGGTAATGAACTTTTATAAAATTGGCCTGGGTGTATTAACGGCTATCCTGTCTTTTGGCGCATTGGCCGAAGGCGGCGGGGATCGTACGTTCGCTCTGATGATGGAGCGCAATGAAAAGGCTATGGCCGATTACGCGGCCAGGGTCGGCAAGCCGGCACCCGAGGTACAGGCGTATCGCTACGGCATGAAGCTGGACATCGCCAACGTGGTCAACGTGACGCCGCCCATCCGCTCGTGCAACCCGGTGCCGTCACGCATGACCTATGAGGACTCCACGGGCAAGCTCAATACCCTGGAGTATCAAGTGATGGGGGTGTGCCGGAACAATGGCGGCTGACCGGCCAGGAATATAGTTGGATCTGAGGTGAAACCCTCTTCAGAAAACGCCGGCCGCGCCGATGCAGAAAATACCCTGTCATCATTTGATCATTGGTGCCCCATGTTCACGACCCGTTTGAAGCAGGAGCTGTCGGCTCTTCGCGAAGAGTTGTCCAGCTTGCAACAGGTTAAAGAGAGCCTGGAAAGCGAAATGATCGCGATCACCCTGGACCCGCAAGGGCGCATCGCGTCGGTCAACGCCCTCTTTCTTCAGGAGATGGCTTATCAAGGCACGCAACTGTCGGGGCGCTTGATTGATGAGTTGTTTCCGGCACATGTGCGCGACAACGAATTCCAGCAGCGTTTCAAGAACGCACTGGTACGCGGTGAACACTATGCCGGCACCGTGCGCCTGATGCGCGGCAATGGCAAGGAAGCGTGGCTGCGCTCGATCGTGCAGCCGGTGCGCAGCTCGGACGGGCGCATCAAATATTTCTCGATCGTCTCCAGCGACCTGACCCGGACCATCGAGGCCTCGCGTGAGCATGAAAACCTGATCACGGCGCTGGTGCGCTCCACTGCGGTCATCGAGTTTGACCTCGACGGTCATGTGCTGACCGCCAACGACCGTTTTCTCAATGGCATGGGCTACAGCCTGGCGCAGATTCAGGGCAAGCATCACCGCATATTCTGCGAGCCGGAGGAATACAACAGCGCCGAATACCAGCATTTCTGGACGCGCCTGAAGGCCGGAGAATTCATCGCGGCGCGCTTCAAGCGTGTCGACAGCCAGGGGCGCCTGGTGTGGCTGGAAGCGACCTATAACCCGGTGCTGGATGCCAATGATCGAGTGTACAAAGTGGTCAAGTTCGCCACGGTGATCACCGACCAGGTCAACCGGGAACAGGCCGTGGCCGAGGCCGCCAACATTGCCTACAGCACTTCGCAGCAAACCGACAGCAGCGCTCAGCGCGGCACCACTGTCGTGACGCAGGCGGTGGGGGTGATGCGTGACCTGGCCAAGCACATGCAGCAGGCCGGCGAAGGCATTGAAGCGCTGAACGAGCAGTCCCAGGTGATCGGCAGCATCGTCAAGACCATCAGCGGTATTGCCGAGCAGACCAACCTGCTGGCGCTCAATGCGGCCATCGAGGCGGCCCGTGCCGGTGAGCAAGGCCGTGGTTTTGCGGTGGTGGCGGATGAAGTTCGTCAGCTGGCATCACGTACCAGCAAAGCCACTGAGGAGATTGTCGGTGTGGTGCGTCAGAACCAGGATATGGCCCGCGATGCGGTCGCCCTGATGACCGATGGCCGCGTGCAAGCCGAACAGGGGCTGGCGCTGGCGTCCGAGGCGGGTACGGTGATTGTGGAAATTCAGGACGGCGCGCAGAAGGTGGTCAGCGCGGTCGGGCAGTTCGCCAATCAGCTGTCGAGCTGAGCATAGGGCTCAGGTATCGTAGGTTCTTTCTTGCATGAAGAGCCGACCTTCCATGAGCCCTACCCATCGTCGCCCCGTTCCTCTGTCCAAAGCTTATCGTTTGCTTAACCACGGGCCGACCGTACTGGTGAGCGCAGCCTTTGGGGGCAAGCGCAATATCATGGCTGCAGCCTGGGCCATGCCCTTGGATTTCGAACCGCCGAAAGTCGCGGTGGTCCTGGACAAATCCACCTGGACCCGCCAATTGCTCGAAAGCGCCGGCACCTTCGTGCTCCAGGTGCCCTGTGTGGCCCAGGCTGACCTGGTGCAGACGGTCGGTAATACGACCGGCGCTGAAACCGACAAGTTTGCCGCTTACGGCCTGCAAACTTTTAGCGGGGAGCACACCGAAGCGCCGCTGCTGGAAGGCTGCGTGGCCTGGTTGGAATGCCGCTTGTTACCCGAACCCCACAACCAGCAGACCTACGATCTGTTTCTGGGCGAAGTGGTTGCCGCCTACGCCGATGTGCGCGTGTTCAGCGAGGGGCATTGGCATTTTGAAGGGCATGATGAGCTACGCACCTTGCACCACATTGCCGGCGGGAATTTCCTGAGCATCGGCGCACCGGTTGTCGGGCGTCAACTTTTGCCCTGAATCCACCCTCTGTAGGAGCGAGCAAGCTCGCTCCCACACATAGGGCGAGCCAGTTTTTTCAGCGCCCGAGCATCTTCACCCAGCGCGACGGCGGCATGCCGTAGGTGCTGCGAAATTGCCGGGTCATATGGCTCTGGTCGGTGAAGCCGGCGGTCAGTGCCGCGTCTACCAACGATTGCCCCTGGGCCAGCAAGCTGCGTACCAGGTCCAGCCGCCGCATGGTCAGGTAGCGATAAGGGCTGGTGCCGAACAACAAGCGAAAATCCCGCGACAAGGCCCAGCGATCACGCCCGCAGTGGTCGGCCATTTCATCCAGGGTAATGCTGCGGCCCAGCGCGCTGTGGATAAATTCCCGAGCGCGCTCGGCGGCGACGTAGTCGAACGACTTGCGGCTGACAATCACCCCCGAGGCGGCGTTCAGTGCCTGGGCCAGGTCGTACAGTGCGTCCTGCTCCTGCATCGGGTCGATCGGGCAATCGAGGCTTTGCAGCAACACTTCGCTGGCGCGAAATAACCGTGGGTCTGTCGATAGGCCCTTGTGGATAAACGGTAAAGGCCGGCCTCCGAGAATCTGCTGGATCAACGCCGGTTCTACATAAATCATGCGGTACTTGAAGCCTTCCACGCTGCTGGCGCGGCCGTCATGGGTTTCATCCGGGTGAATCACCATGGTCGTGCCGGGCAGGCTGTGGGTCATGCAGCCCCGGTAGTGATAGCTCTGTACGCCAAACAAAGTGCGCCCGATCGCATAGGTGTCATGGCGATGGGGATCGAATGCAAAGCCCGCAAAGTACGCCTCGATACGGTCCAGGCCGCTGGCGTGCGGGGCGCGGTGCAGCCAGTCGAGGGTGGAGGTGGGTTGGCCCATGGTGACTTGTCACAAATAGAGGTGGAAACACGTTAACCCAGTCTGTGCAGGTTGTGGGGCGTGGTCTTGAACGATTGTGCAGGTTTTTTTGGGGAGGATGAGCGATTTTAATCGTTTATCGGTAAATTATTATTGTTTTACGATAATAAATTCGCTATTTTGCCTCGACATTAATTCAACGAGGTTGTTTATGAACACTCAACGTCTTGCCCTGCTTAGCCAACGAATGTCAGTGATCACATTGTTGCTGATTGTCGGCATGCTGGTCCTGAACGCGGCTGTGTGGTTGTTTCCAACCTTGAGCTCCTCTACTGGTGGGCGAGGCTTCAGTTTTGCGCTGAGCGATCGCCTGATCCAGGGGCGCATGGACCAGGTAGCCCTGTTCCCGCTATGGCAAACCCTGGGCGCCATTGTGCTGTCGAGTATTCCGCTGATGGCCTTGGCGAGTGGCTTGAATCATCTGCGCAAGCTGTTCCAGCGCTATTCGCGGGGTGAGTACTTTTCCAGCACGGCCGCTTCGCACTTGGGCAAGGTTGGGAAAGCCGTCGCGATCTGGGTCTTGCTGGACTTCCTATGCGAACCATTGCTGAGCGCCTGGATAACAATGACCTTGCCGGTCGGCGAGCGATTGATCACCCTGAGCGTGACGGCGCCCAGCGTTGTGGCACTGTTTCTAGCCGGTTGTATCGCAGTGATTGCGCGTATTCTGTGGCAGGCCAGTGAAGTCGATTCCGAAAACCGCACCTTTGTCTGAGATTGAAATGCCCATTGTGATTGAGCTGGACGTCATGCTTGCCCGGCGCAAGGTCAAATCCAAGGACCTGGCGGCCGCCATCGGAATTACCGAACAGAACCTGTCGTTGCTCAAACAAGGCAAGGTCAAGGGTATACGGCTGGGGACGCTGGATGCCATCTGCACCTATCTGCAGTGCCAGCCCGGTGATCTGTTGGTGCATATGCCGGAACCTCCGGTCGAGCGGTAGCGGCTAACTATTTTTCGAACAGGGATCGGCTTATGCTGCTTTCACACGGATTGGCGATTTTTTCGAGCAGGGGTCAGTTTATGGAGCTTTCACACTGGGTCTATACCGCGCCATTGCTCTCGTTAGCGTTGCTCTGGATAGTTGCTGTCGTCACCCCGGGGCCGAATTTTTTCAACATCGCCCAGTTAGCCGCCAATGCCTCGCGCCGCCATGGTGTGGCGGCCTCGGCAGGTGTCGCCTCGGGTACGGTGCTGTGGGGAGTGGCCGGTGGCCTGGGCATCAAGTCGTTGTTTACGGCGGCGCCCATGTTGTACCTGGCGTTCAAGATTATCGGTGGCTGCTACCTGATTTACCTGGGGCTCAGGCTGTTCAAACGTTCGGTACCGGTCGCGGGCCGGAACCCGCTGGCGGATGGGCAGCGACGCTCGCTGTTGTCGGCTTGGCGGCTGGGTTTGCTCGGTAATTTGTCCAACCCGAAGTCCGCCTTGTTTGTCGCGACGATCTTCGCCTCGACCATGCCTCCTTCGCCCTCGCCGTTGCTGCTGACGCTGGCTGTGGTCGTCATGGCCAGCTTGTCGTTCAGTTGGTATTGCGCCGTTGCACTGGTGTTTTCCAGTGAGCGCATGGCCAACCTCTACAGTCGTTCGCGCAAGTGGCTCGACCGTTTTGCCGGTGGTTGCTACGTACTGTTCGGTGCACATCTGGTGGCGAATCGCTAACCGCCCGTGTTAAGAAGCCTTACTTTCAACTGTGAGGCTGGGTCATGAGCAAGGTGCGGGTGGGTATTATTTTTGGTGGCCGTTCGGCCGAGCACGAAGTCTCTTTGCAATCGGCGCGCAATATCGTCGACGCCTTGGACCGTACGCGCTTCGAGCCCGTCCTGATCGGCATCGACAAGGCCGGCCACTGGCACCTCAACGACACGTCGAACTTCCTGATCAACCAGGAGAACCCGGCGCTGATCGCCCTCAACCAGTCCAACCGCGAACTGGCGGTGGTGCCAGGCAAGGGCAGCCGGCAAGTCGTGGAAACCTCCGGGCAGGGTATGCTGGAACACATCGACGTAATCTTCCCCATCGTCCACGGCACCCTGGGTGAAGATGGCTGCCTGCAAGGTTTGCTGCGCATGGCCGATATGCCTTTCGTTGGCTCCGATGTGCTCGGCTCGGCGGTGTGCATGGACAAGGACATCAGCAAGCGCCTGCTACGCGATGCCGGTATTGGCGTTACCCCGTTCATCACCCTGACCCGTGGCAATGCGGCGCGCACATCCTTTGAAACGGCCGTCAACAAACTGGGCTTGCCGATGTTCGTCAAACCCGCGAACCAGGGGTCTTCGGTGGGGGTGAGCAAGGTTGCCAGCGAAGCCGAGTACCACGCAGCCGTCGAGCTGGCTTTGGGTTTTGATGAAAAAGTGCTGGTGGAATCTGCCGTTCAAGGCCGCGAAATCGAATGCGCCGTATTGGGCAACGACAACCCCATCGCCAGTGGTTGTGGCGAGATCGTGGTGAGCAACGGCTTCTATTCCTACGACAGCAAATACATCGACGAGCAGGCCGCCCAAGTGGTGGTGCCGGCCGCTATCAGCCATGACGCCAGTGAGCGTATCCGCCAGTTGGCCATCGAGGCATTCGGGGTGCTGGGCTGCTCCGGGCTGGCCCGGGTCGATGTGTTCCTCACCGAGGATGGCGAAGTGCTGATCAACGAAATCAACTCACTGCCCGGCTTCACCCGCATCAGCATGTACCCCAAGCTGTGGCAGGCAGCGGGGATGAGTTACAGCGAGCTGGTGAGCCGCTTGATCGAGCTGGCACTGGAGCGGCATGCCGGGCGCAAGGGGCTCAAGATCAGTCGGTAGTCATCGACCGACAGCTCAGTAGCGTCATCAGGCGTTACTGAGTACTTCCCGGAAAACGTCTGGCCGTATGGCTGCTATGTGCAGCAGTGAGCGTGCGGCCCCGGAAGGAGAGCGACGCCCTTGTTCCCACTCTTGAAGTGTTCTTACCGAAACCCCTAAAAGCTCGGCAAACTTGGGTTGTGACAATCCGGTTTTACTCCTGGCTTCTGCAGCTTGAGTGATTTCAACCTGATGCACTGCGCCGTAATGTCCCGCTTTGACATCCTGTATGGCGGCCAGTAACTCTTCGCCAATATTACGTTTGGCGTCACGTTCCTTCAGTTGCTTCTCAGTGAGTGGCATGGTTCATGTCCTTTGCGATTTTGTGCAGGATATGCGCTGGAATATTCTCGGTATCCTTTGTAAGTTCTCTCTCACCTGTCTGAGCGAGCAATCCACGAATAGATCAACGTCTTCGGTTCCTGCGGGTGATGAGTTCTTCGGCGGTAGCTGGCGAAGGTGGGTGATGTGCAATAAGTGCACACCTTACTGACCTCGATCTGCTCACGCTTGAGTCCCGCCGCTTGCAGAAGCATCACCCCATACCCGCTCAAATCGAACCAGGCACTTCCCGCTTGCCTGGCATACGGCGGTGTAATCCGGGGTGGCAGCAATGGGGTCGGTTGCGCAAAGCTCCATGGCGCCAGACCATCACGCCACAAGTGGCCTTGATCGATCTGGAACTGCCCGATAAACCCCTCGCTCACTTCATAACAGCACGGCTTGATCGACGGTCCGATGGCCACTCGCAATTGGTCCACGGGAATGCCTTGGTCGGCAAAGCGTTGCACCGCGTTGGCGATGATCCCGCCTTGCAGTCCCTTCCAACCGCCATGCACGGCGGCAACCATTGCGCCGTTTTCCGAGGCGATAAGCACCGGCAGGCAGTCGGCTGTAATCACCGCAATCGCCTGATGCTCGCGGGTGAACACGCCGTCCGCCTCAAGGGTGTTGGGCACCTGATCGGCCTGCCATTCAATCACCGAGGCGCTGTGCACCTGCTTGCAGATGAACACGGTTTCTGGCCGTAGAGGATCATTGATCGAGCAAAAGCCATGGTCGACGCCGGGGACGGCGCCGAGATTGTCTGCCTGCTGCACAGGATGTCTCCGCTGAAAAAATTAGTCGCCGACCGCTTCGCCTTCACGCCGAGGGTCCGCGCCGCCGCTCAGCGACACCTTGCCCTGGGCATCCCGCGTGCGCACGATGGCCTGGATGCCGCTGGTCATCTCAATCTCGCTCAACGTATGGCCTTTGTCCTGCAACGCCTGTTTCAACCCTGGGCTGAACAGGCCAGCCTCCAGTTCGGTCGCACCGTTGCGGCTGCCGAAGTTCGGCAGGCTGATGGCGGCTTGCGGGTCGAGGTTCCAGTCGAGCATAGCCACCAAGGATTTGCTCACATACTCGATGATCTGTGAGCCGCCCGGCGAGCCTACCGTGGCCAGCAATTCACCGCTCTTGCGGTCGAACACCAGGGTCGGTGCCATGGCCGAGCGTGGGCGTTTTCCCGGCTCGACGCGGTTGGCCACCGGCTGGCCGTTTTCTTCGGGGATGAACGAAAAATCGGTCATCTGGTTGTTCAGCAGAAAGCCTTGGACCATCAGGTGCGAGCCGAACGCCGCTTCCACCGTGGTGGTCATCGATACGGCGCCGCCCTGGTCGTCCACGGCCACCACTTGTGAGGTGGAGATACGCAGCGGCGAACGGTCCGGCGCGTACGCCACCTGGATGCCCGCAGGTCGGCCCGGTTTGGCGATGCCCATGCTGCGCTCGCCGATCAGCGTGGCGCGTTGGGCCAGGTAGTCCGGTGCGACGAGGCCCGCGACGGGGACGGGGGTGAAGTCTGAATCGGCCACATACAGTGCGCGGTCGGCGAAGGCCAGGCGACCGGCCTCAGCGATCAGGTGCACGGCTTCGGGGCTGGGCTCAAGACCGGCGGGCGAGGCACTTTTCAAGGGTGCCATCGGCGCGATGGCCAGGCGCGGGTCGCGGGCCTCCACGGCCTGCAACGTGCCGAGGATTTGCGCAACGGCAATCCCGCCCGAGGAGGGGGGCGGCATGCCGCACACGCGGTACTGTTTGTAGTCGGTGCAAAGCGGTGTGCGCTCCTTGGCGACATAGCCCTTGAGGTCGGCCTGCGACAGGCTGCCCACATTGCGATTGCCCTGGACCTTGCGTGCGATCTCGTCGGCGATCGGGCCGTGGTACAGCGCGTCGGGTCCTTCCTTGGCAATGCGCTTGAATACACTCGCCAGTGCCGGGTTTTTCAACAGCGTGCCGGCGGCTTTAGGTGTGCCATCGGCGTTCAGAAAGTAGGCCGCCATCTCCGGCGACTGCGCGATGTAGCGGTCGGCGGCAATCAGCGCGTGCAAGCGTGGGGATATCGCGAAGCCCTGCTCCGACAAACGAATGGCGGGCTCGAACAACTTGGCCCATTGCAGGTGGCCGGTTTGCTTGTGTGCCATTTCCAGAGCACGCAAGACGCCCGGCGTGCCGACCGAACGCCCGCCGATCTGCGCCTCGGGAAACGCCATGGGAGTGCCGTCGGCCTTCAAGAACAAGCGCTCGGTCGCACCGGCCGGCGCCGTTTCGCGACCGTCGTACGCGTGTACGGTTTGCCCATCCCAGAGCATGATGAACGCACCGCCGCCGATGCCGGACGACTGCGGTTCCACCAGGGTCAGCACTGCCTGCATGGCGATCGCCGCATCAATGGCCGAGCCTCCTTGGCGCAACATCTCACGCCCGGCTTCGGCCGCCAACGGGTTGGCGGCGGCGGCCATATGGCGCTCGGCGTGTTGCGTCACAAGATCGCTGCGGTAACCCGAACCCAGCTCCGGTGCTGGAGGTTGTTCAGTGACGGGGATGTGACAGCCGGCCAGGGCGAAGGCTGCGGCAACCATTGACAGTTGACGGCGGGAAATCGAAAGCACGTGCTGAACTCCGTTCATTGTGAGAATGATCTGTTGTCCTTGGGTGGCTCCTTTTTACAGGTAAATCGTGCCCTTGAGGTAGAGCACTGCGTGCCCGGCGATAATCACGCGGTCGCCCTTGAGTTCGCAACGCAGTTGTCCACGACGGTTGCCTCCCTGTTCGGCGCTCAATTGCGACTTGCCCAGGCGCTCGGCCCAGAATGGCGTCAGCGAGGTGTGCGCAGAGCCGGTGACAGGGTCTTCATTGATACCGACATTCGGGCCGAACCAGCGAGAAATGAAATCAAACCGCGTGCTTTTGGCCGTCACCGCAATTCCGCGTTTAGGCAGGCCCTTGAGGCGAACGAAATCCGGCGTCAGGGCGGCGACCTGGGCTTCGTCTTCCAGCAGCACGATGTAGTCATCGGTGGCATACACCTCGGCGTGCTCAACCCCCAAGGCGTTCAACAGGCCGGTGGGTGGCTCACAACGCTCGGGCTGCTTGGCCGGGAAATCCATCGCCAGTTCGTCGCCATTGCGCGTTACGCGCAACTCACCGCTGCGGGTGGCGAAGCGCAACACATCCGGTGCATCCGGCAACTGGTGAATCAAGACCCATGCCGCCGCGAGCGTGGCGTGGCCGCACAGGTCCACCTCGACTTCCGGGGTCAGCCAGCGCAACTCGTAAAATCCATCACGGGGCACGAAGAACGCGGTTTCCGAGAGGTTGTTCTCGGCGGCGATGTTGTGCAGTTGCTCATCGGTCAGCCATTCGGTCAGCGGGCAGACCGCCGCCGCGTTACCGCCAAAGGGATGTTGGCTGAAAGCATCGACCTGGTAGATATCCAATTTCATCAGGAGCACTCCGTGTAGGGGAGGCCGGACACTAACAGTGGGTCCCCGGAGCGTCAAAATACAGATACGAAGTTTTTTTGAGCGCAAACGCTGTTCAGCCCAGGCGCAATACCATCGCCCCGCCGGCAATGATGCAGGCGGCGAGGAGGCGAGCCCGCGTCAGATGCTCTTTGAGTACCCATGCACAGATCACCACGCCAAACAGGATGGAGGTTTCCCGTAGCGCAGAAACCGTGGCGATCGGTGCGGCAGTCATCGCCCACAGGGCCAGGCCATAGGACGCCAGTGTGCCGAAGCCGCCCACCACGCCAAGGTGCCAGTGGCGCCTGACGTATTCAATGAAGACGCCGCGCTGTGTGGCCAGGGCCCATGCGCAAAGCGGGATGCCGGTCAGCAGGAATATCCACAGGGTGTACGCCGCCGGCGCGCTGGATTTACGCACACCCACGCCGTCGATCAGGGTGTAGCCCGCGATCACGCCGGCGTTGATCAAGGCCAGCACCACGCCCTTTCGCGAACCTGCCGAAGGGACGGCGGCCATGCTCAAGATGCCGAGGGAGATGATTGCGATGCCGAGCCAGGCGAATGCCGACAATGCCTCGGACAACAGCAGCACGCTCACCGTCGCCACCAGCAGTGGCGCGGTACCGCGCATGATCGGATAGGTCTGGCTCATGTCGGCCACGCGGTAGGTCGAGGCGATGAGGGCGAAATACAGCACCTGGAAAACCACTGATGCCCCTATGAACGGCCAACTGCCTCGCGCCGGGGGCTCCAGGAACGGGACAGTCGTCAACGCGATCAGCGAAGCGACTGAGGCGATCATGCAGGTGGTCAGGAGCTTGTCGGCCCCCCCTTTGACTACGGCATTCCAGGTGGCGTGAAGTGCGGCGCCCAGCAGAATGATGGCGAATACGTCGAGGCTCATGAAGGGCGTTCCTGCTGCGCTCAAGGGTATGTCAGACAGGCAAGAGTGTGATGAAGTAGCTCACAAAGAGGAAGACCCGTTACGGGCTGCATCCTTGCAGCCCGTAACGGGTCGGTGTTGCAGTGAGCCGGGCGGGATACTCGATCCTATCCACAACGGGCTCTTTATCGAATTCGAGCCCGCTGCCCAAACACCCTGTTTCGCTGTTATTGGAGTGCTACATCGAGCATCGGCGGAATGTAACCGTAGTCATACTCGGCCACCACGAACGTCTGCTGCCCTTTGATCTTGATCCCCACCGTCGGTGCTTCGGTACCGCCGATACGAATCTGCTTGCCGGTTTCGTCGGTCGGCACACTGTCGATAAACGAGGTCACCAGGCCGTTGGGCATCACACAGTGCGAGTAGGTCTGGAACGGCTGGGAGGACGGGTTGCCCAGCACCAGGCCGGAACCGTTCAACGGCACGTAAGGGCCGAACAGCGAATCGGCGACGAAACCGTACACCCCGTCCGGCCCGGTCACGCCGTCGGCATAGGTAAAGGTGTGGCTGATGGTGAACAGGTAGTACTTGCCGTCCTGGAACACGAAGTGTGGGCGTTCGGTCTGGTCGTTGACGCCGACCGCGGTCAGCAGCGGCGGCAGCATTTCCCAGTCGTCCCCGTCTTCGTCACGGGCCACGGCGATACCGACACAGGCGGTCTGGAAGCGCGAGTTGCCGACGTCTTCATAACCCGGCGGCACATCGCCGATTTCGGCTTTCCCGACCTTGTGCGAACCGCGCTCGCCGGCCACGTTGCCTTCAAACAGCATGTACAGTTTGCCGTCGTTGGGGTCACGGAACGGCCAAGGATCGCGAAAGCCCCAGAAGGCGTTCTGCGCTTCGGTCTGATACATGTGGCCGTCGGCTTCGAACAGCGGCTTGACCTTTTCAAAGCCGACCATGCTGACACCATGCTCGGTCGTCACCACCCGACCGCGCACCTTGACGATGGTCGCGCCTGGCGTGACGGCGGTGTAGTACAGGTCAATGTCCCCCTTTTCGTTCAACAGGATTGGCGTGCCGGCCCATTCGCGAGCGGTCGGCGAAACCCCTTCGGCCATCACTCGGCCACCGAGTTTCCAATCCTTGCCGGTACGGGAAAACCAGTAGTACATCTTTGCCCGGCCATGGCGGTCGTTCCAGTCGCGGGTGATGTCGTAGTTACCGTTCTCGTCGATGTACTCCGGGTCGTTAGGATGGCGATCCGCGGTCAGGGTGAAGATCACCGACCAGCCATCGACGGAGGTCACGTTTCCGTCCAGATCGCGCAGCGGCATGGTGTCCCAGATGAACACCTCATTGCTCAATACCGGGAAATCCGCACTGACCAGTGGCTGGGTCGTAGTGGGATCGTCCGCGTGGACTTTCAGCGCATCGGCCCGAGTCCAGAGGCTGGGTTGATGGGGGATCTTGCCGAATTTTTCAGTGTTGCTTTTCATGGGTAATACCTCGTCCGTGAAGGAAGTTATAAAAAATACTGTATGTACATACAGTAATTTCATCTTAGGCAAACCGGTTTTTGGGGTCAAGCGTAAATTTGCATTTGTGCATAATTTGACTTTTTACACAGGCTGATACGTTTCAGCTTGATGCGTTTCTAGAAGTTAGCTTTAAGCCTGATCGGCGACGATGTCTGCACGATATTCGCGAGAGAGCACTGTGGTGCGTTGGTCTGGGCGTGGACGGGCGTCTTCAAAGCCTGAAGCACAGGCATGATCAAGCAGCCAGGTTGGCGAGTGTCGTATTGGAGAGGGTGAGTTTGACGTCGCTGGACCCGCATGGATGTCCAGAAACAAGAAAGCCCGCACGAGGCGGGCTTCTTGAGGTGATTCACAGACTGCTGTAGACATCTATGGATCGGTACTTGGTGGCTACACAGGGACTTGAACCCCGGACCCCAGCATTATGAATGCTATGCTCTAACCAACTGAGCTATGTAGCCAAGTGGCGCGCATTATTCGCGTAGAACGGGAATGCGTCAAGCGTTTTTGTTGAAAATTTTTCTACGCTTTCAACTGTTTAAGGAAAATCGGGCTAAACAGCGACGAGTGGCGGGTTGGGCGTCAGGTTTCGGCGGGATGGGCACGGCCTTGCTGTCGCGCATGAAAAGGCTAGATCGAGTTGGGCTGATATCCCTGTCGCCCAACGATGGCCAGCTGGTCTGGCTTAAGGTCGCAACGGCGTGTGGGTGACGCGCTTGAGTTGTTCACGTGCCCGTGACAGGCGCGAGCGAACAGTGCCGATAGGGATGTCCAGTGCATCGGCGGTGTCCTGATAGCTGCCATCCGTCTCCAGCGAGGCATACAGGGTTTTGCGCATTTCCTGCGGCAGGTCCTTGATGGCTATCAGGGTTTTTTCCAGCCGGCGATTGACCTCGAACTCCCAGTCCAGATTACGGCTGTCCTCCTGGCCATGCCACAGCGCCTCGTCGAATTCGCAATGCACCGGTTTGGCATACAGGCGCCGGAAGTGGTTGCGAATCAGGTTCTGCGCGATTCCGCACATCCAGGTGCTGAGTGTCGCCTGGCCGCTGTAGCGCTCGCGGTTACGCCAGGCTTCCAGGTAGGTGAGTTGCAGAAGATCGTCCGCATCTTCCGGGTTGAGCACGCGCTTATGAATGAAGCGCCGGAGTTTTTTTTGTTGGTCGTCCGTCAGGTGGAGCATGAATTGAGGCGAGCTGCCAACAAGATGAGCGAGGGCACCAATAGGGATATCCATGATTTTTTCCTCTGGGTGGACACGGTCGAAGTGGTTTCGACGTGACCCCTTTTGCACTGGCTGTGCCAAAGGAAAAAAAGTTTTAATTCGTTGATTTATAAGTAGATATTTATTTTTTTTGTGCTGGGTTTTGTGCAGTCTTTTGCAAAAAGCGGGGATGCTGTTGTGCGGGTATTTTCAAAAACGCCGCAGGGATAGTTCGATGGAACCGTATGGCGCGCGCCTGCCACATAGGGACACAAACTCCCTGTCCTGGCCCGCCCATGAAAGTCGAACCGTTCAACGATGTGCAACCGATCCTGAGCCCGGATCAACCCCGCATCGGCGTTACTCAAACGCAGGCCGGTGCCACGGCTATCGACGACATTGCCCAGATATTCAACGAAGAAATGGCGCTCAATGGCGTGGCTCTGGGCCGCCGTTCGATTGGGCGGCAGGTCACACCGATTGAGCACATCACCCAGCTCTATGAACAACTGGGCCATCCTGCGCAGGCGTCATTGGCAACCGTTGCTCGCCAGGTCCGCATGCAACTGTTGCTACAGCCTGGTATCGACACATTGCTCGAACTGACTGGCCGCGATCCTGCGCGCACCTTCGTGGTACTTCAGCGGGTGGCGGCCGAGGCCCAGGCTGAAGCGCGCAAAGTCGAGGCGGCCCTGGCGCGAGATGCACTCGCAAAGTTGGAAATCCGCTTCAAGCGGGAAATCCAGGCCGGGCTGAATATCGCACTGACGCTGCAGCAGGCCAGTGGTGACCCAGAGGAACGCCAAGCGGTGCGTGCGTTGTATTACGCCAGTGTGGTCATGCGCCAATCCCTGGCGTTCATGATGCAATCGCTGCTCGGGGTGTACGGTGGCGAGCAGTTTGGCGCCGGGCTCAACCTGATGCGTCGTGCTTTGGCCGACGATATCGCCGCCCACACGCCTTCGGTACCCACGGCACAACTGCGTACGTTGCTGCTGGGTTTGCAGAGCTGCAGCCAGCTGGGCGGGGCGTTATCCAATTGCCAGGCGTTGATCCAGCGCCTGGATGCGGAGCTGGATGCGGTAGGCCTGCTGCAACGGCTTCTGGGTTATGCCGGCACCGGTATCGAATCGGCGGAAGTCCAGCGGCTAGCTTGCGATTTTGGCGGCGCGCTACCGGCTGCCCAACTGGTGTCTCTCAACGGCTTGTACCCGGTGATGCAACGTTTGCCCCTGGCTCTGTGGCGTGACAGCCGTGGGCGTGAAGAAGCCCTGCATAACATCTTGCTGGTGATGGACGAATTCACCCGTGCCGAGCGCGGTCACCTGCACTTCGACGGTGAGTCGAGGAGCCTCCCGTGACAGTGCTGGCCGCCATCAACGCTGTGCTGCTCAAAGTGGCGCAGCGTGCTGAAGTGTTAGGCGCGGTGGTGGTCATGGCCATCGTGTTCATCTTTATTGTGCCGTTGCCCACCTGGTTGGTGGATATCCTGATCGCACTCAATATCTGCATTTCCTGTTTGCTGATCGTGCTCGCGCTGTACCTGCCCGGGCCGTTGGCATTCTCGTCGTTCCCGTCGATTTTGCTGCTGACCACAATGTTTCGCCTGGCATTGTCGATCGCCACTACGCGTTTGATCCTGCTGGAGCAGGACGCGGGTGACATTGTCGAAGCCTTCGGCAATTTTGTGGTGGGCGGTAACCTCGCGGTAGGCCTGGTGATTTTCATGATTCTGACCCTGGTCAACTTCCTGGTGATTACCAAGGGCTCCGAACGGGTCGCCGAAGTCGCCGCGCGCTTCAGCCTGGATGCCATGCCGGGCAAGCAGATGTCGATCGATAGCGATTTGCGCGCCGGGCTGATCGACGGTGGGCAAGCTCGCGACAAACGCGAGCAGTTGTCCCGTGAAAGCCAGCTGTTCGGGGCCATGGACGGGGCCATGAAATTCGTCAAAGGCGACGCCATTGCCGGCTTGATCATCGTGCTCATCAACCTGCTGGGTGGTTTCTCCACCGGGATGTTCCAGCATGGGATGAGTGCGGGAGAATCGATGGCGTTGTATTCGGTGCTGACCATTGGCGATGGCCTGATCGCACAGATTCCGGCGCTGCTGATCTCCCTGACCGCCGGCATGATCATTACCCGTGTGGCACCGGATGGGCGCAAGGGCGCCAATAACATGGGCGCCGAAATTGCCCGGCAGATGACCAGTGAGCCCAAGAGCTGGATGATCGCCTCGGTAGGCATGCTCGCCTTCGCCGCGCTGCCAGGCATGCCCACGGTGGTGTTTATTCTGATCTCGCTGATGACCGGCAGCCTGGGCTACTACCTGGCGCGCCAGCGCCAGCGCGAGGCTGCCCCGCCGCCGCAGGCTGAAAAAGTGGTGCGGCCCGAGGAAAACGGCGACGAAGACTTGCGCGGTTTTGATCCGTCACGCCCCTATCTGTTGCAGTTCCACCCGACGTTGTACGCAACGCCGCAGGTCATCGATATCGTTCATAAGATTCGCCAGGCCCGGAACGGGCTGGTCACAAGCATCGGCCTGACGCTGCCGCCGTTTGAAGCCGAATTCGATGACTTGCTGGCGCCTGACGAGATGCGCTTCTGCGTGCACGAAGTGCCGGTGATGGCGGCGACCCTGAGTGATCGCATCGCCGTTGAATACGCATCGCTGACGCCACCCTTGGAGCGAGGTGAGAGAGGGCTTCCTGAGCGCGATGAGCAGGATTGGTTATGGCTTGCTCCCGATGACCCTTTATTGGACGACCCCCAGGTCGAGCGTTTCACTGCCCCGAGCCTGATCATCGAGCGCATGACGCGAGCGATGATGCTTAGCGGGCCGCGCTTTCTCGGTATCCAGGAGAGCAAGGCGATTCTCAGTTGGCTGGAACACAACCAGCCGGAACTGGTGCAGGAACTGCAACGCATCATGCCGCTTTCGCGGTTTTCGTCAGTGCTGCAGCGCCTGGCCAGCGAAGGCGTGCCGTTGCGTGCGGTGCGCTTGATTGTCGAGTCGTTGATCGAGTACGGCCAGCATGAGCGCGAACCGGATGCCTTGGCCGATTACGCGCGCATTGCCCTCAAGTCGCAGATCTACCACCAATACAGCGAGCCCGATGGCCTGCATGCCTGGCTGCTGTCGCCCCAGACTGAAAACATCCTGCGCGAAGCGTTGCGCCAGACCCAGAGCGGCGTGTTCTTTGCCCTCGACAACGAGAGCAGTGCAGCCCTGATCAACCTGCTCAACCAGGCATTTTCGGCGCGGCCCAAAAGCAAGAGCGTGATGCTGGTGGCACAGGATCTGCGCAGTCCCTTGCGCACTTTGTTGCTGGACGAATTCAGCCATGTGCCGGTGCTGTCCTTCGCCGAGTTGGGGAGTACTTCCAAGGTCAGGGTACTGGGGCGTTTTGACCTGGGCCAGGACGAGTTGATGCGCGGAGCAGTGGCATGACACCGCCGTTAATGCTGACACCACAGGTGCGATGATGTTCGAGCTGCGGGTACTCGATGGACTGCAAAAAGGCGCCGCTTTGCCGTTGTTTGGCGAGCAGTGGAGCCTTGGCGCCCACGCGGATGCCGACCTGTTGTTGAGGGACCCGGGTATCACCGAGCACCACGCCCGTTTGCAACTGGTCGACGGACATTGGACGGTGCAGGCCGAAGCGGGGCTGTTGCAAAACAGCGACGGGCAAGTGCTGGCGCAGATCGGCGACCTGGCACTCGATACGCCTTTTGTGATCGGTGCCGTGCGCTTGTGTGTGGTGCCGGCTGATCAGCCTTGGCCGCAGGCGCCGCCTGACCGGCCAACACCGTTGGCGCCGCCGCCTGAACCCGCCCAGCGGCTGGTGCTGTCGTCGATCTCCCCGTCGCAACAGAAACGTTTGATCAGCCTGGTGTTGCTGTGTGCCGTGGTCATCGTCGCGATCGGTATCGTCTCGACGCCAGGGCGCGGGGCACAAGCGTCGCTGATGCCCGCCGTGGAGCAAAAGCAGGAGCTGATCTCGCCCTTCGAGGTGCGGCAGCAGTTGTTGAAGATGCTCAGCGAACGTGAGTTGGCCCAGCGGGTCAGCTTGCAGGTGATCAATGCCCAGATTGTCCTCAACGGCGATGTTTCCCAGGAAGAGGTCGAGTTGGTCGCCCGCATGCTCAGTCGTTTCGCCGAGCAGTTCGACACCGCCGTGCCGGTGATCAGCCGCGTGCAGGTACGCGATAACACACTCCCCTTCAAGATCCTCCAAATCGTCGGCGGCGCCAGCGGCCATGTGGTGCTTGAGCACGGCGTTCGGTTGTTCGTGGGCGACGAACTGAATGGCCTGCGGTTGGTGTTGATCGACAACAACAAAGTGATTTTTGACGGTACGCAACGGTATGAGGTGCGCTGGTGAACAACTCGATACAGGCGCGCCTGGAAGCGTGGCGGCTGAACCAGTCACACGCGTTGACCCGCTTTGCGCCCGTTTCGATGCGCGGTCGCATACAGCGTGTGAACGGCATGCTGTTGCAATGCCGGTTGCCTGACGCACGTATTGGTGACTTGTGCCAGGTGGAGAAAAAACCGGGTGATTGCATGCTGGCCGAAATCATCGGGTTCGATCAGCAGGACGCGGTGCTCAGCGCCCTGGGTAACCTGGAAGGTGTGCGCGTAGGCGCCAGTGTTGAGCGCCTGGGCGTGCCACACCGAGTACAAGTCAGCGAGGCGCTGCTGGGGCAGGTGCTGGATGGCTTTGGTCGGCCTATTGCGGGGGACGGTCCCAGTGCGTTTGTCGTGACCGACACGCTCGATGCCAGCACCGTATTGTGCGAAGCGCCGCTGCCGACCGAGCGACCGAGGATCAATCGGGCGCTTGCCACCGGGGTGCGTTCGATCGATGGCCTGTTGACCTTGGGCGAGGGCCAGCGCGTGGGCCTGTTTGCAGGGGCCGGTTGTGGCAAGACCACCTTGTTGGCCGAGATTGCCCGCAACGTGGACTGCGATGTGATTGTGTTCGGCCTGATTGGTGAGCGAGGCCGCGAGCTGCGTGAGTTTCTCGACCATGAGCTGGATGACGCATTACGCGCCAAGGCGGTATTGGTCTGTGCCACCTCCGACCGTTCCAGCATGGAGCGCGCCCGCGCCGCTTTCACCGCAACGGCGCTGGCCGAAGGGTTTCGGCGCAAAGGCCAGCGGGTGTTGTTGCTGATCGATTCCCTGACCCGGTTCGCCAGAGCCCAGCGCGAGATCGGCCTGGCGGCCGGCGAACCCCTGGGGCGCGGGGGCTTGCCGCCGTCGGTGTATAGCTTGCTGCCGCGGTTGGTGGAGCGGGCCGGGCTGACGCGAGACGGTGTGATCACCGCCATCTACACGGTGCTGATCGAACAGGACTCCATGAGCGATCCGGTGGCCGATGAGGTTCGCTCCCTGCTTGATGGTCACATCGTGCTGTCGCGCAAGCTGGCCGAGCGTGGTCACTATCCGGCGGTGGATGTACTGGCCAGCTTATCGAGGATTTTGAGCAATGTGGCCGAGCCCGCACATATCCGGGCCGGCACCGCGCTGCGACGCTTGTTGTCGGCGTATCAGCAGATCGAGCTGATGCTCAAGCTGGGTGAGTATCAGCCCGGCAGTGATGCCTTGACCGATATGGCCGTGGACAGCCGTCAGTCCGTCGATGGTTTTCTGCGCCAGGACTTGCGAGAGCCATCACCTATCACGACGACCCTGGAGCAACTGACGGAGCTGACAGCGTATGTCCCCTTCTGAGTCACTGAGCGTTGAAGTCGAGACACTGCGGCGCTTGCGTCGGCATCGCGCGGATCGTGTCGAGCGAGCGTTGAGTGCCGCCCAGCGAGCCCAGCGAACCCTGCTGGAACAGATCGCGCAGGCGCAGCAGGCGCTTGAACACACACGCCTCGAAGAGGCGCGGCAATGCGCACAACTGCTGAGTCAGCATCAGGGGCAGGTCATGACCTTCAAGGCGTTGAAAGATTGGAGCGCCCAAGAGCGCAACCTGTCGGCCGGCACCCAGCGTGAAGAAGACCATCTACACGCCTTGCATGAGCAAAAGGCGCAGCAGGCCGAGCACATCAGCAGCGTGCAGAAGCAGGTCAGCCAATGTTTGCGTGAGGTCGAAAAGCTTCAGGAACTGGCCAGTTTATTGATTCAGGAGGAGGCGTGACTCAGGTGCCGGCAGACAAGGTCGAGCGTCCGCGCCTGCGGGAGCTTCGTGAGGCGCGTGAGGCCGGGGCCGGCGTGGCTATCCCTGAAGAACAAGGGCAGTTGTTCCGCCGGCTATTCGCTGATGAAGGTGAGCCCACGGGCTATGGCAGCCACGCTGCGGCGGGACGAAGCGCAGCCGCAGAGATCGCCATGATCGAGACATTGACCGAACAGTTGGCCCCTCGGTTACACATCGCTTCGCAGTGGCCGCTGGAAGCGATGCTGTACGTGCCTCGGCTGGGGCGGATTCAGACCCGTATCCGCCGAGAGCAGGGCGCCTGGAGCGTTGAGTTGGAGGCCGAGCAGGACACGACGACGCGTTGGCTCAGTGGTGTGCGACAGCGCTGTGAGGATCGGATTGCCCAGGCCGTTGGCCAGCCGGTCAGCCTGCATCTGGCGCATCTGGAGCGCACGTGATGATGCCGCCTCTGGCCTTGCGCCCGGTGCAGGGTGACGTGGTCGCTGCGCTGCGTCGGTTGGGGGGCGGGTTGCGCCTGCCCTTTGAGGTCGACGGCCAGCGCGGGGAGTTGCGGCTTGAGCCCGCGCGCGCACCGGAAGGCGTAACGCCGTTGTGTTTTGAAACGGCCTGCGGGGTGCTGGCGTTCGGTGAGCCTTCTCCGCAGCTCAGCCTGTTGGGCGAGTGCCCGGTGACACTGGCCCAGGCCGGCAATGATCCGGACTCCTGGTTCTGGGCGCTGTTTGAACAACATCTGAGCCCACAGGTTCGCGCGTTGTTCGGCTACCTGCGTTTATCCCCCGCGGTGCCGGTGTTGGACTTCGGTTGTCGGCTGTGGGTGTGCCTTGGCGCATCCAGGGTCGCGGGTTTTCTGTGGATGTCTACGCATAGCTTCCTGGCACTGTGCGAGGCCGGGCCTTGGCAGCCGACAGCCGCGCCGATGCCGGACCGATTCCAACTGACGCTCGCGGTCACGCTGGGGCATTTGCGTTTGTCGATCGCGCAGCTGTGCAGCGTCCGCGAAGGCGACGTCGTGGTGCTCGAACACACCTATTTTCAAGTGCAGGGCACCGGTTACTTGCCCGTCGGCAAGCATCGCCTGCACGGGTGCATTGACGATGCAAGCGGGTCGCTGTGCCTGACCGTGACTTCAATAGAGGAAACAACTGTGGATGAAGATTTGGTTGCTCATCACGCTCCGCAAGGCGGGGACGACCGACCGGTGACGGATGTGTTCGGTCATGAGCCATTTGATGAGTTGAGCATGGCGCTCAATGTACGCTGCGGCACGCTGAACCTGAGCCTCGGCGAGTTGCGCAACCTCGCCCCCGGCGCCGTGTTGGGGATAACCGGATACGCTCCCGGCATGGCCGGGCTTTACTATGGCGACCGGCCCATCGGCCAGGGCCAGTTGGTTGAGGTGGATGGGCGGCTCGGCTTGCAGTTGTCCCGTGTGGTGTTCTCCCGATGACCTTTCAAGGCGTGGACCCGCTCGTTCTCGCGCTGTTTCTGGGTTCATTGTCGCTGATGCCGATGTTGTTGATCGTGTGCACGGCGTTCTTGAAGATCGTCATCGTGCTGATGATTACCCGCAACGCCATCGGCGTGCAGCAGGTACCCCCGAGCATGGCGATCAATGGCATCGCCCTGGCGGCGACGCTGTTTATCATGGCGCCCGTCGGCTATGAGGTGGCGCAGACGCTCAAGGCGTCACCGCTGGACTTGAGCAGCGTGCAGACGATGCAAGAGACTGGCCTGGTGGCCATCCAGCCGTTGCGCACGTTCATGCAGCGCAATACCGATCCGGATGTCCTGACCCACCTGAAGGAAAACAGTGCGCGCATGTGGCCGCCGGAAATGGCGCAGCAGGTTCAGCGCGAAGACTTGATCCTGTTGATGCCGGCCTTTGTTCTCTCGCAGTTGCAGGCGGGTTTCGAGATCGGCTTCCTGATCTACATCCCGTTTATCGTCATCGATTTGATCGTCTCCAATCTGCTCCTGGCATTGGGCATGCAAATGGTCTCGCCCATGACCATCTCACTGCCGCTCAAGCTGCTCCTGTTCGTCCTGGTGTCCGGATGGTCGCGTCTGCTCGACAGCCTGTTCCTTTCTTATCTGTGAGTGGCCTATGGAACCGATCGTGCTGTTCAAGCAAGGCATGTTGCTGGTGGTGGTCCTGTCGGCGCCCCCGTTGATCGTGGCGGTGGTGGTCGGTGTGCTGACATCGCTGGTGCAGGCGTTGATGCAAATACAGGATCAGACCCTGCCCTTTGGCATCAAGTTGGTCGCGGTGGGCGTCACGCTGATATTGACCGGGCGCTGGATTGGAGTGGAGTTGATCCAACTGATCAACCTGACGTTCGACATGATCGCCCGTTCGGCACTGAACTGAGGTTACCGGCTTGCTGCTTCTCGTTGATTACCTGCCCAGCCTGCTGGTCGCCATGGCGCGCATCTATCCCTGTGCTTTTCTGGTGCCTGCATTCTGCTTCCAGCACCTTAGGGGGATGCCTCGACACATCATCGTCATGGTCCTCGCGCTGATTCCGGCACCCGGCATCTACAGCGTGCTCAACGGCCAGGACTACTCGGCCTTGATGATCGCTGGGTTGGTGTTCAAGGAGCTGGTGCTGGGGTTCCTGCTCGGGATCTTGCTGGCCATGCCGTTCTGGATGTTCGAGTCAGTGGGCGCCTTGCTGGACAACCAGCGTGGCGCCCTGGCCGGTGGTCAGCTCAACCCTTCGTTGGGGCCGGATGCTACGCCCGTGGGCCACCTGTTCAAGCAGTTGGCGATCTACCTGTTGATCGCGACCCTCGGGCTTGGCGTATTGACCCAGGTAATCTGGGACAGCTACCTGATGTGGCCGCCGACGGCGTGGCTGCCGGCGGTGGCGGTGAATGGCTTCAGCGTATTCCTCGGGCTGCTTGGCGATACGCTCATGCACATGATGCTGTATGCCGCACCATTCATTGGCGTGTTGCTGTTGCTGGAATTCGGCGTCGCCTTGCTCGGGTTGTATAGCCCGCAACTGCAAGTGTCGACCCTGGCGCCGCCGCTCAAAAGCCTGGCCGGGTTGATGATCCTGATTTTGTACTTTCCCCTGTTGCAGGATTTGATCGTCGGTCGCATGAGCCTGCTGGGTGATCTCAAACACGCCCTGGGCCTATTGCTTCAGGGCTCGACGCCATGAGTGACTCCGGTGAGAAAAAGCACGCGGCGACGCCGAAGAAGTTGCGTGACCAACGTCAAAAAGGCCAGGTCGCGCAGAGCCAGGATGTCGGTAAATTGCTGGTGTTGACCGCCTTGAGCGAGATCGCCTTGTTCACGGCCGAACCCAGCATGCAGCGCTTCCAGCAGCTGATGGTGCTGCCCATGTCGCGAATGGGCCAACCCTTCGCACGTGCTTTGGAAGAGGTGTTGCTGGAAAGCCTGATCGTGTTTTTTGCGTTTGCCCTGATGATGGCCGGCGTGGCGATCAGCGTGAAGTTGATCAGCAGCTGGATGCAGTTCGGGTTGCTGTTTGCGCCACAGAGCCTGCAGCTCAACTTCAGTCGCCTGAACCCTCTGAGTCAACTCAAGCAGATGTTCTCGGCCCAGCAGGTCATGAACCTGTTGATGAGCCTGGCCAAGGCCCTGCTATTGGGCGTGATCCTGTATGCCGTGATCGGTCCGTCCTTGGGAACCCTGATCAAGCTGGCCGGTAGCGACCTGCAAACCTATGTCCAGGCGCTGATTGTAGTGTTCCGCCATCTACTGCATGCCTGTCTGGGCTTGCTGCTGGTCTTGGCGTTGATTGACCTGGCGTTGCAGAAGCATTTTTTTGCCAAGCGCATGCGCATGACCCAAGTGGAGGTACTCAAGGAATACAAGGATATGGAAGGCGACCCGCACGTGAAGGGGCAGCGTCGCTCCCTGGCTTATCAACTGGCCCAGGAAGAACCCAAGGTCAAGCTGCCCAAGCTGGAGGAATCCGACATGCTGGTGGTCAACCCGACGCACTTTGCCGTCGCCTTGTATTACCGCCCAGGCAAGACGCCGCTGCCGTTACTGGTGGACAAGGGCACGGATGCGCAGGCACGCGCGTTGATCGACCGGGCGAAAGCCGCCGATGTCCCGGTGGTCCAATGCGTCTGGCTGGCCCGTACGCTGTACGAGAAAAAGCTGGGGATGGGGATTCCTCGCGAAACCTTGCAGGCGGTCGCCTTGATCTACCGGACCTTGCGTGAGCTTGACGCTGAAGCCAAGCGCGAAACCCTGGAATTGCCGGGACTGGAGCGGCGTTGATTCAGCGAGCGGCGCGCCGGTCCAGCGTCTCGAGATTGGCCAGCGAGAGCAGGCGGCTGATGGTTGCGTCGAGCGCCTGGCGCTGGGTCGGCAGTGCATGCCAGATCACCAGGTTGCCCCTGGCGTCCAGGTAGACAAAGCAGCCACTGAAGGCCACTGCTTGTTCAAACCGGCGCTCAAGTGCCCGCTGCAATTGTCGGGGTTGCAGGGCGTCACGGTTCACCTGCAGGGCCAATCCCGGACCGGCAGCCGTATCCATGGCGTAGATGGCAATGCCGGGGCCGACTGGCAGGTGGGCGCCAGGGCCACCCACCCATGCGTCGCGGAATGCCTCGCGACGCTGCCGGTTATCGGCAAGTGCGTGGGGCGTCATCGTTCCAGCGATATCGTCTGGTAATCCGAACGCTCGCCTGACGGGCCCGACTCGGCCCGCATCTGCGGTGGCCACCAGACCACCAGCGTGTGCTTGCCTGACTGCGGACGTGAGCACGAGTCGCCTTGGCAGGTCGGCGTGCAGCCGGCGACGAGCAGTGCCGCACCGATGAGTGTGGAGCACAACAGTAAAGGCTTCATTGCGGTTGGTTCCGGGTTGGGGTGAGCAGGGAAGGGCGGGAGACGCCGATGTGTTCGTCTTTCACCACGGGACGCATGGCAATAAAGACCTCGGCTTCTTCACCCGGCTTGAGCCAGGCTCGCGGCCAGACGCTGACGGCCAGGGTGTGTGAGTTACTGCACTCCTTTTCATCAATACGTACGTTGCGCTTGAACTGGTTGCGCAGCACGACGACGGCCACGTTGAAGTCCGGGCCGGTGTACCACTGGCTGCGGTCGGTATTGAGCGCCAGCAGATCGCGCGTGACGCATAGGGTATTGAGCCCCAAGGGCAAGGGAGCCATCTTGAAAGGCTTGGGTACCTGGCCGCTCACCAGATGCGCCAGGGTGCTGGTGATATCGCTGCGCTTGATCACCGGTTGGTGAGGGGCATCGCGCCTGGCCAAGGGTTTGAGGGCGGCTTGCAACTCGGCCTGATCGTCTTGTGGCAGGTAGCGCGAAGGGTCGGCCTGATCGCCGATGACCCGCGGGGTCAGGATGAACAGCCTTTCGCGGCGATTGTTCTGGCGTTCAGTGGAAGAAAACAAGGCCTTGCCCAGCAGGGGAATATCTCCCAGCAATGGGACTTTGTTGTGCTTGTCGGTGCTTTCGCTGACGTGGAAGCCACCGATCACCAGTGAGCGTTTCTCCGCCATCACCGCCTGGGTGCTGACTTTGCCACGGCTCACATCCGGTGTTGTGCTCAGGGGGTTGGACTCATTGAAGTTACCGTCTTCGATGTCCACCAGCAGGTGGATCTGATGCTTGCCCCGGGACGTGATGACCCTGGGCACGACCTGGAAGCTGGTGCCGACCGTGACGGGCAAGATGGTTGCGTTCTCGGTGCCGCCGACCAGATATTGAGTGCGGTTGAAATCGATCACCGCGGGGTGGTTTTCCAGGGTCAGGACCGACGGATTCGAGACCAGGGTTGCCAGGCCGCGTTGTTCCAGGGCACGTATGTCTGCGTAGAACCGGTCGCGATTTTCAAATGAAAGTTGTGATGACGTACCGGGGCTCGTGTTCACGCCGCCTCGGAAACGGCTGTTCTGAAACCCCCAGTTAACCCCGAATTCACGCAGTTGAGTGCGCTCGATATCCAGGATGATTGCGTCGATTTCCACCAGCTTGCGCGCTACGTCGAGTTGGGCAATCAGGTCGCGATACATGGCCTGGCGTTCGGGCAGGTCATAGATCAGTACCGCGTTGTTGCGCACGTCCGCCTCGACGCGGATTTTGCCGCTGCCGACGGGCGCACGCGGCGTGACCATGGGGCCAGTGCCTGGGGGCTCCGAAGGTGCCGTGGTGCCCAGCATCTGCCCCAGCAACGGGTTGCTCAAGCGAGCGCCGCTCGCCGCGAGCGGTGCGGGTGCGGAAGGGGGCGTGGTACGGGGTGACAAGGCTGAGGCTGGGCGCGTTTCCAATAGCCCGCGCAGCATATTGGCGACGCCGGGGACGTTGTATTTTTCGCCACGATAATCAATCTGCCGGTCTGCGGCATTGGCAAACTTCAGAGGGAACGTCAGTACGCTCTGTTTTTCATCGGGCGACCGGCGCTGGCTGGCGAACTGTTTGATCTGCTCGATGTAGCGTCTGGGGCCGGAAACCAATATCACACCGTCCTCGGGGAGCTCGCCCCAGCCGAAGCGGCTTTCCAGCAAGCCGATATCAGTCAATGCCTGCTTCAAGTCCGCGATGGTTTCCGAGGAGACCTCGAGGCGTGCGGATTCCTGTTGGTCCAGGGTGCTGATATACAAAGTGTTGTTGTACAAGTACCACTGGAAACGATGCTCAACGCCCAACCTGTCGAGCAGCGACTGGGGGGTATTGGCGCGGATCTTTCCATTGACGACACCCTCCAGCAGGCCCTCGATCTGCAACTGCGTGCCGAAGGTCTGGGCGAAGTCTTCAAGTACCTCGCGCAAAGGCTTGTGTTCGGCTTCATAGGCATACGCGGTGTTTTTCCATTCGCTGGGAATGGCGGCCTGTGCGCTTTGCCAAGGGATCAGCAACCATGGCAGAACGAGCAGGCCGCGCCAGCCGGAGCGCTTTGCAGTTAACCGGGGCGAGGGGGCATGCAAGCCATCAGGCTTGTCGGAGGTATTGTTCATAAGGCGTTCTCTGATTAAGGCGAAAGCGGATGTCGCGAGGTGGTGCGCAGCGCACGGGCAGGGCGTGCAAGGCGGGCCATGACTGCCCGCCAGGTGTCACGCTGATTGAGCAGCGCCTCGAGGCTTTTCTGCACCTGCGTCGGGTGTGGCGCGTCGTGCAGGCACTCGAGCAACCACAGCGCGCCATGGGCCGGGTCTTGGGCGAGCGCCCCTGGAAAATGATGCAAGCTGGCGGCGCCCGGACGCATCCAGTTCTCCAACTGGGCATTGGTGGGCACGTGCTGAGTGAGTTCAACGCCCAGTACCAGCGCGCCGCTGTCACGTCGCAGGACGATACGGCTATCGCCTTCAGTCAAGGTGATCTGCGGATCGGAACCGCTCAACCAGTGCGCCAGGTCATCCTCACCTTCAAGGGATTCCATCAAAGACGATCTTCCCTTTATCGGCCATGTGATTGGTCATCGCGAAGGTTGAGGTCACCAGTTGGTTGGCATCCATTTTTAGCTCGAGGGCTTCACCCAATAACGCCTCGAATGTTTCGTTATCGAGCGCCTCTTCCGTAGCTTTCTTCATCTGTTCGATGCGGCGGTTGACGGTATCCAGTTCCCTGTATTGCCGTTGCTGCTGGCGGTAATCAAAACTCATGGGCGGCTCTCCGGTGGCTTTGCCGTTATAAGTGGCTAAAGCCTGGTAACGGTTCCACGCCAAGAGTTTTGAAAGGCAATGTAATCAGCGCTGCCGGAAATTCCTTACCTGCCGCGGGACACGGGCTCAAGCAATAGCAGGCTATCAACGGTAGAGCGCCACTCGATGTGGAAGCGGCCTTCTTCGGTTTCCAGTATGAGTGTCTCGGCCGCCAGGGAGTCATCAAGGCGCAGGCACCAGGGGGCCTCAGTGTGAAGCTGCAGCCATTGCTCGACCTGCGCGTGGTCCTGCGGGTGGCAGACCAGGTTGGCGGCGATTGCCGGGACTTGCGTGTTCAGCAGTTTTTTAAGCAGTGCGCTGAGGCGCTCGGCGGGAGGTGTCAGCTCCAGCAAGCTGATCAGCGCTTGATTGGTGACGGAGGTGGCAATCTGCTCGAGGCGCTCGCAAATGGCCTGCCGCTCTACTTCCCAGCGTTCGAGCTGGCGATTGGCACGCTGCCAGAACTCGACCTGGGCCTGTTCAAGCAATTGCTCGCTGTGTGCCTGAGCCTGGCGCAGCAGCGCGTCGGCTTGGGCCTGGGCGTTTTCGAGCAACTGCTCGGCCTGTCGGCTGTCGGCAAGGACAGCTCGGGGAATCAAGGCATGCGGCAGGCTTGCGGTGGGCATCGACAGTTCAATCTTGCGTCGGCATAACATGGTGCGGGGGCACTCCGGAGGGGGCAGCGTGAAAGTCGTCTTCCGCCGCAGCGGTGGCACGCCAGATCACTGCCTGCCAGACAGTGTCCAGTTTGCTTCCCACTTGCGGCAGGTATTGGCTTTCGAGTTCCAGTACCCGACGTCGCGCAAAACTGAGGCGCAAGCGCTGCCACACGGTGTGATCGACCCAGGCGCGCAGATGATGCAGAGGGTCTTCACCGGGTTGTCGGGACGAGGAGGGCAGGGCCATGGATAGGCGGGCGCACCACTGGCGCTGGTCATGATTCAAAGCCGTATCGCGCCGTGGGTGGTAAATGCCGTCGACCAGGGTCAGCATCAACGCTTGTTGCTCCGGCGGTGCCAGTACCATCCGCAATAGCGCGGCAGAGGGCTGGATCGGCAGGCAGGGCGTGATGCCCAATGCGCGACTGATCAGCTCATGTCGGCCGCGGCATAACGCCAGGCTGGCGGGTGAGTTGAGATCGAAGGCGACCCATGGATGCTGCGAACGGCTCCAGGGGCAGGCCCACCAATGCACCCAGTCACGGATATCAGGCATGTGGTGGCGAACTCGAAGGTGATGCGGTTCGCGTCTTGCGAAGCCATAGAGCAGCGGCAACGAGTGACACTATCAAGAGGATCAGCAAGACCGTCACACAGATCTGCCAAAAGGCCAGGTCAGCCTCGGGTACTAGAAACGCGCCGAAGTAGACCAGTCGTTCGCGCTCGATATAGGTCGCGGCCGGCACGAACGTAACGGTGAGTTTTTGCGGGTTGTCCGCCGTGGTACTCATGCCGGGGATGCTGCTGGCAACCATCCTGCGTACGCGTGGCCTGATGTTGTCCGGCTCCAGCCTTGGATCGTGCTTGATAAAGACCGAGGCTGAAGCCGGTTGTACGGGTTCGCCCGGCGCTACACGCTCGGGCAGCACAACATGGACGCGGGCAACGATGACCCCATCTATGTTGGATAGCGTCGCCTCCAGTTCCTGGGACAAGGCATAGATATAGCGCGCACGCTCTTCCAGCGGGGTGGAAATAACCCCTTCCTTACGGAAAATTTCACCGAGTGTGGTGCGCGCGGTTTTTGGCAGCCCTGCCGCCTCCAGCGTTCGAACCGCACGGGCGATATCGCTTGTGCGGACCCGTACCACGACACCGTCTTTCTCCAGCGCTTTCTGGGCACGGATATGCTTGTCCGCCAGTTCGGCGATCACATCGTTGGCTTCCTGCTCGGACAGTTGGCGGTGAAGGTCAATGCGTTCGCCACAGCCGCTCAGCATGAACATCAGCGCAAGTAATAAATAGATGAAACGCGTGCGCATAAGCGGCCTACTGCAAGTTGGTGGTTTTTTCTACCATCGAAACGCAGTGCTTAATGATTTTCACCGACACGGTCAGGACCTCTTTGCTTTCAGCCAGCGCCTGCGGGACTTCAACTGATTTTATCGAGTTCTTGTCTTTCACCAGGTCGCTCAAGCCCTTGGAGACATCGTTGGCGCGCGCCCTCAGATAGTTGGATTGCTCGGCCAGAAAGTGCGTGCCGATGGTGGGGGGCGATGTTTTGACGCTGTCATTGGTTGCCAGGGCTGACGCAAAAAAGTGGCTGTCGATGGTGCTGTCAGGGCCCGTCGTGGCTTCGGCGATTGGAAGCGGTGTGGAAGGCGGCGAGGCCCACTCGTTTTTTAAAAGCATGTAATCTCCACCCATTGCACGAGGTTGAAAACGAAAAGAGTTGCCTCCCTTGCTAAGCAAACAAAGGAGGCAGTAGAGTCATGGCCTGGCTGAGCCTATTTGTTGCATTATTTTTGTCGAATTATCGATATGAATGGTATTGATAGCGTGCTTGACGTTATCCCCATTCTTTTTCTTTTGCAGCTCAGCTAGTACCTGTTCCGTTTGCTCGTTTGAGATGAGGCCGTTGCTAGGAATGAGTGAGGATATGTTGTTGGTATCCATATGCAGTACCTTTTACAGTTGGAAATGTCTATGTGGTTAGCAAAGTTTACTTGTGCGAGTGTTAAGGGCTAACGCTCACATCGTGGGTGGCTGAATATGTTTCAATAGTTCCGGGCTTGCGCTTTTTAGTCGTTGCCAGATATTTCGTAAATGTTGTCTGTTGACGGGGCTAATTGAATATATTCAAGTGCTTCAAACGGTAGTACAGCGTCCGCTTGGGGATTCCCAGTTCCATCGCCACACTTTCCACACAATCGGCATGACGTTTCAGGGAGGCCTCAATCAGTGATTTCTCGATTTGTTGCAGTTTTTCCTTGAACGGTTGCACCCTCTGCTCCACCAGCGGTTCGCACAGGGGCGGCAAGCCCAACACAAAGCGCTTTGCCGCTGAACGCAGCTCCCGGATGTTGCCGAGCCAGGCGTGACACAGCAATTGTTGGAACAACGTAGGGGAAGGCGTCGGTGCGGCGCATTTGAAGTGCTCGGCTTCCTGTTGAACCATGCTCAAGAACAACGGAATGATTTGCTCCTGGCGAGTACGCAGCGGTGCGAGGCGGATGCTGACAACATTGAGCCGGAAGAACAGATCGCGCCTGAAGGTCCCTTGTTCAACCATGTCATGCAGCGATTGCTGGGCAGAGGCGATCACGCGCATGTCTACCGGGATGAAACGAGTCGACCCCAGGCGTTCCACTCCGCGAGACTCCAGTGCACGTAATAGCTTGGCTTGCAGCGCGAGGGGCATGCTATCGATTTCATCCAGATACAACGTGCCCAAGTGCGCTGCTTCAATAAATCCTGCACGTGACTGCACCGCACCGGTATAAGCGCCACTGTTCACGCCGAACAGCTGGCTCTCCGCCAGGCTTTCCGGAATCGCCGCACAGTTCACGGCGACGAAGTTTCCTCGACGCCCGGATAAACGATGAACGCGTTGGGCCAGTGTGTCTTTGCCGGTCCCCGTTTCTCCTAATAACAGAATGTCAACATTGAGTGTTGCAGTGCTATTGATTGTATGCTCGATATCGGAACTTTCAGTGAGTGGATGGTCTGTTTCGTGTTCTTCTTGAAAGACGGCCGACATAGTGTGGATGCTCTACTCTCACGTTTAATTCACTGTGGGTGGCGCAAATGATAAAGGCCACTCAGTAGAGCTCAAATTGCGAAGAATGTCATGAGTTCTTCAATGGATAATGGCAGGAAGTAGAGTGGGAAAAGTTGGATTGAGTGAGCGGTTAAGTTGTGCAAGTGCTTTTTTGTTTTTAACGCCGCACAGCAAGTAAGAATAATCTTAAAGTGGTGATGAGTGGAGGGAAGTAACAGCTTGTTTGTGGTTTTAAATCCAACGCCCACAAAAAAGCCGATGCATTGCATCGGCTTGATGTTGTAGCGAAGTCTTGCGGTAATGCTTACACGTTAAAACGGAAGTGCATCACGTCACCATCCTTGACGATGTATTCCTTGCCTTCCAGGCGCCACTTACCGGCTTCCTTGGCACCGGCTTCACCCTTGTACTGGATAAAGTCGTTGTAGGCGATCACCTCGGCGCGGATGAAGCCTTTTTCAAAGTCGGTGTGGATCACACCCGCAGCCTGTGGCGCGGTGGCACCGACCTTGACGGTCCAGGCGCGGACTTCTTCAACACCGGCCGTGAAGTAGGTCTGCAGGTTGAGCATTTCGTAACCGGCACGAATCACGCGGTTCAGACCCGGCTCTTCCAGGCCCAGGGCCTCAAGGAACATGTCTTTCTCTTCGCCGTCTTCAAGCTCGGCGATTTCCGCTTCGATCTTGTTGCACACAGGCACAACCACTGCGCCTTCTTCCTCGGCGATGGCCATGACCACGTCGAGCAGCGGGTTGTTCTCGAAGCCATCCTCGGCGACGTTGGCGATGTACATCACAGGCTTGGTGGTCAGCAGGTGGAAGCCTTTGATCACGGCCTTCTCGTCCGCGCCCATGTTCTTCATCAGGCTGCGTGCCGGCTTGCCTTCGGTGAAGTGAGCGATCAGTTGCTCCAGCAGGCCCTTCTGGACCACGGCGTCCTTGTCACCGCCTTTGGCGTTGCGCGCGACTTTCTGCAGTTGTTTCTCGCAGCTGTCGAGGTCAGCGAAGATCAGTTCCAGATCGATGATCTCGATGTCGCGTTTCGGGTCGACGCTGTTGGAGACGTGAATCACGTTCTCGTCTTCGAAGCAGCGGACCACATGGGCGATAGCATCGGTTTCACGGATGTTGGCCAGGAACTTGTTGCCCAGGCCCTCACCTTTCGAAGCACCGGCCACCAGGCCGGCGATGTCGACGAATTCCATGGTGGTCGGCAGGATGCGCTTCGGATTGACGATAGCCGCCAGTGCGTCCAGGCGTGGGTCCGGCATCGGCACGATGCCGCTGTTGGGCTCGATGGTGCAGAAGGGGAAGTTCTCCGCCGCAATACCGGACTTGGTCAGGGCGTTGAACAAGGTGGATTTGCCGACGTTGGGCAGGCCGACGATGCCGCAATTGAATCCCATGGTGTTTTCCCCTCGGTAAGAGTCAGGCCTTCTGGCTGTGCAGGTTTTTCATCGCACGGTTCCATTCACCGGCGAAGATATCCGGCAGCACGCCGAGGGCAAAGTCGATGCTGGCATCGAGTTTTTCCTGTTCGGCGCGTGGCGCACGACCCAGGACGAAATTTGAAACCATACTGGCGACGCCTGGGTGGCCAATGCCGAGCCGCAAGCGGTAGAAATTATTCTGATTACCCAACTGCGCAATGATGTCGCGCAGACCGTTATGCCCACCATGCCCGCCGCCGAGCTTGAGTTTGGCGACGCCGGGAGGCAGGTCCAGTTCGTCATGGGCCACCAGGATTTCTTCGGGTTTGATCCGAAAGAAGCCCGCAAGCGCCGCGACGGCCTGGCCACTGCGGTTCATGTAGGTGGTGGGAATCAGCAGACGAACATCCTGACCTTGATGCGAGAAGCGTCCGGTCAGGCCAAAATATTTGCGATCGGCCGCAAGGTTCACACCTTGTGCGTGGGCGATACGCTCAACAAAAAGGGCCCCTGCGTTATGCCGGGTCTGTTCGTATTCGGCGCCTGGATTTCCCAGGCCAACGATCAGTTTAATGGCAGTCACGACAGGGGCCCTTCCTTTGGAGTTGTGGATAAGATCGCCAGACCTGAGTGCGGCGAAAGTGGACGACATTACATCATTTACTCAAGAGTAAACGCCGCGTTATCGCCCGCTTTCTCGCTACGTCTCGGTCCGCGATGTTTCCTCAAGCTCCGGCAATACAGAGTAATTACTCTGCAGCGCCTTCTTCAGCTTCTGGAGCAACGCGTGGAGCGTGAACGTTGGCAACAGCTTTGTCATCACCGTGAGCCAGTGCAACGAACTCAACGCCTTTTGGCGCCTTGATGTCGGACAGGTGAACGATGGCGCCGATTTCCAGAGCCGACAGGTCGACTTCGATGAACTCAGGCAGGTCTTTCGGCAAGCAGGTCACTTCGATTTCGTTCAGAACGTGCGAGATCTCGCCGCCTTTCTTGACCGGAGCTTCTTCACCAACAAAGTGCACAGGCACGATCGCGGTCAGTTTCTGGCCGGCAACAACGCGAACGAAGTCAGCGTGCATGATGAATTGCTTGGACGGGTGACGCTGCATCGCTTTAACGATGACGTTCTGCTTGGCGCCATCGACGTTCAGCTCGATCACGTGGCTGTAGGCAGCTTCGTTTTCGAACAGCTTGGCGATTTCTTTGGCCAGGATGGTTACGGATTCAGCTGGCTTGTTGCCACCGTAAACAACAGCAGGGATGTTGGCGGCGTGACGCAGGCGGCGGCTCGCACCTTTCCCCAGGTCAGTACGCGCTTGGGCGTTCAGAGTAAAGTCAGTCATTTTGTATCTCCAAAATAGCCATCATCGAGGGGCGTTTGCGACCAGCGCCGCACTCGATATGGGCAAAAAAGCCCCGCCCCGACAGGATGCCGGGGCGGGGCGCTTTTCGTCAGTGAGGTGTTCCGAAGGTTTAACCCTTAACGGAACATCGCGCTGATCGATTCTTCATTGCTGATGCGGCGAACCGCCTCGGCAACGACCGGTGCGATATCCAGTTGGCGGATACGCGCACAGGCTTGAGCTGCGGCGGACAACGGGATGGTGTTAGTCACCACCAGTTCATCCAGCACGGAGTTCTCGATGTTCTCGATCGCTCGGCCCGACAGCACAGGGTGTGTGCAGTAGGCGAAGACTTTAGCCGCACCGTGCTCTTTCAAGGCTTTCGCCGCGTGGCACAGGGTGCCGGCGGTGTCGACCATGTCATCAACCAGAATACAGGTACGCCCTTCGACATCACCGATGATATGCATCACTTCAGAGTGATTGGCTTTTTCACGGCGTTTGTCGATGATCCCGAGGTCCACGCCCAGGGATTTGGCAACAGCCCGTGCACGCACGACGCCACCAATGTCCGGGGACACGATCATCAGGTTTTCAAAGCGCTGATCTTCGATGTCATCCACCAATACTGGGGAGCCGTAGATGTTATCTACCGGAATATCGAAGAACCCCTGGATTTGGTCAGCGTGCAGGTCAACCGTGAGAACACGGTCGATGCCTACCACGGTCAGCATGTCAGCAACGACTTTCGCGCTGATAGCCACACGTGCGGAACGCGGACGGCGATCCTGACGAGCATAACCAAAGTAAGGGATTACAGCTGTGATTCGAGTCGCTGAGGAGCGGCGGAAGGCATCAGCCATCACGACGAGTTCCATCAGGTTATCGTTGGTCGGAGCGCAAGTCGGCTGAATAATGAAGACGTCTTTACCGCGAACGTTTTCATTGATCTCGGCTGTAATTTCGCCGTCGGAAAACTTGCCGACAGAGATGTCACCGAGAGGGATATGCAGCTGACGTACGACACGTCGAGCCAGATCGGGGTTAGCGTTCCCCGTAAAGACCATCATCTTGGACACGCGCAGTACCTAGAGGCTGAGGGTAACCTGGATGAGTATTAGAAAATGGCAGGGGCGGCTGGATTCGAACCAACGCATGGCAGGATCAAAACCTGCTGCCTTACCGCTTGGCGACGCCCCTGTATCTGTTGCAACGAGTGCCTAACACTCGGTTCCTTTAGAGCAGACTTTGCAGCTTGCGATGCAACATCGAAACGTTGCTTCCCTTTGCTACAAACCCTGTAAGGGTCTCTGTAAGAAGGGCCGAGACTTTATCAGCTTCAGCTTTGTTTGGGAAGCCCCCAAACACACAACTTCCAGTTCCGGTTAATTTTGCTTCGGTAAAATTACCTAACAAATTCAAAGCGTTACGTACCTCTGGATAACGCCTTGCTACAACCGGTAAGCAGTCATTTCGACTGTTTCCCTTGGGAACGGGGCGCACTTTAATGGGAGAAGAGTTACGTGTCAACAACGGATCTGAAAAAATTTCTGCTGTACTTACAGATACTTGCGGAACAAGCACGACGTACCACGGCTCTTCGGGGTATTCCGGCGTGAGTTTCTCCCCCACGCCCTCAGCAAAAGCGGCCCGTCCGTGCACGAAAACCGGGACGTCGGCGCCTAGCGTCAGGCCCAGCGCGGCCAGGCGATCAAGGTCCCAGCCCAGTTGCCACAAGTGATTCAGACCCAGCAGTGTGGTTGCGGCGTTCGAGCTGCCACCACCGATTCCACCGCCCATGGGCAGAATTTTATCGATCCATATGTCGATGCCCAGTGAGCAACCGGATTGTTCCTGAAGTTTTTTGGCCGCCTTCACAATCAGGTTGCTGTCGTGGGGCACGCCTTCGAATTCGGTGTGCAAGCGGATCACGCCATCGTCGCGCACGGCGAAGGTGAGTTCATCGCCGTAGTCGAGAAATTGAAACAGTGTCTGCAATTCGTGATAGCCGTCTTCACGGCGACCGAGAATGTGCAGCATCAGATTGAGTTTGGCAGGCGAGGGTAGGGTCAACTTATCTACGGTCACGTTATTGCCCCAGCTTGCGTGGTTGCCAGTCCTTGATCACCAGGGTGACGTCCAGGTCTGTGCCATGCAGCTTGATACGCTCCGGCAGCCAGTAGCCGCCCTGTTCTACATAGCTGAGGTAATCGACCTGCCAGCCATCCTGCTCCAGTGACGCGAGGCGGCTGTCGCCATTGAGGCTCAGACGGCTCTTGCTGTCCGGTGCGGGCAAGCCGCGCACCCACCATACAAGGTGCGACACGGGCAGTTTCCAGCCAATCTGCTCTTCCAGCAGCGCCTCCGGCGATGCCGCTTCATAGCGCCCCTGGTTGGCCACTTCGAGGCTCACCTGGCCAGGTCGACCGGTCAGGCGAGCTGCGCCGCGACCGAGCGGGCCGGACAGGCGAATATCGTAGTAGTCCTGGCGTTGCAGCCAGAACAGCGTGCCGCTGCCCGAATCTTTCGGCGCGCGCACTCCGACCTTGCCCTCTATCTGCCAGCCATCAATGCTGCTGAGCTGGTTTTTGTGCTGTTTCCATTGCCCTGGGTTGCCCTGGCCTTCAACGGATTCGCGGCTACCGACACCCGCGCAACCGGCGAGCAGGGCAATAAGACTGAACACTACAATGTGGCGCAAGAACATAAGCTTAAAGGGTCTCGGATCCGGTCAGGCGTTTGATGGTGCCGCGCAGAATGGGGCTTTCGGGTTGTTCCTTGAGGAATTTTTCCCAGATTTGTCGCGCTTCGCGCTGCTTGCCGTTGGCCCACAGCACTTCACCCAGGTGGGCGGCGACTTCCTGGTCGGGGAAGCGTTCCAGTGCCTGGCGCAGCAGGCGTTCCGCTTCGTCCAGGTTACCCAGGCGGTAATTCACCCAGCCCAGGCTGTCGAGTACGGCCGGGTCTTCCGGGTTGATCTTGTGCGCTTGCTCGATCAGCGCCTTGGCTTCGTCGTAGCGCGTGGTGCGATCAGACAAGGTGTAACCCAAGGCGTTGAGTGCCATGGCGTTTTCGGGGTCGCGCTTGATGATCAGGCGCAGGTCTTTTTCCATCTGCGCCAGGTCATTGCGTTTTTCCGCCTGCATGGCGCGCGTATACAGCAGGTTCAGATCATCGGGGTATTGCAGCAAGGCTTGTTGCAGCAATTTCCAGGCGCGCTCGCCCTGCTTGTTGGCGGACAAGGTTTCGGCCTGGATCAAGTACAGCTGGATCGCGTAGTCCGGTTCGGCATCGCGGGCCGCGGCCAGGCGTTTTTCCGCTTCATCGGTACGGCCGTTGCTCATCAGGATGTCGGCCTGGCGCAACTGGGCGGGCAGGTAGTCGTTACCTGGGCCGACCTGGGCGTATTCCAGCAGGGCGGCCTGGGGATCATTGCGCTCTTCGGCAATACGGCCAAGGTTCAGGTGCGCCGAATCGACGTGGCTTTCCCGCGCAATCAGCTCCTCCAGGTAACCCTTGGCTTCGTCCCAGGCCTTGGCCTCCAGGCACACCAGCGCCAGGGAATAGCGCAGCTCGTCATCGTCCGGGTACTGCTGGACCAGGTTGGCGAACTGGACTTTGGCGTCCTCCATGCGGTCCTGCTCGACCAGCATTCGCGCGTAGGTCAGGCGCAGGCGCTTGTCGTCCGGGTATTTCTTGATGCTTTTTTCCAGCAGTGGAATCGCTTCCTTGCCACGATTGAGGTTCTGCAGCAGGCGTGCGCGCAGCAGGATCGGAGCGATCTCACCCTCTTCCGGCGGGTTCTGTTCCAGCAGTTTCAAGGCTGCATCGGCTTCGTCATCCTGTTGCAGCAGCAACGCCTTGCCGAAAATCAGCTGGCTGTTCTTCGGATGCTTTTGCAGCAGGCGGTCGAAACCCTTCATCAGGCCATTACGCGTGTCCTGGTCGGTATCGGCGGCCGACAGCGCGAGGAAGTCGAAATGGGTGTCACCCTTGCCTTGCAGGACTTTCTCCATATAAACCATGGAGTCGTCATAGCGCCCGGCGCGTGCCAGTTGAACGGCTGCGGCCCGCTGGGCTTCCAGGTCGTCCGGGGCGTTTTTTGCCCAGATCAGCGAGCTGTCCAGCGCAGCCTGGTCAGCGCCCAGGTATTCGGCGATGCGAAACGCCCGCTCGGAAATGCCGGGGTCCTGGGTGTTGATCGCCTGGGTCACATAGTTATCCAGCGCAATATCGAAACGATTTCGCTGGCCGGCCAGTTCCGCCGTCAGCAGGCTGTAGACCGTCTCTTCACTGAACGAGGAGTAAACCTTGGGTTTTTCAGGGGCGGGAGTGCTGTCTTCCACCGGTGGCGTACCGTCCGGCGATACGGGTGCCATGGCCTGGCAGCCGCTGAGGAAGACAAAAGCAAGGAGCAACGCGGAGGATCTATTCATATAGGAAGAGGACGACTAACCTGCGGTCGGATCATCATGACACAAGCCTTCGGCCAAACATAACCGAGTCTCAGTTGATGCCTTTATAGACACAAGGCATTAGGACAATAGCCTACGGTGGTTGTTCTGAATCATTCGAAGTAGGACAATTGTCGGCTTCCCGACATCATCAGCGATATTGAATGGCCTTCCTCGCACTCGGTATTAACCACAAGACTGCTACCGTAGACGTGCGCGAGCGCGTGGCGTTTACGCCAGAGCAGTTGGTTGAGGCCTTGCAGCAGCTCTGCCGGCTCACCGACAGCCGCGAAGCTGCAATCCTTTCGACCTGCAATCGCAGCGAGCTTTATATAGAGCAGGAGCATCTTTCAGCGGATGGGGTACTGCGCTGGCTGGCCGATTACCACCATTTAAGCCTCGACGACCTGCGCGCCAGCGCCTATGTGCACGAAGAAGATGCGGCAGTTCGTCACATGATGCGCGTCGCCGCAGGGCTCGACTCGCTGGTGTTGGGCGAACCGCAAATCCTCGGCCAGATGAAGTCCGCCTATGCCGTGGCCCGCGAGGCCGGCACCGTGGGGCCGCTGCTGGGCCGCCTGTTCCAGGCCACGTTCAATTCGGCCAAGCAAGTGCGCACCGACACGGCCATCGGCGAAAACCCGGTTTCCGTGGCGTTTGCCGCCGTCAGCCTGGCCAAGCAGATTTTCAGTGACCTGCAGCGCAGCCAGGCGCTGCTGATCGGCGCCGGTGAGACCATCACGCTCGTCGCCCGGCACCTGCACGACCTGGGCGTGAAACGTATCGTGGTGGCCAACCGTACGCTTGAGCGCGCGAGCATCCTGGCCGAGCAGTTCGGTGCGCACGCCGTTCTGCTCTCGGACATTCCGGCCGAACTGGTGCGCAGCGATATCGTGATCAGCTCAACCGCCAGCCAGTTGCCGATCCTGGGCAAGGGCGCGGTGGAAAGCGCACTGAAACTGCGCAAGCACAAGCCGATCTTCATGGTCGATATCGCTGTTCCCCGCGATATCGAACCCGAAGTCGGCGAGTTGGACGACGTTTACCTCTATAGCGTCGACGACTTGCATGAAGTGGTCGCCGAAAACCTCAAGAGCCGCCAGGGCGCTGCCCAGGCCGCAGAGGAAATGGTCAGCGTCGGCGCCGAAGATTTCATGGTGCGCCTGCGTGAACTGGCAGCGGTGGATGTACTCAAGGCGTATCGTCAGCAGAGCGAACGCCTGCGCGACGAGGAGTTGGCCAAGGCCCAGCGGTCGCTGGCCAACGGCAGCAGTGCCGAAGAGGTGTTGATGCAACTGGCCCGTGGCCTGACCAACAAATTGCTGCATGCACCCAGTGTGCAGTTGAAAAAGCTTACTGCCGAAGGCCGCCTTGATGCGCTGGCCATGGCCCAGGAACTCTTTGCCCTCGGTGAGGGCGCGTCAGATAGCTCTTCGGATAAAAAACCGCAATGAAAGCGTCACTGCTCAATAAACTGGATGTGCTCCAGGACCGTTTCGAAGAACTGACCGCCTTGCTCGGCGATGGTGAGGTCATCTCCGATCAGACCAAATTCCGCGCCTATTCCAAGGAATACGCCGAAGTCGAGCCGGTGGTCGCCACCTATAAGAACTTGCTGAAGGTGCAGGCCGACCTCGAAGGCGCCCAGGCGCTGCTCAAGGACAGCGACCCGGACATGCGTGAAATGGCCGTGGAAGAAGTCCGCGAGGCCAAGGAAAAGCTGGCCGAGCTGGAAGGCGACCTGCAACGCATGTTGCTGCCCAAAGATCCGAACGATGGCCGCAACGTGTTTCTCGAAATTCGCGCCGGCACCGGTGGTGACGAGGCGGCGATCTTCTCCGGCGACCTGTTTCGCATGTACTCGCGTTATGCCGAACGTCGTGGCTGGCGCGTGGAGATCCTGTCCGAGAACGAGGGCGAACACGGTGGCTATAAAGAAGTCATCGCCCGGGTTGAAGGCGACAACGTCTACGGCAAGCTCAAGTTCGAGTCCGGCGCGCACCGTGTACAGCGGGTTCCTGCGACTGAGTCCCAGGGCCGCATCCACACCTCGGCGTGTACCGTGGCGGTGTTGCCCGAGCCGGACGAGCAGGAAGCCATCGAGATCAACCCGGCGGACTTGCGCATTGACACCTACCGTTCGTCGGGTGCCGGCGGCCAGCATGTGAACAAGACCGACTCGGCGATCCGGATCACCCACTTGCCGTCAGGGATCGTGGTGGAGTGCCAGGAAGAGCGTTCCCAGCACAAGAACCGTGCGCGGGCCATGTCCTGGCTGTCGGCCAAACTCAACGACCAGCAGACCAGCGCTGCCGCCAACGCGATTGCCAGCGAGCGTAAATTGCTGGTCGGGTCGGGTGACCGTTCCGAACGCATTCGTACCTACAACTTTGCCCAGGGCCGGGTCACCGACCACCGCGTCAACCTGACCCTTTATTCCCTCGACGAAATTCTTGCCGGCGGCGTTGAAGCGGTGATCGAGCCGTTGCTCGCTGAGTACCAGGCTGATCAATTAGCGGCGATCGGTGAATAAATGACCATCATCGCCAGCCTGCTGCGCGCCGCCGACCTGCCCGACTCGCCCACTGCGCGCCTGGATGTGGAACTCTTGCTGGCGGCTGCCCTGGGCAAATCGCGCAGTTACCTGCACACCTGGCCGGAGAAAATCGTCAGCAGTGAAGACGCGCTGACCTTCGCCGGTTACCTGCAGCGCCGCCGCAGCGGCGAGCCGGTGGCGTATATCCTCGGCCAGCAGGGTTTCTGGAAGCTGGACCTGGAGGTCGCGCCCCACACGCTGATCCCGCGTCCGGAAACCGAACTGCTGGTAGAAGCCGCCCTGGAACTGTTGCCCGCAACGCCCGCCAAGGTCCTCGACCTGGGCACCGGCAGCGGCGCCATTGCCCTGGCCCTGGCCAGCGAGCGGCCGGCCTGGCAAGTCACCGCCGTCGACCGGGTATTGGAAGCCGTGGCCCTGGCCGAGCGCAATCGCCAGCGCCTGCACCTGAAGAACGCCAGGGTGTTGAACAGCCATTGGTTCAGCGCCCTGCTAGGCGAGAGCTTTGATCTGATCATCAGCAACCCGCCGTATATCGCCGACAACGATCCGCATCTGGTCGCCGGCGATGTGCGTTTTGAGCCGGCCAGCGCACTGGTGGCGGGCCACGATGGCCTGGATGATTTGCGGTTGATCAGCCAAGCGGCGCCTGCTCATCTGAATGCCGGTGGTTGGCTTTTGCTTGAGCATGGTTACGACCAGGCGGCCGCCGTGCGTGATCTGTTGCTGAGCCAGGGGTTCGAACAGGTGCACAGCCGCATCGATCTTGGCGAGCACGAACGCATCACCCTGGGGCGCCGGCCATGCTGACCGACCAGGAGCTGTTGCGCTACAGCCGACAGATTTTGTTGCAGCATGTCGACATCGAAGGTCAGTTGCGCCTGAAAAACGGCCGGGCGCTGATCATCGGCCTCGGCGGGCTGGGCGCGCCGGTCGCGTTGTACCTGGCGGCTGCGGGCGTGGGCCAATTGCACCTGGCGGACTTCGATACGGTCGACCTCACCAACCTGCAACGCCAGATCATCCACGACACCGACAGCGTTGGGCAGACCAAAGTCGATTCAGCCATGCGCCGCCTGACGGCCATCAACCCTGATATCACCTTGCTTGCCCACCGTGTGGCGCTGGATGCCGATTCCCTGGCGGCGGCGGTGGCGAATGTGGATGTGGTGCTCGATTGCAGCGACAACTTCTCCACCCGTGAGGCCGTTAACGCAGCCTGCGTCGCCGCTGCCAAGCCATTGATCAGCGGCGCGGCGATTCGGCTTGAGGGGCAATTGTCGGTGTTCGATCCGCGTCGCGCCGAGAGCCCGTGCTACCACTGTTTATATGGGCACGGCAACGATACCGAACTGACTTGCAGCGAGGCCGGCGTCGTCGGGCCTCTGGTGGGGCTGGTCGGTAGCCTGCAAGCGCTGGAGGCGTTGAAGCTGCTCGCCGGTTTTGGTGAGCCGTTGGTGGGCCGCTTGTTGCTGGTCGATGCCTTGACCACACGGTTTCGCGAACTGCGGGTCAAGCGCGACCCGGGTTGCAGCGTGTGCGGGACTCAGCGTGGATAAGGGCGCGCCTATCGGTGTGTTCGACTCCGGCGTCGGCGGCTTGACGGTGCTGGATGAAATTCAACGGTTGTTGCCCCATGAGTCGCTGCTGTATGTCGCGGACTGTGGGCATATTCCCTACGGCGAGAAAAGCCCGGCGTTCATTCTCGAGCGCTCCCGCACAGTCGCCGAGTTTTTCCGCAAGCGCGGCGCCAAGGCGTTTGTGATCGCCTGCAACACCGCGACTGTCGCCGCCGTCGCTGACTTGCGCCAGGACTACCCCGACTGGCCTCTGGTGGGAATGGAGCCCGCGGTCAAGCCTGCGGCTGCCGCGACGCGCAGCGGCGTCGTCGGTGTGCTTGCCACTACCGGTACCTTGCAAAGTGCCAAGTTCGCCGCCTTGCTCGACCGCTTCGCCACCGACGTGCGGGTGATTACCCAGCCTTGTCCGGGGCTGGTGGAGTTGATTGAAACCGGCGACCTCGTCAGCCCTGCGCTGCGCACTATGTTGCAGGGTTATGTCGAACCGCTGCTCAACGCCGGCTGCGACACCATTATTCTGGGCTGCACCCACTACCCATTCCTCAAGCCGTTGCTGGAGCAGATGCTCCCGCCGAGCATCATCCTGATCGACACCGGCGCCGCCGTGGCACGTCAGCTCAAGCGATTATTGGGCGAGCGCGACCTGATAGGCACTGATAAGCCTGAACATGCGCAGTTCTGGACCAGTGGTGATGTCGATCATTTAAGAAATATCTTACCGACACTATGGAAATATCCTGGCGTTGTGAGTAGTTTTGGCTCGTGAAAAATTCGTGAAAAAACCTCGGTTAGAAGCTGAACTTCTGACACTACGCAGGCTTCTATACCGAGTTAGCCCTTACATATCACTCTAACTCCGTTCTTAAAGGACTGTTTCTTATGAAGCGTTTGTTCGCTTTGGCTACGATTGTGGCCGCTGTGGTGGGACACTCTGTTTCGGCCCAGGCCGCCGGCCTGGAATTCGGGGTGGGGGGCACGAGTGATTCGACGATGACCTATCGCCTGGGTCTGACTTCCGACTGGGATAAAAGCTGGTGGCAGAGCGATACCGGCCGACTGACCGGCTATTGGAGCGGCGCCTATACCTATTGGGACGGTGACAAGCGCGCCAGTGTAAGCAGCGTGTCGTTCTCACCGGTGTTTGTGTATGAGTTTGCCGGAGAGTCGGTCAAACCCTACATCGAGGCTGGGGTCGGTGTGGCGCTGTTCTCGCGCACGCGGGTCGAGGACAATAACATCGGCCAGTCCTTCCAGTTCGAAGACCGGTTGGGCTTTGGCCTGCGTTTTGCGGGTGGGCATGAAGTGGGTATCCGTGCCACGCACTATTCCAACGCGGGCATCAGCAACAACAACGACGGGGTGGAAAGCTACTCGCTGCACTACACCCTGCCGTTGTAGTTCTTCAGAGCACTGCCACACCCCTGTGGGAGGGGGCTTGCCCTAATGCCTGTCAGTTAAGCGATAGAGCGGACGATGGATAACCTGTGGGAGGGGGCTTGCTCCCGATAGGCCGCGCAGCGGCCTCAAAAATGGGCCTGCTACGCAGTCCATCGGGAGCAAGCCCCCTCCCACAATGACCGCGTTAAGCCTTAACTGACTGGCATTAGGGCTTGCCCCCGATAGCGCGGGTTCAGTCAATGCATCTGCAACTGACACCACGCAATCGACCGCAAGCCCTTCCCGCATTCTGCTCTGCGCTCATCTCAACATCAGCGATAAGCGGTCGCAATCCCTTCACGCTCGGTCAGGCACTCCGGCGCTCCCATCTCGAACTCCCGGCAAATCAGCGGTCGTCTGTCGTAAATGGTGCACATCATCGTGTCCCGATCCAGCGCCGCACACCAGCCGTCGTCAAGGCGCAGCATGACTTCGCCGCCCCATTCATCGGTATCGATATAGCGCTCCGGCACACCGGTATCGGTGATCAGCATGACTTCCAGCTGGCAACAGCAGGCTGCGCATGTCGAACAGGTGACGGCGGGTTCGGTGATCTGGGTATGGGGGATGTGGGTCATAGGTGCGCAGTGTAAGGCAAGCGCATGATATGCGTATGAATGCTCTGACAGACGTCACTGCTCCAGTTGCCGTGCGATCCAGTGCAGCAGTGGGAACAGCGCCGCCCACAGCAGCGCCAGGCCGATGAGGGTGAGTGTCGTGCCGTAGCCGAAACGCACGCCCGCCAAGTGGCTACCGGCGTAATAAGACAACGGCCCGCCGATCGCCCCCAACAGGCTCGCCCGCCACCACGGCTGAGCGCTCCAGGCCAGGCAATGCCGCAGGGTGGTTGCCAGCAACGCCCACAGCAGCATCAGCCAAAAGGGAATCAGCGGCCCTGGAAAGCTGAAATGAAACACCCCAAATGTACGCAGGAAGGTATCGATCACGATGCCCAACAAGGCCACGGCAAGGATCACCTGGCCTTCCTGGGACCATGAACTGGTCCATAGCAAGTGGATGGCCAGCACCGCGCCTCCCACCAGTAACCAGCGACTGTCACCGCCGAGCACACAGGCAAACCAGCCGCACTGGAATAGCACGGCGTTTGCCAAGGGTTTAAGCACTGAAGCGCCCGAGCAAGGGCGGGGTGATCGCCGCGGGTTTGGCCAGCAGTAACTGCGCGGTGCCAATGGTTCGTTCCATGAAGCCTCCTTCGCAGTAGCACAAGTAGAACTCCCACAAACGCAGGAAGTACTCATCGTAGCCCAGCTCGGAGAGCCGCGCGTGAGCGCGGCGCAGGTTTTCATGCCACAGGCGCAGGGTGCGTGCGTAATGCAGGCCGAAGTCTTCCATGTGCAGCAGGTTCATGTCGGTGTCACGGCAGACGATCTGCAGCATGTTTTGCACGCACGGCAGGGCGCCACCGGGGAAAATGTAGCGTTGGATAAAGTCGACGCTGCGCTTGGCCTGTTCGAAGCGTTGCTCGCGAATGGTGATGGCTTGCAGCAACATCAGGCCCTGCGGCTTGAGCAGGTGGGCGCATTGCTTGAAGTAGGTGGGCAGGAAACGATGGCCGACCGCTTCAATCATTTCGATGGACACCAGCTTGTCGTACTGGCCGCTCAGGTCGCGGTAATCCTGCAGCAACAGGGTGACCTGGCCCTGCAATCCCAGCGCCTCGATGCGTTTCTCGGTGTAGGCGAACTGCTCTTTGGACAGCGTCGTGGTGGTGACCTTGCAGCCGTAGTGCTGCGCCGCGTACAGCGCCATGCTGCCCCAGCCGGTGCCGATTTCCAGCAAGTGGTCGGTGGGCTTGAGTGCCAGTTTCTGGCAGATGCGTGCAAGCTTGTTCAGCTGCGCCTGTTCCAGGGTGTCATCGGGCGTGAGGAATTGGGCTGCCGAATACATCATGGTCGGGTCGAGGAATGCTTCGAACAGGTCATTGCCCAGGTCGTAATGGGCCGCGATATTCTTCTGCGAGCCCTTGCGGGTATTGCGGTTGAGCCAGTGCAACGCCTGGGTGAACGGTCGGGCCAGGCGCGCCAGGCCGCCCTCCATGGCGTCGAGCACCTCCAGGTTGCTGACCATCACTCGCACCACGGCGGTCAGGTCCGGGCTGCTCCAGTAACCATGAATGAACGCCTCACCGGCACCGATAGAGCCGTTGGCCGCCACCAGGCCCCATACCGCCGAATCGAGGATGTGGATTTCCCCAAGCAAATGCGCTTCCCGTGCGCCGAACACCTGCCGTTCGCCGTCCTCGATCACCACCAGTTGACCGTGGCGCAGTTGGCTGAGTTGACGCAGCACGCCTTTGCGCAGCAGGGCGCCGGTCATGCCGTTGACGTTCATGCGGTGGGGCTTGACCGATAAGCTAGGGGATTTCATGGCGGTGATCCTTGGTATACCCGACTGCAGTGCGAGAGGCGCCATCGGCGGCCTGATGGGAAAAAATCGGTGTGCGTTTGAGCAGCAGGCGCAGCGCCTGCCAGTAAATCGCCAAGCAGGTCTTGGCGGTCATCCAGGGAAAGCGCCACAGGTAGCGATGCAGGCTGGCGCGATCCAGTGCTTGGCGTTGCAGGCTCAAGGTGGCGTCGAAGACTTTTTGCGCGCCCTGCCAATCAGCCATATGCACGCCCAGCCTGGCGCCGGGAGGGCTGAAACTCATGCGATATTCCAGGTCGCGGGGCAAAAACGGCGACACATGAAACGCCTTGGCTACGGCGAAGTGCTGGTGCTCACCGGCATCGAGGGCCTGGGCCGGCAGCACGTAGTGGTAGCGTTCGCGCCACGGGGTGTTGGTCACTTCACACAGGATGGCGGCCAGTGATCCATCGGCCTCGTAGCAATAGAAGAAGCTCACCGGGTTGAACGCCAGGCCCCAACTGCGGGCCTGGGTCAGCAGGCAGATAGCGCCTTGGGGTGTGCGCCCCAGCGCCTGGCCGACTTGCTGGCGCACGGCGTCGCTCAAACTCATGCCATGGCGAGTGAACTCACGCAGGTAATCCTGCTGACGAAAACCGAAGGGGGCCAGCCGGCCGGCGCCGGCCAAGGGGGACAGCCCGAGTACTTGGTGTTCTTCGTTCAAATCCAGGTACAGCAGGCCGATGCGGTAGCGAAAAGCATGGCCTCTGGGCGTAAACCGGCGATGGGCGATCCAGCCGCTGTACAAGGCGCTGTTCACAGGCTTTCTCCAAAGGCTTGCGCCACGCGCAGGGCGCTGACCACGCCGTCTTCGTGAAAACCGTTGGCCCAGTAGGCGCCGCAATAAAAGGTGTGGCGTGCGCCGTGCAATTCTTCCCAGCGCGCTTGTGCGGCCACTGCCGCGAGGCTGTATTGCGGATGGGCATAGGTGTAGCGCCCGAGGATCTTCAGTGGGTTGATCATCGGCGTCTGGTTGAGGCTGACGCAGAAGGTCGTCTCGCTGTCGATGCCTTGCAGGATGTTCATGTCATAGGTCACGGCCGCCTGCGTCTGCGCATTGCCGGCCAGCCGGTAGTTCCAACTGGCCCAGGCCAGCTTGCGCTCAGGCAACAGGCGCGTATCGGTGTGCAGCACCACATCGTTGTTGGCGTAGGGCAGGGCGCCAAGGATCTCCTGTTCGGCCTGGCTCGGGTCGGCGAGCAACGCCAGGGCTTGATCGCTGTGGCAGGCCAACACTACCCGGTCAAAGGCCTCGCTGCCGGCAGGGCTGTGGATAACCACGCCCTCTGGCGTGCGCTCGACCTTATGCGCGGGGCAATTGAGGCGGATCCGTTCGCGAAAGCCTTGGGTCAACGGTTCTATGTAACGGCTGGAGCCACCTTCAATCACGCACCACTGCGGCCGTTTGTTTACCGACAGCAAACCGTGGTTCTTGAAGAAACGCACAAAGAACTGCAAGGGAAACCCGAGCATATCCGCCAGGGACATCGACCAGATCGCCGCGCCCATCGGCACAATGTAGTGCCGGATAAACCTTTGGCCATAACCGCCCGCTTCCAGATAAGCCCCCAGGGTCATCTCGGCGCTGATGCGCTGCTGTTGCAGGTCCAGCGGCGCCTGATGGTTGAAGCGCAGGATGTCGCGCAGCATGCCCCAGAATCCTGGCGACAGGATGTTGCGGCGCTGGGCAAAGAGACTGTTGAGGTTATTGCCGTTGTACTCGAAACCGGTGTTCTGATCGCACACCGAGAAGCTCATCTCAGTGGGTTTGAATTTCACCCCAAGCTGCTCCAGCAGGCGAATGAAGTGGGGGTAGGTCCAGTTGTTGAACACGATGAAACCGGTGTCCACCGCATAGTGCCTGCCCTCGACAGTCACGTTGGCGGTGTGGGTATGTCCGCCAATACGGTCGCCGGCCTCGAACAGGGTAATGTCGTGGCGACGGTTGAGCAGGTAGGCGCTGGTCAGCCCGGCGATGCCGCTGCCGATAATGGCGATCTTCACAGGTCGTCCTTCTGCGGTGGCGGGCTGCGCAGCATGCGCTTGCCGATGATCAGTTGCGCGCGGTTGGGCAGTTTCGACAACGGCCACAGCGTGGCGATGAACAGCGCGGGAAAGGCGATTTCCAAAGGCCGTTTGGCAAGCTGGCCGAAGATATGCTTCGCCGCTTTGTCGGCGGACCAACTCAAGGGCATCGGGAAATCATTGCGTTCGGTCAGTGGCGTGTCGACAAAGCCCGGGCTGATCACCGTCACGTCGATATTCTCCGGCGACAGGCTGATGCGCAGCGCTTCGAACAAGTAGCGCAGCCCGGCCTTGGACGCACCATAGGCCTCGGCACGGGGCATCGGCAGGTACGTCACCGCGCTGGCTACCCCCACCAGATGCGGACTCTGCCCTTTGCGCAAGAGCGGCAAGGCGGCCTCGATGCAGTAACTGCTGGCCAGCAGGTTGGTGCGTATCACGTACTCGATGATCGATGAGTCGAACTGTTTGGCATCGACATATTCACAGGTGCCGGCGTTGAGGATCACCGTGTCCAGCGAACCCCAGGCCGCCTCGATCCGCTCGCCGATCTCGCGTACGGTCTGACTGTTGGTCAGGTCGCCGGCCACTACCAGCACCTGCCCCGAATAACGTTGGGCGAGTGCTTCCAGCGGGCCTTTGGTGCGCGCGCTCAGTGCCACGTGGGCACCGCTGTTGAGCAATTCCACGGCGAGCGCGGCACCGATGCCACTGCTGGCGCCGGTCAGCCAATAACGGCGGGGCGGTGTAGGGCTCATCCCAGTCTCCTCTTCAGCCAACGGATCAATCGGCCGAATAGCGGCAAGTGTTCATAGAGCAGTGCGCCTGCATCAAAATAGTCGCGATGGCGGTAGACCTTTTCGTGCCACAGCAGGTGTGAGCAGCCTTGTACGTTCACCTCCTCACCGTGGTTCAGGCGTGGGTGGCGAAAACTCATGTTCCAGCGCAGGTAGCCTTCGCCTTCCGCCACTTGGTCAAACCCCTGGAAGTCAAAGCGCAACTGGCTGACATGGCTGTACAGCTGGGTGAAGTAACGGTGCATTGCGGGGAGCCCGCGGACTTCGTGCAGCGGGTCGGCGAACACAATGTCCGGGCTGTACAGGTTGTCGAGCCGGTGCAGGTTGTGCTTGTCCAACGCGGCGAAGGCCTGGGCGAACCGTTGCAGGAAATCACTCATGTTCAGCCGCCTCCTGGCGTTGCGGCAGGCTGCGGAACGCGGCCAATGCGCGCTCGCGGGAGTGTTTCAGGTCGACCATCGGGCGCGGGTAATCGGCCACGCCGAACAGGCCGCCGACGGACTCCGGGTTGTGCACTTGTTTTTTATTCAGCGCGGCCAGTTCCGGCAGCCAGCGCTTGATGAACACACCCTCGCCGTCGAATTTTTCCGATTGGCTCAATGGGCTGAAAATCCGGAAGTACGGCGCCGAGTCGGTCCCGGTGGAAGCGCTCCACTGCCAGCCACCGTTATTGGCGGCTAGGTCGCCGTCGATCAGGTGACGCATGAAAAAGCGCTCGCCCTCACGCCAGTCGATCAGCAGATTCTTGGTCAGGAACATCGCCACGACCATGCGCAGGCGGTTGTGCATCCAGCCGGTTTCCAGCAATTGGCGCATGGCGGCGTCGATGATCGGCAGGCCGGTGCGTGCTTGCTGCCAGGCGGCCAGTTCCTTGGGCGCGTGGCGCCAGGCCACGGCTTCGGTTTCGGGGCGGAAGGCGCGATGGCGCGACACGCGCGGGTAGCCGACGAGGATATGTTTGTAGAACTCGCGCCAGAGCAGCTCGTTGATCCAGGTGATAGCGCCGATGTCGCCGCTTTCGAATTCACCCTGGTTGGTTTGCAGCGCGGCATGCAGGCATTGGCGCGGCGACACCACGCCGGCGGCAAGGTATGCCGATAGCTGGCTGGTGCCGGGTTTGGCCGGATAGTCGCGTTCGTCCTTGTAGTAGCTGATCTGTTGATCGGCGAAAGCATCGAGACGGCGGCGGGCCTCGTCCTCACCCGCAGGCCACAGGGCACGCAGGCTTTCACTGGGTGTTTCGAAGCCTTCAACGGTGGTTGGCACAGCATCACTGTCGAGCTTGAGTGGTGCCTGGGCTTCTGGCGTGGGCACGATCGGCGGCAAGGCGCTGTGCAGGCGGGTATAGCAGACTTTGCGGAACTGGCTGAATACCTGAAAGTAGGTGCCGGTCTTGGTCAGTACGCTGCCTGGCTGGAAAAACAGTTGGTCGAGGTAGCTGTGGAACGTCACGCCGTCGGCTTCCAGGGCCTTGGCCACTGCGGCATCGCGGCGGCTTTCGTGGATGCCGTATTCCTCGTTGACATGCACCGACGCGACCGACAGCTTCCGACACAGTGCGCTCAGCACGCCCGGTACCTCTTCCCAGGTCGCAGCTGTGCGAATCAGCAAAGGAATATTCAGCGTACCCAGCGCCTGGCTCAAGTGCTGCAGGTTGCGCAACCAGAAGTCGACTTTGCACGGTGCATCATCGTGAGCCAGCCATTGTTCGGGCGTGATCACGTAGATGGCCGCGGTCGGGCCTCGCCGGCACGCGGCAGCCAGGGCGGTGTTGTCGTGTAGGCGCAGGTCGGTGCGCAGCCAGATCAAATGCATTTAGACAATTCCACGCTGGATCAATAGCTGATGAGCCGACAACGGGTCTTCGGCCACGAACAATTGCGGGGTATCACGGCTCAACGCGACCAGTTCGGCTTGGTGGATGCATACCGTGGGGCCGGCAATCAATAGAGGGCAAGCAACGCCGCTCAAGTGTTTGGGCAGCGCCGCCAACTGAAGCGATTTGCTCGAATACAGCACCACGGCGCGGGGTTTCAGGTGAGCCACGGCCAGCGCCAGTTCGCCGGCCGGCAGTGGCCAGTCGAAGACTTCCACCGGGCAGTCGGCGCTGCTGGCCAGCCAGGCGCACAGCCACAGGTGCGGCTCCACGGGCAAGTCGGAATGGTTGATCAGCAGCAACGGGGCGCCATGCAGTTGACGATTGTTGTGATAGATGCGCGCGCCGAACTTGCTGCGCAGCCATGACAGGAAAAACACCCGCTCCATTTGTGCGCCGAGTTGGCCCTGCCACTTTTGCTCCAGTTCATTGAGCAGCGGCAGCATTAATTGCTCGCACAAGGTCCGTGGCGGGTACAACGCCATGGCCTGGTTGAACGCATCGTCGACCCGGCGCTCGGCCAGCTCGCTGATGGCCTGCACCAGTGTCTGGCGCAGGGCGTGCCATTCGTTTTCGACGGCGTCAGGCGGAGATTGGGCGGAGTCGATCAGGGATTTCACCTGGCTGACCGGCACGCCGCGATTGAGCCAGGTCAGAATGGTGTGGATACGTTGGACATGCTCGGCGCTGAACAGCCGGTGGCCCTTGGGCGTACGCTGCGGCACGATCAGGCCATAACGGCGTTCCCAGGCGCGCAGGGTGACCGGGTTGACACCGGTCTGGCGCGCCACTTCACGGATCGGCAGCCAGCCATTTTGCAGGGCTTGCGCGATGTCCTCGCCGGGTTCGTCTAGCAGGGCAGCTTTCATATGAGTCAGATCGCGTTTCGCAGGCTGAGATTTTCCGGGTGCGGTTGCAGGTACGCCTGCTGCGCGATATAGCGGTCCGGGTGTTGGCGAAAGTGATGCTTGAGCAAGGTCAGCGGCACCACCAGCGGTACGATGCCATGGCGGTATTGGCCGATGATCGTTTGCATTTCTTGCTTATCCTCGGCGCTGATGGCCTGTTTGAGGTAGCCGCTGATGTGTTGCAGCACGTTGGTGTGGGTGCCACGGGTGGCGCATTTTTTCAGGCCGGTCATCAACTCGCTGAAATACCCGGCAGCCAGGTTTTCCAAGTCGATGTCTTTGGTCATGCTGCCAAGGAGGTGGCCGAGGCTTTTGTAATGCGCCGGGCTATGGGCCATCAGCAAGTATTTGTAGCGCGAATGGAAAGCCAGCAGGCGATGGCGGGTGAGGCCCTCAGCCAATAGCTGTTGCCAACTGGCATAGACGAAGACGCGGGTCAGGAAGTTTTCCCGCAGCACCGGGTCATTCAGGCGGCCGTCTTCCTCCACCGGCAGGTTGGGGTGACGTGCGCAAAACGCCTGGGCATAAATGCCCCGGCCGCCGCCATCGACGGGCGTGCCGTTGTCGCGGTAGACCTTGACCCGCTCCAGGCCGCACGACGGCGATTTCTGCATAAAGATGTAGCCGCACAGGTCGGTATGTTGCTCAGCCATTTGCTGGCCATAATTATCCAGCGGCTGGGTGACATTCAGTTCGCGGCGTACGGTACCGACGGCTTGCGGCTGCGCCGGGTCGCCTACCAGGCGAATCGGTTCGCGGGGGATGCCCATGCCGATCGCCACTTCGGGGCATACCGGCACAAAGTCGAAATAGTCGGCGAGGGTCTGACTGCACAACAGGGATTGTTTGTGTCCGCCATTGAAGCGCACGTTCTCGCCGAGCAGGCAGGCACTGATGGCGATCTTCGGTTTTGCAGTGCGGGACATGACCAAACCTCTGTGAAATTCCTGTACAAGCCGTGGAGGCTCGTACAACTACATTCATCATAGGTTTAATGTTGTACAAATCAAATGTTTTGTACAATTTTTTAAGCGTGAACTACGCCATATGTTCGATCAGCCGTCGCGCTGCTTCCTGGCCGCTGAGCCAAGCCCCTTCCACTCGACCGGACAGGCACCAGTCGCCGCATACGTACAGGCCCAGGTCAGCGTCGGCCAATACGCCGAACTCATGGCTGCTGGACGGCCGGGCGTACAACCAGCGATGCGCCACGCTGAACGACGGTGCTGGCATGGCACAGTGCAGCAGTTCAGCGAAGGCGCCGTGCAAGTGCTCGATCACGGCTTCCTTGGAGAGGTCCAGATGAGCTTTGCTCCAGGCGCTGGTGGCGTGCAGTACCCAGGTGTCGAGCGCGCTGTCGCGCCCCGGCTTGCTGCGATTGCGTGCCAGCCAGTCGAGAGGGCTGTCTTGGACGAAGCAGCCTTCCATGGGGGTATCCAGAGGCTGGTCGAACGCGAGGGCGATGGCCCAGGTCGGGTCCATTTTTACCCCGGCGGCGGCACTCGCCAGCTTGGGCGCGGCGGCCAGCAGAGCCGTTGCTTGAGGGGCCGGCGTAGCGATCACTACGTGGCTGAACGGGCCGTGATTGCCGCCGTCGGCGTCCAGCAGGTTCCAATGGTGTTCGCCTTGAAACACTTCGGTGATGCGGCAACCAAACTCGACCGGCAGGTCGTCGAGCAAGGCGCGGGTGATGGCGCTCATGCGCGGCGTACCCACCCAGCGGCTCTGTTCATCGGGGGAGGGGCTGAGCTGGCCGGACTTGAAATTGTACAGCTGCGGTTTCCATTGTTCGGCCCAGCCATTGCTCTGCCAGCGCTGTACTTCGTTGACGAAACGTCGGTCGCGGGCGGTGAAGTATTGCGCGCCCATGTCCAGTGAGCCGGCATCGCTGCGCTTGCTGGACATGCGCCCGCCACTGCCACGGCTTTTATCGAAGAGTTGTACGGTGTGCCCCGCGTCTTGTAACGCTCGGGCGGCGGAGAGACCGGCGATGCCGGTGCCGATGATCGCGATGGGAACAGTCATGGAAGGCCTCGTTTACCGTTGGGTACAGCCTACGCCGACACTAATAGCTGTACAATATTGTTTTTTGGTATAAGTTTTGGCGTAACTGTTCTTACAACGTGACCTATGGTTAAAGCAGAGGCTTGGAACCCTGCGGTTCTAGGCCACGGCTACGCCCGATAACAAATGAACCCTGCTTATAAAATAGACCAGTGGCGGGCGGCAAACGTTACATGAGGAGCGTCTTATGCATATTTTGCTGACCGGCGGTACTGGTTTGATCGGTCGCCAACTCTGCCGCTATTGGCTCGCTCAAGGCCATCGCCTGACCGTGTGGAGTCGTGACCCGGAGCAGGTCGCCCGACTCTGTGGCGAGCAAGTGCTGGGTGTCGGCAGCCTGCAAGAGGTTATCGGCGCGGTGGACGCTGTCGTTAACCTGGCCGGCGCGCCGATTGCCGATCGCCCGTGGACGAAGAAGCGCAAGACGCTGCTGTGGAGCAGCCGTATCAGCCTCACCGAAACCCTGGTGGCATGGATGGAAAGCCTCGAGCAGAAACCGGCCGTGTTGATTTCCGGCTCTGCGGTGGGCTGGTATGGCGATGGCGGCGAGCGCGAGCTGAGCGAGGCGAGCGGTCCGGTGCAGGATGATTTTCCCAGCCAGCTGTGTATCGCCTGGGAAGAAACGGCATTGCGCGCCGAAGCATTGGGCCTGCGCGTGGTGCTGGTGCGCACCGGCCTGGTGCTGGCAGCCGAGGGCGGCTTTTTGTCGCGGTTGCTACTGCCGTTCAAGCTGGCGTTGGGCGGGCCGATCGGCGATGGTCGGCAATGGATGCCGTGGGTCCATATCAAAGATCAAATCGCCCTGATTGATTTTCTTCTGCACAAGCCTGACGCCAGTGGTCCTTATAATGCCTGCGCCCCTCACCCGGTGCGTAACCGCGAGTTTGCCAAGACGCTGGGCCAGGTGCTGCACCGCCCCGCATTCATGCCGATGCCGGCCTTGGCGTTGAAGGTTGGTTTGGGCGAGTTGTCCGGGTTGTTGCTGGGCGGGCAGAAGGCCGTCCCCGAACGGCTGCTGGCCGCCGGTTTCACTTTTCAGTTCACTGATTTGCACGCGGCCCTGGAAGATTTGTCCAGCCGCCTCTAGAGATAGGATGTTGCATGACGGATCACGCGTTGTTACTGGTCAACCTGGGCTCACCGGCGTCCACTTCGGTGGCCGATGTGCGCAGCTACCTCAATCAGTTCCTGATGGACCCCTACGTGATCGACCTGCCGTGGCCGGTGCGGCGTTTGCTGGTATCGCTGATCCTGATCAAGCGGCCCGAACAATCGGCCCACGCTTATGCCTCGATCTGGTGGGAAGAAGGCTCCCCGCTGGTGGTGCTCAGCCGTCGCCTGCAGCAGCAGATGACGGCGCAATGGACCCAAGGCCCGGTCGAGCTGGCCATGCGGTATGGCGAGCCCTCGATTGAAAGCGTGTTGACCCGGCTGGCGAGCCAAGGTATCCGCAACGTCACCCTGGCGCCGCTGTATCCGCAGTTTGCCGACAGCACCGTAACCACCGTGGTGGAAGAGGCGCGGCGGGTGATGCGGGACAAAAAGCTCAACGTGCGCCTTGCCATCCTGCAACCCTTCTACGACCAGCCCGAATACCTCGATGCCTTGGTCGCCAGTGCCAAGCCGCACCTGCAGCAGGACTACGATCACCTGCTGTTCAGTTTTCACGGCCTGCCGGAGCGGCACCTGAAGAAGCTCAACCCAGGCCATGCCTTTGATGGCGCCACGGACTGCTGCGCCAACGCGTCACCCGAAGTGCGGGCGACTTGTTACCGTGGCCAGTGCTTCAGTGTGGCGCGAGAGTTTGCCGCGCGCATGGGGCTGCCCGAAGATAAGTGGTCGGTGGCTTTTCAATCGCGGCTGGGCCGGGCGAAGTGGATCGAACCCTACACCGAGGCGCGCCTTGAGACCCTGGCCCAGCAGGGGGTTAAAAAGCTGCTGGTGATGTGCCCGGCGTTTGTCGCTGATTGCATCGAGACGCTGGAAGAGATCGGCGATCGCGGGTTGGAACAATTCCGCGAAGCGGGGGGCGAGGAGTTGGTGTTGGTGCCGTGCCTCAATGACGACCCGCAATGGGCAGTGGCGCTCAACACGTTGTGTGAAAGAGCGCCTTTGGACCTGTGAACCCCCTTACTCGTGGTGGGGTTCGCCGAGGAACGTCAGCGAGGTGAATAACCCTCGTGTCGCCACGTCGGGGTTGTCCTTGAGCGGCACGACCACCTGCGCGGCGATCACGTTCAAGCCCTCATTGCGCACCAGCACCTGGGCACGTCCGTCTTTATCGGTTTCGGTGCTCAAGGTGTTCGGTGCGTTGCGATAATCGCCCACCAGCTTGACCCCGGCCACCGGCTTGCCGTCGAGCAGCACTCGCACGGGCAATGATCGACCCGGGCCGACAGTCAGCGGGTCGGCTTCCGGCAGGATCAGCAGCTTGAGCGCGTCCAGCTTGGGCAGCTTGGCGCCAGGTGTGTAGATCGCCAGGCTGTACTTGAAGGTCTGCGTTGACTCAATGGCTCCAGGCACCTGGGTACGCCCTTTGTTGATCCACTGTTTATCCGCCGTTTGCGACCACATGCCGTTATCCAGCGCCACTGCCAATACCGCCGGTGCTTTGAGCGGCTTGAGGCGTGCGTGATCGTCAAGGCGCTGCACAGTCACCGGGATCATTTTGCCGCCGGCGTCGTAGGCCCAGGCGCCGCTGATTTTCTGGGCCTTGAAAGCGTTGTCCTCGGCGCCATGGCCGTAGATCACTTCGATGTTGCCGCGACGTTCTTCGGTCCATAGGCCATGGGCCGATACCTGAGTGGCGAAGAGCAGGCCAAGCAGGGCGAGGGGTTTGAACGGGTGCATGGTGAGATCCTTTTACAGGTTGAGGGTCAAGCTCAGGGTCAGGTTGCGCGGCTCGCCGGGTGTGACCCAGTAGGTGCTGTAGGAGCGCTCGTAGTATTTTTCATCGAACAGGTTGTTGAGGTTCAGGCCCACGGTCATCTGCTCGCTGGCCTTGTAATGGGCCAGCAGGTCGACGGTGTGATAGGCCGGCAATTCGAAGCGGCTGCCCGCTTCCCCGGAGCGGTCGCCGACATAGGTGAATGCTGCGCCCAGGTCCGAACCGCGCAGCGCGCCATCCTGGAATTCGTACACACCCAGCAGGCTGGCGCTGCGCTTGGCCACGCCGAGAATGCGGCTGCCGGTTGGAATGGCTTTGTCACCCTGGGTGACTTCGGCGTCGATGTAGGCGAAGGCACCGATGACTCGTACGGCGTCGCTCACTTGCCCGCTGGCTTGCAGGTCAAAACCTCGGCTGCGAGCCTTGCCCATGGCGCGCTGCGTGTCGGTGGCCGGGTCCAGGGCCAGGACGTTTTCCTTGTCGATATGGAAGGCGGCCAGGGTGGTGCTGAGGCGGTCGTCGAACAGCTCGCTCTTGATACCCACTTCATAGCCCACGCCTTCTTCCGGCTTGAATGATTTGCCGCCGGCATCCAGGCCGTTATTGGGTTTGAACGACGTAGAAGCGTTGGCAAACAGGCCGACTTGCGGTGTGAGTTGGTACAGTAGGCCGGCGCGCTGGGTCAGGGCGTCATGGGTTTGCCGGCTCTTGGCGTGGTTGCGTGTGAAGTCTTCAGTGCTTTGTTCCACATGCTCCAAACGCGCGCCAAGCATGCCGCGCAGGCGGTCGGTGAAGACGATCTGATCCTGCAGGTTCAGCGCCTGGCTTTTGACTTGTTCATAGAAGTCTGTGCCGGAGCGCGTGCCGTTGGGTTTGGGCTGGCCATACACGGGGTGGAAGACGTCTATGGCGTAAGGGCTACCGGCAATCGCGGTGACACGTTCCTTCTTGCGGTAGTCCTCGTACTCGGTACCGATCAGCAGTTCGTGTTGCCAACTGCCGATATCGAACCGGCCGCGCAGTTCCAGTTGGGTGATGCTGTCGTGCCAGCCGGTGGAGCGCTCACGGTAGCGGCGGTTGACGGTGTGGCCGTCGGCGTTCAGTGCCCGGCTTTCCGAGGCATCGCCCCACAGGCTGCCTTGTTTGTAATGGCTGGCCAGGCGCAATTGCCAAGTGTCGTCGAGGTTGTGTTCGATAGCGGCCTGGATCCGATTGTTGTGGTTGCGGATATTGCCGTCATTGGGTTCGCCCAGGAATGTGGAGCGGGACATGCCGGTGTTGGCGACGATGCCGCGATCGAATGTCGAGCTGTGACGTACGAATTCGCTTTCTACCAGCAGGTGGGTGTCCGGCGTCAGTTGAAAGCTGAAGGACGGTGCGACAAACACTCGCTTTGCATCCACGTGATCGCGGAAACTGTGGTTGTCCTCCACCGCCAGGTTGACCCGCGACAGTAGGTTGCCTTCGCTGTCCAGCGGCGTATTGACGTCTATGGCGGTACGGTAGCGGTCCCAACTGCCGGCGCTGGTTTGCAGGGTGGTGAAGGCATCTGGTTGGGGTTTCTTGGTGACGATGTTGACGGTGCCGCCCGGATCTCCACGCCCATACAGGCTGGCAGCAGGGCCCTTGAGCACTTCAATGCGCTCGATATTGGCCGTGTCCGGTGTGCTGGGGTAACCGCGGTTGGCGCTGAAACCGTCCTGGTAGAACTCGGAGGTGGTGAAGCCTCGCACGCTGTATTCGTAGAGCGTCAGGCCGCCGAAGTTGTTTTGCTTGGACACACCGCCTGCATATTCCAGGGCGCGCTCAACATTGTGGCTGCCCAGGTCCTTGAGCACCGTGGCAGGAATCACGCTGATCGATTGGGGGATGTCGCGAATCGCGGTGTCAGTTTTGGTCGCGCTGGCAGAGCGCGTGGCGCGATAGCCTTCAACCGGACCTGTGGCTGATTCATAGGCGTCGGTGGTTACGCTGATGGCATCCAATTCAACGGTATTGTCTTCGGCGTAGGCGGGGTCCAGCAGCAAACCCAGGGCCAGGCCGGCCAGGGGCACAAACTTTCGAGACGACATGGTAGAGCGTTCCAATAGCGATATTGAAACAATATAACATGCCTAATGAGAATGAATTGCTTTGAAACATCCGTTTACAGGTGCCCGCGAACGGGCACCTGCGATGTGACTTATCCCTCTTCCTTCACCGGCGCGGGCGGCGGGCGCAGGCCAATTTCCGCCGACAGGTTGATCTCTTTACCGTTGCGCATGACCTGGATCGTCACCTTCTCGGTCGGTTTGATCCGTGCTACCTGGTTCATCGACTTGCGGCCATCACCGGCCGGCTCGCCATCGATACTCAGGATCACATCGCCCAATTGCAGGCCGGCTTTCTGGGCCGGGCCGTCGCGGAAGATCCCCGCCACGACAATGCCGGGGCGACCGGTCAGGCCAAAGGATTCGGCCAGTTCCTTGGTCAACGGCTGGACTTCGATCCCCAGCCAGCCGCGAATCACCTGGCCGTGCTCGATGATCGACTTCATCACTTCCATCGCCAGTTTTACCGGGATCGCAAAACCGATGCCTTGGGAGCCGCCGGACTTGGAGAAAATCGCGGTGTTGATGCCGGTCAGGTTGCCATTGGCATCCACCAGCGCGCCGCCGGAGTTGCCCGGGTTGATCGCCGCGTCGGTCTGGATGAAGTCTTCGTAGCTGTTGAGCCCCAACTGGTTGCGCCCGGTAGCGCTGATGATGCCCATGGTTACCGTCTGGCCAACACCGAACGGGTTGCCGATGGCCAATGCCACATCACCCACGCGCAGCCCTTCCGAGCGGCCGATGGTGATCGAGGGCAGGCTCTTCAAATCGATCTTCAGCACCGCGAGGTCGGTTTCCGGGTCGCTGCCGACCACACGGGCCAGGGTTTCACGGCCATCGCGCAGGGCCACGACGATCTGGTCGGCGCCGCTGGTCACGTGGTTATTGGTAAGGATGTAGCCTTCGGGGCTCATGATCACCCCGGAACCCAGGCTCGACTCCATGCGGCGCTGCTTGGGGTCGTTGTCACCGAAGTAACGGCGGAACTGCGGGTCTTCAAACAACGGATGCGCCGGCTTGTTGATGACCTTGGTGGTGTACAGGTTGACCACGGCAGGCGCGGCGATGACGACAGCGTCCGCATAAGTCACCGGGCCTTGCACCACCGAACTGGTTTGCGGCGCCTGCTGCAGGTTGACATCAAGGCTGGGCAAGCCCACCCACTGGGGATAACGCTGAATAATCAGCATCGCGATCAGCACGCCAGCCAACAATGGCCATCCAAAAAAACGCAGTGCCTTGAGCATCAAGTAAGTCCTGACAGGTTGCAGGGGGCGGGAGAGCGCCCATAATGTCGCGCATTATACGAGGCTGCGAGCGCCTCGGAACGGGATATTTAGGAGTCTTTATATGGCCGTCCCCCTTACCACCCTCGTCGAGGAAGCGGACCGCTACCTTGCCAGCGCAAAAATTGCCGATTACTGCCCCAATGGCCTGCAGGTGGAGGGTCGCCCGCAAGTGCGGCGCATCGTCAGTGGCGTGACCGCAAGCCAAGCCCTGTTGGATGCTGCCGTCGAAGCCGAGGCTGACTTGGTACTGGTGCATCATGGGTATTTCTGGAAGGGTGAGAACCCGTGCATTACCGGCATGAAGCAGCGCCGCCTGAAAACCCTGCTCAAACACGACATCAGCTTGCTGGCCTACCATCTGCCGCTGGACCTGCACCCGGATGTGGGCAACAACGTGCAGCTTGCCCGCCAACTCGACATCACCGTCGAAGGCCCGCTGGACCCGAGCAACCCCAAGGTCGTCGGCCTGGTCGGTTCCCTCGTCGAGCCCTTGTCGCCCCGTGATTTCGCGCGCCGTGTGCAGGATGCCATGGGCCGCGAGCCGCTGCTGATCGAAGGCAGTGAAATGATCCGCCGTGTCGGCTGGTGTACCGGTGGCGGCCAGGGCTATATCGACCAGGCGATTGCTGCGGGTGTCGACCTGTACCTGAGTGGCGAAGCGTCCGAGCAGACCTTTCACAGTGCGCGGGAAAACAACATCAGCTTCATCGCCGCCGGCCATCACGCCACCGAGCGCTACGGGGTGCAGGCGTTGGGTGATTACCTGGCGCGGCGTTTCGCCCTGGAACATTTGTTCATTGACTGCCCGAACCCGATTTGAGCCGTGCGGCGGGTGACTTGCCGGCGATAGCAGTGTGTCAGTCTGAGAAGGGTGGCTGAGCCGCCGCTATCGAGAGCAAGCCCCTCCCACAGGCCAAACCTGGGGGCATATTCATATACCGTTTCGATCTAGTTGGCGCCCTGAATAGAAGAAGGTGCTGTGCTAGCATGCCTCGCTCGAACACGGCCCGCTGGCCGTCCATAAGATCGTTTTTCCGTGAGTAACCATGGTCGACAAACTGACGCATCTGAAACAGCTGGAGGCGGAAAGCATCCACATCATCCGCGAGGTCGCCGCCGAGTTCGACAACCCGGTGATGCTCTACTCGATCGGTAAAGACTCCGCCGTGATGCTGCATCTGGCGCGCAAGGCGTTCTTTCCGGGCAAGCTGCCGTTCCCGGTGATGCACGTCGACACCCGCTGGAAATTCCAGGAGATGTACAAGTTCCGCGACCAAATGGTCCAAGAGCTTGGCCTGGAGCTGATCACCCACGTCAACCCGGATGGCGTGGCGCAGGGCATCAACCCATTCACCCACGGTAGCGCCAAGCACACCGACATCATGAAGACCGAGGGCCTCAAGCAGGCCCTGGACAAGCATGGTTTCGACGCAGCCTTTGGCGGTGCCCGTCGCGATGAAGAGAAATCCCGCGCCAAAGAGCGCGTGTACTCGTTCCGCGACAGCAAACACCGCTGGGACCCGAAGAACCAGCGCCCCGAGCTGTGGAACGTCTACAACGGCAACGTCAACAAGGGCGAGTCGATCCGTGTGTTCCCGCTGTCCAACTGGACCGAACTGGACATCTGGCAGTACATCTACCTGGAAGGCATCCCGATCGTGCCGCTGTATTTCGCCGCCGAACGCGATGTGATCGAGAAGAACGGCACGTTGATCATGATCGACGACGACCGCATCCTTGAGCACCTTTCCGACGAAGAAAAAGCCCGAATCGTCAAAAAGAAAGTACGTTTCCGTACCCTTGGCTGCTACCCGTTGACGGGCGCGGTGGAGTCCGAAGCCGAGACGCTGACGGACATCATTCAGGAAATGCTCCTGACGCGAACTTCCGAGCGCCAGGGCCGTGTCATCGACCACGATGGTGCCGGCTCGATGGAAGACAAAAAACGTCAAGGTTATTTCTAAGGGGCTGTCATGTCGCATCAATCTGATTTGATCAGCGAGGACATCCTCGCCTACCTGGGCCAGCACGAGCGCAAGGAAATGTTGCGCTTCCTGACCTGCGGCAACGTCGACGACGGCAAGAGCACCCTGATCGGGCGCCTGCTGCACGACTCCAAGATGATCTACGAGGATCACCTGGAAGCCATCACCCGCGATTCGAAGAAAGTCGGCACCACCGGTGACGACATCGACCTGGCCTTGCTGGTCGATGGTTTGCAGGCTGAGCGTGAGCAGGGCATCACCATCGATGTTGCCTACCGCTATTTCTCCACCGCCAAGCGCAAATTCATCATCGCCGACACTCCCGGCCATGAGCAGTACACCCGCAACATGGCCACCGGTGCATCCACCTGTGACCTGGCGATCATTCTGATCGATGCGCGCTACGGCGTGCAGACCCAGACCCGTCGCCACAGCTTTATCGCCTCGTTGCTGGGGATCAAACACATCGTGGTGGCCGTCAACAAGATGGACATCAATGGCTTTGACCAAGGTGTATTCGAGCAGATCAAGGCCGATTACCTGAAGTTCGCCGAGGGTATCGCCTTCAAGCCGAGCACCCTGGCATTTGTGCCGATGTCTGCGCTCAAGGGCGACAACGTGGTGAACAAGAGCGAGCGCTCGCCCTGGTACACCGGCCAGTCGCTGATGGAGATCCTCGAAACCGTCGAGATCGCCAACGACCGCAACTACACCGATTTACGTTTCCCGGTGCAGTACGTCAATCGTCCGAACCTTAACTTCCGTGGTTTTGCCGGCACCCTGGCCAGCGGCATCGTGCACAAGGGCGACGAAGTGGTGGTGCTGCCTTCGGGCAAGAGCAGCCGCGTCAAATCCATCGTCACCTTCGAAGGCGAGCTGGAGCACGCAGGCCCGGGCCAGGCCGTGACCCTGACCATGGAAGACGAGATCGACATCTCCCGTGGCGACCTGCTGGTACATGCCGACAACGTGCCGCAAGTGACCGACGCCTTCGACGCCATGCTGGTCTGGATGGCTGAAGAGCCGATGCTGCCGGGCAAGAAATACGACATCAAGCGCGCCACCAGCTATGTGCCGGGTTCCATCACCAGCATCGTGCACCGCGTGGACGTGAACACCCTGGCCGAAGGCCCGGCGAGTTCGCTGCAACTCAATGAGATTGGCCGGGTCAAGGTCAGCCTCGACGCCGCCATTGCTCTGGACGGCTACGACAGCAACCGCACCACGGGTGCGTTTATCGTCATCGACCGTTTGACCAATGGCACCGTGGCTGCCGGCATGATCATCGCGCCGCCGGTGGGGCATGGCGGTGCGGCGCAGCACGGCAAATTGGCGCATGTGTCCACCGAAGAGCGTGCGTTGCGCTTCGGCCAACAGCCGGCCACCGTGTTGTTCAGCGGCCTGTCGGGCGCCGGCAAAAGCACCTTGGCCTACGCGGTTGAGCGCAAGCTGTTCGACATGGGGCGTGCAGTGTTCGTGCTGGATGGCCAGAACCTGCGTCACGACCTGAACAAAGGGCTGCCGCAGGACCGTGCCGGTCGCACTGAAAATTGGCGGCGTGCCGCCCACGTGGCGCGCCAGTTCAACGAGGCCGGCCTGCTGACCCTGGCCGCGTTCGTTGCGCCGGATGCCGAAGGCCGTGAACAGGCCAAGGCGCTGATCGGCGCCGACCGCCTGCTGACCGTCTATGTGCAAGCGTCGCCGCTGGTGTGCGCCGAGCGTGATCCGCAAGGTTTGTACGCTGCCGGTGGGGATAATATCCCTGGCGAATCCTTCCCGTATGACGTGCCGTTGAACGCCGATCTGGTGATCGACACCCAGGCCCTGTCGCTGGAAGAGAGCGTCAAGCAAGTGCTGGAGCTGTTGCGTCAGCGCGGCGCGATCTAAAAATGTGGGAGGGGGCTTGCTCCCGATAGCGGTACATCAGCCATTACCATTTGTGGCTGATCCACAGCTATCGGGAGCAAGCCCCCTGCCACAGGTTTGATTACCTTTTGCCTGGGTGCTCTGTGTGCAGCTTGTCCAGCAGCGCATCCTTGTCCTTCCAGAGTTGGTTGATCCAGCCCTGGAATGCGGTTCGATACTCCCCATCCTGCTCGTAGTTCTTGCCGATGAACGCGGCGGGGATCTGCACTTCTTCAAACTGCACCACCACGTCCTTCACATTTCCGCAGAGCAAGTCCCAATACCCCGGGCTCCCGGCCGGGTAATGAATGGTGACGTTGACCAGTGACTTCAGTTGCTCGCCCATCGCATCCAGCACAAACGCAATCCCACCGGCTTTAGGCTTGAGCAGGTAGCGAAAGGGTGAATTCTGCTGCGCGTGCTTGCCAGGGGTAAACCGTGTGCCTTCGGCAAAGTTGAAGATGCCCACGGGGTTGTCACGAAACTTCGCGCAGGTCTTGCGGGTGGTTTCCAGGTCTTTGCCTTTCTTCTCCGGGTGCTTTTCCAGGTAAGCCTTGGTGTAGCGCTTCATGAACGGGAAGCCCAACGCCCACCACGCCAGGCCAATCACCGGTACCCAGATCAGCTCCTGCTTGAGGAAAAACTTCAACGGGCGAATCCGCCGGTTGAGCACGTATTGCAACACCATGATGTCGACCCAGCTCTGGTGGTTGCTGGTCACCAGGTAGGAGTGTTGGTAGTCCAGGCCCTCAAGGCCGGACAGGTGCCAGCGAGTATGCTGCACCAGGTTCATCCAGCCTTTGTTGTTGGTGACCCAGGCTTCATGGGTGTGGTTCATCAGCCACTCACTGAAGCGCTTGGCAAACGGCAGCGCCTTGAACAGCGCCACGATAAACAGGAACGAACACAGCAGGATCGTATTCAACGCCAGCAGCAGCGAAGCAATGACCCCGCGCACGGCGGCAGGTAGAAAATCCAGCATTTAAATATCCATGGGGCGGTTGGCGGCTTGGATCGCAGTCAGTGCGATGGTGTACACGATGTCGTCGACTTGAGCGCCGCGTGGCAGGTCGTTCACCGGTTTGCGCAAGCCCTGGAGCATCGGCCCCAGGCTCACGCAGTCGGCGCTGCGCTGCACGGCCTTGTGCGTGGTGTTGCCGGTGTTCAGGTCCGGGAACACGAAGACGGTGGCTTTACCGGCGACCTGGCTATTGGGCGCCAGTTGCCGAGCGACGGTTTCGTTGGCGGCGGCGTCGTACTGCAACGGGCCATCGATCAGCAGCGAGCTTTGCTGTTCGTGGGCGAGCAGGGTGGCTTCGCGGACTTTTTCCACCTCCTCGCCGCTGGCTGAATCACCGCTGGAGTAGCTGATCATCGCCACGCGCGGGGTGATGCCGAACGCGGCGGCCGAGTCGGCGCTTTGCAGCGCGATCTCGGCCAGTTCGGCCGCGCTCGGGTGCGGGTTCATGACGCAGTCGCCGTACACGAGCACCTGTTCGGGGAACAGCATGAAGAATACCGACGACACCAGCGTGCAGCCCGGCGCGGTCTTAATCAGCTGCAGGGCCGGACGGATGGTATTGGCGGTGGAATGAATGACGCCGGATACCAGGCCGTCCACTTCATCCAGCGCGAGCATCATGGTGGCGATCACCACGTTGTCTTCCAGTTGCTGCTCGGCCATCGGCGCGTTGAGGCTTTTGCTCTTGCGTAGCGCAACCATGGGTTCGACGTAGCGCTGGCGTATCAGGTCCGGGTCGAGAATCTCCAGGCCCTCGGGCAATTCGATACCCTGGGCGCGGGCGACGGCCTCCACATCCGAAGGCTTGGCCAGCAGCACACAGCGCGCAATGCCGCGGGCCTGGCAGATGGCGGCTGCTTGTACGGTCAGCGGTTCGCTGCCCTCGGGCAACACGATGCGCTTGTTGGCGTTCTGGGCGCGTTGGATCAGCTGATAACGGAACACCGCCGGCGACAGGCGCATTTCCCGTGGCGTACCGCAACGTTGGTGCAGCCAGCGTGCATCCAGGTGGCTGGCGACGAAATCGGTGATGATCTCGGCGCGCTCGCGGTCGTCGATCGGGATTTCCTTGTTGAGGCTGTTGAGCAGGTTCGCCGTGTCGTAGGAACCGGTGCTTACCGACAACACCGGCAGCCCGGCCTGGAGCGCGCCACGGCACAAATCCATGATGCGCGGGTCGGGCAGGGTGTCGCTGGTCAGCAGCAGCCCGGCCAGGGGCACGCCGTTGATCGCCGCGAGGCTGACGGCGAGGATGATGTCGTCGCGATCACCTGGCGTCACCACCAGCACGCCAGGCTTGAGCAGTTCCACAGTGTTGCGCATGGTGCGCGCGCAGATGATGATTTTGGTCATGCGCCGGCTTTCATAGTCGCCGGCGTTGAGGATCTGCGCGCCCATCAGGTCGGCGACGTCGCGGGTGCGCGGAGCGTTGAGCTCGGGTTGGTAGGGGATGCAGCCGAGCAGGCGGAAATCCCCACTGCGCAGTAACGGCGAATGTTCTTTCAGGCGCGCCGAGAAGGCTTCCATGCTTTCGTCGGTGCGCACTTTGTTGAGGATCACGCCCAGTACCTTCGGATCTTTCGGGCCGCCGAACAGTTGCGCCTGCAATTCGACCCGGCCGGAAAGCTCGGTGAGTACTTCGTTCTCCGGGGCGGACACGAGGATCACCTCGGCATCGAGGCTTTTGGCCAGGTGCAGGTTGACTCGCGCCGCGTAGCTCGCGCTGCGGGTCGGCACCATGCCTTCGACGATCAACACGTCCTTGCCCACGGCGGCTTGCTGATACAGGGTGATGATTTCCTCGAGCAGCTCATCGAGCTGGCCGTCGCCAAGCATGCGCTCAACGTGGGCCAGGCCCAGGGGTTGGGGTGGTTTCAGGCCGTGGGTGCGCGCCACCAGTTCGGTGGAGCGCTCGGGGCCCGTGTCGCCAGGGTGCGGCTGGGCAATCGGTTTGAAGAAGCCGACTTTCAGTCCGGCCCGCTCAAGGGTACGCACCAGCCCGAGGCTGATGGAGGTCAGACCCACACCAAAATCGGTGGGCGCGATAAAAAAAGTCTGCATGCGAATTCTCTGGAGGTGCATGGCTTCGGTGGTGCTCTATGGTTGAGCACCTGCCGGGAATCAGGCATCAAGATTATCGTTATTCGACCCTTGCGCACACCAGCCGCAGGCAAAGGGTTGGCCTATTTTTTCAAGGCGTTGCGTGGTATCGAGTACCCAGCCTCGGGACTGCCAGGGCGGCTGGTGGCGCAGGTGCTGGGTGTGGCCGCAGGAGAGCTCGGCGACCCAATGCTGATCGTCATCCTGGTGGAACCCGATGATGAGGGATACCGTTGGTCGGTCCCGTTGGTCCGGGTTCTGTTCGCTTTCGGGCAAATCCTTGTTTAGACTTGTCCGTTCTTCATTCTTATGCAAAAGGTCTCGCCCCCATGACGATCGCCGCTAACAAGGCTGTCTCCATCGACTATACCCTGACCAACGACGCTGGTGAGGTCATCGACAGCTCAGCCGGCGGCGCGCCGCTGGTCTACCTGCAAGGCGCAGGCAACATCATCCCGGGCCTGGAGAAGGCCCTGGAAGGCAAGAGCGTCGGCGATGAGCTGACCGTTGCCGTTGAACCTGAAGATGCCTACGGCGAATACTCCGCCGAACTGGTCAGCACCCTGAGCCGCAGCATGTTCGAAGGCGTCGACGAGCTGGAAGTGGGCATGCAGTTCCACGCCTCCGCACCGGACGGCCAAATGCAGATCGTCACTATCCGCGATCTGGATGGCGATGACGTGACTGTCGACGGTAACCACCCTCTGGCTGGCCAGCGCCTGAACTTCAAAGTGAAGATCGTTGCCATCCGCGACGCCTCCCAGGAAGAAGTGGCTCACGGTCACGTCCACGGTGAGGGCGGTCATCACCACTGATTGATGCATTGATCGGCTGGTAGCAAAAAACGCCCCGACTGGTTCGGGGCGTTTTTTTGCCTGCATTTCATGGTGGGCGGGTTTCTATGATTTTCAGGCACAAACAAAAATGCCCCGGACCTTTCGGTACGGGGCATTTCTTAACTGTTACGCCGGTAAGCCAGCGTTGCAGTTGTTACCACTTAGGCAGCAGCAGCGACGTTCAGAGCCTTGATGTGGCCATTCAGGCGGCTCTTGTGACGAGCGGCTTTGTTCTTGTGGATGATGCCTTTATCGGCCATACGGTCGATAACAGGCACAGCCAGAACGTAAGCAGCTTGAGCTTTTGCAGCGTCTTTGGTGTCGATGGCTTTAACTACATTCTTGATGTAGGTACGAACCATGGAACGCAGGCTGGCGTTGTGGCTGCGACGCTTCTCAGCCTGTTTTGCACGTTTTTTGGCGGAAGGTGTGTTGGCCACCGTCGAGCTCCTCGAAAGACTTTTTAGGAAATAGCAAACAAAATAGGCCGCGAATCATGCCGATGACTTGTTGGGTTGTCAAGGGCGGCTGATGCGAACTGCTGAGTGGTCGATCTGAAGAGGCGGGTGATTTATTTCCGGCGCTTGACCTGTAAACTCGCGAGCTTTGGCTCTGTGCTGTTGCAGGCGCGCAGTATCGCATAAGTGGGCGCTTTGTTCGCCTGCTGTTTATCTATAGGCGCAAACTCTTTCGATGAATCTGCTCAAATCGTTGGCTGCGGTCAGCTCTATCACGATGATCTCCCGGGTATTGGGGTTTGTGCGTGACACTCTGTTGGCGCGCATTTTCGGCGCCAGCATGGCCACGGACGCCTTCTTTATCGCCTTCAAACTGCCCAACCTGCTGCGCCGGATCTTCGCCGAGGGCGCATTTTCCCAGGCCTTCGTGCCGATCCTGGCGGAATACAAGACCCAGCAGGGCGAAGAGGCAACCCGTACCTTCATTGCCTACGTCTCGGGCCTGCTGACGCTGGTTTTGATGTTGGTCACCATTGCCGGCATGCTCGCTGCACCCTGGGTGATCTGGGCCACGGCCCCGGGTTTTGCCAATACGCCGGAAAAATTCGCGCTGACCACTGATCTGCTGCGGGTGACCTTTCCTTATATATTGCTGATCTCGCTGTCATCCCTGGCCGGCGCCATCCTGAATACCTGGAACCGGTTCTCGGTGCCGGCGTTCGTGCCGACCTTGCTCAACGTGAGCATGATTATCTTCGCAGTATTCCTCACGCCGTACTTCGATCCACCCGTGATGGCTCTGGGCTGGGCGGTGCTGGCCGGTGGCCTGGCGCAGTTGTTGTACCAACTGCCGCACCTGAAAAAGATCGGCATGCTCGTTCTGCCGCGCTTGAACCTGAAGGACACCGGTGTCTGGCGCGTGATGCGCAACATGTTGCCGGCAATCCTGGGGGTATCGGTCAGCCAGATTTCCCTGATCATCAACACTGCCTTCGCCTCGTTGCTGGTGTCGGGTTCGGTGTCGTGGATGTACTACGCCGATCGCCTGATGGAGTTGCCGTCCGGCGTGCTCGGTGTGGCCCTGGGCACGATTTTGCTACCGACCCTGTCGCGCACCTATGCCAGCAAGGACCGCCAGGAGTACTCGCGTATTCTCGACTGGGGGCTGCGCCTGTGCTTCGTGCTGGTGCTGCCGTGTGCCCTGGCCCTGGGAATCCTGGCTGAACCGCTGACGGTGGCGTTGTTCCAGTACGGCCAGTTCAGCGCGTTTGACGCCTCCATGACCCAGCGCGCATTGATTGCCTATTCGGTGGGTCTGCTTGGCATCATCGTGATCAAAGTGTTGGCGCCGGGCTTCTATGCTCAGCAAAACATCCGTACGCCGGTGAAAATCGCGATCTTCACGCTGATTGTCACGCAATTGCTCAACCTTGCATTCATCGGCCCGCTGGCGCACGCCGGGCTGGCCCTGGCCATCAGTGCCGGCGCCTGTATCAATGCCGGCCTGCTGTTCTATCAACTGCGCAAGCAGCAGATGTTCCAGCCGCAACCTGGCTGGGGCCTGTTTGCGCTCAAGCTGGTGGTTGCGGTGGGCGCGATGTCGGCGGTGCTCTTGGGTTTGATGCACTTCATGCCCGCCTGGGATGAAGGGCATATGCTGGAACGCTTCCTGCGCCTGGGCCTGCTGGTGGTTGCGGGCGTTGTGGTTTACTTCGGCATGTTGCTGCTGCAGGGCTTCCGGCTGCGGGATTTCAATCGCAAGTCCCTGAACTAGGGACTTTGCCTCAATAAAACCGGTGTTTTATCGAATCAACCCACTTGGCCTGCGCTGTTGCCTGTCGTCCGGGGCCGGGTGTGGTTATAATCGACCACTTTATGAGCAAGAAGCGCGTTATGCAGCTGGTTCGAGGTCTCCACAACCTGCGCCCCCAGCATCGGGGCTGCGTCGCCACTATTGGCAACTTTGACGGTGTTCACCGTGGTCACCAGGCTATCCTGGCCCGGCTGCGTGAGCGAGCGGTCGAGTTGGGTGTGCCCAGCTGTGTGGTGATTTTCGAGCCACAGCCGCGGGAGTTTTTCACCCCGCAAACGGCGCCGGCCCGTCTGGCCCGCTTGCGCGACAAACTGCAACTGCTGGCTGAAGAGGGCGTGGACCGAGTTCTCTGCCTGGCCTTCAACCAGCGTTTGCAAAGCCTTAGCGCCGCCGAATTCGTCGACCGTATCCTGGTGGATGGCCTGGGTGTGCAACACTTGGAGGTCGGCGACGACTTCCGTTTCGGTTGCGACCGTGTCGGGGATTTCGATTTCCTGCAACAGGCCGGCGTCAACCAGGGCTTTACCGTCGAAGCCGCGCAAACCGTCGAACTGGACGGGCTGCGCGTTAGCAGCACGCAGGTGCGTAATGCACTGGCCGCTGCCGACTTCGCCTTGGCCGAGCGCCTGCTCGGTCGTCCGTTCCGCATTGCCGGACGGGTATTGCACGGCCAGAAGCTGGCGCGCCAACTGGGCACGCCGACCGCCAACGTGCAACTCAAGCGCCGCCGTGTGCCGCTGACCGGGGTTTACCTGGTGAGCGTCGACATCGACGGCCAATCGTGGCCGGGAGTCGCCAATATAGGCGTCAGGCCCACGGTTGCAGGTGATGGCAAGGCCCACCTGGAAGTACACCTTTTGGATTTTGCCGGTGATCTGTATGACCGGCGTTTGACGGTGGTTTTCCACCAGAAGCTGCGTGAAGAGCAGCGTTTCGCCTCACTTGAGGCGTTGAAAACGGCGATCAATGCGGATGTCGCCGCCGCCCGTGCACTAGCCGCACCTAGCGCCCATCGCTAACCGAAGAGCCTTAAATGACCGACTATAAAGCCACGCTAAACCTTCCGGACACCGCCTTCCCAATGAAGGCCGGCCTGCCACAGCGCGAACCGCAGATCCTGCAGCGCTGGGACAGTATTGGCCTGTACGGAAAGTTGCGCGAAATTGGCAAGGATCGTCCGAAATTCGTCCTGCACGACGGCCCTCCTTATGCCAACGGCACGATTCACATCGGTCATGCGCTGAACAAGATTCTCAAGGACATGATCATTCGCTCGAAAACCCTTTCGGGTTTCGACGCGCCTTATGTCCCGGGTTGGGACTGCCACGGCCTGCCGATCGAGCACAAGGTCGAAGTGACCCACGGCAAGAACCTGGGCGCGGATAAAACCCGCGAACTGTGCCGTGCCTACGCCACCGAGCAGATCGAAGGGCAGAAGTCCGAATTCATCCGCCTGGGTGTATTGGGTGACTGGGCCAACCCCTACAAGACCATGGACTTCAAGAACGAGGCCGGTGAAATCCGTGCCTTGGCCGAGATCGTCAAGGGTGGCTTCGTGTTCAAGGGGCTCAAGCCCGTGAACTGGTGTTTCGACTGCGGTTCGGCCCTGGCCGAGGCGGAGGTCGAGTACGAAGACAAGAAGTCCTCGACCATCGACGTAGCCTTCCCGATCGCGGACGACGCCAAGCTGGCCGAGGCCTTTGGCCTGGCGAGCCTGGGCAAGCCAGCGGCCATCGTGATCTGGACCACCACCCCGTGGACCATCCCCGCCAACCAGGCGCTGAACGTACACCCGGAGTTCACTTACGCCCTGGTGGACGTTGGTGACCGCCTGCTGGTGCTGGCCGAGGAAATGGTTGAAGCCTGCCTGGCCCGTTACGAGCTGCAGGGTTCGGTGATTGCCACCACCACCGGTTCCGCGCTGGAGTTGATCAATTTCCGCCACCCGTTCTATGACCGTCTGTCGCCGGTTTACCTGGCTGACTACGTCGAGCTGGGCTCGGGTACCGGCGTGGTCCACTGCTCGCCCGCCTATGGTGTGGACGACTTTGTGATCTGCAAGAAATACGGCCTGACCAACGATGACATCATCAACCCGGTGCAAAGCAATGGCGTGTATGTGTCATCGCTGGAGTTCTTTGGCGGCCAGTTCATCTTCAAGGCTGACCACGCAATCATCGAGAAGCTGAGCGAAGTCGGTGCGTTGATAAAGTCCGACACCATCAAACACAGCTACATGCACTGCTGGCGTCACAAGACCCCGCTGATCTACCGCGCCACCGCGCAGTGGTTCATCGGCATGGACAAAGAGCCGGCCAGCGGCGACACCCTGCGCGTGCGCTCGCTCAAGGCCATCGAAGACACCGGCTTCATCCCGGCCTGGGGCCAGGCACGCCTGCACTCGATGATCGCCAACCGCCCGGACTGGTGCATCTCGCGTCAGCGTAACTGGGGCGTGCCGATCCCGTTCTTCCTCAACAAGGAAAGCGGCGAGTTGCACCCACGCACCGTTGAGCTGATGGAAGTCGTGGCCCAGCGCGTTGAACAGGAAGGCATCGAAGCCTGGTTCAAGCTTGATGCCGCCGAGCTGTTGGGCGACGAAGCACCGTTGTACGACAAGATCAGCGATACCCTCGACGTGTGGTTCGACTCGGGCACCACCCACTGGCACGTGCTGCGTGGTTCGCACCCGATGGGCCACGAGACCGGTCCTCGCGCCGACCTGTACCTGGAAGGTTCGGACCAGCACCGTGGCTGGTTCCACTCTTCCTTGCTGACCGGTTGCGCCATCGATAACCACGCTCCGTACCGCGAGCTGTTGACCCACGGTTTCACGGTGGATGAAAACGGCCGCAAGATGTCCAAGTCACTGGGCAACGTGATTGCGCCGCAAAAAGTCAATGACACCCTGGGTGCCGACATCATGCGTCTGTGGGTGGCCTCGACCGACTATTCGGGCGAGATGGCTGTGTCCGAGCAGATCCTGCAGCGCAGTGCCGACGCCTACCGCCGTATCCGTAACACCGCACGCTTCCTGCTGTCGAACCTGACCGGTTTCAACCCGGCCACCGACATCCTGCCGTCCGAGGACATGCTCGCCCTGGACCGTTGGGCCGTGGACCGTACCCTGTTGCTGCAGCGCGAGTTGCAGGAGCATTACGGCGAATATCGCTTCTGGAACGTTTACTCGAAGATCCACAACTTCTGCGTGCAGGAGTTGGGTGGTTTCTACCTCGACATCATCAAGGATCGCCAGTACACCACCGGCGCTAACAGCAAGGCCCGTCGTTCGGCGCAGACCGCGCTGTACCACATCAGTGAGGCGCTGGTGCGCTGGATCGCGCCGATCCTGGCCTTCACCGCCGACGAGCTGTGGGAGTACCTGCCAGGCGAGCGCAACGAATCGGTGATGCTCAACACCTGGTACGAAGGTCTGACCGAATTGCCGGCTGATTTCGAATTGGGCCGCGAGTACTGGGAAGGCGTGATGGCCGTCAAGGCTGCGGTGAACAAGGAGCTGGAAGTTCAGCGCGCGGCCAAGGCCGTCGGTGGCAACCTGCAAGCCGAAGTCACTCTGTTTGCCGAAGAAGGCCTGACTGCCGATCTGGCCAAGCTCAGCAACGAACTGCGTTTCGTGCTGATTACCTCCACCGCTAGCCTGGCGCCATTCGCCCAGGCCCCGGCGGATGCAGTCGCCACCGAAGTGCCAGGCCTCAAGCTCAAAGTGGTCAAGTCGGCCTTCGCCAAGTGCGCCCGTTGCTGGCACTGCCGTGAAGACGTCGGTGTGAACCCTGAGCATCCGGAAATCTGTGGTCGTTGCGTCGACAACATCTCGGGTGCTGGTGAGGTTCGCCACTATGCCTAACACCAGTCGTTTCGGACGTCTGGGCTGGCTCGTGCTGAGTGTGCTGGTCCTGGTCATCGACCAGGTCAGCAAGGCTCATTTCGAAGGCTCCCTGCAGATGTTCCAGCAGATCGTGGTGATCCCGGACTACTTCAGCTGGACCCTGGCCTACAACACCGGCGCCGCTTTCAGCTTTTTGGCTGATAGCGGTGGCTGGCAGCGCTGGCTGTTCGCGCTGATCGCGGTGGTGGTCAGTGCGGTGCTGGTAGTTTGGCTCAAGCGTCTTGGCCGCGATGACACCTGGCTGGCTATCGCCCTGGCCCTTGTGTTGGGCGGCGCGCTGGGCAACCTCTACGACCGCATTGCCTTGGGCCATGTGATCGACTTTATCCTGGTGCATTGGCAGAACCGCTGGTACTTCCCGGCGTTCAACTTTGCCGACAGCGCCATCACCGTCGGTGCGATCATGCTGGCGTTGGACATGTTCAAAAGCAAGAAAACCGGAGAGACCGTCAATGACTGATCAGGTATTGGCTGAACAACGTATCGGCCAGAACACGGAAGTCACTTTGCATTTCGCACTGCGCCTGGAAAATGGCGACACGGTCGACAGCACGTTCGACAAGGCCCCCGCGACTTTCAAAGTCGGTGATGGCAACCTGCTGCCGGGTTTCGAAGCCGCGCTGTTCGGCTTCAAGGCTGGCGACAAGCGCAACCTGCAGATCCTGCCGGAAAATGCCTTTGGCCAACCCAACCCGCAAAACGTGCAGATCATCCCGCGTTCGCAGTTCCAGGACATGGACCTTTCGGAAGGCTTGTTGGTGATCTTCAACGATGCGGCGAATACCGAACTGCCGGGTGTGGTGAAAACCTTCGATGACGCGCAAGTGACCATCGACTTCAATCACCCGTTGGCCGGTAAAACCTTGACCTTTGATGTTGAAATCATCGACGTTAAAGCGATCTGATCAACGACGCGGTTAAAAATGTGGGAGCGGGCTTGCTCGCGAAAGCGGTCTATCAGTAACACATGTGTTATCTGGCCCACTGCTTTCGCGAGCAAGCCCGCTCCCACCTTTGATCTCTACTGTCAGGTGGGTTAGCGTCTAGCTTGAACCCAAGTGGCTGCAAGACACGAGGCACAGCATGCAAATCAAACTCGCCAACCCCCGTGGCTTCTGCGCCGGCGTGGACCGGGCGATCGAAATCGTCAATCGCGCCCTGGAAGTCTTCGGGCCGCCGATTTATGTGCGCCATGAAGTTGTCCACAACAAGTTCGTGGTCGAAGATCTGCGCGCGCGCGGTGCCATCTTTGTTGAAGAGCTCGACCAGGTGCCGGACGACGTTATCGTCATTTTCAGCGCCCACGGCGTTTCCCAGGCCGTGCGTACCGAAGCTGCCGGCCGTGGCCTGAAAGTATTCGATGCCACCTGCCCATTGGTCACCAAGGTGCATATCGAAGTCGCACGCTACAGTCGTGACGGGCGTGAATGCATCCTGATCGGTCATGCCGGCCACCCGGAAGTTGAAGGCACCATGGGCCAGTATGACGCCAGCAACGGCGGTGCCATCTACCTGGTGGAAGATGAAAAGGACGTCGCCGATTTGCAGGTACACAATCCTGATCGGTTGGCTTTCGTGACCCAGACTACCTTGTCCATGGACGACACCAGCCGCGTTATCGACGCTTTGCGCGCGCGTTTCCCTGCCATTGGCGGTCCGCGCAAGGATGACATCTGCTACGCCACGCAAAACCGTCAGGATGCGGTCAAGCAATTGGCCAACGAATGCGACGTGGTTTTGGTGGTCGGCAGCCCGAACAGCTCCAACTCCAATCGTCTGCGCGAGCTGGCTGAACGCATGGCCACACCGGCCTACCTGATCGACGGTGCTGAAGACATGCAACGCAGCTGGTTCGATGGCGTTGAGCGTATCGGTATCACGGCCGGAGCCTCGGCTCCGGAAGTGCTGGTGCGGGGCGTGATCCAACAGTTGCAGGCTTGGGGCGCGACCGGCGCCGATGAGTTGGCCGGCCGTGAAGAGAACATCACGTTCTCCATGCCCAAGGAACTGCGGGTTCGCTCGTTGCTCTGAGCCCAGGTGCTGGATCAGTCCCGACATAACGCCTGCTCGGTTTTATCACTGCGCAGGCTGATGCGGCCGCTTGGGGCCAGCACTACCTGATGCAGGCTTTGTGCCTGGCCCGTGTCGCATATGTGCACGGTGCCGGCACGGAAGCCTCCCCCCGTAAATACCGGCTCGCCCAATCCGCTGAAGCGCACTTGGCTCTTGACCGGCCCATTGCCGACCAGCGTTGCACGCCCGCTGTCCTGTCGCTCCAACAGTATCGGGTTGTCTTCGTCCATATGACCGCGCCCGCTGACATCCTCGATGACTCGCCAGCCTAGGCTCCAATCGTCCTCCAATGCATGAACAATCACCGCGCGATTGCGTGTGAGCGCTGCGCTGCGGGCGAAGCGCAGGCCCTGCGCCAGTGATTCGGCTGCGCTGTGTTGCTGGTGTGCGTCGAGCAATCCTTTGAAGCTGGGCACCGCCAAATGCGCCAGCAGGCCGCTCAGCATCAGGCCCAATAGCAACTCGATCAGGGTGAAGCCTCGTTCTGTCATATGCCGTCCCTCCGTGGACGCAGCTGGTAATCCAGCGGGTAGAGACAGGTATAGCCAGCGGATGCCAGGGTTGGATGATGGCCTTTATGTCCAAAGTATTTCCCTTTGTTCCGCAAGCGGCACCGATTAAAAACCGCCGCTAGTCTTGGGTCGCACAACAGGTTTTGCCTGTTTTTCGCCCCTCGACATGGATGACGACGGTGATGCTAGTCCGTACACACAGGTTTTTTCTTCGCGCCGTCCAGTGGCGCCAAACCGGCATGACCCTGATCGAGGTGTTGGTGGCGGTGTTGATTCTGGCTGTCGGTTTGTTGGGCGCTTCGGCCATCCAGCTCAATGCGCTCAAGTACACCGAGAGCGCCAGGATGACCAGCCAGGCCAGTTTCATTGCCTACGACATGCTTGATCGAATTCGCTCCAATCCCGGGATCGATTATTCGTGGTCGCGAGCTGGATCTTCGATGGCCAATGTCCCGACCGCCAGCGTGCGTGATCTGGACCTGCATGATTTCGAGGCCAATATCCTGGGTTTTGCCGGCGCAGATGCCAAAGGAGCGGTATCGACCAGCGGGCCTGAGGTCACTATCACTATCAGTTGGCAGGCGGGCAGGGGCGCAGGCGGCCCGGGAGCAAGGGAGACGTTCGTTCTCACCAGTCGCATGGTCGATGAACAAGGCGCGTTGCAATGAGCCGTCTTGTACGCGGATTCAGCCTGGTGGAAATGCTCGTGGCGTTGGCCGTTGGGCTCGTGTTGGTGCTGGGCGCAAGCCAGGTGGTCATCAGCACACGGCTGACGCATGCCAGTCAATTGGCGGCAATGGTCCTGCAAGACGATGCACGATTTGTACTGGGCAAGCTGACGCAGGATATTCGCCAGGCGGGCATGTTTGGTTGTCTGGCCAGCGCATTTATCGACGACGCCCCCGCCGCCCTGGAGCGACCGTTGGGGTGGAGTACCTCGGGGAATGCGACGTCGCTGACCCTGGTCACTGCGGATGTCGGTAGTGGGGGAGGCAAGCCTGATTGGACGGTGGTATCCGACTGCAAGACGGTTGCCCGGGCATATGCTGGGGCATCACCCGCGCCGGCGCCTGGGCAGATCCGCTTTGCGCTGCGCCAGCTCACCTACACCTTTGAATCCGGCCAACTGAAAGTCAGCACCCCGGCGGCGCCGGCCAAAGCGGTGCTTGTGGATAACGTGCGGGCGTTCGACATCAGTTTTGGTATGGCGGCCAAGCCCGCATCAACAAGCGTAGTGCGTTACGACAGCAACCCTGCCGATGAGTCGTTGATACGCAGTGTACGCATCCTCATGACGTTGCAAGACCCGACAGGGCGTGTCAGGGACCAGACCTACAGCGTTGTGGCTGCGCTGCGAAATCGCCAGGGGTAGGGCCGTGATGAAGATAAGTGGCGGTATTCATTGGCGTGAGGCAGGGATGGTGTTGTGGATCAGCCTGGTGTTCCTGCTGCTGTTGTCACTGGTTGGTTTGTCATCGATGCAAGGTGCGATATCCCAGCAAAAAGTCGCGGGCAGCTTGTGGCATCGCAACCAATCTTTTCAAAGCGCCGAAAGCGGCCTCAGGTTGGGGGAGCTGGCGGTAAAGCGCGGTGGCGGTGGGCTGCCCGAATGTCACTCGATCATCACATGCTCGCCACCTGAGGAGGCGTTTACGTTGATGGGGGCCGGGGCGAATCCGGTCTCGGCGGTTACCTGGGTTGCCTTCGACGCGGGGTTCTATGGCATTCAATCCATAGGCGAGGGCTTGGGGCTGGCGCATTTGCCGGCGCAAACCGCGGCGCGGCTGTTTCGAGTGACGGCCATCGGGCTAGGGGGCCAATCGCGCACGGTCCTGGAGAGCGTGTATGCCCAGGTGGACGAGGGAGGGCGGGCGCGGTTTCAACGAATCCTGTGGCGGCAACTTCAGTAAAGGAGCAAACGGATGAGCACGGATAGCCAGGGATTTACCCTGATCGAGTTACTGATTGCCATGGCAATCATTGCGGTGTTGGCCACGGTCGCTTATCCCGGATATACCGGGCATGTGAAAAAGGTCTATCGCAGTCAGATTGCCGCACTGTTGACCGAACAGGCCCAGTACCTGGAGCGCTTTTACGCCCGGAACGGCACTTTTATTGATGCAGGGGACGTCAGTGCGGGTAATGATCACTATAGAATCAGCGCTGTATTGAGTGCCCAGGATTTTGCCCTGCTTGCCACGCCCTCCGTCTATTCAGTCATGGCGGACGACGCATGCGGTGAATTCAGCTTGAGCAGTACCGGCGTGCGAAGCAACCCGGGAGCCAAGCCGGAAATGTCGCGCAAGACGTGCTGGGGGCAGTGATGAGAGTGCTGGATGAATGGGCGCTGTGTGCGCCAACCCCTATATATCGGCTGGATCAAATGATGGCAGAGCAACAGCGAGTGGTGATTGTCGGCGGCGGAGTAATCGGGTTGTTGACGGCGTTCAACCTGGCCACCCAGGGGCAGTCGGTAGTATTGCTGGAGCGTGCGGGGCTTGGGCAAGAGTCTTCGTGGGCCGGGGGCGGGATCGTTTCACCGTTGTACCCATGGCGCTACAGCCCGGCAGTGACCGCTTTGGCCCATTGGTCCCAGGACTTTTACCCACAGCTGGCGCAGCGGTTGTTTGCCGCCACCGGGGTTGATCCAGAGGTGCATACCACGGGCTTGTACTGGCTTGATCTGGACGATGAAGCCGATGCTTTGGCCTGGGCTGCTCGCGAGGGACGGCCGCTGAGCAAGGTGGATGTGTCGGCCGCGCACGATGCCGTGCCGGTGCTGGGGCGCGGCTATTCCCAGGCCATTTACATGGCTGATGTGGCCAATGTTCGCAACCCTCGCCTGGTCAAATCCTTGAAGGCGGCGTTGCAGGCATTGCCCGGTGTGACGATTCACGAGCAGTGTGAAGTGGCCGGTTTTGTCCTGGAGGGCGATACCGTAGTGGGCGTCGAAACGACGGCTGGCCGGGTGCTCGGCGATCAGGTCGTGCTTGCGGCGGGAGCCTGGAGTGGGGAGCTGCTGGGCACGTTGGGGCTGGCGCTGCCTGTTGAGCCGGTCAAAGGCCAAATGATCTTGTACAAATGTGCCTCGGACTTTTTGTCGAGCATGGTCCTGGCAAAAGGACGTTATGCGATCCCACGCCGTGACGGCCACATATTGATTGGCAGCACGTTGGAGCATGAGGGGTTCGACAAGACGCCGACCGAAACCGCGCTGGAAAGCCTCAAGGCTTCGGCAGTGGAATTGATTCCTGCCTTGGCTGGCGCTGAGGTGGTGGGGCATTGGGCGGGCTTGCGGCCTGGCTCGCCGGAAGGTGTGCCGTACATTGGCGAAGTGCCCGGCTTCAACGGGCTGTGGCTCAATTGTGGGCATTACCGCAATGGCCTGGTGCTCGCACCCGCGTCCTGTCAGTTGTTCACTGACTTGCTGCTGGGCCGTGCGCCGATTATCGAGCCGGCACCTTATGCGCCGGCTGGTCGTCTCAGCGCTGGCTAGGCTTCGGACCTTGTTCCAGGTGCGCCTGGGTGCAGTACCACTCTTGGCGTACGCTCAGTGCGCGATCCTGCGGCAGGTGTACGCCACAGTGCGCGCAACGCACCATCGGCGTGGCATCGGGCTCACTGGACCGTTGCTGTTTGGCGGCCGGGCTTTTGAATTTGCGCCAGAACCATACTGCGGCAGCAATGACGGCAATCCAGAACAGTAGACGAACCATGGTAAGCAGCTTCTCGACAAGGAATGCGCCAGTTTAGCCAAGGACGCAGCAGGCGCACAGCGCAATAATGCTCGCCCACAAAAAAGGGAGCCTATAGGGCTCCCTTTCTCTGATTGCCTGGATCGATCAGTCGAAAATACCGAAGGTCATGTAGCTGAACCACGAACGATCTTCCTTGCTGCCAGCGGCTTGTGGTGCCTGCTCTTCGATCACATCGCCGTTTTCGTCATGAGGCTTGAGGTCGGAAGGAATGGCGTCTTTCGCGTCCTGGAACTGCTTGATCACGTCCTGGTTGGCGCGGGTTTCGCCCGGCGGCAGCGGTGGACGGGATTCGATCAGGCCCAAGGTGTACTTGCTCAGCCACGAACGGTTATCCGCTTCGGCAACCTGAGGCACGAACTGGCCGTCTTTCAGGCTCGGGTGATCCGGGTAGTTGAGCTTCAGGGTTTCCAGGCTGGTGCTCGCCAGGGCGTCCAGGTGCAGGCGCTGGTAAGCCTCGGTCATTACCGCCAGGCCGTCACCCACGGATGGGGTTTCCTGGAAGTTTTCCACCACATAGCGGCCACGGTTGGCAGCGGCCACGTACGCCTGACGGGTCAGGTAGTAGTGGGCTACGTGGATCTCGTAGGACGCCAGCAGGTTACGCAGGTAGATCATGCGTTGCTTGGCATCCGGGGCATAGCGGCTGTTGGGGTAGCGGCTGGTCAGCTGGGCGAACTCGTTGTAGGAGTCGCGGGCAGCGCCCGGATCACGCTTGGTCATGTCCAGCGGAAGGAAGCGCGCCAGCAGGCCGACGTCCTGGTCGAACGAGGTCAGGCCCTTCATGTAGTAGGCGTAATCCACGTTCGGGTGCTGCGGGTGCAAGCGGATAAAACGCTCTGCGGCGGACTTCGCGGCTTCCGGCTCGGAGTTCTTGTAGTTGGCGTAGATCAGTTCGAGCTGGGCCTGGTCGGCGTAGCGCCCGAACGGGTAACGCGACTCCAGGGCCTTCAGCTTCGCTGTGGCGCTGGTGTAGCTATTATTGTCCAAGTCTTTCTGAGCTTGCTGGTAAAGCTCGACTTCGCTCAGGTTTTCGTCGACGACGTCCTTTGTTGACGAGCAAGCAGCAGTCATGGCGAGGATGGCGATCAGCAGCAGGTGTTTCACTTGCATGGCGGCTTGCGTCCCTATGACGGCCGCTGTCTTGGGCGGGGCCGTCCTGTTATGATGAGCGCCCCGTTGAAAGCCTCGGGGCAAAAGACGCCGTATTTAACCACAAGCGCGCAGCCGAAACCAAAGGCTGTGCCACGCCTAGTCTGAGCATGTCCGATAAAATTGAACTTCGCGCAGAGGTGCCGTCCGAAATGGGTGGCCAACGCCTCGATCAAGTCGCCGCACAATTATTCGCTGAGCACTCGCGCTCGCGCCTTTCCGCCTGGATCAAAGACGGCCGCCTGACTGTGGATGGAGCGGTTATCCGCCCGCGAGACATAGTTCATGGCGGTGCGATTCTTGAGCTGACTGCCGAGCAGGAAGCCCAGGGAGAATGGGTTGCCCAGGACATCGAGCTGGACATCGTCTATGAAGACGACGACATCCTGGTCATCAACAAACCCGCAGGGCTGGTGGTTCACCCGGCTGCCGGGCACGCTGATGGCACTTTGCTCAACGCCCTGTTGCATCACGTCCCGGACATCATCAATGTCCCGCGCTGCGGCATCGTGCACCGTCTGGACAAGGACACCACCGGCTTGATGGTGGTGGCCAAGACCATTCAGGCGCAGACGCAGTTGGTTACCCAGTTGCAGAGCCGCAGCGTCAGCCGGATCTACGAGTGCATCGTGATCGGCGTCGTGGTGGCGGGTGGCAAGATCAACGCCCCAATCGGTCGCCACGGCCAGCAGCGCCAGCGTATGGCGGTGATGGAAGGCGGCAAGCAGGCCGTGAGCCATTACCGCGTACTGGAGCGTTTTCGCTCCCACACCCACGTGCGGGTCAAGTTGGAAACCGGTCGTACTCACCAGATTCGCGTGCATATGGCGCACATCAACTTCCCGTTGGTCGGAGATCCTGCCTACGGTGGCCGCTTCCGCATTCCGCCGGCGGCCAGTGCAACCATGGTTGAATCGTTGAAAAACTTCCCGCGCCAGGCGCTGCATGCCCGCTTCCTGGAGCTGGATCATCCGACGAGCGGTAAGCGCATGAGCTGGGAATCGCCTCTGCCAGACGACCTGGTGTGGTTGTTGTCGCTGCTCAAGCAGGATCGCGAGGCGTTTATCGGATGAGTGACTGGCTGATTCCTGACTGGCCCGCGCCGGCTCAGGTGAAAGCCTGCGTCACCACCCGTGCGGGCGGCGTCAGCCCGGCGCCGTTCGACAGCTTCAACCTGGGCGATCATGTCGAGGACAGCCTGGACGCCGTCCTTGAAAACCGTCGTCGTCTCTCCGAGACCTTCAAGATTCAACCGGCCTGGCTGCGCCAGGTCCATGGCGTGAGCGTGGTCGAGGCCGATCCCGGCCGCGTTGCCGAAGCTGATGGCAGCTGGACCAGTACTCCAGGCATTGCCTGCACCTCAATGACCGCTGACTGCCTGCCGGCGTTGTTCTGCAACCGTGCCGGCACTCGCGTCGCGGCTGCCCATGCCGGTTGGCGCGGGTTGGCGGCAGGGGTGTTGGAGGCGGCGTTCGAAAGCCTGGATACCGAGCCTGCCGACGTTCTGGTCTGGCTCGGCCCTGCCATTGGTCCGCAAGCTTTCGAGGTCGGCCCGGAAGTGCGTGAAGCGTTCATGCAGCAGCTGCCGATGACCGCCCAGGCCTTTGTACCCAGCCGCAATCCTGGCAAGTACATGGCCGACATCTATGAGCTGGCGCGCCTGCGCCTGGCCGTACAGGGCGTTACCGCTGTCTATGGTGGCGGTTTCTGCACGGTGACCGACCCACGCTTCTTCTCCTATCGCCGCAGCCCACGCACCGGTCGATTTGCCTCCCTTATCTGGCTTGAGCGCTAGACTCTCCTGACTTACGTCAACTGTTCGTAGCTTGAATCTTCCAGAATTCACCCCATCTACTGGGTATCTGGCAGGTTTCTTCATTCAGGATGTGTTTATAGCTCCGGCCTGCTCAAAAGGAAGGTGACTAATGCGTATTGATCGTTTAACCAGCAAATTGCAGTTGGCTTTATCTGATTCCCAATCGTTGGCGGTGGGCCTTGACCACCCGGCCATTGAGCCTGCGCACTTGATGCAGGCGCTCCTGGAGCAGCAAGGTGGTTCTATCAAACCCTTGCTGATGCAGGTCGGTTTTGACGTCAACAGCCTGCGCAAGGAGTTGAGCAAAGAGCTCGACCAACTGCCGAAAATCCAGAATCCCACCGGCGACGTCAATATGTCGCAGGACTTGGCGCGCCTGCTCAACCAGGCTGACCGTCTGGCTCAACAGAAAGGTGACCAGTTCATCTCCAGCGAGTTGGTGCTGCTCGCGGCCATGGATGAGAACAGCAAGCTCGGCAAGTTGTTGCTCGGCCAGGGCGTGAGCAAGAAAGCCCTGGAAAATGCCATCAACAACCTGCGTGGCGGCGACGCGGTGAACGACCCCAACCACGAGGAGTCGCGCCAGGCCCTGGACAAATACACCGTCGACCTGACCAAGCGTGCCGAAGAAGGCAAGCTTGACCCGGTGATCGGTCGTGACGATGAGATTCGTCGCACCATCCAGGTCCTGCAGCGTCGCACCAAGAACAACCCGGTGCTGATCGGTGAGCCCGGTGTGGGTAAAACCGCGATCGCCGAGGGCCTGGCCCAACGCATCATTAACGGTGAAGTGCCGGACGGCCTGAAAGGCAAGCGTCTGTTGTCCCTGGATATGGGGGCGTTGATCGCCGGCGCCAAGTTCCGAGGCGAGTTCGAAGAGCGTCTGAAAGCCTTGCTCACCGAGCTGTCGAAGCAGGAAGGGCAGATCATTCTGTTTATCGATGAGCTGCACACCATGGTCGGCGCCGGTAAAGGCGAAGGCTCGATGGATGCCGGCAACATGCTCAAGCCGGCTTTGGCCCGAGGGGAGTTGCACTGCGTTGGCGCGACCACGCTCAACGAGTACCGCCAGTACATTGAAAAGGACGCGGCCCTTGAGCGTCGCTTCCAGAAAGTGCTGGTGGAAGAACCGAGCGAAGAGGACACCATCGCGATCCTGCGCGGCTTGAAAGAGCGCTATGAGGTCCACCATAAGGTGGCGATCACTGACGGTGCAATCATTGCGGCGGCCAAATTGAGCCATCGCTACATCACCGATCGTCAGTTGCCGGACAAGGCCATCGATTTGATCGACGAGGCCGCCAGCCGCATCCGTATGGAGATCGACTCCAAGCCGGAAGTGCTCGACCGTCTGGATCGGCGCCTGATTCAACTGAAAGTTGAGTCCCAGGCCCTGAAGAAGGAAGAGGATGACGCGGCGAAGAAACGCCTGGAAAAACTCCAGGAAGAAATCGTCCGCCTGGAACGTGAGTATTCGGACCTTGAAGAAATCTGGACCTCGGAAAAAGCCGAAGTACAGGGTTCTGCACAGATCCAGCAAAAGATCGAGCAGTCGCGGCAGGAGTTGGAAGCTGCGCGTCGCAAAGGTGACCTGAACCGCATGGCCGAATTGCAGTACGGGGTGATCCCGGACCTGGAGCGCAGCCTGCAGATGGTTGACCAGCACGGCCACAGTGAGAACCAGCTGTTGCGCAGCAAGGTGACCGAGGAAGAAATCGCCGAAGTGGTCTCCAAGTGGACCGGCATTCCCGTGTCGAAGATGCTGGAAGGCGAACGTGACAAGCTGCTGAAAATGGAAAGTCTGTTGCATCAGCGCGTCATCGGCCAGGAAGAGGCTGTGGTCGCAGTGGCCAACGCCGTACGGCGGTCCCGGGCAGGGTTGTCCGACCCGAACCGTCCGAGCGGCTCATTCATGTTCCTCGGCCCGACTGGTGTGGGTAAGACCGAGTTGTGCAAGGCGTTGGCCGAGTTCCTCTTTGACACGGAAGAAGCCATGGTCCGGATCGATATGTCCGAATTCATGGAGAAACACTCGGTGGCTCGCTTGATCGGCGCCCCACCAGGCTACGTGGGCTATGAGGAGGGCGGTTACCTGACCGAGGCCGTGCGGCGCAAGCCTTACTCGGTGATCCTGCTGGATGAGGTCGAGAAGGCGCACCCGGATGTGTTCAACATCCTGCTGCAAGTGCTGGAAGACGGCCGCCTGACGGACAGCCACGGACGTACTGTAGACTTCCGCAATACGGTGGTCGTGATGACCTCCAACCTGGGCTCGGCACAGATCCAGGAGTTGGTGGGTGATCGTGAGGCGCAGCGTGCCGCGGTCATGGATGCGTTGACCAGCCACTTCCGTCCGGAATTTATCAACCGGGTGGACGAGGTGGTGATCTTCGAGCCTCTGGCGCGGGATCAGATCGCAGGCATCACCGAGATCCAGTTGGGTCGCCTGCGGGGTCGCCTGGCCGAGCGCGAGCTGGGCCTGAATCTGAGCGGCGAGGCCTTGGACAAGCTGATCGCGGTGGGTTACGACCCGGTGTATGGCGCACGGCCGTTGAAGCGTGCGATTCAGCGCTGGATCGAAAACCCGCTGGCTCAGTTGATCCTGTCGGGCCGCTTTATGCCGGGGACCAGCGTCGAGGCCACAGTGGAGAACGACGAAATCGTCTTCCATTAAGCTTGGCGAGTACGTTAATAAGAGAAGGCTCCGCATTGCGGAGCCTTTTTTTTCGATAGGGCGTTGAACTGTAAGGCAAAGGCTTGTAAAGTGCGCCCCGCAACAACGTCAGCCCAAGGGTTTCTTCTCCCCAAGAAGAAATCAGAAAGAAGCGCAAATCATTGTCTTAAAAGCAATTTAAAGGGTTGACAGGGGTTTTTAAGATTGTAGAATAGCGCGCCTCAGAGACATGAACGTAGCGATACGGACAGATCGAAGAGAAGGTTACATCGCAGTAAAAGTTGTAAATTTGAAATACGCAGTTCCGTGATAGCTCAGTCGGTAGAGCAAATGACTGTTAATCATTGGGTCCCAGGTTCGAGTCCTGGTCACGGAGCCATTTCAAAATCGGGGTATAGCGCAGTCCGGTAGCGCGCCTGCTTTGGGAGCAGGATGTCGGGAGTTCGAATCCCCCTACCCCGACCATATTTGGGTCGTTAGCTCAGTTGGTAGAGCAGTTGGCTTTTAACCAATTGGTCGTAGGTTCGAATCCCACACGACCCACCATTTTTGAGACCAGTTAGCTCTGGAATCGAATCTTAAGATCAGAGGCCAAAAGCACTGATCGAAGAAGGCGACTGAAAGGTCGCCTTTCTTTTACCGGGGTATAGCGCAGTCCGGTAGCGCGCCTGCTTTGGGAGCAGGATGTCGGGAGTTCGAATCCCCCTACCCCGACCATATTAAAAATCCTCGTATCGAAAGATACGGGGATTTTTTTTGCCTGTGGAAAACTCGGCGGCACTGTAAATCAATGTGGGAGGGGCAAGCCCCTCCCGCAGGTTTTAGTGCAGCTTAAGACGTGGCTCGGTGCCACGCCCAATCTTGCTGCCCAGCATCAGCATCGCCGTGCGAAAGACTCCATACAGCGCCATCTGATGCATGCGATACAGCGACACATAGAACATCCGCGCCAGCCAGCCTTCGAGCATGACGCTGCCGGTCAGGTTGCCCATCAAGTTACCCACAGCGGAAAAGCGCGACAGCGAGATCAGCGAGCCGTAGTCAGTGTACTTGTACGACGGCAGCTCCTTGCCTTCGATCCGCAGTTTCAGTGACTTGGCCAGCAACGAGGCCTGTTGGTGAGCGGCCTGGGCCCGTGGCGGCACATTGCGGTCGGTGCCCGGTTGCGGGCAGGCGGCGCAGTCACCGAAGGCGAAGATGTTTTCGTCGCGGGTGGTTTGCAGTGTCGGCAGTACTTGCAGTTGGTTGATACGGTTGGTTTCCAGGCCATCGATATCCTTGAGGAAACCGGGGGCGCGAATACCGGCGGCCCATACCTTCAGGCTGGCCGGGATCACCTGGCCGCTGCTGGTAATCAGGGCATCTGCCGTCACTTCGCTGACCGCCGAGTTGGTCAGCACGGTCACTCCGAGTTTCTCCAGGGTTTTATGCACAGGCGCGCTGATCCGCTCCGGCAGTGCGGGCAAGACTTTTGGCCCGGCCTCGATCAAGGTGATGTGCATGTTTTCCGGTTTGATGCGGTCCAGGCCGTAGGCCGCCAGTTCATGGGCGGCGTTGTGCAGCTCAGCGGCCAGTTCAACCCCGGTGGCACCGGCACCGACGATGGCGACGCTGATTTTTTCTTCCACATCGGTCTGGCCCGCGTGGGCGCGCAGATAGTGGTTGAGTAATTGCTGATGGAAGCGCTCGGCCTGCTTGCGGGTGTCGAGGAACAGGCAATGTTGCGCTGCACCCTCGGTGCCGAAGTCATTGGTGGTGCTGCCCACTGCGATCACCAGCGTGTCGTAGCTCAACACTCGTGCGGGCACCAGCTCGCGCCCCTCTTCATCGAGGGTGGCGGCCAGTTGAATTTTTTTCTGTTCACGATCGAGCCCGCTCATGCGCCCCAGCTGGAACTCGAAGTGGTTCCATTTGGCTTGGGCGACATAGTTGAGTTCGTCTTCCGAGGAGTTCAACGAACCGGCGGCCACTTCGTGCAGCAGCGGTTTCCAGATATGAGTCAGGTTGGCGTCCGCCAGTGTGATGCTGGCGATGCCGCGCTTACCCAGAGTCTTACCCAGGCGGGTAGCCAACTCCAGGCCGCCGGCGCCGCCGCCGACGATAATAATACGATGGGTCATGGGGATATCTCGCAAGGCTAAAAGAAATCGGAGCAGTGACCCCCGCGAGCGCCAGGCAGCTCATAGCGTGAGGTAACTCAAAAGGCGGCTCAGCAAACCGAGCCCGATTACCGCCACCAGCACCACACCAAGGAGCAGCCAAGGCCGGAAAGGCTTGCGCTCGACTTGGTTCTGGGAGAGTTGCAGGTACTCTTCGACATGCTGTTGGTCATCGGGGTTCAGGCGGCTGGTCATAAAGGCCTCGTCAGGTAGACGTTGCAAAAGGGCGCCACGTTACAGTCAGGGGATTGGCGGCATCGCCACAAGCGTAGCCTGCGCCCGTGTCACAGGCTGATGCCCACGTCGAATACTATGCTGCGGCCCAGGTTGTTACGCAAGAAGTCCGGTGCGTCTGGGTGTGCGAACAGCACCCGGGCAAAGGTCGGCCCGACTAACGATAGCGAACGCCAACCCTGGCGCAGGTATTCGGTGGGAGGCGGGAAGTGGCTGTTGAGGTCCAGTACTTCGCGTTTGAGGCTGGTGAAGGCAATCAAGTCCAGCTCGCCGAGGTCCATGCCGCGTTCTTTGTAGTTATGGGCTTTCTTGCGCAAGGTGGGGGCCAGGCGCAGCAGAAACTCATGGGCGGGGATGCGTCGCGGCTTGGCCTCGCGCCGGACCAGTTGGCTCAGGGAAAACGCACTGCGTCGGCGCAGCAGCTCATCGCGCCATTCGTCGTTCAGGCGCCGGCCTTCGTCCAGAACAAAAAAAACTTCGAAACTGGCGTCGCGAAACAGCACGTCCGGCGGCTCTTGCCCGGCAGGGTGAAACTCTTCCGCCCGGTAAGGCACGTTCAAGCCTTGCAACAGGCGCTGGCAGACCCAACGCTCACGCTCCCATTTGCGGGCATTGGACAAGAACGCGTTGGCTTGTTCGGCCGCTACGGTGAGCAGGCGCAAGTAATCTGAGTCATCCATGTTTGCAGCTTAGCGTTCAAATGATGACCGCAGGAAGTCTTGCTTTAAAACAGCGGTGTAGACTGGCCTCTCGAGAGTGGCTCAGGGATGAGGTGCATGATGAGGTTTCTTGCAGGGGGTGTGTTCCCGTGATCAGCGCAGCGGTATTGGCACCGGCAACGCTCGGCTTCGGTTGGTTGTTGTACGCGCCCTGGGTGTTGTGGGCGATCCTGCGCTCGCCCTGGGTCGAGCTGTTTGCCGACCGACGGCGCCAGCATTTGTTGTTCGGTACGGTGTTTGCGCTGTTCATGCTGTGGTTGGTGCGGCGGGATTTCGATACCGGAGTTTCCTACCACTTTATCGGTATGACCGCCGTGACCCTGTTGCTCGACTGGCCCCTGGCAATCGTCGGAGGGCTTGTCGCGCAAATGGGCCTGGTGTGGCTGGGGCGCCAGGATCTGGCCGCTGTCGGGGTCAATGGCCTGTTGTTGGTCGTGCTGCCGGTGCTGGTCACCGAAGGCTGCGCGCTGCTGGTGGAGCGTGCGCAGCCGCGTAATCCTTTTGTGTATATCTTCTGCTCGGGTTTTTTCGCCGCTGCGCTGTCGGCGTTGCTCTGTCTGTTGGCCGCATTGGGGCTGTTGTGGTTCGACGGGCGTTTCGCGATGCCGGAATGGCTGGAGGATTTCGTCGGTTACTTGTGGCTGATCATCTTCCCCGAAGCCTTTATCAACGGCATGGTGATCAGTGCCTTGGTGGTGTTCAGTCCTGAATGGCTGGAGACTTTCAACCGCACCCGCTACCTCTCGGCACCCTGGAAGGATGACGACTCGCAGCGTTGATCCAGATCAAATCGCGGGCAATCCGGCAGGCCCATGCTCTGCACAATTTTTCAGGAGCACGGATCATGAGTGTGTATGAGTGGGCACGGCAGGAGTTGCGCAGAAGCCAGGACGCAGCGCAGGAAATCGGTTTTGACCCAGGGCTGACCCTGCGCGCCATGCTCAGTGCAGTGGTGCAACAGAGCAAGGGCGTACGCAGCTTCGAAGACCTGGCCGACGAACTGCAATACCTTGCAGAGAACCTCGACGACCAGCAGGAATACGCTTTTATGCGGCCTTAGTGGCGCGGCAGGTCTTCGGAGAACAGCTCGTCTTCGGCATCCGGGGCCACGGGAATCTTGTGTTCTTCAGCCGCCCAGGCACCCAGGTCGATGAGCTTGCAGCGGTCCGAGCAGAACGGTCGGTTGGGGTTGGTCGTTTTCCATTCCACGGGTGCGCCGCAGGTTGGGCAGTCGACGGTCAAGGGTTGGCTCATGATCGGCCTCCACGCAAAGTAAGGTAAAAGTGGTGCAGTCGCTCGACCTCGCTATGCAGCCAGGCGAGGTCCTGGTCATTGACCAGCACGTCATCGGCATGGTTCAGGCGGTCTTCACGGCTGGACTGGGCCTTGAGAATCGCCTGCACCTGCTGCTCGCTGATGCCGTCGCGCTGCAGGGTACGCTGAATCTGCAGCGATTGCGGCACGTCGATCACCAGGATGCGCTGGGTCATGCTGTACTGGCCGGACTCGATCAGCAGCGGAGACACCAGTATCGCGTAGGGCGATTGCGCACGCGCCAGGTGGCTGCGAATCTCTTCGCCAATCAGTGGGTGCAGCAAAGCTTCCAGCCAGAGGCGCTCCTGGGGGACTTCAAAGATCAGTTGACGCAACGCGGCGCGGTCCAATCGGCCGTCGGGCAGCAGCACGCCGGCACCGAAGTGCTCGGCGATACGCGCCAGTGCCGGTCGGCCGGGCTCGACGACCCAGCGGGCGGCATGGTCGGCGTCGACCAGGTCGATGCCCAGGTCGATAAAGTGCTGGGCGGCAGCGCTCTTGCCGCTGCCAATGCCGCCGGTGAGGCCAAGAATCCAGGGTGTTGCGACAGAAGTGGTCATCTGAAACCGACAGACTGCAAATAGAAGTCGGTTATTTGACCACCCCAGAGCAATGCAATCCAGCCGGCAATCGCCAGGCAAGGACCAAATGGCATCGGCGTCGATACGTCGGACTTGCGCAAGTGCATCAGCATCAGCCCGGCAGACACCCCCAGCAGCGACGCCAACAGCAGCGTCATCGGCAGAATCTGCCAACCCCCCCAGGCGCCGAGCAGGGCCAGTAATTTGAAGTCGCCATGGCCCATGCCGTCCTTGCCGGTGATCAACTTGAACAGCCAGAACACCGTCCACAGGCACATATAGCCCGTGACCGCGCCCCGCAGCGCATCGGGCAGTGTCGCCAGCAGGCCATTGCTGTTGAGGATCAGCCCCAGCCATAGCAGTGGCAGCACGAGCACGTCCGGCAGCAGTTGATGCTCTGCATCGATCAGGCTCATGGCCAGTAAGCCCCAACTCAGCAGCATCACTGCGCCTGCTTGCCAGCCGAAACCGAAGTGCCAGGCAGTGGCGGCCGAAATGAGTGCGCAGGCCAGTTCGGTCAACGGGTAGCGGGTGCTGATGGGCTCGCGACAATGGGCGCAGCGCCCCCTGAGCATCCCGTAGCTGAGCAGCGGGATATTTTGCCAGGGGCGAATCGGTTGGTTGCACCGCGGGCAGCATGAATTGGGGCGCATCAGGTTATAGGCAGGCCCGACAGGCGCAGTTGGCAGTCCGAGGAGTTCGTTGGCCTGGGCACGCCATTCCCGTTCAAGCATCTTCGGCAGGCGCCACACCAGCACATTGAGGAAGCTGCCGACGATCAGGCCGAGCACCAGCGCCGTTGCAACGAAGGCCCAGGGAAGCTCAGTGAGCAGCCTGCTCAAAATGCGCTCCCCAATTGGAAGACCGGCAGGTACATGGCAAGGACCAACGCACCGACAATACCGCCCAGCACCACCATGATCAGGGGCTCCATCAGGCTGGTGAGGTTATCGACCAGGTGGTCCACATCGGCCTCGTAATGGCTCGCGACTTTTTCCAGCATGCCGTCCAGCGTGCCGGACTCTTCACCGATGGCTGTCATCTGGACCGCCATGCCTGGAAACAAACCGCTGGCGGCCATGCAGTGATTCAGTTGCATGCCGGTGGAGACATCATGGCGCATACGTTCGATTGCCTGTTTGAAGGGGCCAATGCCGACGGCGCCGGCTGCCGAGCTCAAGGCCTGCACCAGCGGCACGCCTGCTGCAAAGGTAGTCGAGAGCGTACGGGCGTAGCGGGCGATGGCGGACTTCTTCAGCAGTGTGCCCGCCAGGGGCAGTTTCAACAAACCCGCTTCCAGCCTGTGACGAAAGCCCGGAGACGCCCGATGGGCCAGGCGTAGCCCGGCAGTTGTCGCGCCCAGGCTCAGTGCCACTAACCACCAGGCACGCTGCAGGAATTCGGACAAGGCAATGACCCACAGGGTAAAGCCGGGCAAGGGGCTGTCGACCCCCGCGAACAGGTTCTGGAACTGCGGCACTACATGGATCAGCAGTACCGTACTGACTAGGGTGGCAACCACCAGGATCGCGATAGGGTAGGTCATGGCTTTCTTGACCCTGGCCTTGAGCCGTTGGCTTTTTTCCAGATGGATTGCCACGCGCTCCAGCAGGGTTTCCAGGGCGCCGGCTTGTTCTCCGGCGGCGATCAGGTTGCAATACAAGTCATCGAAGTAGCGCGGGTGCTTGCGCAGTGCGGCAGCCAGATTGGTGCCGGCGGCAATCTCCTGTTTCAGCCCCTTGAGCAGTTCGCGCAGCTGTTGGTTTTCGACGCTTTCACGAATGATGTCGAATGCCTGCAGCAAGGGAATGCCGGCCGTCAGCAGCGTCGCCAGCTGACGAGTAAACAGCGCAATATCGGCGGGCTTTATTGCGGGAGCGAGGATTGGCAGGCCTTGGGCTTGCTTGCGCACGCGACCGGGGCAGATCCCTTGCCGGCGCAGTTGGGCCTTGATCGATGCCAGGTCGTGACCGGTGGTTTTTCCGCTCACCCTGCGCCCTTTGCGGTTGATGCCTTCCCAGGCGTAAATCGTCGAAGCGTCGTTCATGTCGCGGTTCCGCACACAGGTAGTGGAAGCTTTATAGCTTAGTCAGGTAACGGGCTCGGGCCTGAAGCGGCTGATCGATAAAATGTCAGAATGTGCGTCTTGTGCGCGATTGGCCGCTCACGGATAAGTACACTGGCGCCGCTGCAAAATGCGGGGCGCAGGAAGCGCCTTGTCTTGGGTTCTATCTCTGGAGAGTGAATGTGATGCGTCAGAAAGGCTTTACCTTGATCGAGCTGCTGATCGTCGTGGCGATCATCGGCATTTTGGCAACCATCGGCTTGCCCATGTACACCAAGCACCAGGCCAAGGCCAAGTTCACGGCGGGCTTGGCTGAAATCAGTGCATTGAAGGCGGGCTTCGAGGACACCCTTAACCAGGGCGCCGTACCGACGCTGGCTTTGATCGGTGGCACCAGCCCCACCGCCAACTGCACTATCGACGTGACGGGTGATGTGGCCACCGGGGCCGGCTCCATCCGTTGTGAAATCCTTGATGCGCCTGCGCCCGTGCTGGGCAAGACCATCACCTTGACGCGCAGTGCCACCACGGGCTGGAAGTGTGCCACCACGGCTGACGCGCAATACGTCGCCAAGGGCTGCGGCACCGACGGAGCGTAACCTTTGCCGGGTGGTAGGCGAGTGAGTTGCCGCATGCCCGATGCGGTGCTAGCTTTAGCCCACCGCCCGTGTAGCTCAGCCGGTAGAGCAGCGCACTCGTAACGCGAAGGTCGCAGGTTCGATTCCTGTCTCGGGCACCAAGGCAACACTGTTTCAACGGCATGTTTCAAAGGCATGTTTCAAAGGCAACGTTTTCAGATGATCCCAGAATGGTTCTGAAGGCCAGACAAGTCGGCACTCGTGCCCGCTTATCAATATCTGCGCGACCTTGATGACCCAGATGCATCCCCATTCCTCGATCTAAGAGAACAACATGACCACGACTGAGATGACCCAGGAAGTTCGGCACCAGGTAGCACTCGAAAAGTACCTCGAGGAGTCACCGCAGCTTAAGGAAGAGATCAAGGATTTGAGTGCTGATGACCAGCGCGACCAGATTCAGTGGGCATTCGAGGACGAAGCCGAAAGCCGGGGCTACCAACCTTGGGAGCTGACCCTCAAGTACACCTCTACACCCGAAGAGTTCGAAGCCGCGCGGCTGGCCTTGCATAAAGAGGCGGCCGAGGTGCTCGGAGTCGAGTGGGAAGAATATTGCGAGATGAACAACCTCGTGTAGTGAGCGGGCTTGCCCCGCGCTGGGTGGCGCAGCCGCCCCAAACCCTGGCGCCTCGGTCCTCCTGAAACACCGCAGCGCCCCGATTGGGGCGGCTGCGCCCCCCAGCGCGGGGCAAGCCCGCTCACTACAACATTTCGGGGGAGGTCAGATGCTCAGGCGCATCGACAAATCCACCGCCTTTACATCCTTGGTCATCGCGCCGATGGAGATGTAGTCCACTCCGGTTTCAGCGATAGGCAGCAGGGTGCTTTCATTGATCCCGCCGCTGGCTTCCAGCTTGGCCTTGCCGGCGTTCAGTCGCACGGCTTCACGCATGTCATCCAGGCTCAATTCGTCGAGCATGATGATGTCGGCATTCGCCGCCAGTGCTTCACGCAGTTCTTCCAGGCTTTCCACTTCGATTTCCACCGGCTTGCCCGGGGCGATCTTGTGGGCGGCCGTAATTGCCTGGGCAATGCCGCCACACGCAGCGATATGGTTTTCCTTGATCAGGAACGCGTCATACAGACCGATACGGTGGTTGTGACAGCCGCCGCAGGTCACTGCGTACTTCTGCGCCAAGCGCAGGCCCGGCAAGGTTTTGCGGGTGTCGAGCAGCTTGACCTGGGTACTCGCGACAAAGTCCGCCAGGTACTGAGCCCGCGTGGCTACGCCTGACAGCATTTGCAGGAAGTTCAGCGCGCAGCGCTCACCACTGAGCAGCGAGCGCGCCGGGCCTTCGAGATGAAACAACGCCTGGTTGGGGCTGACGCGATCTCCGTCGGCCACCTGCCAATGTACGGCGACGCGCGGGTCGAGCTGGCGGAATACCGCGTCTACCCACGCGGTACCGGCGATAACCGCCGCATCACGGGTAATGATCGTGGCTTTGGCCAGCCGTTCGGCCGGGATCAATTGCGCGGTGATATCGCCGCTGCCGATATCTTCCAGCAGTGCACGGCGCACGTTGGCTTCGATTTCGGCGGTGAGGTCGGCAAGACGGAGATTCGGCATAACAGGCTCCACAAACAAAGTGCAGGGATTATAGGGCCAGCACGTGCCCGAACCCAGGCTCACTACTCATTTGCCACGCAATGGCAGAGTTTGCTGGCGCAACGGCCCTCATTTGCAAGATAATCCAGCGCCTTGCAATTGGCGTCATAGCTTTGACGTAGGGGTGATGCCGGGATATTTGCAGTGCCCGCCCAGGCCTGCCCTCGATATTTTCAACTCCACCGTTTCAGGAGGCCAGGATGCACAATGACGGAAAGGTGGTGCCGATCAACAAGGCACAGGCCACGCCATCGCCGCTCGCGCGCCTGCCTGTGGTGTTGCTGCAGGTGCGTGACAAGGCCGCGCAACAGCTGCAACAAGGGTTGCAGGAGCTGTTCGACAACGCCGACGACACCCTGTTCGAGATGGCCGACAAGGCCCGCAGTAATGCCGACCACCACATCTTCTTTGAAGCCATGCGCGACCTGCGGCTCAAGCGCAAGAATTTCGAGCGCGTATTCATGGAGCAGCTGTTTGCCGCCTTCGCCCATCTGGGGCAGGTCGGGCGCGGTGACGTGCAGCTGGTGCCGAGGGTGTCATACGAAACCGGCGTCGCTAAGTCCGGCGATGCACTGGAAAAGGCCGTGGCGCTGGAGGCCATGTTGGGGCGGGTACACCACCGTGACGGCCTGGCGCTGGGGCAACTGACGGCCCGCTTGAGTGCTTTGCTGGGCAAGCCACTGGACGAGCGTGAAAACCCCTTGGGGCCGGCCCTGCTGTGCGAGTTCTTTTTGCAGGCGGGGCGCAGCCTGGGCGTGGAGATTCGCGTCAAGCTGATCATGCTCAAGCTCTTTGAAAAATACGTGCTCAGTGACGCCGACCTGTTGTACGGCGGCGCGAACCAACTGTTGGTTGCCACCGGGGTATTGCCCGAGCTCAAGGCGGTACCCTCGCGCCGCCCCGGCGGGCGTGCGTCGCGTGATCAGCAGCGCGAGGAGCGCTCGCCATCCATGGAGCCTGCGGGCGATGACAGTGGCCAGGAAGCCTTTGCCGCTTTGCAGAAGCTGCTGGCGGCGGTTCGTGGCAGCGTTGCCCCCACCCTGGAGGCCAGCGCCGAGCCGCAACCGATTGCCTCCCGCGACCTGCTGCGTCTGCTTTCACACCTGCAACAGTACGTGCCGGAGCCCGAGGCCGAAGACGATTTTGACCTGCGTAACCAGCTTGAACAGCTGTTGACCCGGGTCAGCGTCAAAAGCGGCAAATCCCGTGTGGTGGAAGACGCCGATGAGGATGTGATCAACCTGGTCGCGCTGCTGTTCGAATACATCCTCAGTGATCGCACCGTGCCTGATGCCTTCAAGGCACTGATCGGTCGCTTGCAGATTCCGATGCTGAAAGTGGCGGTGCTGGACAAGAGCTTCTTCAGCCGTACCAGCCATCCGGCGCGACGCTTGCTGAATGAAATAGCCGCCGCCGCCATGAGCTGGAGCCCAAGGGATGACTATCAGCGCGACAGCCTGTACCTGCATATCGAGCAGGTGGTGCAGCGCTTGCTGAATGATTTCGTTGACGATATGACGATTTTTTCCGAGTTGCTGGCGCAGTTCACTGCGTTTGTCTCGGATGAGCGTCGCCGCAGCGAGCTGCTTGAACAACACACTTACGTTGCCGAAGAAGGGCGTGTGCGGGCTGACGCCGCTCGTCAACGTGTGGCCGAGGTGCTCAACCGGCGCTTGCTGGGCAAGGTGTTGCCCCAGGCGGTGGTGCAATTTATCCAGCAAGCCTGGAGCCAGGTGCTGTTGCTGGCCAATCTCAAGCACGGCGAGCAGTCGGTGCAATGGCAGGCGGGGCTGCGCACCATGGACGAGTTGATCTGGAGCGTGGGCCTGCAGAAGGACACCGAGGCCGGTCGCCACCTGCTGGAGCAGTTGCCCGGGCTGCTCAAGGCATTGCGCGACGGCCTGACCAGTGCCGCGTTCGATCCCTTCAGCACGCGCGAATTCTTCGATCGGTTGCAAGCGATGCATGTGCAGTCTTTCGGTGGAGAGGGGGTCGAGACGTTGGTTGAAGTGCGCGAGCCCTTCGTACTCGGTGCCGGGGCGTCTGATCCGGCGGCTAACTTGCCCAATGATGACCCGGACCTGCTCAAGGTCTACCAGTTGCGGCTGGGAAGCTGGTTCGAGTTCCAGACCAGCGCGGCCAGCACCGTGCGTTGCAAGCTGACGGCAATCATGGCACCGACCAATACCTATATTTTTGTCGGTCGCTCCGGGCTGAAGGTGCTGGAGAAGAGTGCTGCGCAGTTGGCCATGGCTTTCAAGCAGGGTGTACTGCGCACGTTGGACGAGGGCTTACTGTTTGATCGTGCGTTGGCTTCGGTGATCGGCAACCTGCGTCAACTCAATCGCGGCAAGTGATCGCAACCGCAGGGTGGAACGCGGCATACTGGTAACACTTCGTCTCATTCAAGGAGCCAGTATGCAGTTGGACCCCGCCAGCGGTTGGTGCCAGGGCATCCGTCATTGCCCTTCGCCCAACTTCAACGAGCGCCCGGCTGGTGAAATCTCGCTGTTGGTGGTGCATAACATCAGCTTGCCACCGGCGCAGTTTGCCACGGGCAAGGTGCAGGAATTTTTCCAGAATCGCCTCGATGTTACGGAGCATCCCTATTTTGAAGGGATTGCCGCCCTACGGGTATCTGCGCATTTTCTGATTGAGCGTGACGGCACAGTGACGCAATTTGTCTCGTGCCGTGACCGGGCGTGGCATGCCGGGGTTTCCAGTTTCGAGGGGCGTGAGGTCTGCAATGATTTTTCCCTGGGGATCGAGTTGGAGGGAACGGACGAGCTGCCTTTTACCGATGCCCAGTATGATTCGCTGATCGAACTGACACGCCAGTTGTTGGCGGCTTATCCCGACATAACGCACCCGCGTATTTGCGGTCATAGCGATATCGCCCCGGGTCGCAAGACCGACCCCGGCCCGGCTTTTGATTGGACGCGCTTTCGCAGCGCCCTGCAGGATGGAGGACACGCACGATGAGTTTCCTGGTGTTGGTTCTGGCGGTGTGGATCGAGAAATTCTCGGCCCTGCGCCAGCGGTTGCAGCGCGATGGTGGCTGGTTGCGTGAGCTGGCCAAGTTGGAGTCGAGCCCCAGGATGGGCAAGCGACCCTGGCTGATTCTGTTGTTGCTGGTACTGCTGCCGGTACTGTTGCTGGCGCTGTTGTTGCTGGTGCTGGAGCCGGTGGCCTATGGCTTGTTGGCTTTGCCGGTGCACTTGCTGGTGGTGATCTACAGCCTGGGGCGTGGTGATCTATTGGCGCAGCTTGGACCTTTCCGCGACGCCTGGCGCCGCGGTGATCTGCAGGCTGCCGAGCACGTGGCCGAGCGTGACCTGAACATCGGCGCCGACAGCGGCGAGCAGCTACTGGAGCGGGTTCAGGGGCATCTGCTCTGGCAGGCCTATCAGAGCTTTTTTGCGGTGATTTTCTGGTATTTCCTGCTGGGCCCGGTGGCGGCGTTGGCTTACCGCTTGCTGGCGCTGGCCAACGAATACAGCCAGAACCCGTTGGTGGCCGAGCGCGCCGGGCAACTGCGGCACGCGTTCGACTGGGTGCCGGTACGCCTGCTGGCGGCCAGTTTTGCCTTGGTCGGTAATTTCGTAGCGGTCAGCCGGGTGATGCTCCACGAGCTGCTGAATTGGGATATCAGCGCCGCACAACTGCTGGAAAAAGTCGGCCTGGTGGCCGCAGAAATCCCCGCGCCCGTGGTGGGCGTCGACGGCATCAATAGCCTGGATCAGTTGTGGGAACTGCTGCTGCGTGCGGCGGTGTTGTGGTACGCCGGATTTGCTATCTGGACCGTGTTGCCCTGACACAGTCCCGCAGGGGGGCGTTTCGCGTGTAGGGCTTTCGTGTAGGAATAAGATTTTTGCGGTGTGGTGCTTGTCTTGTTTTCCCTGTCGGCCTTCATTGTGAGGTGAATCGGTGAGAAGTTTGTATCACCTAGTAACCGTCTCGCGGAGGCACAGTCATGACCGCTGTCATCGGCATCAAAGGGCATTGTGCTCACTGTGAAATGACATTCGAGCTCAAGCCTTGGCAGTTGAATGCCATTGCCATCGATGAGCCCTTTGACTGCAGGTACTGTCACGCGTGCCTGCAGCTGTGTTGCCACAAGCAACTGCGTCAATTCCGAGCGTTGGACCATTGGGCGCTGGTGCGTCCCGGCATGGTCATTCTGACCTGCGCGACCTTGCTGATGGCGCTGGTGGCGGAGTGGGTGGGGCTGCTCAGTGTGGTCGGGCAGTTCAATATTTCACTGACGACGGTGTTGGTGCATTGCCTGAGTGTGCGTTACGCCCGCCACCGGCAAAAGATCACCTTGAATCTACAGGCTGTCAGCCGCCTGCCAATTGAACAGCTGGCACGCGTTGCGTGTGCTCGCCTCGGCCAGGCGTGACGCGTCGATACCCATGCGTTCAGCCAGGGCGATGCAGATGTCCGGCAGGTGTTGCGGGCTGTTGCGCTGGCCCGGGTACATGACCGGCGCCATATCCGGTGAATCGGTTTCCAGCACGACCGCCTCTAGGGGCAGTTGAGCGAGCACCTTGTGCATGCGCAGTGCCTGGGGCCAGGTGGCGGCGCCGCCCAGGCCCAGTTTGAAACCGAGCTTGATGTATTCGCGGGCCTCTTCGACGCTGCCGGCGAACGCGTGGATGATGCCGCCGCGTGGCAGGCGAATGCGCTTGAGCGTGGCGATGACCGCCGCGTGGCTACGGCGAACGTGCAGCAGGGCCGGGAGCTGGAAGTCCACCGCCAGTTTCAGTTGGGCTTCGAACAGGCTTTGCTGGCGCTCGCGATCCAGTTGCTCAAGGAAGTAATCCAGGCCGATCTCGCCGACGGCGCACAGTTGCCGGTGGCCGTGCAGGCGGTTCAGCCAATCGCCCAATTTCATCAGGTCGGCGGGGCGGTGCTCATCGAGATACACCGGATGCAAGCCGAAGGCGGCGAATAAGCCGTCATCTGTTTGCACCAGATCCCACAACCGCTGCCAATTCTGCTGATACACCCCCAACACCACCATGCGCTGCACGCCGAGTTGGCGGCTGTGGCTGAGGACTGCCCGGCGATCGTCATCGAAATCCGGGAAGTCCAGGTGGGTATGGGTGTCGATCAGCTTCACGTTCAAGCCTCGTGAATGCGCTGCTTGAAGGTCCGGCCGATGGCGTGCACGCCAGGCTGATACTGCTCGTCTTCAATCGCCGCCAGCGCCAGGCGCAGGGCGGTATCGGCGATCAGTTGATGTTGTTGGGCCATGGCGTTGACCGGCAACGGCAGGAAGTCCAGCAGTTGGGTGTCACCGAACGTGCCCAGGCGCAATGGCCGGGACTTAAGGGGGAAGTCATGCAGTGCGTCGAATACGCCTTGCAGCAGCACGTAGGAAGTGGTCACCAGCGCATCGGGCAAGTGCCCCAAGCGCTGCAGGAGTTGCTCCATCAACTGACGGCCGCAATCGCGGCTGAAGGCCTCGCCGTGTTCGACGATCACCTCGCCGGCAAACCCTTTGAGGGCTTCACGAAAGCCCGCGGCACGTTCCTGGCTGATGCTCAGCTCTGGGTGGGCACCGATCAGCGCAATCTGCTTGGGCAACGGCAGCAATAGGCTACTGGTCAGTTGCTGGCAGGCTTTGCGGTCGTCGCTGACCACCGAGCAGAACTGCGCAGGCTCCATGACCCGGTCGATGGCGATCACCGGCAGACCCTTGGCTTGCAGCTCGCGGTAACTGTCGTCGCTGGCCGGCAGGCAACTGGCGACAAACAACGCATCGCAGCGCCGCGCGCGGAACAGTTGCAGCAACTGGCGCTCGCTGTCGGCTTCATCGTCGGAACTGGCGATCAGCAATTGATAACCCCGTGCCCGTGCCCCTTGCTCCAGCAGCTTGGCGATACGTGCGTAACTGGGGTTTTCCAGGTCCGGCAGGATGAAGCCCAAGGTGCGCGTATGCCGGCTGCGCAGCCCGGCCGCCTGGGGGTTGGGAGTAAAGCCATGGGCTTCAACCACTGCACGCACCCGCTCGACGGTGGCGTTACTGATGCGTTGCTGTTCGGCCTTGCCATTGATGACATAGCTGGCGGTGGTTACGGACACACCGGCCAGGCGTGCGATATCACTGAGTTTCAAACCGGGATTTCCTTGTTTTTTGGAGCTCGCCCCGACATTTTGTCTAATCGTAACCGATTCCAGCGCGTGGCCCATGCCTGAGCTCAAGTGCCGAGCGGCCCTTCAAGCTTGCGCAATTACCGCGTAACCTGCCATAAATTCTAGATTAAACGTTTCAGCTGGCGTATTTTTACGACGTTCGTGACTAAGTGGTTACTGCCAATTGACCACTCAGTCAGTTATTTTTGAACACATTGCGCTGATTTATTCAAAACAATACCTAGTGCACCCCTTGCACTAACTAGGAGAACGGCATGCTGGAGCTCACTGTAGAGCAGATATCCATGGGCCAGGTGGCTGTGGATAAATCTGCCGCCTTGCATTTGCTCGCTGACAAATTGGTGGCCGATGGCCTGGTCGCCGAGGGTTACCTCAGTGGCTTGCAAGCCCGTGAAGCCCAAGGCTCGACCTTTCTCGGCCAAGGCATCGCCATTCCCCACGGCACTCCCGAGACTCGCGACCAGGTGTTTTCTACCGGCGTGCGCTTGCTGCAGTTCCCCGAAGGGGTGGACTGGGGTGACGGCCAGATCGTTTACCTGGCCATCGGCATTGCCGCCAAATCCGATGAACACCTGCGCCTGCTGCAATTGCTGACCCGCGCCCTCGGCGAGACCGACCTCGGCCAGGCGCTGCGCCGCGCCGGTTCCGCCGAAGCCTTGCTGAAACTGCTGCAAGGCGCGCCGCAGGAGCTGGCGCTGGATGCACAGATGATCAGCCTGGGCGTGTCCGCCGATGACTTTGAAGAGCTGGTTTGGCGTGGTGCCCGGCTGTTGCGCCAGGCCGACTGTGTCAGCAATGGTTTCGCCGCCGTATTGCAGCAAGTCGACGCGCTGCCCCTGGGTGATGGCCTGTGGTGGTTGCACAGCGAACAGACGGTCAAGCGCCCGGGCCTGGCGTTCGTCACCCCGGACAAACCCATGCGCTACCTTGGCCAGCCTCTGCACGGCCTGTTCTGCCTGGCAAGCCTGGGCGAAGCACACCAGACGTTGCTGGAGCGCCTGTGCGCGTTGCTGATTGAAGGTCGCGGCCAGGAGCTGGGCCGCGCGACCAGCAGCCGTGCCGTGCTCGAAGCGCTCGGTGGCGAACTGCCTGCCGACTGGCCCAGCGCTAGCATTCCCCTGGCCAACGCCCATGGCCTGCATGCGCGTCCGGCCAAGATCCTCGCGCAATTGGCGAAAAGCTTCGACGGTGATATCCGCGTACGCATCGTCGATGGCCCGGTGGGTGCCGTGTCGGTGAAAAGCCTGAGCAAATTGTTGAGCCTGGGTGCACGCCGTGGCCAGGTGCTGGAGTTTGTCGCCGAGCCGACGATTGCCGGTGATGCGTTGCCTGCCTTGCTGGCGGCGGTAGAAGAGGGCCTTGGCGAAGAGGTCGAACCGCTGCCGACTGTAAGCGCCCCTGCGCCAGTGCTCGACAGTGAGCCGGTGATCAATGCGCCGCTGTCCGGCAGCCAGGTCCAGGCGATTGCGGCTGCCCCCGGCATCGCCATCGGCCCGGCCCATATCCAGATCCAGCAAGTGTTCGATTACCCACTGCGCGGCGAATCTTCGGCCATTGAACGCCAGCGCCTGCAACAGGCCTTGGCTGATGTACGCCGCGATATCCAGGGTTTGATCGAGCGTAGCCAGGCCAAGGCTATCCGCGAGATCTTCATTACCCACCAGGAAATGCTCGACGACCCGGAACTGACCGACGAAGTCGACACCCGCCTAAAACAAGGCGAGAGTGCGCAAGCTGCGTGGATGAGCGTGATTGAAGCGGCCGCCAGGCAGCAGGAATCGCTGCAGGACGCCTTGCTCGCGGAGCGCGCCGCCGACTTGCGGGATATCGGTCGCCGGGTGCTCGCGCAGTTGTGTGGCGTGGAAACCGCCCAGGAACCCAGCGAGCCGTACATTCTGGTGATGGACGAAGTGGGCCCCTCGGATGTGGCGCGCCTCGATCCATCGCGTGTTGCCGGCATCCTGACGGCCCGGGGCGGCGCTACGGCCCACAGCGCAATTGTTGCGCGCGCGCTGGGCATTCCCGCGCTGGTGGGGGCCGGTCCGGCAGTCTTGCTGCTGGCGTCCGGCACGCCACTGTTGCTGGACGGCCAGCGCGGCCGCCTGCATGTCGACCCCGACGCCGGCACCCTGCAACGTGCCGTGGTCGAGCGCGATACCCGCGAACAGCGCCTGCAAGCCGCAGCGGCCCAGCGCCATCAACCGGCACTGACCCGCGACGGCCATGGCGTGGAAGTCTTCGCCAACATCGGCGAAAGCGCTGGGGTTGCCGGTGCGGTGGAGCAGGGGGCCGAAGGTATCGGGCTGCTGCGCACCGAGCTGATTTTCATGGCCCACCCGCAGGCGCCGGATGAAGCCACCCAGGAAGCGGAGTACCGCCGCGTGCTCGACGGCCTCGCCGGGCGCCCGCTGGTGGTGCGCACCCTGGATGTGGGTGGGGACAAACCGCTGCCCTACTGGCCGATTGCCCAGGAAGAAAACCCCTTCCTCGGCGTGCGCGGTATTCGTCTGACCTTGCAGCGCCCACAGATCATGGAAGCCCAGTTGCGGGCGTTGCTGCGTTCGGCGGACAACCGTCCGTTGCGCATCATGTTCCCCATGGTCGGCAGCGTGGATGAATGGCGTGCCGCCCGGGAGATGACCGAGCGCCTGCGCCTGGAAATCCCGGTGGCGGATTTGCAGTTGGGCATCATGATCGAAGTGCCGTCCGCTGCGTTGCTGGCGCCGGTACTGGCCAAGGAAGTGGACTTCTTCAGTGTCGGCACCAACGACCTGACCCAGTACACCCTGGCCATCGACCGCGGCCACCCGACGCTGTCGGCCCAGGCGGATGGCTTGCATCCCGCCGTATTGCAATTGATCGACATCACCGTGCGTGCCGCCCATGCCCACGGCAAGTGGGTTGGCGTGTGCGGCGAGCTGGCGGCCGACCCGCTGGCGGTGCCGGTGCTGGTCGGCCTGGGTGTGGATGAATTGAGCGTTTCGGCCCGCAGCATTCCAGAAGTGAAGGCGCGGGTGCGGGAATTCAGTCTGAGCGAGGCCCAGGGCCTGGCGCAAAAAGCACTCGCGCTGGGCTCGCCCGCCGACGTGCGTGCCCTTGTGGAGGCCGTGTAAATGGCGAAGATTCTGACCCTGACGCTGAACCCGGCGCTCGACCTCACGGTGCGCCTGGCGTGCCTGGAACCGGGCGCCGTCAACCGCAGCGAGCCTCTGCTCACCCACGCTGCCGGCAAGGGGGTGAACGTGGCTCAGGTGTTGGCCGATTTGGGCCACCAAGTCACCGTCGGCGGCTTTCTCGGTGAAGACAACCCCCAAGCCTTCGAGGCGCTGATTGCGCGGCGCGGGTTTGCCGATGCGTTTATCCGCGTGCCGGGCGAAACCCGCAGCAACATCAAGATCGCCGAACAGGACGGCCGGGTCACTGACATCAATGCCCCGGGGCCACAGGTCAGCGAGCAGGCGCAGTTGGCGCTGCTCAATCAGCTCGCCTTGATTGCGCCCGGCCATGAGGCCGTGGTGGTTGCCGGCAGTTTGCCGCGTGGTGTCAGTGTGCAGTGGTTCCAAGGCTTGCTCGCAACATTGAAGGACCTCGGCTTGAAGGTGGCCCTGGACACCAGCGGCGAAGCCCTGCGTGCGGGTTTGCAAGCCGGTCCCTGGTTGGTCAAGCCCAACACTGAAGAGCTGGCCGAAGCCCTGGATAACGCCGCAGACACCATCAGCCGCCTGCATCGGCAAGGCGTGGAGCATGTGGTGGTTTCCGATGGCGCCGCCGGCGTGAACTGGTACAGCCCGGGCGTGGTGTTGCACGCCACGCCGCCCAAGGTCAGCGTCGCCAGCACCGTCGGCGCCGGCGACTCGCTGCTGGCCGGCATGCTGCACGGTTTGCTCAGCGGCGACGCGCCCGAGCAGACCCTGCGCCGCGCCACCGCGATTGCCGCCATGGCGGTCACGCAGATCGGTTTCGGCATCAGCGATGACGCGCAGTTGGCGCGTCTGGAAAGCGGCGTCGATGTGCGCGCGCTGACAGAACAATAAGAGGGTTTGTGATGAAGTTAGCCATTGTTACCGCCTGCCCGAACGGCATGGTCACCAGTGTGCTGTGTGCTCGCTTGTTGGACGCCGCCGCGCAACGCCAGGGTTGGAGCACCAGCGTCGAAGTGGTGGACGTCGCACGCCCGGAGCGGCAGTTGTCCCAGGCGACGATCGATGCCGCCGAGTGGGTGCTGCTGGTCAGCAGCACGCCGGTCGACATGCAACGGTTTGTCGGCAAACGCGTGTTCCAAAGTACGCCTGCTCAAGCCTTGGCCGATGTCGAGGCGGTGTTGCGCCTTGGCGCCGAAGAAGCCCAGGTGTATGTCGAGACACAACAGGCGGTAAAAAACGCGCCGCGTATCGTCGCGATTACCGCATGCCCCACCGGCGTCGCACACACCTTCATGGCCGCCGAAGCCTTGCAGCAAACCGCCAAGCGCTTGGGTTATGACTTGCAGGTCGAGACTCAAGGTTCGGTCGGTGCCCGTACCCCCCTGAGCCCGGAAGCTATCGCCAATGCCGATGTGGTGTTGCTCGCGGCGGACATCGAAGTCGCCACCGAGCGCTTCGCCGGCAAGAAGATCTACCGTTGTGGGACTGGCATCGCCCTCAAGCAATCCGAAGCGACCCTCAACAACGCCCTGGCCGAAGGCGCGGTGGAAAACGCCGCCAGTGGCGCGGTGGCCAAGCCGGAAAAAACCGGGGTCTACAAACACCTGCTCACGGGTGTGTCGTTCATGTTGCCGATGGTGGTGGCGGGCGGCTTGCTGATCGCCTTGTCGTTCGTGTTCGGCATCCATGCCTTCGAAGAAAAAGGCACCTTGGCCTCGGCCCTCAAGATCGTCGGCGACCAAGCCTTCATGCTGATGGTGCCGTTGCTGGCGGGCTACATCGCCTACTCGATTGCCGACCGTCCGGGCCTGGCGCCCGGCATGATCGGCGGCTTGCTCGCGGGCACGCTGGGGGCCGGGTTTATCGGCGGCATTTTTGCCGGTTTCCTGGCCGGTTACTGCGTCAAGTTGATCACCCGCGCGGTGCAGTTGCCGCAGAGCCTGGAGGCGCTCAAGCCGATCCTTATCATCCCGTTGCTGGCCAGTCTGTTCACCGGGCTGGTGATGATTTATCTGGTCGGCCCGCCGGTGGCGCGCATGCTCACGGGCTTGACCGATTTTCTCAGCACCATGGGCACCACCAACGCGGTGCTGCTGGGCATTCTGTTGGGCGGCATGATGTGTGTCGACCTGGGCGGGCCGATCAACAAGGCCGCGTATGCGTTTTCCGTCGGTCTGTTGGCGGCGCAGAGCGGGGCGCCCATGGCTGCGACCATGGCCGCAGGCATGGTGCCGCCGATCGGCATGGGCATCGCGACGTTCCTGGCGCGACGCAAGTTCGCCCAGACCGAACGCGAAGCCGGCAAGGCCGCGATGATTCTAGGGTTGTGCTTTATCTCTGAGGGCGCGATCCCGTTCGCCGCCAAAGACCCGCTGCGGGTGATCCCGGCGAGCATCGCCGGTGGCGCCTTGACCGGTGCGCTGTCGATGTATTTTGGCTGCAAGCTCGCGGCGCCTCACGGCGGCTTGTTTGTGCTGGTGATTCCGAACGCGATGAACCATGCATTGCTGTACCTGCTGGCGATTGTGGCCGGCAGCCTGATGACCGGTCTGGTCTATGCGTTGATCAAGCGTCCGGACGCGGCGCCGGTGGCTGTCGCAACGGTGTCATAAGCGCATGCTTTAGTGGCCCTTTTGATACTCAAGAGGGCACCTGCATGAGCCACTTCGATCTCGGCCGTCGCCGTGTGATGCAAGCCGTCGGCGCCGGCATTCTGTTGCCGGGCCTGGCCCCGGCGGTGATTGCTTCGGTCAAGGACCGCCCGCAACTCACCGATGGGGTGCAGTCCGGTGACTTGCTCGGCGACCGCGCCATGATCTGGAGCCGCAGCGACCGCCCGGCCAGGATGGTGGTGGAGTGGGACACCCGCAGCGTGTTCAGCAACCCCCGTCGTTTTGTTTCCCCTCTGGCCGACCAGCGCAGTGACTTTACCGCTCGCGTCGAGCTGACCGGGCTGCCGGTCGATCAGGCGATTTTCTACCGCGTGCACTTCGAGGATGCCCAGACCGGTGTCGCCAGCGAGCCCTGGTTCGGCCACCTGCGCAGTGTGCCGCAGCAGCGTCGCGACATTCGCTTTGTATGGAGCGGCGATACCGTTGGCCAAGGCTTCGGCATCAATCCGGACATCGGCGGCATGCGCATCTACGAAGCCATGCGCCTGCGCCTGCCGGACTTCTTTATCCACAGCGGCGACACCATCTACGCCGACGGCCCGGTGCCGGCGCAACTCACGGTCGAGGACGGGCGTATCTGGCGCAACATCACCACCGAGGCCAAGAGCAAGGTCGCTGAAACCCTCGATGACTACCGCGGCAATTATCGTTACAACCTGATGGACGAAAATGTGCGCCGCTTCAATGCCGAGGTGCCGCAGATCTGGCAATGGGACGATCACGAAGTGGTCAATAACTGGTCGCCGAGCAAGCAACTGGACGAGCGTTATCAGGTCAAGGACATCAACACGCTGGTGGGGCGTGCGCGTCAGGCCTGGCTGGAATATTCGCCGATGCGCCGGCAGAGCGCCGACGGCGGCGGGCGCATTTACCGCAAGCTCAGCTACGGTCCGCTGCTGGATGTGTTCGTGCTGGATATGCGCAGTTATCGCGGGCCTAACGACGACAACCTGGGCGGCGAAAAACCCTTTATGGGGCGTGAACAACTGGATTGGCTCAAACGTGAGCTCAAGGCGTCCCAGGCGCAATGGAAAGTCATCGCCGCCGACATGCCCATCGGCCTCGGCGTGCCGGATGGTGAGGTCAGCCCAGGTGTACCGCGCTGGGAAGCCATCGCCAATAATGACCCGGGCGCACCGCAAGGCCGCGAGCTGGAGGTGGCCGAGTTGTTGGGCTTTTTAAGGGCGCAGCAGGTTCGCAACCACGTGTGGCTGACGGCTGATGTGCATTACTGCGCGGCGCATCACTATCACCCGGATCGCGCAGCGTTCCAGGATTTCGAGCCGTTCTGGGAGTTTGTCGCCGGGCCATTGAACGCGGGCAGTTTCGGGCCAAACCCACTGGATAAGACGTTTGGCCCCGAGGTGGTTTTCCAAAAGGCTCCAGCTGCGCAGAACAGCTCGCCGTTTGCCGGGTTCCAGTTTTTTGGCGAAGTGCAGATTGATGGGCAGACGGCGGAGCTGACGGTGACTTTGCGCGACCTGGATGGCGTATCCGTATACCAGCAAAAACTCCAACCCGCCTGACTTGTTGGTGGGTCTGTAGTGAGCGGGCTTGCCCCGCGCTGGGTGGCGCAGCCGCCCCAAACCCAGGCACCTCGGTCCTTCTGAAATACTGCGGCGTCTTTGTTGGGGCGGCTGCGCCACCCAGCGCGGGGCAAGCCCGCTCACTACAAGCCCCCGGATCTCCATCGGCTTTCGAGGGTCAGTAGACATCTCGACGGTAGCGGCCTTGCTCAATCAAGCGTTCCACCGCTTCACGGCCGAGCACGTCATGCAGCACTTGGTCCACGCCCGCTGCCATCCCCTGCAAACTGCCGCACACATAAATGGCTGCGCCATCGGTCAGCCATTTGCGCAGTACGTCTGCCGACTCACGCAGTCGGTCCTGTACATAGATTTTCTCTGCCTGATCGCGGGAAAACGCCAGGTCGAGCAGGGCCAGATCGCCGCTGGCCAGCCAGCCATGCAACTCGTCCCGGCAGAGGAAATCGTGCTTGATATTGCGTTCGCCGAACAGCAGCCAGTTGCGCTGCTGGCCATCGGCAATACGCGCCTTGAGCAAGCTGCGCAGGCCCGCGAGGCCGGTGCCGTTGCCCAGCAGAATCAGCGGCACCGGGGTTTGTGGCAAGTGAAAGCCGCTGTTACGCCGCAAGCGCAGGCTGATGCCCGAGCCGATTGCTGCGTGCTCGGTCAACCAGCCCGAGCCGAGCCCCAGGCTGCCGTCGGGATGACGTTCCTGGCGCACGATCAGTTCCAGCACGCCGTCGCTGGCAATCGAGGCGATGGAGTATTCGCGCATGCCCAGGGGCACCAGCGCGTTCACCAGCGCCTGGGCGTGCAGGCCGACCAGGTGCGCACGGTGGGTCGGTAATTGGCGGGTGGCCAGAGCCTGTTCGAGGGGTTGCGCCAAGCCATCGATAACCACGCTGTCGTCACCGGCCAGGCCCATGCCCTCAAGGAAGTGTTCAACGGCCCCCAGGCTGTTGCGCGGCAGCACTTCCACCAGGTCGCCCGCCAGCCAGGTTTGCGGCGACGGCGGTGTCAGGCCCAGCAGGTAGATGCTGGCGCCGACGCTGTCGCGATTGAGCAGGGTGCGTTGGCTGAGGGTCCAGTTTTCATACGGTGCGGCCTGCCAGGCCGCTGCAGGCGCGTGGCCGGTGAGTTGGCCCAGTTGCTGTTGCCAGGTCGACAGGGCTGCGGTATCGCCGCTGTCGACTTCCACCGGGGCAAATAAGGCATTGCCGCCCTGATGGGTCAGCCAGAAATGCAGGCGTCGGGCAAAGCCGCAGAAGTGTTCATATTGACGATCGCCCAGGGCCAGTACCGAGTAGTTCAGGCCTTTGAGGGACAGGTCCTGGCCGAGCACGTTGCGCTCAAAACCACGGGCGCTGTCTGGCGCTTCACCATCACCGAAGGTGCTGACTACGAACAGTGCATTTTCCGACTGGCTCAAGTCGCTTTGGCTGACGCTGCCCAGAGGTTGCACCTTCACGGACACCCCGGCGGCCTGCAATTGGCCGGCCGTTTGCCAGGCCAACTGCTCGGCAAAGCCGCTCTGGCTGGCAAAACCGATCAACCAGGCTGGGGCGTTGCCCGGGTTGGTGCCCAGGCCCTTGCGCGCATCGCGCACCTGGCGTTTTTTTCGGCGCCGGTCGAGGTATAGCAGCCAGCCCGTGATAAAGAACAGCGGCATCAACAACGAGGCGACGGTGAGGATGATCCTGCCGGTCAGGCCAAAGTAGCTGCCGGTGTGCAGCGCGTAGATGCTGGTGAGCCACTGGGACTTGAGGGACTGGGCCGCGTACTGGTCGTGGGACTGGACCTCGCCGGTGACCGGGTCCAGATCGATCTGGTTCAACGCCCGGTCATGCGGCGATGAGCTAAGCAGGTAGTAGACGGTGGCCGGCTGCCCGGCGACGGCCGGCATACGAATGTTGTAGGCGCTCAAGTCGGGGCCGGCATTCGCGTAGATGCTGCTCCAGATGGCGTCGTAGTTGGCCTCCGGGGCCGGACCTTGAGGCGCCGGGCCGCGCTTGCGCACGCGCTCGTTATGCGGGGCGTCCGACAGCAGGCTGGTGAGGCCCTGCCTGTACCAGTCGTAGGACCAATACAGGCCGGTCAGCGCCGAAAACAGGTAGAACAACAGGCACCAGGTGCCGAACACCGAGTGCAGGTCCCAGTTGAAACTGCGACCCTTTTTGCGCCAGTCCAAGGTCAGCCAAGCACGCCAGTTCGCCACTTGGCGTGGCCAGCGCAGGTACAGGCCGGAGAGGCAGAAGAACACCAGGATCAGCGTGCAGGCGCCGGTGATGTTGCGCCCGGTTTCGCCCATGGCGAGGAAACGGTGCAGTTGCAGAGTGAAGCCGAGCACATCCTGGCCGACGGCATCGCTCCTGTCATCGCCGGTGTACGGGTCGAAGTAGCGCATCTGGCCACGCCGCTCACCCGGTGGCGCGGTGAAGTACACGCGGGCGGCATTGCCGCTTTCGGTTTCCACCCACAGCATCGACACGCTTTTGCCCTCACGGGCTTCGAGCTTGCGCACCAGCTCGGCGGGAGGCAGCACGCCGGCCTCGCGTTTTTCCACGGTCAGTACCCTGGGGTTGAGCGCCCGCAGGATTTCATCCTGAAACGAAACCGCAGCCCCAGTGATCCCCATCAACGCCAGCACCAGCCCGGCCGTGACGCCGAAGAACCAGTGCAACTGAAACAGGGTTTTCTTCAACACGTCTGACTGCCTCGCTCATCTGGATTTGTTCGTCACGGCGCGCATTATGCCGTGAGTTGTCGAGAAACATTCTTTTTTACATGCAAAAGCCCCACGCATCCGATGCGTGGGGCTTTTGCCGGGACGTTGACCGCTTTTAGAAGTGGAAGCTGGTGGTCAACAGCGCCGTACGACCGGCCGCCTGGTTGGCGAAGTGCGCCGCGTAGGCTTTGTCGTAATAGGTCTTGTCGGTCAGGTTTTGCACGTTCAATTGCAGGTCGATGTTCTTGGTCAGCTTGTAACTGGCCATGGCGTCGTAGCGGGTGTAGGACGGTACGTACACGGTGTTGGCCGCATCGCCGTAAACCTGATCGACGTAGAACGCACCGCCGCCGATGGTCAGTTTTGGGGTGATGTCGTAGGTGGTCCACAGGCTGAAGGTGTTCTTCGGCGTGTTGGGCATTTCATTGCCTTTGTTCGAGCCGGCGCTGACGACACCGTTGCGGCCGTTGAGACCTGCGTCGACCAGCTCGCTTTTCAGGTAGCTGTAGCCCGCGAACACCTGCCATTGGTCGGTGAGCTTGCCGCTGGCGGACAGCTCCAGGCCGTCAACACGGGACTCACCGGCGTTCTGGTAGGTCATCGAATCCACCAGGATTCGCGTGTTTTTCTTCTCGGTGCGAAATACCGCCGCGGTCAGGGACAGGCGGTTGTGGAACAGGTCCCACTTGGTACCCAGCTCGTAGTTGACGGTTTCTTCTGGCTTCAGGTCGCTGGTGGCGGCACCGGCCGACAGTGGGTTGCCATCGGCACCTTCACCCACCAGGCCGCCGGCTGGCGATGCCGAGGTGGCGTAAGAGGTGTAAATGCTGCCGTTCTCCATCGGCTTCCAGACCAGGCCCGCCTGCCAGTTGAAGAACTGGCTGTCGTTCTTGATTTTGCTGCGGCCGTTGGTGGCATTGCTGTTGGCCACGGTGTCGAAGGTATCGTAACGCAGGCCCATGTTCAGCAGCCATTTCGGGTCGAGTTCGATGGTATCGAACACGTACGCGGCGCGGCTGGTCGCCTTGGTGTTAGTGCCCATGTAGTTGCGTGTGGCGCTACCGGTCCAGACGTCGTCAGGGTTGGGGTTGCCCAGGGAGGTGCAACTCCCGCCGCTGCTGCCGACCAGGCCGGGTTTGCAGCCGCCGCTCGGGTTGGCGTTGGGTGACACGGTGTAGCCGCTGACGCGGGTTTCTTCCCCGGTGAATTCCAGGCCGGTGGAGTAGGAGTGCTTCATGCCCGCCAGTTGGAAATTACCAAACAGGTCGGTCTGGTTGGTGGTGGTTTCGGTGGTGGAAACGCGAGTGTTCGCGCGACGCCACACGGTGCCGAACTGGTTGACGTTGTGCTGGCTGTCGTCGGGCTGGGTGAGGATGTAATCCTGGCCGGTGCTGCCGTGGCGCAGGGTGTTTTTCAGCGTCATGTTGTCGTTCAAGTCGTGCTCGACGGAGAACGTGCTGATGTCGGCGCGGGTTTTGCGGAAGTCGCGGTCTTTCAAGCCGTAGAAGTTGCTGCTGTTGCCGCCGTCGGTGGGTTTGTCGTGTACATGGACGGCTTTGGCGCCGCTGTTGCTGTAGCCATAGGGCATGCCCGAATCCGGCAGATCATCGCTTTCCATGTGGTAGTAGCTGAGGTTGACGCGGGTCGGTGTGCCCAGGCCGAAAGTCAGCGACGGCGCTACACCCCAACGGTCGTAATTGATCGCATCGCGGCCGGCCACATTCTGCTCGTGGCTCATCAGGTTCAGGCGGAACGCGGCGTTGTCGAGGAACTGGCGGTTCACGTCGAGTACGTAGCGGCGGG
>NZ_PYWX01000030.1 GCF_003031675.1 Pseudomonas palleroniana | reverse complement strand
GGTTGAGGCTGCCGCCGGCCGAGCCGCGACCGCCGAAGGACGAGTTCGGACCTTTGCTGACTTCAATCGACTCGATGTCGAAGATCTCGCGGCTCTGGCCGCCGGTGTCGCGCACGCCGTCCAGATAGGTGTCGCCCTGGGCGTCAAAACCACGAATGAAGGGGCGGTCGCCTTGAGGGTTGCCGCCTTCACCGGCACCGAAGGTAATCCCCGGTACGGTGCGCAGGGCATCTTGCAGCGACGTGGCGGCGGTGTCTTTCAGGACTTGTTGCGGCACTACAGTGACCGATCGCGGGGTGTCCACCAGCTGGGCGGTGTACTTCTGCGAGGAGGCCTTTTCCACCTGGTAGGAGGTGTTGTCCTGTTCCTGGCCGGTGATGCTGGTGGCACCCAGGGAGATGCTGTTGCGCTCGCCTTTGGGTTCAGTGGCTTCAGCCGCTTGCGCCAGGTGGGCGACAGAGCCGGCAGTGAGAGCGACGCCGATGGCCGATGCCAGCATGCGTGGTGAGCTGGCCGGTGTTTTTGTAGTGGTGCGCGACATGACGTGTCCTTCCCCAAGGATGTGAGGCCGCGGAATATAGGCTCAACAAGACTTTCTATCAATTGCGATACATTGCTATTCGCATTGAATTTACATTCTTTACACTTTTGCCTTACGGTTTCCACGCACTCATTCGTCTGGGTGTTTTACATGGCGGATAAGAATCAATACCATTAGCACCTTTCCGTATTCAGGGGCTGCCCCATGCTGCTGCACATACCCGGCCTGTTCTCTCGTGAGGAAGTGCAGCGCATTCGCCAGGCCCTGGAAACCACCGAATGGGCCGACGGCAAGATCACTGCCGGGCACCAGTCCGCCAAAGCCAAGCACAACCTGCAATTGCCCGAAGGCCACCCGCTGGCCAAGGAAATTGGCGCCGCAATGTTGGAGCGGTTGTGGAAAAACCCGCTGTTCATGTCCGCCGCGTTGCCGCACAAGGTCTTCCCGCCGTTGCTTAACTGTTACACCGCCGGCGGCAGTTTCGACTTCCATATCGATAACGCCGTGCGCCAGGCGCGGGGCAGTCACGAGCGGGTGCGCACCGACCTGTCGTCTACCTTGTTTTTCAGCGACCCGGATGAGTACGACGGCGGCGAACTGGAAATCCAGGACACCTTCGGCCTGCAACGGGTCAAGTTGCCGGCCGGTGACATGGTGCTGTACCCCGGCTCCAGCCTGCATAAAGTCAACGCCGTGACCCGCGGTGCGCGTTATGCCTCGTTCTTCTGGACCCAGAGCCTGGTGCGTGAAGACAGTCAGCGCACCTTGCTGTTCGAGATGGACGGCGCCATCCAGCAACTGACCCGCGACGTGCCTGACCACCCGGCCCTGATCCAACTGACCGGCACCTACCACAACCTGTTGCGTCGCTGGGTCGAGGTCTGACATGAGTTTTTTATTGCGCCGCGAGGAAGTGCTCAACGTCGAGCAACTGCGAAGCATGCTCGACGACTCCCCGGTGCGCGCAGCCCAGGCGATTCTGATGGCGGCGAAGGAAGGCGTGACTGACGCGCAGGCGTTGCTGGGGCAGATCCTGCTGGAAGGGCGCGGCATTGCGCGGGATGAAGCGCTGGCATTGCGCTGGTTTCAGATTGCAGCCAAGCGCGGCCATTTAATGGCGCGCAACATGGCCGGGCGTTGCCTGGAGCATGGTTGGGGCTGTGCCATCGACGAGGCGGCGGCTGCGCGGGAATATCGCCTGGCGGCGCAGGCTGGGTTGGATTGGGGTCAGTACAACTATGCCAATCTGCTGGCGACCGGCCGAGGTGTCGCTGAAGACCGACGGCAAGCGTTGAGGCTGTATCGCCTGGCGGCAGAGCAGGGCCATGCCAAATCCATGAATCTGGTGGGCCGTTATCTGGAAGACGGGCAGTGTTGCCCAAGGGATCTGGACGCCGCCGTCGAGTGGTATCGCCGCTCCGCCGAGGGCGGTGATTTTCGCGGGCAATTCAGCTACGCGGCGGTGCTGGCCGATAGAGCGCAAATCGATGAAGCGTTGGGTTGGCTGCGCAAAGCATTGGCGGGCGGCAATCGCAAGTTTCTGCTGACGGCGTACAAGGCGTTGGCGGCGGCCAATGATCCGCAGGTCCGCGCAATGGCCGATGCCTACCGGCAACGCGCCGCCAGCTTGTCTTGAGGCATAAAAAAACCCATGACCTGTCATGGGTTTTTTGTATGCGGCGGGCTTACACGTAGTAAGACTTCAACGGTGGGAAGCCGTTGAATTCAACCGCGCTGTAGCTGGTGGTGTACGCACCGGTCGACAGCCAGTACAGGCGATCACCGATCGCCAGGTTCAGCGGCAGGCCATATTTGTAGTTTTCGTACATGATATCGGCGCTGTCGCAGGTAGGACCGGCGATGACCACTTCTTCCATCTCGCCTTTCTTCTCGGTCCAGATCGGGAACTTGATGGCTTCGTCCATGGTTTCGATCAGGCCGGAGAACTTGCCCACGTCGGTGTACACCCAACGCTCGACGGCAGTACGGGACTTACGCGCCACCAGCACCACTTCGCTGACCAGGATACCGGCGTTGGCAATCAACGAACGCCCTGGCTCCAGGATGATTTCCGGCAGGTCGTCGCCGAAGTCTTCCTTGAGGAAGCGGATGATTTCTTCCGCGTAGGTTTCCAGGCTGTTGGTGCGGGTGATGTAGTTGGCCGGGAAGCCGCCGCCCATGTTGATCAGCTTGAGGTGGATGCCGTCTTCTTCTTTCAGACGTTCGAAGATCACTTTGACCTTGGCGATCGCCGCGTCCCAGACGCTGATGTCGCGCTGCTGCGAACCCACGTGGAACGAGATGCCGTACGGCACCAGGCCCAGGTCGCGGGCGAGGATCAGCAGGTCCATGGCCATGTCGGTCTGGCAGCCGAATTTACGCGACAGAGGCCAGTCGGCCGTGGTCGAGCCTTCGGTGAGGATACGGACATACACTTTCGCCCCCGGCGCAGCCTTGGCGATGTTGCGCAGGTCGGCTTCGGAGTCGGTAGAGAACAGGCGCACACCCTTTTCAAAGAAGTAGCGGATGTCCTTGGATTTCTTGATGGTGTTGCCGTAGCTGATACGGTCCGGGCTGACGCCGCGGCCCAGTACCTTGTCCAGCTCGTAGATCGAGGCGATGTCGAAGCTCGACCCCTTGTCTTTCAACAGGTCGATGATTTCGACGGCTGGGTTGGCCTTGACCGCGTAATAGACCTTGGCGAATTCGAAACCGGCGCGCAGGTCATCGTAGGCCTGGCTGATCATCGCGGTGTCGATCACCACGAACGGGGTTTCTTGCTTGTCGGCGAACGCCTTCATTTTGTCAAAAGTGGCGCGCGCGAAATAATCTTCGACCTGGATCGACATGCTGGGAACTCCTAAGGGCAAACTGAAATTAGCAATGGGTGCAAATGAACGTCCTCCGTATCCCCACTTTGGTTCGCCTACTTCCCAAGGCATGTCGCCGAAAGCAAAAAGGCCATGGGATCAACCGCTTCCCTTGGCCTTGCTGTCTCGTCGTCAGTACTTGAGCCGGATGGATCGTTTCCAGCATGGACGTTCGGCGCGAACTTTAGGACGTGAGGGGCTATAGATCAACTAAAAATGTCGCGTTTTTGCACGCGTTCGTCGCGGCACCCCGTGCAGCTACTTATGTAACCGACCGGTGTGACGGATTGATGTTCCCCGGATGGGCCAAGAATGATCGTCCCCACGCTCTGCGTGGGAACGCATCCGATGACGCTCTGCGTCAGGAGCGGCGGGACGCAGAGCGTCACGGGCGGCATTCCCACGCAGAGCGTGGGAACGATCACCCCGAGGGGGAAATGTGGGAGGGGGCTTGCTCCCGATAGCAGTGTGTCAGTCAGCTTATCGGTAGCTGTCACACCGCCATCGGGAGCAAGCCCCCTCCCACAGTTTTAACTGCGTTGTGTCAGGTCAAGCCAATGCGGTCTCGGCAGGGGAGACGATGCTGGTTTTGCCCCCACGCGACTTACCGGAACTCAGGTACTCGGCAATCGACTCCTGGGTCACTTCACCGAGGAACACCCGCTCTGCATCCATGACCGGCAACCACGAGCGGTTGAATTCGTACATGCGCGACAGCAGGATGCGCAAATGTTCGTCATACGCGGCGGTGGCGTTGAACTCGCGCAGGTATTGGCCGCAGGTGCCGGTCTGACGGTGCAGGTCGCGACGTCGTACATACCCCAGCGCCTTGTTCTCGGCGCAGGTGACCACCACGTAACGACGGTCATGCTCATCCATCAGTTCCAGCGCATCGGCCACCGGAGTCTCCGGGCTCACCGATGGGGCGTTGTCCGCCGCGTCCTCGGCCTTCACCAGCAGCAGGCGCTTGAGGGTGCTGTCCTGGCCTACAAAATTGCTGACGAACTCGTCGGCCGGGTGGGCCAGCAGGGTGTCCGGATGGTCGATCTGCAGGAGCTTGCCGGCGCGGAAGATCGCGATCTTGTCACCCAGCTTTATCGCCTCGTCGATGTCGTGACTGACCATGATCACCGTCTTGTTCAACGCCCGTTGCATCTCGAAGAACTCGTTCTGGATCATCTCGCGGTTGATCGGGTCGACCGCGCCGAACGGCTCATCCATCAGCAGCAACGGCGCATCGGCCGCCAAGGCGCGGATCACACCGATCCGCTGTTGCTGGCCGCCGGACAATTCACGCGGGTAGCGGTGCAGGTACTGCTTGGGTTCCAGCTTGATCATGCTCATCAACTCGCGGGCGCGGTCGTGGCATTTCTGCTTGTCCCAGCCGAGCAGTTTGGGCACCACCACGATGTTTTCCTCGATGGTCATGTTGGGGAACAAACCGATCTGCTGGATCACATAGCCGATGTTGCGACGCAGGGTCACTTCGTCGAGGTCGGTGGTGTCTTCGCCGTTGATCAGAATCCTGCCCGAAGTCGGTTTGATCAGGCGGTTGATCATCTTCAGCGTGGTGCTCTTGCCGCAACCCGACGGGCCGAGGAATACGCAGATTTCGCCTTCGTTGACGGTCAGGCTGACATCGTTGACGGCAGTGATGGTCTTGCCGTTGCTTTGGAAGGACTTGGACAGGTTTTGGAGTTCGATCATTTGAGCAATCCTTTTGGAGTCAGCGAGCGTTGCAGGCATTGCAGAAGCAGGTCGGCGAAAATGGCCAGGAGGCTGACCAGTACGGCGCCGACAATCAGCATCGACATATCGCTGCGGCTGATGGAAGCCAGAATCAGTACACCCAGGCCGCCGGCGCCGATGGTGGCGGCGATGGTCATCACACCGATATTCATCACTACGGCGGTACGCACACCGGCGAGGATCACCGGTACGGCGATGGGCAATTCGACCATGCGCAGGCGCTGGCCGAAGGTCATGCCGATGCCGCGTGCGGCCTCACGAATGCCCGGCTCGACGCCGGTGAGGGCCAGGTAGGTGTTACGCATGATCGGCAGCAGGGAGTAGAGGAACACCGCCGTGATTGCCGGCATCGGCCCCAGGCCCTGGCCGAACTTGGAGTAAAACGGCAGCAGTAGGCCGAACAGGGCGATGGACGGCACGGTCAGTAAGACCGTGGCGCTGGCCTGCAACGGGCCGGCGAGGGACGGGAAGCGCGTCATCAGGATGCCCAGCGGCACGCCGATGAGGATCGCGAGGATCACGGCAATGCCAACAAGGGTGATGTGCTGCCAGGTCAGGTGCAGGACTTGGGCCCAATCAAGATGGGAAAAGGCGTTCAGGAATTCCATGTCTTCTCCTATTTAGTTGATTGGATGTTGGCGCAGGAAATCGGCGGCCACGGCGGATGGGCTCTCATGGTCGACGTCGACCCGCGCATTCAGTTGGCGCATGGTTTCATCGTCGAACAGGGCGGCCAGCGGCTTGAGGTCAGCTGCCAATTGCGGATGGGCGTCGAGATAAACCTGACGAACCACCGGGGCTGCGGTGTAGTCCGGGAAGTAGTGCTTGTCGTCTTCCAGCAGCTTCAATTTGAAGGCGTTCAGGCGACCGTCGGTGGTGTAGACCAACCCGGCGAACACCTGGCCATTGCGCAACGCGGTGTAGACCAGGCCCGCGTCCATCTGCCGAGTGTTTTTGCGCGTCAGGTTCATGTCATACAGCTTGACCATGCCGGCCAGGCCGTCGGAGCGGTTGGCGAACTCGGTGTCCAGGGCCACCAGACGGTTTTCCTTGGCGTCTTGTGCCAAGGCTTGGGTCAGGTCGCTGATGCTGTTGATTTGAGGGTGTTCCTCGGCAACCTTCTCCGGCAGCGCCAGGGCGTAGGTATTGCTGAAACGCGACGGTGCCAGCCAGGCCAGGCCTTTTTTCGCGTCGAGTTCTTTAACCCGTGCGTAGGATTGTTCGCTGTCGAGTTTCTCGTCGATGTGGTTGTAGGCCACCAGCGACACGCCGGTGTATTCCCAGATCAGGTCCAGTTGCCCGCTTTCCTGGGCGCTGCGTGCCAGGTTGCTGCCCAGGCCGCCAGTCACGCGAGTGTCATAGCCTTTGGTGCGCAGGTATTGGGAGGTGATTTCGGCAAGCAGGGTCTGTTCGGTGAACACCCGGGCGCCGATGCGAATGACGGGTTTTTCCGCCGCCTGTGCGAAACCTGCACACAGCAGGACGCAACTCAGTATCAAGGTCAGTGTTTTCATGTCGGTTCCTTAAGACGCGCGCAGCCCGCGTTCCAGCCAGAGGCGGCTGGTCAGGGTCACCAGGCCGTCAAGCAGCAACGCCAGCAGCGCGGTGCATGCGGCGCCGAGCAGCAGTTGCGGCTGATTGTTCAGGGCGATGCCGGGGAAGATCAGGCTGCCCAGGCTGTTGGCGCCGATCAGGAACGCCAGCGGTGCGGTGCCGACGTTGATCGCCAGGGCCACGCGCACGCCACCGATGATGATCGGCACGGCATTGGGCAATTCCACACGAAACAACACCTGGCGCGGCGTCATGCCGATGCCGGTGGCGGCTTCTTTCAGGGAACCCTGGACGTTTTTGAGGCCTTCGTAGGTGTTGCGCACGATGGGCAGGAGGGAGGCCAGGAACAACGCGAAGATGGCCGGGCCGCTGCCGATGCCGAGGACGCCGAGGGCGATGGCCAGTACTGCCAGGGGAGGGACGGTATTGCCGATGTTGAATATCTGCATGAAGCGTTCTGCGCGCCCGACCATGTTCGGTCGGCTGAGCAGGATACCGGCGGGGATGCCCATAATGAGGGCGGCCAGCATGGAGACAAGAACGAGGATCAGGTGAGCTTGCAGGTAAAACAACAAATCGTCGCGGTACAGTTCGATCGTGTTGATGCCGATCCAGTGGACCAGCAGGGCCAGGAGCGCGACGACAACCACGCCTCCTATCAGCCCTTTGCCATAGCGAATAGCCACAGGCGGACTCCTTTTTTCTTCTGTCGGCGAACACATTCCGTGGCGGCAATGCCATTGCTGGCTGTCTTCGAATGCGTTCGCGAAAAGCAGCTCGCCGATACCGTCAACGCGGTATGCGATCGAGCCATGAGCGCAGCCTCGTCAGGCTAACTTGCTGATTTTTCAGCCCCTGTTACGAGTGCGATAACAGGGGAATGGACGTCTCTACCTTTTTAAAGGTTCCATACTTGGCAGTATTTAGCCACCCCTCATCGGGTGAACGGTGGTCCGGGCCACGGGGTTTGCGCTATACTCGCCGCCCTTTTTTGACTCACCTGCCAGGCGATTTCCCATGACCCACCAGGCCGCCGAAGTCGCGAAACGCCGCACTTTCGCCATTATTTCCCACCCCGATGCCGGTAAAACCACCATCACCGAGAAGCTCCTGCTGATGGGCAAGGCAATCGCGGTGGCCGGCACGGTGAAATCCCGCAAATCCGACCGCCATGCCACCTCCGACTGGATGGAAATGGAAAAACAACGGGGTATTTCCATTACCACGTCGGTCATGCAGTTCCCGTATCGCGACCACATGGTCAACCTGCTCGATACCCCCGGCCACGAAGACTTCTCCGAAGATACCTACCGCACCCTGACGGCGGTGGACTCGGCGCTGATGGTCCTCGACGGCGGTAAAGGTGTCGAGCCACGGACCATCGCCCTGATGGATGTCTGCCGGCTGCGTGACACGCCCATCGTCAGCTTCATCAACAAGCTCGACCGTGATATCCGCGACCCCATCGAACTGCTCGATGAAATCGAAGCCGTCCTGAAGATCAAGGCCGCGCCGATCACCTGGCCGATCGGTTGCTACCGCGACTTCAAGGGCGTGTACCACCTGGCCGACGACTACATCATTGTCTACACCGCCGGCCACGGTCACGAACGTACCGAAACCAAGATCATCGAGAAGCTGGATTCGGACGAAGCCCGCGCTCATCTGGGCGACGAGTACGACCGTTTCGTCGACCAGCTGGAACTGGTGCAGGGCGCCTGCCACGAATTCAACCAGCAGGAATTCCTCGACGGCCAGCTGACGCCGGTATTCTTCGGCACCGCCCTGGGCAACTTCGGCGTCGACCACGTGCTCGACGCCGTGGTGGACTGGGCCCCGCGCCCGCTGCCGCGGGTGGCCAACGAGCGCACCGTGGAGCCGGTTGAAGAGAAGTTCTCGGGCTTCGTGTTCAAGATCCAGGCGAACATGGACCCCAAGCACCGTGACCGCATCGCCTTCATGCGTATCTGCTCCGGCAAATACGAAAAAGGCATGAAGATGCGCCATGTGCGCACCGGCAAGGACGTACGCATCGGCGACGCCCTGACGTTCTTCTCCTCCGAGCGTGAACAGCTCGAAGAAGCCTACGCCGGCGACATCATTGGCCTGCACAACCACGGCACCATCCAGATCGGCGACACCTTCACCGAAGGCGAAGCGCTGGGCTTCACCGGTATCCCGCACTTCGCCCCGGAGCTGTTCCGCCGCGTACGCCTGCGCGATCCGCTGAAATCCAAGCAGTTGCGCCAAGGTTTGCAGCAATTGGCGGAAGAAGGCGCGACCCAGGTGTTCTTCCCCGAGCGCAGTAACGACATCATTCTCGGCGCTGTCGGTGTGCTGCAGTTCGATGTGGTGGCCAGCCGCTTGAAAGAGGAATACAAGGTCGAATGCTCCTACGAGCCGATCACCGTGTACTCCGCGCGCTGGATCGATTGCAGCGATAAGAAGAAGTTGGAAGAGTTCTCCAACAAGGCCGTGGAAAACCTGGCGATGGACGGCGGCGGTCACCTGACCTACCTGGCCCCGACCCGGGTCAACCTGGCGCTGATGGAAGAGCGCTGGCCGGACGTGAAATTCCGTGCGACCCGCGAACACCATTAAGGTCTGAGCGGTAGAGAAAGGGCGAAGCTGTGATGGCTTCGCCCTTTTTCATGGCCGCTGCAAAAGCCGATGGGGATGGCGGCTTGATCTCCACTCGGCGGTCGAATTGGCGAGAAGCCCACATCCGGTCTAGCGTTTCAACTATTTCATTCTCTCACCGACGGATCAGGAGACGCCCGTGCGTATAACTCAACGTGCCATTCAACTGGTGCTGCTGGGCGCCTTGGGGCTGTGCGCCACCTGGGCCCTGGCGGATGCAGGCACCCCCCAGTGGAAGGACACCGGGGCGGTGAGCAAGAAAAAGCAGAAGGAGGTCAACTCAGGCAGTTGGCAGCCCCAGGCCCAACCCGCGCCTAAGGAAGATGCGGAAAACCCTTACAACGAAGGCGAGGACAGTGGAACCTACGATGACGGCGATACCTGAGGCACAAGTGGCTTGAACCCTGTAGCGCAACTAGCTTGATCCACAGCGCCGGCCGAACGCTGGCGCACATGATTCACTGACTGGACGGAAATCGACCATGACTATCTTTCAACGTTTAGTGCTGGTGCTAAAAGTGCTGGTGATGTTGTCCCTGGGCATTTCGTCTGCATGGGCCAATACGGCTGTGCAGAGCCAGGTCCCGGGGTTTGTGGCGGCCAATACGGTGCAAACCGGCGGTTTGCAGCTGGCCAAGAGTGAATCGGAACCCGGTGATGAAGACCAGGGCGGCTCCAAGGATGACGACGACCAGCAAGCCCCGCCCGATGACAGCGACGACAGCGACGGTGACAGCGATACCTGAGTCGATCTGAAAAAAAAGCCCCACCTGCCAGACTGATGCGCAATCTGACGGGCGGGGCGGTAGAACGCCTGCAATGCCCTGGGCCAAATCGCCCAGGGCATTTTTATTACGTGGTCAGGCGACGAACTGCTCCGCGTAGTGGCACGCCACCTGGCGGTTATCCAAGGCGCGCAACTGCGGTTCCTCGCTGCTGCAACGTGCGGTCGCATACGGGCAGCGCTTGTGGAAGGCGCAGCCAGGCGGCGGGTTCAGCGGGTTGGGCAGCTCGCCGACGATCTTGATCTTCGGCTTGTTCGGGTCCGGGTGGATGGTCGGGGTGGCCGACAGCAGCGCCTGGGTGTAGGGGTGCAGTGGGCGCGCGTAGATGTCGGCCTTGGGGCCCACTTCCACTGGGCGGCCGAGGTACATCACCATCACGTCGTCGGCGACGTGCTGCACCACCGCCAGGTTGTGGGAGATGAACACGTACGCGGTGTTGAACTCCTGCTGCAGGTCCATGAACAGGTTGAGCACCTGCGCCTGGATCGACACGTCCAGTGCGGAAGTCGGTTCATCCGCCACCAGCACTTTGGGTTGCAGCATCATCGCCCGGGCCAGGGCGATACGCTGGCGCTGACCGCCGGAGAACATGTGCGGGTAGCGTTGATAATGCTCAGGGCGCAGGCCCACTTGCTTCATCATCGCCTGCACTTTCTCACGGCGCTCGGCGGCCGACAGGTTGGTGTTGATCAGCAATGGCTCGGCCAGTTGATCGCCGACTTTCTGGCGAGGGTTCAACGAGGCGTACGGGCTCTGGAAGACCATCTGCACGTCTTTGCGCAGTTGCTTGCGCTGGGCCTTGTCGGCGCCCGCCACTTCCTGGCCGGCGATTTTCAGCGAGCCTGAAGACGGCTCTTCAATCAGTGTCAGCGCACGCGCCAGGGTGGATTTGCCGCAACCCGACTCGCCTACCACGGCGAGGGTCTTGCCGGCTTCCAGCTCGAAGGACACGCCATTGAGGGCGCGCACTGTAGCGTGGCCCTTGAACAGGCCGCGGGACACTTCGTAGTGACGGGTCAGGTCGCGGGCAGTAAGAACGACGGCCATTACGCCACCTCCTGGTTCAGCGGGTAGAAGCAGCGGGCGAGGCTGTGGCTTTTCGGGTCAAGGCCTGGGCGCTGGGCACGGCAGGAGTCCTGCACGTACGGGCAGCGCGGCGACAGCAGGCAACCCTGCGGGCGGTCGTAGCGGCCGGGCACGATACCCGGCAGCGTGGCCAGGCGCGTGGCGCCCAGGCTGTGCTCGGGGATCGCCTTGAGCAGCGCTTCGCTGTAGGGATGCGCCGGAATATCGAACAACTGCGGCACCTGGCCGACTTCAACCGCTTGGCCGGCGTACATCACGCACACGCGCTGGGCGGTTTCAGCCACCACCGCCAAGTCGTGGGTGATCAGCACCAGGCCCATGTTCTGCTCTTTTTGCAGGGCCAGCAGCAGGTCCATGATCTGCGCCTGGATAGTCACATCCAGTGCCGTGGTCGGTTCGTCGGCGATCAGCAGCTTGGGTTCGCCGGCGATCGCCATGGCGATTGCCACACGCTGGCTCATGCCGCCGGACAGTTGGTGCGGGTAGGCATCCATGCGGCTGGCCGCGCCTGGAATTTCCACTTTTTGCAGCAACTCGATAGCCCGTTTGCGCGCTTGCTTGCCGGACATCTTCAGGTGCAGGCGCAACACTTCTTCAATCTGGAAACCCACGGTGTAGCTGGGGTTCAGCGCGGTCATCGGGTCCTGGAAGACCATGGCCAGGTCCTTGCCGACGATCTGGCGACGCTGACGGTTGCTCAGCTTGAGCATGTCCTTGCCGTCAAAGGTCAGCGCGTCGGCGGTCACGATGCCCGGGTGCTCGATCAGCCCCATCAGCGCCATCATGGTCACGGATTTACCCGAGCCCGACTCGCCAACGATCGCCAGTACTTCGCCTTTGTCGACCTTGAGGTCGAGGCCATCGACCACCGGTACGGCGGTCTTGTCGCCGAAGCGGACGTTGAGATTCTTGATTTCTAACAGTGACATGGGAATCTCCTCAGGCGGCGTTCTTGAGTTTCGGGTCCAGCGCATCGCGCAGGCCGTCGCCCATCAAGTTGATTGCCAGCACGCTGAGCAAAATGGTCAAACCCGGCAGGCTCACGACCCACCAGGCACGTTCGATGTAGTCGCGCGCCGAGGCCAGCATGGTGCCCCACTCCGGAGTTGGCGGTTGTACGCCAAGGCCGAGGAAGCCCAGGGCTGCGGCATCGAGGATCGCGGAGGAGAAACTCAGCGTGGCCTGTACGATCAGCGGCGCCATGCAGTTAGGCAGCACCGTGATGAACATCAGGCGTGGCAGGCCGGCACCGGCCAGGCGGGCGGCGGTCACGTAGTCGCGGTTCAGTTCGCCCATCACCGCTGCGCGGGTCAGACGCACGTAGGACGGCAGCGACACGATGGCGATAGCGATCACGGTGTTGATCAGGCCTGGGCCGAGGATCGCGACAATGGCAACGGCCAGCAGCAGCGATGGCAGGGCCAGCATGATGTCCATCAGACGCATGATGGTCGGGCCGAGCACGCGCGGGAAGAACCCGGCGAACAGACCCAGCAGGATGCCCGGGATCAGCGACATCACCACCGACGACAAGCCGATCAGCAGCGACAGGCGCGAGCCCTGGATCAGGCGCGAGAGCAAGTCACGGCCCAGTTCGTCGGTGCCGAGCAGGAACTGCATCTGGCCGCCTTCCAGCCAGGCCGGCGGGGTCAGCAGGAAGTCGCGGTATTGCTCGCTCGGGTTATGCGGCGCCACCCACGGCGCGAAGATCGCGCAGAACACGATCAGCAACATGAACAGCAGGCCGGCAACCGCGCCTTTGTTCTTGGAGAAGGCTTGCCAGAATTCTTTGTACGGCGATGGGTACAGCAGGCTTTGATCGACTGCTGACACTTGAGTAGGTGTGGTCATGGTCATGATCTCAGCGCTGGTGACGGATGCGTGGGTTGGCGAAGCCGTAGAGGATATCCACCACGAAGTTCACCAGGATCACCAGACAGGCGATCAACAGGATGCCGTTTTGCACCACCGGGTAGTCCCGTGCGCCAATGGCTTCGATCAGCCATTTGCCGATGCCGGGCCACGAGAAGATGGTTTCGGTCAATACCGCACCGGCCAGCAGCGTGCCCACTTGCAGGCCGACCACGGTCAATACCGGGATCAGCGCGTTGCGCAGGCCGTGCACGAAGACCACGCGCGCTGGCGACAGGCCCTTGGCCTTGGCGGTGCGGATATAGTCCTCGCGCAAGACTTCGAGCATGGAGGAGCGGGTCATCCGCGCGATGACCGCCAGCGGGATGGTGCCGAGCACGATGGCCGGCAGGATCAGGTGGTGCAGCGCGTCGAAGAAGGCGTCCGGCTCGTCAGCCAGCAGGGTGTCGATCAGCATGAAGCCGGTGCGCGGCTCGATATCGTAGAGCAGGTCGATACGCCCGGAAACCGGGGTCCAGCCCAGGCTGACCGAGAAAAACATGATCAGGATCAGGCCCCACCAGAAGATCGGCATCGAATATCCCGCCAGGGAGATGCCCATCACCCCATGGTCGAACAGGGACCCTCGCTTCAAGGCCGCGATCACCCCGGCCAACAGGCCCAGGACACCGGCGAACAGCAGGGCGGCCATGGACAGTTCCAGGGTCGCCGGGAAAAGGGAGGTGAACTCGGTCCACACGCTGGTGCGGGTGCGCAACGATTCGCCGAGGTCGCCCTGGGCAAGCTTGCCCACATAGTCAAAATATTGCGCATACAACGGTTTGTTAAGACCGAGGCGTTCCATTGCCTGTGCATGCATCTCGGGGTCGACGCGCCGCTCGCCCATCATCACTTCGACGGGGTCGCCAGGGATCATGCGAATCAACGCAAATGTCAGCAACGTGATGCCGAAAAACGTGGGGATCAATAACCCCAATCGGCGGGCAATAAAACTAAACATCTTGGTGTGTACCTCAATCAGCCGGTTAGGCAGGTCCGGCGCCGTCGATGTCGACGGCACCGAGCGTTTTTCTTATTACTTCACCTGGGTAGTGGCGAAGTTATTGGTCGTCAGAGGGCTTTGGGTATAACCCTCGACGTTCTTGCGCATGGCGGTGAACATTTTCGGATAGGCCATGGGGATCCAGGGTTGGTCTTTCTCGAAAACGTCCATTGCTTGTTCATAGAGTGCCGCGCGCTGGGTCGGTTCAGCATTGGCACGGGCCTTGTCGATCAAGTCCTGGAACTCTTTGTTGCACCAACGCGCGTAGTTTTCGCCGTTTTTGGCGGCGTCGCAACTCAGGTTCGGGGTGAGGAAGTTATCCGGGTCCCCGTTATCCCCCGCCCAGCCGGCCGACACCATGTCGTGTTCGCCGGCTTTGGCGCGCTTGAGCATTTCGCCCCATTCCATGACCTTGATATTGACCTTCAGGCCGATCTGGGCCAGATCCGCTTGCATGCGCTGGGCGCCGAGCAGCGGGTTAGGGTTGGTCGGGCCGCCGCCGTTACGGGTGAACAGGGTGAACTCGGTACCCTCCGGCACGCCGGCTTCCTTGAGCAGGGCGCGGGCCTTGTCGAGGTCGCGTGGCGGGTTCTTCAACTTATCGTTGAAACCCAGCAAGGTCGGCGGATACGGGCCGGTGGCGTCGACGGCATTGCCTTTGCCGTACAGCGATTCGTTGTAGCCTTTCTTGTCGAACGCGATGTTGATCGCGTGGCGCACCCGCGCATCGCTTATGTACTTGTGCGTGGTGTTCATGGCGGTGTACGCGGTGGTCATCGCCGCCAATTCATCGACTTTCAGGTTCGGGTCTTTCTTGATGCTCGGGATATCGTCGGGCTTGGGATACAGCGCGACCTGGCATTCGTTGGCCTTGAGTTTCTGCAGGCGCACGTTGTTATCGGTGGTGATTGCCAGAATCAGCGGATCAGCCGGTGGCTTGCCACGGAAGTACTCCGGGTTGGCCTTGAAGCGCACCTGGGCGTCCTTGGCATAGCGCGTGAAGATGAACGGCCCGGTGCCGATCGGCTTGGCGTTCAGGTCATCGGTCTTGCCGGACTTGAGCAACTGGTCGGCATATTCGGCGGAGTGAATCGAGGAGAACGCCATGGCCAGGTCGGCCAGGAACGGTGCCTCAGGGCGGGTCAGGGTAAAGACGACGGTATGATCATCGGTCTTCTCTACGCTCTTGAGCAGTTCCTTGAAGCCCATGCTTTCGAAGTACGGGTAGCCCACAGCGGACTTGTTGTGCCAAGGATGATTCGGGTCCAGCTGGCGCTGGAAACTCCAAAGTACGTCGTCGGCGTTCATATTGCGCGTGGGTTTGAAATAGTCGGTGGTGTGGAACTTGACGTCGTCACGCAGGTGAAAGGTGTAGGTCAGGCCGTCGGCACTGATTTGCGGCAGGTCTTTGGCCAATGCCGGTACGACTTCAGTGGTGCCGGGCTTGAAGTCCACCAGGCGGTTGAACATGGTTTCCGCGGCGGCGTCAGCGGTGACGGCCGTGGTGTACAAAACCGGGTCAAAACCTTCCGGGCTGGCTTCGGTGCAGACCACCAGCGGTTTGGCCGAAACGCCGATCGCCACGCTCAGCAGCGCGGCGGCCATGGCGGCTTGTAACGGGAGCATTTTCATTCAGAACCCTCTGCAATCGATGGAGCCAGACAAGCGTAGACGGCAGGCTCGTCCTGAGCCCGCCGTGTACCTGGCGCTAATTAAAGAATGTTGAACGGGATGGTGGTGACCAGGCGGAATTCACGGATGTTGCCGTCAGCCTGATTGGCGGTGGCACGGTGAGTCACGTAGGTTCCACGGACAGTAGTGGCCTTGAGTGCGCCGCTCTGGATCGCGTAGGACGCGCCTACGCCGTATTCCTGGTGCTTTTCGCCGTCCTGGGACTGAATGCCGTTATAAGCAAAGCCGGTACGGCCGCCGTCGCCGGTGTAGTGAGTACCGTCGATACCCCAGCCGCGAGCCGAGTAGACGTTGAACTTCAAGCCTGGCACGCCGTATTCAGCCATGTTGATGGCGTAAGCGATCTGGAACGATTTCTCCCGCGGGCCGTTGAAGTCGGAAGTCAGGGAGTTGGCCAGGTAGATGCCGTTGGTTTCGTGCAGGTAGTCGAAGTATTCGTCACCCAGCACTTGCTGGTAGGCGAAGGTCAGGCTGTGAGCCTGGTGGGTCAGGCCGAACGACAGCGAGTAGGTGTCGTTGTCGATCTTGCCCATCAACTTTTTGCCTTGGTCGACGGTCTTGTAGTAGTTCAGGCCAGTGGTCAGGGCCAGGGTGTCGCTATCACCCAGTTCGTGGGTAGCGCCGAAGTAGTACTGGTTCCAGAAGTCTTTGACCTGGGCGCCGAACAGGCTGGTTTTCAGGCTTTGGAATGGCTGGTAGTTGACGCCTGCGGTGTAGACCTTATCGGCTTCTGCGCCATTGCCGTATTCGGTACGGAATTTCGACAGACTTTGTTCGGTACGTGGCGAGACGCGGTCAAACACGCCGCCCTGGAATGACAGATTGCTGAATTCTTTGCTGTCGATGCTCACGCCTTCAAAGCTCGAAGGCAGCGCACGGTTGCCGATGGTGTCGACGATGCCGCTGCTGAAGTTCTGACGACCGGCGGTCAGGGTGGTGTTCGACACACGGAACTTGACGTTGGCCAGGCCCAGTTTGCTCCACTGATCGACAGCCTCACCGTTGTGGTCTGCCAGGGTACGGTTGGAACCACCCTTGATGTCGCGCTTGCTGCGGTCCAGGACCAAGGCGTTGTAGAGCGCCACTTCCGTGCTCACGCCAACGGTGCCCTGGGTGAAACCCGAGGTGGCGTTGAGGATGGTGCCCTGTACCCAGTTGGTACGGTAGGCGTCAGTACGGGCTTCACCATGTTTTTGATAGGTGAATTTTCCGCCACGGAATTTCTGTTCGTTGGAAAACCAGTTCCGGGTAGTACCGCCCAGGCTTGCTCCATCGATAAAGCCCTTGGCCTCGCTTTGGGCGCTGGTGCCGGCCAATGTGGTTGGAACGAAGTCCTGGCTCTGGGTTTCAGCGAAGGCGGTTGCCGTGATGCTGCTGATGGCCAGGGCCAGAAGCGCTTTGCTGCTCAATTTCATGGGTGGAGCTCCTTTGGTTCTCTTTTTATGCCGGTCTTTTTAGGTGAACCGGCTATTGGTGTGTAACTCGTTCAAGCTTTTGCAAACGTTTGGCGTAGGAAAAATCCCAACAAAAGGCTGCGCGTTTGCAGCAGAGCCGTTCCCGCTCTGCGCAATCCGGTTATTTATTTTTATGGGTTGAGACTGACGCCCGAGAACACGTTGCGGCCGAAAGGGCTTACCTTGAAGCCTTCGACTTTGGCGCTTAACGGCTGGTTGACCGTCGAGTGGGCGACTGGCGTGATCGGCACCTGCGCTTTAAGCAGTTGCTGCGCCTGTTTGTACAGAACAGTCCTTTGTTCACGGTCGGTGACGACCTTGGCTTGCTTGATCAGCTTGTCGTACGCCGGGTCACACCACATGGAGTAGTTGTTCCCGCCGATGGCGTCGCAGCTGTAGAGGGTGCCCAGCCAGTTGTCCGGGTCACCGTTGTCGCCGGTCCAACCGATCAGGCTGATATCGTGCTCACCGTTCTTGGTGCGCTTGATGTACTCGCCCCACTCGTAGCTGACGATCTTGACCTTGAGGCCGATCTTGGCCCAGTCGCTTTGCAGCATCTCGGCCATCAGCTTGGCATTGGGGTTATACGGCCGTTGTACCGGCATGGCCCACAGGGTGATCTCGGTGCCTTCCTTCACGCCGGCAGCCTTGAGCAATTCCTTGGCTTTTTCCGGGTTGTAGACGGCGTCCTTGATCGTGTCGTCGTAGGACCACTGAGTCGGCGGCATCGCGTTGACGGCCAGTTGCCCGGCGCCTTGGTACACAGCATTCAGGATGCTTTGCTTGTTCACCGCCATGTCCAGCGCCTGGCGCACTTCGAGCTGGTCGAAAGGTTTGTGGCGCACGTTGTAGGCGATGTAGCCGAGGTTGAAGCCGGGCTTGGTCAGCAGTTGCAGGTTCGGGTCAGCCTTGAGCGCGTCGACATCGGCCGGGCGCGGGTGCAGGGTCACCTGGCATTCGCCGGCCTTGAGTTTTTGCACGCGTACAGAGGCGTCGGTGTTGATGGCGAAGATCAGTTGGTCGAGCTTGACCCGGCTCGGGTCCCAATACTGTTTGTTCGCCACATAACGGATCTGTGAATCCTTCTGGTAGCGCTGGAACACAAACGGGCCGGTACCGATGGGCTTCTGATTGATATCGCTGGGCTTGCCTTCCTTGAGCAACTGCTCGGCGTATTCGGCCGAAAGGATCGCGGCAAAGCTCATGGCGATGTTCTGCACGAATGCGGCGTCGACCGTGTTCAGGGTCATTACCACGGTATGCGGGTCGGTTTTCTCGACCTTGGCAATGTTCTTGTTCAGGCTCATCCCGTTGAAGTACGGAAACTCGGTGGGGTAGGCCTTGCGAAACGGATGGTCGGGGTCAAGCATGCGGTTGAAGGTGAACAGCACGTCGTCGGCGTTGAAGTCGCGCGTCGGCTTGAACTCCTTGTTGCTGTGGAACTTCACCCCTTCGCGCAGGTGAAAGGTGTAGGTCAGGCCGTCTGGCGAAATATCCCACTTGGTTGCCAGCCCAGGCACCACATTGGTCGCACCCTTTTCGAACTCAACCAGGCGGTTGTACAACGGCTCGGCCGCATCGTTGTCGGTGGCTGTGGTGTATTGCGCGGTGTCAAACCCTGCCGGGCTGCCTTCAGAGCAGAACACCAGGCTCTTCTTGTCGGCGGCTTGGCCTATTGTGGCCACAGCCAGCAGGCTGGTGCCAAAAATTGCGGATAGAACGGTGGTATGGCGCATGACGATCCCGATCCTTGTTTGTAGTTATCAACCAGCGAGCCATTTCCCGGGACTAAGGGAAACCTCACTGATCCCACACGCAGCAAGTACCTTTCTCAGAATGAAGCTGCTGCTGTCCTACGACGTTATGGGTCGCGGATCTTGCAGTAAATGCGTCAAATCTGACTGACCTTGTAGGTAACGGAGCCACGGTTCGCAGTTCATTGCTGTAGGACGGCAATGAGTTCGCTGTGGCCTGTTTCCTAGTGTCTCGGTGGATGCAATAACGGCGACGCCCTGAAGCGTCGCCGTCACAGATCCTTACTTGTCGCTTACGCTGACGCCGTAGAAGGAGTTCAAGCCAAACGGGCTGATCTTGAAGTCCTGCACGGTGTTGCGCATGGGTTGATACACCGTCGAGTGCGCGATAGGTGTCATCGGGACTGCATCTTTGAGGATATGTTGCGCCTGCTTGTACAGCTCGGTGCGTTTGGCGACGTCCGATGTGGCCTTGGCTTCTTTCACGATGCCGTCGAACTTTTTGTCGCACCATTTGGAGAAGTTGTTACCGGACAGCGAGTCGCAGCCGAACAGTACGTTCAGCCAGTTGTCCGGGTCACCATTGTCGCCGCTCCAGCCAATGATCATGGCCTGGTTCTCGCCGCCTTTGGAGCGCTTGATGTACTCGCCCCATTCGTAGCTGGTGATCTTGACCTTAAGGCCTATCTTGGACCAGTCGTTCTGCAGCATTTCAGCCATCAGCTTGGCGTTCGGGTTGTACGGACGCTGGACCGGCATGGCCCACAGCACGATTTCGGTGCCTTCCTTGACGCCGGCTTCCTTGAGCAGCGCCTTGGCTTTCTCAGGGTCGTACTTGGCGTCCTTGATGGTGGTGTCGTAGGACCACTGGGTCGGCGGCATGGCGTTGACGGCCAGTTGACCGGCGCCCTGGTATACCGAGTCAATGATCTGCTGCTTGTTCACCGACATGTCCAACGCCTCACGCACGCGCAGGTCGGCCAGTGGGTTGGGCTGGTCGCTGCCCTTGACCTTGTCCATGACGTTGTAGGCGACATAGCCCAGGTTGAAACCGGCCTGGTGCGGCAGTTTCAGATCCTTGTCTTCGCCCAGCGCCTTGAGGTCGGCCGGACGTGGGAACAGGGTGACCTGGCACTCGTTCTTCTTGAGTTTCTGGATACGCACCGACGGGTCGGTGGTAATGGCGAAGATCAGGTTGTCGATCTTCACGTCTTCAGGTTTCCAGTAGTCCTTGTTGCCGGTGTAGCGGATGTTGGAGTCTTTCTGGTAGCTCTTGAACACGAACGGGCCAGTGCCGATCGGCTTCTGGTTGATGTCGGAGGCCTTGCCTTCCTTCAACAGCTGCGCGGCGTATTCGGCGGACTGGATCGACGCGTAGCTCATTGCCAGGTTCTGGATGAAGGCGGCGTCCACGGTGCCAAGGGTGAACTTGACGGTGTGGTCATCGACTTTCTCGATGTTCTTGATGTTGGTGTCCATCCCCATGTCCGTGAAGTACGGGAACTCGGTGGGGTAGACTTTGCGGAACGGATCGTCCTTGTTGATCATGCGGTTGAACGTGAAGAGCACGTCATCGGCATTGAAGGTACGAGTAGGTTTGAAGTACGAGGTGGTATGGAACTTCACGCCGTCGCGCAGGTGGAAGGTGTACGTCAGGCCATCCGGGGACACGTCCCAGCTGGTAGCCAGCCCAGGAATCACAGCGGTACCGCCGCGTTCGAACTGGGTCAGACGGTTGAACATGGTTTCGGCCGAGGCATCGAAGTCTGTTCCGGTGGTGTACTGGCCCGGGTCAAAACCAGCGGGGCTGCCTTCGGAGCAGAACACCAGGTTAGTCGCCGCTTGGGCGAAAGGGGCTGCGGCCATAAGGCCAGCGCTCACAATTAACGGAATGACTGCGTGTTTAAGCATGTTGGCCTCATGATTTGTTGTCATTTTTGGTGGTGAGGGCGACCTCGTGAGTCGGCCTGCGGATACTTATGCAGGGGCCATACCCAATGCAAGATGCAGAACCGTTGCGAGACTGAAAGTGTGGTACGAACGTACAGGAATGTCGCAAATCTGAAAGTTTCTACATAATTGCGTACATTTAGAGGGTTTTTTCGGTGCAGGGTGCGCACCAAAAATGCCCAACCAAGGCGTCTGGCGCACTTGGTTGGGGCGCAGCTGTTACTTATCCAGGCTGACACCATAGAAAGGCGTGAGGCCAAAGGGGCTGATCTTGAAGTCCCGCACCTCCTTGCGCAGCGGTTGGAAAACCGTCGAGTTTGCAATAGGCGTTATAGGTACTTGTTCCTTAAGAATTTTTTGCGCCTGTTGATACCACTTTATACGCTGCTCACGTTCGTTGCTGACCTTGGCCTGCTGCACGAGTTTGTCGTAGGCAGGGTTACACCATTTGGCGTAGTTACTGCCCTTGACGGCGGCACAACTGTAGAGCACTCCAAGCCAGTTATCCGGGTCGCCGTTGTCGCCGGTCCAGCCATAAATCATCGCGTCGTGTTCGCCGTTTTTGGCGCGCTTTATGTATTCTCCCCACTCATAGCTGACGATATTGGCTTTGATGCCGATTTTTTCCCAATCCTGCTGGATCATCTGGGCGGACATCCGCGCGTTCGGGTTGGAGGCGCGCTGGACGGTCATTGCCCACAGATTGATGGTGGTACCCGGTGCAACCCCTGCTTCTTTTAGTAGCGCCCGAGCCTTGGTCGGATCGTAGGGAGCGTCCTTGATGGTAGGGTCATAAGACCACTGCGCTGGAGGCAGGGCGTTCTGCGCCAATTGTCCGGCGCTCTGGTACACCGCCTTGATGATGGCCGGCTTGTCGATAGCCATATCCAGGGCCTGACGCACTTTGAGTTGGTCCAATGGCGGGTGGGTCACGTTATAAGCCAGGAACCCCAGGTTGAAACCGGCTTGTTGCAGCACGCGCAGGTTGGGGTCCTGCTTCATGACGTCGATATCGGAGGGGCGCGGGTAACCGCTGACCTGGCATTCGCCGGCCTTGAGTTTCTGCAGGCGTGCGGCGGCGTCCGGGGTGATGGCAAATATCAGGTTGTCCAGCTTCACATCCTCGGGCTTCCAATACTGTTTATTGGCCGCGTAGCGGATCTGCGAGTCTTTCTGATAGCGCTTGAATACAAACGGGCCAGTGCCCACCGGCTTCTGGTTGATGTCGGAGGCGGTGCCTTCCTTTAATAGCTGGGCGGCATACTCGGCCGATTGCACCGAGGCGAAACTCATGGCCAGGTTCTGCACGAACGCCGCATCGACGTTGTTCAGGTTGAAACGCACGGTGTGTTCGTCGAGTTTTTCGACGCTCTTGATCGTGGTGTTCAAGCCCATATCGGTGAAGTAGGGCGATTCGGACGGATACGCCTTGCGGAATGGGCTTTCGGCATCCAGCAGGCGATTGAAGGTGAACAACACATCGTCCGCATTGAAGTCGCGGGTGGGCGTGAAGAAATCGGTGGTGTGGAACTTGACGCCTTCGCGCAGGTGGAAGGTATACGTCAGGCCATCCTTGGACACCTCCCAGCTCGTCGCCAGGCCGGGTTCCACTTCGGTGCCGCCGCGCTTGAATTGCGTGAGGCGGTTGAACACGGTTTCGGCAGAGGCATCGAAATCGGTACCGCTGGTGTATTGGCTGGGGTCGAAACCGGCGGGGCTGGCTTCGGAGCAGTAAACCAGGGTGCTCGCCGCCTGGGCGATGGGCATAAAGGCCAGCAGGCCTGCGGCGAGGAGGAGCGGTTTGAAGGCGATTCTTTGCATAAAGACCCCTGAAATGGCAGGCATATATAAGCTGCCCAAACGAAAACGGCGCAACCGAGGTTACCGCCGTTGACGTTTGTCAGATAGGGGCTGTTTAGGTGATCACTTCAGTACAAGCGTGAACTCAATGTTGGATGGCGCTTTTTTGTCGATAACGTAGACGTTGGCGGCATCTTGGGTCTCATTGCTTTCGGTGATCGTGAGGGTACGTTTGGTGATGATTTCAACCTCCGGAATTTTATAGCGTTCAGTTTCCGGTTGGCTGATAGTGCTCTTGCCCACGAAATTGACCTTGGCTTGGCGGGTCACGGCGTCATATTCGATGATGATCTCGGTGTCTTTCCCACCCAGGTAAAAGCCGCTGTGCAGACCGGTGGCCTCGTCGTTCAAGTACTTTGTAGACGGCGCCAGTGAGCCTTGGTGAGCCACTTCGGAAATGCGCGCCCGCAACTTCGGGTTGGGAATCAGCGCTTCAAATTGGCGAAGTTTTTCCGCGGTATTTTCCAGGCCGTCCTGCGCTGTGCTCGTAAGCACCGTGCGGGTTTCAGTCAGGCCGTTCTTGACCACTACAGAGTAATTGAACCGCGCAAGGTCTTTGGTGAACTGTTCTGAATACTCGCTTGAACTGAAATCCGACGGGCCGGCAGCCTCGCTCGCATAGATTTGAAAGTCGTTCTCCGCCAAGTCCCAGGAAATACCGATTTTGGATTTTATGACGCCATTGTCTTCAACGTTACGAATGGAGTATTCGTAAGCCACGTTGTCGTCCATTTGCAGGTATTCATCGATCTGCTCGGCGCCTTCGAGCTTTCGGCCTTCCAGATCAACAAACGCGTCAGAGACTTTCGGCAGGGGCTTGGCCTCTTTTCCCGGTGGTGCAGAGGGTTTGTTCCACGGCCACTTGCCGCCTGGGCCAAGACCACGAGCCCATTCGCCGTCCGCCGTGGCGTGCACGGTCATTACCGGCTTGCCCGTCTCGCGGTTGATGATCTGCACATAATCATGACTCAGCTTGAAGTCGCCTCTGACCTCATACACTCGGCCGACGCCCGTTGTGTCGGTATACCGGATAAACCAGTGGTCCAAGCCTGAAACCTGATCTTTTACCTGGTAGATACCCTTGGCATTGCGCGTGGCGTTTTCGATGAGCTGCTCACCGTTCGCGGCCGCGTGTTCGCTGATGTTACCGGCTTGGCTGGGTTGCAGACGGTTGACCGGAACTCGCGGTTGCAGGCTTTCAACCACAGGGGCTTCGCCCGGGGCGGGAACGATCGGTTGATCTTCCGGCGGCAGGAACGGGTCCTCCACAGAACCGCTGGCCCCGACCGAAAACAACACATTCAGCAAGCCATCGAAGGCTTTGGACGCGCCGTCGTTACGCTCGGCCTCAGTGTCGCCGGAGAGGGCTTTTTCCGTTCCCAGCACGCCTTCGGCCAGGCCTGTGACGGCGGCAAGGGCGGCCACCGGTGCGGCGATGGGGGCGAGCCTGGCCAGTAAGCTGGCAGCCACCGTAATGTCGTTGAGCCAGGTATCGCGATTGACCTCACTGTTGGATTTGATCATCACATCAGCGTCGCCCGTCATGCGTTCTTTAGCGGCGGTGGTGAGTGTGGAAAACACATCCCCTTCAATCGGTGAATGACCATCGTTGATGGTCGGGCCCTTCAACGTGCCGGTCGCCATTTTCTCGAAGATTGTGTCCAGGCCTTCTTTCTTGTCGCCCACATGGGAGAACCAGAGTATGGGCATCAGCGTTGTCGCCGCCTTCTCGGCGAAACCTGCCGCATGGTCCTGGCGATAGATCAGCGGAAAGTGAGCGACCAAGGCCTCGCGTTTTTTGGGATCCCTGGTTTGCTCGGTCACCCATTGGTTCAGCTTTTCCAGAGAGTCGAATCTGAGGAAGGCGGGCTGCGCCCCTGGTATGTAGAGGACTTGTCGGCCGCCGTCGGCGCTGAAGCGCAGGATATCGCTGGACATGAACCCGTGAATGTTCAGCGCATGTGCCTGAACGCGGCCGTTGGCGGTAGCCTTCGCCTTGAGCTGTTCAACGCTGAGCGGTGCGTTTTCATCACTCGGCAGGTTGGGTACGGCCCCCATTACCAGGCGGTAATCCTCCCGGGTGAAACGGTGTTCGGGCGCCTGCAGCGCGCGTTCAGCCGGTGGCCAGGCTTGCGCAGCCTTCAACTGTTTGCGGGCCTGGTAGACGAACTCGCCTCTGATTGCCGTCTCGTAGTCCCCGGTGTGGGCGCTCCAGAAGTTGTCGATCTTTTGCGTCATCCCTGCCTGGAAGTCGGTCTTCCAACTGGCGTGCATGAGTGCGCAGGGAGCCAGGGGAAACTGGTTGTGCGCGCCATATCCACCCTTCGCACTTTGCCCCGGGCCCGCCAGGTACAAGCCGGCCTCCTGATCCAGGCTGCCTGGCACGCCATCGTGTTCGGAGAAGTTTTCAAGCAGCGCATCCGGCAGGCGCAACGATGAGTAAGGTTCTTCGCCTGGGTGCTCCCAGCCTGTGGCGGTGGCCGTCTCGGCGCTCAATGGGGTGTTTGCTGTCTTGAAGCGGTTCAGGTAGATCGTATCGGCATCCACCTGTTTGCCCGTCAATTGGAAGATCAGCGTTTCGGCCCACAGCTTGGCTTGCGCCCGTGTATTGGGCAGGTTGTTGGCGACATCCACGGCCAAACGCTTGAAAGCCAAAGCCTGGGGAGCGCTCGCGTAGTACTGCGCGGCATGCTGTTTATGCACGCCCAGCGCCTGCGCCGAGCGGCTGGCAGCCGGGCGCAGCGGGTCGTTGGGGGCGATCGGGTCGAAGGCTTTGTTGTGCTCGAGTCGCCTGATCTGTGCCCTGGCCTCGGTAACGTTTTTCGGCAGGTATTCGCCGTAGAAGTCGGCCACCAGCTTGACTTTCACTTGCAGGGTTTCACCGTCAAAGGTCGGTTGCAGGCTGCTGCCAGGGACGGGGGATACAACCTTTGCGGCCGCCAGCAGCGGGCCTGAAACCTGGCCCCAGCCACTGTTATCGCGGGGCAGAAAGGTTTTCCTGACGCCCTCGACTTCGGCGGACAGGGCTCCGGTTGCGGGGTTGATCGACACGCTCGCGGTGTCGATGTTCTGTTCGCGCATCCAGCCGCTTACGACAGGGTGTTCCAATTGATTGCGATAGTGTTTCAGCCATTGCCCCAGGGCGCTCTGAGGCGAAACGGTGACCAACCCGACTTTTTGCTTGAGGACCTTGCGTTGAACGGCGGCGAGGTAGGCCGCAAGCACTGCTGTTTCATCGGGGTGCACCGACGCTGGGGCTTGCGCTACTACAGGCTGAGCCGAGGCCTGCGCAGTGGGGGGCCTGGAAATTGGGGGGATAAGAGCAAGGTGGGGCGTGTTCAGGGAGACTGGCATGGGGTTCGATTCTCGTCAGTGAAATACAAGCCGGCAATGCGCTCCCTGCGAGCCTTGGCGGTATCTGTGTCGCGAGAACCGATGGTTTGATTCCATCGGGTGTACAGCTGGATATGACGAAACGGGTGTATCCCCTTGCCCAAAAAAAACGGCGCGAGCCTGAGGCCGCGCCGTTCTTGCTGTCGGAAAACGTTGGTTATTGAAGCACTTCGATGACCCCGTCCGCGCTTATGGTGACCTGGCTGGTGCCGGCTTCGACTTCCGGTGTCGGTGCCGAATCCATCATCGCTGCTTTCATCATAATCCCGCCATTGCGGGCGTAGGGTTGCGGGTAACCGTTGGTATTGAAGTTCAGGTTGACGATTTTGTAGCCCTTGCCACCCAGTGCATCGGTGGCCAGTTGCGCACGGGCCTTGAAGGCAGCCACGGCGTCTTTGAGCAGGGCATCTTCGCTGGCCTTGCGCGTGGCATCGGCGATGGCGAAGTCCATGTTTTCCATTTTCAATGTGTTGAGCAGTTCGCCGGTGAGCTTGGACAGCGCCGGGAAGTCCGCGCTTTCCAGGCGCAGTTCGGCGCGCTCGCGCCAGCCGGTGATCTTCTGGTTCTTGCTGTCGTAGATCGGGTAGCTGTTGCGGCTGCCCTGGCGCAGGGTCACGCCCTTGACTTCGCGGGCCTGGCCCAGGGCGGTGTTCAGGGTAGTGGTGATTTCGGCAGCGAGTTTGGCGGGGTCGCTGTTTTGCGATTCGGTGTAGAGGGTGACGATCATCTTGTCGCGGGCAACCTCCTGGCTGGCCTCGGCGCGCAGGGAAATCTGGTTGTAGTTCAGCCCTTCGGCGGCCACGGCCGGAAGGCTGGCCAGGGTGGCGACACCGAGGGTGATAACAGCTGCACTGCGAGTCAAACGTGACATGTAAATTCCTTGAGAGAGTCGTGTTGGGATACTCGTGTTCGGTATGACTGTAGACGGCGGCGTAGGGTTCTTCGGGTTTACACATTCGCTACAAGTTGGGGAATGGCGACGAACGGTCATTTGCCCGGCCTGCGTCAAAGAGCCACAGATGCCGTGCCGGGCGGTCCGCTTCGTTTATACTCCTGCCGATCCGCCTGCTGCGCTCATCGGGAGAGCTCATGCTCGCCGCCGTAAAACTGACTTCCGCCACCCGCCAGAACCTCTGGCGCCTGACGTTCATTCGTACCTTGGTGCTGGCCGCCCAGGCCGGCTCGGTCGGGCTTGCCTACTGGTTCGACCTGCTGCCGTTGCCGTGGCTGCAATTGGCCGTGACCCTCGGTTTCTCCACGGTGCTGTGTGCGTTCACCGCGATCCGGTTGCGCACCACGTGGCCTGTGACTGAGCTTGAATACGCCCTGCAACTGGCCTGTGACCTGTTTATCCACAGTGTGTTGCTGTATTTCTCCGGCGGGTCCACCAACCCGTTCGTGTCGTATTACCTGGTGCCGCTGACCATTGCCGCCGTGACGTTGCCGTGGCGTTACTCGGTGGTGCTGTCGGGCATTGCGCTGACGCTCTACACCTTGCTGCTGGCACAGTTCTATCCGTTGCAAACCTTCCCCATCGCCCGGGAAAACCTGCAGATCTACGGCATGTGGCTGAGCTTTGCATTGTCCGCCGCGGTCATCACCTTCTTTGCGGCACGCATGGCCGAGGAGCTGCGCCGCCAGGAAGAACTGCGCGCCATTCGTCGTGAAGAGGGGCTGCGTGACCAGCAATTGCTGGCGGTCGCCACTCAGGCGGCCGGTGCGGCTCATGAGCTGGGCACGCCGCTGGCGACGATGAGCGTGCTGCTCAACGAGATGACCCAGGATCACCACGACCCCGCACTGCAAGAAGATCTCGGTGTGCTGCGCGAACAGGTCAAACAGTGCAAGCTGACCTTGCAACAACTGGTGCGCGCTGCCGAAGCCAATCGTCGCATGGCGGTGCAAATGCAGGATGTGACCCAGTGGCTCGACGAGGCCCTGAACCGCTGGCACTTGATGCGCCCCGAAGCCAGTTACCGTTTTCATCTGCTGGGGCAGGGCAGCGTACCGCGCCTGGCGCCACCGCCGGACCTGACCCAGGCGCTGCTCAATCTGTTGAACAATGCGGCCGACGCCTGCCCCGAGGGCTTGGGCGTACAGTTGGATTGGGATGCGGAAAACGTGACCATCAGCATTCGTGACCACGGTGCGGGCGTGCCGCTGGCCATTGCCGAGCAGATCGGCAAACCCTTCTTTACCACCAAGGGCAAAGGTTTCGGCCTGGGCCTGTTTTTGAGCAAGGCCAGCGTGACCCGCGCGGGCGGCTCAGTGAAGCTCTATAGTCATGAGGAAGGTGGCACGCTTACCGAGCTGCGCCTGCCGCGTGTCGCACGAGGAGATATCGATGAGTGACGAGATCCAAGTCGAAGGCGAAGAACTGCCACACCTGTTGCTGGTAGATGACGACGCTACCTTTACCCGCGTCATGGCGCGGGCCATGAGCCGTCGCGGTTTTCGCGTGAGCACCGCCGGTTCCGCCGAGGAGGGCCTGACCATTGCCCAGGCCGACCTGCCGGACTACGCCGCGCTCGACCTGAAAATGGACGGCGATTCCGGCCTGGTGCTGCTGCCCAAGCTGTTGGAACTCGACCCGGAAATGCGCGTGGTGATCCTCACCGGTTATTCCAGCATCGCCACCGCCGTCGAGGCGATCAAGCGCGGCGCCTGCAACTACCTGTGCAAACCGGCGGACGCCGACGACGTGCTGGCGGCCTTGCTCTCCGAGCACGCCGACCTCGACACCCTGGTGCCGGAAAACCCAATGTCGGTGGACCGTTTGCAGTGGGAGCACATCCAACGTGTGCTGACTGAGCACGAAGGCAATATTTCCGCCACTGCCCGCGCCCTGGGCATGCATCGCCGGACCCTGCAGCGCAAATTGCAGAAACGCCCGGTACGGCGCTGAACAAAGTCTGAACAATCTTCTTCAGGCTGCACGGAGCCCTGAACCGATCGTCTAAGATCGGTTCAAACGCCTGTCATTTTTTCCTACCGAGCCTGAACAATGAACCAGAACGCTGAGTATTGCGCGGTCAACGACGCGGTGCGTGGGCATTTTTTTCGCCGAACCTGGGCGATGATCACGCCCTATTGGCGCAGTGAAGAGAAGGGCAAGGCCTGGCTGTTGCTGGCTGCAGTTATCGGCCTGTCGCTGTTCAGCGTGGCCATCTCCGTGTGGATCAACCACTGGTACAAGGATTTCTATAACGCTCTGGAGAAGAAGGACACGGCAGCCTTCTGGCAATTGATCGGCTATTTCGGCGGCATCGCCGCCGTGGCGATTCTTGGCGCGGTGTATCGGCTGTACCTGACTCAGATGCTGACGATCCGCTGGCGTGCCTGGCTGACCGAAAAACACTTCGCACGATGGCTCGCCGACAAGAACTACTACCAACTGGAGCAGGGCGGTTACACCGATAACCCGGACCAGCGGATTTCCGAAGACCTCAACAATTTCACCTCCAGCACCTTGAGCCTGGGCCTGGGCCTGCTGCGCAACGTGGTCAGCCTGGTGTCGTTCTCGATCATCCTGTGGGGCGTGTCGGGTAGTATCGAAGTGTTCGGCGTCACCATCCCCGGCTACATGTTCTGGTGTGCGCTGCTGTACGCCGCCGTCGGCAGCTGGTTGACGCATCTGATCGGCCGTCGCCTGATCGGCTTGAGCAACCAACAACAACGCTTCGAAGCGGACCTGCGTTTCTCCATGGTGCGCGTGCGTGAGAATGCCGAGAGCATCGCTTTGTACAACGGCGAGCCGAATGAAAACCAACGCTTGAGCGCGCGCTTCGGCAAAGTCTGGCATAACTTCTGGGACATCATGAAAGTGTCCAAGCGCCTGACCTTCTTCACCGCCGGTTACAGCCAGATCGCAATCATCTTCCCGTTCATTGTTGCCGCGCCGCGCTACTTCGCCGGCAAGATCGAGCTGGGCGAGCTGATGCAAATCAACTCGGCGTTCGGCAATGTGCAAGAGAACTTCAGTTGGTTTATCAGCGCGTATTCGGAACTGGCGTCGTGGCGCGCCACCAGCGACCGTCTGCTGAGCTTCCACCAGGCGATGAGTGATAACGAACAACGTACGCCCGCCATCGATGTACGCCCCGAAGGCGAACGCTTGGTGGTGAAAAACCTGGGCATGGACCTGGCCGATGGCCGTCACCTGCTCACTGATGCGGATATGACCGTGGAGCCCGGCCAGCGCGTCATGCTCAGCGGGCGTTCCGGCAGCGGCAAAAGTACGCTGTTGCGGGCCATGGGCCACCTGTGGCCGGCCGGCCACGGCAGCATTCTCCTGCCGGCCGCGCGTTACTTGTTCTTGCCGCAAAAGCCTTATTTGCCGATTGGCACGCTCAAGGCCGTACTGAGTTACCCACAGGACGACAGCGTCTACCCACCAGAACGTTATGCACAGGTGCTGCAAACCTGCCGCTTGCCGCATCTGGTCGACCGCCTTGATGAAGCCAACCACTGGCAGCGCATGCTTTCACCAGGCGAGCAGCAACGCCTGGCCTTTGCCCGCGCCTTGTTGTTCGCACCGCAATGGCTGTACATGGACGAGGCGACCTCGGCCATGGATGAAGAGGATGAAGCGACACTTTATCAAGCGCTGATCGATGAACTGCCGGGCCTGAGCATCGTCAGCGTCGGTCATCGCAGCAGCCTCAAGCGATTCCATGGGCGGCATGTGCGGATCGAGGGTGGGCAACTGCGGGAACAACAACCGGCTTAAGGTCGTACTCGGTCAGTGTGGGAGGGGGCTTGCCCCCGATGGCTGTGGGTCAGTCACAGCATCTGTAACTGATAGACCTCTATCGGGGGCAAGCCCCCTCCCACAGTGGATCTCTGGTGTGCTTGAGAGTGAGCACCCAATAAAAAGCCCGGCTGATCAGCGATCAGCCGGGCTTTTTGTGTGCTTGAAAAATGACTTATTTCTTCAAGCCGTAATGCTCATCCAGCATGCCGGGAGCGTTCGGCGATTTTGGCGCGTAGTCCCGTGGCGGCTCCTGGTTTTCCCGTGGCGGGGTCAGGCGCTCGCGTGGGGCTTGCGGCGCATCGGAATGCAGCGCGGCCAGCAGACGCTGACGGGTGATGTCGTCGAGGGCCAGGCGGTTGGCGCCATCGGCGAGGTGATCCTGTACTTCCTGGTAGCTCTGGGTGAGCTTCTTGACCAGGGTCGCGGTGCTGTTGAAGTGGGTAACAACCTCGTTCTGATAACTGTCAAAACGTTCCTGAATGTCATCCAACTGACGCTGCGTGCGGTTAGGCGCGGCATTCGGCAGCAGGCGAGCAACCAGGAATCCAATGGCGACACCGGCAACCAGGGCGAGAGTCGGCAACAACCAAACTAAGAGCGAGTGTTCCACGAGTCCTTCCTCTATAAACGGCTTTGCTTTACGTTAACGGCTCGGACCTGCGCTGTATACCGCGATTAAGCTCGCAATGATGCCATGCACAGACTTTTAGCTAGACGAGTCGACCCTTTGAGAGGTCACGGAGTTCATCCTTGCTCATGCGTGAAACCCCCGTTTTGATCGATGGCCCGGCGGGTCAATTGGAAGCCTTGTACCTGGATCACCCCGAGCCACGTGGCCTGGCGCTGATCTGTCATCCCAACCCGGTGCAGGGTGGGACCATGCTCAATAAAGTCGTGTCGACCCTGCAACGCACAGCCCGCGATGCCGGTTTGATTACTTTGCGTTTCAATTACCGGGGTGTCGGTGCCAGTGCGGGCACCCACGACATGAGCACCGGTGAAGTGGATGATGCCGAAGCGGCCGCTGCCTGGCTGCGGGAAAAGCACCCGGACTTGCCGATCACACTGCTCGGTTTTTCCTTCGGCGGCTATGTGGCCGCGAGCCTCGGTGGGCGCCTGGAAGCCAAGGGCGAAAAGCTGGCGCACTTGTTCATGGTGGCGGCTGCGGTGATGCGCCTGCGCGATACCGACCTGCTGCCGCTGGGCTGTCCGCTGACCCTGATCCAGCCGGAAACCGACGAAGTGGTCGACCCGCAGGTCGTCTATGACTGGTCCGCTGCCCTCAAACGCCCCCATGAGCTGCTGAAAGTGGCAGAATGCGGACACTTTTTTCATGGCAAGCTGACCGATCTCAAGGATCTGGTGCTGCCGCGCCTCTCGAATTGATAGCAGTCTGATAAGCGATTACCCATGACGACTCGTACCCGTATCCTCACCGGCATCACCACCACCGGCACGCCGCACCTGGGCAACTACGCCGGCGCGATCCGTCCGGCGATCCTCGCCAGCCAGGACGCCAATGCCGATTCCTTCTACTTCCTGGCCGACTACCACGCCCTGATCAAATGCGATGACCCGCAACGCATCCAGCGCTCGCGTATGGAAATCGCCGCGACCTGGCTGGCCGGCGGCCTGGATGTGGACCGGGTAACGTTCTACCGCCAGTCCGATATCCCTGAAATCCCCGAGCTGACCTGGCTGCTCACCTGCGTCGCCGCCAAGGGCCTGCTCAACCGTGCCCACGCCTACAAGGCCTCGGTGGACAAGAACGTGGAAGCCGGCGAAGACCCGGATGCGGGCATCAGCATGGGCCTGTATAGCTACCCGGTACTGATGGCGGCGGACATCCTGATGTTCAACGCGCACAAGGTGCCGGTCGGCCGCGACCAGATCCAGCACGTTGAAATGGCCCGCGATATCGGCCAGCGCTTCAACCACCTGTTCGGCAACGGCAAAGAGTTCTTCACCATGCCCGAGGCGCTGATCGAAGAGAGCGTCGCCACCTTGCCGGGCCTGGATGGCCGCAAGATGTCCAAGAGCTACGACAACACCATCCCGTTGTTCACCAGCGCCAAGGACATGAAGGATGCGATCTCGCGCATCGTCACCGATTCCCGTGCCCCCGGCGAAGCCAAAGACCCGGACAACTCGCATCTGTTCACCCTGTACCAGGCGTTTGCTACGCCGGCCCAGGAGCAGGAGTTCCGTGCCGAACTGTTGCAGGGCCTGGGTTGGGGCGAGGCGAAGAACCGTCTGTTCCAACTGCTGGATGGCCAGCTGGGCGAAGCCCGTGAGCGTTACCATCAATTGATGTCGCGCCCGTCCGACATGGAAGACCTGCTGCTGATCGGCGCCAAGAAAGCCCGTGCCGTGGCGGCGCCATTCCTGGCTGAGTTGCGTGAAGCGGTGGGCCTGCGTTCGTTCGTAAATCAAGCGGCAGCGCCGGTGGCGGCCAAGAAGAAAGCTGCGAAAGCCGCGCGCTTCGTGAGTTTCCGTGAAGATGATGGTAGCTTCCGCTTCCGCCTGCTGGCCGCCGATGGCGAGCAACTGCTGCTGTCGCGCAACTTTGCCGACGGTAAAGCCGCTGGCGCGGTGACCAAGCAACTGCAAAGTGCCGACGCCCTGGACGTGCGCACCGAAGCCCTGGGTTTCAGCGTCTGGCTGGACGGCGTGGCGGTGGCCGACAGCGCCGAGTTCGCCGACGAACAGTCGCGCGATGCGGCCATCGCGGCCTTGCGCGTCGCGCTGACCCCCCTCGAGGATTAACCCGACCAAGGGTTGATTGCCATTATCCGGGGCCGTCGCTACAGTGACGGCCCGTTTTTGTTGCCTTGCTAACGAAATTATGACGCCCCTAGAACGATATCAAGCTGATCTGAAGCGCCCTGAATTCTTCCATGACGCAGCCCAGGAAACCGCGGTGCGTCATTTGCAGCGCCTGTACGACGACCTGCTCGCGGCCTCGCAAAGCAAGCCAGGGATGCTCAGCAAGCTGTTTGGCAAAAAAGACCGCACGCCGGTCAAGGGCCTGTACTTCTGGGGCGGCGTCGGCCGGGGCAAGACCTACCTGGTCGACACCTTCTTCGAAGCGCTGCCGTTCAAGGAAAAGGTCCGTACCCACTTCCACCGCTTCATGAAGCGCGTGCACGAAGAGATGAAGACCCTGCCGGGCGAGAAGAACCCGCTGACCATCATCGCCAAGCGCTTCTCCGAAGAAGCGCGGGTGATCTGTTTCGATGAGTTCTTCGTCTCCGACATCACCGACGCCATGATCCTCGGCACCCTGATGGAAGAGTTGTTCAAGAACGGCGTGACCCTGGTCGCCACTTCGAACATCGTGCCCGACGGCCTGTACAAGGACGGCCTGCAACGTGCGCGCTTCCTGCCGGCCATCGCGCTGATCAAGCAGAACACCGAGATCGTCAACGTTGACAGTGGCGTCGACTACCGCCTGCGTCACCTTGAGCAAGCTGAGCTGTACCACTTCCCGCTGAACGAAGCGGCCCACGAGAGCCTGAAAAAGAGCTTCCGTGCGCTGACGCCGGAATGCACCCAGGCGGTGGAAAACGACAAGCTGATGATCGAGAACCGCGAAATCATCGCGCTGCGCACCTGCGATGACGTGGCCTGGTTCGACTTCCGCGCACTCTGCGATGGCCCGCGCAGCCAGAACGACTACATCGAGCTGGGCAAGATTTTCCATGCGGTGATCTTGAGTGGCGTGGAGCAGATGAGCGTCACCACCGACGACATCGCGCGGCGCTTTATCAACATGGTCGACGAGTTCTACGACCGTAACGTCAAGCTGATCATCTCGGCTGAGGTCGAGCTCAAGGACCTGTATACCGGTGGCCGCTTGAACTTCGAATTCCAGCGTACCTTGAGCCGCCTACTCGAAATGCAGTCCCACGAATTCCTGTCGCGCGGACACAAACCTTAAGAACGCTATACACACAAACTGTGGGAGGGGGCTTGCTCCCGATAGCGGTGTATCAGTCAACCTGTACAGTGACTGGCACCCAGCTATCGGGAGCAAGCCCCCTCCCACATTTGCCTTGTGCGTATCCCTGATTCAGGCCGCTTGCTGGAACTGCTGGCGATATTGGTTCGGCGACAGCTCCGTGTGCTGCCTGAACAACCGCGCAAAGAAACTCGCATCGTCGTAACCCACCTCGTAACTGATGGTCTTGATGCTCTTGCGGCTGCCCGAGAGCAGGCCTTTGGCCGTCTCGATTCGCAGGCGTTGCAGGTAATGCAGCGGCTTGTCACCGGTGGCGGTCTGGAAGCGGCGCATGAAGTTGCGAATGCTCATGCCGTGCTCCCTTGCGACGTCTTCAAAGCGGAACTTGTCGGCGAAGTGCTCTTCGAGCCAATGCTGGATCTGCAGGATGATCACGTCCTGATGCAGCTTCTGCCCACCAAAACCGATGCGCCCCGGCGCGTAGCTGCGCTGCACTTCGTAGAGGATATCGCGGGCCACGGCCTGGGCGATGTTGGCGCCGCAGAAGCGTTCGATCAGGTAGATGTAAAGGTCGCACGCCGAGGTGGTGCCACCGGCGCAATACAGGTTGTCGGCGTCGGTGAGGTGTTTGTCCTGATTGAGTTGGACCTTGGGGAAGCGCTCGCTGAAAGCGTTGAAGAAACGCCAGTAGGTGGTCGCCTCCTTGCCATCGAGCAGGCCGGCCTCAGCGAGCCAGAACACCCCTGTGGCTTCGCCGCAGAGTACGGCGCCGCGGGCATGTTGCTCGCGTAGCCAAGGCAGCACTTGCGGATAGCGAGTGCACAGGGCGTCGAAATCATCCCAGAAAGCCGGCAGCACAATGATGTCGGCGTTTTCCAGGCCGCCATCCACCGGCATGATCACGTCGCTGAAGCTGCGCACCGGTTGCCCATCAGGGCTGACCAGGCGCGTTTCGAACGCTGGGGTCAGGCCCAGGCCCTGCTGTTTGCCATAGCGCAGGCTGGCAAGGTGGAAGAAATCCTTGGCTTGCATGAGGGTCGAAGCAAATACCCGATCAATGGCCAAAATGCTGACGCGCCGCAAGGGCGTGGAGATTTGGTTAGACATAATTTCATTTATTCTTATAGGGGAAAGTGGTCACCAGACGGCTGGATCGTCTTATTTTTTGTCGCATGTGTCCAGTGTCCCGTGACGCCATCGGGGCATAGTCTCTGGGGTCTCGTCCTTGTCCGACAATTCTTGCAGGTGACCCATGATTCCCAGAACCTTGTTCAGTCCCGAGCACGAACTCTTTCGCGAGAGCGTGCGCACCTTCCTCGAAAAAGAGGCGGCGCCATTCCACAGTCAATGGGAGAAGCAGGGCTATATCGACCGCAGCTTGTGGCGCAAGGCAGGGGAGGCGGGGATGCTGTGTTCCCATCTGCCGGAGACGTATGGCGGGCTGGGCGCGGACTTTCTCTACAGTGCGGTGGTGATCGAGGAGATCAGTCGCCTGGGGTTGACTGGCATCGGTTTCTCTCTGCATTCGGACATCGTCGCGCCCTACATCCTGCATTACGGCAGCGAGGCGCTGAAGCACAAATACCTGCCCCAATTGATCTCGGGCGAGATGGTCACGGCCATTGCGATGACCGAGCCGGGTGCCGGTTCCGACCTGCAGGGGGTCAAGACCACAGCGGTTCTGGACGGCGATGAGTACGTGATCAATGGCTCCAAGACCTTTATCACCAACGGCTTCCTGGCCGAGCTGGTGATCGTCGTAGCCAAGACCGACCCCAAGGCCGGCGCCAAGGGCACCAGCCTGTTTCTGGTGGAGGCCGATACGCCTGGCTTTGACAAGGGCAAGCGTTTGGAGAAGGTGGGCATGAAGGCCCAGGATACGTCGGAGCTGTTTTTCCAGGACGTGCGCGTGCCCAGGGAAAACCTGCTGGGCCAGGCGGGCATGGGGTTCGCTTACTTGATGCAGGAGCTGCCCCAGGAGCGATTGACCGTGGCGATTGGCGCCCTGGCGTCCGCCGAGGCTGCGTTGGAATGGACGTTGGAGTACACCCGTGAGCGCAAGGCCTTCGGCAAGGCCATTGCGGATTTTCAGAACACCCGCTTCAAACTGGCAGAGATGGCGACCGAGATTCAGATCGGTCGTGTATTCGTCGACAAGTGCATGGCGTTGCATCTGGAGGGCAAGCTTGATGTGCCTACGGCGGCGATGGCCAAGTACTGGGCGACCGACCTGCAATGCAAGGTGCTCGACGAATGCGTGCAGCTACATGGCGGTTACGGTTTCATGTGGGAATACCCGATTGCACGGGCCTGGGCGGATGCGCGGGTGCAGCGGATCTATGCGGGGACCAACGAGATCATGAAGGAAATCATTGCGCGGGCGCTTTGAGGGGGGGGCGTCGTTGAGGGCCCCATCGGGAGCAAGCCCCCTCCCACATTTGAATGTATTCACAGATCAAAATGGGGGAGGGGGCTTGCTCCCGATAGCAGTCTAAAGGTCAATCAAGGCGCAGGATTCGGATGATCCTTCTGAATCGCCTCTATCCCTTCCAACACCTCTTTGGACAGCTTCAGGTCAGCACTGGCGATGTTGCTGTCCAGTTGCTCCAGCGACGTAGCCCCGATGATGTTGCTGGTCACGAACGGCTGCTGTGTCACGAACGCCAGCGCCATCTGCGCCGGGTCCAGGCCATGCTCGCGCGCCAGGGCCACATAACGGCTGCACGCCGCCTCCGACTGCGGGTTGAAGTAGCGGCTGAAACGGCTGTACTCGGTCAGGCGTGCCTTTGCCGGGCGTGCCCCGCCTTCGTACTTGCCGCTGAGCATGCCGAAGGCCAGGGGCGAGTAGGCCAGCAGGCCGCACTGTTCGCGAATGGCGACTTCGGCCAAGCCCACTTCGAAGCTGCGGTTGAGCAGGTTGTAGGGGTTCTGGATCGACACCGCACGGCTCCAGCCGCGCGCTTCGGCCAGGGCCAGGAACTTCATGGTGCCCCACGGGGTTTCGTTGGACAGGCCGATGTGGCGGATCTTGCCGGCCTTCACCTGTTCGTCCAGTGCCTCGAGGGTTTCCTCAAGGGGGGTGAGGTCGTCTTCGTCCTTGTGCTTGTAGCTCAGTTGGCCGAAGAAATTGGTGCTGCGTTCCGGCCAGTGCAACTGGTAGAGGTCGATCCAGTCGGTCTGCAGGCGCTTGAGGCTGGCATCCAGCGCCAGGGCGATGTGCTTGCGGTTGTGGCGCAGGTGGCCGTCGCGGATGTAGTCGATGGTGTTGCCGGGGCCGGCGATCTTGCTGGCCAGGATCCAGTCAGCCCGGTCGCCGCGACTCTTGAAGTAGTTGCCGATGTAACGCTCGGTGGTGGCGTAGGTGTCGGCCTTGGGTGGCACCGGGTACATCTCGGCCGTATCGAGGAAGTTGATCCCCGCGGCCTTGGCTCGTTCGATCTGCGCAAAGGCCTCTGCCTCGCTGTTCTGCTCGCCCCAGGTCATGGTGCCCAAGGCTATCGCGCTCACGTTCAGATCCGTACGGCCCAGCTGTCGATAATCCATCGGGTACTCCTTCAGGGAAAACAATCATAAAAGCAGGTTGAATTTTTTTTCGCAATCTGCATAATTGCCCACCTCTTTCTGCAGTGGAAGTGATGCGCCGCCTGCCGAAGAATCTTGCCGTTGAACGGACGCGCCGACCCGAGCCCCCGATAGCGTCTGTATCCGGCTGCCTTTGACCTTGTCAAAGTACGCACTATTCAGTAAGATCCGCCGTCTAATTTACAGGCGGCCCCTGAGGCTATTAAAGAATGACAACTTTTACTGCAAAACCGGAAACAGTTCAGCGCGACTGGTTTGTCGTCGACGCCGCTGGTCAGACCCTGGGTCGTCTGGCCACTGAAGTCGCCAGCCGTCTGCGTGGCAAGCACAAGCCTGAGTACACCCCGCACGTTGATACCGGTGACTACATCGTGATCATCAACGCTGAGCAGGTTCGTGTAACCGGCAACAAAGCAAGCGACAAAATGTACTACCGTCACTCCGGTTTCCCAGGCGGTATCAAGTCTTCCAACTTCGAAGGCCTGATTTCCAAGAAGCCTGAAGCCCCGATCGAAATCGCGGTCAAAGGCATGCTGCCGAAGGGCCCACTGGGTCGCGATATGTTTCGCAAGCTGAAAGTCTATGCGGGCGCAGCTCACCCTCATGCTGCTCAGCAGCCCCAAGAACTGAAGTTTTAACGGAATAGTTCATTATGTCGGCGACTCAAAATTACGGCACTGGCCGTCGCAAAACCGCAACCGCACGCGTTTTCCTGCGTCCGGGCACTGGTAACATCTCGATCAACAACCGCTCCCTGGACAACTTCTTCGGCCGCGAAACTGCCCGCATGGTAGTTCGTCAGCCGCTGGAACTGACCGAGACCGTTGAAAAGTTCGACATCTACGTCACCGTTATCGGTGGCGGTGTAAGTGGTCAAGCTGGCGCAATCCGCCACGGCATCACTCGCGCTCTGATGAGCTACGACGAAACCCTGCGTAGCGCTCTGCGCAAAGCTGGCTTCGTTACTCGCGATGCCCGTGAAGTTGAACGTAAGAAAGTCGGTCTGCGTAAAGCGCGTAAGCGTCCGCAGTACTCGAAGCGTTAATTCGCTTTACGTTCCACAAAAGCGCCCAGTCTCCTCACGGAGCTGGGCGTTTTTTATTGCCTGCGATTTATGCAGAAATTTTACCGTGACAACTTGCCACATCCGTAGACCCCCTATACTACAAGGCTTGGAGAGGGAGCCCCGGGCAATTCCCTTGTCATACGTGGGGCTTTTCATTACCATCCGTCAAAATTTTTATAAGTAAAGATTCAACACTTAGTAGACGCCTGATTTAACAGGCCAAAAAGCTGATGGGAGAGGACTGAATGAGCAATGACGGCGTGAATGCAGGCCGGCGTCGCTTCTTGGTAGCAGCCACATCCGTGGTGGGTGCTGCAGGAGCGGTGGGGGCTGCGGTCCCGTTCGTGGGGTCATGGTTTCCCAGTGCCAAGGCGAAAGCCGCAGGTGCACCGGTGAAGGTGAATGTCAGCAAGATCGACCCAGGCCAGCAAATGATTGCTGAGTGGCGCGGTCAGCCAGTATTCATCGTTCGTCGTACCGAGGAAATCCTGGGGAATCTGAAGAAAATCGAAGGTCAACTGTCTGACCCCGACTCGAAGAATTCCGACCAACCCGCTTACGTCGATAAGGAAATCCGTTCGATCAAGCCAGAAATCCTGCTGCTGATCGGTATCTGCACCCACCTGGGCTGCTCGCCTACTTTCCGTCCTGAAGTTGCTCCCGCCGACCTTGGCAAAGACTGGGTAGGTGGCTACTTCTGCCCTTGCCACGGCTCTCACTACGACCTGGCCGGTCGCGTCTACAAGGCACAACCCGCACCCTTGAACCTGCCGGTTCCGCCCCATCACTACGAGACTGACAGTGTCATTGTCATTGGTGTCGACCAAGGGGAGAAAGCCTGATGAGCAAGTTCATGGATTGGGTGGATGCACGCTTCCCCGCGACTAAAATGTGGGAAGACCATCTCAGCAAATATTACGCACCAAAAAACTTCAACTTCTTCTACTTCTTCGGTTCCCTGGCGCTGCTGGTGCTGGTCAACCAGATCGTCACCGGCGTCTGGCTGACGATGAGCTACACCCCGTCGGCGGAAGAGGCGTTCGCCTCCGTCGAGTACATCATGCGCGACGTCGAGTACGGCTCGATCCTGCGCCTGCTGCACTCCACCGGCGCATCGGCGTTCTTCATCGTTGTCTACCTGCATATGTTCCGTGGCCTGCTCTACGGTTCGTACCAGAAACCCCGCGAACTGGTCTGGGTCTTCGGCATGCTGATCTATCTGGCGCTGATGGCCGAAGCCTTCATGGGTTACTTGCTGCCTTGGGGCCAGATGTCGTACTGGGGAGCCCAGGTGATCATCTCGTTGTTCGGCGCGATCCCGGTGATCGGTAACGACCTGACCCAGTGGATTCGTGGTGACTACCTGATCTCCGGCATCACCCTGAACCGCTTCTTTGCTCTGCACGTCGTAGCCCTGCCGATTGTGATTCTCGGCCTGGTAGTACTGCACATCCTGGCGCTGCACGAAGTGGGCTCCAACAACCCCGATGGCGTGGATATCAAGAAGCACAAAGACGAAAATGGCGTACCGCTGGACGGCATTCCATTCCATCCGTACTACACGGTAAAAGATATTGTCGGTGTGGTCGTCTTCCTGTTTATCTTCTGCTCGATCGTGTTCTTTTTCCCGGAGATGGGCGGTTATTTCCTGGAGAAACCCAACTTCGAACAGGCCAACGCCTTCAAGACGCCTGAGCATATTGCCCCGGTCTGGTACTTCACGCCGTTCTACGCCATCTTGCGGGCGATCCCCGACAAACTGATGGGTGTCATGGCGATGGGGGCTTCGATCGCCCTGCTATTCGTGCTGCCCTGGCTGGACCGAAGCCCGGTCAAGTCCATGCGCTACAAAGGCTGGCTGAGCAAAATCTGGCTGTGGATATTCTGCATCGCGTTCGTGATTCTGGGCGTACTCGGCGTATTGGCGCCAACCCCCGAGCGTACGCTGCTGTCGCAGATCTGCACCTTCCTGTACTTCGCCTACTTCATTCTGATGCCGTTCTACACCCGGCTCGAGAAGACCAAACCGGTTCCGGAAAGGGTGACTGGCTGATGAAAAAGTTATTCGTTGCTTTGATGCTTGCGGCGCTGCCGCTCCTGTCCTTCGCGGCCGAACATGGTCCTGAGCTGGAAAAAGTCGATATCGACGTGTCCGATAAGGCTGCCATGCAAGACGGCGCACGCACGTTCGCCAACTACTGCATGGGTTGCCACAGCGCCAAGTTCCAGCGGTACGAGCGCGTCGCCGACGACCTGGGCATTCCTCACGAAGTGATGCTCGACAAGCTGGTATTCACTGGCGCCAAGATTGGCGACCATATGAACATCGGCATGCAGCCGGCGGACGCCAAGGCCTGGTTCGGTGCGGCACCGCCCGATCTGACCCTGGTGGCCCGCGTGCGTGGGACTGACTGGCTGTATGGCTACCTGAGATCTTTCTACGAAGATCCGGCGCGCCCTTGGGGGGTGAACAACAAGGTGTTCCCGAACGTCGGCATGCCTAACGTTCTGGTAAGCCTGCAGGGCCGGCAAGTGGTAGGATGCAAGCAGGTTCAGGTCGTTGAAGACGGCAAGAAGCAATATGATCCGTTGACCGGTACGCCGTTGACCCACGAAGCGTGCGATCAACTGACCATCGTGCCCAAGACCGGTACGCTGAATGAAGAGCAGTTCGACGAGAAGGTCAAGAACCTGGTGACCTTCCTGGCCTACTCGGCCAACCCGGTCAAACTGCAGCACCAGCGTATTGGTACCTATGTATTGCTGTACCTGGCTTTCTTCTTTGTATTCGCTTATCTGCTCAAGCGCGAATACTGGAAGGATGTGCATTGATCCAACCGTAAGCAATTGCTGTTAATCTTGCGCGCCCAGCGGCATCTCTGAACATGTAGCAGTCTGGTTGAACCGGACGTTACGGAGATGCTCACTGGGCGCGCTCGTTTTTGAGCTTTCGATAATTTCAACAAGCGAGGAGGACCGCCATGGGCGTGACCAATCGGTTGGCCTGTTACTCCGACCCCGCCGACCACTATTCCCACCGAGTACGTATCGTGCTCGCCGAGAAGGGTGTCAGCGCAGAGATCATCAGTGTGGAGGCGGGCCGTCAGCCGCCGAAGCTGATCGAAGTGAACCCCTACGGCAGCTTGCCCACTCTGGTCGATCGTGACTTGGCGTTGTGGGAGTCGACTGTGGTGATGGAATACCTGGATGAGCGTTACCCGCATCCCCCTTTGCTGCCGGTGTACCCGGTGGCGCGTGCCAACAGCCGCCTGCTGATCCATCGGATCCAGCGTGACTGGTGCGGGTTGGTGGATCTGATTCTGGATTCGCGTACCAAAGAAGCCGCTCGGGTGCAGGCGCGTAAGGAATTGCGCGAGAGCCTGACCGGTGTTTCTCCGTTGTTCGCCGATAAACCTTTTTTCCTCAGTGAGGAACAAAGCTTGGTGGATTGCTGCCTATTACCGATACTCTGGCGCTTGCCGATTCTCGGTATCGAACTGCCGCGGCCGGCCAAGCCGTTGCTTGATTACATGGAGCGCCAGTTTGCGCGTGAGGCTTTCCAGGCGAGTCTGTCTGGTGCCGAACGCGATATGCGCTAAGGCTTAAGGAGCCGCTGATGAACTCCAGTCGACCCTACCTGGTCCGCGCGCTCTATGAGTGGATTGTGGACAACGATTGCACCCCGCACATGCTGGTCAATTCCGAGTTTCCTGCGGTTCAGGTACCGCAGGGTTTTGCCAGTGACGGGCAGATCGTCCTGAACGTATCACCCAGCGCCGTGCGCCACCTGCACATGGACAACGAGGCAGTCAGCTTCGAAGGGCGTTTCGGCGGCGTGCCACATACGCTGTACGTGCCTATTGGTGCCATCCTCGGGATTTACGCCCGGGAAAATGGCCAGGGCATGGTGTTTGATCTGGAGTCGTCTCTCGCAGATGACGAATCGATCGAAGGCGAAGATGGCGATGATGTGCCACCACCGGATACCGAGCCACCGCGCCCTAGCGGCCGGCCGAGTCTGAAAGTGGTGAAGTAATGGGTTGACCCTTGAGGTCTGCCTGGAAAATGCCTCGACCTGGTTCGGGGCATTTTTTTTGCGCGGATGATAAAGATGAAAGTCGCGACAGGACGGTGATCGTACAACCGCCATGGGCTATGATGCGTGCTCAAGTTCGCCGAAAAAGATGATTCATCATGGATAACGCCCACGCCGCCCCTCGTCTTCCCCGCAAGCGCCGCAGCCTTGCCCAGGAACTGGTCACGGTGTTGTCCGAGCAGATTCGCGACGGCCAGCTCAAGCGCGGTGATAAATTGCCCACCGAGTCGGCGATCATGGATGCCCACGGGGTCAGTCGCACGGTCGTGCGCGAAGCGATCTCGCGATTGCAGGCCGCAGGGCAGGTGGAAACCCGTCACGGCATCGGCACTTTCGTATTGGACACGCCAAGCCCCAGCGGCTTTCGGATTGACCCGGCCACGGTCGTGACCTTGCGTGATGTGCTGGCGATCCTGGAGCTGCGCATCAGCCTGGAGGTGGAGTCTGCCGGCCTGGCGGCGCTACGTCGCAGTGATGAGCAGTTGGCAGCCATGCGCGCCGCCCTCGACGCCTTGAATGAGAGCGCGGCTCATGCCGGTGATGCGGTGGCGTCCGACTTTGCATTCCACCTGGAAATTGCGCTGTCTACCGGCAACCGTTACTTCACCGACATCATGACCCACCTGGGCACCAGCATCATTCCGCGCACACGGTTGAATTCGGCGCGCCTGGCCCATGATGACCAGCAGCACTATATGAGCCGCTTGAGTCGTGAGCACGAAGAAATCTATGAAGCGATTGCGCGGCAGGATTCGGATGCGGCGCGGGCGGCCATGCGGCTGCATCTGACCAACAGCCGGGAACGGCTGCGCCATGCCCATGAAGAGGCGCAGGCGCAGCGCGGTTAAGGGTCAGGCGGGTTGGTTGGGCTTATAGTCCTTGAGCAACAGGTAGGTGCTCCACCCCCACCAATCATTCGTCCAGTGCTTGTCGTTCAGGTCATTCACGTCCTTTCGGCGCAGCACCTTGTCTCCCTCCATCTTGAACAGCGGCGAGAAGTTATTCGCCGGGTTCTGCGCGGCATTCAGGTCCGGCACATACAGCGGTGCCTTGAAGTTGGCCGGAGAGGGCGCGACCCCGCTGATAAAAGTGTCGAAGATCTCATCCGCTGAAGCCTGTACCGCACGTTTGACCTGTACGCGATTGGCCGCGTCAATCGCATCGAAGTAGCGTTTGTCCCCATAGGCGTGCCACTGATCACCCATGGCATTGCGTACGTTGAGTCCGAATTTGCTGTCTTCGTCGTGCATGAAACGACTGATCAGCGAACCCAGATCGCCCGGCGTCACCACGGCCGCCAATTGTTTGCGCGGTACACGCAAATGGCCGGCGGAGAACAGGTCGGTCAAAAAGTGATCGGCGAAACTGTTCATGGCATACGCCAGCTCCAATGCCTGGTCGGTACCGGTCTGATGGGCGACGACGGCTTGTTGAAGTGCCGCCGTGTGCCCCGCCAGATAGGCCGAAAGCGCCCATTCGCCGAAGTGATCGGCATTGTCCGCCGCCAGTTTCAGGTAGCGTCCCAGCGGGATCAGCGCCGAAACCGCACTGCCGCCGCCGGTGATTCGGTTCCATTCTTCAGACAACGTATCACCCAGAGCGTCATAGGCTTCATGGGGTTGCTTGCCGTCCTTGATGGCCTGGTTGACCGCGTTGATCTCCTTTTGCATCACCGCGAGAATTTTTTTGGCTTCTTCCCGTGAGGCCGGCAGCACGGCCAGCGAGTTAAACGCTGCCGTGAAGCGTTGCACACGGTCGGCAGGGGACGCGCCATCGCTGATGGGTTGGCCGGGGATGCCATAGAAGTCGCCGCCCAGGGCGATCACTTGGCCATACGTCAGTGCGAGGCCGTTGGGCAGGTGCAACTCGACCTGGTGGGCGGGAATCGCCGGAGCGCCTTTGACGAAGCGCAACAGGGTGTCATCGCCGATGGCGGTGTGTTCACCCCCTTCGAAGCGCAATGTCGGCGGGCTTTTTTCGGGTGCTGCGAATTCAAGATCTGACATGTTAGCTCCTTGCTATGTCGTAGGAATCTTCCTTGATAACTGTATGTATATACAGTTAATTTGAAGATAGAGGAAAATTTTCCTACGTCAAGAAGGCTCGTCCAGACACCCCGCGCACTGCAGCCTGATGAATTGCGGTTGACGAATTTATTTATAGTTGTACGATGACGTACGACATCACGAAAACCAACAATACCTTTCACATGAAGTCTTTGCCCAGGGTGTTCGAATAATGAATCCACAAGAACTGAAGTCCATCCTTTCCCACGGTCTGCTGTCTTTTCCGGTGACCGATTTCAACGCCCAGGGTGACTTCCACCAGGCGGGCTACATCAAGCGCCTCGAATGGCTGGCCCCCTACGGTGCGACGGCGTTGTTCGCCGCCGGCGGTACCGGTGAGTTTTTCTCCCTGGCCGCCAGCGAATATTCCCAAGTGGTGAAAACCGCTGTTGATACCTGCGCCAGCAGCGTGCCAATCCTCGCCGGTGTGGGCGGTTCGACCCGCCAGGCGATCGAGTACGCCCAGGAAGCCGAACGCCTCGGCGCCAAAGGCTTGTTGCTACTGCCGCACTACCTCACCGAAGCCAGCCAGGACGGGGTTGCCGCCCACGTTGAGGCGGTGTGTAAATCGGTCAAGATCGGCGTAGTGGTCTACAACCGCAACGTCTGCCGCCTGACTGCGCCATTGCTGGAGCGCCTGGCGGAACGTTGCCCGAACCTGATCGGCTACAAGGACGGCTTGGGTGACATCGAGTTGATGGTGTCGATCCGCCGTCGTCTGGGTGACCGATTCAGCTACCTCGGCGGCCTGCCGACTGCAGAGGTTTACGCCGCTGCCTACAAGGCCCTGGGCGTTCCGGTGTACTCCTCGGCGGTGTTCAACTTCATCCCGAAAACCGCGATGGACTTCTATCACGCGATTGCCAAGGACGATCACGCCACGGTCGCCAAAATCATCGACAATTTCTTCCTGCCTTACCTCGATATCCGTAACCGCAAGGCGGGTTATGCCGTGAGCATCGTCAAGGCCGGCGCCAAGATCGCCGGCTATGACGCAGGCCCGGTCCGTACCCCGTTGACCGACTTGCTGCCGGAAGAATACGAAGCCCTGGCGGCGCTGATCGACCAGCAAGGTCCGCAGTAACTTATCAACAAGGCCGCTGAGCAATCAGCGGCCTTTTGCGTCAGGAGAAGATTTGTGTCCCAAGCCAAGCGTTTTGAAAACTACATCAACGGCGAGTGGGTGGCCGGTACCGACTACTGCGTCAATCTCAACCCGTCGGAGTTGTCCGATGTCATCGGCGAATACGCCAAGGCTGACGTCGCCCAGGTCAACGCCGCTATCGATGCCGCCCGCGCCGCGTTCCCAGCCTGGTCGACGTCCGGTATCCAGACGCGTCACGATGCGCTGGATAAAGTCGGCAGCGAAATCCTCGCCCGCCGTGAAGAGCTGGGCACCCTGCTGGCCCGGGAAGAGGGCAAGACCCTGCCCGAAGCCATTGGCGAAGTGACGCGTGCAGGTAACATTTTCAAGTTTTTCGCCGGTGAATGCCTGCGTCTGTCCGGCGATTATGTGCCGTCGGTGCGCCCTGGCGTCCACGTTGAAGTGACCCGCGAAGCGCTGGGTGTGGTCGGCTTGATCACGCCGTGGAACTTCCCGATTGCCATCCCCGCCTGGAAAATCGCCCCGGCCCTGGCCTACGGTAACTGCGTGGTGATCAAGCCCGCCGAGCTGGTGCCGGGCTGTGCCTGGGCCCTGGCGGAAATCATTTCTCGCGCCGGTTTCCCGGCCGGTGTGTTCAACCTGGTGATGGGCAGCGGTCGTGTGGTCGGCGATGTGTTGGTCAACAGCCCGAAAGTCGATGGCATCAGCTTCACCGGCTCGGTGGGCGTGGGTCGTCAGATCGCCGTGAGCTGTGTGTCGCGCCAGGCCAAAGTGCAGTTGGAAATGGGCGGCAAGAACCCGCAGATCATCCTCGATGATGCCGACCTCAAGCAGGCTGTCGAGCTGTCGGTACAAAGTGCGTTCTACTCCACCGGCCAGCGTTGCACCGCATCCAGTCGCTTGATTGTCACGGCCGGCATCCACGACCGGTTCGTCGCGGCCATGGCCGAGCGCATGCGCTCTATCACTGTCGGTCACGCGCTGAAAAGCGGCACCGATATTGGTCCGGTCGTGTCCCAGGCCCAGTTGGACCAGGATCTGAAATACATCGACATCGGCCAAAGCGAAGGCGCTCGGCTGGTCAGTGGCGGCGGCCTGGTGACCTGTGACACCGAAGGCTACTACCTGGCGCCGACGTTGTTTGCCGACAGCGAAGCCGCCATGCGCATCAGTCGTGAGGAGATCTTCGGTCCGGTGGCCAACGTGGTCCGCGTGGCGGACTACGAGGCGGCGTTGGCGATGGCCAATGACACCGAATTCGGTTTGTCGGCCGGTATTGCCACCACGTCGCTGAAATACGCCAACCACTTCAAGCGCCACTCCCAGGCCGGGATGGTCATGGTCAACCTGCCGACCGCGGGTGTGGATTACCACGTGCCGTTCGGTGGCCGTAAGGGCTCGTCCTATGGTTCGCGTGAGCAAGGTCGTTATGCACAAGAGTTCTACACCGTGGTGAAAACCAGCTACATCGGGTCGTAGGACGCGCCCGTCGTAGGAGCCGGTTGCCTGCCGGCTCCTACCTTCAACACAGAAATGATTACCCGCAAAAAAAATAATTAGTGGGAGTACTTCTTCATGCAAGCGACCAAGCCGACCCACGTCCGCTATTTGATCCTGCTCATGCTGTTTCTGGTGACGACGATCAACTATGCCGACCGGGCCACTATCGCCATCGCAGGCTCCAGCCTGCAAAAAGACCTCGGTATCGACGCGGTCACCCTCGGTTACATCTTCTCCGCATTCGGTTGGGCCTACGTGGCTGGGCAAATTCCCGGTGGCTGGCTGCTGGACCGGTTCGGCTCGAAAAAAATCTATGCCTTGAGCATCTTCACCTGGTCTTTGTTCACCGTGCTGCAAGGCTATGTCGGTGAGTTCGGGGTTTCCACCGCAGTGGTCGCGTTGTTCATGCTGCGCTTTCTGGTGGGCCTGGCTGAGGCACCGTCGTTTCCCGGAAATGCCCGTATTGTCGCAGCGTGGTTTCCTACGGCGGAGCGCGGTACGGCGTCGGCGATCTTCAACTCGGCGCAGTACTTCGCCACGGTGCTGTTTGCGCCGCTGATGGGCTGGATCGTCTTCACCTTCGGCTGGCAGCACGTGTTTATCGTGATGGGCGTGATCGGCATTCTGTTTTCGCTGATCTGGCTCAAAGTGATCCACAGCCCGCGCCAGCACCCGATGATCAACGAAGCCGAGTTCAATCACATCGCGACCAATGGTGCGATGGTCGATATGGATCAGGATAAAGGCAAAGGCAAGAAAACCGACGGCCCGAAGTGGAATTACATCCGCCAGTTACTGACCAATCGCATGATGCTCGGCGTGTACCTGGGCCAATATTGCATAAACGGCATCACGTACTTCTTCCTCACCTGGTTCCCGGTGTACCTGGTGCAGGACCGTGGCATGACCATCCTCAAGGCCGGCTTCATTGCGTCGTTGCCGGCGATCTGCGGGTTTATCGGCGGCGTGCTCGGTGGGGTGATTTCCGATTACCTGCTGCGCAGGGGCCATTCGCTGACCTTCGCGCGCAAGGCGCCGATCATTGGCGGGCTGTTGATTTCCAGCAGTATCGTGGCCTGCAACTACGTGGATATCGAATGGATGGTGGTCGGCTTCATGGCCCTCGCGTTCTTCGGCAAGGGCGTTGGCGCACTGGGGTGGGCGGTGGTGTCCGACACCTCGCCGAAACAGATCGCCGGCCTCAGTGGCGGCTTGTTCAATACCTTCGGTAACCTCGCGTCGATCACCACGCCGATCGTCATCGGTTACATCATCAGCACCACCGGCTCGTTCAAGTGGGCCCTGGTGTTTGTCGGCGCCAACGCGCTGGTGGCGGTGTTCAGCTACCTGGTCATCGTTGGCCCGATCAAGCGTGTAGTACTCAAAGAGCCTCCAAGCAAGGGGCCTGAGCTGACCCATCTGTCCGAAGCGCATTCCTGAGGGGCCGTGTGATGCAATTGATTGAACATGCCGATTCGCCGCGCTCGATTCGTTTGCACGAGCGCGACAACGTGGTGATCGTGGTCAACGATCAGGGGGTACCGGCCGGGACCGAGTTTGCGGACGGCCTGGTGACGCTGGAGTTTATTCCCCAGAGCCACAAGGTGACCCTGGAAGATATTCCCGAAGGCGGTCGGATCATTCGTTATGGCCAGACCATCGGGTATGCCTTGGCGCCGATTCCACGTGGCAGTTGGGTGCAGGAAGATCAACTGCGCATGCCCACCGCGCCACCGCTGGACAGCTTGCCGCTGTCCACCGAGGTCCCGCAAACCCAGGCGCCGTTGGAGGGCTTTACGTTCGAGGGCTATCGCAACGCCGATGGTACCGTGGGGACGCGCAATATCCTCGGTATCACCACCACGGTGCAGTGCGTCACGGGCGTGCTGGATCATGCGGTCAAGCGCATCAAGGACGAATTGCTGCCCAAGTATCCGCACGTTGACGACGTGGTGGCGCTCACCCACAGCTACGGCTGCGGCGTGGCGATCACCGCGACGGATGCCTATATCCCGATCCGCACGGTGCGCAACCTGGCACGCAACCCCAACCTGGGGGGCGAAGCGCTGGTGATCAGCCTGGGTTGCGAGAAATTGCAGGCCGGGCAAGTGATGCATGAGCACGACAGTTCCGTCGACCTGAGCGAGCCATGGTTGTACCGCCTGCAGGACGCCAGCCACGGCTTCACTGAAATGATCGAGCAGATCATGGCGCTGGCCGAAACCCGCTTGAAGAAGCTCGACCAGCGTCGTCGTGAAACCGTGCCGGCCTCTGAGCTGATCCTGGGGATGCAATGCGGGGGCAGTGATGCGTTTTCCGGCATCACCGCCAACCCGGCGCTGGGGTACGCCTCGGACTTGCTGTTGCGGGCCGGGGCGACGGTGATGTTTTCCGAAGTGACTGAAGTCCGAGACGCCATCTACCTGCTGACTTCTCGCGCACAGAGCGAGGACGTTGCTCGGGAGCTGGTCAGGGAAATGGACTGGTACGACCGTTACCTGGCCAAGGGCGAGGCGGATCGCAGCGCCAATACCACGCCAGGCAATAAGAAGGGCGGGTTGTCGAACATTGTCGAGAAGTCTTTGGGGTCTATCGTCAAATCCGGCAGCAGTGCGATCAATGGCGTGCTTGGCCCCGGCGAGCGATTCAAGGGCAAGGGTCTGATTTTTTGCGCCACGCCGGCTAGTGATTTTGTGTGTGGCACCTTGCAACTGGCGGCGGGAATGAACCTGCATGTGTTCACCACCGGGCGTGGCACGCCGTATGGGCTGGCGATGGCGCCCGTGGTGAAAGTGTCGACGCGCACGGAGTTGGCGCAGCGCTGGCCGGATCTCATCGATATCGACGCCGGGCGCATTGCCACAGGGCGCGCGAGTATCGAGGAATTGGGCTGGGAGTTGTTTCAATTCTACCTGGACGTGGCCAGCGGCAAGAAGCAGACGTGGGCCGAACGGCATAAGCTGCATAACGACATCACCCTGTTCAATCCTGCGCCTATCACCTGAACTTGCCTTGTAGTGAGCGGGCTTGCCCCGCGCTGGGCGGCAAAGCCGCCCCAATCGCCGCGGTGTTTCAGAAAGACCGAAGCGCTTGGGATTAGGGCCGCTTCGCAGCCCATCGGGAGCAAGCCCCCTCCCACAGTGACAGCGTTAAGCCTTGACTGGCTGGTATTAGGGCGTGCCTCGCCCTCAACCCAGGCGCCTCGGTCTTTCTGAAGCGTCTTGGGAGGGCTCGTTGGGGCGGCTGCGCCACCCAGCGCGGGGCGAGCCCGCTCACTACAACCGGACGGGGTGGCCTGTGGTGGCTTATCATTGGCTACCTGACGACGTCGACCAAGGTTCTCCCCGGCATGCTGGCTATTTTCTTCACCACTCTCACCATCACGGCGCCGGTGTTTGCCATGCTGTTCCTCGGTGTGCTGCTCAAGCGCATCAACTGGATCAACGACAACTTTATCCACACGGCCTCGTCCCTGGTGTTCAACGTCACCATGCCGGCGCTGCTGTTCCTGGGCATCCTGCATGCCGACCTGCATTCGGCGCTCAAGCCGGGTTTGCTGATCTACTTTGCCGTTGCCACCTTGCTCAGCTTTGCATTGGCCTGGGGTTGGGCGATTGTTCGTTGCCCGCGTGAAGATCGGGGCATTTATACCCAGGGTGCGTTTCGCGGCAACAACGGGGTCATCGGCCTGGCGCTGGCAGCCAGCATGTACGGTGACTACGGCATTTCCCTGGGCGCTATCCTCGCGGCGTTGGTGATCCTGTTCTACAACACGCTGTCGACCATCGTGCTGGCGGTGTATAGCCCGGTGATCAAGTCCGACCCGTGGAGTATCTGCAAAAGTGTGCTGGCCAACCCGTTGATCATCAGCGTGATTGCGGCCGCGCCGTTTGCGATGTTCAAGATCGGCCTGCCGGGTTGGCTGGAGTCTTGCGCCCGGTATTTGGCGGACATGACCCTGCCGCTGGCGTTGATCTGCATCGGTGGCACCTTGTCGCTGGCAGCGCTGCGCAAGAGTGGCAACATGGCGCTCAGCGCCAGCCTGGTAAAGATGCTCGGCTTGCCGCTGGTGGCGACGCTGGGCGCCTGGTTGCTGGGCTTCCGGGGGCCGGAGCTGGGCATTCTGTTTCTGTACTTCGGCGCGCCGACGGCCGCTGCGAGTTTCGTGATGGCCAGGGCGGCCGAGGGTAATCATGAACTGGCGGCGGCGATTATCGTGATCACCACGCTGATGGCGGCGGTGACCACGAATATCGGGATCTTTGTGTTGCAGGCAGGCGGCTGGATCTAACCTTCCTTCTGGTAGCTGTCGATGACTTCCTGGGCCGCACGAAACGCATCGATCGCCGCCGGCACCCCGGCATACACCGCGCAATGCAGCAGCGCTTCGCGAATTTCTTCGACGGTGCAGCCATTATTCAGTGCGCCCCGCACATGGCCTTTGAGCTCTTGCGGGCATTTGAGCGCGGTCAGGGCGGCGAGGGTGATCAGGCTGCGCGTCTTCAGGGGCAAGCCTTCGCGATTCCACACGCTGCCCCACGCGTGCTCGTTGACGAAATCCTGCAACGGTTGGGTGAACTCGGTGGCATTGCCCAGGGCGCGTTCGACGAACGCGTCGCCCATGACTTGGCGACGCATTTCAACCCCGGGCTTTTTCTGATCGGTCATTGCGATTCCCTCTTGTGTTGACGACGCCAGGCCCGTAGCGATGTGAACAACAGCAACGCCACCAGCACCGGCAGAACGTAGTACAGCATCAATTGTTCGAGCTTATTGGCCAGGGGCATGCCGGTGGTGAACGCCATCACATGCAGGCCATACGCAAGGTACAGCCCCAGCAGCACCAGGCCTTCGGCGCGAGTGACGCGGTAACCGGTATAGAACACCGGCAAGCACAGGGTGATTGCGCCGAGCATCACCGGCAGGTCGAAGTCCAGGGCGTTGGGTGACACCGACAGTGGCGACGGTGCGATCAACGCCGTAAAACCCAGTACGCCCAGCAGGTTGAACAAATTGCTGCCAATCACGTTGCCCACGGCTATTTCCCGCTCGCCACGCAGGGCTGCAATCAACGAGGTGGCCAGGCACGGCAGAGAAGTACCGACGCCGATCAGCGTGAGGCCGATGATGCGTTCCGACAGGCCCAGGTCACCGGCCACATCCACCGCCGCGCCCAGCAGCAAATGCCCGGCCAGCACCAGCACCAGGAACCCGCCCAGCATCAGCAATACGCTACTCAGCCAAGGCGCTTTGGCCACGGTATCCCGTGTACGTGGGCGGCGTGAGTGGCGGGTCTGGTAATGCAACAGGCCCAGATAGCCCGCCAGGGCGGCGAGCAGCAGCAGGCCATCGAAGGGTGTCAGCGCTTCGTTGGCCGCCAGGGCAAAGACCAGCAGCCCGGCGAGGATCATGACCGGGATGTCCAGGCGAACCAATTGTCGTGACACTCGCAATGGAATGACCAGGGCGGACAAACCCAGGGTCACCAGGATGTTGAAGATGCTGCTGCCGATCACGCTGCCCACGGCAATATCGGTGTTGCCGGCCAGGGTGGCTTGCAGGCTGACGGTCATCTGCGGCGCGCTGCTGCCGAAGGCGACGATACTCAAGCCGATGATCAGCGGCCGTACCTTGAGGCTGGCGGCCAGGCGCACGGCGGCCCGCACCAGGATTTCGGCACCGACGATCAGCAGCAGCAGGCCGCTGATCAGTTCAGCCAGGCTCCAGGGCGAGAGTGCGTTCAATCCAAAAATACTCAAGGCGGCCTCGATCAGTTGCTCATGGCTTGCACACGAACCCGTGCGGTGCCGCTGCCCAGCATACCCAGTTGCTCGGCTGCTTTGCGCGACAGATCGATCAAGCGCCCTCGGGTGTGCGGGCCACGGTCATTGACGCGGACCACCACGGTTCTGTTGTTGGCGAGGTTGGTCACCCTGACCTGGGTGCCGAAGGGCAGGCGCCGGTGGGCGGCCGTCAGGGCGTTCTGGTTGAAGGGTTCACCGCTGGCGGTTCTTTTGCCATGGTGCTTGGCACCGTAATAGGAGGCGGTGCCGGTTTCGTCGTAGCCGTTGGGATCAATGAGGCCGCTGGCGCAACCGGTCAACAGGGAGAACAGGGCCAGGAGGCCGAATAGACGCTTCATTTCCAGGTATCCCACTATCAAATGTGGGAGGGGGCTGGCCCCCGATAGCGGTGAGTCAGTCAATAGAATTGCTGACTGGCACACCCTCATCGGGGGCAAGCCCCCTCCTACAGTAGACCGAGCTCACCCGGTCTCTTCATCGCTGTCAGCCTTCGAGCTTGCTTTTCAGCAGTTCGTTCACCTGTTGCGGGTTGGCCTTGCCTTTGGATGCTTTCATCGCCTGACCGACAAAGAAGCCGAACATCTTGCCGCGTTTGGCTTCGTCGGCCGCACGGTATTGTTCGACCTGCTCGGCGTTGGCCGCGAGCATTTCGTCGAGAACGGCGGAAATCGCACCGCTGTCGGTCACTTGCTTGAGGCCACGCTGCTCGATGATCTCGTCGGCGCTGCCTTCGCCTGCGGCCATGGCTTCAAACACGGTCTTGGCGATTTTGCCGGAGATCGTGTTGTCCTTGATACGCAGCAGCATGCCGCCCAGTTGCTCGGCGGTGACTGGGGCTTCGTCGATTTCCAGGCCCTGTTTGTTCAACAGGCTGCCCAGCTCGACCATCACCCAGTTGGCCGCCAGTTTGGCGTCGCCGGCGATGCTCAGCACTTTTTCGAAGTAGTTGGCTTGTTCGCGGCTGGACGCCAGGACGCTGGCATCGTAGACCGACAGGCCGAACTGCTCCTGGAAGCGCTCGCGTTTCTGCTGCGGCAGTTCCGGCAGGGTGCTGCGGATGTCATTGAGGAACGAGTCCTCCAGCACGACCGGCAACAGGTCCGGGTCGGGGAAGTAACGGTAGTCGTTGGCTTCCTCCTTGCTGCGCATGGCGCGGGTTTCGTCTTTGTTCGGGTCGTACAGGCGGGTCTGCTGGATGACCTTGCCGCCGTCTTCGATCAGTTCGATCTGGCGACGCACTTCGCTGTTGATCGCCTTTTCGATGAAGCGGAACGAGTTGACGTTCTTGATCTCGCAGCGGGTGCCGAATTCGACCTGGCCCTTTGGACGGACCGACACGTTGCAGTCGCAACGCAGCGACCCTTCGGCCATGTTGCCGTCGCAGATGCCCAGGTAGCGCACCAGTGCGTGGATCGTCTTGACGTAGGCTACGGCTTCCTTGGCGCTGCGCATGTCCGGCTCGGACACGATCTCCAGCAGCGGCGTGCCGGCACGGTTCAAGTCGATGCCGGTGGCCCCCGGGAATTCTTCATGCAGGCTTTTGCCGGCGTCTTCTTCCAGGTGGGCGCGGGTTACACCGACACGTTTGATCGTGCCGTCTTCCAGGGGAATGTCCAGGTGGCCCTTGCCGACGATCGGCAGTTCCATCTGGCTGATCTGGTAGCCCTTGGGCAGGTCCGGGTAGAAGTAGTTCTTGCGCGCGAACACGTTGTGCTGGCCGATCTGGGCGTCAATCGCCAGGCCGAACATCACCGCCATGCGCACCGCTTCCTGGTTCAGCACCGGCAGTACGCCGGGCATGCCCAGGTCAACCAGGCTGGCCTGGGTGTTGGGCTCTGAGCCGAACGTGGTGGCGCTACCGGAGAAAATCTTCGATTGGGTGGCAAGCTGGGTATGAATCTCCAGCCCGATCACAACTTCCCATTGCATAGTGTTCTCCTCAGAAGCCGGTAGGGGTGCGAGTGTGCCAGTCAGTGTTCAACTGGTACTGGTGCGCCACATTGAGCAGGCGGCCTTCCTGGAAATACGGTGCGAGCAATTGCACGCCCACCGGCAGGCCGTCGACGAAACCGGCCGGCATGGACAGGCCAGGCAAGCCCGCGAGGTTGGCGGTGATGGTGTAGAAATCTTCCAGATACTCGGCGATCGGGTCGTTGTTCTTGGCGCCGATCTTCCAGGCCGGGTTAGGCGTGGTTGGGCCGAGAATCACGTCGACTTCATTAAAGGCGCTCATGAAGTCGTTCTTGATCAGGCGACGGATTTTTTGCGCCTTGAGGTAGTACGCATCGTAGTAACCAGCCGACAGCGCGTAGGCACCGACCATGATCCGGCGTTGTACTTCCACGCCAAAGCCTTCGCCACGCGAGCGCTTGTACAGGTCGGTCAGGTCTTTCGGGTTTTCGCAGCGGTAGCCGAAGCGCACACCGTCGAAACGCGACAGGTTGGAGGAGGCTTCCGCCGGGGCGATCACGTAGTAGGCCGGAATCGCGTGCTGGTTGTTCGGCAGGCTGATTTCCTTGATCACGGCGCCGAGCTTTTCCAGCTCCTTGATGCTGTTGTGCACCAGCTCGTTGATACGTGGGTCGAGGCCTGCGCTGAAGTATTCCTTCGGCACGCCGATACGCAGGCCCTTGATCGACGTATTCAGGCTGGCGCTGTAGTCTGGCACTGGCTCATCGATGCTGGTGGAGTCCTGTTTATCGAAGCCTGCCATGCCTTGTAACAAAATTGCGCAGTCTTCCGCGGTCCGAGCCAGCGGGCCACCCTGATCCAGGCTGGACGCGTACGCGATCATGCCCCAACGGGAAACACGACCGTAGGTCGGCTTCAGGCCAGTGAGGTTGGTGAACGCGGCAGGCTGGCGGATCGAACCGCCGGTGTCGGTGGCGGTGGCGGCCGGCAGGAAACGTGCGGCGACGGCCGCAGCCGAGCCCCCGGACGAGCCGCCGGGCACATGCTCCAGGTTCCACGGGTTTTTCACTGCGCCGTAGTAGCTCGACTCGTTGGCCGAGCCCATGGCGAATTCGTCCATGTTGGTCTTGCCCAGGGTTACGGCCCCGGCGGCGGCCAGCTTGGCGACTACGGTGGCGTTGTAGGGCGCCTTGAAGTTGTCGAGCATCTTCGAGCCGCAGCTGGTGCGGATGCCCTGGGTGCAGAACAGGTCTTTGTGGGCGATCGGTGCGCCCAGCAGTGCGCCTTGTTCACCGTTGGCGCGACGCTCGTCGGCGGCCTTGGCCTGGCTCAAGGCCAGTTCCTCGGTGAGGCTGATGAAGCTGTTGACCTTGGGATCGTGCTCGGCGATGCGCGCCAGCAGGGTCTTGGTCAGCTCTTCGGAAGAAAACTTTTTGTCGGCGAGACCGCGGGCGATCTCGGCCAGAGTCATGTGATGCATGAAAGGCTCTTTCCCTTTAGTCGATGACTTTCGGAACCAGATACAGGCCGTTTTCGACCGCTGGCGCGATGGACTGGTAAGCCTCGCGGTTATTGCGCTCGGTCACGACGTCTGCGCGCAGGCGCTGGCTTGCTTCCAGCGGGTGAGCCAGGGGCTCGATACCGTCGGTATTCACGGCCTGCATTTGGTCAACCAGCCCGAGAATGCTGTTCAGGGCTGCGGTGGTCTGTGGAAGATCGGCGTCATTCAGGCCAAGCGAGGCCAGATGCGCGATTTTTTCCACGTCGGAGCGTTCAAGCGCCATGGGATTCTCCAGTGGAAAACAGAACGGAGGGCGTCCGTGTGTTAGATTGTCGGAACACTACCGCATTTCTACGGTCATATGGCCGCGATTGTGGGGGTTGGTGCACAGAAAGTCGGCCAATTTAGCACATTGGCGCCTTGCCCAAAATCCCTGTCGTTGTTAGAGTTTGCCGCACTTTTTTACCCACGCGTTGCCTAGGGTCCCTTTCCCATGTTCAAGAAACTGCGTGGCATGTTTTCCAGCGATCTTTCCATTGACCTGGGCACTGCCAACACCCTTATTTACGTGCGCGAGCGCGGTATCGTCCTGAATGAGCCATCGGTTGTGGCTATTCGGACCCATGGTAATCAGAAAAGTGTCGTTGCCGTCGGCACCGAGGCCAAGCGCATGCTCGGCCGTACACCAGGCAATATTGCTGCCATTCGTCCGATGAAGGACGGCGTGATCGCCGACTTCAGCGTCTGCGAGAAGATGCTGCAGTACTTCATCAACAAGGTTCACGAAAACAGTTTTCTGCAGCCCAGCCCTCGCGTGCTGATCTGCGTTCCATGCAAGTCCACCCAGGTGGAGCGTCGTGCCATCCGTGAGTCGGCCCTGGGGGCCGGTGCCCGCGAAGTGTTCCTGATCGAAGAGCCTATGGCTGCCGCTATCGGCGCCGGCCTGCCGGTTGAGGAAGCGCGCGGTTCGATGGTGGTCGATATCGGTGGTGGTACCACTGAAATCGCCCTGATTTCCCTGAACGGTGTGGTGTATGCCGAATCCGTGCGCGTAGGCGGCGACCGCTTCGACGAAGCGATCATCACTTATGTACGTCGCAACTACGGCAGCCTGATCGGTGAATCCACCGCCGAGCGGATCAAGCAGGAAATCGGTACCGCTTACCCGGGCGGCGAAGTGCGCGAAGTCGATGTTCGCGGCCGTAACCTGGCCGAAGGCGTTCCACGTGCCTTCACCCTGAACTCCAACGAAGTGCTGGAAGCTCTGCAAGAGTCCCTGGCCACTATCGTTCAGGCAGTGAAAAGCGCTCTGGAGCAATCGCCGCCGGAATTGGCTTCCGATATCGCCGAGCGTGGCCTGGTGCTGACCGGTGGTGGCGCGTTGTTGCGTGACCTCGACAAGTTGCTGGCCCAGGAAACCGGTCTGCCGGTGATCGTCGCCGAAGACCCGCTGACCTGCGTTGCCCGCGGTGGTGGCCGTGCACTGGAAATGATGGATAAACACACCATGGACCTGCTCTCCAGCGAATAAGATCGCCAGGATGGTTCATGCTTCGTCGGCAGGCAGCACTTTGCAGTGCTGCCTGTTGGCGTTTATCTTCTTCAATCTGCATCCAGGCCGGTTAGATGCCGTATGAATAAAGAGAACATTTGCCTGGGAGGAGCGGCTTATTAAACCGCTTTTCGCCAAAGGCCCCTCATTGGGCGTGCGCTTATTGGTGCTGGTCGTGCTTTCGGTCGCGCTGATGGTGGTCGATGCCCGCTTTGCGCTGCTCAAGCCTGTGCGTAGCCAGATGTCGCTGGTGCTGATGCAGACCTACTGGATCACCGACCTGCCGCAACGTCTCTACCAGGGCGTGGCCAGCCAATTCGGCAGCCGCACCGAGCTGGTTGCCGAGAACGAAAAACTCAAGACTGAAAACCTGCTGCTGCAGGGGCGCCTGCAAAAGCTCGCGGCCCTTACCGAGCAGAACGTTCGGCTGCGCGAGTTGCTCAATTCTTCCGCACTGGTCAACGAGAAGGTCGAAGTGGCCGAGTTGATCGGCATGGACCCCAACCCGTTTACCCATCGCATCATCATCAACAAGGGTGAGCGCGACGGTGTGGTCCTTGGCCAGCCGGTGCTCGATGCCCGTGGCTTGATGGGCCAGGTGGTTGAGCTGATGCCCTACACCTCGCGAGTATTGTTGCTGACCGACACGACCCACAGCATCCCGGTGCAGGTCAACCGTAACGGCTTGCGTGCAATCGCCAGCGGCACCGGCAATCCGGAGCGCCTGGAACTGCGGCATGTGGCCGATACCGCCGACATCAAGGAAGGCGACCTGCTGGTCAGCTCCGGTCTCGGCCAGCGGTTCCCCGCCGGCTACCCGGTGGCGACGGTCAAGGAAGTGATCCACGATTCCGGCCAGCCGTTCGCCATTGTCCGCGCCGTGCCGACCGCTGCCCTCAACCGTAGCCGTTACCTGCTGCTGGTCTTCAGTGACAACCGCACGCCGGAAGAGCGCGCCAATGACGCCGCGCAGGCCCAAGAGGCGGAAGACAAGCAAAACGGTACGGCGCCGATCATTCCGGCGACGGTGCCGAAGCCCGCGTTCGTAGGGCCGCCTGCACCGGCAGCCGCTCCGGCGGCGCCCGTAGCAACCCCGGCCAAGCCGGCCGCCCACAGTGCGCGGCCAGCCAAACCGGCAGCAGCTAAACCACCGGCCGCGACGCCAGCCGCCAGGCCGGCGGCAACCACCCCGGCAACTACGCGGCAGAGGGAGGAATAATGGCCGGTACTCATTCGCGCAATGGCTGGATCGTCTGGCTGACATTTGCCATCGGTTTGCTGCTCAGCGTGTCGCCACTGCCGCAATTCATGGAGATCCTGCGCCCACTGTGGCTGGCATTGCTGCTGGCCTTCTGGTCGCTGAACCTGCCGCACAAAGTGGGCATGGTCACTGCGATGTTTCTGGGCTTGGCGGAAGATGTGCTCTATGGCACTTTGCTTGGGCAGAACGCGTTGATCCTGACCCTGATTACCTTTCTGGTGCTGTCGTTGCAACAGCGCCTGCGCATGTTTCCGATGTGGCAGCAGTGCCTGGTGATCCTGGTGATCTTCGGCCTGGCGCAGTTGGTGCAACTATGGCTCAGCGCCTTGACCGGTAACCGCCAGCCAACCCTGGCATTGGTGTTACCGGCTCTGGTCAGTGCGCTACTGTGGCCCTGGATCAGTTTCGGCCTGCGCGGCCTGCGTCGTCGTTATAAAATCAATTGAATGGATTGCGAGGCTCTGCCTGGTTATCGAACTCTACAGGGAGAGTCTGGAATGAATTCGCTTTATCTGGCCTCGGGCTCTGCGAGGCGACGTGAGCTGCTAACCCAGATCGGTGTGCCTTTCACCGTGGTCAGCGCCGCTATTGATGAAACTCCTCTTGCAAACGAACCCGCCGTTGCCTATGTCGAGCGTCTTGCGCGTGGCAAGGCCATGGCAGGTTTTGCTGCGCTTGAACATTCTTCCGGCGCATGTGTGTTGGGTGCCGACACGGCTGTGATCGTCGACGGCCAGATCCTCGGCAAGCCGGTGGATCAGGCCGATGCGCTGGCGATGTTGCTGGCGCTTTCTGATCGCGAGCATGAAGTCCTCACCGCGATTGCTGTTACTGATGGGCTGCGCTGCGTAACCCAATGTGTAAGCAGCCGTGTACGTTTTCGCGGGGTTTCTGTCGAAGAGGCTACAACTTACTGGCACAGTGGCGAACCTCAGGACAAGGCGGGGGGCTATGCTATTCAAGGGTTGGGTTCGGTATTTGTGACCGGTCTCAATGGCAGTTATTCCGCCGTGGTCGGCTTGCCGGTGTGCGAAACCGCGCAACTGCTTGGCCAATTCGGCATACCCTGTTGGCAAAACCTCACCGTGCGCTGATCGCTTCACTCCAGCGCCCAGCCTTAAGCGATCGGCCACTATTGTGAAAACGCCTGAACGAGACCCAGCCATGAGTGAAGAGATTCTGATCAATATCACGCCGATGGAATCGCGCGTGGCGGTGGTAGAGAACGGTGTTCTGCAAGAAGTGCATGTCGAGCGCACCCAGAAGCGCGGGATCGTCGGCAATATCTATAAAGGCAAAGTGGTGCGCGTGTTACCGGGGATGCAGGCAGCGTTCGTCGATATCGGCCTGGACCGTGCTGCGTTTATCCATGCCTCGGAAATTTCCCTGCGCGAAGGCCCGGCGGTGGAAAGCATCAGTGCTCTGGTGCATGAAGGGCAGAGCCTGGTCGTGCAAGTCACCAAGGACCCTATCGGCTCCAAGGGCGCACGCCTGACCACCCAGCTATCGATTCCATCACGCTACCTGGTGTACATGCCCCGTACTGCCCATGTCGGCATCTCGCTGAAAATCGAAGACGAAGCCGAGCGTGAGCGCCTGAAAAAGGTCGTCAGTGATTGTGTGGCCGCTGAGGGCATCAAGGAAGCGGGTGGTTTTATCCTGCGCACGGCCGCTGAAGGCGCCGGCGCGGATGAGATCCTGATGGACATCCGTTACCTGCGGCGTTTGTGGGACCAGATAGGCGCGCAGATCAAGACCGTTGGCGCACCGAGCGTCATCTATGAAGACCTGGGCCTGGCGCTGCGCACCCTGCGCGACCTGGTCAGCCCAAAGATCGAGAAAATTCGCATCGACTCGCGGGAAACCTTCCAGCGCACCACGCAGTTTGTTGCCGAACTGATGCCGGAAATTGCCGATCGCCTGGAACACTACCCTGGCGAACGTCCAATCTTTGACCTGTATGGCGTCGAAGATGAAATTCAGAAAGCCCTGGAGCGCAAGGTGCCACTCAAGTCCGGAGGCTATCTTGTGGTAGACCCGGCAGAAGCCATGACCACCATCGACGTGAATACGGGCGCGTTCGTAGGGCACCGCAACCTGGAAGAAACCATCTTCAAGACCAACCTCGAAGCGGCTACGGCGATTGCCCGCCAACTGCGCCTGCGCAACCTCGGTGGCATCATCATCATCGACTTCATCGACATGGAAGACGAAGAGCACCAGCGTCAGGTGTTGCGCACGCTGGAGAAGCAACTGGAGCGCGATCACGCCAAGACCAATATCATCGGTATCACCGAGCTTGGCCTTGTGCAGATGACCCGCAAGCGTACCCGTGAAAGCCTTGAGCAGGTGCTGTGCGAGCCTTGCAGCAGTTGCCAGGGGCGCGGCAAGTTGAAGACCCCAGAAACGGTTTGCTACGAGATTTTCCGGGAAATCTTACGGGAGGCGCGAGCCTACCAGGCCGAAGGCTATAGAGTGCTCGCCAACCAGAAAGTGGTCGATCGATTGCTGGATGAGGAGTCCGGTAACGTCGCGGAGCTGGAAGGTTTTATCGGGCGCACCATCCGTTTTCAGGTTGAAACCATGTATTCCCAGGAACAATACGACGTGGTGCTGCTCTGATCCCCATTCGCTTTCTTTCCGTGAGACCGGCAGGCCATGATCTGCCGTCCGCCAACTGCCTTGAGGGTCGCCTGACATGGAGCGTCTGATACGCTTTTTTGCCGCTTTGACCCGTTGGGGCCTGGGCCTCTGTGCGCTGCTGCTGGTAATGGCGGCGGTCTACGTGAGCCTGGGTCGTGAACTGACGCCGCTGGTGGCCGAATACCGTGCGCAAGTTGAGGCCAAGGCCCAGGCCGCGGTTGACATGCCCCTGCACATTGGCAGCCTCGAGGGGCGCTGGAGTGGCTTCGCCCCGGTATTGCTGGCCCACGACGTGATGGTCGGTGAGGGCAGCAGCGCCCTGCGCCTGGATCAGGTCGAAGTGGTGCCGGATATCTGGGCCAGCCTGATGGCCCTTGAAGTGCGCATCGCCCATCTGCAAGTCAGTGGGCTGCAATTGAGCGTCAAGGAAGACAAGGACGGTCACTGGGCCTTGCAAGGTCTGCCGGTACGGGATGAACAGCCACTGGACCCCGGGCAGTTGTTGACGCGCATGCAAATGGTCAAGCGCGTGTCGCTGTTGGATAGCCAGGTCACCCTCCAGCCGTTCGATCAGGCGCCGCTGACCATGACTTACGTCGGCTTGAGCCTGCACACCGGCATGACTCGGCAACGTTTGGATGCACGCTTGACGTTGCCTGACGGTCAACCGCTTGCCGTCAGCCTGCGCAGCCGCATTCGCGCCAGCCAATGGCAAGACGCAGAAGTCGAAGCCTATCTCAGCCTGCCCCAGAGCGACTGGGCCAAATGGATTCCCGCGAAGTTGACCCGGCAATGGAAGCTCACGCAGTTCCAGGCCGGCGGTGAGTTCTGGTTGAGCTGGGGCAAAGGTACTGTCCAAAGTGCTGCTGTACGTCTCAATTCTGCGCAAGTGAAGGGCAGCTACGCCGATCGCAAGCCTGTGCATATCGAAAATCTGGCCCTGACCGCTTATCTGCAACGCAGTGATAGTGGCCTTAAGGTGCTGTTCGATTCGCTCGCGATGAACCTGGGCGATACCCGCTGGGAATCGCACATGCAATTGCAGCAAACCCTGGCCACGGACAAGGACCAGGAGGTCTGGAAGCTCCAGGCCGATCGCCTCGATCTGACGCCTATCACCCCCTTGTTGAATGCCTTGGCGCCGTTGCCGGAAGGCTTCGCCAAGACCCTGGAGCATCTGAAGGCCACGGGGGTACTGCGTAATGTACTGGTGGATCTGCGCCCCCAGGACACCACCGACCAGAAAGTCAGCTTCGCCGCCAACCTTGAGCGCATCGGCTTTGATGCTTATTTCGGTGCGCCGGCCGCGCGTAACGTGTCCGGTAGCATCAGCGGCGACCTGGGCCATGGCGAACTGCGCATGGACAGCAAAGACTTTTCCCTGCATCTGGACCCGATCTTCGCCAAGCCTTGGCAGTACATCCAGGCCAATGCGCGACTGGCCTGGAAGCTGGATAAAGAAGGCTTCACCCTGATAGCGCCTTACATCAAGGTGCTGGGCGAGGAAGGCAAAATCGCTGCCGACTTCCTGATTCGCCTGCATTTCGACCATAACCAGGAAGACTACATGGACCTGCGGGTCGGCATGGTTGATGGTGATGGTCGCTTCACCCCCAAGTATCTGCCCGCCGTACTCAGCCCGTCGCTGGATGAGTGGTTGCGCACAGCGATTCTCAAAGGGGCGGTTGACCAGGGTTTCTTCCAGTACCAGGGCTCGCTGAACCACGACGCGCTGCCGGCTTCGCGCAATATCAGCCTGTTCTTCAAGGTGCATGATGCCGAGTTGGCGTTCCAGCCGGGCTGGCCTCATGTGGGCAAGGTCGACGGTGAAGTGTTCGTCGAGGAGAGCGGTGTGCGTATTCTGGCCAGCAAGGGCCAGTTGCTCGACACCAAGGTCAAGGATGTCTATGTCAATATTCCCCACGCTCCTGCCGGCCAGGACAGTCACCTGCTGCTGACCGGAGGGTTTGCCGGTGGCCTGGGTGATGGTCTGAAAATCCTTCAGGAAGCGCCGATAGGCACCGCCTCGACCTTCGCCGGTTGGAAAGGCGAGGGCGATCTGCAAGGCAGCCTGGACCTGGATGTTCCGTTGGCCAAGGGGACCGACCCCAAGATCGTGGTGGACTTCAAGACCGACAAGGCCCGCCTGCAACTGGCCGAGCCGCCACTGGACCTGACCCAGCTCAAGGGTGACTTCCGCTTCGACAGCGCCAAGGGCCTGAGCGGCCAGAACATTTCGGCGCAGGCGTTCGACCGTCCCATCACCGCGCAGATTGTTGCCGATGGCAAGCCCGGCAATATCAGCACCCGCGTGACCGCCAAAGGCCAGGTCACGGTCAAGCGTCTGACGGATTGGTTGAAGGTCAGCCAGCCATTACCGGTTTCCGGCGACATACCTTACCAACTGCAGCTGACCCTGGACGGCGCTGACAGCCAACTCATGGTCAGCTCCAATATGAAGGGCGTTGCAGTAGATTTGCCCGCCCCCTTTGGCATGCCAGCCAGCCAGGGGCGTGACAGCGTCTTTCGCATGACTTTGCAAGGTGCCGAGCGCCGCTATTGGTTCAGTTACGGCGAGTTGGCGAGTTTCACCTTTGCGGCGCCACCCGAGAAGCTCAATGACGGTCGTGGCGAGTTGTTTCTCGGTGATGGCAACGCGTTATTGCCCGGGAACAAAGGCCTGCGCATTCGCGGGGTGCTGTCGGAACTGGATATCGACCCATGGAAAAAACTGGTTAACCGTTACGCGGGCAACGATCCGGGCGGCAGTGCCAAGCAACTGCTCAGTGGTGCCGATTTCAAGGTGGGGAAGCTGACCGGCCTTGGCTCCCAGTTGGATCAAGTCAGCCTGCAGCTCGACCGCAAGCCCTCCGCGTGGGGCTTGCAGCTCGACAGCCAGCAGGCCAAAGGCACGGTGAACCTGCCGGACGCCAAGGGCGCGCCGATTGCGATCAACCTGCAATACGTGAAATTGCCTGCGGTGGACCCAACGGCACAGGCGGACGAAAACGCTCCTGACCCGCTGGCTGATATTGATCCCAAGGATATTCCGGCATTGGATATCGCCATCGACAAGCTATTCCAAGGGCCGGACCTCGTGGGTGCCTGGTCGCTGAAGATCCGGCCGACCGCCAAGGGCCTGGCGTTTACCGACCTGGATCTGGGCCTCAAGGGCATGCTGCTCAAGGGCGCCGGTGGCTGGGAAGGTGCGCCAGGGGCCAGTTACAGTTGGTACAAAGGGCGCCTGGATGGCAAGAATATCGCCGATGTGCTGAAGGGCTGGGGCTTTGCGCCAACCGTGACCAGCGAGGACTTCCACCTGGACGTGGATGGCCGTTGGCCGGGTTCACCGGCGTGGGTCGGGCCCAAGCGCTTCTCCGGCAGCCTCGATGCCTCGTTCCGTAAAGGTCAGTTTGTGGAAGTGGAGGGCGGCGCCCAGGCGTTGCGGGTGTTCGGCCTGTTGAACTTCAACTCCATCGGTCGTCGTTTGCGCCTGGACTTCTCGGACCTGCTCGGCAAGGGCTTGAGCTATGACCGAGTCAAGGGGTTGCTGGCGGCCAGTGACGGAGTCTTCGTGACCCGTGAGCCGATCACCATGACCGGGCCGTCGACCAATCTGGAACTCAACGGCACCCTGGACCTGGTGGCTGACCGCGTGGACGCCAAGTTGCTGGTGACTTTGCCTGTGACCAACAACCTGCCCATTGCGGCGCTGATTGTCGGTGCGCCGGCCATTGGGGGGGCGTTGTTTCTGATCGACAAATTGATCGGTGACCGTGTTTCGCGCTTCGCCAGCGTGCAATACAAAGTGGAAGGGCCTTGGAAAGACCCGAAAATCACGTTCGACAAACCATTTGAAAAACCAAACTGAGAGACTGTGGAGTAGCATGGCCCTATGCCAATCATGGAGTGTGGGCCCATGTCCTTTGCGGTAATTCAAATGGTCAGCCAAAGTGATGTGCTGACCAACCTGATCCAGGCCCGACGCTTGCTGGAACAAGCGGCGATGGGCGGTGCGACGCTTGCCGTGCTGCCGGAAAACTTCGCGGCCATGGGGCGTCGTGATGTGGCCGATATCGGTCGCGCCGAGGCCTCGGGTGAAGGCCCGATCCTGCCGTGGTTGAAACAGGCAGCCCGCGACCTCACCTTATGGATAGTGGCCGGTACATTGCCATTGCCACCCGAGGGCCAGCCGAATGCCAAGCCCAACGCCTGCTCGCTACTGATCGACGATCAGGGCCAGATCGTCGCCCGTTACGACAAGCTGCACTTGTTCGATGTCGATGTCGCCGATGCCCGTGGTCGTTATCGGGAGTCTGACGACTATGCTTTCGGTGCCAAAGTGGTGGTGACGGATACACCGGTGGGTCGACTGGGGCTGACCGTGTGTTATGACCTGCGTTTCCCCGAGCTGTACAGTGAGTTGCGCGCAGCGGGCGCAGAGCTGATCAGCGCACCCTCGGCTTTTACTGCGGTGACGGGAGCGGCGCATTGGGACGTACTGATTCGCGCACGCGCCATCGAGACCCAATGCTACGTGCTGGCGGCCGCACAAGGCGGCGTGCACCCCGGGCCGCGGGAAACCTTTGGACATGCGGCGATTATCGACCCTTGGGGGCGAGTGCTGGCACAACAGGATCAAGGCGAAGCGGTGTTGTTGGCCAAGCGCGATAGCAGTGAACAGGCGTCGATACGGGCGCGCATGCCGGTGGTGAACCATCGGCGCTTTTTCTCGCAGGGCGCCCAGCGGCCTGCTTCAGAATGATGAATTTAAGGCCAAACCTATGAGCGAGTTGTTGTCCTCAGTCAGTGAACACCTCCTGGCACCCGGTGGCGTGACCATCGAAAGCTTGCAAACCGTGCTGGGCGATCTGGCCGGGCCGGGCATCGACGCAGCCGACCTGTATTTCCAGGGGCAGATTTCCGAGTCGTGGGCTCTTGAAGACGGCATCGTCAAGGAAGGCAGCTTTAACCTGGACCAAGGTGTCGGCGTGCGCGCGCAATCGGGTGAGAAGACCGGTTTTGCCTACAGCAACGCAATCACCCTGGAAGCCCTGGGCCTGGCGGCCCGTGCGGCGCGTTCGATCTCTCGTGCCGGTCAAAACGGCACGGTACAGGCGTTCAGCACCCAGGATGTGGCCCAGCTCTACGCACCGGATAACCCTTTGGAAGTCATCAGTCGTGCAGAAAAGGTTGAGCTGCTCAAGCGTGTCGACGCGGCCACCCGAGCTCTGGACCCGCGCATTCAGCAGGTGACCGTGAGCATGGCCGGTGTGTGGGAGCGCGTCCTGGTGGCGTCCACCGATGGTGGGCTGGCGGCGGATGTGCGGCCGTTGGTACGTTTCAATGTCAGCGTGATCGTCGAGCAGAACGGCCGTCGCGAGCGCGGCGGCCATGGCGGCGGCGGGCGTACCGACTACCGCTATTTCCTGGCTGACGACCGTGCCATGGGCTACGCCCGGGAAGCGCTGCGCCAGGCATTGGTCAACCTGGAGGCCATTCCGGCACCAGCGGGGACTTTGCCGGTGGTACTGGGTTCGGGTTGGTCCGGGGTTTTGCTGCACGAAGCGGTGGGCCATGGGCTGGAAGGCGACTTCAACCGTAAGGGTAGCTCCGCCTACAGCGGACGCATGGGCGAGAGGGTGGCTTCCAAACTATGCACCATCGTCGATGACGGCACCCTGGCCGGCCGCCGTGGCTCGCTGAGTGTTGATGATGAAGGTACACCGACCGAGTGCACCACCCTGATCGAGAACGGCGTACTCAAAGGCTATATGCAAGACAAACTCAACGCGCGCCTGATGGGGGTGGCCCGTACCGGCAACGGCCGCCGCGAATCCTATGCGCACCTGCCGATGCCGCGCATGACCAATACCTACATGCTGGGAGGCGAAAGCGACCCGGCGGAAATCATCGCTTCGGTGAAACGTGGGATCTACTGCGCCAACCTCGGCGGCGGCCAGGTGGATATCACCAGCGGCAAGTTTGTGTTTTCCACCAGCGAGGCGTACCTGATCGAGGACGGCAAGATTACCGCGCCGGTCAAGGGGGCGACGTTGATTGGTAACGGGCCGGAGGCCATGAGCAAGGTGTCGATGGTCGGTAATGACCTGTCGCTGGACAGTGGCGTCGGTACGTGCGGGAAGGATGGGCAGTCGGTGCCGGTGGGTGTCGGCCAGCCCACGCTGAAAATTGATGCGATTACCGTCGGGGGTACGGGGTCGTAAGCCGGGGAGCTTCGGGTGGCGAAGGTCGCCACCCGGGGAAGAGGATCAGCGCAGGCCGCGCTGCGTCTCATCCAGCTCACGGATGTACTTGAAGATTTTACGGCTGGTGGCCGGCGCCTTGTTGTGCGCCAGTTCATGTTGGGCCTGACGGATCAGGGAACGCAGTTGCTGGCGATCCGCTTCCGGGTAGTCCACCACGAATTTCTCCAGCACGGCGTCGTCGCCCGATATCAGGCGGTCACGCCAACGTTCCAGGTTATGGAAGCGTTCGTTGTACTGGCGAGTGGAGGCATCGGTTTGATCAAGCAAGGCCAGAATCGCGTCAGTATCTTGATCGCGCATCAGCCTGCCGATAAACGCGATATGCCGTTTACGCGCGATATTCGCGGTGTGCTTGGGCGCATCCGCCAGCGCCCGGCGCATTTCGTCGGTCAGTGGCAGTTTCGCAATCAAGTCTTTCTTGAGCGTTGTAAGGCGCTCGCCAAGGTCAACCAGAGCATGCAGCTCGCGTTTGACCTGGGATTTGCTTTTCTCCCCATCGAGGGAGTCGTCGTAAGAATCAACCATGGTGGCAGTCCGCAAAGAAACGCCGCCATGATAACCAGTCGGGGGCCGCTTGTCCGGCCCGGTCGCTCGATGGCCTTAACCGAAAGCAGAATTTGAGTGGAGAAAACCATGAGTGCAGCCCAAAGCGTCGGTCCGCAAGCTTTACCGGCACTGCAGGAACAAGTCGAGCAGATCCTTGCCGAGGCCAAGTGCCAGGGGGCCAGCGCCTGTGAGGTGGCGGTGTCGCTGGAGCAAGGGCTGTCTACGTCGGTGCGTCAGCGCGAAGTGGAAACCGTCGAGTTCAACCGCGACCAGGGTTTTGGTATTACTTTGTATGTGGGGCAACGCAAGGGCTCGGCCAGCACGTCGGCCAGCGGCCCGGAGGCGATTCGCGAGACCGTCGCGGCTGCCTTGGCCATCGCCAAGCACACCTCTGAAGATGAAAGTTCGGGGTTGGCCGACAAAGCGCTGATGGCTAAAGACCTGAAGGATTTCGACCTGTTCCATGCCTGGGATATCACGCCTGAGCAAGCGATCGAGCAGGCGCTGAAGTGCGAAGCGGCTGCGTTTGACGCCGATGCCCGCATCAAGAACGCCGATGGCACCACCTTGAGTACGCATCAGGGCTGCCGCGTTTACGGTAACAGCCACGGTTTTATCGGTGGTTACGCGTCCACCCGTCATAGTTTGAGCTGTGTGATGATCGCCGAAGCCAATGGCCAGATGCAGCGTGATTACTGGTACGACGTGAATCGCCAGGGCGATCTGCTGGCGGACCCGGTCAGTATCGGCCAGCGCGCTGCACAACGCGCCGCCAGCCGCCTGGGTGCGCGCCCGGTGCCGACCTGTGAAGTGCCGGTGCTGTTTTCGGCGGAACTGGCTGGGGGGTTGTTCAGCAGTTTCCTGGGGGCGATTTCCGGCGGCAACCTGTACCGCAAGTCCTCGTTCCTTGAAGGCGCAATCGGCCAGAAGCTGTTCCCTGAGTGGATGACCATCGATGAGCGCCCGCACCTGATGCGTGCCATGGGCAGTTCGGCGTTCGATGGTGATGGCCTGGCGACGTATGCCAAGCCGTTTGTCGAGAAGGGCGAGCTGGTGTCCTACGTGCTGGGCACTTACGCCGGGCGCAAGCTTGGCTTGCCGAGTACTGCCAACTCCGGTGGCGTGCATAACCTGTTTGTGACTCACGGTGCCGAAGACCAGGCTGCCTTGCTGCGTCGTATGGGCCGGGGCCTGCTGGTGACCGAGTTGATGGGCCATGGTTTGAATATGGTGACGGGTGATTACTCTCGCGGTGCGGCGGGTTTCTGGGTGGAAAACGGTGAGATTCAGTTCGCCGTTCAGGAAGTGACCATCGCCGGCAATATGCGCGACATGTTCAAGCAGATCGTGGCAGTGGGTAATGACTTGGAGCTGCGCAGCAACATTCGCACGGGGTCGGTACTGATCGAGCGAATGACCGTCGCCGGCAGCTGATCACACAGCGCTTCATAAAAAAGCACGCCATCCCGAAGATGGCGTGCTTTTTTTTGGCTATGTAAAAGTCGAACTGAATTTCTCGTCTTGTTTTGATTCTTAATATCATTTAATAATGAATATCATTATCGAGCGAGTGTAGATCATGAGTTCTGTCCTGCATGAGGATCCGTACCTGGAAAGCTGGCGCTGGATGAGCCGTCAGATCCGCTGCGGCCTCGATCCCAATGAGCCTCGCCTGATCGAACATTACCTCAACGAAGGTCGATACCTGGCGTGCTGCACTGCGACCCATCCGTGGACGATCGCCGAAACCTCATTCCGTCTCTTGATCGATACCGCCAGTGATACCGCCTTGCCGTGGCACTGGCGATCCCTGTGCCTGGATCAGGCATGGCGCCCATTGCGTGACCTGGAAAAACTCTCCCGCTGCGCCTGCCGCCTCAAGCGCTGGCAGACCTTTGCCTGGCAATTGGCGACCTGCCAATTGTTGCCATCACTTTCTCACTCTGACCTGGTGCAAGGATCTAACGATGAGTAACACCCGTATCGAACGCGACAGCATGGGCGAACTTCAAGTGCCTGCAGACGCGCTGTATGGCGCGCAGACCCAGCGCGCGGTGAACAATTTCCCGATCAGTCACCAGCGCATGCCGGCGCAATTCATTCGAGCCTTGATCCTGGCCAAGGTGGCTGCCGCCAAGGTCAATGTCGACCTCAAACAGATCAGCGAAGCACAGGGCAAGGCCATCGTCGATGCCGCCCAAGGCTTGCTCGAAGGTGATTTCATGCCGCACTTCCCGGTGGATATCTTCCAGACCGGGTCGGGCACCAGCTCCAACATGAATGCCAATGAAGTCATTGCAACTCTGGCCACCCGTTTGCTTGGTGAGGCAGTCAACCCCAACGATCATGTCAATTGCGGCCAGAGCAGCAACGACATTATCCCGACCACTATCCATGTCAGCGCCGCGTTGGTGCTGCATGAGCAAACGTTGCCAGCCCTGCTGCATCTGGTTCAGGTGATCGAGCAAAAGGCCGAAGCCGTCCATCCCTTCATCAAGACCGGCCGCACCCACCTGATGGACGCCATGCCGGTGCGCATGAGCCAGGTGCTCAACGGCTGGGCGCAGCAACTCAAGGCCAATATCGGGCATTTGCAGGACTTGCTGCCAAGCTTGCAGGCCCTGGCTCAAGGGGGCACGGCTGTCGGCACCGGAATCAACGCACACCCGGAGTTCGCTGCACGTTTCAGCCAGCAACTGAGTAGTTTGACCGGCGTGAAATTCACGCCGGGCAAGAACCTGTTTGCCCTGATCGGTTCCCAGGACACTGCCGTCGCCGTTTCCGGTCAATTGAAAGCCACCGCCGTCTCACTGATGAAAATCGCCAACGACCTTCGCTGGATGAACTCCGGTCCCCTCGCCGGGCTTGGCGAAATCGAGCTGGAAGGGCTGCAGCCGGGCTCCTCGATCATGCCGGGCAAGGTCAACCCGGTGATCCCGGAGGCGACCGCCATGGTGGCCGCGCAAGTGATTGGCAATGACTCGGTGATTACCGTCGCCGGCCAGTCGGGCAACTTCGAGCTGAACGTGATGCTGCCGATCATCGCCCAGAACCTGCTCAGCAGCCTTGAATTGCTGGCCAATTCCAGTCGATTGCTGGCGGACAAGGCCATCGCCAGCTTCAAGGTCAATGAGGCCAAGCTCAAGGAAGCGCTGTCGCGCAATCCGATCCTGGTCACCGCGCTCAACCCGATCATTGGCTACCAGAAGGCCGCCGAAATCGCCAAAAAAGCCTATCAACAAGGCCGGCCGGTGATTGACGTAGCCCTTGAACACACTGACTTGCCCCGTAGTCAGCTGGAAATGCTGCTGGACCCGGAAAAACTCACGGCCGGCGGCGTGTAATCACCGACTCTGCTTTGGAGGCTTACCATGGAGCACTGGAAACGCACGATCGAACGCGCCAATCGCTGCTTTATGCAGGGTGAGTTGGTCGACGCCCGCGAGGCCTATTTGCAAGCCCTGGCCCTGGCTCAAGTGCTGTTTGAGCGCTGGGCGGACGCCGAAGAAGCAGTGGCGGCCTGCGTCATTTCCCATCACAACCTGGCGGACCTGCACCTGCGCCTGAACCAGCCGGAAGAAAGCGCGGAATACCTCTGCGCCATTCACCAACGCCTGTTGCAGACCCTGCAGGACCCGCGTCTGAGCCCGCAGTTGCGCGAGGCGGCGCTGCGCCAGAGCAGCAAGACCTATGTCGAGTTGTTGAATTTCATCAGCGATCACGGTGAATACCCACGTACTCATCGCTTGTTGGGCGGCGCTGCGACGCAACCGGATGCGTCGACCCGCAACAACCCTTATTACGGAGCGCATTGATATGACCTACACCTTGCCTGCCTTGCCTTATGCCTACGATGCCCTCGAGCCGCATATCGATGCACAGACCATGGAAATTCACTACACCAAGCATCACCAGACTTATATCAACAACCTCAACGCGGCGGTTGACGGGACTGAGTTCGAGGGCTGGCCGGTAGAGAAACTGGTGTCCAGCGTCCAGCAATTGCCTGAAACACTGCGCGCGGCAGTGATCAATCAGGGCGGCGGTCATGCCAACCACTCGCTGTTCTGGGCAGTGATGTCACCCAAGGGCGGCGGCCAGCCCGAGGGCGTGCTGGGCCGGGCTATCGACGAGCAATTGGGCGGCTTTGAGCGTTTCAAGGAAGCCTTTACCAAAGCCGCGCTGACCCGTTTCGGCAGTGGCTGGGCCTGGCTCAGTGTCACTCCAGGCAAGACCCTGGTGGTGGAGAGCAGCGGCAATCAGGACAGCCCGTTGATGAGCGGCAATACGCCGATCCTCGGCCTGGATGTCTGGGAGCACGCCTACTACCTGCAGTATCAGAACCGTCGCCCGGAATACATCAATGCCTTCTACAGCGTCATCAACTGGCCGGAAGTCGCCGCTCGTTATCAGGCTGCCTTGGCCTGACACTCACCTCCCTATAACAAGATCCAAGGGTGACCAATGGGCACTGAAACACTGACGATCGGCAGCGGGCGCCTGTTTCGCTATGCGTTTGGCTCGCTGCTGCTATTGGCAGGTACTGCGTTGCTGGTAGCCCATGGGCTGGCCTGGTTGGGCCTGGAACCACGCATTCTGCGTGCCCTGCAGGGCGGGGCGATCTGTGCGCTTGGCACGGCGTTGGGGGCGGTCCCGGTGCTGGTGATTCGGCGCATGCCGGTCGCACTGAGTGATTCCCTGCTGGGATTTGGTGCGGGGGTGATGTTGGCGGCGACCGCGTTCTCGTTGGTCGTGCCGGGTATCTCTGCCGCCCAGAACCTCGGGTTATCGCCCTGGGGCGCGAGCGGATTGATCAGCTTCGGCATCATGCTGGGTGCTTTCTGGCTGTATCTGGTTGATCGCAAGGTTTCTGGTGCCAGCCCCGAAATATTGGTGGGGACACCGGACAAGCCGGTAATCCCGCCGCGTATGTGGCTATTTGTGTTCGCGATCATTGCCCACAACATTCCGGAAGGTATGGCGGTGGGCGTCTCCGCTGGGGGTGGCGTACCCGATGCCGACAGTTTGGCCATGGGCATTGCCCTGCAGGACGTGCCTGAAGGTCTGGTGATAGCGCTGGTATTGGCGGGGGCAGGGATGTCACGGTTTAAGGCATTCTTGATCGGTGCTGCATCCGGGTTGGTCGAGCCTGTCTTTGCCGTGCTTTGCGCATGGCTGGTAAGCCTGGCCGAGGTGCTGTTGCCATTGGGGATGGCGTTGGCCGCCGGTGCGATGTTGCTGGTGGTAACCCATGAAGTGATCCCCGAATCGAGGCGCAATGGTCACGAAAAGCTCGCCAGCCTGGGGCTGTGTATCGGGTTTTGCCTGATGATGGTCATGGATACTGCGTTGGGGTGAAGCCGTTTCAGCTCCACGCAGTTTTCAACGGGTGGGTTTACTCACCCTCATCAAAGTAGTTGTTGATCAACTTCACCAAGGCGTCCATCGCTTCCTGTTCCTGCTCGCCTTCCGTCTTCAGGTGGATCCGGGTGCCCTTGCCGGCAGCCAGCATCATCATGGCCATGATGCTTTTGCCATCGACCATCGATTCCGGGGTGCGGCCGGCGCGAATCTGGCAGGGGAACTGCCCGGCAACGCCGACGAATTTGGCGGAAGCCCGGGCGTGCAAGCCGAGCTTGTTGATGATTTCAATTTCCAGAGCGGGCATCGCGGGGGTGTTCCTTTCAGCTAAGGTCGCGGTGGCGAACCTGGACGTTCTTGAGGGTGTGTTGCAAAACCTGGCCCAGTCGTTCGGTCAAATAGACAGAGCGGTGATGGCCGCCGGTGCAACCAATGGCAATCGTGACATAGGCCCGATTGCTCGCGGCGAAGCGCGGCAACCATTTAAGCAGGTAAGTAGAGATATCCTGGAACATATCCTCTACATCCGGCTGTGCTGCAAGGTAGTCGATAACGGGTTGATCCAGCCCGGACTGGTCGCGCAGCTCTGGCTTCCAGTAGGGGTTAGGCAAGCAGCGGACATCGAACACCAGGTCGGCGTCCACCGGCATGCCGCGCTTGAAGCCGAACGACTCCACGAGAAACGCGGTGCCGGGCTCGGGCTGGTTCAACAGACGCAGCTTGATCGCGTCGCGTAGTTGGTACAGGTTGAGGCTGGTGGTGTTGATCTTCAGGTCGGCGAGGTCAATGATCGGCCCCAGCAACGTGGTTTCGTCCTCAATGGCTTCAGCCAGAGATCGATGTGGGCTGCTGAGCGGATGACGTCGACGGGTTTCCGAGAAGCGTTTGAGCAGCGTCTCTTCGTCGGCATCCAGATACAGCACGTCGCAATGAATGTGCTTGGCGCGTACTTCCTCGAGCAACTCCGGGAAGCGGGAGAGGTGGCTGGGCAGGTTGCGGGCGTCAATCGATACGGCCACCAACGGTTGCGCCAGTTCGGTATGGATCAACGCACGTTCCGCCAATTCAGGCAGCAGACCGGCGGGTAAGTTGTCGATGCAATAAAAACCGTTGTCCTCAAGAACATTGAGGGCGGTGCTTTTACCTGAGCCGGAACGGCCGCTGACGATGATCAAACGCATGATTACTGCCCGTTTTGTTCATCCAGGACAACCTGATAGAGCGCCTCGTTGCTGCTGGCGCTGCGTAGTTTGTCGCGTACTTCCTTGCGGTCGAGCATGCTGGCGATCTGCCGAAGCAGTTCCAGGTGTGCGTCGGTGGCAGCCTGTGGGACCAGTAGTACGAAGAGCAGGTCGACCGGGGCGCCATCGATGGCGTCGAAATCGATGGGCGCTTCCAGGTGCAGCAGGGCGCTCACGGGGGCTTCGCAGCCTTTGAGTCGGCAGTGCGGAATGGCGATGCCATTGCCAAAACCGGTAGAGCCGAGTTTTTCACGGGCAACCAGCGCCTCGAAGACATCCTGCATCTCCAGATCCGGCACTTCGCGGCTGATCAGGTTGGCAATTTGTTCGAGGGCTTTTTTCTTGCTGCCGCCCGGCACGTTCACAAGGGAACGGCCGGGGGTCAGGATGGTTTCAAGTCGGATCATGGGAGGGGAGTTAGCGACCTGTACCTTGCATCAGGTGCAGATTCTTTTCCTTATGCTTTATGAGTTGGCGGTCGAGCTTGTCGTAGAGCGAGTCGATCGCCGCGTACATGTCTTCATGTTCCGCATTGGCGACGAGCTTGGCATTCGGTACGTGCAGGGTGGCCTCGATTTTCTGCTTGAGCTTATCGACCTCCATGATGACCTGCACGTTGGTGATCTTGTCAAAATGCCCCGCAAGCTTGTTCAGCTTGCTTTCGGTGTATTCACGCAGGGGTTTGGTGACTTCCAGCTGGTGTCCACTGATGTTGACTTGCATACAGCTTCTCCTTCGTTGCCAGTGCATAAAGCGGCAGGCCGGGGTGCCTGCCACTGGAACGCTGTGGCCCGCCCGTCACATCAAACGCTTACGCTCGCTGGAAGGCGCGATCCCGAGGGACTCGCGGTACTTGGCGACGGTTCGACGGGCGACCTGAATGCCTTGTGCCTCCAGTAAACCAGCGATCTTACTGTCACTCAATGGCTTTTTCTGATTTTCCGCGGCAACCAGTTTTTTGATGATCGCGCGGATTGCCGTGGACGAGCATTCGCCGCCTTCGGAGGTGCTGACGTGGCTTGAGAAAAAGTATTTCAACTCATAAATACCCCGGGGGGTATGCATGAATTTTTGCGTGGTTACCCGGGAAATCGTCGACTCGTGCATGCCCACTGCTTCGGCGATATCGTGCAGCACAAGCGGTTTCATCGCTTCGTCGCCATACTCCAGGAAGCCGCGCTGATGCTCGACGATCTGGGTGGCCACTTTCATCAGGGTTTCGTTGCGGCTTTGCAGGCTCTTGATGAACCAGCGGGCTTCCTGCAATTGGTTGCGCATGAAGGTGTTGTCGGCGCTGGTGTCGGCGCGGCGCACAAAGCCTGCATATTGCGGGTTGACTCGCAGGCGCGGCACCGACTCCTGGTTCAGCTCGACGAGCCAGCGCTCATTGTCCTTGCGCACGATTACGTCGGGCACGACATACTCGGCTTCGCTGGACTCGATTTGTGAGCCTGGGCGCGGGTTGAGGCTCTGTACCAGCTCGATCACCTGGCGCAGGTCGTCTTCCTTGAGCTTCATGCGGCGCATCAACTGGCTGTAGTCGCGGCTGCCCAGCAGGTCGATATAGTCGGTCACCAGGCGCTGGGCTTCGAGCAGCCAGGGGGTCTTGGCGGGCAGTTGGCGCAGTTGCAGCAGCAGGCACTCGCTGAGCGTACGGGCGCCGATGCCGGCGGGCTCGAACTGCTGGATGCGGTGCAGGACGGCTTCGATTTCGTCCAGTTCGATGTCCAGTTCCGGGTCGAATGCCTCGAGGATTTCATCAAGGGTTTCGTCCAGGTAGCCCTGGTTGTTGATGCAGTCGATCAGGGTGACGGCGATCAGGCGGTCGGTGTCGGACATCGGCGCCAGGTTCAACTGCCACAACAGATGGCTTTGCAGGCTCTCGCCGGCGGACGTGCGGGTGGTGAAGTCCCACTCGTCATCGTCGCTGCTGGGCAGGCTGCTGGCACTGGTCTGGTAGACGTCTTCCCAGGCGGTATCCACTGGAAGCTCGTTGGGGATGCGTTCGTTCCATTCGCCGTCCTCGAGGTTGTCCACCGTAGGGGCGGTTTCCTGATAGGAGGGTTCCTGCACGTCGGAGTTGGGTTTTTGCTCGATGTTGTCGGCCAGCGGGTCCGTATTATCGAAGTCGTCGCCGTCTTCCTGGCGTTCGAGCATCGGATTGGACTCCAGGGCCTCCTGGATTTCCTGTTGCAGGTCCAGGGTCGACAATTGGAGCAGGCGGATGGCCTGTTGCAGCTGCGGTGTCATCGTCAGCTGCTGGCCCATTCTCAGGACTAGCGATGGTTTCATGGCAGGGGCTTAACACCTTATTCGCCGGCGCATTGCGCCATCCACGACAGGGCGCGTGAGCGCCAAACATAAGCAAATTATATGCCTGATATCGGGGGCTTTGCCTAGAGCGCGGTAACAATAAAAAGCCTGAGGTTTTTATTGACTACCGCGCGCATTGGCCAATAGCCGTGACACCGCGGTGTTTACAGGCGGAACTCGTGGCCCAGGTACACTTCCTTGACCAGTTCGTTGGCCAGAATGGTCGCGGAGTCACCTTCGGCGATCAGTTGGCCATCGTTGACGATATAGGCGGTTTCACAGATATCCAGCGTCTCGCGAACGTTGTGATCGGTGATCAGTACGCCGATGCCCTTGGCCTTGAGGTGGTGGATGATCTGTTTGATGTCGCCAACCGAGATCGGGTCGACGCCGGCAAACGGTTCGTCCAGCAGGATGAACTTCGGTGCGGTGGCCAGGGCGCGGGCGATCTCCACTCGGCGACGCTCACCACCGGACAGGCTCATGCCGAGGTTGTCGCGAATGTGGTTGATGTGGAATTCCTGCAGCAGGCTTTCCAGCTCTTTGCGGCGGCCATCACGGTCGAGTTCCTTGCGGGTCTCCAGAATCGCCATGATGTTGTCGGCCACCGACAGTTTGCGGAAGATCGACGCTTCCTGCGGAAGATAGCCGATACCAGCCCGAGCACGACCGTGCATGGGCTGGTGGCTGACGTCCAGGTCGTCGATCAGTACGCGACCCTGATCCGCCTGGACCAGGCCGACGATCATATAGAAGCAAGTGGTCTTGCCGGCACCGTTGGGACCGAGCAAACCGACGATCTGGCCACTGTCGATCGACAAGCTGACGTCGCGCACGACCTGACGGCTTTTATAGGCCTTGGCCAGATGCTGGGCTTTCAGGGTTGCCATTACTCGGCCTTCTTCTTCGGCTGGATAACCATGTCGATACGCGGACGAGGTGCCGTGACCTTGTTGCCATTGGCACGACCGGCGTTGGCGATCTGTTTCACGGTGTCATAGGTGATTTTTTCACCTTCCGTGGAGTTGCCGTCGGTGCTGATCACTTTGGCCTGGTCGATCAAAATGATGCGGTTTTGCTGGGCGTGGTACTGGATGGTCTTACCGTAGCCCTTCATCGGTCCCGGATCGGTCGCGGCTTGCTTCTGCTCGAAGTAAGCCAGGTTGCCCACCGAGGTCACCACGTCGATGTCGCCAGCGGGGGTGCGAGTGAGCGTCACCGTGTTGCCGGTGATTTTCATCGAGCCCTGGGTAATGATCACATCGCCCGTGTAGGTAGCGATGCCTTTCTTGTCGTCCAATTGGGCATCGTTGGCCTGAATGTGGATCGGTTGCTGGCTATCGTTCGGCAGAGCCCAGGCGCTCACGCTTCCCAGTGCTGCGCCCAGACCGAGCAAAATAGGGAGGGTTTTAACGAGCCTCATACTGTCCTCTTACGTTCGATAGCAGGTGTATCCTGCTTTCTTTCAAATACGCTTTCATTCCCTTGCCAGTCGATACACCGCCAGCGCCGTCGATTCTAACGTCTTGCTCGGTCTGCGCATATTGCTGTTGTGGGAATACGGTCATGCGACTGCTGGTGATGATGGTGTCGCGCTTCTGTTCGTCGGTGCGCGCAATGCGTACCGAGTCGATCAACTCTACCTGGGTGCCGTCCGGGTTGACTTCGCCGCGCAGGCTCGTGACATGCCAAGGGAACTCGGTGCCACGGTACAGGTTCATGTCCGGGTTGGTCAGCAAAGTGACCTCGGACGCTTTCAAATGTTCGACCTTGTCTGCCGTCATCTCGTACTGCACTTTGCCATCGGGCAGGAACTGCACGCTGTAGGCGTTGGTTGCGTAATAGTCGATAGCGCCTGCATCAACCTGTACGACAGGTTTGTCGAGGAAGCGCTCCGGGCTGATATTCCAGTAGCCCACCGCCAGGAAGATCGCGGCGATGACTCCGAATAACAGGAAGTTGCGAATCTTTTTGCTCAGCATAAAACGCTCTATAGGTAGGCGGCGTGGGCCGCTTCAAGACTGCCCTGGGCGCGCAGGATCAATTCGCAGAACTCGCGGGCGGCACCTTCACCGCCACGGGCAGTGGTGACGCCATGCGCGTGTTCACGCACAAAGGCTGCGGCGTTCGCGACGGCCATGCCCAGGCCCACCCGGCGAATGACCGGCAGGTCGGGCAGGTCATCGCCCAAGTAGGCGACCTGCTCATAGCTTAGGTTGAGTTGGCCAAGAAGCTCGTCCAGAACCACCAGTTTATCCTCACGGCCCTGATAGAGGTGAGGAATCCCCAGGTTTTGTGCGCGGCGTTCCACAACGGGTGTCTTTCGACCGCTGATAATCGCGGTTTGCACGCCCGCGGCCATCAACATTTTGATGCCTTGGCCATCAAGCGTGTTGAAAGTCTTGAATTCGCTGCCATCCTCGAGGAAATACAGGCGGCCATCGGTCAGCACGCCATCGACGTCGAAAATCGCCAGTTTGATGTTCTTGCCGCGTTGCAGCAGGTCGTCGGTCATTTACATCACTCCCGCACGCAGTAAGTCGTGCATGTTCAACGCGCCAATCGGGCGGTCGTCGCTGTCGACTACCACCAGCGCGCCGATCTTGTGGTCTTCCATGATTTTCAGGGCTTCGGCCGCGAGCATTTCCGGGCGGGCCGTCTTGCCGTGGGGCGTCATCACCGCATCGATGGTTGCGGTGTGGATATCAATGGTACGGTCCAGGGTTCGGCGCAGGTCGCCGTCGGTGAAGACTCCGGCCAGGCGTCCGTCGGTCTCCAGGATCACGGTCATGCCCAGGCCCTTGCGGGTCATCTCCATCAACGCGTCCTTGAGCAACGTGCTGCGTTGGACGTGGGGTAGTTCATCGCCGGCATGCATGACGTTTTCCACCTTCAGCAGCAGGCGACGGCCCAGGGCGCCGCCCGGGTGGGAGAACGCGAAGTCTTCAGCGGTAAAGCCGCGAGCCTCCAGCAGCGCTACGGCCAGGGCGTCGCCCATGACCAGGGCCGCGGTGGTCGAAGAGGTGGGAGCCAGGTTCAGTGGGCAGGCTTCATGGGCCACATGCACGTTCAAGTTGACTTCGGCAGCCTTGGCCAGCGTCGATTCCGGGTTGCCGGTGAGGCTGATCATCTTGATGCCCAGGCGCTTGATCAGCGGCAGCAAGGTCACGATTTCGTTGGTGGTGCCGGAGTTGGACAGCGCCAGGATGATGTCATCCTTGGTGATCATGCCCATGTCGCCATGGCTGGCTTCGGCCGGATGTACAAAAAACGCGGTGGTGCCGGTGCTTGCCAGTGTGGCGGCAATCTTGTTGCCGACATGGCCGGATTTGCCCATGCCGACCACGACAACGCGGCCCTTACTGGCCAGGATCATCTCGCAGGCGCGCACGAAATCCGCGTCGATATGGGCCAGTAAACCTTCTACGGCTTCCAGTTCGAGGCGAATGGTACGTTGTGCGGATTCAATGAGGTCGCTGGATTGGCTCATGTCTGAAGTCGTATAGCCTGACGAAAAGTCGGCGATTATAGCGGTAATGATCAATTCCCTCACGCAAGTTCGTCAGGCTTTATTCGCTGAGCGCTTGAGATTCGTGCTCAGCAACGTTTTTTCCCTGTCGTGAATCTGAACAAGCGCTGTTCCGGCCTTGGGGGCGCTGTACCAGCAGTGATATAGTTCGCCGCCAGTTCGGTCCGCTCAGCCCATGTGGATAATTATTGCGCAGGCGTTGCTAACGAAAGTCGCATACCGGGTGTCTGAGTGAAAGGCTGCATCCCAAGGAGATTAGATGAGTGCCGATAACGCCTACGCGGTCGAGCTGAAGGGCCTTACCTTCAAGCGCGGGACGCGCAGCATCTTCAATAACGTCGATATTCGCATTCCCCGTGGCAAGGTCACGGGAATCATGGGGCCTTCCGGCTGTGGCAAAACCACCTTATTGCGCCTGATGGGCATGCAATTGCGCCCCAGTGCCGGTGAAGTGTGGGTCAATGGCCAGAACCTGCCGACGCTGTCGCGCAGCGATCTGTTCGATGCGCGCAAGCACATGGGGGTGCTGTTCCAGAGCGGCGCGCTGTTTACCGACCTCGATGTTTTCGAAAACGTAGCGTTTCCGCTGCGGGTGCATACCCAGCTGTCCGACGAGATGATCCGTGACATCGTGTTGTTGAAACTGCAGGCCGTTGGCCTTCGTGGTGCCATCGACCTGATGCCCGACGAGTTGTCCGGCGGCATGAAACGCCGTGTCGCCCTCGCGCGGGCTATTGCCCTCGACCCACAGATCCTGATGTATGACGAGCCTTTCGTCGGCCAGGACCCCATCGCCATGGGCGTGCTGGTACGCCTGATCCGCTTGCTCAATGATGCGCTGGGGATCACCAGCATCGTGGTGTCCCACGATCTGGCCGAGACCGCGAGCATCGCTGACTACCTCTATGTGGTGGGTGATGGCCAGGTGCTGGGGCAGGGTACGCCGGAGGAGCTGATGAATGCCGATAACCCGCGTATCCGCCAGTTCATGACCGGCGATCCCGATGGCCCGGTGCCTTTTCACTTTCCGGCAGCGGACTACCGCTCAGATCTTCTGGGGAAGCGCTGATGCGCAAGACATCTCTTATCGAGAAGGTTCGCCTTTTCGGCCGCTCAGGCATCGACATCGTCGAAGTGCTGGGTCGCTCGACTATTTTCCTGTTTCACGCCTTGCTCGGTCGCGGCGGCATCGGCGGCGGCTTTGGGTTGCTGGTCAAACAGCTGCATGCGGTCGGCGTGATGTCCCTGGTGATCATCGTCGTCTCGGGCGTATTCATCGGCATGGTGCTAGCGTTGCAGGGCTTCAATATTCTTTCCAGCTACGGTTCGGAGCAGGCGGTAGGGCAGATGGTCGCCCTGACGCTGCTGCGTGAGCTTGGTCCGGTGGTCACCGCGTTGCTGTTCGCCGGGCGCGCCGGTTCGGCGCTGACTGCCGAGATTGGCAACATGAAGTCCACCGAGCAACTGTCCAGCCTGGAAATGATCGGCGTAGACCCGCTCAAATACATTGTTGCCCCGCGCCTGTGGGCCGGCTTCATTTCCCTTCCATTGCTGGCGATGATTTTCAGCGTGGTGGGTATCTGGGGCGGCTCTTGGGTGGCGGTGGACTGGCTGGGGGTCTATGACGGCTCCTACTGGGCCAACATGCAAAACAGCGTGACGTTCAGTGGCGATGTGCTCAACGGCATCATCAAGAGTATCGTTTTTGCCTTTGTAGTGACCTGGATCGCCGTATTCCAAGGCTACGACTGTGAGCCCACCTCAGAAGGGATCAGTCGCGCCACCACCAAGACCGTTGTGTACGCCTCGCTGGCCGTACTGGGCCTTGACTTCATTTTGACCGCCTTGATGTTTGGAGATTTCTGATGCAAAACCGCACTGTGGAAATCGGTGTCGGCCTTTTCTTGCTGGCTGGCATCCTGGCTTTACTGTTGCTGGCGCTGCGCGTCAGCGGCCTTTCGGCCAGCCCCACCGCCGATACTTATAAACTTTACGCATACTTTGACAATATCGCCGGTTTGACGGTCAGAGCTAAAGTGACCATGGCCGGTGTGACCATCGGCAAGGTCACGGCAATCGATCTGGATCGCGACAGCTTCACCGGCCGAGTGACCATGCAGGTGGATAAGAAGGTAGATAATCTGCCGACGGACTCCACTGCATCTATCCTCACTGCGGGTCTGCTGGGCGAAAAATACATCGGTATCAGCGTGGGCGGGGAAACAGCCCTGCTCAAGGATGGTTCGACAATCCACGACACACAGTCGTCGTTGGTGCTTGAAGACCTGATCGGTAAATTCCTGCTCAATACGGTCAATAAAGACGCCAAATGAGGAACCTGTTCATGATCTCTACCTTGCGACGCGGCCTGCTGGTACTGCTTGCAGCGCTGCCGCTGATGGCCAACGCGGCAGGTTCTGCGCACGATCTGGTGCAGGACACGACCAACAAGATGCTGGCTGACTTGAAAGCCAACAAAGAGCAATACAAACAAGACCCAAGCCAGTTCTACAACGCCCTGAACACCATTGTCGGGCCTGTGGTTGACGCCGAAGGCATTTCCAGAAGCATCATGACGGTCAAGTACTCGCGCAAAGCAACCCCAGCGCAGATGCAGACCTTCCAGGAAAACTTCAAGAGGGGCCTGTTCCAGTTCTACGGCAATGCGCTGCTTGAGTACAACAACCAGGGCATTACCGTTGCTCCGGCCGGCGATGAGTCGGGCGACCGCACCAGCGTGAACATGAGCGTCAAAGGCAACAACGGCGCCGTCTACCCTGTGCAGTACACGCTGGAGAAGGTCAACGGCGAGTGGAAGCTGCGCAACGTGATCATCAACGGCATCAATATCGGCAAGCTGTTCCGTGACCAGTTCGCCGATGCCATGCAGCGCAACGGCAACGACCTGGACAAGACCATCAATGGTTGGGCGGGTGAAGTGGCCAAGGCCAAGGAAGCTTCCGATAAAGAAGCTGGGAAGTCCGCACAATGACCGAGTCGGCTGTTCGTCTTGGCGATGCCGGCGAGCTGCTGCTCAGCGGCGTGCTGGACTACCGCACCGGGCCTGCGCTGCGCAAGCAGGGCCAGGCGTTGATCAAGTCCAGCACTTTGCCCGCTTTGGTGCTCGATTGCTCGGCAGTGACCAAGTCCAGCAGCGTCGGCTTGTCATTGTTGCTGTGCTTCATGCGTGATGCCGAGGCTGCGAAAAAGCCTGTGAGTATCCGCGCGTTGCCCGAAGATATGCGTGAAATTGCCCAGGTCAGTGGCCTGACCGAGCTGTTGGCGCATCCTTAATAGCTATTATCAAGAAAGCCCCCCGTCAGAGTCCTGCTATGCGGGGTTCGCAGGCGCGGGGCTTTTTTGTATGATGTGCGACCCGTGCGCACTGGGCGCCGATAGAGGTTGAGCATGCAGGCCCTAGAAGTTAAGAGCTTCCTTGAAGGAAAGCTGCCGGAAACGATCGTAGAAGTTGAAGGCGAAGGCTGCAATTTCCAGCTGAACGTGATTAGCGATGAACTGGCGGCATTGAGCCCGGTCAAGCGTCAACAGCAGATCTATGCCCATTTGAACCCGTGGATCACCGATGGCAGCATCCACGCGGTCACTATGAAATTTTTCAGCCGCGCGGCTTGGTCCGAGCGCACCTGAGCCCCCAAGGCGTCGAGATTCTTATGGATAAATTGATTATTACCGGTGGTGCCCGCCTTGATGGCGAGATTCGCATTTCCGGTGCGAAAAACTCCGCCTTGCCGATCCTGGCAGCGACCCTGCTGTGCGATGGCCCGGTGACTGTGGCCAACCTGCCGCACCTGCACGACATCACCACCATGATCGAACTGTTCGGTCGCATGGGTATCGAGCCGGTCATAGACGAGAAACTGGCGGTCGAAATCGACCCGCGCACCATCAAGACCCTGGTTGCCCCGTATGAATTGGTGAAAACCATGCGTGCGTCGATCCTGGTACTGGGCCCGATGGTTGCCCGTTTCGGCGAAGCCGAAGTGGCCCTGCCTGGCGGTTGTGCCATCGGTTCGCGCCCGGTTGACCTGCACATCCGTGGCCTTGAAGCCATGGGCGCGATCATCGACGTCGAAGGCGGCTACATCAAGGCCAAGGCGCCGGAAGGCGGCTTGCGTGGAGCCAACTTCTTCTTCGATACCGTCAGTGTGACCGGTACCGAGAACATCATGATGGCCGCTGCCCTGGCCAATGGTCGCAGCGTCCTGCAAAACGCCGCGCGTGAGCCGGAAGTGGTCGACCTGGCGAATTTCCTGATCGCCATGGGTGCCAACATCAGCGGCGCCGGCACCGACACCATTACCATCGACGGTGTGAAGCGTCTGCACTCGGCTACCTACAAAGTGATGCCGGACCGTATCGAAACCGGCACTTACCTGGTTGCCGCCGCCGTGACCGGTGGCCGCGTGAAGGTCAAGGACACCGATCCGACCATCCTCGAAGCCGTCCTGGAAAAACTCAAGGAAGCCGGTGCTGAAATCACCACCGGTGAAGACTGGATCGAGCTGGACATGCACGGCAAGCGGGCCAAGGCCGTTAACTTGCGCACTGCTCCTTACCCAGCGTTCCCGACTGACATGCAAGCGCAGTTCATTTCCTTGAACGCAATTGCCGAAGGCACGGGCGCCGTGATCGAGACCATCTTCGAAAACCGCTTCATGCACGTGTACGAGCTGCACCGCATGGGTGCCAAGATCCAGGTCGAGGGCAACACCGCTATCGTTACCGGCATCGATGAGCTCAAGGGCGCGCCGGTGATGGCGACCGACCTGCGTGCTTCGGCCAGCCTGGTGATTTCGGCACTGTGTGCCAAAGGCGACACCCTGATCGATCGCATCTACCACATAGACCGTGGCTACGAGTGCATCGAAGAGAAGCTGCAGATGCTCGGTGCGAAGATCCGCCGCGTACCGGGCTAGTCCGCTATCACTGTAGTGAGCGGGCTTGCCCCGCGCTGGGCTGCGAAGCGGCCCTAAAAATCTTGGGAGCGCTGCGCACTCCAGCGCGGGGCAAGCCCGCTCACTACAATGAAGTTTGCCGTTATTTCAAGTCGAGGCTGTAATGGCCTCGATCTGTGTCTGGCGCCGTTTGCGCCCGGACAGCAATAGCCTGATGAAGGACTGACGTTTCCTATGTTGACCATCGCACTGTCCAAGGGCCGCATCCTTGACGACACTTTGCCGCTTCTGGCTGAAGCGGGCATCGTGCCGACCGAGAATCCGGACAAGAGCCGCAAGCTGATCATCCCCACGACCCAGGACGACGTTCGCCTGTTGATCGTGCGGGCTACCGACGTGCCGACCTATGTTGAACATGGCGCGGCCGACCTCGGTGTCGCCGGTAAAGACGTGCTGATGGAATACGGCGGCCAGGGCCTGTACGAGCCGTTGGACCTGCGTATTGCCCTGTGCAAGCTGATGACTGCCGGTCGTGTCGGCGACGTCGAACCCAAGGGTCGTCTGCGGGTTGCCACCAAGTTCGTCAACGTTGCCAAGCGCTACTACGCCGAGCAGGGTCGTCAGGTCGACATCATCAAGCTCTACGGTTCGATGGAGTTGGCGCCGCTGATTGGCCTGGCCGACAAGATCATCGACGTCGTCGACACCGGCAACACCCTGCGTGCCAACGGCCTGGAACCCCAGGATTTCATTGCTGACATCAGCTCGCGCCTGATCGTCAACAAAGCTTCCATGAAAATGCAACACGCCCGTATTCAGGCGTTGATCGACACCCTGCGCAAGGCAGTGGAGTCTCGACACCGCGGTTGACCTACCCGCGCGGCCCTAGGTCGCGCCCGTCTATCCGCCTCATAGCCAGAATTCTCAGGTGCCCAAGCGGATCGACTGCTAACTTTCGGCGCCTGAGCATCTTTGCCAATCCTATGAGGCCCTCGCTATGACCACGTCCACTGCAATTGCCCGACTCAATGCTGCCGACCCGGATTTCGCCCATCATCTGGATCATCTGCTGAGCTGGGAAAGCGTGTCCGACGACTCGGTCAACCAGCGAGTGCTCGACATCATCAAGGCCGTGCGCGAGCGCGGTGACGCAGCGCTGGTGGACTTCACCCGCCAATTCGACGGCCTGGACGTCGAGTCCATGGCCGACCTGATCCTGCCCCGCGAACGCCTGGAACTGGCTCTGACGCGCATCACTGCAACCCAGCGCGAAGCTCTGGAAGTCGCGGCGGCGCGGGTACGCAGCTACCACGAAAAGCAGAAACAGGATTCCTGGAGCTACACCGAAGCCGATGGCACCGTGCTGGGCCAGAAGGTCACGCCGCTGGACCGCGCCGGCCTGTACGTGCCGGGTGGTAAAGCTTCGTACCCGTCGTCGGTGTTGATGAACGCGATCCCGGCCAAAGTGGCCGGCGTGACCGAAGTGGTCATGGTGGTGCCCACCCCGCGCGGCGAAATCAACGAGTTGGTGCTGGCGGCGGCGTGCATCGCGGGTGTTGATCGCGTGTTTACCATTGGCGGCGCCCAAGCCGTTGCAGCCTTGGCCTACGGCACCGAGAGCGTGCCGAAGGTCGATAAGGTGGTGGGGCCGGGCAACATCTACGTGGCCACCGCCAAGCGTCATGTGTTCGGCCAGGTGGGGATCGACATGATCGCCGGTCCTTCGGAAATCCTCGTGGTGTGCGACGGCCACACCGACCCGGACTGGATCGCCATGGACCTGTTCTCCCAGGCTGAGCATGACGAAGACGCCCAGGCGATTCTGGTCAGCCCGGACGCCGAGTTCCTCGACAAGGTCGCCGCCAGTATCGATAAGCTGCTGCCGACCATGGAGCGCGCCGAGATCATCGAGAAGTCGATCAATGGCCGCGGCGCGCTGATTCTGGCTCGCGACATGGAGCAGGCCATCGAAGTGGCCAACCGCATCGCGCCGGAACACCTGGAATTGTCCGTGGCCGACCCGCAAGCCTGGCTGCCGTCGATTCGGCACGCCGGAGCGATCTTCATGGGCCGCCACACCAGCGAAGCCCTGGGCGACTACTGTGCAGGCCCTAACCACGTACTGCCGACTTCCGGCACCGCGCGTTTCTCGTCGCCGCTGGGGGTGTATGACTTCCAGAAGCGTTCGTCGATCATCTTCTGTTCGCCGCAGGGCGCCTCCGAGTTGGGCAAGACCGCCTCGGTGCTGGCCCGTGGTGAATCGCTGAGTGCGCACGCGCGCAGCGCCGAATATCGCATCCTCAAGGGAGAGTAAGGCATGAGCAAATTCTGGAGCCCTTTCGTCAAGGACCTGGTGCCTTACGTGCCCGGCGAGCAACCCAAGTTGACCAAGCTGGTCAAGCTCAACACCAATGAAAACCCCTATGGCCCCTCGCCCAAGGCACTGGCGGCCATGCAGGCCGAGTTGAATGACAATCTGCGCCTGTACCCGGACCCCAACAGCGATCTGCTCAAGCAGGCTGTGGCCAAGTATTACGGGGTCGACGCCGGCAAGGTATTCCTCGGCAATGGTTCCGATGAAGTCCTGGCACACATTTTCCACGGTCTGTTCCAGCACGACTTGCCGCTGCTGTTTCCAGACATCAGCTACAGCTTTTATCCGGTGTACTGCGGCCTGTACGGCATCAAGTCCGACCCGGTGCCGTTGGACGAGCAGTTCCAGATTCGTGTGGCCGATTACGCCAAGCCTAACGGCGGGATCATTTTCCCCAACCCGAACGCGCCGACCGGCTGCGTGATGGCATTGCAGGCAGTCGAGCAGATGCTCAAGGCCAGCCCGGATTCGGTGGTGGTGGTCGATGAAGCCTATATCGACTTCGGTGGCCAAACCGCTATCAGCCTGGTGGACCGCTACCCGAATCTGCTGGTGACCCAGACCCTGTCCAAATCGCGCTCACTGGCCGGTTTGCGGGTGGGCCTGGCCGTAGGCCACCCGGACCTGATCGAGGCGCTGGAGCGGGTCAAGAACAGCTTCAACTCCTACCCGCTGGATCGCCTGGCGATTGTCGGCGCGACGGCAGCGTTCGAGGACCGTGAGTACTTCGAGAAAACGTGCAAGCAAGTGATCGACAGTCGCAACACACTGGTCGCACAACTGGAAGGCAAAGGCTTTGAAGTGTTGCCGTCGGCAGCCAACTTCATCTTTGCCCGCCACCCTCGGCACGACGCAGCCGGCCTGGCGGCCAAGTTGCGTGAGCGGGGTGTGATCGTACGGCACTTCAAGCAGGAGCGGATTGCCCAGTTCCTGCGGATCAGCATCGGCACGCCTGAGCAGAACCAGGCGCTGGTCGATGGGCTCGGCGAGCTCTAAGCGACACTGGAGATCAAAAAATGTGGGAGGGGGCTTGCTCCCGATGGCAGTAGATCAGTCAATCATGTATCGACTGACACTCCGCCATCGGGAGCAAGCCCCCTCCCACATTTTGTTAGATCAACGGCTTGTCAGACTGCTTGTTCTTCCAGCCATCATTACCCGGCAGCAGCAGGTTCAAACCAATCGCCACCACCGCGCACAGGGCGATGCCCTTGAGGCCGAAATCATCCGGGCCAGTGCCGGTGCCTACCAGTACACCGCCGATACCGAACACCAGGGTCACGGACACAATCACCAGGTTGCGTGCCTCACCCAGGTCGATCTTGTGGCGGATCAGCGTGTTCATCCCCACCGCGGCAATCGAGCCGAACAGCAGGCATAGAATGCCGCCCATCACGGGTACCGGAATGCTTTGCAGCAATGCGCCGAACTTACCGATAAATGCCAGGCTGATGGCAAAAATTGCGGCCCAGGTCATGATTTTAGGGTTGTAGTTCTTGGTCAGCATCACCGCGCCGGTCACTTCGGCGTAGGTGGTATTCGGCGGGCCACCAAAGAGGCCGGCGGCCGTGGTGGCGATCCCGTCACCCAGCAAAGTACGGTGCAGGCCCGGTTTCTTCAGGTAGTCGCGACCGGTCACGCTGCCCACCGCAATCACACCACCGATATGTTCGATCGCCGGGGCCAGGGCTACCGGCACGATAAACAGAATCGCCTGCCAGTTGAATTCCGGCGCGGTGAAGTGGGGCAGGGCGAACCAGGGGGCGGCGGCGATCTTCGCCGTATCGACCACGCCAAAGTAGAACGACATGGCGAAACCCACCAGTACCCCGGAGATGATCGGCACCAGGCGGAAAATACCCTTGCCGAACACCGCCACGATCAAGGTGGTCAGCAAGGCCGGCATCGAGATCATCATGGCGGTCTGGTAATGAATCAGCTCGCTGCCATCACCGGCCTTACCCATCGCCATATTGGCGGCAATCGGCGCCATGGCCAGGCCGATGGAGATAATCACCGGGCCGATGACCACCGGCGGCAGCAACCGGTCAATGAACCCGGTGCCCTTGATCTTCACCGCCAGGCCCAGGAAGGTATAAACGAAACCGGCCGCCATCACGCCGCCCATGGTCGCTGCCAGGCCGAACTGGCCCTTGGCGAGAATGATCGGGGTGATGAACGCGAAGCTCGATGCCAGGAACACCGGCACCTGCCGCCCCGTCACCACCTGGAACAACAGCGTCCCCAGGCCGGCAGTGAACAGCGCGACGTTTGGATCCAGACCTGTGATCAGCGGCATCAACACCAGCGCGCCAAATGCCACGAAGAGCATTTGTGCGCCAGACAGGATCTGGCGCCAAAGCGGGTCGTTGAATTCATCCTGCATGTTCACGCGTCCTTCTGTTTGGTGCCGAAGATCTTGTCACCGGCATCGCCCAGGCCAGGGATGATGTAGCCGTGTTCGTTCAGGCGCTCGTCGATGGATGCGGTGTAGATCTGCACGTCGGGGTGGGCCTTCTCGACGGCGGCAATGCCTTCGGGGGCGGCGACCAGCACCATGGCGCGGATGTCCTTGCAACCGGCCTTTTTCAGCAGGTCAATGGTGGCGACCATGGAACTGCCGGTGGCGAGCATCGGGTCGATGATCATTGCCAGGCGTTCGTTGATTTCCGGAACGAGTTTTTCCAGGTAAGTGTGCGCCTGCAGGGTTTCTTCATTGCGGGCCACGCCGACGGCGCTGACCTTGGCGCCTGGAATCAGGCTGAGCACGCCTTCGAGCATGCCGATACCGGCGCGCAGGATCGGCACCACGGTAATCTTCTTGCCGGCGATTTTCTCGACCTGGACGGGACCGGCCCAACCGGGGATCTCGTAGCTTTCCAGGGGCAAATCCTTGGTGGCTTCGTAAGTGAGCAGCGCTCCGACCTCCTGAGCAAGCTCACGGAAGTTCTTGGTACTGATATCGGCACGGCGCATCAGGCCGAGTTTGTGTCGGATCAGCGGGTGGCGGATCTCGCGAGTGGGCATGGGGAAGGCTCCGGCAGCGGGCAAAAAAACCGGCCTAGATTAATCTATCCGAGGGTGTTGTCCTATAGACATCAAGTACGTTAGTCCATAAAGGCTTGATTGGAGCGCACGAGAAGCGTACCTTCGCCCGCTTTTCTTGCCACAGCACCCCTTGGAGAGCGCCATGTCCGCTGATCTCGAGCATATCCGTCAAATCATGCGCGAGGCTGACTGCCTGTACACCGAAGCGCAAGTCGAAGCAGCGATCGCCGAGGTTGGAGCGCACATCACTCGCGAAATGGCCGACACCAACCCGGTGGTTTTCTGTGTGATGAACGGTGGCCTGATCTTCGCCGGCAAATTGCTGACGCACCTGCACTTCCCTCTTGAAGCGTCCTACCTGCACGCTACGCGCTATCGCAATGAAACCAGCGGCGGCGATCTGTTCTGGAAAGCCAAGCCGGAAGTCTCGTTCATCGACCGCGACGTACTGATCATCGACGACATCCTCGATGAAGGGCACACCCTGGGCGCGATCATCGACTTCTGCAAGCACGCCGGCGCGCGCAAAGTGCACACTGCCGTGCTGATCGACAAAGACCACGACCGCAAAGCCCGCCCGGACCTGAAAGCCGATTATGTCGGCCTGCCGTGCGTCGACCGCTACATCTTCGGTTATGGTATGGACTACAAAGGCTACTGGCGTAACGCCAATGGCATCTTCGCCGTTAAAGGAATGTAATGAATGGCCCGCTTTCTTGATCAATCGCTGTTTGCTGAGTTGGCCGAGAAAGCGGCCAGCAGTCCACGCGGTCGGCACCATCACAACTTTCACCAGATGGAAGAGCCGTGCCATCGCCTGGCGGTGAGCCTGCAGCCCACCACCTACGTACCACCCCATCGGCACCTGAGCGCGGACAAGGCGGAAACCTTGTTGGTGCTCAAAGGGCGTTTGGGCTTGTTGATATTCAACGAGGCCGGCGAGGTCATCGCCAAGCGTGTCATGCAGGCCGGTGGAGAGTGCTCGGGCGTCGATCTGCCGCCGGGTGTGTTCCACGGCCTGGCGGTCCTGGAGCCGGACACCGTCATGTTTGAGTGCAAAGCCGGTCCGTATCGCCCGGTGGGTGAAGGGGAGCTTGCCAAGTGGGCGCCTCGCGAGGGCGATGCCGAGGTCGCTCAATACCAGCGCTGGATGCTTGCCCAGTTCGAATGAGCGGTTTGATCCTCGCCTACACAAGGCCGAGCCCCGCAGGTAGACTTCAATCCCCGTGTAAATGTCTGCAGGCTGGAGTCGGTAATGCGTAAAGATAAGAAACAGGTGATTGGTGATGAGATCGGTGACGATCAGATCAAGTTGTTCCTGGATTTCGAGCCGGCTGATGCGACTTCACCGTCCCTGCACAAACTGATCAAGGCCTACCGTGGCTTGCGTATCGACGATTTCGAGCGGTTCCTGGGCTTTTTCAAGGCTGCAGGCCTGGATCTCGATGGCAAGGATGAGCATGGTCAGACCTTTGTCGACCTGATCAAGGATCAGCGCCATGCGGACGAGTACATCGAGTTGATCGAAAACGCTCGCGGCTGATTATCTGAACATAAAAAAACGCCCCGTCCTCATGCAGAGGGCGGGGCGTTTTTTATGGGCTCTTCTGTAGGAGCGAGCTTGCTCGCGAAGAGCCCCAGGGCGCCGGGCTAAACCAGGCGCGCTGCGTTATCGTTAACGATCTTCGCGAGCAAGCTCGCTCCTGCCAGTCTCGGCGGCAGGCTCAACCAGTTCCAGGCTGATGTTGTTTTGCGTGTTGATCTTGCGGTACAGCTCGGCATCGGTTTCGAGGGTCTTTTCCCGTGCCGGGAAGATCTCGTGCAGCTTGGCTGCCCACTCACCAGCGGCTTTCTCCGGGAAGCACTTCTCGATCAACTCCAGCATGATCGAAACGGTTACCGAAGCACCTGGGGATGCGCCCAGCAGTGCTGCCAGCGATCCATCCTTGGCCGCGACCAGCTCGGTGCCAAATTGCAGCACGCCGCCTTTCTTCGGATCTTTCTTGATGATCTGCACCCGCTGGCCGGCCACTTCCAGGCGCCAGTCTTCGGCTTTCGCCTCGGGGTAGAAGCGGCGCAAGGATTCCAGGCGTTGCTCCATGGATTGCATCACTTCGCTGACCAGGTACTTGGTCAGGTCCATGTTGTCCCGGGCGACGGCGAGCATCGGGCCGATGTTGCCGGCGCGGACCGACAGCGGCAGGTCAAGGAACGAACCGTGCTTGAGGAACTTGGTGGTGAAGCCGGCGTATGGCCCGAACAGCAGGGATTTCTTGCCGTCTACCACGCGGGTGTCCAAGTGCGGGACGGACATCGGTGGCGAACCCACGGCCGCCTGGCTGTAGACCTTGGCCTGGTGGTGCTTGACCACTTCCGGGTTGTCGCAACGCAGCCATTGGCCGCTGACCGGGAAACCGCCAAAGCCTTTGCTTTCTTCGATACCCGAGGCTTGCAGCAACGGCAGGGCCGCGCCACCGGCGCCGAGGAACACGAACTTGGCATCCACTTCGCGGCTGTTGCCACTGTTGACGTCCTTGATGCTCACGGTCCAGCCCGCGCCATTGCGCTTGAGGCCGGTGACGCGCTTGCTGTACTTGACCTGGGCGTCTGCAGAGCTGGTCAGGTGGCTGAGCAGTTGGTTGGTCAGGGCGCCAAAGTTGACGTCAGTGCCGTTCATCACACGGGTGGCGGCGATTTTTTCATCGAGCGGACGACCCGGCATCATCAAGGGCATCCACTCGGCCATTTCGCTACGGTCTTCGGTGTAGTGCATGTCCGAAAACGCGTGGTGCTGGCTGAGGGTTTCAAAACGCTTCTTGAGGAAAGACACGCCTTTTTCACCCTGCACGAAGCTCAGGTGCGGCACCGGGCTGATAAAGGACTTGGACGAGCCAAACGTGCCTTTCTTGGTCAGGTAGGCCCAGAACTGCTTCGATACCTCGAATTGGGTGTTGATGTGCACCGCTTTCTTGATGTCGATGGAACCGTCAGCCGCCTGCGGCGTGTAGTTCAGCTCGCACAGCCCGGCGTGGCCAGTACCGGCGTTGTTCCACGGGTTGGAACTTTCCGCGGCACCCGAGTCCATCAGCTCAACGACTTCCAGCTTGAGGCCGGGGTCGAGCTCTTTGAGCAGTACGGCCAGGGTGGCACTCATGATGCCGGCCCCTACCAGTACTACGTCGACTGCTTCGTTATGCGCCATTTAACGCGTCTCCAAAATCTGCAGCACCAAATTGACGGCATGGCTGCCAGGAGTGACGGGGCGGTTCACGTGTTGCCCCAGGTTACCCATGGCCAGGATCGCCATGTCCGATTCTTCGCAATTTTTTTGCAACTTCAGCGCACGCTTCCTGCCGGGCTAATCTGCCTATGAACGCATTCATGGGCGCCTGTGGCAATTCGACTTATGGTCAAAGCGTGCGGTTCGTGCAACCAAATCCGTAGCGGACAGGTTTCAAGCTCCAGTTTTCGGGGAGTTCTCGGTCCTGTGTTGGGCTGTTCCAGACGCTGATGGTGCTTGTACAAACGCAAAACTATTCATTTGCTCGCCACACTCTTGTGAAGTTGTGAAAACCCGTTTTTTCACGCTCTTTTGAAGACGTGAACCTCAAAAATGGGCTGCCCCAGCCTGGCACCTGGCCCGAGGTCCTTGCCGACACGCGGCAAAACGGGCAAACAACTCAAGTGGCCGAGCGCAATGGCAGCTCTGGCAGATTCGGTAAAGGCGGGTGGTTTGCAAGAAAACAGCAAGCGCGCCGGCTTCACACGATCTGTGTGGGCGGCTCTCTGTGGGCGGTTTGGGGGTTAATGCCGGGGCATTAACGATGCTGCGGGGCCCGATCAGGAGACGTCCTTATAATCGGGGGGAGATTGTAGCGAAGAACGCCAGGGAAATGGGCGTGTTTTATGACTTTTATTAGCGCCTCGGTCAGGAGGCCAACGCTTGCGGTGGTTGTGCATGCGCAGACAACGGGCGCACCCGGGCGCTGGCCGGCAACGGGCGGTTCATCCACCCCAGGTGAGTCTCCGTCACCTCCACCCAACCCTCACCGACGGGCGGCAGGCGGCACTGCTTGAATGCCAGGCAATAGCCACGGGCATCGAGCCGGGCAAAGTGGCGATGGTCGGCGCGTGGCATGAACAGTGATTTGAGAAGGCGCATGGTTTTGTACCTGTTACGTTACATGCTCGAAGGTTGCCAGTGTGCCATGACACTGGAGTGACCAAATTATGTGAAATTGTAATTTCCGCGTGCCTTCAGCTGCCGTTCAGGATGGCTGGTGAGCGGCGCGCCTGCACCGTTATACTGGCGACCTGTTTGCCTCTAGTTCTGGAGAAATGAGTATGTTGCAACGCCTGTTGTTCGGTTTGATCACTGTGACCAGTTTGACGCTGGTTGGCTGCGCCAACAGCCCGCAACAACTCAGCCCGCAACCTAAAGTCACTGCGCAGTTGGCACCTGTGGGGCATGGCCAGCCGGTGTCGGTACGCGTGGTGGATGGTCGTCCGTCGCCGACCCTGGGCTCTCGCGGGGGCCTGTACCCTGAGACCGCGCTTATTTCGGTAACCGGCCAGGATGTGCTGCCCAAGCTGCAAGCCCAGGCCGAAGCGGCTGTACGCCTGCTGGGTTTCACGCCGGCCAACTCGCCGGGCGCACCTCAACTGACCATTACCTTGGCCGAACTGAAGTACCAGTCGCCTAAACAAGGCTTGTATGTGACTGAAGCGTCCATCGGCGCGACGTTCAAGTCCGACGTCGTTGCCGGCACCCGTCGCTACAGTGGCCGTTACGGCGCCTCCCTGGACCAGCGTTTCGGCATGTCGCCGAACCAGGAAACCAACACCAAGCTGGTCAGCGACGTGCTCAGCGACGCCCTGACCCGCCTGTTCAAAGACCCAAGCATCGGCCAGTTGCTCGGCTCGCAGTAAACACCGCTCAATAAAAAACCGGGTTCAGTGATGAGCCCGGTTTTTTTATGCCTGTGATGTTCATGCCGCCGTTTCGACATAAAGCTCCAGCACACTGACACCAGTGAGCAGATCCAGCTCCGGCAGGTCGGCATGCTGATGCCCGGCGAGGGCGCAATACACCAGCCAATGGCGGTCTTGGACGTTGAATGCCAGGCTGCCGACCAGCGCCTCTTGCTCGTCGCTTTGTGCGACCCAATACAGTCGATCCTGGTTTTGCGCGTGCAGCATGACAAGCTCCTCAAACGTCGAAGGGCAACAGAGTGGCTTGTTAAGGTGACGTTCAGGTGACGCTGTAAATTACTGGATACATTAGCGCTATGGGGGAGGGAGCAGGAAGGCGCAGGAGGCGACTATCGTTCAGGTTTGTATCTGAGCTGATACCAGGCCACTGATACATCGAGGTTTGCGATGGCACTGCCCGCACTGCTCATCAATACTGCCGCGCTACTGGTTGCCTGCCCGAGCGCCGCGCTGCTATTCATAACCCGCCTGCGATCACAGCGTGCGATGGCCGATCTTACCGCGCGAAGCGAAGAGCGCGCCGTTGACCAACCGATGCTGTTTCTGGATGTACACACCGAACGGGCGTATCGCCTGGCCTATCGTGTCGGGTTTGCCTGCCTTGGGCTGGCGCTGGCCACCTCCTGGCTCAGCACCCATCTGTAAAAAAAGCACTGCAAAAACATCTGTGGGAGAGGGCAAGCCCCCTCCCACAGGTGTCATCGGCGGTTACAGAGGCATTCCGGCCTTGACCCGGTACTGATTGCGCACCGGTGTTGCATATTGCACCACCAGGTACGGGCGGTGCTCGGCCGGGCATTCGTTCAAGCGCCGCTCCCATTCCGCTTTGGCCTTGGCCAGTTCGTCGGCCGGGAACAGGTCTGCTGCCTTCGGCACCTGCAGTTGAGGGTCGGCATCACTCCACTGTGCATAAGCCAGGTAGTGCACCGGGAACAGTCGATACCCACCCAGGATCTGCCGGTCCATTTCCACGGCGAGCAGCTTGGTGTCTTCAAAGCGTTCGGTGATCGGCGGCGCGAAGTTGACGTGCACACGGCCCTTGTAGCCGGTGATACCCAAGGCAATGCTCACATCATCCTCGCCTGGGGCCTTGCTGTAGGTGCCGGTTGTGGCACGGATATACAGCTCACGGGCCTTGGCCGCATCGCAGGGGTCGTATTCGTAGCTGATGGACACCGGCGTCAGGTTCAGCGACTGGATGACCTCGGCAAACGGTTCGTCCTTGCGGCTGACGTGGAACATCTTGAGGATCGCCGACTCGGTGCGATCGTCCCCATCCTTGGCGCGACCTTCGGCCTGGGCGATCCAGATCGACTGGCCGTCGTTGCGGATCGAATGATTGATGTAGGCCGACAGCAGGTTGAACGCCGCCATCTTCTCCTTTCGCCCGGTGATCGAGCGGTGCACGATGAAGCTCTTGTTCAGGCGCATCAGGTCGCTGACAAACGGCTTTTGCAGCAGGTTGTCGCCAATGGCGATGCGGGGTGTCGGCAGGCCGGCGTGGTACACGGCGTAGTTGACGAAGGCCGGGTCCATCACGATATCGCGGTGGTTGGCCAGGAACAGGTAGGCGGTGCCCGATTTGAGTTGCTCGACGCCGGTATAGGTCACGCCGTCGGTCGCCCGGTCGATGGTATGGTCGACGTAATACTCGACTTTGTCCTGCAGCGTCGCCACGGTGGTGACGCCGGCAAACTCGCGGCGCAACTTGCGCGCGATCATCGGCTTGAGCAACCAGCCCAGGGCGCCGGCAAAGCGCGGGAAGCGGAAGTGGGTCAGGATGTCCAGAAAGGCCTTGTCACTGAACAGGCGTGCCAGCACTGCCGGGACTTCGCTGTCGTTGTAAGGTCGGATGGTATCGAATTCGCCCATCATGCTCTCTTGTTAGAAACGGCTAGGGTAAGTAGAAGGAAACATCAGGGTGCGGCCGCAATATTGGCTCTGCCGTGAATAGCCCTGTAAATAGACCGGCGATTATACGCACAAGTCACCTGGGAGACCGCGATGCTGGAAACCGCACTGTACGAATGTCCTTATTGTGGCGAAGAGGTCGAGACAACGGTGGACCTGTCTGGCGGTGACCAGACTTATATAGAGGACTGCCAAGTGTGTTGCCGGCCGGTCATTTTCACCCTGCAGGTGCACGGTGACGAGTGGATGCTGGACACCCGCAGCGAGAACGAATGACCGGCAGGTCATGAATAACAGGTGCGCGCATGCAGCGAATCTACGAACCGGAAAACCTGATGGAAGGCGAGCTGCTGCAACAGATGCTTGCCAGCGAAGGTATCGAGGCGCATCTGGTGGGGCGCCATTTGCTCGGCGGTACGGGGGAACTGCCGATTTTCGGACTGCTGGGCCTGGAAGTGGACAACGATCAGGCCGCCTATGCCCGTGAGCTGATTACTGCCTACATCGGCGCCCAACCCCTGCCCGGTGAAGAACCCGACAGCTTCCCCGACGTGCTGGTCTGTTAGGCTGTCGGTCGGTTTACCCAAGAGTCGTGTTACCCCATGTGTGGACGTTATGCCTTGTTTCGCTGGAACTCATCGTTTGCTGCCCTGCCGGGCTTCCCGGCGGATCAGCAGGCCCAGTGGAATATCTCCCCCAATGACTCGGTGCTGATCCAGCGCCTGAGTGAGGGTCAGCGCACGCTGGCGCGTGCGCGCTGGGGCCTCACGCCACCCTGGCTGACCGATCTGTCGCGCACCCCGGCCCACGCCCGCGCCGAGACCCTGGCCGAACAACCGATGTTTCGCGAAGCCTTTCGCCAGCGTCGCTGCCTGCTGCCGGCCAACGGGTTTTATGAATGGCGAGGCACCCAGCGCAAGCGCCCGTATTGGCTGACGCCGGGGGAGGGCTCCACGTTGTTTTTTGCCGCCATCTGGGAAGCGTACCCGGTGCAGGAGCAGGTCTGGCTGAGTACGGCGGTGGTGACCCAGGCTGCACAAAACCAGCGGCGTCCATTGATTCTGGACGCGCAGGGGCAGGAGGCCTGGCTCAATCCCGAAACCTCCCTGCCTGCCCTGCAGGCCCTGCTGGCCAGTGAGCCCGCCGCATTGCGCGAGCGGGTCCTGGCCAATATGGTCAACGATCCCAAGCTCAACGGGCCGGAGTGCCTGACCCCGGCCTAGTGGTGGGATTGACCGGCCTCATCGGGAGCAAGCCCCCTCCCACAGTTTGATTTGTGGATACATTCAAATGTGGGAGGGGGCTTGCTCCCGATGCGGCCTCAAAGTCGCCGCAAATCTCAAACCTTGAACTGATTGATCAGGCGCCGCTGCTGTTCAGCCAGTTTGGTCAGGTCGGCGCTGGCCGTGCTGGACTCATCCGCACCGCCCGCGACTTCATTGGCCACCTGGCCAATATTGATCACATTGCGATTGATGTCCTCGGCCACCGCGCTTTGTTCCTCGGCAGCACTGGCGATCTGGGTGTTCATGTCGTTGATCACCGACACCGCCTGGGTGATGGTCTCAAGCGCCTCAGCCGCCTTGGCTGCGTGTTGCACGCTTTCATCGGTGCGGTTTTGGCTGTCTTCCATCACCCGTACCACATCGCGGGTACCTTGTTGCAACTGCTGGATCATGGCCTGGATTTCTTCGGTGGCCTTCTGGGTTTTCTGCGCCAGGTTGCGCACCTCATCGGCGACCACGGCAAAACCACGGCCTTGTTCGCCGGCCCGGGCCGCTTCGATGGCCGCGTTGAGCGCGAGCAGGTTGGTCTGCTCGGCAATCCCGCGAATCGCCGTGAGGATCGCATTGATGTTCTCGCTGTCCTTGGCCAGGGTCTGGACCACGCCCACGGCTTTGCCGATTTCTTCTGCGAGCGCCCCGATGGAGGAGGAGGTGTCGCGCACAATGCGCATACCCTGGCTGGCCGCCTGGTCGGCATGGCTGGCGGCTTGCGCGGCCTGGGTAGCGTTGCGCGCCACATCCTGTGCGGTGGCGGTCATCTCGTGCACGGCGGTTGCCACCTGGTCGATCTCGACCATTTGTTTGTGCACGCCCTGGTTGGTGCGGATCGCAATGTCAGCGGTGTGTTCCGACGAGTCACTGACCTTCTGCACCGAACTCACCACTTGCGTAATCATGCCTTGCAGCTTGATCAGGAAGGTATTGAAGCCGCTGGCGATTGCGCCCAACTCGTCGGCACGGTCACTGCTCAGGCGGCGTGTGAGGTCGCCTTCACCCTGGGCGATATCGTTGAGCATGGCCACCATTTGTTTGAGTGGGCGGGCGATGCCGTGGCCGACCAGCCAGATCACCAGCAGGCCGAGGCCGGCGATCACCAGGCCGACCATGGCCATGCCGAAGATGTCCGCCTTGCGCTGGGCCTGCAGGTCACTTTGCAGCGCGTTCGAATCCGCCATCACGGCGCTCAGGGGCAGTTGCAGCATCAAGGTCCAGCGCGCGTCGGTCTGGCCGATATTGAACGGCAGGAGCAACTCGATATGCCCGTGTTCCTTGTCGATGTCGTAGCGCACTTCGCCAACCTTCAATTGGCCAAGATTGGACAGCTCACTGCTGTCGAGCAGGTCACTGGCTTTCTCGCCGAGTTTGCTTGAGTCCTTGGTGTAGGCCACCAGGCGTCCATTGTTGGAGATCAGCGCCAATTCGCCGGCGCCGTCGTAGAGGTTCTGGTCGGCGCGGGTCAGCATGTCCTGGATAAAGTTCACCGACAGGTCGGCACCGACGATGCCCTGGAACTTGCCGTCGATCATGATTGGCTCGATAAACGACGCCAGCATCACCATGGCATTGCCGACCTTATAGGGGGCAGGGTCAATGGCGCAGGGTTTCTGGCTTTCCTTGGAGCACAAGTAGTACTCGCTGGCGCGTATGCCGGTGGAGAGAATGCTCTGGTCGTTGACGTCGGCGAGTTTGTCCAGGCCCAGGCTGCCATCGGCGTTGCGGTACCACCAGGGTAGAAAGCGGCCGTCGGTGCCCATGCCGACGATCGGGCTGTTTACATAATTGGCATCGTTATGGTCGATTGCATTGGGTTCCCAGCCGATGTAGGCGCCGAGGATTTTCGGGTTACGCACCACCGTTTCATGCAGCAGGCTGATCAATTGCTCGCGGCCGATCTGCAGCGCGGGTTCGCCCTTGGCGTCCTTCATGCCGAGCAGGGCGTTGGTGGTGGCCAAACCTTTGGCGGTCACCAGTGGCGCCTCCAGTTCACGCTGGATCAGTGTGGCCTGGGTCTGTGCCAGCGCGGTGAGGCGCTCCTTGATGATTTGCTTGAATTGGGTTTGAGTGCGTTCTTGCACCATCTCCTGGGTGCGCGCACCGGAAAACAAGGCGTAGAGCACCAGCACGGCGACCACGCTCAGCACGATGGCGCCGGTGAGTGCCGCGACAGAAAACTGAATCGACTTGAATTTCATGAAGGCTCCGGGCGCAAAGAGGTTGGGCTTATTGTTATATCGGCCATGCCGGAGGGAGTCTTAAGGCTTGTCCTGCAAATGAGTGGGGGGTGTCGCAAATGCGATGATGGCTGGCGTTGTGAGATGTATCCGAAAATCAGCGGTTAAACGTCTGTTGTATCTGGCGTCGATATAAATGACCGCCTACGATATGCGCCAGATTTTCAGGGAGAGTGTCATGAAGAAAACATTGGCGGTAAGTCTACTCAGTTCAGCGGTGTTGCTCGCAGGTTGCCAGTCGGTCAACACCACCAGTGGTGGCGCCGTGGGTGTGGAGCGTAAGCAGTACATGTTCAGCATGCTGTCGAGTCAGGAAGTCGACCAGATGTATGCCCAGTCTTACCAGCAGACGTTGGGTGAGGCGAGCGGCAAGGGGTTGGTCGACAAGACCAGCACCAACGCCAAGCGCGTGCAGGCCATCGCCAACCGCTTGATCGCCCAGGCGCCGAACTTCCGCCCGGATGCGGCGCAGTGGCAGTGGGAAGTGAACCTGATCAAGAGCGATGAGATGAACGCCAACTGCGGGCCTGGCGGCAAGATCTTCGTGTACAGCGCGTTGATCGACAATCTCAAGCTCACCGATGACGAGCTGGCTGCCGTAATGGGCCATGAGATTGCCCACGCCTTGCGTGAACACGGCCGCGAAGCCATGTCCAAGGCGTATGGCATCCAGATGGCCAAGCAGGGCGCCGGTGCGTTGTTTGGCCTGGGCCAGGACAGCCTGGCACTGGCCGACACGGTCGCCAACTATGGCATGACCTTGCCTAACAGCCGCGCCAACGAAAACGAAGCGGACCTGATCGGCCTGGAGCTTTCGGCACGTGCCGGTTACAACCCGAACGCCGCCATCACGCTGTGGAACAAGATGGCCAAGGCTTCAGAGGGCGCGCCACCGGAGTTCATGAGTACTCACCCGGCGTCCGACAGCCGGATCGCCTCGCTGCAGGCGGCCATTCCGAAGGTGATGCCGCTCTACCAACAGGCCCGGAAATCCTGATACTCCGAACCTTGTGAAGATCCAAGTGTGGGAGGGGGCTTGCTCCCGATGGCAGTATTTCAGTCGGTATATATGTTGACTGATTCACCGCCATCGGGAGCAAGCCCCCTCCCACAATGGGTTTGGGTTTACAGCCTTAGATCCAACCGCTGCTTTGCATGGCCTTGTACACCGCCACGATCGCCAGGATGAAAAACGCCGAAGCCGCCAGTCGACGAATCAAGGTCAGCGGCAGCTTTTCGGCTGCAAAATTCCCCGCCAATACAACCGGCACGTTGGCAATCAGCATGCCCAGGGTGGTGCCGATGATCACCAGCCACAACTCCGGATACTGCGCCGCCAGCATCACTGTGGCGATCTGCGTCTTGTCGCCGATCTCGGCGAGGAAGAATGCGATCAAGGTGGTCAGGAATGGCCCGAACTTGCGTGTGGTACTGGCTTCGTCATCGTCGAGCTTGTCCGGCACCAACGTCCACAGTGCCGTCGCGCAGAAGCTCGCCGCCAGGATCCAGTGCAGCACCGCATCCGAGAAGAAACTACCGAACCAGGCCCCCACGGCACCGGCGGCCGCATGGTTGGCCAGGGTCGCGGCGACGATGCCGGCGATGATCGGCCAGGGCTTGCGAAAGCGTGCGGCGAGGATGAGCGCGAGCAGTTGCGTCTTATCGCCGATTTCGGCCAAGGCAACGATTGCGGTAGGAACGAGTAATGAATCCAGCATCAGGTAGGCTTCCAGGGGCGGGTCGACACGGCTATGACACGTACAGCCTTCCCGCCCCGGGTAAGGTGTGCGTGTCATAGGTCTTGTCAAACCCCGGTCCGTCTGTGCGGACTCCTGGGTCGCATACGCCATGGCCTGCTGACCAAGTATGTTGACGTATGCCGGACGAGCGTGACGCTCGTGGGAGACTACTCCCCTAGGACGGAGCGGATTCTGCCTAGGCAAAATCCATTCGGCAAGCGTTCTTTTTCAAACGCCCGTCAGCCGCGCTTGGCACGGTAAATGCGAAAGCCGTTGCCTTCGGCCTTGATCGCACAGACCCCAAGATGCTCTTCGATCAGCGGCTGATACTTCAGGAAGCTGTTGGCGACTAACCGCAGTTCGCCGCCTTTTGCCAGGTGTTTCGCGGCTTTTCGCAGCAGGTTCTCGGTGGCGAAATAATCGGTATGCACCCCGACATGGAACGGTGGGTTGCTCAGGATTGCGTTCAAACCCATCGGCGCGGCGTCGATACCATCACCGGTCAATACCTCGGCTTCCAGGCCATTGGCAGCCAATGTCAGGCGACTGCTGGCAGCGGCAAATGCGTCCACGTCGAGCAGCGTGACGCTGTTGTGCGGGTAGCGCCGCTTGACGGCCGCCCCCAGCACACCGGCGCCGCAACCAAAGTCGAGCAAGTGACCGCCAGGCAGCTTGTCCAGATTCTCCAGCAACAGTTCGGTACCGCGATCCAGACGCCCATGGCTGAACACGCCCGGCAGGCTCACGACCTTGAGCGGGCCTTCGGCCAGCGGTACGTCGAACACCTGCGCCAGGCTTTCCAGCTCGACCGCTTGCGGGGCATTGGCCACGGTGACCTGCCACAGTTGGCAATGCCGCGCGCTATCGAGCTTGCGCGGCTTGCCGAAGGGGATCATCTGTTTGGCGGCACTTTCGATACCGCCTTTTTTCTCCCCAACCAGAAACAGCTCGGCGCCGGGCAGGCGTGCGGCCACGGCGTTGAGCAGGTAGTCGGTGAGGTCCTTGGACTTGGGCAGGAAGATCACTGCCGCGTCGAACGAGCGTTCGGGCACGTTCACACCGAACTGGCTGCGCTCGGGGAAGCGTGCATCGAGCGCGGCCTGGTCGCCGGCATGCCAGCACCAACCGTGGGCGTTGGGCAGGCGGCCCAGCAGGTCGTCGGCGGGCAAGCCGACCAGCAGCAGGTTGCCTTGAAAAAGTTCGGCCTGACGAAGCAGTACTTCACTGCGCGGATCCATGGTCTGCTCCTTGAAAAGGGGCGCAGTTTATCAACTGACGACGCGCAACGGGGCGCCGTTGAAAAAGCCTTGGGCGTTTTCCACCAATTGGCCGACGATCCGCTGTCGAGCTTCGCGGCTGCCCCAGGCATTGTGGGGCGTGACGATCAACCGAGGAATGTCGCCTGCCAGCAGCGGGTTACCCTGCACCGGCGGCTCGACACTCAGCACATCGGTGGCTGCGCCGCCCAGGTGGCCGCTGCGCAAGGCGTCTGCCAGCGCCTGTTCATTGATCAAGCCACCGCGCGCGGTATTGACGATAAAGGCGCCGGGCTTGAGCAATGCCAGTTCGCGGCCGCCGATAAAGTCGCGGGTGTGTTCATTGAGCGGGCAGTGCAAGGTCAGCGCGTCGACCTGTGCGAGCAATTCATCCAGCGGCACGCGGTCGGCGCGGGCAGGGCGTCCGGGAATCGCGCCGAGCACCACGCGCATGCCGAAGGCTTGCGCCAGGCGTGCCACGGCGCCGCCCAGTTCGCCATGGCCGAGCAGGCCGAGGGTTTTGCCTTCCAGCTCGACGATGGGGTAGTCCAGCAGGCAGAACTGCTTGGCTTGCTGCCATTTGCCGGCCGCCACATCGCGTTGATAGTCCTTCAAGCGTGTCGCCAGGTTGAGCAGCAACATGATCGTGTGCTGCGCCACCGACGGTGTGCCGTAGCCCTGGCAGTTGCTCACGGTAATGCCATGGGCGCGGGCGGCGGCGAGGTCGACGTTGTTGGTGCCGGTGGCCGATACCAGGATCAGTTCCAGTTCAGGGCAGGCCGCCAGGTTTTCGGCGTTGAGCACGATCTTGTTGCTGATCACCACCTGGGCGTTTTGCACGCGCTCAAGCACATTCTGTGGCGTGGTATCCGTAAACAGCTGCAGCTCGCTGAAGCTGTTGCGCAACTCGCCGAGGTCGAGGTCGCCCAAGTCCAGAGAGGAGTGATCAAGGAAGACGGCGCGGCGATTGTTCATCTCAACTGTACCTTTTGTGACGAGGTTCGAAGGCGTAATCTGCCGAGCCTATCAGATGAAATAATCAGTTACTTAATGGAGTAAGCATGTACGTCGCCGAGTTTTTGACCGTAGCGCTGATTCACCTGTTGGCAGTGGCCAGCCCCGGCCCGGATTTCGCCGTGGTCGTGCGCGAAAGTGTGACCCATGGCCGCCGCGCCGGGACGTGGACGGCGCTGGGCGTCGGCTCGGCGATTTTCCTGCACGTGGGTTACTCGTTGCTCGGCATCGGCTTGATCGTGTCGCAGTCCATCGTGCTGTTCAACGCGCTGAAATGGGCGGCCGCCGCGTATCTGCTGTACATCGGTTTCAAGGCATTGCGTGCGCAGCCGGCCAAGCCTGCCGCCGAAGGCGAGTTGCACCGCGAAGCCGGCGAGCGCACCCCGCGTGGCGCATTTACCGCAGGTTTCGTGACCAATGGCTTGAATCCCAAGGCCACGCTGTTTTTCCTTTCGTTGTTCACTGTGGTGATCAACCCGCAGACGCCGCTGGCCATTCAAGCGGGTTACGGCGTGTACCTGGCGGTGGCGACGGCGCTGTGGTTCTGCCTGGTGGCGATGTTGTTCAGCCAGCAGCGCGTGCGTGCCGGGTTTGCGCGGATGGGCCACTGGTTCGACCGCACCATGGGTGCGGTACTGATCGCTATCGGTGTGAAGTTGGCCTTTACCAGCATGAAATGAGTTTTTCAGTTGCCGGGTGCTGGCTTAAAGCTAGCATTCGCCGGGGTCTGCAAATCATTCCTTTGGCTGATTTAGCTGACACATAAGCTCTCTAAAGTGCAGGTCTTCAAGCCAAGACCGTGCAGTCAGATAAGGGATTAGTATGTTGCAGACCCGCGTTATCCCGCCCGCCGAAGGTGCGTACCAGTACCCGCTGTTGATCAAACGCCTGTTGATGTCCGGCACCCGTTACGAGAAAACCCGGGAAATCATCTACCGTGACAAGCTGCGTTATACCTACCCGACCTTGATCGAACGGGTCGCGCGGCTGGCCAACGTATTGACCGAAGCCGGCGTCAAGGCCGGTGACACCGTGGCGGTCATGGATTGGGACAGCCACCGGTACCTGGAGTGCATGTTCGCTATCCCGATGATCGGTGCGGTGATCCACACCATTAACGTGCGCCTGTCGCCGGAGCAGATCCTCTACACCATGAACCACGCCGAAGACCGCTTTGTGTTGGTCAACAGCGAGTTCGTGGGGCTTTACCAGGCGATCGCCGGGCACCTCACCACCGTCGACAAGACCCTGCTGCTCACCGATGGTGACGCCCAAACCGCCGAGCTGCCGAACCTGGTGGGCGAGTATGAAAGCCTGCTGGCCGCCGCCAGCCCGAAGTACGACTTCCAGGACTTCGACGAGAACTCGGTCGCGACCACCTTCTACACCACCGGCACCACCGGCAACCCCAAAGGTGTGTACTTCACTCATCGCCAACTGGTGCTGCACACCATGGGCGTGGCAACCATCATGGGCAGCGTCGACAGCGTGCGCCTGCTGGGCACCAACGATGTGTACATGCCGATCACGCCGATGTTCCATGTACACGCCTGGGGCCTGCCCTATGTAGCCACCATGCTGGGGCTCAAACAGGTCTATCCCGGCCGCTATGACCCGGAATACCTGGTGGAGCTGTGGCGCAAGGAAAAAGTCACCTTCTCGCACTGCGTGCCGACCATCCTGCAAATGGTGCTCAACGCCAAGGCCGCCCAGGGCGTGGATTTCGACGGTTGGAAAATCGTCATCGGCGGCAGTGCGCTGAATCGCTCGTTGTATGACGCCTCGAAGGCGCGGGGCATTCAACTGACCGCCGCGTACGGCATGTCCGAGACCGGGCCGCTGGTGTCCTGTGCTCACCTCAATGAAGAACTGATGGCCGGCAGTGAAGACGAGCGCACCACCTACCGCATCAAGGCCGGCGTGCCCGGGCCATTGGTGGAAGCGGCGATTATCGATGATGACGGCAATTTCCTGCCCGCCGATGGCGAATCCCAGGGCGAGCTGGTGTTGCGCGCCCCTTGGCTAAGCGAAGGCTATTTCAATGAGCCGCAGAAGGGCGCCGAGCTGTGGGCCGGCGGCTGGATGCACACCGGTGACGTGGCGACCCTGGACGCCTTCGGGGTGATTGATATCCGCGATCGCATCAAGGACGTGATCAAGACGGGGGGCGAATGGATCTCCTCCCTGGCGCTTGAAGACCTGGTCAGCCGTCACCCGGCGGTACGTGAAGTAGCAGTGGTAGGCATCGCCGACCCGCAGTGGGGCGAGCGCCCGTTTGCGTTGCTGGTGGTGCGTGATGGCCATGTGATAGGTGCGCGTGAGCTCAAGGAACATCTCAAGCCTTTTGTCGAACTGGGCCACTTGAGCAAGTGGGCCATTCCAAGCCAGATCGCGGTTGTTACTGAAATTCCCAAGACCAGCGTAGGAAAACTCGACAAAAAACGTATCCGTATCGACATCATCGAATGGCAGGCCAACAACAGTACGTTCCTGTCGACCCTGTGACGCCCTTCGCCGCGCCCGCTCGGGCGCGGCAATGCTCTATCTCAAGCCTTCACTTGTGATTTATCGATTTTCAGCCATCCTTGCCACGCCGATCTTCGTCGGTGTGGCGAAAGGGTTGTGGCAGACGGGTTGGTGATGCAAATCACACTTTAGAGGGATCAAGCGCTCCCCCCCTGCTGGCTATAGTCCCTTCCAGAGTTATTCACGGATGCTCCGCTTCGGGCCATGGGGGCTCGGGTGCCGTACGGCATTGGGATCGTTGTATCCCGGCCGTTACATGCATCTGTAGGAAAGAACTCACTGCCATAACAATAATGCACATGGAGTAGCGTCGATGACCTCAGTAAACCAGTTCTGGCGCCGGGCGAGATTGCCTCTGGCCGTCAGTCTCGCTTCTACGCTCGCCGGGCCCGCATTCGGCGTCAGTTTCAATATCGGTGAAGTCGAAGGGAGCTTTGACTCGTCGCTTTCCGTGGGGGCGAGCTGGTCGACAGCCAAGCCTAACCGAGACCTGATCGGTGCCAACAACGGCGGCAAGGGGTTGTCCCAGACCTCTGATGACGGCCACTTGAACTTCAAGCGCGGCGAAACGTTCTCGAAGATCTTCAAGGGCATCCACGACCTGGAACTGAAATACGGCGACACCGGCGTGTTTGTGCGCGGCAAGTACTGGTACGACTTCGAACTCAAGGACGAAAGCCGTCCGTTCAAGGACATCAGCGACAACAACCGCAAGGAAGGCGCCAAGTCCTCCGGCGGGCAGATCCTCGATGCCTTCATTTATCACAACTACAACATCGCCGATTTGCCGGGCAACGTGCGTTTCGGCAAACAGGTGGTGAGCTGGGGGGAAAGTACCTTCATCGGCGGCGGCATCAACTCCATCAACCCGATCGACGTGTCCGCATTCCGTCGTCCGGGCGCCGAGATCAAGGAAGGCTTGATTCCGGTCAACATGTTTTATGTGTCGCAATCATTGACGGATAACTTGTCGGCTGAGGCGTTTTATCAGCTGGAGTGGGACCAGACGGTGACCGATAACTGCGGCACGTTCTTCTCCCAGCCCGACGTGATTTCCGATGGCTGTGACAACAACCTGCGTGTGCTCAACAAGCGTTCGACCATCCCGGGCGCTGCGTTGCCGACGCTCAATGCCCTGGGGGTGGACGTCAACAACGAAGGCGTACTGGTACGTCGCGGTCCGGACCGGGATGCCCGCGACAGCGGCCAATTCGGCGTGGCCATGCACTACAACTTCGAGCCGCTGGATACCGAGTTCGGCGCGTACTTCATGAATTACCACAGCCGCGCGCCGATCTTCAGTGCACAAGGTGCTCCTTCATCGGCTTACACCCGCCCTCTGGGGCCTCTGGCTGCCTTGCGTCCGTTGATCGTGGCCGGCAGTTCCAACTACTTCGTCGAGTACCCGGAAGATATCCGCCTGTACGGTTTGAGCTTCTCGACCACGTTGCCGACAGGCACGGCCTGGAGTGGTGAACTGAGCTACCGTCCAAACGCTCCCGTGCAATTGAGCACCACCGATATCCTGTACGCCGGTGTCACGCCGATCCCTGGCTTTGGCAACGCCTCCGTGCTCAAAGGTACGCCGGGCCAGGACCTGCATGGCTACAACCGTAAGGAAGTGACGCAGTTCCAGACCACCTTCACGCACTTCTTCGACCAAGTCATGGGCGCCAGCCGCCTGACCACCGTCGGTGAGATCGGGGTGACCCATGTCGGGGGGCTGGAAAGCAAATCACAAGCCCGCTATGGCCGCGATCCGGTCTTCGGCCCTGGCAGCTTGCCGGGTGGCTTCTGCAATGCGCTCAACAATTCCACCGCGACGGGGGCGGGCCTGCCCAATGCCGCTGGCCTGAACACCAACTGCAACAACGACGGCTACACCACAGCCACGTCCTGGGGCTACCGCGCCCGAGCCATCTGGGAGTACCCGGACGTGTTCGCGGGCGTCAACCTCAAGCCAAACGTGGCTTGGTCGCATGACGTGAAGGGGTATTCACCCGGCCCCGGCGGTAACTTCGAAGAAGGTCGCAAGGCTGTCAGCCTGGGCCTGGATGCCGAGTACCAGAATACTTATACCGCCAGCCTGGCCTACACCAACTTCTTTGGTGGCAAGTTCAGCACGGTGGATGACCGCGACTTCATCGCCCTGAGCGTCGGCGCCAACTTCTAAGCACACTGTATTTTCAGGAAGACCAGAATATGCAAATAACAAAAAGTCTGTTGCACGTGGGTGTGCTGGGGCTGTCGATCCTGGCGAGCAATGTCATGGCGGCGGTATCGGCGGATGAAGCCGCCAAGCTGGGCACGAGCCTGACCCCGATGGGCGCTGAAATGGCCGGTAACGCGGCGGGCACCATTCCGAAATGGTCGCCGCTGCCCACCAATGCCGGTGCCGTGGATGCGCGTGGTTTCCTGGCCAACCCCTACGCCAACGAACAGCCGCAGTTCACCATCACCGCAGCCAACGTCGAGCAGTACAAAGACAAGCTGGCACCCGGGCAGTACGCGATGTTCAAGCGCTACCCGGACACCTTCAAGATGCCGGTCTACCCGACCCATCGCGGCGCGACCGTGCCGGCGGATGTGTTTGCAGCCATCAAGAAGAATGCCACGCACACCAACCTGGTTTCCGGCGGCAACGGCCTGGAAAACTTCGAAACCGCGGTGCCGTTCCCGATTCCAAAAAGCGGCGTGGAAGTCATCTGGAACCACATTACCCGCTATCGTGGCGGCAGCGTGACCCGCCTGGTAACCCAGGCCACGCCGCAAACCAACGGTTCGTACAGCCTGGTGTATTTCCGCGATCAGTTCGTGTTCCGCGACAAGATGAAAGACTTTGATCCGAAAAACCCAGGCAACGTGCTGTTCTACTTCAAGCAGCAAGTGACCGCGCCGGCGCGTCTGGCCGGTGGCGTGCTGCTGGTGCACGAGACCCTGGACCAGGTGAAGGAACCGCGTTCGGCGTGGGTCTACAACGCGGGTCAGCGCCGCGTGCGTCGGGCGCCGCAAGTGTCCTATGACGGGCCGGGTACTGCCGCCGATGGCCTGCGCACTTCCGACAACCTCGACATGTACAACGGCGCCCCGGACCGCTACGACTGGAAACTGGAAGGCAAGAAAGAGCTCTACATCGCCTCCAACAGCTACAAGGTCGACGATCCCAAGCTCAAATACGCCGACATCATCAAGGCCGGTCACATCAACCAGGACCTGGCACGCTACGAGCTGCGTCGCGTCTGGCATGTGGTCGCCACCTTGAAGGAAGGCCAGCGCCACATCTACGCCAAGCGTGACTTCTTCATCGACGAAGATACCTGGCAAGCCGCCGTGATCGACCACTATGACGGCCGTGGCCAACTGTGGCGTGTCGCCGAAGCCCATGCCGAGAACTACTACGACAAGCAAGTGCCGTGGTACGCCCTGGAAACCCTCTACGACCTGCAGTCCGGCCGCTACCTGGCGCTGGGCATGAAAAACGAAGAGAAGCAGGCATATGACTTCGGCTTCACCGCCACCACCAGCGATTTCACTCCAGCGGCCCTGCGCCAGGACGGTGTGCGCTAAGCGGCAACGGAGTTCCAGTGTGGGAGGGGGCTGGCCCCCTCCCTAATGCTACTCAGTCAAGAGAACCTGCCGCGACCAAACTCTGTAGTGAGCGGGCTTGCCCCGCGCTGGGTGGCGCAGCCGCCCCAAACCCAGGCACCTCGGTCCTCCTGAAATACCGCGGCGTC
>NZ_PYWX01000029.1 GCF_003031675.1 Pseudomonas palleroniana | reverse complement strand
CGTTGATAGAGCCAAACAACACCGCCCTACCAACTCCTTCTGGGCTTCGATGAACTGAAGCTATTCGCTGCCTGAATCTTCGTAACTTCTTGTTTACCAAGGAGTTTTTAGTTTCGACTGCGCCGGAAGTGGGGCGAATTATAGACAGATATAATTCGCCGTCAACCATTAATTCTTCTTTCCTATCAAACAGTTGCCTTTGTTCAAAAAACAACCAAGCCGCTCCAGCGCCTTCTATATAGAAGACCGCTTTCAGATTACTCCTGCCTCTCTTAAAGCAGCGACACTGGCCGGCATCAATCCCAGAACGTCTTGCAGCACCTTGACGGTATGCTCACCTAATAGAGGAGGCGCACTCCGATACTCCACTGGAGTCTTGGACAACCTGATCGGGCTGGCAACCTGAGGTACCACCCCCGCCAAGCCATGGGGTAGCGTCATCGCCAAGCCACGCGCCCTGACCTGAGGGTCGGCGAACACCTGTGCCAAATCATTGATCGGCCCACACGGCACGCCCACTTGCTCCAACTGTGACACCCACTCAGCCGTCGTCTTGAAGACCGTAGCCTGGCGAATTAACGGAATCAGCTCCGCACGGTTGGCCACTCGCGCCTTATTGGTTGCAAAGCGCGGGTCATCTGCCCACATCGGCCGGCCGGCCACTTCAGCGAACTTACGAAATTGACCGTCGTTACCCACCGTCAATATGAAGTCACCATCAGCCGTGGGGAAATCCTGATAGGGCACGATATTCGGATGCGCATTACCAAGACGCTTTGGCGGCACTCCCGTCGTCAGGTAATTCATGGCTTGGTTAGCCAGGCATGCCACCTGCACATCCAACAGAGCCATATCGATATGCTGGCCGCCACCGTCATGATCCCGATGAGCCAGCGCGGCGAGGATCGCTACGGTCGAGTAAAGCCCCGTCAGGATGTCGGTCAAAGCCACGCCAACCTTCACCGGCCCAGCCCCATCATCACCCTCGGGTCGACCGGTCAGACTCATGAGTCCGCCCAGCCCCTGAATCATAAAGTCGTAACCGGGACGCGTCGCGTAAGGCCCCGTCTGGCCGAAGCCCGTTATCGAGCAATAGATCAGCTCCGGATTGAGCTCCTTGAGCGACTCATAATCCAGCCCATAGGCTGCCAGCCCACCCACCTTGAAGTTCTCGATCAGGATGTCGGACTTGGCCGCCAGGTCGCGTACCAGTTTCTGCCCCTCTGGCCGCGTGAAGTCGATGGTCACCGACTCCTTGTTACGATTCGCCGACAGATAATACGCCGCCTCGCTGGTGCTCTCGCCATCAGCATCCTTGAGGAACGGCGGACCCCATGCTCGCGTATCGTCGCCCACACCTGGCCGCTCGACCTTGATGACTTCTGCCCCAAGGTCCGCGAGAATCTGCCCGGACCATGGCCCCGCCAACACTCGCGATAAATCCAGCACCCTCAGGTGCGAAAGCGCGCCCATGCCGTGCTCCTATTAATAGAAGGCCTGAAGACCGGTTTGTGCACGCCCCAGGATCAGGGCATGCACGTCATGAGTACCTTCGTAGGTATTCACCACCTCCAGGTTGACCAAGTGACGTGCGACGCCGAACTCATCGGAGATACCGTTACCCCCCAGCATGTCCCGCGCCATACGCGCGATATCCAGGGACTTGCCACACGAGTTGCGCTTCATGATCGAGGTAATCTCAACCGCGGCCGTACCCTCATCCTTCATACGCCCCAGACGCAGGCAGCCTTGCAGGGCAAGAGTGATCTCGGTTTGCATGTCGGCCAGCTTCTTCTGGATCAGCTGGGTTGCCGCCAAAGGACGGCCGAACTGCTGACGATCGAGGGTGTATTGACGGGCGGTATGCCAGCAAAATTCAGCCGCACCCAACGCCCCCCAGGAAATACCGTAACGCGCAGAGTTGAGGCAGGTGAACGGCCCTTTCAAACCTCGCACATCCGGGAAGATATTCTCTTGCGGCACAAACACGTTATCCATGACGATCTCGCCAGTGATGGAAGCACGCAACCCAACCTTGCCATGAATCGCCGGAGCGCTCAGACCTTTCCAGCCTTTCTCCAAGACAAAACCACGGATATCACCGGCATCGTCCTTGCCCCACACCACAAACACATCGGCGATGGGACTATTGGTGATCCACATTTTGGCGCCCGTCAGGCTATAGCCTCCCTCCACCTTGCGCGCGCGGGTAATCATTGCGCCCGGGTCAGACCCATGATTGGGTTCGGTCAGGCCAAAACAGCCAATCCATTCGCCAGAGGCCAATTTCGGCAGGTACTTCTGCTTCTGTGCCTCAGTACCAAATTCATTGATCGGCACCATGACCAGTGACGACTGCACACTCATCATCGAACGATAGCCGGAATCTACGCGCTCTACTTCACGCGCAATCAGCCCATAGCTGACGTAGTTCAAACCACTGCCACCGTACTGTTCGGGAATCATCGCCCCCAGCAGGCCGGTTTCCCCCATTTCGCGGAAGATCGCAGGGTCGGTTTTTTCATGGCGGAAAGCTTCGAGGACACGCGGCGCCAGCTTGTCCTGGGCAAATTGCTCAGCACTGTCACGCACCATGCGCTCTTCTTCGGTGAGCTGTTGATCCAACAACAGCGGATCGATCCAGTTGAAGCTTGCCTTGCCAGCCATGAATAAGTCCTCGCGCAAAGAATCAGAAGTCGTGGATGGAGCCTAGGCCGAGCAAACGCAGAGGGCAAACGAGGTTTCCTCATAGGGTTGTGCTAATTTCTCACTTCGAAATCGCCAAGAACCACACACACGCGCTTTAGTAAGTGAGTACACCGTACATGCGCAGAAAAATCCCCAGTACCACCGCCCTCGTCAGTTTCGAAGCGGCGGCCCGCCACGAGAGCTTTACCAAGGCGGCGCATGAGCTTTCCATTACCCAGGGCGCCATCTGCCGACAGATCGCCAGTCTTGAAGAGTTTTTAAGTGTCGAGCTGTTTCGGCGCTCGCGGCGCGGGGTAAAGCTGACGGAAGCAGGGCTGTCCTATAGCCGTCGCGTCGCCATGCAATTGGATGCCGTGGAACGCGACACCTTGTCGGTCATGGGGCAGCAGGGCACTAATGTCATCGAACTGGCCGTAGTCCCTACTTTCGGCACTCAATGGCTGATCCCACGGCTCAAGGATTTTCAACGCCAGCACCCGGAAGTCACGGTCAACCTGACCAACCGCACGCGCCCCTTTCTGTTTGCCGATACCGAGTTCGACGCCGCGATCTACTTTGGTGATGCCGATTGGTCCGGCACCGAATCCCATCGACTGATGGGTGAAAACCCGGTTCCCGTGTGCAGCCCGCGCTTACTGGGTACCCACACTCACTTCAGCCCTCAGCAGATCGCAGAACTGCCGCTGCTGCAGCAAACCACTCGACCCTATGCCTGGCGCCAATGGTTCAACGCGCAACACTTGAACATACCCCGCGACATGACAGGCCCCCGTTACGAGCTATTCTCGATGTTGTCCCAGGCAGCCATGCATGACATGGGCATCGCCCTGATTCCACCCTTTCTCATCCAACGCGAGCTGGATGAGAGGCAGTTGGTGATTGCCAACGCCAAGGCACTGAGCAGCTCGAAGGCTTACTACCTGATGATTCCCGAGCGAAAAGTCGAATCAGCGTCATTGCACGCATTCAGGGATTGGCTGATCGATCAATCACAACGCTACATCCCAAGCATTTAAAGGGGAAATCCCGGATTATTGACCGTGTAGTCAAATAAATTTAAATCCTACAGATATACGCATATGTCGCATTTAAGCAGACTGTACTGATTGATAAAAAATGAGGCCAAAAGCCACAATCTACATGGCCTGTAGCGACTTAAAACGGCCAATACGCGACCATTCACAGCAACGATGCAAAAAAACCAAAAAAACACCTGAATACCTTTAAACACCTGTATTTAAAGAGGTTATTCCAGGGCATTGCGACAATCAGTCACAGGGTGACTTGTAGTTAATTTTTCGTCACCCGTCATAATCTCTTGAAGGCCGTAAAGTTCGCCTGCAAAATGCCGCGCCCCGCTGTCATTTCAGCGGGATCGTGCTGATCGGCCGCCCCAGATGCGCCACTCGCGGCGCACTGGCCTTTTTACAAAAAGATCAAAAGCAAAAAGATCATGCAGGAGATTTGACGTGCACATTGGTGTTCCTCTCGAAACCCAGACCGGTGAAACGCGGGTGGCTGCCACCCCGGAAACCATCAAGAAGCTGATCGGCCAGGGCCATAAGGTCACTGTGCAAAGCGGAGCGGGCGTCAAAGCCAGCATCGTCGACAGTGCCTATGAAACGGCAGGCGCAACCATTGGCAGTGCCAACGATGCATTGGGTGCCGAGCTGATTCTCAAGGTGGTTGCCCCCAGCGACAGCGAACTGGCGCTGATCAAAAGCGGTACCGTATTGGTGGGCATGCTCAATCCGTTCAGCAACGAAACCATCGCCAAGCTGGCCGAGCACGGCATCACTGCATTCGCACTCGAAGCCGCTCCACGCACGTCGCGGGCCCAGAGCCTGGATGTGCTGTCCTCCCAGGCCAACATTGCCGGCTATAAAGCCGTGTTGCTCGCCGCTCACCACTACCCACGCTTCATGCCGATGCTGATGACCGCCGCAGGCACCGTTAAGGCTGCCCGTGTACTGATCCTGGGTGCCGGGGTTGCCGGTCTCCAGGCTATCGCGACAGCGAAACGTCTGGGTGCAGTGATCGAAGCTTCCGACGTGCGCCCGGCCGTCAAAGAGCAGATCGAATCCCTCGGCGCCAAGTTCGTCGACGTTCCGTACGAAACCGATGAAGAGCGAGAATGCGCGGTCGGTGTCGGTGGTTACGCACGCCCGATGCCGAGCAGCTGGATGCAGCGCCAGGCCCTGGCGGTGCACGAACGCGCCAAGCAGGCTGACATCATCATCACCACCGCGTTGATTCCAGGCCGCAAGGCACCGACTCTGCTGAGCGCAGAAACGGTTGCACAAATGAAGCCGGGGTCAGTGGTCATCGACCTCGCGGCCGCCCAAGGCGGCAACTGCCCGCTGACCGTGGCTGACCAGGTGGTGGTGGAAAACGGCGTCATCATTTGCGGCCCAACCAACCTGGCCGGTGCCGTCGCCGCGGACGCGTCTGCCTTGTATGCGCGCAACCTGCTGGACTTCCTGAAGCTGGTCTTCACCAAGGAAGGGCAGTTTGAAATCAACCTCGAAGACGACATCGTCGCCGCGTGCCTGATGTGCCGCGACGGCCAAGTCATCCGCAAAAACGCCTAAGCAGGGATTCAGACGATGGAAGAGCTTATCTCCCCCGGTATCTACAACCTGATCATCTTTGTGCTGGCCATTTATGTCGGTTATCACGTGGTCTGGAACGTTACCCCCGCACTGCACACGCCATTGATGGCCGTGACCAACGCTATTTCCGCAATTGTCATCGTCGGCGCCATGCTGGCCGCGGCACTCACCGTGACGCCACTGGGCAAGACCATGGGCACCTTGGCTGTCGCCCTGGCGGCGGTCAACGTGTTCGGCGGCTTCCTGGTCACTCGCAGGATGCTGGAGATGTTCAAGAAGAAAGCGCCCAAAGTTAAAGAAGAGGTGCAGAAGTAATGAGTATGAACCTGGTAACGACGCTCTACCTGATCGCGTCGATCTGCTTCATCCAGGCCCTCAAAGGCCTGTCGCACCCCACTACCTCGCGACGTGGCAACCTGTTCGGCATGCTCGGCATGGCGCTGGCTGTACTCACCACCGTAGGCCTCATCTATAAGCTCGGCGCGGAGCTGGCCACCGCCGGTATCGGCTACGTGATTGTCGGCCTGCTGATCGGCGGCACGGCCGGCTCGATCATGGCCAAGCGCGTAGAAATGACCAAGATGCCGGAGCTGGTAGCCTTCATGCACAGCATGATCGGCCTGGCAGCCGTGTTCATCGCGATTGCCGCCGTGGTCGAGCCGCAATCCCTGGGTATCGTCAAACACCTGGGCGACTCGATCCCTGCCGGCAACCGCCTGGAGCTGTTCCTCGGTGCCGCCATCGGTGCGATTACCTTCTCAGGCTCAGTGATCGCGTTCGGCAAACTGTCGGGCAAGTACAAGTTCCGCCTGTTCCAGGGCGCACCCGTACAGTTCGGCGGCCAGCACAAGCTGAACCTGGTGCTCGGCCTCGCAACATTGGGCCTGGGCCTGGCGTTCATGTTCACGGGCAACCTCACAGCGTTCGCGCTGATGCTGGCCCTGGCCTTCGTGCTCGGCGTGCTGATCATCATCCCGATTGGCGGCGCCGACATGCCCGTCGTCGTATCGATGCTCAACAGCTACTCCGGCTGGGCAGCGGCGGGTATCGGCTTCTCGCTGAACAACTCGATGCTGATCATCGCCGGCTCCCTGGTAGGCTCCAGCGGCGCGATCCTGTCGTACATCATGTGCAAGGCAATGAACCGCTCCTTCTTTAATGTATTGCTGGGTGGTTTCGGCAATACCTCGGACGCCGGCGCGGCGACCGGGTCCAAGGAAGCGCGCCCAGTGAAATCCGGCTCGGCCGATGACGCGACGTTCCTGCTGACCAACGCCGACACCGTGATCATCGTGCCGGGCTATGGCCTCGCGGTGGCTCGGGCGCAACACGCGCTCAAGGAGCTGACCGAGAAGCTGACCCACCACGGCGTCACCGTGAAGTACGCGATCCATCCCGTGGCCGGTCGGATGCCAGGGCACATGAACGTGCTGCTCGCCGAGGCCGAAGTGCCTTACGACCAGGTGTTCGAGATGGAAGACATCAACTCCGAGTTCGGCCAGGCCGATGTGGTGCTGGTGTTGGGCGCCAACGACGTGGTCAACCCAGCCGCCAAGAACGACCCGAACTCACCGATCGCCGGCATGCCGATCCTCGAAGCGTTCAAGGCCAAGACGATCATCGTCAACAAACGTTCGATGGCCAGCGGTTATGCCGGCCTGGATAACGAGTTGTTCTACCTGGACAAGACCATGATGGTCTTCGGCGACGCCAAGAAGGTCATCGAAGATATGGTCAAGGCCGTCGAATAACACTGCGCCAGCGCAATACCCAAAACCCTGGCCTCCGGTAGGCTGGGGTTTTTTATTGGCCTGATGAAACCCGACCAAAGGCTCTAAATCGCCGCCTGGCATTCGACCATGGTAGCGGGCCGAATTTTTTTGAAATCACTAAACTGCGCACCTTGCTTCCGTAGCCTGAGATAACCATTCATGTACCGTGATCGTATCCGCTTGCCTTCGCTGTTGAATAAGGTCATGAGCCCGGCCGACGCCGCCGCACTGATCGAGGACGGCATGACCGTCGGCATGAGCGGCTTCACCCGTGCCGGTGAAGCCAAGGCCGTTCCGCATGCACTGGCGGAACGCGCCAAGACCTCTCCACTGAAAATCACCCTGATGACCGGCGCCAGCCTGGGCAACGACCTGGACAAACAGCTGACCGAAGCCGGCGTGCTGTCCCGCCGCATGCCATTCCAGGTCGACAGCACCCTACGCAAGGCGATTAACGCCGGCGAAGTGATGTTTATCGACCAGCATTTGTCGGAAACGGTCGAGCAACTGCGCAACAACCAACTCAAGTTGCCGGACATCGCGGTGATCGAAGCCGTGGCGATTACCGAACAAGGGCACATCGTACCGACCACCTCCGTGGGCAACTCAGCCAGCTTTGCGATATTCGCCAAGCAGGTCATCGTCGAGATCAACCTGGCGCACAACCCGAACCTGGAAGGGCTGCACGACATCTATATCCCGACTTACCGGCCGACGCGCACACCGATTCCGCTGGTCAAAGTCGACGACCGCATCGGCAGCACTGCGATTCCGATCCCACCGGAAAAAATTGTCGCCATTGTGATCACCAACCAGGCCGACTCAGCCTCAACCGTGACGCCGCCCGACAGCGACACGCAGGGCATCGCCAATCACCTGATCAACTTCCTCAAGCAGGAAGTGGACGCTGGGCGCATGACCAACAAACTGGGTCCGCTGCAGGCCGGTATCGGCAATATCGCCAACGCAGTGATGTGCGGCCTGATCGAATCGCCGTTCGAAGAACTGACCATGTACTCGGAAGTGTTGCAGGATTCGACGTTCGACCTGATCGACGCCGGCAAGCTGAGTTTTGCATCCGGCAGCTCGATCACGCTGTCGGAACGGCGCAATGCCGATGTATTCGGCAACCTGGAACACTATAAAGACAAGCTGGTACTGCGCCCGCAGGAGATCTCCAACCATCCGGAAGTGGTGCGTCGCCTGGGCATTATCGGTATCAATACCGCGCTGGAATTCGACATCTACGGCAACGTCAACTCCACCCACGTCTGCGGTACGCGGATGATGAACGGCATTGGCGGCTCCGGGGACTTCGCCCGCAACGCACACCTGGCGATCTTTGTGACCAAGTCGATAGCCAAGGGCGGCGCGATTTCCAGCGTGGTACCGATGGTCAGCCATGTGGACCACACCGAACATGATGTCGACATCCTGGTAACCGAAGTCGGCCTGGCCGACCTGCGCGGCCTCGCGCCGCGGGAACGGGCCCGCGTGATCATCGACAATTGCGTGCACCCGGCCTACCGCGATGCGCTCAACCGCTACTTCGACGCGGCCTGTGCAATCGGTGGGCATACCCCGCACATCCTGCGCGAAGCACTGAGTTGGCACATCAACTTGGAAGAAACCGGGCATATGCTCAAGGCTTGATTGGTACAGATCCGGGCTGATGCAAACACAGTTTCATCAGCTCGGCAGGTCAAACCACACATCCGTAAAAAACTGTACTGCTGTACCGGTCTTTTCCTACCGAATTATCCTACTCCCTTCACCGAAAATGCCTATTTCGCACTGTTTCAGTGCAGACAGGTACAGTTGCCCCATTTCCGTACAGTACAGCACCTATAAACAGTTAACTGGCCTCTCACAATACAGGTGAACTGTATCTAGAGAGTCTTGCGCGAGAGGAGGATCATTGGCATCAGTTAAACCACTACCTAATCCCGCCACAAGCGGAAGGATGTCATCATGGAACGTACACTCAGTTCCGAACTGTTCTTCGAAGAAAAAGCTGTAAACTCCCAGGCTTCCCTGCCTTTGCGCGCTCTCGCCAACCTGATGTTGTGGCAGCGCCGCATCTCCAGCCGCCACCAACTGGCTCGCCTGGATTCGCGTCTGCTGGCTGACGCCGGTATCAGCGAAGCTCAACGCTACGAAGAGCTGAGCAAGCCGTTCTGGCGCTAATTGGCGCTCGCTGGCCCTGACCCGCCGGGTCCACCGCCAGCACCCTGATTTGTCAAAGCAAAGCCCGCCCCGGGAAACCGGAGGCGGGCTTTGCTGTTTATGGGCGCCGAATCAGCGGCCTGGTTTACGTGGACTAGTACAGTTTTATAAATCCCAAAAAACACCAGTACAATTAAATTGCAGGCTTCCGAACGGACAGATGACGGCTTAATATCCACCACCACGTGGCGAACTTTGTAGAACAGACGTCTGATGCCCAATAGCACCCATGTCCGTTTCACAGTGGCCGCTCTGCGCCGCATTATTTGTCTATCTACAGGAGTTAACCCATGTCCCGTCTCCGCCTGCTGAGTGCTGCTGCCCTGTTGGCCATCACTGCCAACGCCAACGCGAGCAGCCTCATCGTGACCACTGACTCGATCGTCGGTGCGCTCAAAGCCACTTCCGATGCCAGCTCCGATGCAACCTCCTCCTTGCGTGACCACAAGGTGGTACAAGCCGCCCGTGACGACGCCGCCAGCTTCGTCGCCAGCGAAGGCGCCATCCGTGGCGTGAAACTGGAAAGCGCCCTGGCTCACATCCGCCAACAAGCGCCACAGTTGAATACCGCGACTGATGCGCAGTTGGCCCAGGCAATCCTGGCAATCTGATCGCAGATGAAATTCCGGGAGCGCCGCCGCTCCCGGACGCATCGCCGCTGGCTCTCGCCCGGGCATTGCGCTAGCCTTGGCGCTCGCTTTCAGTTGTCGAGACCCATGGCATTTTCATACCGCCTGTTGTTTGTTCCTGTATTGATTTGCGCCTGCTGGTCACCACTGGCATCAGCCTTTGATGTGTCCACCCAGAGCACCGTCATCAGTGCCTATGCCACCAGCAAGGTGACATCAGCGCCCTTTGACAGAAAAAGAATACTGGCCGCCCGGGATGACGCTGCCGCGTATATAGCCACAGACGGCCAATGGCGGGGCGCCCGACTGGAATCCGCACTGGATTACCTGCGCCGTACCCAGCCAAAACTTAACGCCAGCGACCTTGAACTGGCGCAAGCAATTCTCGTCCAATAGTCATCTTTGTATTCTGGAGTTAGTCCATGCGTAGCCCGCTGATCGCCGCCGCTCTCGGCCTGCTGTTGTTGGCCGATGTCGCCCACGCGCAAACCCTGAAAGCCACCAGTAACATCATCGTACGTGCTTCGGCCCGCACGATTGATTTCACTTCGGACACCACCACCTCCATCCGCGATTCCAAAATCGTGCGTGAAGCCCACGATGATGCAGCCAGTTTCGTCGCCTCCAATGGCGAGATCCGCGGCGCCCAACTGGAAGCTGCTTTCGACACCCTGCGAACTCGCGTACCTGAAGCCCGCGATGCCAGTGACCAGACTCTCGCTGAAGCCATCCTCGCACTGTGAGGCGCGTCGCCGCCTGGCTACTGGCCTGGGCTGTGCTGCTGTGTGCAGGTACCGCCCAGGCCAGCCTGCAACTGAGGCTCATAACCGAGGGTTTGAGCCCGGCCGAACAGCAGGCCAGCCAGGCGTTGCTCGATGAAGCGATGCGCTCCCTGCCGCCGCGCTTTATCGAGCAGTTGGACCGGCGCATCGATGTCGGCTGGACCGACAAGATGCCGGAAAACGCCTACGGCCAGGCTTCTCTGGTGTCCGAGCTGGACCTCAACCGGAACCTGCTCGCCAGCCTGACCGATGGCAGCGCCGCCACCCAGAAAACCAATCGCCCCCACGGCACCGTGCGCCGGGAAATGCTCGCCACTGTGCTGCATGAACTGACCCATATCTACGATCGTGCACGCCTATGGTCCAAAGACGACCGCGCTCTGATCAATCGCTGCAGCCGCCAGAACAACATCACCGGCCTGATCGGCCTGCCCGATCAATGCCGGGGTCAGAATGACCGCCGCTTTACCCTCAGCGACGACCCCCGCCTGCTCGACCTTGCCGGCTGGCCGCAATACGTCGGCCGTCGCGGTGAGCGCGAGCAACACAACCATCAAGTTGCGCGCAGCCCGGATCTCTACGAAACCACCAGCCCACTGGAGTTCGTAGCGGTCAACATGGAGTATTTTCTCCTCGACCCCAGCTACGCCTGCCGCCGCCCTGCGCTGTTTCGCTACTACAAGGAACACTTCGGCTGGGCACCACCTGAGCAGGACACCTGCGCCAAGACCTACGCGTTCCTGAATGCCGGCAACGACTTTGCCAAGACGCCGCTGGGTCAGGTCGACCCCGAGCGCGTCTACGAAATCGACTACCTGCTGGCCGAAGCCAACCAGAACCTGGTGAGCCGCTGGGGCCACAGCATGTTGCGCCTGGTAATCTGCGCACCGGGCCGCCCGCGCGGCCCGGACTGTCGCCTGGACCTCGACCAGCACCTGGTGCTGTCGTACCGCGCTTTCGTGGGTGACGTGCAACTGTCGAGCTGGGATGGCCTGGTCGGCAAATACCCGTCGCGATTGTTCGTACTGCCGCTGGCCCAAGTGATCGATGAGTACACCAAGACGGAACTGCGCGGCCTGGCCTCGGTGCCACTGAAGCTCAACCGCCAGGAGATCACCGACACCGTCGAGCACGCCGCCGAAATGCACTGGAGCTACGACGGCAACTACTTCTTCATTTCCAACAACTGCGCGGTGGAAAGCCTGAAACTGTTGCGCAGCGGCAGCGCCAATCCACAACTGACCGGCCTGGATAACATCACCCCCAACGGCTTGCTGGAAGTACTCAGCGCACGCGGCCTGGCCGATACCAGCGTACTTGACGACAAGCGCGAGGCATTGCGCCTGGGCTATCACTTCGACTCGTTCCGCGAACGCTATCAGGCAATGTTTGATGTGCTGCGCAAACGCCTGCCAATCCAGCAGACCCAGGTTGAAGATTGGCTGTCCCTGAGTGCGGCCGAGCGACGACAGTGGTTCAGCCAGGCCGACTTACGCACCAGCGCCGCACTGCTACTGCTGGAACAAGCCAGCTATCGCAGACAGCTGATGCTGGCCCAGGACGAAGTCAAGCAACGCTACCTCAACGCCCGCGAGCTGAAAAACGGTGGCATGGAACAAGCCAACAACACCCTGCAGCAAATCCTCGCCAACAGTGGCTTCCTCAGCCGTCCGGCTGAACTGCTGGGCAGCGGTGGCTACGGCCTGCCGCAACCGTCGGAGTCCAAACGCCTGGAATCGGAAAGCGCCGAGCGCCAGAAGCAATTGCAGTCGTTGACCGGCGATCTGGATAAAGAGGTCAGGGCGCTGCTGGACCCTTCCCGTGCCGACGAGATTGCCGCCTGCGAAGCCAACCTCAAGCAAATGGGCGAGCATCTGCGCCAACTGCACAAGGCCGCCGGCGGCCTCGAACTGCCCTGAAAAATCACTGCCAAACACAGTCCAAATGTGGGTTCTACATAAATTCATAGACCGCGCATCTGCCCACCACCACCTGTTTACTCAGCGAAAGCTGGTTGAAAGGTTTCAAGTCTAGGATCGCCCCACTGTCGGCAACAGACCGACTGTTAACAACAACAATGGTGATTCCCGATGTCCGTCCGTACCCGCCTGTTCAGCCCTACTCCCCCCGTACGCCTCGTGCTTTTCGTTCTGCGCTGACCCCACCCGGTTCGCCATTCCCTAGCCGCGCTACGCCTGGAGTTTCCCTATGCTGACTTTCCTTGGCTTTGCCATGGTCATTACGTTCATGTTCCTGATCATGACCAAGCGCCTGTCCGCGCTGATCGCCTTGATCATCGTACCGATCCTGTTCGCCTTGTTTGGTGGCTTTGCACCGGAGATAGGCCCGATGATGCTCGCGGGCATCACCAAGCTTGCGCCGACCGGCGTGATGCTGATGTTCGCCATTCTCTATTTTGCCCTGATGATCGACTCCGGCCTGTTCGACCCGGCCGTGCGCAAGATCCTCAAGATGGTCAAGGGCGACCCACTGAAAGTCTCGGTCGGCACCGCCGTCCTGGCCCTGGTGGTGTCCCTCGATGGTGACGGCGCCACCACTTACATGATTTGCGTGGCCGCCATGCTGCCGTTGTACCAGCGCATCGGCATGAGCCCGCGAATCATGGCCGGCTTGATCATCCTCGCCGGTGGCGTGATGAACATGACGCCTTGGGGCGGCCCGACCGCACGCGCCGCCAGCGCACTGCATGTGGACCCCTCGGACATCTTCGTGCCGATGATCCCGGCCATGGCCGCTGGTGTGGTTGCCATCCTGGTGATTGCCTACCTGTACGGCAAGCGTGAGCGTGCCCGCTTGGGTGAGCTGCACCTGCAGGGCGATGAAATCGACCACAGCGAGATCAGCGTCTCGCAATACCCGGACGCCCGCCGTCCAAAGTTGATCTGGTTCAACGGCGCGCTGACCTTCGCCCTGATGTGCACCCTGATCGCCGGCCTGCTGCCGCTGCCGGTGCTGTTCATGGTGGCGTTCAGTATCGCCATGATCGTCAACTACCCGTGCCTGCAACAGCAAAAGGATCGCGTAGCGGCCCACGCAGGAAGTGTGCTGGCGGTCGTCGGGCTGATCTTCGCCGCCGGTATCTTTACCGGCATCCTGTCCGGCACCGGCATGGTCGACGCCATGTCCAAGAGCCTGCTGGCGGTCATCCCGGATGCGCTGGGCCCTTACCTGGCGGTGATCACCGCATTGGTGAGCATGCCGTTTACCTTCTTCATGTCTAACGATGCGTTCTACTACGGCGTACTGCCAGTACTCGCCGAAGCCGCCAGCCACTACGGCATCACCGCCGTGGAAATGGCCCGCGCCTCCATCGTTGGCCAGCCCGTGCACTTGCTGAGCCCGTTGGTACCCTCGACCTACCTGCTGGTGGCCCTGGCCGGCATCGAGTTTGGCGATCACCAGCGCTTCACCCTCAAGTGGGCAGTGCTGGTGTGCCTGTGCATAATGTTCGCCGCGTTGCTGATGGGGATTTTTCCGCTGTTCAGCACTCTATAACCGTAACAACCCCACCGCGCGGCGCGACAGCCGCGCGGTTTAACACTCGCTCAAAGGAATACACATGGAATGGCTGACCAATCCGGAAATCTGGATTGCCTTCTTCACCCTGACGGCCCTCGAGATCGTCCTGGGTATCGATAACATCATCATGATTTCGATCCTGGTCAGCCGCATGCCCAAGCATATGCAGGCCCGCACCCGGATCTTCGGCCTGGCCCTGGCCATGGTCACGCGAATCCTGTTGCTGCTGTCGATCACCTGGGTGATGCAACTCACCGCCGATCTGTTCGTGGTGTTTGGCCAAGGCATTTCCGGTCGCGACCTGATCCTGTTCTTCGGTGGCTTGTTCCTGTTGTGGAAAAGCTCCCAGGAGATGTACCACGCGCTCGAAGGCGAAGACGAAACCCACGACGAGCCCAAGGGTGCCGGTGGCAAGTTCATCTACACCATTATCCAGATCGCGATCATCGACATCGTGTTCTCCCTGGACTCGGTGATCACCGCGGTCGGCATGGTGTCCCACGTGCCGGTCATGGTGGCCGCGATCATCGTCGCCGTACTGGTGATGATGATGGCCGCCGGCACCATCAGCGAATTCATCGACAAGCACCCGTCGCTGAAAATGCTGGCGCTGTCGTTCCTGCTGGTGGTGGGTACGGTGCTGATCGCCGAATCCTTCGACGTGCACGTGCCAAAAGGCTACGTCTACTTCGCCATGGCGTTCTCGCTCGCGGTGGAAGCGATCAACATCAAGATGCGCACCGCCATTGCGAAAAAGAAGAAACAGCAGGAGCCGGTGAAACTGCGCAAGGACATTCCGGGTCAATAACCCGAGCCAGACAAAAAAAGAGGCTTTTTAAGCCTCTTTTTTTCATCCACGAAAAGTCGATTTCATGACAGTTTTATTTCAAACCTCACTTTAGCTATGCGATGCTGGCGCAGAGCCCATTCGCCAACTACAGCTTAACTACAAGACGTAGAACGGCACGCGGCAACTTTCCTTCGCTCTTTTTGGAGCGCACCTATACGGGGGGCCGAGCATGCTGACCTTGCTCAATCTGCTTTCCGCCGTGACCCTGCTGATCTGGGGCACGCACATCGTCCGTACCGGCATCTTGCGGGTCTACGGTTCCAACTTGCGCCAAGTCATCGGGCAGAACATGTCCAAACGCTGGTTGGCGTTTGTCGCCGGGATCCTGGTGACGGCCATGGTGCAGAGCAGTAACGCCACGGCCATGCTGGTGACTTCGTTTGTCGGCCAGGGCTTGATGGGGTTGATGCCCGCCCTGGCAACCATGCTCGGCGCCGACGTCGGTACAGCGTTGATGGCGCGGGTGCTGACGTTCGATTTGTCCTGGCTTTCGCCGCTGTTGATTTTTCTCGGGGTGATTTTCTTCCTGTCGCGCAAACAGACGCGGGCAGGGCAGATGGGCCGTGTCGGCATCGGCCTGGGCCTGATCATTCTGGCGCTGCAATTGATTGTCGAAGCCGCCGGGCCGATTACCCATGCCCAGGGCGTCAAAGTCATCTTTGCCTCGCTGACCGGCGATATCTTGCTCGATGCCCTGGTCGGCGCCCTGTTCGCGATGATTTCCTACTCCAGCCTGGCCGCTGTGCTGCTGACCGCGACCCTGGCCGGTGCCGGGGTGATCGGCCTGCACGTGGCCATCGGCCTGGTGATCGGTGCCAACATCGGCAGCGGCGTGCTGGCCTTCCTCAGCACCAACATGCAGAACGCCGCCGGACGCCAGGTGGCCCTGGGCAGCCTGTTGTACAAACTGATCGGCTTGTTGCTGATCATTCCGATACTCGACCCCCTCGTACGCTGGATGGACGGTTTGGACTTCAGCACCCAGGGCATGGTCATCACCTTCCATCTGCTCTACAACGTCAGCCGCTGCTTGATCCTGCTGCCCAGCATCGGCCCGATGGCCCGTCTCTGCGCCTGGCTGCTGCCGGAACAACCGGAGACCAATGGCAAAGCCAAGCCGCGCCATCTGGACCCGGCCGCCCTGGATACACCCAGCCTGGCCCTGGCCAACGCCGCCCGCGAAACCCTGCGCCTGGGCGACCTGATCGACAACATGCTCACCGCCATGCAAGAAGTGCTGCGCGGCAAACAGACCGCCATCACCCAGGAAATGCGCAGCCTCAGCGATGACGTCGAGGCGCTCTACAGCGCAATCAAGCTGTACCTCGCGCAAATGCCCCGCGAAGACCTCAGTGAACACGACAGCCGCCGCTGGGCCGAGATCATCGAGTTGTCGATCAACTTGAAACTGGCCGGCGACCTGATCGAACGCATGCTGCGCAAAGTCCAGCAGCAGAAAACCTCCCAGCGCCGGCAGTTTTCCGAAGTGGGCCTGGAAGAACTCACTGGCCTGCACGGCCAGTTGATCGCCAACCTGCGCCTGGGGCTGTCGGTATTCCTCAGCGCCGACCCGGAAAGTGCCCGGCAATTGCTGCGCGAGAAGCGCCGCTTTCGTGCCCAGGAACGGCGCTTGGCTCACGCCCATGTCAGCCGCCTGCAACGCAAGATCGTACAAAGCCTGGAGACCAGTTCCCTGCACCTGGAACTGATTGCCGACATGAAGCGCCTTAACTCGCTGTTTTGCAGCAGCGCTTATGTGGTGCTGGAAACCTCTGACACCGGTGCGCTCTCCACTGAAGATATTGCCGACATCACCCATTCGCCCTGAACGTACGATGGCGCGTGAAGTCAGTTAACAGTGGACCTCACCCGCCGGGAAGTTTGTTATGCGTCGCCTGTTATTCGCCTGCCTGCTCATGGGTTCGGCATATACCTTTGCCTTTGACCGCCTGCACGTCGAGGGCTACACCTTGCCCAACGGCCTGCAAGTGCTGCTCAAGCCGGGCACCGAACGCGGGCACGTGGCCATCCGCCTGGTGGTCGGTGTCGGCCTGGATGACTTCAGTTGTGAGGACAAAGAACTGCCGCACCTGCTCGAACATGTGCTCTTCAGCGGCATCGACGGCGCAGGCGAGGGTGACCTCGAAGACCGTATGCAAGCCTTGGGCGGCGAATGGAATGCCTATACCAGCAACGCCGACACCACCTTTGTGATCGAGGCGCCGGCACAAAACCAGCGCAAGGTGCTGGACCTGCTGCTGGCCATCATTACCCGCACCGAACTCACCGACGCGCACATCAATGCGGCCAAGCAAGTGGTCGAACGCGAAGACGGAGGCCATTACTCGCACCTGCAACGCTTGCTCGACCGCCAGGACCTGGGCCACAGCGCCAGCAATCAACTGGCTGTCGAACTGGGACTCAAATGCGCCGAACGGGCTCAGGTCAACCACCTGACCCGTAATCAGTTGCAAGCGCTGCGCAAAAATTGGTATGCCCCCAACAACATGACCCTGATCGTCGTCGGCGAGCTCGACAAGGTACTGCCGGCTTATCTGGAACGCACCTATGGTCAACTTGAGCCGGTGGAGCCGAGCGAGCATCGGCCGCTGCCGGAGATCCAGCACGCCGCCGCCAGCCACCGTGACTTGATCCACGGCTGGCTCGGTAACGGCGCCAAGTTGCACTGGCTGTTCCCGGAACCGGTGCTGGACGACCAGCACGATGAAACCTACGACCTGCTCAAGGACTACCTCGACTGGGCGTTGTACCGCCAACTGCGCCTCAAGCACGGTTTGTCCTATGGCCCCTGGAGTGAGCGCGAAGTGCTCGGCGGCGTAGGTTTCCTGAGCCTGAATGCCGACCTTGAGCGGGGCGACCTCGGCGAAGCGGAACAGGTACTGCAAGACCTCAAGACGCAATTGCTCAAGGACGGCCTCGATCCGGCCACTTTCAGCCGCCTGCAACAAGCCGCCATCGCGCGCCAAGCCTGGGCCGTGCAGGGCAACAGCGAGTTGGCCGACTATTACTGGCGCGCATCGGGCGACTACGCCGACGGACACTTCAGCGACCCGGTCAAACGCATCAAGGCGGTTAACCTTGAGCAAACCAACCAGGCCATGCGCCAAGTCTTCAACCAGCCGGGCTATTGGCGCATCGAAAAGCCGCTATTGAGCTATGACGCCCTGACGTGGATCGGTGCCGGCGTGCTGGGACTGATCGCCATGCTATTGATTGGCCTCAGGCTTTATCGCAAACGGATCACGCAATGAAGCACCGCACACCAGGCTAAGACGTTATTCTGTCCGGCGATTTTTCCTACTCCGACTGTGAACCGCCCATGCCAAACCTGCCACCCCTTATCCAGCGAATCCTGGAGCTGATCAAGCGCTACCCCGGGGTGATCGCACTCGGCGGTTTTATCTCGGGCGTGTGCAGCTTCATTCTGGTGGATCGCCAGCAAGGCATGGCCAGTTGGATCGCGGTGATCATGCTAGTGAGCTGGCTGTGGCTGATGCTGGAGAACAGCTTTACCCAACTGTTTGCCAAAGTCTTCAACCGGGAAATCCCCGAGCCCCTGTTGCGCTACGCCACCCAGATGATCCATCAGGAGAGTCTGTTTTTTGTGTTGCCGTTTTTCTTTGTCACCACCACATGGAACAGCGGCCAATCGATCTTCACCGGTTTACTCGGCGCAGCGGCACTGGTGTCGATCACCGACCCGCTGTACTACAAGTGGCTGGCGCCCAAGCGCTCGCTGTTCCTCGCACTGCACACCTTGACCCTGTTCGCCGCGCTGCTCACTGCGCTGCCGATCATCCTGCACCTGACCACCGCCGAAAGTTACAAATTGGCCCTGGGCGTGGCCATGGCACTGTCGATCCCAAGCCTGGCCGCAAGCCTGCCGCTGCGCAGCGTCAAAGGCTGGGCGATGCTGCTGGGGGTGACGGCGGCCATTGGTTGCGCCGGCTGGTTCCTGCGCACCTGGGTGCCGCCGGCCACGTTGTGGATGACTGAGGTGGCTATCAGCACCCAACTGCAAGATCGCACGCCCGGCGATGACCTCAAGGAGGTCAACGCCGCCCAACTGCGCAGCGACGGGCTGTACGCCTATACCGCGATCAACGCGCCGCGCGGCTTGGATGAGCGGATCTATCATGTGTGGAAATTCAATGGCAAAGAGGTTGATCGCATTGCCCTGGATATCCACGGCGGGCGCAAGGAAGGCTATCGCGCCTGGACCCATAAGCAGAACTTCCCGGCGGATTCGGTGGGCCGCTGGCAAGTGCGCGTGCTGACCGAAGACGGGCAAGTCATCGGCGTGTTGCGCTTCAAAGTCACTGACACCGCACAAACGGACAACCCGAAGTAGGGCGGATCGTGCTATTACGTAGCAATTGTGGATAACCAGACAAGCTCGGAGCTTATGACCACCAGTACGACGGCCGGCGCAGCCCACCTCGATACGTCCACCACTCCGCCGTTACTCAGGATTACGGGGGACTGGACGCTTGCCCACTACGCCCACCTGAAAAAGCTGTCGAACACGCTCGACGGCCAATACGACGCCGGTGCCCACATCGACCTCAATGGCCTCGGCACTTTGGATACCGCCGGCGCATCGCTGCTGGTGGAACTGCTGGGCCCGGACCGTATCGAGCACTCCGCCGAGCGAGCCGATTGCAGCCTGTCCGCCGCCGACCGCGCCTTGCTCAAGACCGTCTACCACTCGTTGAATGATTTCTGCGTGCCGCTCAAGGAACCCGAAGAAGCCACCGGCATTCAACTGCTGGCCCGCATCGGCCGAGCGGTAGACACGGTGTGGCAGGACGCGATGAAACTGCTGGGTTTTATCGGCCTGATCCTCGAAACCTTCGCCCGTGGCATTTTGCGCCCCAAACGCTGGCGCCTGACGCCCATGGTGGCGCATATCGAACAAACCGGCCTCGACGCCGCGCCCATCGTGGCCCTGCTGACGTTTCTGGTGGGTGCCGTGGTGGCGTTCCTTGGGGCCACGGTGCTCAAAAGTTTCGGCGCGACGATATTTACCGTGGACCTGGTAGCCTTCTCATTTCTGCGCGAATTCGGCGTACTGCTCACCGCGATCCTGATCGCCGGCCGTACCGCCAGCGCCTTCACCGCGCAAATCGGCTCGATGAAGGCCAACGAAGAAATCGACGCCATCCGCACCCTGGGCCTGGACCCGATGGAACTGCTGGTCCTGCCTCGTGTGTTGGCGCTCTTGGTGGCGCTGCCGATGCTGACCTTTCTGGCGATGCTCTCGGGGATCATCGGTGGCGGCGTCGTGTGTGCGGTGGCGCTGGATATCTCGCCGGCGATGTTTCTCTCGCTGCTGCAATCGGACATCGGTGTGCAGCACTTTCTGGTGGGCATGGTGAAGGCACCGATCTTCGCCTTCCTGATCGCCGCCATCGGTTGCCTGGAAGGCTTCAAGGTCAGTGGCAGCGCCGAGTCGGTCGGCGCCCACACCACCTCCAGCGTGGTGCAATCGATTTTTGTAGTGATCGTGCTGGATGCGGTCGCGGCGATGTTCTTCATGGAGATGGGCTGGTGAGTCGTCTACACCGTGCGCCCACTGAGGCGGTCATTGAAGTACGCGGGCTGTGCAACCGCTTCGGCAGCCAGAGCGTGCACGAGAACCTCGACCTGGATCTGTATAAAGGCGAGATCCTTGCGGTGGTCGGTGGCTCCGGCAGCGGTAAGTCGGTGCTGTTGCGCAGCATCGTCGGCCTGCGCCGGCCCAACGAAGGCGAGGTGCGCGTGTTCGGCAAGAACCTGCCGAACCTGTCGGAACATGAACGCTCGCTGGTGGAACGGCGCTTTGGCGTGCTGTTCCAGAAGGGCGCGCTGTTTTCTTCGCTGACCGTCACCGAAAATGTCGCCCTGCCATTGATCGAACACGCCGGCCTCAGCCGCGCCGACGCCGAGCATCTGGCGGCGGTCAAACTGGCGCTGGCCGGGCTGCCGCTGTCGGCGGCCGACAAGTACCCGGCGTCGCTGTCCGGCGGCATGATCAAGCGCGCAGCCCTGGCCCGAGCGCTGGCGCTGGACCCGGACATCCTGTTTCTCGATGAACCCACCGCCGGCCTCGATCCGATCGGCGCGGCGCAATTCGACCAGTTGATCCTGACCCTGCGCGATGCCCTGGGCTTGAGCGTGTTCCTGGTCACCCACGACCTCGACACGCTATACACCATCACCGACCGCGTCGCGGTGCTGGCCCAGAAAAAAGTGCTGGTGGCGGACGCCATCGATATTGTCTCGGAAACGGACGACGCCTGGATTCACGAATATTTCCACGGCCCCCGTGGCCGCGCGGCGTTGGATGCCGCTCAATCGCTCAACGAGGTATGACATGGAAACCCGAGCCCATCATGTGATGATCGGTCTGTTCAGCGTAATCGTGGTGGTCGGCGCGATGCTATTTGGCCTGTGGCTGGCCAAGTCCAGCGTCGACAGCGCCTTTCAGGATTATGAAGTCGTGTTCAACGAGGCGGTCAGCGGCCTGTCCCAGGGCAGCTCGGTGCAGTACAGCGGGATCAAGGTAGGGGATGTCACCAGCCTGCGCCTGGACCCCAAAGACCCCCGCCGCGTACTCGCCCGCATCCGCCTGGCCGGGCAGACGCCGATCAAGGAAGACACCCAGGCCAAACTGGCCCTGACCGGTATCACCGGCACCTCGATCATCCAGCTCAGCGGCGGTACACCGCAAAGCCCAGTACTCAAGGGCAAGGACGGTAACCTGCCGGAAATCATCGCCTCACCGTCGCCCATCGCACGCCTGCTGAACAACAGCAACGACCTGATGACCAGCGTCAACCTGTTGCTGCACAACGCTAATCGCGTCTTCTCCGGCGAGAACGTCGAGCGTTTGAGCAAAACCCTGGACAACTTGCAGCAAACCACCGGTGCCATCGCCGACCAGCGCGGCGATATCAAAGTGGTGATGCAACAGTTGCTGCAGGTGAGCAAGCAGGCCGGCGCCGCGCTGGAGCAAACCACCACGCTGATGCGTAGCGCCAACGGGCTGCTCAATGAGCAAGGCAAGCAAGCTTTCGGCAGCGCTGAGCAGGCGATGAAATCCCTCGAACAAAGCACCGCGACCCTCAACACCTTGCTGACCGACAACAAGGACTCGGTGAACAGCGGCATGCAGGGCCTCAACGAACTGGCACCGGCGGTGCGTGAACTGCGCGAAACCCTGGGTTCGCTGCGCGCCATCTCCCGTCGCCTGGAAGCCAACCCCAGTGGCTACTTGCTGGGCAGCGACAAGAACAAGGAGTTCACGCCATGAAGCGTGCTTACCAAATGATCGCCCCCCTGGCATTGGCGCTGGTCAGCGCGTGCTCGATCCTGCCCAAGGCCGACCCTTCGGACGTGTACCGCCTGGCCGCGGCCCAGACGGCGACCCAAGGCGCACCGGTCAGTTGGTCGCTGCGTATCGCCAAGCCGCAAACCAGCGAGTTTCTCGACAGCCCACGCATTGCCGTGGTGCCTGATGGCAACCTGATCAGCAGCTATGCCAATTCACGCTGGAGCGACCCATCGCCGGTCTTGCTGCGCAATCGGTTCATGGACGGCTTCCAACGTGATGGACGGGTGACGCTGCTGAGTACCGATGAGACCAACTTGCAAGCCGACTATGAGCTGGGCGGGCAGTTGCAGGCGTTTCAGAGCGAATACCGGGGCAGGGCGGTGGAGGTGGTGATCCGCCTGGATGCGCGGCTGGTGCGCGGCAGTGATCAGCGGATCATCGCCAGCCGGCGATTTGAGGTGCACCAGCCGGTAAGTGATACCAAGGTGCCTGCGGTGGTTGCTGCATTCGGGCTGGCGGGAGACCAGTTGAACAGGCAGGTGGTGGATTGGGTGGTGGCGCAGGGCAATGCTACTGCGAAACGCTGAGGGCCTCATCGGGAGCAAGCCCCCTCCCACAGCTTGAATGTATTCACAGATCAAAATGTGGGAGGGGGCTTGCTCCCGATAGCGGTCTAAGGGTTAGCCAAAGAACCAGTAGCACACCGCAATAGCCGCCACCACGCCGGCAAACTCCGCCAGCAAAGCACACCCCACCGCATGCCTGGCTCGCTGGATGCCCACCGAGCCGAAGTACACCGCCAACACATAAAAGGTGGTTTCCGTACTGCCCTGGATCGTCGCCGCCACCAGCGCCGGGAAGCTGTCCACACCCTTGGTCTGCATGGTCTCGATTAACAGCGCTCGCGCCGCGCTGCCGGAAAACGGCTTGACCATTGCGGTCGGCAACGCGTCGACAAAGCGCGTGTCCAGGCCCGTCCAGGCCACCACATGACGAATGCCTTCCAGGCCGAAGTCCAACGCTCCGGAGGCGCGCAGCACACCCACGGCGCAGAGCATCGCTACCAGGTACGGCAGCAGGTTCTTGGCCACATCGAAGCCTTCCTTGGCGCCCTCGACAAACGCTTCGTACACCTTGACCTTGCGCAACGCACCGATTACCAGGAACAGCATGATCAGGCCAAACAGCGTCAGGTTGCCGAGGATCGAAGACAAGCTTGCCAACGCCGTTGCAGACAAGGTCGCCAGCAACGCCATGAAACCACCCAACACCAAGGCGCCGGGAATCAGGTAGGCCAGCACCACCGGGTCCCACAGGCGCAAGCGCTGCATGATCGCCACCGACAGCAGGCCGACGAGGGTCGAGGCGCTGGTCGCCAGCAGGATCGGCAGGAACACCAGCGTCGGGTCGGCGGCGCCTTGCTGCGCGCGGTACATGAAAATGGTCACCGGCAGCAGCGTCAGCGACGAAGCGTTGAGCACCAGGAACAGGATCTGTGCGTTACTTGCGGTGTTGGGGAGGGGGTTGAGTTCTTGCAGTGCCTTCATCGCCTTGAGGCCAATCGGCGTGGCGGCGTTGTCCAGGCCCAGGCCGTTGGCGGCGAAGTTCAGGGTGATCAAGCCAATGGCCGGATGGCCGGCGGGCACCTCGGGCATCAGGCGCCGAAACAGCGGGCCGAGGGCCTTGGCCAGCCAGTCGACGATGCCGGCTTTTTCAGCGATGCGCAAAAAACCCAACCACAGCGTCAAGGTGCCGAACAGCAGCACCATCACTTCCACCGACAGTTTGGCCATGGCGAAAATGCTTTCCACCATCGCCGCGAAAATCCCGGCGTTACCGCCGACCAGCCATTGCGCCAGTGCCGACACCATTGCCACGACAAAGAAGCCAAGCCACAGGCCATTGAGCATCAGATGAATCCCCCGAAAGATGGGGCGAATGATAGCGGGGCTGACAGAAACGACAAACCCCGGATTTCCCGGGGTTGGTTCAGATCACATTGCTATCAGCTACGGCTGGTCTCGCCGATCACCGAGGCTGTCTTGCTGCGCCAGTGCGGCAGGGAGTTCCAGTAGCGCTCACCCTTGGCGTCGTCGTACATGCCTTCCCAACGGGAGATGACCAATACGGCCAAGGCGTTGCCAATGACGTTGAGTGCGGTACGCGCCATGTCCATGATGCGGTCGACACCGGCGATGAACGCCAGGCCTTCCAGCGGAATACCCACACTGCCCAGGGTGGCCAACAGCACGACGAAGGACACACCCGGCACGCCGGCGATACCTTTGGAGGTGACCATCAGGGTCAGCACCAGCATCAGCTGCTGGCCGACCGACAGGTCGATGCCGTACAGCTGGGCGATAAAGATCGCCGCGATGCTCTGGTACAGCGTCGAACCGTCGAGGTTGAACGAGTAGCCGGTCGGCACCACAAAGCTGCAGATAGCTTTCGGCGCGCCGTAGGCTTCCATCTTTTCGATCACGCGTGGCAGCACGGTCTCGGAACTGGCAGTGGAGTAGGCCAGTACCAGCTCATCCTTGAAGATGCGGATCAGCTTGAGGATCGAGAAGCCAAACAGACGAGCGATCAGACCCAGCACCGCAAAGGCGAAGAACAGGATGGCGACGTAGACCAGGATCACCAGCTTGGCCAGCGGCAGCAAGGAAGCAAAGCCGAAGTTGGCGACCGTCACCGCGATCAGTGCAAAGACGCCGATCGGGGCGTACTTCATGATCATGTGGGTGACTTTGAACATGCTCTCGGACACGCCCTGGAACATTGTCACCAGCGGCTCGCGCAGCTCAGGCTTGAGGCTCGACAAGCCCAGGCCGAACAGCACCGAGAAGAAAATGATCGGCAGCATTTCGCCACGGGCTACGGCGGCAAAGATGTTCGATGGAATCAGGTTGAGAATGGTCTCGATGAACGCATGCTCATGCTGCACTTCAGCAGCCGTGGCGGTGTACTTGGAGATATCGACAGTGCCCAGGGTGCTCATGTCGATACCCGCGCCCGGGTGGAACAGGTTGGCCAACAGCAGGCCGACCACGATGGCAATGGTGGTGACGATTTCGAAGTAAAGGATGGTTTTGACACCAATCCGGCCGAGCTTTTTCGCGTCACCGACCCCGGCAATGCCGACGATCAGAGAGGAAATCACAATCGGGATCACGATCATCTTGATCAGGCGGATAAAGATATCGCCCGCCGGCTGCAACACATTGCTGATCCACCAGGCTTTTTCAGCACTGAAATGGTTGAGCACTGCACCGATTGCGATCCCCAGCACCAAACCGATGAGGATCTGCCAGGCGAGGCTTAGCTTTGCCTTCTTCATGTCATTACCCTTACTTCAAGTGGACTTAAGGCGAATGCGCCAGCTGGAACGCTCGAAAGCGAAAAAGTGTGAGCATCGGCCTCCATGGAAGGTCACCGCAGCGTGGCCGAAATGGCTTACTGGCAGGCGAAAAAAGGCGCAACTATTCCGATGCAAGGGAGCGACGTCTAATGCCGTAAACGCCTACCCTATGCCGAATCGGCATGAGTTTTTTTGATAATAACTGTCCGAATGGTCAGTTCAAATGCGACATATTGTCTGGCAAATATGCCGTGAACCTGCCAAACCCGGCTCGCTCAGAGATGCTGGACGACTTTCAGGCGGTGGCGCAATTGCCCGGAAAATCCATGACCTAGCGCCAGAAGTGTCCTATGGTGCGGCAAAAAATTTCTCGATAGATGGTCACGCCGACATACCCAGTAATGGTTAGTCAGCAGCGAAAGAGAAAATAGTTGCTATGCGCGGTATGCGAAGAGCGGCATGCGAGGCGGATGATGAGAGTCATAAGCTCGCCGCAAGTTCAGCAAGCAAAAAAACACTTGTGAACTTGCGTCGCAGCTTTTCGCCTGACCCGGCCCTCGCGCAGGCACTCCCTGTGCCCGTAGGTCACGCCGATCTCGATCGATCAGAGCAACCCGGCCCCCTGGTCATGCATCGCCCTTGGCGAGCGATGCAGACAGAAAGAAGCGCAGTGGCTTCTTTCTATGGATGAAGGTTTCGTAGACGCTGCAAACGTCAGACGCAACCTAGTACCAATTCGGATCTTTCTTGAGCTGCTCCATCAGCAGCTTTTGCATGCCTTCGTCCGGCTTGCCAAGGAAACGGTAGTCCGCGTGGCGTGTCGGCGACTTGTCCGCCGGCAACCCGGCCGGTACCTGTACCAACATGGCGTAGGCGTGCTTCTTGTCATAACTGAACGCGACGATCAGACGTTTGCTGCGACAGGTGTCTGCCGTCTCGCAGAGCGGCCCCACCAAGTACTTGTCGCCATCCTCTTCGACGGCATTCATCTGCTCGGCCGAGCCCGACAGGTTCATGACCCATTCCGGCAGGCGCTCTTCTTTCTTCACCACGCCTTGCCAGGTCTCACGAAACTGCGAATCGGAACTCAGCAACTCGTTGGCCCGGGATTGGCCGTCATTGGCGGCCATTGCCCAGCCACTGCCGCCCAGAAGCAGGACGGCAGCCAAGGTTTTAAAGGACGAAGTGGTCATAGTCAGCCTCGGCCGCGACGACCAAAGAAGAACGAAGCGATGAACATCACCAGGAAAACCACGAACAGGATCTTGGCGATACCCGTAGCGGTGCCCGCGATACCACCGAAGCCCAAGACGGCAGCCACAATGGCGATGATCAGAAATGTGATAGCCCAACTCAACATGGTGATTCTCCTTACGCTTCTATAGGGGTAACAGGGGTATTACCGTGCAGCCGCTCAACCAGAACGACCTTTTCTTGCCTAGAACACCCAACGTTCTTGGACGGGCAGTTCGCCCAGGGTGGAATCCTGATCGACCACTCTCAATTGCGGAGCCGTCACGTTGCCAAGAGAACGGCTCTCAAGAGAAGAGAAATGGGTCTGGGTCATGATCGGACGTTCAAACTGAGGGACTTGCTGCTGATGACTCTGCTGCCAAGCCTGCATTTGCTGCCCGACAATCAACGTGACCATCAGCGCCAGGCTGGCAAAAAGACCTTGCTGCAAACGCAGGGACGAAATACGCAGTTGGCTGAGGTGTTGACGAGTCATGCTGTATTTCTCCCGCATTCTGATTATTCGTTCATGACACTGTTGGGAGAGTTATTGCAGAGTGCATGCCAGTTTTTTTAAACAAAAAAACTCAATAAAATCAGAATGTTACGACTTTGCTTTGAAGGCGCCGCCCAGCATCCTGCACGATGCCCTGCCCAGGGCCGTGCGAATTGCACGATAGCCAATGGTCGGGTAAAGGGATCGAAAGCCTTCATCGAGTTGCCGAAGTGGCACGAAGGCATGAATACGCCACTAATCAGCGGGTTTGTAGGAAGGCGCGCAGATAGCTGCACGAAGATGCTTTTTATGAATCAGAATGAACCATGCAACTTGCCCGATTATTCCGGGACTAACCACCATCATTCATAGTTAAGGAGCGCGGGACAGATGGAATCAGCCAAGGAACTTCAAGGCCGCATTCTTTTAGTGGATGACGAATCCGCAATCCTGCGCACGTTCAGATACTGCCTGGAAGACGAGGGCTACACCGTAGCCACAGCCAACAGCGCCGCCCAAGCCGATGCCTTGATGCAACGCCAAGTGTTCGACCTGTGTTTCCTCGACCTGCGTCTGGGCGAAGACAACGGTCTGGATGTACTGGCCCAGATGCGCATCCAGGCACCGTGGATGCGTGTGGTGATCGTCACCGCGCATTCGGCCGTGGATACCGCCGTGGACGCCATCCAGGCCGGTGCCGCCGATTATCTGGTCAAGCCATGCAGTCCTGACCAATTGCGCTTGGCCACGGCCAAGCAGTTGGAAGTGCGCCAATTGTCGGCACGCCTGGAGGCGCTGGAAGGCGAAGTGCGCCAACCCAAGGACGGCCTCGACTCTCACAGCCCCTCCATGATGGTGGTGCTGGAAACCGCACGCCAAGTGGCGGGTACCGACGCCAATATCCTGATCCTGGGCGAGTCCGGTACCGGTAAAGGTGAATTGGCCCGCGCCATTCATGGTTGGAGCAAGCGCGCGAAAAAATCCTGCGTCACCATCAATTGCCCGTCGTTGACAGCGGAGTTGATGGAGAGCGAGCTGTTCGGCCACAGCCGCGGTGCGTTTACCGGCGCCAGCGAGAGCACATTGGGCCGGGTCAACCAGGCCGATGGCGGTACGCTTTTTCTCGACGAGATCGGCGACTTTCCACTCACGTTGCAACCCAAGTTACTGCGCTTTATCCAGGACAAAGAGTACGAGCGTGTCGGCGACCCGGTGACCCGACGGGCCGATGTGCGCATCCTCGCAGCCACCAACTTGAACCTGGAAGACATGGTGCGCGACGGCCGCTTCCGGGAAGACTTGCTCTACCGCCTCAACGTCATCACCCTGCACCTGCCGCCGCTGCGCGAACGCAGTGAAGACATCCTGACCCTGGCCGACCGTTTCCTGGCGCGGTTCGTGAAGGAGTACGCACGGCCCGCCCGAGGGTTCAGTGATCAGGCACGCGAAGCGCTGCTCAACTATCGCTGGCCGGGCAATATCCGTGAGCTGCGCAACGTGGTGGAGCGGGCCAGCATCATATGCCCTCAGGAGAAGGTCGAGATCAGCCATCTCGGCATGGCTGAACAGCCGACCAACAATGCGCCACGCATCGGCGCGGCGCTGAGCCTGGACGAGCTAGAGAAAGCGCATATCGGCGCTGTGCTCGCCACCAGCGACACCCTGGACCAGGCGGCACGCACGCTGGGCATCGACGCGTCGACCCTGTACCGCAAACGCAAACAGTACAACCTGTGAAACACACCCTATGAAGCTTGCGATGAAACTGCGTACTCGGTTGTTCCTGAGTATCTCAGCGCTGATCAGCGTCGCCCTGCTGGGGTTGATCCTGGGCCTGGTCAGCGTCATGCAAATGGCCAAGACCCAGGAGTCATTGATCCGCAGCAGCTTCATCAACCTGGAACTGGGGCTCAAGCTGCGCCAGAGCCTGGGCGACCAGTTGATCATGATGCTGGAAAAGCCGCCTGACACGCAGGCGTTGCAAGCCTCCAAGCAACACTATTTCGAACTGCTGGACCAGGGCATCGCCCATGAACAGCAAAACGGTCGCGGCAATGGCTTCAGCCAGGCGCGCATCGACTACCAGAACCTGCTGGAAGCGTTTGACAAATCCCAGCAGCCATCGCCGCCGCCCGGCAGCAGAGAACAACTCACCGAAGCCTTCAACGTGTTGCGCAACGGCCTGATTGTCGATCATAAGCAGGCTCTGGAAAACATCAGCAACAGTGAACACGAGTCCCGGGAACGCGCGCTGGTGATCTCCGGCCTGCTCGGGCTGGTCGGGCTTGCGGTGCTGATCATCGGTTTCATCACGGCACATGGCATCGCTCGACGCTTCGGCGGGCCTATCGAAGCGCTGGCTAAAGCCGCCGACAGGATCGGGCAGGGCGACTTTGAAGTCACCCTGCCCATCTCCTCAGCAGCAGAGATGAACCAGCTGACGCGCCGCTTCGGCATCATGGCCGAAGCATTGCGCCAGCATCAGGCGACCAATGTCGACGAGCTGCTGGCCGGTCAGCAACGCCTGCAAGCGGTGCTCGACAGTATTGATGACGGCCTGCTGATGATTGACCGCCAAGGCTGCCTGGAACACCTCAACCCCGTGGCACAGCGCCAGTTGGGGTGGGACGAGGAACGCCTCGGCCAAGGCCTGGGCGAGGCTCTCGCACGCCCGGAAATGGATGAACAACTGCAACTGGTGCTGCGCGGCGGCAATCTGGAGCGAGCACCGGAAGATCTGGAGGTGGAAGTCGAAGGCGAGTTGCGCCTGCTGACCTACAGCCTGACCCCGGTGAGCCATACTCAGGGGCATATTCTCGGAGCGGTGATGGTGCTGCACGACGTTACGGAGCAGCGCGCCTTTGAGCGAGTGCGCAGCGAGTTTGTCCTGCGCGCCTCCCATGAGTTACGCACGCCGGTGACCGGCATGCACATGGCCTTCGGCTTGTTTCGCGAGCGCGCAAAGTTTCCTGAAGAGTCCCGGGAAGCGGACTTGCTGGATACGGTCAACGAAGAAATGCAGCGCCTGATGCAGTTGATCAACGACTTGCTGAATTTTTCGCGTTACCAGAATGGCCTGCAGAAACTCACTCTGGCGCCGTGCGATATCACGGACTTGCTGGAGCACGCCCAAGCGCGGTTTGCGGAACCGGCGAATGCACAACACATCGAGTTGCTGGTGGAAGCCCAAGCCGATTTGCCGCGACTGCACGCTGACCAGGCCCAACTGGAGCGCGTGCTCGACAATCTGCTGGCCAATGCCCTGCGCCATACCGCCGAAGGCGGGCAGATTCGCCTGCAGGCCCGTCGCCATGGCGAACGAGTGATTATCAGCGTGGAGGATAACGGCGAAGGTATCGCGTACGGCCAACAGGGACGCATCTTCGAACCTTTCGTACAAGTGGGCCGCAAGAAAGGCGGCGCCGGCCTCGGGCTGGCGCTGTGCAAGGAGATCGTGCAATTGCACGGGGGCCGAATGGGTGTGTACTCACGGCCAGGGCAGGGCACGCAGTTCTACATGGCACTGCCCTTGTAAGCGAGCATTTACCCGCCTGGCGATTAGCGATGGTTCAACGCACTCAGGATCGCAGCACTTTCGGCATCCGGCGTGCCGTCAAACAGCGATGGCCTGAAATGCATCTGGAAAGCCGCTATTACATGGCGCGTGGCGACATCCAGCTCGCCGGTTTGAGGTGTCTGGTAGCCCAGGCGCGCCAGCTCTTCCTGGAACCAGGCCACGCTCGGCAACTGCGCTGCATACTGCGCCTGGAAACGAGCGACTGCCTGCGCGTCCGGCCAGACTCCCAACCCTTCGGCCGCCAACCGCTTCCACGGAAACAGTGGGCCTGGATCAAGCTTGCGCAGCGGCGCGATATCGCTGTGACCGATGATGTGCTTAGGGTCAATTCCGTTGCGCTTGCTGATGTCTTTCAACAGCACGATGAGTGATTGTACCTGCGCCTCGGAGTACGGGTACCAGACGCGGCCCGTCGGGGTGTCGCGATACCCCGGGTTGACGATTTCGATACCGATGGAACTGGAGTTGAGCCAGGTGCGCCCCAACCACTCGCTTTCGCCTGCATGCCAGGCCCGCTGGCTCTCATCCACCAACTTGTAGATAGTGCCCGAGGCATCGTTGCCGATCAGGTAATGGCTGCTGACCTGGCCGTGGGTCAACAGGGCCAAGGAACGCTCAAGGTTGGCGGAGGTGTAATGGACGATGACGAACTGTATGCGGTTGTCGTGGTTCGCCGAAGGGTGGCTGGTATCGAGACGGGGGCCGCTTGCACAGCCGGCGAGTAGTAGAAACACAAAAGCGATGTACAGGGATTTCATGGCAGATCACGTTACACTGAAGACGATAATGCAACAGTGTAACGTATGAAGGGTAGCGCGGCGGTCAAATCACAAAATGGAACATCTTTTAAGCCGCCAGCACCTTGTTACGTCCCGCCGCCTTGGCCCGGTACAACGCCTCGTCAGCACGCTTGAGCGCTAGATCACTACGCTCACCCGGCAGAAACTGCGCCACGCCCATGGACACCGTGATCGTCACCGGCTCGCCTTTGAAGTGGAACGGACACGCTTCAATCGCCGCACGCAGCACCTCACCCACGGCCAAGGCATCGGCCAGCAATGAGTCGGGCATCAGCAACACAAACTCCTCGCCACCAAAACGCGCAATAAAATCGCTTGGCCGCAGGCGCTTGCTCAGCACGTTGGCGATGATCTTCAAGACTTTGTCACCGGCCAGGTGCCCATAACCGTCGTTGATGCGCTTGAAATGGTCCAGGTCCAGTATCGCCAGCGACAAGCTGTTGCCGCGCTGGTGCCAGGCATTGACCTCCTGATCCAGGCGCTCACTCCAGGCGGCGCGGTTAGGCAGGCCGGTGAGCGGGTCAATCAAGGCTTTCTGACGCTGCACCTCCAGGTGTTCGCGATAGCCTTGAGCTTCCTGCTCCATGCTCGCAACCCGCTCAGCCAAGCCCTTCAAACGCGCCGCCACTTCCTGTTCACGCTGGTCGCGCTGCTGCTGATGCTCATCCATGGTGCCGAGCAAACCTTCAAGATGGCTTTCCAGCACCTGCTTGAGACTGTTCAGGTCGGACGCTTCCTGTACGCTGCTTTGCAAGCCATCGACCTGTTCACGAATCTGCGTATCCAATTCGCGCGCGGCCGAACGGCTATCGGCGTGGCCGTCACTGGCAACCTGCAAATGGCCTTGAAACGCTTCGAGACGCTCGTTGAGCTGCTTGAGATAAGCCTCGAACTCATGCTGGCCGCTGTCGGTGATCGCCAGCATCAACACCGCCAGGTCATCCAGGATCGGCAGCAGCTCGTACCAGTTCAAACCATTGGCCAGACGCTCGCGCATGGCCTCGGCCTGGGGCCGGTGGCGTTCGGGCAGGTCGAGGTCTTCCAGCAAGCCGAGCAAAGTGCTTTCGATATGTTTGGCGACCGAGCTGTAGGACGGCTCGGGCGAGTCGGGCAGGGCGTAGACGCCGTCCGCTTGCAACGCATCAGGGTCGGGTTCGGCGCTGTCCAGCACAGGCGGGAGCGACAGGCTGCCGATGGCCGTCGCCTCCACCCTGTCGACTTGCACCTCGGGCGCTTCGATAAAAGCGGCGAGCGCACTCTCCGATGCGGGCGCCTCCGGAGGCGGTTCCGGCGCCTCAACGTCAGGGGCTTCGACAGGTAGGGCAGCGGCTGCCGACTGCGCAGGGGCTTCAAAGACAAACGTTTCGCTGGCGACCTGGGCCTGCGCAACGGGCACACCGGGTTCAGGCGGCGACGCCGCCGGCGCTGATGGCGCTGGCTCGAATGCCCGCAACGCTTCGGCCAGCGCCTCGGACTGCGCCGTTTCCTGGGGCTCGGGCGCAGGTTTTGGCGCCCCCGGCTGCGGCGTAGCTACCGGGACCGGCTCGCCGGCTTCGGTTGCAGCATCTTTACTGCCGAACAGGCGTTGCAGCAGACCCGGCCCTGAACGGGGGCTTTCGCTGTCCGGCTCCAGGTTGTCCAGTGCCTGCCCTTGCAGGCTACTGAGTTCACTCAGGAGCAACGGTATCTCCCGCGCCTGCCCGACACGACCATCGAGTTGCTTGGCGAAGGTTTTCAGCGGGCGGGCCACTTCACGGGGCAGCGGTAACTTCTGCAACTGGGCGACCAGGGCCGTGAGCGCAGTGCTGATCTGGTCAACCCGGGTTTCGCGGCGCTGCTCCGAATCCAGCACGGCTTTTTCCAGACGCGGCAGCAAGGCGGCGAGGGCGGCATCCATGTCGTCGCTGCGCACGATGTCGCGCATTTCCTTCATGCATTGATCGACTGCGCGGTCCGTTCCTTCAGCGGCCAGCGTGCTGCGTACCAGCCCACGGCGCAGCAGGTCGAGGCGGGCAGCCCAGCGGCGTTCGAGCTTGTCTTGTTGCTCGATGCTCTTGAGGTATTTCTCTTTCCAGCGCTGGGCGTCGTCGCTCATGCAAGGGGTCCGCTGGTGCCTGGGCTCAACGCGGGCAATGCATCTGCCGTGAGCGAACCCGGCAGACGAATCTCGACCGCGACCGGCAGGTGGTCGGAAATGGGCTGCGCCAAAACCTGCACACTTTCGAGCGTGAGGGTAGGGCTCAGCAGGATATGATCCAGACAGCGTTGCGGGCGCCAACTGGGGAACGTGGCTTCGACTTGCGGCGCCAGTAACCCAAGGTCACGCAACGGGGAATTCTGCAACAGGTCATTGGCATGGGTGTTCATGTCACCCATCAGCACCTGATGCTTGTAGTTGCCAATCAGCTCACGCACGTAGGCAAGCTGGAGGTTGCGCGTACGCCCTCCGAGCGCCAGGTGCATCATCACCACCACCAGGGCTTCGGGGCCTTCGCCGAAGCGCACCAGAATCGCCCCACGCCCTTTGGGGCCTGGCAATGGATGGTCTTCGATGGCAGTTGGCTTCAGGCGGCTGAGCACACCATTACTGTGCTGTGCCAGGCGCCCGAGGTTGCGATTGAGTTGCTGATACCAGTAGGGGAAGGCCCCCAACTGAGCCAGGTGCTCCACCTGATTGATGTAGCCGGAGCGAATGCTGCCGCCATCGACTTCCTGCAAGGCGACCAGATCGAAGTCGTTGAGCAGGTTGCCGATTTTTTGCAGGTTGCCGGCCCGCCCGTTATGCGGCAGCAGATGCTGCCAGCCACGGGTAAGGTAGTGGCGGTACTTCTCGGTACTGATGCCCACCTGAATATTGAAACTGAGCAGGCGCAAGCGACTGTCAGCCGGCAAGCCTGTGGACTCCAGATGATGCTCGTTGACCCGCGGCTCATGCAGGCCTACGACACGTTCGGTACCCCGGCGGCGCATGGTGAGCCCCCTTACTTGGCGGCGCGCTCTTTGGCGATCAATTGGTCTGCAACGTTGAGGACAGCTTCCGGACCACCAGCAGTGCCGAGGTCGAAACGGTATTTACCGTTGACGATCATGGTCGGTACGCCTTGCACGCCATACTTCTGCGCGAGTTCCTTGGCCTGCTTGATCTGGCCCTGGATAGCGAAAGAGTTGAAGGTGGCGAGGAACTTGTCCTTGTCGACACCCTGGGTGGCGACGAAGTCGGCCATTTCTTCCGGCTTGGTCAGGCGCTTGCCTTGTTTCTGGATCGCGTCGAATACGGCGTTATGGACCTTGTGCTCAACACCCATGGCTTCCAGGGTCAGGAACAATTGGCCGTGGGCATCCCATGGGCCGCCGAACATGGCCGGGATGCGCTTGAAGTTCACGTCGGACGGAAGTTTCTCAACCCAAGGGTTGATGGTTGGCTCAAAAGCGTAGCAATGCGGGCAACCGTACCAGAACAGCTCCACGACTTCGATCTTGCCAGGCACCGAAACCGGTACAGGGTTAGGCAATTCAACATAGGTTTTACCGGCTTCAAGCGGCACATCGGCAGCTTGTGCCGTCATGCCGAAGAGGCTGGCGGTAACGAGAGCGGCGCTGAGGATCAGATTACGCATGCTTTACTCCTGGACAAATAAAGTCGCCTCACGCGACCTTTGTTATGACAGGTCTACGCGGACATGATTTCGTTAGTGTAACGGCAGCGGCCACAAAAAAGGGCGGCCTAAGCCACCCTTTTTATGCTTGCATCGATGGATTAATCGAGCGTTAACGTCGCCGGCCCTGTCAGTGCAGCCCTTGGATGTAGCTGGACACTGCGTCGATATCTTTATCCGAAAGCTTGGCAGCAATGTCGCCCATCATTTTGTTACCCGCATCGCCATCGATATAACGAACTTTCTCGCGGAAATCCTTCAATTGCTTGGCGGTGTATTGGGCGTGCTGGCCACTCAGATGAGGGAAGCCTGCAGCGGCGAGACCGCCGCCGTCCGGGATGTGGCACGCCTTGCAGGCGGGCATGCCACCAATAGGCTGGTCTTCAGCGAGCTTGCCACCTTGGAACAATGCCTGGCCTTTTTCGACCAATTTCGGATCGGCAGCTCCCACACTGCCTTTCTGGCTGGCAAAATACGCCGCGATATCTGCCAGGTCCTGATCACTGAGGTTGGTCAGCAAGCCGGTCATTTCCAGCACCGTGCGCTTGCCATCCTTGATGTCGTGCATCTGCTTGGTCAGGTAACGCTCACCCTGGCCGGCCAGTTTGGGGAAGTTCGGCGCCGGGCTGTTGCCATCCGGTCCATGGCAAGCACCACACACGGCGGCTTTCGCCTGGCCCGCTGTAGCGTCGCCTGCAGCATGGGCAACACCGGTGATGCCCAAGGTCAACAGCAGACTCACGATCAGTTTGTTCATCAGCTAATCCAACTACGGCTAAGGGTTTAAGAGTTATCTACCGGGTTTACTCGCCATCAATTCAATGACGGCCTGGTAATCCTCAGTACTGCAGTCCATGCACAAACCACGCGGCGGCATTGCCTTGAAACCCTGGGTTACGTGTTGCACCAGCGTATCCATGCCCTGCGCCAGTCTGGGCGCCCACGCTGCCTGATCACCCCGTTCAGGGGCGTTGGGCAGTTGGCCGGCATGGCAAGCCACGCAAACTCGGTTGTACACCGCTTCCGGTTCCTGTGTAGCCTGAGCGCCATAAAGCGGAATCAGGACACCAAAAGCGAGCAACCTGCGGGTCATACATCGACCTTTTCAGGGTTTGAGAGCGTTTTGCGTTCTAATGCGCAATGAAGGTCTTTCGCTCCCGTGAACTTCATCCTTCGCTGGGACAAAGCACACACAAAATCTGCGGCATTATATACTGGCGCTACTGAAACGGAAACGACACCGCTTGCCGCACCCTTTCTCGGCACCGCCCACATCGGAAATCTCATGCAACTCAAGAATCCCATCCTCGGTCTGTGCCAACAGTCCACGTTCATGCTCAGCGCCGCCAAAGTTGACCAATGCCCAGATGACGAAGGTTTTGAAGTCGCCTTTGCCGGTCGCTCCAACGCCGGCAAATCCAGCGCACTGAACACCCTGACCCATGCCAGCCTGGCGCGCACCTCGAAAACCCCGGGCCGCACGCAGCTGCTCAATTTCTTCAAGCTAGACGATGATCGGCGTCTGGTCGACCTGCCGGGCTACGGTTACGCAAAAGTACCTATCCCGCTGAAGCTGCACTGGCAGCGTCACCTGGAGGCTTACCTGGGTGGCCGCGAGAGTTTGAAGGGCTTGATCCTGATGATGGACATCCGTCATCCAATGACCGACTTCGACTTGTTGATGCTCGACTGGGCCGTAGCCAGCGGCATGCCGATGCATATCCTGCTGACCAAGGCCGACAAGTTGACCTACGGCGCAGCCAAGAACACGCTGCTCAAGGTCCAATCGGAAATCCGCAAAGGTTGGGGTGATGCGATCACCATCCAACTGTTCTCGGCACCCAAGCGCATGGGCCTGGAAGAGGCTTACACCGTGCTGGCCGGCTGGATGGAATTGGCGGACAAGGGCGCTGAAATCGCGGAATAACTTTTCTGCGGGCAAAAAAAACCCCGGACTTCGTATGGGGAGGGGAAGTTCGGGGTTCAAGTTCCGGACCGCTAGGGCGGGGTCCAGATATCTGCCAACACTTAACACAACATAGGAGCATTGAAGGGCTTCACCACCCATTCAGTAACTCTGAGTGGCAGTTCACGGGTTAAGTTCCGGCAGATCCAAAAAACTATTGGAAATAACCAGTATCGATTTCTGATCTAAAGCGCCCTGCCATCACGGTTGGTGATGGCAGAGCCGCCAAATCAGTGCGCCTCGTCCCAGTTATTGCCCACTCCCACATCCACCACCAACGGCACATCCAATTGCGCCGCCGCACTCATGTGTTCGCGGATCTTTTCGCTGACTTGCGCCACCAGGTCTTCACGCACCTCAAGCACCAGTTCGTCGTGCACCTGGAGGATAACCTTGGCATCCAGACCCGACTCCGTCAGCCAGTCATCCACCCGCACCATGGCTTTCTTGATGATGTCCGCCGCGGTGCCTTGCATCGGCGCGTTGATCGCCGTGCGCTCGGCGGCTGCGCGGTCCTGGGGTTTATTGGAGTTGATGTCGGGCAAATACAGCCGACGCCCGAAGAAGGTTTCTACATAGCCCTGGTCGGCAGCCTGGGCGCGGGTGCGCTCCATATATTCGCGAACGCCCGGGTAACGTGCGAAGTACACATCGATGTAGGCCTTGGCGGTCTTGGTATCGACTCCAATATCCTTGCCGAGCTTCTGCGCCCCCATCCCGTAGATCAGGCCAAAGTTGATCGCCTTGGCACTGCGACGCTGGTCGGACGTGACCTCGGCCAACTCGACCTTGAACACCTCGGCGGCCGTCGCCGTATGCACGTCCAGGTTGTTGCGGAACGCGTTCATCAGGCCCTCGTCCCTGGACAAGTGCGCCATGATCCGCAATTCGATCTGGGAATAATCCGCCGCCAGCAGTTTGTAGCCCTTGGGCGCGACGAATGCCTGGCGAATCCGCCGCCCTTCGGCGGTCCGCACCGGTATGTTCTGCAGGTTCGGATCGCTGGAAGACAAACGCCCCGTTGCCGCCACCGCCTGGTGATAAGACGTGTGAATGCGCCCGGTGCGTGGGTTGATCTGCTCCGGCAGCCGGTCGGTATAGGTGCTTTTGAGCTTGCTCATGCTGCGGTACTGCATCAGCACCTTGGGCAACAGGAAGTCATCTTCGGCCAGCTTGGCCAGTACTTCTTCAGCAGTCGACGCCTGGCCTTTGCCGGTCTTCTTCAATACCGGCAGGCCCAGTTTCTCGTAGAGAATCGCCCCTAGCTGCTTGGGCGAGCCCAGATTGAACGCCTCACCGGCGATCTCGAACGCCTGACGCTCCAACTCAACCATCTTGTTGCCCAGCTCGATGCTCTGAACGCCCAGCAGATCCTTATCCACCAAGGCTCCCTGACGCTCGATCCGCGCCAACACCGGCACCAGTGGAATCTCGATGTCGGTCAGTACGCCGGCCAGGCTTGGAATGGCCGCCAGTTGCGCATGCAGCGCCTGATGCAGACGCAAGGTCACATCGGCATCTTCCGCCGCGTAAGGACCGGCTTGTTCAAGCGGGATCTGGTCGAATGTCAGCTGCTTGGCGCCCTTGCCGGCGATGTCCTGGAAACTGACGGTGTCGTAGTCCAGGTACTTCTTGGCCAGGCTGTCCATGTCGTGCCGGGTTGCCGTGGAGTTGAGCACATAGGATTCGAGCATGGTGTCGAAGGCGATACCACGTACGGTAATGCCCTGCGTCGGGTCGCCGCCGATGGCGCAGTTGGCCAGGATGTTCATGTCGAACTTGGCGTGCTGGCCGACCTTGAGCTTGGTCGGATCCTCCAGCAATGGTTTCAACGCGAGCAACACGCTGTCGCGATCCAGCTGCGGCGGCGCGCCGATGTAGGAATGCGTCAACGGAATGTACGCGGCTTCATGGGGCTGCACCGCGAATGAAACCCCGACCAGCTGTGCCTGCTGGGCGTCGATGCCGGTGGTTTCGGTATCGAACGCGAACAACTTCGCGTCATTGAGCTTCTGCAGCCAGGTATCGAAGGTCGCCTGGTCAAGGATTGTGGTGTAACGCGCCTCGACAGGTGCAACCACCACCGCCTCCACGACGGCCTCAGCAACGGGCGCCGTATTGAGCTCCACGCGCTTGGCATCACGCTGGATCTCGTCAAACCAGCTCTTGAACTCCAGCAGCGTGTACAGCTCCAGCAGCTTTTCACGATCGGGTTCGATCAGGTGCAGGTCTTCCAGGCCGACGTGCAGCGGCACATCACATTTGATCGTCGCCAGTTGGTAAGAAAGGAATGCCATCTCCTTATGCTCTTCCAACTTGGCCGGCAGGGTCTTGGCCCCACGGATCGGCAGGGTCGGCACGATATCCAACTGCTCATACAGCTCTTTGATCCCACCATTCACGCCCACCAGCAAGCCGGAAGCGGTCTTCGGACCAATACCCGGAACGCCCGGAATGTTGTCAGACGAATCCCCCATCAACGCCAGATAGTCGATGATCTGCTCCGGAGCGACGCCAAATTTCTCCTTTACGCCTTCGATGTCCATCGAACTACCGGTCATGGTATTGACCAAGGTAATGTGCCCATCGACCAGCTGCGCCATGTCTTTGTCACCCGTGGAAATCACCACCGGTCGGTTGGCCGCTGCGCTACTGCGGGCCAGGGTGCCGATCACGTCATCGGCCTCGACGCCTTCGACGCACAACAGCGGGAAGCCCAGGGCAATCACGCTCTGGTGCAGCGGCTCGATCTGCAGGCGCATGTCATCGGGCATGCTCGGGCGATTGGCCTTGTATTCGGCGTACATGTCATCGCGAAAAGTCCCACCCTTGGCGTCAAACACCACGGCGAAAGGGCTGTCCGGGTACTGCTTGCGCAGGCTTTTGAGCATGTTCAACACGCCCTTGACCGCACCGGTCGGCAGGCCTTTGGAAGTGGTGAGCGGTGGCAGCGCGTGGAACGCACGATACAGATAAGAAGAACCGTCCACCAGGACGAGGGGGGCTTGGCTCATGAGCAGGATCAACCTTTTCGGCGGGTCAGGCGCTAGAATAGCCGGACCAATGACGACAAAGGGACAAGGTTATCATGCGTACATTCAATCGCCTGCTCCTCACTGGCTTGATTGCACTCGCTCCGATGGCTGCCATGGCGGCAGACAGCGCCCCTTCGGGCGATCCGGAAGTTACCATTCGCACGGAAGGCGACAGAACCATCCAGGAGTACCGCCAAAACGGTTTCCTGTACGCAATCAAGGTCACTGTAAAGGGTGCCCCACCGTATTTCCTGGTGCGCGCGGACGGAACCGACGCGAACTTCATCCGCTCTGACCAGCCGGATATGCTGATCCCGTCATGGAAGATCTTCGAATGGAAATGATTTCTTAACTTCAATTGGCGCCGCACATCACGGCGCCCGTACTGGCAGTTTTAACCATGTCTGTGTTTACCCCCCTGGCTCGGCCCGAGCTGGAAACCTTTCTCGCCCCTTACGGGCTCGGCCGCCTGCTTGATTTCCAGGGGATTGCCGCTGGCAGCGAAAACACCAATTTCTTTATCAGCCTGGAACAGGGCGAATTCGTCCTGACCCTGGTTGAGCGCGGCCCCGTCGCGGAGATGCCGTTCTTCATCGAGTTGCTCGACGTGCTCCACGACGCTGACCTGCCAGTGCCCTATGCGCTGCGCACCACCGACGGCGTCGCCCTGCGCACGCTGGCCGGCAAACCGGCGCTGCTGCAACCGCGCCTGGCCGGCAAGCACATCAAGGACGCCAACGCCCAGCATTGCGCCCAGGTCGGCGACCTGCTGGGCCACCTGCACCTGGCCACCCAAGGCGAGAAGGTGCTGGAACGCAAGACCGATCGCGGGCTGGAGTGGATGCTCAGTGAAGGGGCACAGCTGATTTCGCACTTGAACGAAGCGCAGCAAAGCTTGCTGCAAGCGGCATTGACCGAGATCGACGCCCACAAGGCCGAGATCCTGGCCTTGCCACGCGCCAACGTGCACGCCGACCTGTTCCGCGACAATGCGATGTTTGAAGGCACGCATCTCACAGGATTGATCGACTTCTACAACGCATGCTCCGGCCCGATGCTGTACGACGTGGCGATCGCCCTGAATGACTGGTGTTCGGATGCGCAAGGCGTGATTGATGGGCCGCGTGCCCGCGCACTGCTGGGCGCCTACGCGAGCCTGCGGCCGTTCACGGCGAAGGAGGCCGAATTGTGGCCGACAATGTTACGGGTGGCTTGTGTGCGGTTCTGGCTGTCACGGCTGATCGCCGCTGAGTCGTTTGCCGGGCAGGATGTGCTGATTCACGACCCCGCCGAGTTCGAGCACCGCTTGGCGCAGCGCCAGCAGGTCACGATCCAACTGCCGTTCGCCCTTTAAAGGACCCACTCGGTCAAAAAATGTGGGAGCAAGCCAGCTCCCACATGCGTTAACCGTCAGAGCGACTCCAGGCACCCGGCCAAATCGTTACCCAGCTTCTCCAGCACCTGCTCGTACCCTTGAGCCGTGGCCGGTGTGTAGCCGCCCAATGCATCCAGCTCCGCCAACTTCACCGGCAGGCCGGCCACCAGCGTCTCAGCCAAACGCGGACGCAATGGCGGCTCACTGAACACACATGTCTTGCCCACTTCCTGCAGGCGCGTGCGCATCGCCGCGACGTGCTGGGCACCCGGCTGCACTTCGGCAGCCACGCTGAACACACCGGTGTGCTTGAGCCCATAGGCGTCTTCGAAGTAATCAAAGGCCTCATGGAACACGAAGTAGGGTTTGTCGCCGATGGTCGCCAGGCGAGCCTTCAACCGTGCGTCCAACGCATCCAGACGCTCATCGAAAGCCTTCACGTTACTCTGATAACGCGCGGCATTGGCCGGGTCGGCAGCGCTGAGATCAGCAGCCATGCGTGCCGCAATCACCCGCGCGTTGACCGTCGATAGCCACAGGTGCGCATCCAGGCTGCCCGGGCGATGATCGTGGTCATGTTCGTCGGCTTCGTCAGCGTGGGAGTGGCTATCTTCGGCGAAACGACGCAGCTTCATGCCTGGAAGATCCTGTACCGCGACGGTCGGCAGGCTACGCCCCTTGAGCACACGCGGCAGGAAGCTTTCCATGTCAGGGCCGATCCAATACAGCAGGTCCACCGACTGTACGCGCCGCACGTCGGATGGGCGCAAGGCATAGTTATGCGGCGATGCACCAGGCGGCAACAAGACCTCCGGGATCGCCACGCCATCCTGCACGGCAGCGGCAATCAGCTGCAACGGCTTGATGCTGGTCAACACCTTGACCTCAGCCTGAGCGGCTGCGGTAACGAACAAACTGGTGACAAATACGACAAAAACGGGAAAAAGTCGGAACACGATGACCACTCGATGGCGTAGGAACGGGTAACATAATAACGTCTCTATCAAATGTCTGTCGCCGCTCATGCCTAAAACACCGCTTGCCAGCCGTCCCCACGACCACTCCCACTGCGTGCATACCGCGCTGTCGGAAGCCGACACCCTGTGTACGCAGAAGGGCCTTCGCCTGACCGCATTGCGCCGTCGGGTGCTGGAACTGGTGTGGCAAAGCCACAAGCCGCTGGGCGCCTACGACATTCTTGGCGTGCTCAGCGAGCAGGACGGCCGCCGCGCCGCGCCGCCGACCGTATACCGCGCGCTGGACTTCCTGCTGGAGAACGGCTTGGTGCATCGCATTGCCTCCCTCAACGCCTTTGTCGGCTGCAGCCATCCGGAGCATGCGCATCAAGGCCAGTTCCTGATCTGCCGGGAGTGCCACGCCGCCATCGAGCTTGAACAGAAAAGCATCAGCGACGCCATCATCCAGAGCTCCGCCGACGTCGGCTTCAAGGTTGAAGGGCAAACGGTCGAAGTGGTCGGGCTCTGCTCGGGTTGCCAGGGGGCTTGATGAGCAACGCGTTAATCCGCCTGGAACAGGTCGCGGTCACGTTCGCCGGGCAAAACGTACTGGATAACATCGCGCTGAGCGTCGAGCCCGGGCAGATCGTCACGCTGATCGGCCCCAATGGCGCGGGCAAGACCACCCTGGTGCGTGCCGTGCTCGGTTTGCTCAAGCCCGACAGCGGCCGTGTATGGCGCAAACCCAAGCTGCGTGTCGGCTACATGCCGCAGAAGCTGCACGTCGATCCGACGCTGCCCCTGTCGGTACTGCGCTTTCTGCGCCTGGTGCCCGGTGTCGACCGTACCCGCGCGCTGGCCGCGCTCAAGGAGGTCGGCGCCGAGCAGGTCATCGACAGCCCGGTGCAAAGCATCTCCGGCGGCGAAATGCAGCGCGTCTTGCTGGCCCGCGCCCTGTTGCGCGAGCCCGAACTGCTGGTACTGGACGAACCTGTACAAGGCGTCGACGTCGCAGGCCAGGCCGAGCTGTACAGCCTGATCACCCGCCTGCGCGACCGCCATGGCTGTGGCGTGCTGATGGTCTCCCACGACCTGCACCTGGTGATGAGCACCACCGACCAAGTGGTGTGCCTCAACCGCCATGTGTGCTGCTCCGGCCACCCGGAACAGGTCAGCGGTGACCCGGCCTTCGTCGAGTTGTTCGGCAAGAACGCGCAGAGCCTGGCGATCTACCACCACCATCACGATCATGCCCATGACTTGCATGGCGCCGTCGTGACTGATCCGGCCAAATCTCATACCCACGTTCATGGAGATAGCTGCAAGCATGGCTGATTTTCTGCTCTACGCCCTGCTGGCAGGCTTGGCTTTGGCATTGGTGGCGGGCCCATTGGGCTCGTTCGTGGTCTGGCGGCGCATGGCCTATTTCGGCGACACCCTGTCCCACGCCGCCCTGCTGGGCGTCGCCTTGGGCTTTTTGCTGGATGTGAGCCCGACCCTCGCCGTCACCGTGGGCTGCCTGCTGCTGGCGGTCCTGCTGGTGACGCTGCAACAACGCCAGCCGCTGGCCTCCGACACGCTATTGGGCATCCTGGCTCCAAGCACCCTGTCCCTGGGCCTGGTGGTACTGAGCTTCATGCACGAAGTACGCATCGACTTGATGGCCTACCTGTTTGGCGATCTGCTGGCGATCAGCCCTAGCGACCTTGCCTGGATACTCGGCGGCAGCGCCGTCGTACTGGTTTTGCTGGTAACCCTGTGGCGCCCGTTGCTGGCAATCACAGCGCATGAAGAACTGGCCACGGTGGAAGGTTTGCCGGTGCCAGCGCTGCGCATGGCCCTGATGCTGTTGATCGCGGTGGTGATTGCTGTTGCGATGAAGATAGTCGGCGTATTGTTGATCACGTCGCTGCTGATCATTCCCGCCGCAGCCGCCCAGCGCCATGCCCGCTCCCCCGAGCAGATGGCCATCGGCGCCAGCCTGCTGGGGATGCTGGCAGTGTGCGGGGGCCTGGCGCTGTCCTGGTTCAAGGACACGCCCGCAGGACCGTCGATTGTGGTAACGGCGGCCGCCCTGTTTCTGCTGAGTTTTGTCCTGCCCCGTCGAGGGGTGTAGACTTGCTCGCTTTTTGCGCAATTAGAGAGTCGCAGGAATGAAGCCGTTCAACGCCCGTTATCTGCTCCTTGCCGCATTTTCCCTGCTGCTGGGCGCCTGCCAAAGCACACCGCCGGCCGCTCCCGCAGCCCCGGATGCGCGTGCCGTGGCCATCGCGCAACTGGAGCAAAACCTGGCCAGCAGCGAGCTGGCCACCGCTGAAGATCAACTCGCCGCATTGCAGGCCCAGTCGCCTGACGACCCGGCCCTGGAAACTTACCAACGCCAGTTGGCCGAAGCCTACCTGCAACGCAGCCAGATCGTCTTGCAAAAGGGTGACGTCAACGCCGCCGCCACGGCGCTGAGCCGTGCACGCGCATTGATGCCCAAGGCGCCCGCGCTGACCGGCGGCGTCAACAACGCCATCAGCCACGCCCGCAAAGCCGAGCTGGATAAGGCCGAAGCGGCGTTGAAAGCCGCCGAAACCAAGCCTGTCGCCAAAGTCATCGACCCGGCAGCCGAAAGCACGACCGTGGCGCTGAACCTCACCGACATAGAAGAACTTCGCCATCAACTGGATGCGATTGCCACCGACGTGGTGAATTACCAGTGCGACGTGAGCATTCAAGTGCCGCGCACCCAGGACTACCCATGGCTGTCCACCTTGCTGAGCAAACGGGTGAAGCGAATTGATTCGGGATATGACCTGAAGATCCACCGGCAGATTCTGAAAAAGATCCCGGCGCAGGTTGTGCTGATTCCGCGCAAAACCCAGTAAAAGCATCGGGAGCAAGCCCCCTCCCACACTTGAAAACTTCATCATTCAAGTGTGGGAGGGGGCTTGCTCCCGATAGCGTTCTGCGATCACTTAAGCCGGAATAGCCTTGGCCTTCGGTTCACGCTCCCACACCCGATGCTGGGCAATCGCGGCAAAAAACGCCTTGAATACTTTTGCATCCGCTCCCACGATCAACCCCGCATCCACCTCAAGCTTGAGCAGCTCCAACAAGGGTTTGGCATCACCGGCAACGGCAATCGCCTTCAGGTGCTTGTACGCTTCCAACAGGTAGTGCAACGCCACGCCATCCCCGCTCAGCGCCTTGATCGACTCCTTACCGCCCGGAACAAACACCGCATCAAACGCAATGGACGGCATGCCCTCCATCGACGCATCTACCGCCAGGCTCTTACCATCAGCGGTCTTCACCGGTGCTGAAGTCGGCCCCAGCAACTTGGCGTGCGCACCTTCGGCTTCCAGCGCTGCCTTCAACGCCGCAATCGCCGCACCATCCACACCGTTAGCCGCCAGAATCGCGACTTTGCGCGTTTTGATATCGCCCGACAGCAGGTTCACCTGGCTCAAGGCCGGCGACACTTTCAACGACGCCTTACGTGGCGGCACCGTACCTTTGGTCGGCGCCGGCAAGCCCAGGTTCTGTGCAACGCGCTTGGCCAGTTCCAGGTCGATATTGGCCAGGATCTCATTCACCTGGCGAGCACGGATGAACTCGCGCTCCACCTTGCCCAACTCGAAGCTGTAGGCCGCGATGATGTGCTCTTTCTCGTGATGACTCATGCTGTTGAAAAACAGCGTGGCTTGCGAGAAGTGATCACCAAACGACTCGCTGCGCTCACGCACCTTGTTGGCGTCGACGCGCTCGTAATAGCTTTCGAAACCACCATTCTCGGCAGCCGGAGGCGTTTCTTTCGGCCAACCTCCGTCAATCGAATTCGGTTCGTATGCGGCACGCCCCTTGTCGATCACCGTACGGTGTTGGGCATCGCGCTGGCCGTTATGGAAAGGCACGACCGGACGATTGATCGGCAATTCGTGAAAGTTCGGGCCACCGAGTCGGCTGATCTGAGTATCCGTGTAAGAAAACAGACGGCCTTGCAGCAACGGATCATTGGTGAAGTCGATACCCGGCACGATATGGCCTGGGCAAAAGGCGACCTGCTCGACTTCGGCAAAGAAGTTGTCCGGGTTGCGGTTGAGCACCATCTTGCCCAGCGGTGTCACCGGCACCAGTTCTTCGGGGATGATCTTGGTCGGGTCGAGCAGGTCGAAGTCGAACTTGTGCTCATCCTCTTCGGCTACGATTTGCACGCCCAACTCCCACTCAGGGTAGTCGCCACTTTCAATCGCTTCCCAAAGGTCACGACGGTGGTAATCGGTATCTTTACCGGCAAGCTTTTGCGCCTCGTCCCACACCAGCGAGCAGGTGCCGACTTTCGGGTGCCAGTGGAACTTCACAAAGCTCGACTGACCTTCGGTGTTGATCATGCGGAAGGTGTGAACGCCAAACCCCTGCATGGCGCGCAGGCTTTTTGGGATGGCGCGGTCGGACATGGCCCACAGCACCATGTGCGCCGACTCCGGCTGCAGCGAAACGAAATCCCAGAACGTATCGTGAGCCGAACCACCGGTAGGAATCTCGTTGTGCGGCTCAGGCTTCACCGCGTGTACGAAGTCAGGAAACTTGATGGCGTCCTGTATGAAAAATACCGGCATGTTGTTGCCAACCAAATCGAAGTTGCCTTCGTCGGTAAAGAACTTCACGGCGAAGCCGCGCACATCGCGCACGGTGTCGCCCGAACCCCGAGGGCCTTGCACGGTGGAGAAGCGCACAAATACCGGGGTTTTATGCTCAGGATTGCGCAAAAACCCGGCCTTGCTCAGCGCCGAGTGGTTCTCATAAGTCTGGAAATAACCATGGGCCGCGGTACCCCGGGCATGCACGATGCGCTCCGGGATGCGTTCATGGTCAAAATGCGTGATCTTTTCACGCATGATGAAGTCTTCCAGCAACGAGGGGCCACGGGCGCCAACTTTCAGGGTGTTCTGGTTGTCAGCAATCTTCACACCCTGGTTGGTGCGCAGGGCCTGGCCGGTAGCATCGGAGCGAAACTCCTCCAGCGCTTGCAGCTTGGCGTTGGTATTGCCACGGTCCAGGGTGTCGGTCCCCGCAAGTTCACTCTTTGGCGGGGTGACTGGCTTTTTAGTACTCATCGGGCAAAAACTCCTTCTTAAGTGGCCAGAGCGATCCCCGGCTCTTCTAGAACAACCCCCAGGCACGGCACCTGGGGATTTCGAATTGCCTAAGTAGTGACTGATCCCTTTATGCACCGTTCCTTTTTTATGACCTTTGATCGCGTTATTGCCAAATCGCTGGTTGAATGCGAAATAAATGCTAAGAAACGCTATACGGACAGGCTAAAATGCGCGCCCGGCTAACCGCTGCTCCCTTTTCCATGCGCCCCACAAGGTTCGCTACGTGATCGAGTTTCATAACGTCCATAAAACCTACCGCGTCGCCGGTAAGGAAATCCCCGCCCTGCACCCCACCAGCCTGCGCGTCGAAAACGGCCAGGTATTCGGCCTGATTGGCCACTCCGGGGCGGGTAAAAGCACACTGCTGCGCCTGATCAACCGCCTGGAGCAACCCAGCGGCGGCCGAATTACTGTCGACGGTGAAGAAGTCACCGCCCTGGACGCCAACGGCCTGCGTCGTTTCCGCCAGCAAGTCGGGATGATCTTCCAGCACTTCAACCTGCTGGCCTCCAAGACCGTCGCCGACAACGTGGCGTTGCCGCTGACCCTGGCCGGCGAATTGTCACGCAAGGACATCGACCTGCGCGTGGCCGAGCTGCTCGCCCGCGTCGGCCTGTCGGACCACGCCAGGAAGTACCCGGCGCAGTTGTCCGGCGGCCAGAAGCAACGCGTCGGCATCGCCCGTGCCCTGGCGACCAAGCCGAAAATCCTGCTGTGCGACGAAGCCACCAGTGCCCTCGACCCACAGACCACCGCTTCGGTGCTGCAACTGCTGGCCGAGATCAACCGCGAGCTGAAGCTGACCATCGTGCTGATCACCCATGAAATGGACGTGATCCGCCGCGTTTGCGACCAAGTAGCCGTGATGGACGCCGGTGTGATCGTCGAGCAAGGCTCGGTCGCCGAAGTGTTCCTGCACCCTCAGCACCCGACCACCAAGCGTTTCGTGCAGGAAGCCGATCAGATCGATGAAAGCGAGCAACGGGATGACTTTGCCCATGTACCGGGTCGAATCATTCGCCTGACGTTCCAGGGCGAAGCGACCTACGCGCCGCTGCTGGGCACCGTCGCTCGTGAAACCGGTGTGGACTACAGCATCCTGGCCGGTCGTATCGACCGCATCAAAGATATTCCCTACGGCCAACTGACCCTCGCCGTTACCGGCGGGGACATGGAAGCCGCTTTCGCCCGCTTTACTGCGGCAGACGTCCACATGGAGGTTCTGCGCTAATGGAAGTCCTGTTGAGTTTCTTCGCCAATATCGACTGGTCCGAAATCTGGCTCGCCACCGGCGACACCATGACCATGCTCTTCGGCTCGCTGTTCTTCACCGTACTGCTCGGCCTGCCGCTGGGCGTGCTGCTGTTCCTGTGCAGCCCGCGCCAACTGTTCGAACAGAAGGGCCTGTACGCGTTGCTGTCGCTGATCGTGAACATCCTGCGCTCGTTGCCGTTCATCATCCTGCTGATCGTGATGATCCCGTTCACGGTCCTGATCACCGGCACTTCGCTGGGTGTGGCCGGCGCGATTCCGCCACTGGTGGTAGGTGCTACGCCGTTCTTCGCACGCCTGGTGGAAACCGCCTTGCGTGAAGTGGACCGCGGCATCATCGAAGCCACCCAATCCATGGGCGCCAGCACCCGCCAGATCATCACCAACGCGTTGCTGCCCGAAGCACGCCCCGGCATTTTCGCGGCAATTACGGTGACAGCAATTACACTGGTTTCCTACACCGCCATGGCCGGCGTGGTCGGCGCCGGTGGTTTGGGTGACCTGGCGATCCGCTTCGGCTACCAGCGTTTCCAGACCGATGTGATGGTGGTCACCGTGGTGCTGCTGTTGATCCTGGTGCAAATTCTGCAAACCGTCGGCGACAAGCTGGTGGTGCACTTTTCTCGAAAATAACGGCCATTGCCGGCCCTGCCGGCACATGCCCGAACAAGGAGCTTGCTGGATGAAAAAACTACTGGTTGCTTTCGCCGCCGTTGCCGCGTTTTCCGCCCATGCTGCCGAGACCCTCACGGTCGCCGCATCGCCGGTGCCACACGCAGAGATCCTCGAATTCGTGAAGCCGGCCCTGGCCAAGGAAGGCGTGGACCTGAACGTCAAGGTCTTCACCGACTATGTACAGCCGAACGTACAAGTGGCTGAAAAGCGCCTGGATGCCAACTTCTTCCAGCACCAGCCGTACCTGGACGAGTTCAACAAGGCCAAGGGCACTCACCTGGTGAGCGTCGGCGCGGTGCACCTGGAACCCCTGGGCGCCTACTCCAGCAAGTACAAAAAGCTGGAAGACCTGCCGGACGGTGCCAACGTGGTAATCCCGAACGACGCCACCAACGGCGGCCGCGCACTGTTGCTGCTGGCCAAGCACAACCTGATCACCCTGAAGGACCCGGCCAACATCCTGTCGACCATCAAGGACATCACCGCCAACCCCAAGCACCTGAAATTCCGCGAACTGGAAGCCGCCACCTTGCCGCGCGTGCTGACCCAGGTCGACCTGGCGCTGATCAACACCAACTACGCCCTGGAAGCCAAGCTGGACCCTTCCAAGGATGCGCTGGTGATCGAAGGCAACGACTCGCCTTACGTGAACATCCTGGTGACCCGTGAAGACAACAAGGATTCGGATGCGGTGAAGAAGCTGGTGGCAGCCCTGCACACGCCTGAAGTAAAAGCGTTCATTCTGGAGAAGTACAAGGGCGCGATTCTGCCGGCGTTCTGATCCAACCTAGTGATCGTTCCCACGCTCCGCGTGGGAAAGCAGCCCGGGACGCTCTGCGTCCCGCTTCATTTGCGCTGTAGCAAAACCGGCAACTGCGCCACCAGCTTCTGGTTGTTCAACGGCGCGCGAATAAACCCACGCTGCGTTCCATCCGGCCCGATCAGCGCCAGGTTGCCGCTGTGGTCGACGGTGTAGTTCGGCTTGCTGGTATCAGCCGGAATGAACGGAATGCTCACGGCATTCGAAACCTTCTGCACCTCCTCGACATTCGCGCCGGTCAGGCCTTGGAACTGCGGGTCGAAATAGCCCAGGTACTGTTTGAGCTGGGTCGGCGTATCGCGGTTCGGGTCGACACTGACCAGGATCACCTGCAGCTTGTCCAGCGCCTCCTTGGGCAGTTCGCTCTTGATCTGACGCAGCTGCGCAAGCGTCGTCGGGCAGATGTCCGGGCAGAAGGTGTAGCCGAAGAACAGCAGGCTCCACTTGCCTTTCAATTCGTTGACCAGCACGGGCTGGCCGTCCTGATTGGTCATGGTCACCGGCGGCAACTGGCGACTCTGGGGCAGCAAGATGATGCCGGCGTCGATCAGCGCGGTAGGATCACCCTGACCCTTGCCCGAAAGCACTTTATTGACGGTCAGGCCCATGATCAACGCGACGATGGCCACCAGGATAAACACGGTTTTTTGAGTTCGGGTCATAGGTTCAACAGTAAGTAGTGGTCTACGAGCAGGGCGATAAACAGCAAAAACAGGTACCCGATAGAGTACTTGAAGGTGCTGATCGCCGCGTGCGGCTTGCTGCCACGGTACAGCACCCAGGCCCATTGCAGAAAGCGCCCACCCAATACCAGCGCACAGGCCAGGTACAGCAGGCCGCTCATGTGAATCACATACGGCATCAAGCTCACCGCCAGCAAGGCGAAGGTATAGAGCAAGATATGCACCTTGGTGTAATGCTCGCCGTGAGTAACCGGCAGCATCGGGATATCGGCCTTGGCGTATTCCTCCTTGCGGTGAATGGCCAGGGCCCAGAAGTGTGGCGGGGTCCAGGCGAAGATAATCAACACCAGCAACAACGGCTCGGCGCTGACGTGCCCGGTGACGGCAACCCAGCCCAGCAGCGGCGGAGCCGCACCGGCCAGGCCGCCGATAACAATGTTTTGCGGGGTCGCACGCTTGAGAAAACCGGTGTAGATCACCGCGTAACCGAGCAACGAGGCCAACGTCAGCCACGCCGCCAGTGGGTTGGTAAACACCAACAACAGAACCAGGCCCGCAACCGCCAGAAACAATGCAAAGGCCAACGCGGCCACTGGAGAGACCCGCCCCTCGGCTAATGGCCTTTTATGGGTGCGCGCCATCACCGCATCGATCCGTCGATCCACCACATGATTGACCGCCGCCGCGCCACCGGCACACAGGGCAATGCCCAGGTTACCGAACACCAGCACCGTCCATGGCACGCCCGCCCGGGTGGCGAGGAACATGCCCACCAGAGACGTGATGAGCATCAGCACTACCACTTTAGGCTTGGTCAGCTCCAGGTAGTCACGCCAGATCGCCTGATCGTGACGTGCGCCGATCAAGGCCGCCATGGCATTTCTCCCTTGAGCGTAATGAGGCCCGACACCTGTTTGCGCGCAATGAAGCGCCAACCGAACGGCAACTGATTGCGCACCTGGACCAGGCTGGTACGCGCGTGGTAATTGACCAGCACCAGCGTCAGCAACAACGCCGCGCCCCCCGCGTTATGCGCGACGGCCACCGGCAGCGGCAGATGGAAATACACATTGCTCAGGCCCAGGCCGATTTGCGCCGCCAGGGCGATCAGCAGCAAGCCCGCCAGCCGGGTCATACCCACGGCGCGCAACTGCCAGGCCAGGCCGAATAACACCACCGTGACGATAACCGCGCCGATACGGTGGGTCAGGTGGATGGCCGTGCGCGCATCGCTATCAAGCTGCCCGCCCAGGTAGTTGGGACCGATGTGCTGGGTCAGGTGAAAACCATTGGCAAAGTCCGCCGCCGGCCACCACTGGCCGTGGCACGTCGGCAGGTCGATACAGGCCACCGCCGCATAGTTGGAACTGACCCAGCCGCCCAGCGCAATCTGCCCTATCACCAGCACCAACCCTGCCGTTGCCCAATATTGCAGGCGCTTGGGCACGATCAACGCGGGCAACACGCCGGACAAGCGCAGGGTCAGCAGGAACAGCAGGCTCAGGGTCGCAAAGCCGCCCAGCAGATGGCCGGTGACCACCTGCGGCCACAGCTTCAATGTCACTGTCCACATACCGAATGCCGCTTGGGCGAACACCACCGTCAGCAAGAACAGCGGCAATTTTACCGGCTGGCCGGGGTCACGCCGATGGCTCCACGAACGCGCCGCCAACAGCACGATCAGCACGCCCAAGGTGCCGGCAAAGTAGCGATGAGTCATTTCGGCCCAGCCTTTGTCCGCCTCCACCGGCGAGTCGGGAAAATGCAGCTCGGCATGGGCCAACTGGGCTTCGGTCTTGGGCACGCTGATAAAGCCGTAGCAACCGGGCCAGTCCGGGCAACCCAGGCCGGCGTGGGTCAGGCGGGTGTAGGCACCCAACAGCACGACCAGCAGCGCCAGCAAGGTGGCAAACAACGCGAGGCGAAATCCAGGTTTGGCCATGACGATGCCCTTATCCGATGTTCGACAGTTTCAGCAGCAGGCGCAGGTCGTTGAGCAGGTCCTTGCCCTTGACCTTGGCGTCGTAGCGCAACACCAGGTTGCCGTGAGGATCGACGATCCACAGTTGCGCCTCACCCGGTGCGGCAGCGTCTTTGGTGAAGGTCGACAGGTCCAGCGCGTAGCGCTGCAGTTGCGGGTACTCGGCCTTGAGCCTGGCCTCGTACTCAGCGCTCACCGGCTGGGCACTGGCCAGTGCGTGGCTGGCCCGGGAAGCATCGCGGCCCAGGCTGATTTGCAGCTGGCGCGCCAGGTACACCAGTTGCCGGCAATCGTCGGCGCAGGGGGCGGGCGCGGTGACCAGCAGTTGCCAGCGCTCTTCATCCGCCTGCACGCCGATGTCGGCGCGGGTCTGGCCGTTGCCGATCATTTCACCGTGGTAGCTGCGACTGTCCGGCACCCAGAACTGCAACTTGTACATGAAGGTGGCCAGCACCATTGGCCCGATGACCATCATCAGGATCAACATCAGCTGCCAGCGGCCTTTGCGCCGGGCAGGGGCCTCAGACATGCTGGGTGGATTCATGGCCGCTCCCATGGGACTTCTCCTTCTTGTTGTGCCATCCGAGGTAGAGGTAAAGCGCCAGCAACGCCAGTGCCATGGCGAACCACTGCACGGCATATCCCAAGTGTTTTTCCGGGCCCATGGCGACCACCGCCCAGGTGGTGTCGTACGTACCAGGGCCGGGCTCGGCGCGCAGCTCGTAGGCGAACCCGCTACGGCCCAACTCGGCCCACAACGCGGCGGGGTGCAGGGCGGTGAGCAGGCGCGGCCATTGCCGAGTTGCCGGGTCGGCCTGCAACTGGAAGGTTTCGCCAGGGGCGACGTACACCCAGGCGTCCAGATTCACAGGGGGTTCAGGTGTGGTGAAGACCGGTGGCGTGCGCCGGTCCGGCCAGGGCAGCCAGCCACGATTGAGCAGCAACCACAGGCCGCTGGCCTGGTCGTGAAACGGCTGCAGCAGTTCCACCCCCGCACGGCCGTCGCGCATGCGGTTGTCGAGCAGCACGCTATGTTCGCCGTCGAACTGACCACGCAAGCGCACGCGGTGGAAGGCGGGATCGGCCATGTCACCGAGTTGCGCGCCGCTGATCGGGTCGGCCACGCGCCGCTCGGCGTAACGGTCCACCAGCAGCTGTTTTTCATGGCCGCGAGCCAACTGCCAGAACCCCAGGCCCACCATCAACGGCAGCAGCACCAGCACCACCAACGTGGGAGCGATACCGGGGCGAAAGCGCGCGATAGCACTGGCTATAATGGTTTTCATCGCCCCTCCCTATAAACGCCCTGGAGCCAGACCATGCTCAAAGCCGCCATTGCCCTGATGCTGATAGCGACTGTCGTGAGCCTATTCAGCGGCTTGTTCTTTCTGGTCAAGGACGAGGGCCACTCCAACCGCCTCGTCACTGCTCTGACCGTGCGTGTCGTCCTGGCCGCAATCACCGTGGGCTTGATCGCCTGGGGCTTTTTCAGCGGCCAGCTGGTTTCTCATGCGCCGTGGTAAGGCGCCTCACAGCACATAAACGAAGAAAAACAGGCCGATCCACACCACATCCACGAAATGCCAATACCAACTGGCCGCCTCGAAGCCGAACTGGTGCTCGGCATTGAAATGCCCACGCAAGATGCGCATCAGCATCACAAACAGAATCAGGGTGCCGATGGTCACGTGAGCGCCATGGAAGCCTGTGAGCATGAAGAAGGTTGCTCCATACACCCCCGAACCCAGGGTCAGGCCCAGCTCCTTATAGGCGTGCATGTACTCCTCGGCCTGGAAGCCCAGGAACGCCCAACCCAGTAGCACGGTGAGCGCCAGCCATAATTTCAGCGCGCCACGATGACCTTTACGCAACGCGTGATGGGCAATGGTGATGGTCACGCTGGAGCTGACCAGCAAGATCGTGTTCACCAGCGGCAAGCCCCAAGGACTGATGGTGCCTTCCGGCGGCGGGAAGAGTTTCGGGTCCGGGTTGTTGAGCAGCGGCCAGGTGAATTCGAAATTCGGCCACAACATGTGCGCGATGCCTTTATGACCTTCACCGCCCAGCCATGGGCCGGACATGTGCCGTACATAAAACAGCGCACCGAAGAACGCGATGAAGAACATCACCTCGGAGAAGATGAACCAGGTCATGCCCCAGCGAAACGAACGGTCCATCTGCGGGCTGTACAAACCGGCGCGACTTTCCTTGATCACCGCGCCGAACCAGCCGAACAGCATGTAGGCCAGCAGCAGGCCACCGACGAAAAAGATCCACGGCCCGTGGGATTCCGGACGCGCCGCCTTCAGGTCGTTGAACCACACGCCCAGGCCGTACACCGTGGTCAACATGCCAAACGTGGCAATTATGGGCCATTTGCTTTGCGCTGGTACGTAGTACGTATCATGAGACGACATGTATTCGCTCTCCTGATTGAGGGGGCAAACAGTAGCTAGCCGCCGCTGCGGACGGCCACCGGCGGCTGGCGCGCAGTGATGTCAAACAGCGTGTACGCCAGGGTCAGATGCTTTACATCCTTGGGCATCGCCCGGTCGACGATGAAGCGCACCGGCATCTCGATACGCTCACCTGGCTGGAGCACCTGCTGGGTAAAGCAAAAGCATTCGGTCTTATGGAAATACATCGCCGCTTCGGCCGGCGAAATGCTCGGCACCGCCTGGGCCGTCATGGCTTTGTCGGTGGGGTTGTAGGCCACGAACAGCATCTCGGTGACCGCTCCAGGGTTGACCACCACCTCGTCAGCCTTGGAGTGAAACTCCCAGACCATATCGATCGCGTTGGTGGACAAGAACTGCACACGCACCTGGCGCGTCGGATCGACCACCTGCTCGCCCTCGTACTGCCCGGCGGTCTTGCCGTTGATGCCGAACGCCTTGCACATCACGTCGTAGATCGGCACCAGGGCGAAGCCGAAAGCGAACATCGCCACCACCAGGATCAGCAGTCGCGTGACGAGGCGCTTGATGGGTATGGACTCAAGCATGGTGCACACCCAATGTGGGAGGCGAGTTGCTCCCGATAGCCGTATCACTGCAAATGATAGTGTCGACTGGCACACCGCCATCGGGAGCAAGCCCCCTCCCACAGGGAGCCGGTTCGCCATACAGAAGGGGGTTCATTTGACCTCCGGCGGCGTGGTGAAGGTGTGGTACGGCGCGGGTGAGGGGATACTCCACTCCAGGCCCTCGGCCCCGTCCCACGGCTTGGCCGGCGCAGGGGGGCCGCCGCGGATGCACTTGATCACGATGAACAGGAAGAAGATCTGCGTGGCGCCAAACATGAATGCACCGATGGACGACACCATGTTGAAATCGGCGAACTGCAGGTTGTAGTCCGGCACCCGGCGCGGCATGCCGGCCAGCCCGACGAAGTGCATCGGGAAAAACGCCATGTTCATGCCCACGAAGGACAGCCAGAAGTGCAGCTTGCCCAGGGTTTCGTCATACATGTGACCGGTCCATTTCGGCAGCCAGTAATAGGCCGAAGCGAAGATGCCGAAGATCGCCCCAGGCACCAGTACGTAATGGAAGTGCGCCACCACAAAGTAAGTGTCGTGGTACTGGAAATCCGCCGGAGCGATTGCCAGCATCAGCCCGGAAAAACCGCCGATGGTGAATAGAATCACGAAGGCCACGGCGAACAGCATCGGCGTCTCGAAGGTCAGCGAGCCTTGCCACATGGTGCTGACCCAGTTGAACACCTTCACCCCTGTCGGCACCGCGATCAGCAGCGTGGCGTACATGAAGAACAACTCGCCCACCAACGGAATGCCGACCACGAACATGTGGTGCGCCCACACGATGAACGACAGGAACGCAATGCTCGCCGTGGCGTACACCATCGAGGTGTAGCCGAACAGCGGCTTGCGCGAGAAGGTCGGGATGATCGAGCTGACGGCGCCGAAGGCCGGCAGGATCATGATGTACACCTCGGGGTGGCCGAAGAACCAGAACACATGCTGGAACAGCACCGGATCACCACCACCAGCGGCGCTGAAGAAGCTGGTGCCGAAGTGGATGTCCATCAGCATCATGGTCACGCAACCGGCCAGTACCGGCATCACCGCGATCAACAGGAACGCCGTGATCAGCCAGGTCCAGACGAACAGCGGCATCTTCATCAGCGTCATGCCCGGCGCGCGCAGGTTGAGGATGGTGGCGACCACGTTGATCGCGCCCATGATCGAACTGACGCCCATGAGGTGGATGGCGAAAATAAAGAACGTCACGCTTTCCGGCGCGTAGGTGGTGGAGAGCGGGGCGTAGAAGGTCCAGCCGAAGTTCGGCCCGCCGCCCGGGGTGAACAGGGTCGAGACCAGCAGCAGGAACGCCGCCGGCAGCAACCAGAAGCTGAAGTTGTTCATGCGCGGCAGGGCCATGTCCGGCGCGCCGATCATCAGCGGGATCATCCAGTTGGCCAGGCCGACGAAGGCCGGCATCACGGCGCCGAACACCATGATCAAGCCATGCATGGTGGTCATCTGATTGAAGAACGCCGGCTGCACAATCTGCAGGCCCGGCTGGAACAACTCGGCACGGATCACCATGGCGAACGAGCCGCCAAGCAGGAACATGGTGAAGGCAAACCACAGGTACAGGGTGCCGATGTCTTTGTGGTTGGTGGTCAGCACCCAGCGCATCAGGCCCTTGGCGGGGCCGTGGGCATGGTCGGTATGACCATGGTCGATCACAGTGCTCATGGCCGTTCTCCTGCACGCGAGTGGGCGGATGGGTTCAAGGCATACGCAGTGAAGGCAGTCATTGGCTTTGCGCCTGTTTCAGAGCCAGCACGTCTTTGGGCGTGACCATGTCGCCTTTGTTATTGCCCCAGGCGTTGCGTTCGTAGGTCACCACGGCGGCGATATCCACTTCCGATAGCTGCTTGCCAAACGCAGCCATGGCGGTACCGGGCTTGCCGAAGTAGACGCGGTGCAGGTGGTCTTCCTTCGGCCCGGTGGCGATCGGCGAGCCTTTGAGTGCCGGGAACATCGGCGGCAAGCCCTGGCCTTCGGCCTGGTGACAGGCTACGCACGTGGTGTGGTAGATCTTGTCGCCACGGGCCACCAGTTCGTCGAGCGTCCACTCTTTGGAGGTCAGTTCCTGCAGTTTGGCCGCTTCTGCTTTGCGTTCGCCAAGCCAGGTGTCGTAGTCGGCCTTGGATTTGACATCGACCACGATCGGCATGAAGCCGTGGTCCTTACCGCACAGCTCGGCGCACTGGCCACGGTAGATGCCGGGCTTCTCGATACGGGTCCAGGCCTCGTTGACGAAGCCGGGGATGGCATCGCGCTTGACCGCAAAGGCCGGCACCCACCAGGAGTGGATCACGTCGGCAGCCGTCACCAGAAAGCGCACCTTGGCCCCCACTGGCAGCACCAGCGGTTGATCGACTTCCAACAGGTAATGCTCGCCCTTGGTGGCCTGGTTATGAATCTGCTCGGCGGGCGTGGCCAGGTTACTGAAGAACTCCACATCCTGGCCCAGGTATTTGTAGTGCCACTTCCACTGATAGCCGGTGACCTGGATATCGATATCCGACTCACTGCTGTCATAGATGTTGATCAGGGTCTTGGTCGCCGGAATGGCCATGGCCACCAGGATCAGGAAGGGCACCACGGTCCAGAGAATCTCCACGGTCGTGCTTTCGTGGAACTTCGCCGCCACCTGGCCTGTAGAGCGACGGTGCAGGATCATCGACCAGAACATCGCGCCAAACACGACGATGCCGATCACCACACAAATCCAGAAAATGGTCATGTGCAGGTCGAACACGGCGTGACTGACTTCAGTCGCCCCTGGCGCCATATTCGTTGTCCAGGCGGCGTGTGCCTGGCCGAATACCGACCACAACAGGAGGCCCATCCAAACATGTGGATGTCGCGTCATTGCGGGTTCCCCTTTATGTTTCTTGTTATCCCGCCGGTTTGCACCTGCGGCGAAGGGAGCGGCTTCCATACTGCTTACAACCGCCAAGCCTTGCCTGCTTCATGCAGTTGGGCGTCATCAGCTAATTGCGTACAAACCCGAGTATAGACAGCACCTGCAACCCCGCAATGTGTAGGGGCAAATCAACAAAAATCGACGGGCGGAGCTAATAAAACAGGGGGCGCAAACGTTTATCCGACGCGAGATGGCAATTCGATATAACCGCTGTGCATAACCATGAAATAATTATGACAAATGCATCTTAGGTGCTCGTATAAACGAGCTACCTTATCCTCTCCCTTTTCCTACGCCTGTTTCACTGGAGTTTTCATGAACACCGCCGCATTGCGCGAGCAGATTTCCCGTGCCCATCAACACGAAGCCACTACGGGCCAGCTTGCCCAGCAGCTGGAAAAACAATTGCCGCACCTGCATTCGGCCATCGCCCTCACTGACGGTGATCGCAACATTGTCATGACTCGCTTCGTGACGGCCTACATCGACCTCGTTCCCGATTTGCTGGAAGCCGCCAATGACGTGGCTCGCGAAGCCGGCATTGAAAGCCAGATCAAGCCGGTGCTGAAGATCGCCGAGCACTTCTTCCTGCAGCCCCCTGCAATACTGGCAGGGCACGAGGGCCTCGACGGCCTGCTGGACGAAGCCTACCTGGCCCATCGCCTGGTGGAAGAGGTCAACGATCTGTATATCAAGCACTTCGGCCAACCGCTGATTCCAACCGATACCACCGTGGCCAATTTGATTGCTCACCAATTGATCGGCGAGCAATTCGCCAATCAGCTGGATGAGGCGGTGCATCTGGCGGTAGATGAAATGCTCAACGAAGAGAACTTTGCGCTGGAGTCGGTGGAGGCCTATCGCGAGACACTCAAGAGCCCGGATACGGAAGCGGCGTGGAAACGCTGGCCGTGCCTGTCGCGGCAGCTGGGGGTGGAGTTGTCGCTGGATCAGCCTGCCTGAATTTTCCGGCCTGCAAAGATCAAGTGTGGGAGGGGCTGGCCCCCTCCCACAGTTTCCGGCTGAATCAGCTAGTAGAAGGCGCCGACCCGATCCCCACGGTGGTACGCACCCGACCTTCCAAACGTCGTTTCAACCCACGCGCCTCGATCACCAGCGTAGACCCCTTGGCCGCATTCGCCCGGCCCCATTCTTCCAGCAACTCCAGGCAGGAATGGTCGATATAACTCAGGTTGTTCAGCGGCACATGCACGGTAGTCCCCGCCGGCACCGTCGACAGCACCTGGGTCAGTACCGGCACCTTCAAGAAGGTCGCCGCACCCGTCAGGCGCAACTCCATCTCGCCCTCTTGCGGCAGGTCGATCAGGCTCACCTTCAAGCGTGACGCCTTGAACGCCAGCTTCACCAACGTGAGCCCGAAGCCCACCAGCACGCCCGTCAGCAGATCGGTGAAGATGATCGCCAACGCCGTCGCGGCATAGGTGAACATCGGCATGCGCCCATAGCGTCCCAGCGCCTTGAACGCCTTGATGTCCACCAGTTTGATCCCGGTATACACCAACACACCCGCCAGACTCGCCACCGGAATACTTTGCAGTACGCTCGACAGCAGCAAGACGAAAGCCAACAGCCACAAACCGTGGAACATGGCCGACATGCGGGTAGTGGCGCCGGCTTGCACGTTGGCCGAACTGCGTACGATCACACCCGTCATCGGCAACGCGCCGACCAGGCCACACAGCATGTTGCCCACGCCTTGAGCCGACAACTCCTTATCGAAATCGGAGCGCTGGCCGCTGTGCATCCGATCGACCGCCGCTGCAGAGAGCAAGGTCTCTGCGCTGGCAATAAACGCCACGGCAAACGCGGCGATCAACAACTGTGGGTCGGCCAGGTTCAGCAGATCGCTGGGGCGCAGCCAGTCGATGGCATCGGCAAGGTTTTCCGGCACTTGCACGCGCTTGACCTGCAAGGCCAGCACCAGGCTGACAACGGTCGTCAGCCCCACACCCAATAGGGCACCGGGAACGAAACGCAGGCTTTGCGGGCGCAATTTATCCCACCCATACATCACCAACATCGTCGACAAGCCGAGCAGGCCGGCCTGCCAACCAAGGCCACCGCCAAGGGTCGGCATCGCCTCGCCCAGCGCAGCCGGAAAGCCCGCCAGGTTCGCCAGCCCCGAGGGCTGGGGCGCGCCGTCGAGCATCACGTGAATCTGCGACAGCACGATCAGTACGCCGATCCCCGCCAACATGCCGTACACCACCGCCGGCGCCGTCACGCGGAACCAGCAACCCAGGCGCAAGCGGCCCGCCACCAGTTGCAGAAACCCCGCCAGCAGCAAGATCGGTCCCAGCATCAACATGCCGTGCTGGCGTACCAGTTCAAATACCAACACCGCCAACCCCGCCGCCGGGCCACTGACCTGCAACGGCGAGCCCGCCAACCAACCGACCACCAGGCCACCGATGATCCCGGTGATCAGCCCCTTGGCCGGCGGCATGCCGGAAGCGATCGCAATGCCCATGCACAGGGGCAGGGCAACCAGAAACACAACCACGGAAGCTAGCAGCTCCCGTGGCAGTACAGCTTTCAATTGAGCAGCACGCATGATGACTCTCCCGAGGCATTCGCCGGGCGCGGCAAAGCCTGGCTGCATCCATGGCAGCCACCGCTCTACCCGGCAGGGAAGTGTTTTAGAAGCGCGCTTTAGGCGTCGCGGAAGGAATCGGCTCGGTGCCGTTCAACGGTCGAAATGCCGCTGTTTCCGCATCGTAGGCCCGAATTTCGCTGGTCTCGATGTTGTAGATCCAGCCATGGATGAACAAGTGACCATTGGCCATGCGCGAAGCCACGGACGGGTGGGTGCGCAAATGTTGCAGTTGGGCGATGACGTTTTCTTCGGTCACCAACTTCATGCTCTCGCCTTCAGTGGCGCAGTCGCAGTTGTCATGGACCATGGTCTTGGCGACCTCGGCATGACGCAACCAGGCTTTGACCGTCGGCATCTTTTCCAGCGTGTGCGGGTTGAGTACCGCACGCATGGCGCCGCAATCGGAATGCCCGCACACAATGATGTGCTGCACACCCAGGGCGAGTACCGCGTACTCGATCGCGGTGGAAACACCCCCGTTCATCTGGCCGTAGGGCGGCACTACGTTGCCGACGTTACGGGTCACGAACAGGTCGCCAGGGGAGCTCTGGGTGATCAGTTCGGGCACGATGCGCGAGTCGGCGCAGGTAATGAACATCGCCCGTGGGCTCTGGGCCGTGGCGAGTTTCTTGAAAAGCTCTTCCTGCTGCGGGAAGACGTCGTGATGGAAATGCAAAAAGCCGTCAACGATATGCTTTAGCGCTGCATCGGCGGATTCCGCCACCTGAGGGGCTGAAGCCGACGCAGCCAACGGCTGTTTATCCTTGTCACTCATGATTCATCCTCTTGATTAATGCAGGGGGAGTATTCAGGTCAGATCGACGCCAGCCAGTAAAATTCCTACAGCGGCGAAGCAGACTTATCAGTCACTCGCGGAACAAGGTAACCATCGAAACTTAACTCAAACTGAATGAACCGCTCTAGATCGCGGGTTTCAGTGATATCAAAACGCGACTATTCCTACAGAAACAGTGCGACATTCCTAGGCAGTTTACAGCAATGCCATTTGTCTGCCCGGTGGGCAGAACGCTGTGCAGTCCAGGTTGAAGCCTTCCCGACGGTTCAGCCCCAGCCGCTTGATCGCCTTGCTGAAGCGCTGCGCCAGCAAATCGGCAAACGGCCCTTCGCCGCGCATGCGCACGCCGAAACGGCTGTCGTACACCTCGCCACCCCGCACCTGGCGCACCAGGCTCATCACATGGGCCGCACGCTGCGGGTAATGCGCCGCCAGCCACTCCTCGAACAGCGGCGCCACTTCCAGCGGCAGGCGCAGCATCATGTATGCCGCGCTTTGCGCGCCGGCCGCGTGAGCTTCAGTGAGCAGGCTTTCGAGTTCGCTGTCGTTGATCATGGGGATCATCGGCGAACACAGCACGCCCACCGGGATGCCCGCCTCACGCATCACCCGAATCGCCCGCAACCGCGCCTTGGGCGCCGCCGTGCGCGGCTCCAGGATGCGCTTGAGTTCGTCGTCCAGGCTGGTGAGGCTGATCATCACCGCCACCAGACGCTGGCGGGCCAGCTCGGCCAGCAGGTCAAGGTCGCGCAATATCAGCGAGCCTTTGGTGATGATCGTCACCGGGTGCCGGTAGCGCAGGAGTACTTCGAGAGTTTGCCGGGTGATCTTGTACTCACGTTCGACAGGCTGGTACGGGTCGGTGTTGGACCCAAGGTTGATCGGCGCGCAGACATAGCCGGGCTTGGACAACTGTTGCTCCAGCACATCGGCGGCATTGGTCTTGGCGATCAGCCGGGTTTCGAAATCCAGCCCTGGCGACATGTCCCAATAGGCATGACTGGGCCGTGCATAGCAGTAGATACAGCCATGCTCGCAGCCGCGATAGGGGTTGATCGAACGATCAAACGGCAAGTCCGGCGAGTTGTTGCGGGTGATGATGGACTTGGCCGTTTCGATACGCACTTCGGTGCCTTGGGTCGGCGGGACCTCCTGAAACCAGCCGTCGTCCTCGGCCACGCTGACGGTAGGCGCAAAGCGGTTGTGCAGGTTAGTGGCCGTGCCCCGGCCACGGGGCGGCAGCGCAGTAGACATGAAAACGCCTCGGTACTGTTTTTATATACAGTATCGAGGCGCAAGGTTTCTGACCAGTGCCGTTTGGCGGCCAGTGCGGATCAGTGCTTGTTCGTCACTTGCCCAAGGTCATCGCCGGAGGTAGTGCGCATATCACTCTTGCGCAGGTCTGCCACATCGCTGGCCTTCACGGGGGCCCCCTTGTTACCCCAGCTGCCGCGAACGAAACTGACCACATCCGCCACTTCCTGGTCCGATAGACGCCAGGCGAAAGCGGGCATGGTGAAGGTCGACGGTGCGGTGTGGGTCGCCGGCAAGGTACCGCCATTCAACACGATGTTGATCAACGACGTGGCATCCGTCGTCTGCAGTACCGGGTTACCCGCCAACGCCGGGAACACCCGCGTATAACCATGGCCGTCCGTGCGATGGCAGGCCGCGCAATTGTCGATGTAGACCGACGCGCCCGGCTTGCTGTCATCGCCTTTCCACAATGCCTCAGCCACCTGTTTGTCGTACTGGTGCGGCTGATCCTGCGGATCGACCGCCGGCAGGCTCTTGAGGTAACGGGCGATCGCCGTCAGGTCATCTTCCGACATGTACTGCATGCTGTGGACTACAACGTCGCTCATGCCACCAAACACGGCGCTGCGATCACTGCGGCCGGTCTTGAGGAATTGCACCAGCTGCGCTTCGCTCCAACTGCCAAGGCCGTCCTTGTGGTCGCCACGCAGGCTTTTCGCGATCCAGCCTTCCAGTGGCGCACTGCCGGACAGGAACGCGTTGCCGTCAGTCGCACTCAGGGCTTTTTCCTGCATGGTCAAGGCACGCGGTGTATGGCAAGCGCCGCAATGGCCCAGGCCTTCTACCAGGTAAGCGCCACGGCTGATTACCGGGTCGGCCGCAGCCTGGGCCGGTTGCGCCTGAACAGCCGGGGCAAACATCCAGCGCCACGCCGCCAAGGGCCAGCGCATGCTCAAGGGCCAGGGAATCTCGCTGTCCTTGTTCGCTTGGGCGACCGGCTCGACACTCTTCATGAAATACGCGTACAACGCCTGCATGTCGCTGTCGCTGACGCGTGCATAAGACGGGTAGGGCATCGCCGGGTAAAGCGTACTACCGTTCTTGGCGACGCCATGGCGCACGGCCTTGTCGAAGTCTTCGAAGCTGTAGTCGCCCAGGCCCGTCTTGTCCGGCGTGATGTTGGTGGAATAGATCACGCCGATCGGGGTTTCCATCGGCAGGCCACCGGCAAAGGGCTTGCCGCCCTTGGCGGTGTGACAGGCCACGCAGTCGCCGGCGCGGGCCAGGTATTCGCCCTGTTTGATCAAATCGGTTTCAGCCGCACTGACCGAGCAACTGCTGAATAACCCCAGTGAGGCCGCCAAAGAGGCGATAACGAATGCTTTCATGCTCATCGCTCCTTATGCCTGTACCAGCGGGCCGGGGTTTTTCAGGTACTGCTCGCGGATCGCCCGCGCCGACCAATAGGTCAACGCCGCCACCAGGCCGGTAGGGTTGTAGCCCAAGCCTTGTGGGAACGCGGAAGCCCCCGGGACAAACACGTTGTGCACATCCCAACTCTGCAGATAGCGGTTCAACGCACTGGTCTTCGGGTTGGTGCCCATGATCGCGCCGCCGTTGAGGTGGGTAGTCTGGTAGGACGCCGTGTTGAAGTGCTCCCCGACCTTTTTACCGAGTACGGCAATGGCTTTGGGGTTCATCGCTTCGGCGACCTTGCCCATTTTCTCGATCATGAATCGGTTCATCTTGATGTCGTTTTCCTGCCAGTCGAACGTCATCCGCAGCAGCGGTTGGCCGTACGCATCGCGGTACACCGGGTCCAGGTCCAGGTAGTTACCCCGGTAGGATTGATGAGCGCCGTGGGCGTCCATCGATACTTGGTGGGTGTAGTAATCCGCAGTGGCGCGTTTCCAGGCACTGCCCCAGGCCGGGGTGCCCGGTGGGTTGGAGGTACCGGCAATCGGCCGGCTACCCGCCTGGTTGACCCACATCGGCGAGCCGCCAACAAAGCCGTGTGGCCCATGGTCGAAGTTGTCCGCGTTGAAGTCGTCGATGGCCACGCCATTGCCGCCCGCACCGATGAAGTTGTTGGTGTGGGTGTCCTTGTCGAAGAAGGCTTTGATGGTGCCCATGTTCTGGTAGGCGAAGTTCCTGCCCACCACGCCCTCATTGGTAATCGGGTCGTAGGGTTTGCCGATTCCCGACAGGAGCAGCAAGCGCACGTTATGGAACTGGAAGGCACCGAGGATCACCAGATCCGCCGGCTGCTCGCACTCCCGGCCCTGGGCGTCGATGTAGCTTACGCCGGTGGCTTTTTTCCCGGTGCTGTCGAGGTTGACCTTGAGCACGTGGGAATTGGGCCGCAGCTCGAAATTCGGCACTTGGCGCAGAGCCGGCAGGATGTTTACGTTCGGCGAGGCCTTGGAGTACATGTAGCACACGTAACCGCTGCAGAAACCGCAGAAGTTGCACGGCCCCATCTGCGCGCCGTAGGGGTTGGTGTACGGCCCCGACGTATTGGCCGATGGCAGGTTGTAAGGCTTGTAACCGACCTCGGTAGCGGCTTTCTGAAACAGCTGAGCGGAAACGGTATTTTTTTGCGCCTCCAACGGGAACGGGTTGGAGCGGTCCGGCGCATACGGGTTGCCGCCACGGCCTTCACCCACCAACTGGCCTTTGACGGTCCAGGCCTGGCCGGAGGTGCCGAAGACTTTTTCCGCGTAGTCGAAAAACGGCTCCAGTTCTTCATAGCTGACGCCGAAGTCCTGGATGGTCATGTCTTTGGGAATGAAATTCTTGCCGTAGCGCTCTTCATAGTGGCTGCGCATGCGCAGCTCGATCGGGTCGACGCGAAAATGCACCCCCGACCAGTGCAAACCCGCACCACCTACGCCATTGCCCGGCAGGAACGCACCCAGCTGACGGTTAGGCAGGGCGACATCATTCACACTGTGGCGAATGGTCACCGTCTCCTTGGAGATGTCCTGAAAGAGTTTTTTACGCACGCTGTAGGTCAGTTCGTCGATGACCTGGGGATAGTTGCCGTCCGGGTAAGTGTCCTGCATCGGGCCGCGCTCCAGCGCTACCACGTTGAGGCCGGCCTCCGTCAGCTCCTTGGCCATGATCGCGCCGGTCCAGCCAAAGCCTACGATCACCGCATCCACTTTCTTCATGATGGTCGCCACGTTTATGCCCTCTCGCCGCGGATGGAAACAGCCGGGAAGGGGTATTGCTCGTTGCGTTCCACCCAATCCATGAAATCGGCGCGGGCGCCGGGGAAGCCGATCATGGTCCAGCCGACCATACCTTTGTTGCCCCCGTGGATCGGGTCGCAAAAGAAACCTTCCTTGGTGTTTTGCAGCAGCAGGTTGAAGAACATCTTCGCCGGCACCGCTTCAAAATGTGCACTCACTTCACTACCGCCCACCTCAAGACGACGCAGCATGTCATCCTGGGTAGCGCTGTCTTGCGCAGCAAAAACTTTACCGTTGAACGCTTTCGACCATGCATCCGTCGCGGCGATACCCAGGCGGTAGATCTCCTTGGGCACCAATTTGCTCTGCCAGCCCATCTCGGGAGCTGCATCGGCATTGAACGGGCCTTGCATGAACCACAGCGCGCCACTGGCGTAAGGCGTGTTCATCTGACGGTCGATATATTCCGGGGCTCCCGCTTCCAATGCGCCAGGGCCCTGGGCATCGGCGGGAATCAGTCGGGCGACGGCAGCGTTGATAAACGCCCATTCTTCAGCGGTGAAATAACTCGGCTCGTAGGCTTTATCGCTCGCAGGCACCTTGGCCGGTGCCGCCTGGGCAGGCTCCGGCGTGGCCATCAGCATTGAACCGCCAAGGCTGGTGCTGGCAACCGTGACCACCGGGATCAAGGTCAAGGATTTGCGCAAAAAGTCGCGCCGCGGGTTGTCTTGATCTTGATCAGACATGGGGGCACCTCATCATGGGGTCACGGGTTTATCCGCCACTTCTGGGAGCAGCGTGAAGGCATGGATTCACAGGCATGAAACATCCTGGCAACCAATAGTTACAAATGATAGCAGCCTAAGGATTTGGAATAGTCAACTGAGCTGCAAAAAAACAGCAGATCAGTACCGACTGTTCACAATTCTTTGACGAGGGCCTCACGCCCTGTTGACCGCCTGTAGGCGAATCTGTGGCCCATCAGCCATTTCCCTATTCGGTTACATAGCGCATGTTCAAGATTCGATTGCTGCCCGCCTTCGGCCTGGTGTTCATGGCACTGTTCGCAAGCGTTCACGCTCAAGCCGAGGATGCCCCGTCGACGCGCTCGCCGGAATGGGCCCAGCCCGTGGGCGACCAATTCAACCTGCACCAGATGACGCCTACGCTCTATCGCAGCGCGTTGCCGGACAGCAGTGCAGTACCTGTGCTGGAAAAACTCAAGATAGGTACGGTCATCAATTTCCTGCCGGAATCGGACGCCAGCTGGCTGAAATCGACGGATATCAAACAGGTTCAACTGACCTATCGCACCAACCATGTCGACGACACCGACGTGCTCGCGGCCCTGCGCGCCATTCAGCAGGCCCAGGCCAACGGCCCGGTGTTGATGCACTGCAAACACGGCTCTGACCGCACCGGCCTGATGGCAGCGATGTATCGCGTGGTCGTGCAGGGGTGGAGCAAGGAAGAGGCGCTGAACGAAATGACCCTGGGTGGCTTCGGCACCAGCAATGGCTTCAAGGACGGCGTTCGCTACATGATGAAAGCCGATATCGACAAATTGCGCACCGCCTTGGCCAATGGCGATTGCAGCACCAGCGCCTTCGCCCTGTGCTCGATGAAAAGCTGGATTACCACGTCGCAAAGCGACGAGAAAAAGCTCTGACTACACGCCATTGAGCCGCAAAAAAAAGCGGGCTGTAGAACACATGATCTGTAGTGAGCGGGCTTGTCCCGCGCTGGGTGGCGCAGCCGCCCCAAACCCAGGCACCTTGGTCCCCTGAAATACCGCGGCGTCTTTGTTGGGGCGGCTTTGCCACCCAGCGCGGGACAAGCCCGCTCACTACAGGGTCTGGTTGCGGCAGGTTCTTTTAACTGACTGGCATCAGGGCACTGGGTGCCCCGCTTTTTTTTAGTCTTTTTTCAGCTTCGGATTAGGAAAAAACTGTACCGCCTGCACCTTCGGGTCAGGCGCTTTCAACGCCGATGTATTGACCCGCGTGCCCAACTCCCTGGGCACCGACAGCCCTTGATCATTGAGCGTATCGGTATAGCCGCAGGCCACGCATTCACGATGTGGCACGCTGTCCTCGGTCCACATCTTCAGCTTGTCCGGCTCGCTGCACGCCGGGCAGACCGCCCCGGCGATAAATTGCTTTTTGGTAATCACAGGCCCTTCACTCATGCTGCCGCGTCCTCACTCAGGCCGCTGTGGCGCAAGAGTGCGTCAATCGACGGCACGCGTCCGCGGAAATCGACGAACAGCACCATCGGTTCCTGGGAACCGCCACGGGCCAGGATCGCCTCACGGAAGGCACGGCCAGTCTCGGGATTGAGCACGCCGTCTTCTTCGAATTTGGAGAAGGCATCCGCCGACAGCACTTCGGCCCACTTGTAGCTGTAATAACCCGCCGCGTAACCACCCGCGAAGATATGCGCGAAGCTGTTGGGGAAGCGGTTGTAGGCCGGCGGGCGCATCACCGAAACCTCATCACGCACGCCCTCGAGCACCTGCGCGACCGTGCGGCCATCGCCGTGAGTGGCGTGCAGTTCGAAGTCAAACAGCGAGAATTCCAACTGGCGCACCATCATCAGGCCCGACTGGAAGTTCTTCGCCGCGAGCATTTTCTCCAGCAAGTCCTGCGGCAGCGGCTCACCGGTTTCATAGTGACCGGAGATCAATGCCAGGCCTTCCGGCTCCCAGCACCAGTTCTCCATGAACTGGCTCGGCAACTCCACCGCATCCCAGGCCACACCGTTGATACCGGACACGCCCGCATGCTCAACGCGGGTCAGCAGGTGGTGCAGGCCGTGGCCGAACTCGTGGAACAAGGTGGTCACTTCGTCGTGGGTCAGCAGCGCAGGCTTGCCGCTGTCGGCCGGGGTGAAATTGCACACCAGATTAGCCACCGGGCTTTGCAGCACGCCGTCGATCGTGCGGCGGCGGTCGCGGGCGCCGTCCATCCAGGCACCGCCACGCTTGTTGGCGCGGGCGTACAGGTCGAAGAAGAAGCGGCCGACATGCTGGCCGTTTTCCTTGATTTCAAACAGACGCACGTCCGGATGCCAAGTATCGAAACCTTTTTGCTCGGCGATCTCGATGCCGTACAGACGCTGCACAATGGCGAACAACCCGCTCAACACTTTGTCGATCGGGAAGTAGGCGCGCAGGGCCTCCTGGGACACGCTGTAGCGCTGCTCTCGGAGTTTTTCACCGTAGAAACCGCTGTCCCAGCTTTGCAAGTCGGCGCAGCCTTGTTCGGCGGCGTAAGCCTTGAGCTGTTGCAGGTCCTGGGCGGCAAACGGCTTGCTGCGCTTGGCCAGGTCACGCAAGAAACTCAGCACCTGGTCACTGGACTCGGCCATCTTGGTGGCCAGGCTCAGTTCCGAGAAAGAGGCGTAGCCCAGCAGTTGAGCAAGCTCCTGACGCAGGTCGAGGATCTGTTCCATCACCGGCCCGTTATCGTTCTGACCGGCATTCGGGCCTTGGTCCGACGCACGTGTGCAATAGGCCGCGTAGACTTCTTCGCGCAGGGCGCGGTCCTGGGCGTAGGTCATCACCGCGTAGTAGCTCGGGAACTCCAGGGTGATCAGCCAACCGTCGAGCCCCTTGGCCTGCGCGGCAGCGGCCATTTGTGCCTTGGCCGAGTCGGTCAGGCCAGCCAGGCGGGCCTCATCGGTCACATGCTTGGTCCAGGCCTGGGTGGCGTCCAGCAACTGGTTGGAAAATTTGCTGCCCAGCTCCGACAGCTTGCTCTGCACTTCGGCGTAACGTTTTTGCTGCTCAGGCGGCAAATCGATACCCGACAGGCGGAAGTCACGCAGGGCATGTTCCAGGATAGTTTTTTGCGCCACGTCGAAGCCGGCCGCTTCCGGGCTGTTGGCCAAGGCTTCGAAAGCCTGGAACAGTGCGCGGTTCTGGCCCATTTCAGTGGAGTAGGCGCTCAACGCGGGCAGACATGCCTCGTAGGCTTCGCGCAGTTCGGCGCTGTTGCACACGGCGTTGAGGTGGCTGACCGGGCTCCAGGCGGCGCCCAGGCGGTCGTTCAGTTCGTCCATCGCCAGGACCAGCCCGGCCCATGTCGGATTTTTACCCTGGCTTTGCAGGATGCCTTCGATGGCGACACGGTTGTCGGCGAGGATCTGTTCGATGGCCGGCTGGACGTGCTCGGCACGGATCGCCGAGAACGGCGGCAGGTCGTAGGACTGCAGAAGTGGGTTGTTCGCGCTCACGGTTGGCACCTTGGCTGAGGAAACGGATAAGACAAAGATGGGGCCATCTTAATTACAATCAATGCCCACCGCAGCTATCAGCAAAAGAGAGAGAGGCTATCGTGACCCTTCGCAGCTATCAGAACCACACGCCAACCCTGGGCGCCGGGGCGTTTGTCGATGTTTCGGCGGTGGTGATCGGCGATGTCGAAATTGGCGCCGACAGCTCGGTATGGCCATTGACCGTGATTCGCGGCGACATGCACCGTATCCGCATCGGTGCGCGCACCAGCGTGCAGGACGGCTGCGTGTTGCATATCACCCATGCCGGCCCCTTCAACCCGGACGGTTTTCCACTGCTGATCGGCGATGACGTGACGGTCGCCCATAAAGTCATGCTGCACGGCTGCAGCGTAGGCAGCCGGGTGTTGATCGGCATGGGCAGCATCGTCATGGACGGTGCCGTGGTCGAAGATGACGTGATCATCGGTGCCGGCAGCCTGGTGCCGCCGGGCAAGAAACTCGACAGCGGCTTTCTGTACGTGGGCAGCCCGGTTAAACAGGTTCGCGCACTGACTGACAAGGAGCGCGCCTTTTTTACCTACAGCGCCGCGAACTACGTGAAGCTCAAAGACCTGCACCTGGCCGAAGGATTCGATCAATGACCTTGCATTACCCCACCGTACTGTTCGACCTGGATGGCACCCTCACCGACCCGCGCGAGGGCATCACCCGCTCGATCCAGTACGCCCTCGGCAAGCTCGGCATTGATGAGCCGGACCTGGCCAAGCTGGAACACTTCATCGGCCCGCCGCTGCTGCAAGCGTTCATGCAGTACTACGGTTTCGATGAAGCCAAGGCGTGGGAAGCGGTGAACTTCTACCGCGAGCGCTTCAAGGTCACCGGGCTCTATGAGAACCGCGTGTTCGACGGCGTGATGCCCTTGCTCGAAGCGCTGAACGACCAAGGCCGCCAGCTATATGTGGCGACCTCCAAGCCGTGGGTATTTGCCCGCGAGATCGCGCGGCATTTCGACTTTGCCCGGCACTTCAAGGTGATCTACGGCAGCGAGCTGGATGGTACGCGCACCAACAAGGTCGAGCTGATCGCTCACTTGATGCACGAAGAGCAGTTGGACCCGGCCACCACCTTGATGATTGGGGATCGCAAGCATGACCTGATCGGTGCACGAAGCAATGGGCTGGATTCGGCGGCGGTAGGGTATGGGTTTGGCAGTTTTGAAGAGCTGAATGCCGAGAAGCCGACTTGGCATTTTGAAACGCTGGATCAGATGCATCAGGCGTTTATGCGGCGCCCTTGAGGGCGCTATCGGGAGCAAGTCGAATCGTCGCACCGAGCGTACACAGTGAAAATGTGGGAGGGGGCTTGCTCCCGATAGGACCCTAGAGGCCAGCACCCTCCAACTGCTTCAACGCCGCCTTGCGCTGCGCCACCGGCAACCCGCCCAGCTTTTCCACCGCCGCAAAGAACTTCACCCAATCCCCACCTTGCTGCCTGAACAACGCGGCAAACGCAGGCACCCACTGGTCATACAGCCCGAACGGCAATAGCCGCGCGTTGTTCATCGGCTGGTTGATCCACCCGTCATACCGCTTATCGCCACCCCACTGGCTGTCGCGCATCCGCCGGTACTCACTGCGCAAGCGCTCGAATTCCGCCGCCTTGGCCTGGCGCATCACGTCCGCGGCCAATGGCTGGGCGTAGAGTTTTTCCAGGCGTTTGCGGGTGTCGAGGATCAGCCGGATAAATTGATCACGTTGCAACAACGCCGCATCACCCAACGGCGCCAGACCGCGTGCCGCACGCCATTGACGGGTGCCTTCCTGCTCCACGAAGTTGGCGTAGGACTCATTGAACTCAGTGTCGTCCTTCACATAAAAGCGCTGGTGCGCCAGCTCATGGAAGATCAGCGTCGCCAGGCGCTCATCACCCCAGTTCATCATGGAGCTCATGATCGGGTCATCGAACCAACCCAGGGTCGAATAGGCTTCTACGCCGCCAATCGACACATCCATGCCACGCTGCCGCAACGACGCCGCTTCACCTCGCGCCGCGCTTTGGTTGTAGTAACCGCGATAAGCCACGCAGCCGGCGATGGGGAAGCAGTGGGTCTCGGGCGAGAGAGAAAATTCCGGCGTGGCGAAGACGTTCCAGACTACATAAGGCCGACCAATGTCGGCATACAGCCGGTAACTCCGGTTGTCAGGCAGGTGCAAGTGTTCGCTGGCAAAGGCCCGCGCCTTCTGCGCTTGCTTGAGGTGATCGCGCAATACCTGTGGGCGAGACGGATCTGCGATGACCTCGGAAACCGGCTCCCTGGCCCGCAATAGTTGCCACTGGCCGCTGGCCAATTGGCTGTAATAACTCACACTGGAACAGCCGCTGAGCAGCACAACCAGCAACCCTGGAAGAAAACGCCTGACCATGCCCCAATGACTCCTGGGTAAATTGCCCGCCAGACTAGCCTGCCTGCGCGGCAGTTTTCCATGGCGTGGCATGTTTATACTGGTCGCGAGCCTGCTTGCATCTTTCCCATCGCCTGAGTGCCCGCCATGCGCCAGCTTTTGTTTTGCACCACAGCCTTGTTTCTCAGCGCTTGCGCCTCAACCCCGATTCCCCCGGTCGACCCGCATCAGGCCTGGATTGATTTCGCCACGCCGACGCCGGGCGCCAAACTGGTCATGGCCCAGCGCCTGGACGGCAAGAACCTCAACGACGGACGCTTCTTCCAGGTGCCACCCGGCAGCCATGAGCTGATGGTGCGATTTGATTTTGAGGTGCCCACGGGTGGCAGCTTGGGTGGCCTTGGGCAGATGACTGACCGTACCTGCTTCATTACCCTGCAGTACGATCATTTCGAGGCCGGCCAACGCTATCGCCTCGAAGGGCGCTCATTGGCCTACACGCCGAATATCCGTTTGTATAACGCCGCCCGCCAATTGCTGGCTGAAGAGCGCAGCGTCAACTGCCTGTGATCAGTCGTTGTTTTTTTGGTAGATGATGCGCTTGGTGCCGTTTTCACAGGAACCGACAATCATGGCGATGTCATGCTTCTCGGCTTCTTCGGCGGTGATGATTTCCAAGGTGTAGGACGGAATCGCCTTGGCCTGGATCTTCACCTCGATCTCTTTCCTGAGCTCTTCACAATCTTTTGGCGCGGCCACAACCGAAGTAGCCAACGCACCGCAAATGATCGCCAAGGCAAAACGTTTCATGTGTGAAGCTCCCTGAATGCCTGCGCACGGGTGTGCGCTCGAGGCTGCATAGCCTATACGACCGCATCCGGGAAACACGAGTTCTGATTTAACGCAGAACAAAGTGTGGAAGGGGCGGTGCGGCTTGGCCCCTTCCACATTGGATGGGCTGAGTCAGTTGACGAGCGTGGCATCCAGGCTGATTTTCGCATTCAGCACCTTGGATACCGGGCAGCCTTCCTTGGCCTTTTTGCTCAGCTCATCGAACTGCGCCTGGCTCGCGCCCGGGATCTTGGCTTTCAAAATCAAATGCACGGCGGTAATCGCAAAACCACCGTCCACTTGGTCCAGAGTGACCTCCGCCTGGGTGTCGATGCTGTCAGCCTTGAGACCTGCATCGCCAAGAATCATGGAGAACGCCATGGAGAAACAGCCGGCGTGGGCAGCACCAATCAACTCTTCGGGGTTGGTGCCTTTGCCGCCCTCGAAACGTGCCTTGAAGCCGTAGGGCGCTTCGCGCAACACGCCGGTTTCGGTCGAGATGGACCCCAGGCCTGTCTTCAGATCGCCTTCCCAATGAGCCGATGCTTTTTTCTTGATACTCATAGCTATCTCCTCGAACGGTGGTTTTGCGTCAGTAGGGTTCTGAGGATAGAAGCTTTTGCAAAGTTCACTTTGTCGGAAAAACCTAGTGCGCCAGTAGGAAATTTATGATCACCTATTGAATCTCGGGTATATGCCCTCATTGCATGAACATGCACAGAAGCGGCAGGTTTTGGTTCGTCTATTTAAGCCTGCGCACCCAATGGAGAAGCTGGCTTATGAAATCGCTGTCCGACGTGAAGTTCTCGACCCTCGACCTCGTACCTGTACGGGCCAATGGCAGTCCGGCCCAGTCATTGCGCAATTCCCTGGACCTGGCCCAGCACGTAGAAAAATTCGGCTACAACCGTTTCTGGGTGGCCGAGCACCACAACATGGATGGCATCGCCAGCTCGGCCACCTCAGTCCTGTTGGGCTACCTGGCCGGTGGCACCTCTACCATCCGTGTCGGTTCCGGCGGCGTGATGCTGCCCAACCACGCACCGCTGGTGATTGCCGAACAGTTCGGCACCCTGGAAAGCCTCTACCCCGGCCGTATCGACCTGGGCCTGGGCCGCGCCCCCGGTTCCGACCAGATGACCGCCCGCGCCCTGCGTCGGGAGCGTTCCGGCAGCGCCGACGATTTCCCGGAAGACGTGGCCGAACTGATGGCCTACCTCGGCCCACGCACGCCTGACCAACGGGTAATCGCTGTGCCGGGCACGGGCACCAACGTACCGGTGTGGCTGCTCGGCTCGAGCCTGTTCAGCGCGCAACTGGCGGGAGAGCGGGGGTTGCCCTACGCCTTCGCCTCGCACTTCGCACCGCGCCTGATGCATGAGGCTATTCGCGTCTACCGCAATCACTTCAAGCCTTCAGCCGTGTTGGATAAGCCCTACGTGATGCTCGGCATTCCGCTGGTAGCGGCCGATACCGACGAACAGGCCGATTACCTGGCCACCTCGGTGTACCAGCGCATCCTCGCACTGATGCGCGGGCAGAGCCTGGTGCAGCGCCCACCGGTGAAAACCATGGATGGCCTGTGGCTGCCGCATGAGAAGGACGCGGTTGGCAGCTTCCTTGGCCTGGCGATGGTGGGCAGCCCGGCGAAGATCCGCGCCAAACTGGAAGTGTTGATCGAACAGACCGGCGCCGATGAGCTGATCTTTACGTGCGACCTGTACGAACACGCTGATCGCATTCATTCCTACGAGCTATTGGCGCAGTTGATGAAAGGCTGAAGCCCAGGCGAAAAAAAACCGACGCACTCGCGTCGGTTTTTTATGTCTGGAACACGGAATCAACCGCGCTTGTAGACAATTTCCTTGGTGCCGGCTTCGCAGCTGCCGATCACTTTGCCATCGGCGGCAGCGCCTTTAGCGACCACATCCAGCGAGTAATGCTGAACGCCTTTCGCATCGAGCTTGGCCGCGAGTTCGCTTTTCAGCTCTTCACAAGGCTTGCCAGCTGCCATTGCTGTGCCGGCAACGCTCAACAAACTTACCGCTAACAGAAACTTCTTCATCCGTTACTTTCCTTGCGCTGATCGAAAAGAGCGTGCCGACGCACGTTGCATCGGCACCCTAAGGTTGTAGCGCAGGTTATGGCAATCGGCCAGTCAGCAAGTTCAACCGGCGAGATCAACTACTGGCAATTCGGAACCCCACCTTGAGCGTGACCTGGAAGTGCGCGGCCTTGCCGTCCTTGATGTGACCACGGGTTTCAGTCACTTCAAACCATTCCAGATGCTTGATGCTCTTGTTGGCCTCGGCCAGGGCGTTGTTGATGGCGTCTTCGATGCTGGTGGTCGAGGAGCCGACCAGCTCGACTTTCTTGTAGGTGTGATGATCAGACATGGCGTTTCTCCTGAGGGCTTTAGTCAGCGTAGCAGTCAATGTTGGTAATGCTTCTGGCGACTGCTCGTAGGTAAAAGTTCAGATTTACTGCACTTTCTGAAACCGCCGCAGTCGGTATCTACACACGTCACTCAATCACTTCAGGAGAGTCCAAATGGCCAACACTTCTCTACGCAAAGCCTCGCTGGAAAGCATGGAAGCGGAGATTTCCAGCCTGCTCAAATCCCTTGAGAGCCTCAAGGATGATGCATCCGATGAGTCGCGCAAAACCCTGAAGGCCCTGAAAAGCAATGCCGAGAATGCCCTCAAGCACTCTCGTCACCTGATCAGCGACGCCTACGAAGAAAGCAAAGTCAAACTGCGTGAAACCGGTGTTGCTACCCGCGACTACGCACAAGAGCATCCCTGGACCACCGCCGGTGTCGCCGTTGGCGCGCTGGGCCTGCTGGCCGCTTACCTGCTGTGCAAACGCGGTGACTGATTAACCGGCTATCCCGGCTCGCGCAACAGCTCAGCCTTGAGCCACTGCGCCAGCTGCCGAGCGCGCCCGTCCGCGGCGCGCTTGGGTAGCCACAACGCCAAGTGCGCCGGGGTTTCACTGAACCCCCACGGCGCCACCAGGCGTCCAGCACGCAGGTCCTCTGCCACCAGCGGCTGTGGCGCAATCGCCACTCCAAGCCCGGCTACCGCCGCCTCCAGCAAATAATACAAATGCTCGAAACCCTGGCCGTGTTTCAAAGCGCCGGGATCGATGCCGTGGTGCCGCGCCCAACTGGGCCAAGCTTGCGGGCGTGAAGTGGTGTGCAACAGCGCCTGGCCGCACAAGGCTTGCGGCGCAGCCTCCCGCAATTGTTCGAAGCCGGCGAAACGCGGGCTCATGACCGGCCCGATACGCTCGCTGGCCAACTCGTACACTTGCATATCCGCCGGCCACGGCGGCTCGGCGAAGACCAGCAGCGCATCCAAGCCTGGCCGGCGCGGGTCAAGGTCGCCTTCACCCGCCGACAGGTGCAGACGCAAATCCGGCAGGTCGGCATTCAAACGGCCCAGACGCGGGATAAACCAGCGCGCCAGCAAACTCCCCGACAAACCGAGCACAAAGGGTGCATCCGCGCCGCTTTGGGTGAGTTCCGCGCACACATCCCGCAAGCGCTCGAAGGCCTCGGCACTGGCATCTCGCAGCCGGACGCCCGCATCTGTGAGTTTAAGGCCTCGGCCTTCCTTGCTGAAAAGACTGACACCCAAGTGCTCTTCCAGCACTTTCAGCTGACGGCTGACCGCGCCATGCGTGACGTGCAGCTGCTCGGCAGCCAGGCTGACGCTATTGAGGCGGGCTGTGGCTTCAAAAGCACGCAGGGCGTTAAGGGGCGGGAGGTCTCGGCTCATCTGTGAGTTTTCCTGACAGGTTGCGGCGATCTTATCGGTTTTCAGCGTAGCGTGTGAGGGGTAGAGTGGCCCTCATTGTTTCTACACCCATTTTTTCCTGGAGCGTCCCATGACTCAGTCCCAGACCGATCTACGCAACGGCCCAGACGCCAACGGCCTGTTCGGCGCGTTCGGCGGCCGTTATGTCGCTGAAACCCTGATGCCGTTGATCCTCGACCTGGCCCGTGAATACGAAGCGGCCAAGATCGATCCGGCGTTCAATGAAGAACTGGCCTACTTCCAACGCGACTACGTCGGGCGTCCAAGCCCGCTGTATTTCGCCGAGCGCCTGACCGAGTTCTGCGGCGGCGCCAAGATCTACCTCAAGCGCGAAGAGCTGAACCACACCGGCGCACACAAGATCAACAACTGCATCGGCCAGATCCTGCTGGCACGACGCATGGGCAAAAAACGCATCATTGCCGAGACCGGCGCAGGCATGCATGGCGTGGCCACTGCCACCGTGGCCGCGCGTTTCGGCCTGCAATGCGTGATCTACATGGGCACCACCGACATCGAGCGCCAGCAGGCCAACGTGTTCCGCATGAAGCTGTTGGGTGCCGAAGTGATCCCGGTGGTCGCCGGCACCGGCACCCTCAAGGACGCGATGAACGAAGCCCTGCGTGACTGGGTGACCAACGTCGACAGCACCTTCTACCTGATCGGCACCGTGGCCGGCCCACACCCTTATCCGGCGATGGTGCGCGACTTCCAGGCCGTGATCGGCAAGGAAACCCGTGACCAGTTGCAAGCCCAGGAGGGCCGTCTGCCGGACAGCCTGGTGGCGTGCATCGGCGGTGGTTCCAATGCCATGGGCCTGTTCCATCCGTTCCTGGACGATAAGAGCGTGCAAATCATCGGCGTTGAAGCGGCCGGGCACGGCATCGAAACCGGCAAGCATGCCGCCAGCCTCAACGGCGGCGTACCGGGCGTGCTGCACGGCAACCGTACCTTCCTGCTGCAGGACGACGACGGTCAGATCATCGACGCCCACTCGATTTCCGCCGGCCTCGACTACCCCGGTATCGGCCCTGAACACGCGTGGTTGCACGATATCGGCCGCGTGCAATACACCTCGGTCACCGACGATGAAGCCTTGGATGCGTTCCACAAGTGCTGCCGCCTGGAAGGGATTATTCCTGCCCTGGAAAGCGCCCACGCCTTGGCTGAAGTGTTCAAACGCGCGCCGACCCTGCCGAAGGATCACTTGATGGTGGTCAACCTTTCAGGCCGTGGCGATAAAGACATGCAAACCGTGATGTTCCACATGGAACACTCTCAACAAGAGCAGTCCAAGCAGGAGAAACACTGATGAGCCGCCTGCAAAGCCGCTTCGCGCAACTGAAAGAACAGAACCGCGCCGCCCTGGTCACTTTCGTCACCGCCGGTGACCCGGGCTATGACACTTCGCTGGCGATCCTCAAAGGCTTGCCTGCCGCCGGTGCCGACGTGATCGAGCTGGGCATGCCCTTCACCGACCCGATGGCCGACGGCCCGGCTATTCAGCTGGCCAACATCCGCGCCCTGACCGCCAAGCAGAACCTGGCGAAAACCCTGCAGATGGTTCGTGAATTCCGCAAAGACAATCACGATACGCCGCTGGTGTTGATGGGTTACTTCAACCCGATCCACAAGTACGGTGTGCCGCAGTTCATTGCCGACGCCAAGGCAGCCGGAGTTGATGGCCTGATCGTGGTCGACATGCCGCCTGAGCATAACGCTGAGCTGTGCGACCCGGCCCAGGCTGCTGGTATCGACTTTATCCGCCTGACCACACCCACCACCGATGATGCGCGCCTGCCAACCGTACTCAATGGCAGCTCCGGTTTCGTGTATTACGTATCGGTGGCCGGCGTGACCGGCGCCGGTGCCGCCACCCTGGAGCACGTCGAAGAGGCCGTGACCCGCCTGCGTCGGCATACCGAACTGCCGATCAGCATCGGCTTCGGTATCCGCACGCCGGAACAGGCAGCGGCCATCGCACGCCTGGCGGACGGTGTGGTAGTGGGTTCGGCCCTGATCGATCACATCGCCACGGCCAAGAATGATCAGCAAGCAATCGATGGCGTTTTGAGCCTGTGCGCGGCGCTGTCGGAAGGTGTGCGTAACGCCCGTCGGTAAGCGTGGTAGGTGAAGTTCCTGATACAGAGGAATCAGCCCGCTCGTGCATGAGCCTGAACCGCAAGCCCAAGGGATTTCGAACCGCGTTCGAAATCCCTTTTTTGTTGTGGATGCGATGTCGTTAAAGTTCGATCCGCTCGACCTTGCCGACCAGCAACACGTAAGAAAGCGCCCCAAGCAATGCCAGCACCGCAATGTAGGTAATCGCCGGCGCAAATGAGTCGCCACTGGCCAGGAAGCCAATCACGATCGGCGTGGCGATCGCCGACAGGTTGCCGATGAAGTTGAACACCCCGCCGGTCAAGCCCAGCAGTCGCGCCGGTGCCAGGGTCGAGACCAGCGACCAGGTGATCGACGCCAGGCCATTGCCGAAGAACGCCACCGCCAGGAAGGCGATGACCCACGCGGTGGAGTCGACATAGTTGGCCCCGATGATCGCCGTGGAAATCAACAGCCCGCCAATGATCGGCAACTTGCGCGCAAAACCCACTGACGCGCCACGGCGAATCAGCCAGTCGGAAAAAATCCCGGAGCACAGTACGCCGACGAAGGCCGCGAGGAAGGGCAACGACGCCAGCAGACCGGACTTGATGAAGTCCATGCCGCGATATTTCACCAGGTAGGTCGGGAACCAGGTCAGGAAGAACCACAGCGTCGAGTTCAGGCAGAACTGCCCCAGGTAGATCCCCCAGAGTTTGCGCTTGCTCAGCACGATGCCCAGGTCGGCCCAACTGAACGGCGCCTTGACGGTTTTCGCCTGCATGTCCACCAGGCCGCCGCCCTCACGGATCAACGCGATTTCAGCCGCATTGGCGCCTTTGAAATCCTTCGGCTCGCGGTACACCGCATACCAGATCACCGCCCAGAGAATGCCCACGCCCCCCGTGACGACAAACACCATGTGCCAGCCGAAGGCGTGTTGCAGCCAGGCCAGTACCGGCGTGAGAAACGCCAGCCCGACAAATTGCCCGGAGGTGTAGACGCCAATGGCGGTCGCCCGCTCACGCTCGGGAAACCAGGTGGTGACCACACGGCTGTTGATCGGATAAGCCGGCGCTTCCAGCGCACCCACCGCCATGCGCAACACGAACAGCGCGATGAAGCTTGCGGCAAAGCCCAGCATGACAGTGGCGATGGACCACAACAGCAACGCAGCCGTATACAGAATTCGCGGCGGCACCCGGTCCACCAGCCAACCGCCGGGAATCTGCATGGCGGCGTAGGTCCAGCCGAAGGCGGAGAAGATCAGCCCGACATGCACCGGGTCGATACCCAGCTCACTGGTCAGCGCCGGGGCGGCAATCGACAGGTTGCTGCGGTCGAGGTAGTTGATCACCACGGTGATGAACAACAACAGCATGATGAAGAAACGCTTTCTGCTGGGCGTGACTAAAGAAGCCTGTCCAGTAAAGGATTCAGGGTGCATGGGGTGCCTCTTTTTTATGTTTGTTGAGGTCTGGCCTGACGGCCTGAAGAAACCGAATCAACTGTGGGAGGGGGCTTGCTCCCTCCCACATTTAGCTGGAAGTCACCACTCGGCAAAGCTGCCATCGGCATGGCGCCAGATCGGGTTGCGCCAGCGATGGCCGATAGCCGCGCGTTCGACCACATATTCCTCGTTGATCTCGATGCCCAGGCCTAGCCCGTTGGGTATCTTCACGAAGCCCTGGTCATAGTCGAACACGCCCGGGTCGCGCACGTAGTCGAGCAGGTCATTGCTCTCGTTGTAGTGAATGCCCAGGCTTTGCTCCTGGATAAACGCGTTGTAGCACGCAGCGTCCAGTTGCAGGCACGCCGCCAGGGCAATCGGGCCCAGCGGGCAGTGCAGGGCAAGGGCCACGTCGTAGGCTTCGGCCATGTTGGCGATCTTGCGGGTTTCGGTGATACCTCCGGCGTGGGACGCATCCGGCTGGATGATGTCGACATAGCCTTCGCTGAGCACACGCTTGAAGTCCCAGCGCGAGAACAGGCGCTCGCCCAGCGCAATCGGGGTGCTGGTCAGCGGTGCCAGTTCCTTGAGCGCTTCGTAGTTTTCACTGAGCACCGGCTCTTCGATGAACATCAGTTTGTAGGGGTCCAGTTCCTTCATCAGCACCTTGGCCATGGGCTTGTGCACGCGGCCATGGAAGTCGACGCCAATGCCCACGTTAGGGCCGACCGCATCCCGCACAGCGGCAACGTTGGCCAAGGCCAGGTCGACTTTTTCGAAGCTGTCGACGAACTGCAACTCCTCGGTGCCGTTCATTTTCACTGCGGTAAAGCCACGCGCCACCGCCTCTTTCGCGGCACGGGCGGTATCGGCCGGGCGGTCGCCGCCGATCCATGAATACACGCGGATCTTGTCGCGCACCTGGCCACCGAGCAGGTCGCTGACGGACACGCCGAGGGCCTTGCCCTTGATGTCCCACAACGCCTGGTCGATACCGGCCAGCGCACTCATGTGCACCGCGCCGCCACGGTAGAAACCGCCGCGATAGAGCACGGTCCAGATGTCTTCGATATTGCGCGGGTCTTTGCCGATCAGGTAGTCGGACAGTTCTTCGACGGCCGCCGCCACGGTATGGGCGCGGCCTTCAACCACAGGCTCGCCCCAGCCGGTCACGCCCTGGTCGGTTTCGACTTTGAGGAAGCACCAGCGCGGCGGAACGATGAAGGTCGTCAGTTTGGTGATTTTCATCTGTTATCTCTCTTATAGATGCAGCGCCCGTGGGCGCGGAACTTGAAGTCAGCTCAGGCTGTTCCAGGCGGCGACATACGCCTGGGCGCGGCTCGCGACCTGATCCACCGTCATACCCGGCTTGAACAACCCGGAACCCAGACCGAACCCTTTGGCGCCGGCATCGATGAACACCTGCATGTTGTCCGGGGTAATGCCGCCCACCGGCAACAGCAACGTGCCCGCCGGCAATACCGCCAGCCACGCCTTGATCACCGACGGGCCCATTTGCTCGGCCGGGAACAGCTTCAACACGTCGGCGCCTTCGGCCAGGGCGGCAAATGCTTCGGTCGGCGTGGCCACACCGGGCGACAGGAACAGGCCCGCCGCTTTCGCTGCGCGCAAGACCTTGGCATCGCTGTGCGGCATCACGATGACCTGGCCACCGGCGGCTTTCACTTGCTCGACCTGCTCCGGGGTCAACACTGTGCCCGCGCCGATCAGGCAATCGGCAGGCAGGCCATCGCGCAGCGTGCGGATGCTGGTGTAGGGGTCGGGCGAATTCAGCGGTACTTCGATGACGCGAAAACCCGCCTGGTACAGCACCTGGCCGATCGCCAGGGCTTCGTCCGGTCGTACGCCACGCAGGATTGCGATCAAACCGTTGCGGGCGAGCGCTTGCTTGAGCATGTCAGGTCTCCAATGCAGGTTAAGTGAGCCCGGCGGCCACCGCCAGTTGCCACAGGCCACGCTCGGTGGCTTCCTGCGCCAGGCTGACGTGATCGAAGCCGCACAGGGCGAGGGCGCGTTGGTAGCGGGCGCAGAGGGCGGCGGCGCCGACCAGGATGATGGGTTGGTGTTTGGCGCCGACCGGCAGGCCGGCCAGTTCATGACCGATGAGCAAACCGGACAGGTAGTCAGGCTGTTGTTCGGGCGCCAACTCGCCGGTCAGCCCGAGCGTGCGCGCACTGAACAACGTCGACAGCACGCCGCGTTGGCCATCTTTGGAGAGCGCCACCTGCACGCCCCGATCAAAAGCGTCGGCCTGGAAGTATTCGGATATTTGCTGAGTACGCCCAAGCAGGCTGTGTTTGCTCAACACCGCGAACAGCTCGCCGGTCATGAAGGTGTCGAAGTGGGTGATACGCCCCTCGACCACCTCGACCCATTTGGAATGGCTGCCGGGCAGGCCGATCAATACGTCGGCGCCAAGCCCCTGCAGCACGCCCAGCACTTGGGTTTCTTCGCCACGCATCACATTGGGCAGACCGACCTGCTCAATCACGCCGGGCACGATATGCACGTCGATTCCACGCAAGCTGCGTACCCGATGCAGAGCGTTGCCGAGGCTGGCGACGTTCACTGGCGTATTGCGATAGGCCGCCTCGCTCCAGCCCTGGGCGCTGCCGACCATGCCGCAGGCGATCACGGGCAGGTCGGGCCGGGCATCGAGCCAGTCACCACACGCCGCATCGAATGCCAATTCAAAGCCATCACGACAGTACACACCCGCGATATCCCGGGGCTCGCTGGGCAAATGCATGATGCCCCACGCCAGCGAGCGCTGCTCCAGCACCACACCTGCGGGGCCGAGTTTATAAGCACGAAGGGAACTGGTGCCCCAATCGAGCGCGATCAATTGCGCCTGCATCGCTTCACCTGAATGAGTGGTGATGAAAAAAGCTGATGGGCGAATATAAACCTATGCTTGCGCACATCTCAATATATAAATATCAATCCCACATAGTGAGACGAGACGAGATAAATCCTACTCCGTTTGCCCTTTTTGCGGGGAGTGGAACAAGACGTTATCTGATAGGGGAAGTTAAAAAGCCGACAAGTCCAGTTCGCGCATCGCCCCCATCCAGATCGCATAGTCGGTGTGATCCTTCAGGTCATCGCCGGTTTCGGGGTGCAGGAACACCACCAGACCCTCGCGGTGCAAGGCCAACCACGGCAGCACCACACCGATGTACTCCGGCTCGAAAGCCAATTGGCAGCTCCAGTCCGGGTGCGGGCCCACCGGCCGTTCGTGCACTCGACCCATGCGTAACGGGAACAGCTTGGCCGCGTCTTCGCACAGGGTGCGCGCCTGCTCGATCGTACTGGCGTCGAAGTAGATATGGGCGTGATAGCCCTTGATACGTTGCATGATGAAATCCGCGTCCACTGTGCGCCGATCCTAGACCGCAATCGACGGCAGGGCCAGTCCGGTCAGGGACTGCGCGCTGCTGGCCTGCTCCGCCAGCAGCCAATCGACAAAGCGCTCGATCAACTGCCCCCGGCGTTTGCGCTGGGGCTGCACGACGTAATAACCGAAACGCGAGATCACCGTGTCGCTGATCGGCCGGCACAGCCAGTTCTGCTGCAACAGGTTATCCACCAGGTGGCGCCAGCCGATGGCTACGCCCTGACCGGCAATCGCCGCCTGGATCAGCAGTGTGTAGTTGTCGAAACGCAACTGGCCTGGCGTGGGTGCCGTGGTGATCCCTAACTCGCGAAACACACCGCTCCAGTCGAACCACTGGCTGTTGTTCTCCTGACGCAGGTGCAGCAGGGGAAAATCCTGCAAATTCGCCAGGGTCAGCGCTGTGGTCTGCTCCTTGAGCCACTGCGGGCTACACACCGGGAACACTTCTTCGTTGAACAGCCACAGGCTGTCGCCCTGCTTGAAACGCCCGTCGCCGAACAGCACCGCCACATCGATATCACTGCGCAAGGTGGCGTGGTTACGTTCGCTGGTGACCAGGCTGACATCGACCTGCGGGTTGGCCTGGTGGAAGCGGTGCAGGCGCGGCATCAGCCAGTAAGCGGCGAATGCGAAGTCGGTGGCCACTTGCAGCACTTCATGCTGGCCCTGCTGGGTGATCGCGCTCAGACCTTGGTTGATGGCCTGCAAGCCACCCTGGGCATGCTCGAACAGCAGGGCACCCGCGTCGGTCAATTCGATGCCACGGTAGATGCGATCAAACAGGCGAATCGACAGCTGTTCTTCGAGCCGCTTGATCTGCTGGCTGATGGCCGGTTGAGTGGTGCCCAACTCCATGGCGGCCGCCGTGAAGCTGCGATGTCGCGCCGCCGCTTCGAATACGCGCAACAGGTCGAGGGATAGATCACCGAGGGCTTCATACATTAGCTGTACTTATCCTAGACATTGTATTTCATGGGCTTTACCCAATTTTTCATGGGCTGCATGCTCATTCGCATAAACACCGCCTATGGAATGCCGAAGCCCCATGAAGCGCAAGAACATTCTTTTCATCATGGCCGATCAAATGGCCGCGCCACTGTTGCCGTTCTACGCACCGTCCCCGATCAAGCTGCCGAACCTGAGCCGCCTTGCCGCACAGGGCGTGGTGTTCGACGCCGCCTATTGCAACAGCCCGCTGTGTGCACCATCGCGCTTCACCTTGGTCAGCGGCCAACTGCCGAGCAAGATCGGCGCCTACGATAACGCGGCGGATTTCCCCGCCGATGTACCGACGTATGCCCACTACCTGCGCCGCCTCGGCTACCGCACCGCGCTGTCGGGCAAGATGCATTTCTGTGGCCCCGACCAGTTGCATGGCTACGAGGAGCGCCTGACCAGCGACATCTACCCCGCCGACTACGGCTGGGCGGTGAACTGGGATGAGCCGGACGTGCGCCCCAGCTGGTACCACAACATGTCCTCGGTACTGCAAGCCGGTCCGTGTGTGCGTACCAACCAGCTCGACTTCGACGAAGAGGTGGTGTTCAAAGCCCAGCAATACCTGTTCGACCATATCCGTGAGGACGGCGATCAGCCGTTCTGCCTGACGGTGTCGATGACTCACCCGCACGACCCGTACACCATTCCCAAGCCGTTCTGGGAGCTGTACGACGATAGCCAGATCCCTTTGCCGACGACCCCGCCCCAGGCCGATCTCGACCCGCACTCCCAACGCCTGCTCAAAGTCTATGACCTGTGGGACAAGCCGCTGCCTGTGGATAAGATCCGCGATGCGCGGCGTGCTTATTTCGGTGCTTGCAGCTATATCGACAGCAATGTCGGCAAGCTCTTGCAGACCCTGGAAGACACCGGCCTGGCCGAGGATACGATCATCATCTTCTCCGGCGACCACGGCGACATGCTCGGCGAGCGCGGCCTCTGGTACAAAATGCATTGGTTTGAAATGGCCGCCCGCGTACCGTTGCTGGTCTGGGCACCGGGGCAATTCGCCGCCGGCCGCGTGGCCCACGCCGTGTCCACCGCCGACCTGCTGCCGACCCTGGTGGAACTGGCCGGCGGCGAGCTGGACCCACGCCTGCCGCTGGACGGCCGCTCGCTGGTGCCGCATTTGCAAGGGCAGGGCGGGCACGACGAAGTGTTCGGCGAATACATGGCCGAAGGCACCATCAGCCCGCTGATGATGATCCGCCGTGGCGCCTACAAATTCATCTACAGCGAAGACGACCCTTGTCTACTGTTCGATGTGCACAACGACCCGCACGAGCGGGAGAACCTCAGCCAGTCGCCGGAGCACCGCTCACGGTTCGAGGCGTTCTTGAGCGAGGCGCGAGCCAAATGGGACATCCCGGCGATCCACCAACAGGTACTCGCCAGCCAACGCCGCCGTCGTCTGGTGTTTGAAGCCCTGACCCAGGGCAAGCTGAAGAGCTGGGATCACCAGCCACTGGTAGACGCCAGTCAGCAATACATGCGCAACCATATCGACCTCGACGACCTGGAGCGCAAGGCACGTTATCCACAACCCTGCCAAAACCAATAAAGACACAGAGGGAAGGCCATGCAAAAGCTAACGGTAGTACTGGGTATCCTGGCGCTCGCCAGCGCCAATGTGTACGCAGACGCCAGTTGTGAAACGGTGAAAATGGCTGATCCCGGCTGGAGCGATATCGCCGCCACCAATGCCATCACCGGTTTTCTACTGACAGGCATGGGCTACAAACCCAAGGTCGACACCCTGGCGGTGCCGATCACGTTTGGCGGGCTCAAGGATGGCCAGGTGGATGTGTTCCTGGGCAACTGGATGCCGGCACAACAGGGCTTCTATGACAAATTCGTGGCCAATGGCGATGTAGTGCAACTGGCGAAAAACCTCGACGGCACCGAGTTCACCCTCGCGGTGCCGGACTACGTGTGGGACGCCGGCGTGCATGACTTCAACGACCTGAACAAGTTTGCCGACAAGTTCGACAAGAAGATCTACGGCATCGGCTCCGGCGCGCCGGCGAATATCTCGTTGCAGGAGATCATCAAGAAGAACGACTTTGATCTGGGCCAATGGAAGCTGATCGAGTCCAGCGAACAGGCAATGCTCGCCGAGGTGTCACGCTCGGTCAAAAAACAGAAATTCGTCTCCTTCCTCGGCTGGACGCCGCACCCGATGAACGTGCAATTGAAAATGCACTACCTCAAGGGCGGCGAGAAGTATTTTGGTGACACCGGCAGCGTGTATACCTTGACCCGCAAGGGTTACGCACAGGCGTGCCCGAATGTCGGGAAGCTGCTGACCAACCTGAGTTTCACCCAGGAGATGGAGAACAGCATCATGGCCGAGGTCGCCAACAACAAGGTCAGCAATGCCGATGCGGCGAAGGCGTGGATCAAGGCGAATCCCGCAGTGTTGGACAAGTGGCTCGACGGGGTGAAGACCACGGATGGCCAGGAGGCCCTGCCGGCTGTCAAAGCCAGGCTCTGACATCCGACGCGATCCAAGTGCGGGAGGGGCGGAGCGACGATTCGACTTGCTCCCTCCCACCGGGATCGGTGCCTGCTGATATTCTGCGCCAAACCTACAGACCGAGCCTTTCATGCCCCGGCCCAACCGCCACACACTTTTTCCCTTTCTCGCCTGGCTCCCGCGCCAAACCCGCGCCAGCGTGGGGCGAGATGCAGTCGTTGGCCTCAGCGGCGCAATCCTCGCCCTGCCACAGTCGATTGCCTACGCACTGATCGCCGGTCTCCCGCCCGAATACGGCCTGTACGCGGCAATCATCCCGGTACTGATCGCCTGTCTCTGGGGCTCCTCCTGGCACCTGATCTGCGGCCCTACGGCGGCGATTTCCATCGTGCTGTACGCCAGCATCAGCCCCTTGGCGATACCCGGATCGCAGGACTACATCACCTTGATCCTCCTGCTGACATTCCTGGCCGGCGTTTTCCAGTGGCTGCTGGGCATGCTGCGCTTCGGCGCGCTGGTGAATTTCGTCTCTCACTCGGTGGTACTGGGTTTCACCCTGGGTGCCGCCGTGGTGATTGCCCTGGGCCAGTTGCCCAATCTGCTGGGCCTGGATTTGCCGAGCCAGGCCACGGCAATCAATAGCCTGCTGGCGCTGATCGACCATGGCGGCGAGTGGGACCAGGCGTCACTGGCCCTGGGGCTGGGCACCTTGTTGGTGGGCGCGTTGCTCAAATACTGGGTGCCACGCTGGCCAACGCTGTTGATCGCCTTGGCCCTCGGCAGCCTGGCCGTCTGGCTGTGGCCGGCGATGTTCGGGCATGTCGCGCGGGTCAGTTCGTTTGTTGGCAAGCTGCCGCCATTCAGCCCGCTACCGATGGACCTCGATCTGCTGCTGCGCCTACTGCCCAGTGCAGTGGCGGTGGGGATGCTGGGGCTGGTGACCAGCCTGTCGATAGCCCGCTCTTTGTCGGCCCGTTCACAGCAATTGCTCGACGCCAACCAGGAAGTCCGCGCGCAGGGTTTATCCAACATTGTTGGTGGATTTTTCTCGGGCTACTTGTCAGCCGGTTCCTTTACCCGCTCCGGGCTCAGCTATGAAGCAGGCGCGTGCTCGCCGTTGGCGGGGGTGTTTTCCGCGCTGTGGGTGGCGCTGTTCGCGTTGTTCGGCGCCGCATTGATCGCCCACATCCCCATTCCGAGCATGGCCGCGAGCATTCTGTTGATTTGCTGGGGCCTGGTGGACCATCGCGGCATTCGTGCGTTGTTCCGGGTGAGCCGGGCCGAGTTTGTGGTGATGGGCCTGACCTGCGTCGCCACCTTGCTGCTGGAGCTGCAAACGGCGATTTATGCCGGGGTGCTGGCCTCGCTGTTTTTCTACCTCAAGCGCACCTCGCAACCGCGCGTCCAGCAGTGGCGTGACGGCGACGAAGATGTCCTGCGGATAGGCGGCTCGATCTTCTTCGGCGCCAGCCATTACCTGCAAGTACGTCTGCAAAGTCTGCACGGCCAGCGGGTGGTCATCGAGGCGCAGCAGATCAACTTTATCGACTATTCCGGCGTGGAGATGCTGCACCAGGAGGCACGGCGATTGCGGGGCTTGGGACGCAGCTTGACCTTGCGCCGGGCCCGGCCGCAGGTGGTGGAAGAGTTGAAGAAACTGGAGGGAGCCGACAACTGCCCCCTCCAGTTCGAAGACTGAACGCAGTCAAACATGTGGGAGGGGGCTTGCTCCCGATTGCGGTGGTTCAGCCAAGTAATTCTTGGCTGACACACTGCAATCGGGAGCAAGCCCCCTCCCACAGTAGCGGTGCCCACATCAGATTGGAGCTAGATGAGTTGGCGGCGTAGTTCAGCCAGCACCGGTGCCGAAGCCGGGCGCACACCGCGCCACAGGAAGAACGCTTCCGCCGCCTGCTCCACCAGCATGCCCAGGCCATCCATCGCCACGGCCGCACCTTGTTCAGCGGCCCAGCGACAGAACGCAGTCGGCTCCTTGGCGTACATCATGTCGTAGCAAAAGGTCTTGCCGGGTTCGATCAGGCTGCCGGCAATCGGCGGTACATCGCCTGACAGGCTGGCGGACGTGGCATTGATGATCAGGTCTACCGGCTCACGCAGCCAGTCGAAACCGCTGGCGGATACCGGGCCGAGATCGTCGAACAGCTCTGCGAGCAATTCGGCCTTTTCGACCGTACGGTTGGCGATGATCAACGAGGCCGGTTGTTCCGCCAGCAACGGTTCCAATGCCCCGCGGACTGCACCGCCGGCGCCCAGCAGCAGGATGCGCGCGCCTTTGAGCGTCAACCCGGCGTTTACCGTCAGGTCGCGCACCAAACCCGCGCCGTCGGTGTTGTCGCCCAGCAGGGTGCCGTCGGCCAACTTGCTCAAGGTGTTCACCGCACCGGCGCGTTGGGCGCGCTCGGTCAAGGTATCGGCCAGACGGTAGGCTTCTTCCTTGAACGGCACAGTGACGTTGGCACCCCGTCCTTGCACAAAGAACTCACGGGCACAGCCGGAGAAATCCTCCAGCGGTGCGAGCAAGGTGTTGTAATCCAGTTGCTCGCCGGTCTGCTCGGCAAACATACGGTGGATCAACGGCGATTTACTGTGGCCGATGGGGTTACCGAATACGACATACCGATCCATCAGACAGCCGCCTTGGGCGCAATCAGGCCAAGCCAGTCTCGGTCTTGCAGGAAGTAGTCGGTGAGCCGCGCTTCTTCGCTGCCGGCTTCGGCTTTCCAGTCATAGCTCCAGCGCACTTGCGGCGGCAGCGACATCAGGATCGACTCGGTACGCCCACCCGACTGCAGGCCGAACAAAGTGCCACGGTCGTAGACGAGGTTGAATTCCACGTAGCGGCCGCGACGGAATTCCTGGAATTCGCGCTGTTGCTCGGTGTAGGGCATGGCTTTGCGGCGCTGTACTATCGGCAGGTAGGCATCGATGTAGGCATCGCCGATAGCGCGGATGAAGGCGAAACAGGTGTCGAAGTCCCATTCGTTCAAGTCATCGAAGAACAGCCCGCCGATACCGCGCGGTTCGTTGCGATGCTTGATATGGAAATAGCTGTCGCACCAGGCTTTGTAGCGCGGGTACACCTGCGGACCGAACGGCGCACAGGCCTGCTCGGCCACACGATGCCAGTGGATGCAGTCTTCTTCGTTTCCATAGTAAGGCGTGAGGTCGAAGCCGCCACCGAACCACCATACCGGCTCTTCGCCGTCTTTTTCGGCAATGAAAAAGCGCACATTGGCGTGGGACGTCGGCACATGCGGGTTGTGCGGATGGATCACCAGCGACACCCCCAACGCCTCAAAGCCGCGCCCGGCCAGCTCAGGGCGATGGGCACTGGCAGAGGGTGGTAGGCCGCTGCCAAACACGTGGGAAAAGTTAACGCCGCCTTTTTCAATGACCGAACCGTCTGCAATCACACGGGTGCGACCGCCACCGCCGGCAGGCCGGGTCCAGGCGTCTTCGATAAAGCGAGTGTCCGTCTCGAAGGTTTCCAGGGCGCTGCAAATGCGGTCTTGCAGGTCGAGCAGGTAGGCTTTAACAGCCTCAGTGCGAGTAGTCATGGCATCACCTTGAATCGGGCAAAGCTACGCGAGGCCATCGGGCGTCGGCGGCAAATGGGCGCACAGGATAACACCGCACCCACGCGCGTCGCAGTTGACGAAGATCAAGCTTAGGAGTCCGATAGCAGGCCACGCGATTCGATCTCAAGGAGAAGTGCAGATGGCCAAACGTATCCAGTTCAGCGCCCATGGCGGTCCCGAAGTACTTGAATATGTCGACTACACGCCCGCAGAGCCGGGCCCGCAACAGGTTCGCGTGCGTAATGAGGCCATCGGCCTGAACTTCATCGACACCTATTTCCGCAGCGGCCTGTATGCACCGCCAGCGTTACCATCGGGGCTGGGCGCCGAAGGTGCCGGGGTGGTCGACGCGGTCGGCAGTGAAGTCTCTCAATTCAAGGTCGGCGACCGTGTGGCGTATGGCAGCGGCCCATTAGGCGCCTACAGCCAACTGCATGTGTTGCCCGCAGCCAACCTGGTGCACCTGCCGGACGAGATCAGCTTTGAACAGGCTGCCGGTGCCATGCTCAAGGGCCTGACCGTGCAATACCTGCTGCGCCAGACCTATGAACTCAAAGGCGGCGAAACCATTCTGTTCCACGCCGCGGCCGGGGGCGTGGGCTCCCTGGCCTGCCAATGGGCCAAAGCCCTGGGCGTCAAGCTGATCGGTACCGTGAGCTCGCCGGAAAAAGCCGCCCTGGCCAAATCCCTCGGCGCCTGGGAAACCATCGACTACAGCAAGGAAAACGTCGCACAGAGCGTATTGGAATTGACCGACGGCAAGAAAGTACCGGTGGTATACGACGGTGTGGGCAAGGATACCTGGCTGACCTCACTGGACAGCGTGGCACCGCGTGGGTTGGTGGTGAGCTTCGGTAACGCGTCGGGCGCGGTCGATGGGGTGAACCTGGGGATCCTGGCGGCCAAGGGTTCGCTGTATGTGACCCGTCCGACACTGGCGACCTATGCCAACAACCCGGAGAACCTGCAGGCAATGGCCGATGATTTGTTCTCGATGATCAAGAGCGGCAAGGTCCGCATTGATATCAACCAGCGCTATTCGCTGGCTGAGGCGGCGAAAGCGCAAACGGAATTGTCGGGACGGCGCACGACGGGGTCGACCATTCTGTTGCCGTAACACGATAGATCTGTAGAGGTTGTGAGGGCCTTATCGCGAGCAAGCCCGCTCCCACATTTTGATCGGATTCCAACTGAAGGAACGCGGTCAAGTGTGGGAGCGGGCATGCTCGCGATGGCCACACCTCGGCCTCAGGACGGCCGCACCACCTCACCCGTCGCCAAATCACGAATCAGGCTCGGGTTCTTGCGCCCACCCAGGGCGCCACCCAGCACCACGTCCAGTTGGCCACGGAAATATTGCTCTACACGCAGCCGCGTGCGCGCCGCCGGGCGCCCCTGAGGGTTGGCCGATGTGGAAATCAACGGCCCCACCAGCGAGCACAAATCCCGCACCAGCGGATGGTCACTCACCCGTACCGCCACCGTGTCATGCACACCGGTCACCCATTCAGGCAGCAAGCCCTGATGGGGCACCAGCCAGGTATTCGGCCCCGGCCAGGTACTGGCCATGCGTTCGATCCAGGTATCCGGGAAATCTTCAAAGAGAAAATCGAACTGGCGAATATTGTCCGCCACCAGGATCAAGCCCTTATCCACCGAGCGGTTCTTGATCGCCAGCAGCCGGTCCACCGCTTCTTCATTCCACGGGTCGCAGCCCAGGCCCCAGACCGCCTCGGTCGGATAGGCAATCACCGCGCCTGCGCGAATTTCTCGTGCGGCTTCCAGCACACGCCACCTGTTGACCATTGTTCACTCTCCGGACTAAAGCTCTGCGCAGTTTACCGATCTTCGTTACAAAACCTAGGGGCGCGCGAGCCAGCGGCCACTCTCGCAGATCACTTGGCCTTCGAGCTCCAACTCCGTCAGCGTCGCCAGCACTTGGGATAACGGCCGCCCGCTGGCAATCGCCAAGCCTTCGCTGGTATGAGGCGCGGCATGCAGCAACGCCACCAGCGGATGGGTGACCGGCATGGGGGCAGGACGAGACAGGGCCTGCCAACCGCGCAAACCTTCCAGAATATGCTCGATGGTTTCGACCAACACCGCGCCATCGCGGATCAACTGGTGACACCCCTTGGCACCCGGATGATGAATGGAGCCCGGGATCGCATACACCTCGCGTCCTTGCTCGGCCGCCAGCCGTGCGGTAATGAGCGAGCCGCTGGCCATGCTGGCTTCAACCACCAATACGCCCAGCGACAAGCCGCTGATGATCCGGTTGCGCCGGGGAAAATTACCCGCTTGCGGCGCCGCATCCAGCGGAAACTCGGAAACGACGGCACTGCCTTGGTCAATCATTGCCGCCGCGAGCTTTCGATGGCGCTGTGGATAAAAATTTTCCAGGCCCGTGCCCAGCACGCCGATGGTCTGGCCACCCACCTCCAATGCCGCCTGATGCGCCGCGCCGTCTATGCCCAGCGCCAAGCCGCTGGTGATAACAAAGCCCGCACTCGCCAGGCTGCGCGAAAACGCGGCGGCCGTGTCCATGCCGGGACGGGAAGCGCGACGGCTGCCGACCATCGCCAGCTGGGGTTTTTCCAGGATCGCAGGGTCACCGGCAACGAACAGCAACGGGGGGGCATCGTCGATCTGGGCGAGTAGCGCGGGATACTCAGGCTGGTCCCACATCAGTAAATGCTGGGCCGGGCGGGCTAGCCAGGCCAAGGCAGCACTCGCGCCATCACGGATTTCAGGGCTGCGTCGAGCCTCGGCACTGATGGCCGGCAACCCGAGGGAACGCCAGGCACTGGCGGGGGCGCTGATGGCCTTTGAAGCGCCGCCGAACGCTTCGATCAAAATGCGAAAACGCTTGGGGCCCAGTTCCGGCAGCCTGTGCAAGCGTAGTCGGGCTTCCAGTTCGGCAGGCGAAATTTCATCACTGTTTATCGGATACATCTGATCATCCTTGACCGGAACAAGCTGTGGATAACTCTGTTGGTAACTTATTTAGCAGGCTATTTATTGCGTTGGATTGGCCGTCACGAAACGGTCCATCACCGCCAGTGAGCGCGAGGCACTCAGTACCAGGCCGTAACTGAGTTTTTCAAAGGTACGAAACACCAGCAGGGTGCCAGCACGCTCGTCGGGAAGTGGCGTCGGGGCGCCGGTGAGGATGTCGCGGACAGTGGAACCGCTCTTGATCACCGTGAGCAATTGGCCTTCGACCATGCCGTCGCGCCGGCCTTTATTCAGGGTGACGGCGTCCAGCACGCCAATCTGAGTGACGCCCTTGGGGATATCAATGATTTGCCCTTCGATAAAAGGCGCGGATACCCCAGCTTCCAGCCTTGCCGGCGCGACGGGGTGCTCAGCGCGTAGCAGACGGTCGCCTGGGCGGACTTCCTGGGTCACGCGCTGCACGGCCAGGGTAGTGAGATCACCGGCCGTCACAAAACGTGCGGTGCCGATGTCGTCGGCATTGATGCCCAGCAGTTGCTGAGTGTGCGGGTCGGTGTAGGTTTTGCCGCGCCGGAAAATCCCATAGCTGGCCTGGGACGGGTCGAGAGCACCGCGGGCATACACCCGCTCGCCATGGGCGCCCAACACCCGCCCCGCCTCAGCCGCAACAATGTAGGGCGCCCGGTCCAGATCCTGGGGCGTATCGAGAATACGGTTATGCAATAAGAAGCGCTGGATAGCCTGTTGCGTCGGTTGATCCAGGCGCTGTACAGGCTGGGGCAGCAGGGCCGTGGCGAACGGGGCCCACAGCAGCAAGACGAGTAGCGATTTCCTCATGGGGTCAATCTCCTTTATTATGTGCGTTCGCGTGAAATGCCATGGCCTGTGCGGCTTTTGAGCGTTTCACACCGGCTGTCTGGGTCCATCCCAACGCCGATTTGCCTCTACCTCACATGTGCAGCAATTACGCTTATGGCTATTTTGAACATCCTCGAATTCCCCGACTCGCGCCTGCGCACGATCGCCAAACCGGTGGCCGTAGTGGACGACAAGGTTCGTCAGTTGGTCGATGACATGTTTGAAACAATGTATGAAGCCCCGGGCATCGGCCTCGCCGCCACCCAGGTCAACGTGCATCAGCGCGTCGTGGTCATGGACCTGTCGGAAGATCGCAGCGAACCCCGGGTGTTCATCAACCCCGAGTTCGAACCGCTGACCGAAGAGATGGGCGAATACCAGGAAGGTTGCCTGTCGGTACCGGAGTTCTACGAAAACGTCGAACGCCCGCTACGCGTGAAGATCAAGGCCCTGGACCGTGATGGCAAGCCCTACGAGTTGATCGCCGATGGCCTGCTGGCGGTATGCATCCAACATGAGTGCGACCACCTCAACGGCAAGCTGTTTGTCGATTACCTGTCCACGCTCAAGCGCGACCGAATCAAGAAGAAGCTGGAAAAAAAGCATCGCCAGCAAGCTTGATGCCCGTCTTCCAAAGGCTTGCTGCGGCAAGCCTTTTTCTTTTGTGACTGCTTTTAACCGAGAACTCCCATGACCGAGCCACTGCGCATTGTTTTTGCCGGCACTCCCGAATTCGCAGCCGAACACCTCAAGGCGCTGCTTGCCAGCCCTTATGACATCGTCGCGGTGTATACCCAGCCGGATCGTCCGGCCGGGCGCGGGCAAAAACTGATGCCAAGCCCGGTCAAGCAGTTGGCGCTGGAACACAACATCCCTGTGCTGCAACCACCCAGCCTGCGTAATGCCGAGGCTCAGGCCGAGTTGGCCGCACTGCAGCCGGACCTGTTGGTGGTCGTGGCCTATGGCTTGATCCTTCCACAAGCGGTGCTGGACATCCCCCGCCTGGGTTGCATCAACAGTCACGCCTCGTTGCTGCCACGCTGGCGCGGCGCAGCCCCCATCCAGCGGGCGGTTGAGGCGGGTGACCGCGAAAGCGGGGTGACCGTGATGCGCATGGAGGCGGGCCTGGATACCGGCCCGATGCTGCTCAAGGTCACCACCCCGATCACGGGCGAAGACACGGGCGGCAGCCTGCACGACCGTCTCGCCGAGCTGGGCCCGCCGGCGGTGATCCAGGCTATCGCCGGCCTCGCAACTGGCACACTGCCAGGCGACGTACAGGATGACAGCCTGGCCACCTACGCCCACAAACTGAATAAAGACGAAGCGCGTATCGACTGGAGCCGCCCGGCCGTGGAACTGGAGCGCCTGGTGCGCGCCTTCAACCCGTGGCCGATCTGCCACAGCACGCTCAATGGCGAGGCCTTGAAAGTACTGGCCGCGACCTTGGCCGAAGGCAAAGGCGCTCCCGGCGAAATCATCGGCGCCAGCAAAGACGGCCTGGTGGTGGCCTGCGGTGAACAGGCACTGTGCCTGACCCGTCTGCAATTGCCTGGCGGCAAAGCACTGAATTTCAGCGACTTGTTCAACAGCCGTCGTGAGAAATTTGCCCTCGGCACGGTTCTCGGGACGGTCGCCCAATGAACCCGCGTCTGGCCGCCGCCAAGGCCCTCGCCGCCGTTCTCAACGGCAAGGCTTCGTTGAACAGTTCGCTGCCCACTCAGCTGGACAAGGTTGAGGACCGCGATCGCGGTTTCACCCAAGACCTGGCATTTGGCACCGCCCGCTGGCAGCCGCGCTTGTCGGCACTGGCGGCCAAGCTGCTGCAAAAGCCGTTCAAGGCCGCCGATGCGGATGTGGAGGCGCTGCTGCTGGTCGGCCTCTATCAGTTGCTCTACACCCGCGTGCCGGCCCATGCCGCCATCGGTGAAACCGTCGGTTGCGCCGACAAGCTGAAAAAGCCCTGGGCCAAGGCCCTGCTCAACGCCGTGCTGCGCCGCGCCCAGCGCGAGAGCGAAGCGCTGCTGGCCGAGCTGGAGCACGACCCGGTAGTGCGCACCGCTCACCCCCGCTGGCTGCAAAAAGCCCTGAAAGCCTTCTGGCCGCAGCAATGGGAAGCCATTTGCGCCGCCAACAATGCGCACCCGCCGATGATCCTGCGGGTCAACCGCCGTCATCACAGCCGTGATGCCTACCTGCAATTGCTGACCACGGCCGGCATCAACGCCACACCGTGCGTGTACAGCGTCGACGGTATTGTGCTGGAAGCCGCCACTGACGTACGCAGCCTGCCGGGCTTTGCCGAAGGCTGGATCAGCGTGCAGGACGAAGCCGCACAACTGGCCGCCGACCTGCTCGACCTGGCCCCCGGCCAACGCGTGCTCGACTCTTGCTGCGCACCGGGCGGCAAGACCTGCCACATCCTGGAAGTCGAAAAGGACCTGGCGGGTGTGGTCGCGGTCGACCTGGAAGCCAAGCGCCTGGTACGTGTGCGTGAAAACCTCGCACGCCTGGGCCTCAACGCCGACCTGATCGCTGCCGACGGCCGCGACACCGCCAGTTGGTGGGACGGCAAACCTTTCCAACGTATCCTGCTGGACGCGCCGTGTTCCGCCACCGGCGTCATCCGCCGTCACCCGGACATCAAGCTGACCCGCCAGCCCGACGACATCGCGGCCCTGGCCGTGCTGCAAGGCGAACTGCTCGACGCCTTGTGGCCGACCCTGGAAGTCGGCGGCATCCTGCTCTACGCCACCTGCTCTACCTTGCCCACCGAGAACACCGAGGTGATCCAGGCCTTCCTCGCCCGCACCAGCGGCGCGCGCGAACTGGACCTCGCCACGGCCGCCGGGATCAAGCAGCCCCACGGCCGCCAACTGCTCGCACAGGAAGGCGGCCACGATGGTTTCTACTACGCCAAACTGATCAAAATCGCCGCCGCACGCGGCTGAATGGTTTTAAGGGAGTGACCGGATGAAAATCATCATCCTTGGGGCAGGGCAGGTTGGCGGTACGCTGGCAGAACATTTGGCCAGCGAAGCCAACGACATCACGGTGGTCGACACCGACAGCGAACGCCTGCGCAACCTCGGCGACCGCCTGGACATCCGCACTGTGCAAGGCCGCGCGTCATTCCCGACGGTGCTGCGCCAGGCCGGCGCCGACGATGCCGATATGCTGGTGGCCGTGACCAACAGTGACGAAACCAACATGGTTGCCTGCCAAGTCGCCCACACCCTGTTCCACACCCCGACCAAGATCGCCCGCGTGCGTGAAGCGGCCTACCTGACCCGTGCGGGGCTGTTCGACAACGACGCGATTCCAGTGGACGTGCTGATCAGCCCGGAACAGGTGGTCACCCACTACATCAAGCGCCTGATCGAGATACCCGGCGCCTTGCAGGTGATCGACTTCGCCGAAGGCAAGGCACAATTGGTGGCGGTGAAGGCTTACTACGGTGGCCCGCTGGTCGGCCAGCAACTGCGCCAGTTGCGCGAACACATGCCGAATGTGGAAACCCGCGTAGCGGCTATTTTCCGACGCGACCGGCCGATCCTGCCCCAGGGCGATACGGTGATCGAGGCTGACGACGAGGTATTTTTCATCGCAGCCAAGGCGAATATTCGCGCAGTGATGAGCGAAATGCGCCGGCTCGACGAGAGCTACAAACGCATCGTGATCGCGGGGGGTGGGCAGATCGGCGAACGCTTGGCGGAGGCGATTGAAAGCCGCTACCAAGTGAAGATCATCGAGATGAGCCCGACACGTTGCCGGTATTTGTCCGACACGCTCGACAGTACCGTGGTGCTGCAAGGCAGTGCCTCGGACCGCGACCTGCTGATGGAAGAAAACATTGCCGACGCGGATATCTTCCTGGCCCTGACCAACGATGACGAAGCCAACATCATGTCTTCCCTGCTGGCCAAGCGACTGGGCGCGAAGAAGGTGATGACCATCATCAACAACCCGGCCTATGTCGACCTGATTCAAGGGGGCGATATAGACATCGCCATCAGCCCGCAGCTGGCCACCATTGGCACCTTGCTCGCCCACGTGCGCCGTGGCGATATCGTCAGCGTGCACTCCCTGCGCCGGGGCGCGGCGGAGGCCATCGAGGCGATCGCCCACGGTGATGCGAAATCGAGCAAGGTGATCGGCAAGGCCATCCGCGATATCGGCCTGCCACCGGGCACCACCATCGGCGCGATCATTCGTGATGAAGAAGTGATCATCGCCCACGACGACACGGTGATCGCCACGGGCGACCATGTGATTTTGTTCCTGGTGGATAAAAAGCATATCCGCGATGTGGAGAAGTTGTTCCACGTGGGGCTGAGCTTTTTCTGACACAAAAGGAGTACACCGGCATGCTCGAATCCCTGGAGAAAATGCTCGCCAAGGGTGTCGATAATTCCCTGCTGCGCTTTGGCTTGGGCAAGGGTTACCTGGACCTGAAGGACAACGCCAAGGCAGCCGAACATTTACGCAAGTGCGTCGAGTTTGACCCGAAGTATTCGGCGGCGTGGAAGTTGCTGGGCAAGGCGCAGGCGGGATTGGGTGATATCGCTGCGGCGCGGCTGGCGTGGGAGAAAGGGATCGAAGCGGCCCAGACCCATGGCGACAAGCAGGCCGAGAAAGAGATGACGGTGTTCCTGAAGAAACTCGACCGTCAGCCCCGACCGGAGTGAAATGTGGGAGGGGGCTTGCTCCCGATTGCAGTGTGTCAGCCAAGAATTCCTTAGCTGAACCACCGCTATCGGGAGCAAGCCCCCTCCCACATTGGGTTTTGTCTGGGTATTGAGCCAGTGGGGCCTAGTACCACCGCGCCTCGCCCGGCGGGCGCTTCTTGAAGCGCTTCATGCTCCACATGTACTGGCTCGGATACGCGCCAACATAACGCTCCACCACCTTGCTCATGGCAGCGCAGGACGTGGCGGTGTCGGTGCTGTACATGTCTTCCGGCGCCGCTTCCAGGATCACTTTGTAGCCTGATCCATCCGGCAACCGTAGCGCATGCAGGAATACACCCACGGCCTTGTGGCCTGCGAGCATGTTCGGCACAAACTTGCTGGTCAGCGCCTGAGTGGCGAAGAACGGCACGAAGATCCCTGCCGTTTCGGCCGGCTCCGGGTCGGCGGGGATGCCGACCTGGCCGCCTTTGCGCACTTCCTTGATCACGCTGAGAATGCCTTCCTTGGTCGACGCCGCCACGCGGTTACCCAGTTGCACCCGCTGTTTTTGCAGGAGTTCATCCACCGCCTTGAGCTTCGGCGGGCGGTAGAAAATGATCGGTTTGCATTGGTTGCAATAGAAGTGATTGAGCACTTCCCAGTTGCCCAGGTGGCTGGTGATGCCCACCACGCCTTTGCCTGAGGCCAGGGCTTGGTGCAGCACTTCCAGGCCTTCGACTTCGCGCACCAGGTCGATGGAGCGCTGGGCCGGCCAGATCCAGGCACAGGCGCTTTCGGTCAGGGATTTGCCGATATCCATCAGGCTCTGGCCGACCAGCCGCTCGCGAGCGGCCGGGTCCATGTCCGGGAAGCACTTGGAGAGGTTGATCCGCACCGTGTCGCGAGAGCGGTTGGGGGTTTTCCACATGATCCAGCCAATCGCCGTGCCGACGGCTTGAACGGCGCGCCAGGGCAGCAGGGCAAACAACCGGAGAGCGCCTACCAGCAAGGCGCCTTTAAACTTTTCCACAGGTCACTCCTGATCGTGTGTGGTGCGCAAAGCGGGCATTCTAACCGGCGTTGGCCAACTGCGCGTAACGGTCACAGTCCTGGGTGTGGTCCATGACCATGCCGCTGGCCTGCATGAAGGCATAGCAGATGGTCGGCCCGACAAAGGTGAACCCGGCCTTTTTCAGGGCCTTGCTCATGGCTTCGGCCTCGGGGGTAATTGCCGGGACTTCGCTGCGGTCCTTGAAGTGATTGACCTTGGGCACGCCGCCAACGAAGGACCAGAGCCACCCCACCGGGTCTTCCAGGGCCAGCCAGGCAGCGGCATTGCGCCGGGTGGCGTTGAGCTTCAAGCGATTGCGCACGATACCCGGATCGAGCATCAAGGCTTCGATCTCAGCGTCGTTCAGTTTCGCCAGCCGTTGCGCATCGAAACCGAACAACACCTTTCGATAATGCTCGCGTTTGCGTAAAACGGTGATCCAGGACAGGCCCGCCTGGAACCCTTCGAGCAAAAGCAACTCGAACAAACCCTGCGCATCGCGCAGCGGCGTTCCCCACTCCTGATCGTGATATGCCATGTACAGCGGATCTTCAGAACACCAAAAGCAGCGTGGCATAAGGCTCCAGGGGGTGGTAGCAGGGCCGAATCGGGTATACTCCCGCTCTTTAAATCGCAGCCCAAGTAACAGGTGAATTTCGTGAGCCAGCCTACGCCAGCCGTGCGTACCTTCCAAGACTTGATCCTCGCCCTCCAGCAATACTGGGCCGAGCAAGGTTGTGTGGTACTTCAGCCCTACGATATGGAAGTAGGCGCCGGCACTTTCCACACCGCCACGTTCCTACGGGCCATCGGCCCGGAAACCTGGAACGCCGCTTATGTGCAGCCCAGTCGTCGCCCGACTGACGGCCGCTACGGCGAAAACCCGAACCGTCTGCAGCACTACTACCAGTTCCAGGTGGTCTTGAAGCCGAACCCGGACAATTTCCAGGAGCTGTACCTGGGCTCGTTGAAACATGTCGGCCTGGACCCTCTGGTCCACGATATCCGTTTCGTCGAAGACAACTGGGAGTCGCCGACCCTGGGCGCCTGGGGCCTGGGCTGGGAAGTGTGGCTCAACGGCATGGAAGTGACGCAGTTCACCTACTTCCAGCAAGCGGGCGGCATCGAGTGCTACCCGGTGACCGGCGAAATCACCTACGGCCTTGAGCGCCTGGCCATGTACCTGCAGGGCGTGGACTCCGTCTACGACCTGGTGTGGGCAGACGGCCCGTTCGGCAAAGTGACCTACGGCGATGTGTTCCACCAGAACGAGGTGGAGCAGTCCACCTACAACTTCGAACACGCCAACGTCGACAAGCTGTTCGAACTGTTCGACTTCTATGAAAGCGAAGCCAAGCGCCTGATCGAACTCGACCAGCCGCTGCCGTTGCCAAGCTATGAAATGGTGTTGAAGGCTTCCCATACCTTCAACCTGCTGGACGCCCGCCGTGCCATCTCGGTAACCGCGCGTCAGCAATACATCCTGCGTGTCCGCACCCTGGCGCGTTCCGTCGCCCAAGCCTACCTGCTGGCACGCGCCAAGCTGGGCTTCCCGATGGCAACCCCGGATTTGCGTGATGAAGTGTTGGCTAAGCTGGAGGCTGCACAATGAGTGCTCAAGATTTCCTGGTTGAACTGGGCACCGAAGAGCTGCCACCCAAGGCACTCAATACCCTGGCCGACGCCTTCCTGGCCGGTATCGAAAAAGGCCTGCAAACCGCCGGCCTGAAGTTTGAAGCGAAGAAAGTCTACGCCGCGCCACGCCGCCTGGCCGTGTTGCTGACCGCCCTGGAAACCCAGCAGCCGGACCGCAGCATCAACCTTGACGGCCCACCGCGCCAGGCCGCTTTCGACGCCGAAGGCAACCCGACCCAGGCCGCCCTTGGTTTTGCCAAGAAGTGTGGCGTGGAGCTGAGCGATATCGACCAGAGCGGCCCGAAACTGCGCTTCAGCCAGGTCATCACCGGCAAGCCGACCGCAAGCCTGCTGCCGACCATCGTCGAAGATTCGCTGAACGACCTGCCGATCCCCAAGCGCATGCGCTGGGGTGCGCGCAAAGAAGAATTCGTACGCCCGACCCAGTGGCTGGTCATGCTGCTCGGTGACCAAGTCATCGACTGCACCATCCTCGCCCAGAAAGCGGGCCGTGATTCCCGTGGCCACCGCTTCCACCATCCCGAAGCCGTGCGCATTACTTCGCCGGCCAACTACCTCAACGACCTGCGTGCCGCCTACGTGCTGGCCGATGCCAACGAGCGTCGAGAGCTGATCAGCAAACGCACCGAAGAGCTGGCTCGCCTGCAGGAAGGCACCGCCATCGTGCCGCCAAGCCTGCTTGATGAAGTGACCGCCCTGGTTGAATGGCCGGTGCCGCTGGTGTGCTCGTTCGAGGAACGTTTCCTCGAGGTGCCGCAAGAAGCGCTGATCACCACCATGCAGGACAACCAGAAGTACTTCTGCCTGCTGGACGTGGACGGCAAGTTGCTGCCGCGCTTCATCACAGTGGCCAACATCGAGAGCAAGGACCCGCAGCAGATCATCGCCGGTAACGAAAAAGTCGTTCGCCCGCGCCTGACCGACGCCGAGTTCTTCTTCAAGCAAGACAAGAAGCAGAAGCTCGAAGACTTCAACCTGCGCCTGCAGAACGTGGTGTTCCAGGAAAAACTCGGCAGTGTCTACGACAAGGCCGTACGCGTTTCCAAGCTGGCTGCCTACATTGCGCCACGTATCGGCGGTGATGCTGAACGGGCTGCGCGTGCGGGCCTGCTGTCCAAGTGCGACCTGGCCACCGAGATGGTTGGCGAGTTCCCCGAGATGCAAGGCGTCGCCGGTTACTACTACGCCCTCAACGACGGCGAGCCGGAGGATGTGGCCCTGGCACTGAACGAGCAGTACATGCCGCGCGGTGCCGGTGCCGAGCTGCCAAGCACCCTGACCGGTGCGGCCGTGGCCATCGCCGACAAGCTGGACACCCTCGTTGGTATCTTCGGTATCGGCATGTTGCCCACCGGCAGCAAAGACCCGTATGCCCTGCGCCGTGCGGCCCTGGGCGTGCTGCGTATCCTGATCGACAAGAAGCTGGACCTCGACCTGACCCAGGCCGTGGTGTTCGCGGTCGGCCAGTTCGGTGCCAAGGTCAAGCAAGCCGGCCTGGCCGAGCAAGTGCTGGAGTTTGTGTTCGACCGCCTGCGTGCGCGTTACGAAGACGAAGGCGTGGATGTTTCCGTCTACCTGTCGGTACGTGCCCTGCAACCGGGTTCGGCGCTGGACTTCGACCAACGCGTGCAAGCCGTACAGGCGTTCCGCAAGCTGCCGGAGGCCGATGCCCTGGCCGCCGTGAACAAACGCGTGTCGAACCTGCTGAGCAAGGCCGAAGGCTTGGGCAACGCCGAAGTCGACCCGGGCCTGTTTGCCGATGCCAAGGAGTTCTCGCTGAACTCGGCCATCGCCAAGGCGGAAAACGCGGTGAAGCCGCTGATCGCCGAGCGTAACTACGCCGAAGCGCTGGCGCGCCTGGCGAGCTTGCGTGAGCCGGTGGATGCGTTCTTCGAGGCGGTGATGGTCAATGCCGAAGAGGCCGGCGTGCGGAAAAACCGTTATGCCATGCTGGCGCGCCTGCGCGGCTTGTTCATCGGCATCGCTGATATTTCCACACTGAGCTGACTATGTTGAAACTGCTGATTCTCGATCGGGACGGGGTGATCAACTATGACTCCGACGCTTACATCAAGTCGGTGGAGGAGTGGGTTCCACTGCCCGGCTCGATCGAGGCCATCGCGCAGTTGAGCAAAGCCGGCTGGACGGTGGCGATCGCCACCAACCAGTCCGGCATTGCCCGTGGCTACTACGACATCGCCACCCTGGACGCCATGCATGCGCGATTGCGCACGTTAGTCGCCGAGCAGGGCGGTGAGGTGGGGCTGGTGGTGTACTGCCCCCATGGGCCGGATGAGGGCTGCGATTGCCGCAAACCCAAGCCTGGCATGTTGAAAACCATTGCAGAACATTACAAGGTGCCCTTGGCTGGGCTATGGTTCGTCGGGGACAGCCTCGGTGACCTGGAGGCGGCCAAAGCCGTCGACTCTCAGCCAGTTTTGGTTAAGACCGGGAAAGGCGAAAAGACCCAGGCGAAAAACCTGCCGGTAGGCACTTTGATTTTTGACGATCTGGCGGCGGTTGCCGCAGAACTTATCAACAACTAGCCGCCCTCGACTTCCTGGCCAAGGACTGTTCGGGAGTGCGCTTTTAACAGGCGGGCCGTGTCCCGCAACGGTAAATGCCGCCATGTCGATCTTGCAGGCCATCAGAACCTTTTTCTTTTACCTGCTGCTGGGCACCAGTTCGTTTCTCTGGTGCACCCTGAGCTTTTTTATTGCGCCTTTTTTGCCGTTCAAGGCGCGTTATCGCTTTATCAACGTCTATTGGTGCCGCTGCGCGTTGTGGCTGACCCGGGTATTCCTCAACATCCGTTTCGAGGTCAAGGGTGCTGAAAACGTCCCGGACCAGCCCTGCGTGATTCTGTCGAACCACCAGAGCACGTGGGAGACGTTCTTCCTGTCGGCCTACTTCTCGCCATTGAGCCAGGTGCTCAAACGTGAGTTGCTGTACGTGCCGTTCTTCGGCTGGGCCATGGCCATGCTGCGGCCAATTGCCATTGACCGTGACAACCCCAAGGCGGCGCTCAAGCACGTGGCCAAAAAAGGCGACGAATTGCTCAAGGACGGCGTCTGGGTGTTGATCTTCCCTGAAGGTACTCGGGTGCCATACGGCACCGTAGGCAAGTTCTCACGCGGTGGTACCGCACTGGCGGTCAACGCGAACCTGCCGGTTTTGCCAATCGCCCACAACGCCGGCAAGTTCTGGCCAAAGACGGGTTGGGCAAAACGCGAGGGCACCATCACCGTAGTGATTGGTGAGCCAATGTACGCCGAAGGTGAAGGACCGCGTGCCATTGCTGCGCTGAATGATCGCGCTGCCGCGTGGAACGAGGCACAACAGCGAGCCATGGGTTCGTTGCCTCCGGAGCCGGTTGTGGTCGAGACTCCGGCTGTATGAGCCTCTGTGGATAACCTGTGTACGGTTTGTTGGCGAATTGATGATTTTCAAACATAACAAACTGATTTTATTACATATTTCTTGATCTTATAAAATCTCGAAAAACGTGCATAAGTTTTTTCAGTCAAAAAAAACCGGTCCTTGTGACCGGTTTTTTATGCACAACTAAAAAGTACGTTTTTTATTCGTCCAAGAGGGGCAGGGAAAGGATGAAGGTAGAGCCTTTTTCCAACTCGCTTTCACACCGGATACGACCACCATGACGCTCGACCACGGCTTTGACCATGGTCAGGCCCAACCCCAACCCTTCGCTGCCCTGGGCCGAATCAAAGCGCCGGTACTGGTTGAACAGCTCGGGCAAGTCGTCAGGCGCAATACCCGGCCCCTGATCGCTGATGCGGCACTCCAGAACACCTTGCCCGCTGCTGTGGCTCAAGCTGACGGTGGTGCCGGACGGCGAGTACTTGATGGCGTTCTCCAGCACATTAAACAGCGCTCGAGTGAGCAGTGATTGATCTGCCGACACCATGGCCTCATCGGCTTCATCCAGGTCGTGGACGAGGTGGATGCCCTTGAGCTGGGCGAGCAACGCCACCTGGTCAAAGGCGTCCATCACCAGCATGGCGAACAGCGTGGGCTGGAACTGATAGCCGTCGGCTTCAGCCTTGGCCAATTGCACAAAGGACTCAGTGAGGCTCAAAGCCCGCTTCACTTGTTGTTCGATTTGAGCAAACACCGGTGACTCGCTGTTGTGCACATCCAGCAGGGCCAATATTGCCGAATGCGGCGCACGCAGGTCGTGGGACAAAAAGCGCAACATCGTCTCGCGGTGTTGCTGGGCCTCGCGCTCCTTGCTCAGGTCGGTCAGGCTCAGCAGCCAGCCGAGGGCGATGTCGCCTTCAGCCGGCAGCAAGGGTGCGAGCTCCATGCGCAAGCTGCGCTGGTGGATGTCACGGAATTCAACAAGCTCCAACGCCGAGAGGGCAGGGCGAACGCCGTTATGCAGCGGTGGATAACCCAAATCAGCGAGCTGTTCGATCAGATTGGCGCTGACCAGATCGCTACCGAACACCTCACGGGCGATGCGATTGGCCAGCAGTATGGTGCCTTGGGGATCGGTAATCAGCGTTGCCACCGGCAGGCACTCCAGACCATCGGCCATGAAACGGCGCGTATCACGTGTGCGGCTGACCGCCTGTTCCAAGGCAAAAATCCGTGCCTGTAACATATCCCCTTTGCTTGCAGGGGCTCGACGACGTTCGGGGAGAACCTTGGGTTCATGATCCAGGCGCGCCAGTTCCCAGCCGAAATAAGCGAGGATCACGCTCAGACGACGCCAGTTCCAGATCAGGTAGCTGAGCAGCAAACCGATCAGACACGCCGCTGGTGGCCACCAGTGCCCCATGCGCAGCAGCAGCCATGCACCCAGCAGAGCGCCAGCCATGCACCCCAGCGTCATCCACAAGGCGTACCGGGGCCGATACAGCAGCAGGCCCAGTAACACGGCCACCAGCGATGTCGCGATCAACGCGGCGAGCCAACCAGGCAGCTCGACAATGCTGCGCTCTTGCAGCAAGCCGTTGAGAACGTTGGCCTGGATCTCCACACCCGCCGTGGTGCCCGCAATCGACGACAGCGGGGTGACAAAACGATCGCCCATTCCAGAGGCAGTGGCCCCCACCAGGATCAGGCGATTGCGCAGCCGCTCAGGGGCGACTTCACCCCGTAACAGGCTGGCGTAGGAGACACTGGGAAAATGGGTATGGGCCGCGATGAACGGGATGCGTATAGCGTAGTCCCGGTGCCACTGCGCGCTGGTTTGCGCCATCGGCTCGCCAGGCATCTCAGACGGTTGGCCGCTTAATGTGTAGGCCAGCCACGCCAATTGCGGTGTGGTAGCACCGGGCGGGCCTTCGCGCAGGTAGAGGCTACGAACCACGCCATCGCTATCCGCTTCAACGTTGATATGCCCAAGCCCCTTGGCGCATTTGAGCAGGGGCAAGAGTTGCGGGTCCGGCTCGCTATAGGTGGCGGCGCCTTCACGCAATAACGGCAATACCACGTTACCTGCGTTGCAAATCGCATCCGCCAGGCGTCGATCATTGGCGGGTACACCTGGCTCGCTGAAGATCACATCGAACAGGATCGCCGCCGGTTGTGCGTCACTCAGGCGGTCGATCAGGTCGGCGTGCAGGCTGCGCGGCCAGGGCCATCGGCCCAGCGCTTTGACGCTCTGATCATCAATCGTCACCAACAAGATGCGCGGGTCCACCGGCAGAGGGGCCAGGCGGCGAAGGCTGTCGTACAGCGGGTTGTTCAGCGCCAGCCCCGGGCTGAGGGACAGGTAGGCGGTGATCGGCAATAGCAGCAGACCTATCCACAACCATTCCCGAACCAGACCGTGGAATAAACGCTGGGCATGGGTAGGCTGGCGTTTCTCGGCCTTGCGCCAGAGCATCATCGGTCAGCCACCGGATGCCTGCGCCTGGGTGGCGGGTGGGTAGTAGAAGATGTCATAAACCCCGGTTTCTCCCTCCAGGCCGTGCTCATCGTAGGCCGACAAACGCACGTGATAGAACGACGCTTTGAGCCCAGTGAAGCTCATTTTCGGCTCGCTGGAAAAGTTTTGCTGCTTGATGTTCAGGAAGGCGCTATCCGTGGCAACTTGCGCACGATAACGCTGCGCCCCCGGTAATGGTCGCAGGTACAAATGCCACACCGGCGCGTCGCCTTTCTGGCCGTCCTGGCCAACCAACACCGGCGCCGGCAGAAGCTCCACCGGCTTGAGTTCACCCTGTCTGGTGAACAACAGTCCCTGGCGCGCATCCACCTTCACTTCGCCGTCGACAGGACCGGTGACCCGCTTTGTGTTCACATCACGGTTGACCGCGACCTGACCGTTGAGCACCTCCAATACCGATTGCTCACCTTCATCGCGTACTCGAAAGTGCGTACCGCGTACCCCCAGCACTCCCACGGGAGTCACGATCTGGAACCGGTCAGAGGCGCTGTCCCGCTTGATCACATAGGCTTCAGCCTGGCCTTGTTCAAGAACGACTTGGGGAATCGACAGCGGTTGCACCGAGCGCAAATGCACCTGCGAATGGGAAGGCAGCACCACTCTCGAACCGTCGCCGAACAACAGGCTGGTGAACGCCGATTCCGAGGTTCTCACGCCTTCTTGCTCATCGATGGTCATGCCTTCTTGCAGAGGGTGCGCCTTGCCCTGGCTGTCCAGCTTCCAGGCGTCCCCTGTCAAATGCAGGACAACCGCCGGCAGCGGCTGGGCACGACAGACAAAATGATCATCGATGTAGGCGGCGCGAGGCGCCGCACAAACAGGCAGGGCGACCAAGGCCATGACCAGGAACGAGGGGAGTGTCCCGTACCCGCTGCGGGGAGAAAAACTCAGGGTGCTTATCGACATGGGGCTTCCATAGTGCGTCTCACAAAAACGCGCAGGTTTTACGCACGTTACACATGCGTCGGCTGATCCTTTTCCTCAGGAGCAGGAGCCGGTATCTTTCCCACATTGGTACTGAAAATTTTCAATGAGTTAACGGCTCTTTGCTATCAGCGTACCGATTGATCCACGGGGTGTTGCGTCTGGCCACAATTATTCAGATTCAACACCAGGTATTTGCTCTGTACGAAATCGCTGTCGAACAGGCCATCGACGGCCGCTATTTTAGTTGAAAGGACCCACCCATGCGTGTCGCAATACTGGATGACGAGCCTGCCGAACTACGCCGGGTTGAACAGACACTGCGACAGATCCCCAGCACTGCGGAACAGCCGTGGTCCCTGCATTTCTTTGAGCGCGGTGAAGACCTTTTGCGCCAGTTACGCCGGGAAACCTTCGATCTGCTGATACTCGATTGGCAACTGCCTGATATCAGCGGCATCGCCCTGTTGCGCTGGACCCGAGAACACATGGAGGTCCCCCCTGCGGTCATCATGCTGACCAGCCGGGACGCAGAGAGCGACATCGTCACGGCACTCAACAGCGGGGCCGATGACTACGTCAGCAAACCCTTCCGCCCCAATGAGCTCAAAGCACGGGTCAGTGCGGTGCTACGCCGTCATGGTTTGCAGAAGCCCGCCACCAGCGAGCTGCAAAGTTTCAATGACCTGACCTTTGACGATGCCGAGTTGACCGTTACCCGTGCGGGTAAACCGATCAATCTGACCGAGAGGGAGTATCGATTGGCCAGTTGCTTATTCGCCAACCTGGCGCGGCCGCTGTCTCGCGAGTACCTGTATGAACGGTTCTGGACCCATGAGGAAATGGTGTCCTCCCGCCCGCTGGATACGCATATCTATCGACTGCGTAACAAGCTGGGGCTGACGGCGGATCGAGGCTGGCAGTTGCTGACCATCTATGGATATGGGTATCGGTTGGAGAGTGTGGCGACGGCCACGTCGGACTAAGATCGGCTATGTTCCACGTGGAGCATTTTAAAAATACATCCCCGCAGCAATAAAAAAGGCCAACGCATAGCGTTGGCCTTTTGCTTTAGCGCGTAGGCTTGATCAGAAGTCCAAGTTGGACACCGCCAAGGCATTGCTCTCGATGAAGTCACGGCGAGGCTCGACCGCATCACCCATGAGGGTGTTGAAGATCTGGTCTGCGCCAATGGCGTCTTCAATGGTCACGCGCAGCATGCGACGCTGGCTTGGGTCCATGGTGGTTTCCCACAGCTGATCCGGGTTCATCTCGCCCAGACCTTTGTATCGCTGGATGGTATGACGCTTGGTGCTTTCAGCCATCAGCCAGTCGAGGGCTTCCTTGAATTCCTTGACGGGCTTCTTGCGTTCGCCACGCTGGATGTAAGCGCCTTCGTCCAACAGAGTGCTCAGTTGAGCGCCCAGGGTAACCACGGTCTTGTAGTCATTGCTGCCGAAGAAGTCGCGGTTGAAGGTGACGTAGTTGGACAGGCCGTGGGAGATCAGTTCGACCTCGGGCAACCACACGCCACGTTCACGATCTTCACGCAGGCTGGCTTTGTAAACCAGGCCGGATTTCTCGACGGTACGCAAGCGCACTTCGTATTGAGCCAACCATTCCTGCATGGCCGCGTGATCACCCAACTGCTCCAGGCTGACCGCCGGCAGGTAGATGAAGTGCTCGGTCAGTTCCTGAGGGTACAGGCGCGACAGACGCTTGAGGGTCTTCATCACCATGCGGAAGTCGTTAACCAGACGCTCCAGTGCCTCACCGGAGATACCCGGCGCCTCGTCGTTCAAGTGCAGGCTGGCATCTTCCAGAGCCGACTGCGTCATGTACTCTTCCATGGCGTCGTCGTCTTTGATGTATTGCTCTTGCTTGCCCTTTTTCACTTTGTACAACGGCGGCTGGGCGATGTAGATGTAGCCGCGCTCGATCAGCTCCGGCAACTGACGGAAGAAGAAGGTCAGCAGCAGGGTACGGATGTGCGAACCGTCGACGTCAGCATCGGTCATGATGATGATGTTGTGGTAGCGCAGCTTGTCGATGTTGTACTCGTCACGACCGATGCCGCAGCCCAGTGCCGTGATCAAGGTGCCGACTTCCTGGGAAGAAATCATCTTGTCGAAACGGGCTTTCTCGACGTTGAGGATCTTGCCCTTCAACGGCAGGATGGCCTGGGTACGACGGTTACGGCCCTGCTTGGCGGAGCCGCCAGCAGAGTCACCTTCCACCAGGTACAGTTCGGAGAGGGCAGGGTCCTTCTCCTGACAGTCCGCGAGTTTGCCTGGCAAGCCGGCAATATCCAGCGCGCCTTTGCGGCGGGTCATCTCACGGGCTTTACGTGCTGCTTCACGGGCACGTGCGGCGTCGATCATCTTGCCAACTACCAGCTTGGCTTCGTTCGGGTTTTCCAACAGGAAGTCGGAGAAGTACTTGCCCATCTCCTGTTCCACTGCGGTCTTCACTTCGGAAGACACCAGCTTGTCTTTGGTCTGGGAGCTGAACTTGGGGTCCGGTACTTTAACCGAGATGATCGCAGTCAAGCCTTCACGCGCATCGTCACCGGTGGTGGCGACTTTGTGCTTCTTCGCCAGGCCCTCGGCCTCGATGTAGGTGTTCAGGTTACGCGTCAGTGCGGAACGGAAACCCACCAGGTGAGTACCGCCATCGCGCTGTGGAATGTTGTTAGTGAAGCACAACAGGTTCTCGTTGAAGCTGTCGTTCCACTGCAGGGCGATTTCCACGCCGATGCCGTCTTCACGCTGGATATTGAAGTGGAACACCTGGTTGACCGCAGTCTTGTTGGTGTTCAGGTATTCAACGAACGCACGCAGGCCACCTTCGTATTTAAACAGTTCTTCCTTGCCGCTGCGCTCGTCCTTGAGAACGATACCCACACCGGAGTTAAGGAAGGACAGCTCACGAATACGCTTGGCGAGGATATCCCAGCTGAAGTGGATATTCTTGAACGTCTCGCTGGAAGCCTTGAAGTGAATCTGGGTACCGGTGGTCTCACTGTCACCCACGATCGCCATGGGTGCCTGAGGCACGCCATGCACGTAGGTTTGCTCCCAGATTTTGCCGCTGCGGCGAACGGTCAACACCAACTCTTCCGAGAGGGCGTTTACTACCGAAACACCTACGCCGTGCAAGCCGCCAGACACTTTATAGGAGTTATCGTCGAACTTACCGCCAGCGTGGAGCACGGTCATGATGACCTCGGCCGCCGAAACGCCTTCTTCTTTATGCACATCAACCGGAATGCCGCGACCATTGTCGCGCACGGTGATGGATTCATCCGGGTGGATGATGATGCTGATGTCGTCGCAGTGACCGGCCAGCGCTTCGTCGATGGAGTTGTCGACCACCTCGAACACCATGTGGTGCAGACCGCTACCATCATCGGTGTCGCCGATGTACATACCGGGACGTTTGCGTACGGCATCCAAACCTTTCAGCACTTTGATGCTGGTCGAGTCGTACGTGTTTTCTTCGCTCATGCCTTCACTCCCGATGGTCGTGGGTCTGGGTGATACGGCCCTGTTCCACGTGGAACAAAGCGACTGGCGTTTCCGTCTGCCAGCCTTCCCTCAATAATTCGTGGTCTACACAGGTGATGAACACCTGGCAGCGTAAGTCTTCCAACAAGCGGCATAGCGAACGGCGGTGCTGCTCATCGAGTTCGGACGGCAGGTCATCCACCAGATAAATACACTGACCGCGCCGGGCCTGGCTAACCAAGTGACCCTGGGCGATACGTAAAGCACACACCACCAACTTCTGCTGGCCGCGCGACAAGATATCCGCAGCGTTGTGTGCGCCCAATCTGAGACGCAAATCAGCGCGTTGCGGGCCAGCCTGTGTATGGCCAATTTGCTGATCCCGTTGCAGGGATGTGGCGAGCACTGCACTCAGTTCACGCTCTTTATCCCATCCGCGGTAGTAGCTCAGCGTCAGCCCTTCGAGATCCAACAGTTCTCTTAAGGTCTGCTCAAAGACTGGTTTCAAGGCTTTGATATAAGCACGGCGGTATTCATCTATTTCGTCGCTGGCCAGGCACAGTTCCCGGTCCCAGGCCGCTTGTGAAGCGGCGTCAAGTGTACCATGCCGCAGCCACGAGTTCCGCTGCCGCAGGGCCTTCTGCAGGCGCTGCCAAGTGGCCATGAATCGTGGTTCCACGTGGAACACACCCCAATCGAGGAATTGCCTGCGAATTTTGGGTGCGCCTTCCAGCAAGCGAAAGCTATCAGGGTTGATCAACTGCAAGGGCAGAATTTCGGCAAGTTGCGCCGCACTACGCGCATTTTGCCCATCAATGCGAATTTGAAACTCCCCACCGCGATCCCGAGATATCCCCAGGCTGCTATGCCCACCTTCAGCCAGCTCAACTTGGCCAAATACCGTGCACGCCAATTGTTCGTACTGGATGACGGGTAACAGCCGAGCACTGCGAAACGAACGGGCGAGCCCTAACAAATGAATGGCTTCCAGCACGCTGGTTTTGCCACTGCCATTAGCGCCGTGGAGGATGTTGATGCGGGGGGAGGGGGAGAAGGTCACCGGGTGCAGATTGCGCACCGCGGTGACCGAGACGCGACTGAGGGACATCTAACTTCTGCTGAGCATAATTACAGGCGCATCGGCATGACAACGTAAGCCGAGTCGTCGTTATCGGATTCTTGCACCAGGGCGCTGCTGTTGGAGTCCGACAGAATCAGGCGAACTTGTTCGGTAGTCATTACACCCAATACATCCAGCAGGTAGCTCACGTTGAAGCCGATTTCCAGCGATCCGCCGTTGTAGTCGACGCCCACTTCTTCTTCCGCTTCTTCCTGTTCCGGGTTGTTGGCCTGGATCTTCAGCTGACCGTTAGCCAGTTGCAGACGGATACCACGGTATTTTTCGTTGGACAGGATCGCAGTACGGCTGAAGGCTTCACGCAACGCCTGACGATCGCCGAGTACCAGCTTGTCACCACCTTTAGGCAGTACGCGCTCGTAATCCGGGAATTTGCCGTCAACCAGCTTGGAAGTGAAGGTGAACTCGCCGGTGGTTGCACGGATGTGGTGCTGACCCAGGACAATGCTGACGTTGCCATCGGGCTCAGTCAGCAGGCGCGCCAGTTCAAGGATACCTTTACGCGGGACGATCACCTGGTGACGATCCGGCTGGCCGATGTCGGCCTTCATCGAGCACATTGCCAAGCGGTGCCCGTCCGTGGCGACAGCACGGATGATGCCTTCCGACACTTCCAACAACATGCCGTTGAGGTAGTAACGTACGTCCTGCTGCGCCATGGCGAAGCTGGTACGCTCGATCAACCGACGCAGCTTGCTCTGTTCCAGGCTGCACGTCAGCGAGCCGGGGCCCTCTTCTACAGTCGGGAAATCATTGGCCGGCAAGGTAGACAGGGTGAAGCGGCTGCGGCCGGCCTTGACGACCAACTTGCCCTCATCCACCTTGATGTCGATCAGGGCGTCGTTCGGCAGGCTCTTGCAGATGTCCATCAGCTTGCGCGCCGGCACCGTGATCTCGCCAGGTTCGGCGGGCTCTTCCAACTGCACACGACCGACCAGCTCGACTTCAAGGTCGGTACCGGTCAGGGACAATTGCTGGCCTTCGACTACCAGCAATACGTTGGAAAGCACCGGCAAGGTCTGTCGGCGCTCGACGACGCCCGCGACCAGTTGCAGGGGTTTCAACAGGGCTTCGCGTTGAATGGTGAAATGCATGGTCTAGTCCCTTGCCTTAATAAGCTGCGCTGGTGTCATCACGTTGTCAGTGTACGCAGCAGGTTCTTGTAGTCCTCGCGAATATCCGCGTCGGATTCCTTAAGTTCGTTGATTTTGCGGCACGCGTGCAAGACCGTGGTGTGGTCACGACCGCCAAATACATCACCGATTTCCGGCAGGCTGTGGTTGGTCAGCTCCTTGGAGAGGGCCATGGCAACCTGACGGGGACGGGCCACCGAGCGCGAGCGGCGCTTGGACAGCAGGTCGGAAATCTTGATCTTGTAGTACTCGGCAACAGTGCGCTGGATGTTATCCACACTCACCAGCTTGTCTTGCAGTGCCAGCAAGTCTTTGAGGGATTCGCGAATCAGCTCGATGGTGATATCGCGCCCCATGAAATGCGAGTGTGCGATAACCCGCTTGAGCGCACCTTCCAGCTCACGCACGTTGGAGCGGATGCGCTGGGCAATGAAGAACGCAGCATCGTGCGGCAGTTCGACCTTGGCCTGGTCGGCCTTTTTCATCAGGATTGCTACCCGGGTTTCCAGCTCCGGCGGCTCGACCGCAACGGTCAGGCCCCAGCCGAAGCGGGACTTCAGGCGTTCTTCGAGGCCCTCGATTTCCTTCGGATAACGGTCACTGGTCAAGATGACCTGCTGGCCGCCTTCGAGCAGGGCATTGAAGGTATGGAAAAACTCTTCCTGAGAACGTTCTTTGCGCGCGAAGAATTGAATGTCATCAATCAGCAAGGCATCCACCGAGCGGTAGAAACGCTTGAACTCGTTGATTGCATTGAGCTGCAGGGCCTTGACCATGTCAGCCACGAAACGCTCCGAATGCAGGTACACGACCTTGGCGTTCGGGTTCTTCTTTAATAGGTGGTTACCCACAGCGTGCATCAAGTGAGTCTTACCCAAACCAACGCCACCATAAAGGAACAGTGGGTTGTAACCATGCTTGGGGTTATCGGCGACCTGCCAGGCCGCTGCACGAGCCAGTTGGTTGGATTTACCTTCGACGAAATTCTCAAAGGTAAAGGTACGGTTCAGGTAACTGGTGTGCTTGAGCGCACCTTCGACCTGCACGGTACGCTGTTCGGCGCGGACCGGGGCCTGCTGCGAACTCGCACCGGCCATTGGGTCGAAGCTGTCGCGAGACGGCTCTTCATTCTCCGAAACATCTTTTTGCGCGGTCGATTTGGCCGGCGCCGGGCTCGGCGTAGCGACAACCGGTGCAACCTGGGCCTGCGACGCGGCAGCGGCCAACGGTGCGTTCGGCGCCGCGCGCGGTGCCGAGCTGCGTTTGCTGCCTATTAATAAGGAAAGCGCAGGTGCAAGGCCGTTGCCATGTTCGTCGAGCAATTCGAGAACGCGGCTCAGGTACTTCTCATTGACCCAGTCGAGAACAAAACGATTCGGCGCGTAGACACGCAACTCGTCGCCTTCGGCTTCGACCTGTAGCGGACGGATCCAGGTGTTGAATTGCTGGGCAGGCAGCTCATCGCGCAATAGTTCCACGCACTGCTGCCAAAGTTCCACTGACACGGATATCCCCTAAGTTGAAAGCCGGTGAGGCAAAAACAGCCGCCATTGTAGCGGTCGGCCGCTCACTTATCCACATGTAGGTTGCCCACAGGGCACCCAAAATCAATGCGTTAACCGCAAAAAAGGCGACCAATGGTCTGTGCATAAGCTCTGTGGATAAACCTGCCTGAGCTCGTTGCAAAAGTGGGGGGGAAAGTCTGTGGCTAACTCCCCTGTGGATAACTGGCTGTTCCACCCACAGCTTATCCGATAGCGCAGCACAGGCAGAGCACCGTTTCTCCCCCGTGTTGTCATTCTCTGTACAGCACGTGAAATATGGCCTCAAGGCAGTTATCCACAGATGAAAGGCTGTCTAGCTTTTATAAGCTTTACAGAAAAGCTTTAAATAACTTCCTTCTCTATTTTTATATCTATGACACTCGACATGAAAGCGAGAAGGCAGAAAAGGGCGCTTTGCCTTTATAGAGATCTAATTAAAGGAAAAGCTGGTTGGAAATTGACCTAGAGGCTTGCTTTCTCTAGAATCGCCGGTCTCTTAAAACGGGGGCCATTCCGGCCCGTTGTGGACGAACCAGGTAACAACGCCATGAAACGTACTTTCCAACCCAGCACCATCAAACGCGCCCGTACCCACGGCTTCCGTGCCCGCATGGCCACCAAGAACGGTCGTGCCGTCCTGTCGCGTCGTCGCGCCAAAGGTCGCGCGCGTCTGGCAGTTTGATAATCCGGCACTGGTGGTGAGTCAGGACTTCAGTCGGGAAAAGCGTCTGCTAACTCCCCGGCATTTCAAGGCAGTCTTTGACTCCCCCACCGGCAAGGTTCCGGGGAAAAATCTCCTGCTCCTTGCGCGTAACAACGATCTGGATCACCCCCGTCTCGGGTTGGTGATCGGCAAGAAGAGCGTAAAGCTCTCCGTTGAGCGCAATCGCCTCAAGCGTCTGATGCGCGAATCGTTTCGCCTCCACCAGGACACTCTGGTTGGTTGGGATATTGTTATCGTCGCGCGTAAAGGCTTGGGGGACGTAGAAAACCCCGAATTGATTCAACATTTCGGCAAGCTCTGGAAACGTTTGGCGCGTACCCACAAGCCAGCACCAGCAGTCAGCACCGAAACTGTAGGGGTAGACAGCCTTGATGCGTAAACTGGCCCTCGTTCCGATCCAGTTTTATCGCTATGCCATTAGTCCTCTGATGGCCAACCACTGTCGTTTCTACCCCAGTTGTTCCTGCTACGCGTTAGAGGCCATAGAAAATCATGGTCTTCTGCGCGGTGGCTGGCTGACCTTTCGTCGTTTAGGTCGCTGTCATCCGTGGAATCCCGGTGGTTATGACCCGGTTCCGCCTATCCCTACCTCCCGTTCTTCTTCGATGGCCGAGTAATCATGGATATTAAACGCACGATCCTGATCGTCGCCCTGGCAATCGTGTCCTACGTTATGGTTCTTAAGTGGAACCAGGACTATGGTCAAGCTGCCCTGCCGACTCAGAATGTTGCTACCAATCAGGCTGCGCCGGCTATTCCGGACACCCCGCTGGGTAACAATGCTTCCGCCAGTGCCGATGTACCCAGCGCGAATGCCGATACCAGCACCCCTGTAGAAACGCCGGTGGTCACCAATAAAGACCTCATCCACGTAAAAACGGATGTGCTCGACCTGGCTATCGATCCACAAGGCGGTGACATCGCGCAGTTGAAACTGCCGCTGTATCCACGTCGTCAAGACCACCCGGATGTTCCGTTCCAACTGTTCGATAACGGTGGCGAGCGTATTTATCTGGCACAAAGTGGCCTGACTGGCCCCAACGGCCCGGATGCACGTGCTACCGGTCGTCCGGTTTATTCGACCGAACAAAAGAATTATCAACTGGCTGACGGCCAGAATCAGTTGAACGTCGACCTGAAGTTCAGCCTCGACGGCGTCAATTACATCAAGCGTTTCAGCTTCACCCGCGGTTTGTACGACTTGAAGGTCACTTACCTGATCGACAACGAAAGCGACAAGCCCTGGAACGGCAACCTGTTTGCCCAGCTCAAGCGTGACAACAGCGCCGATCCTTCTTCCAGCACCGCCACCGGCACCGCGACTTACCTGGGCGCCGCCCTGTGGACAAGTAGCGAGCCGTACAAAAAAGTGTCGATGAAAGATATCGACAAGGGCGCTCTGAAAGAAACCGTCCAAGGCGGTTGGGTTGCGTGGTTGCAACACTACTTCGTGACCGCGTGGATCCCGAACAAGGGTGAAGCCAACCTGGTTCAAACCCGCAAAGACAGCCAAGGCAACTACATCATCGGTTTCACTGGCCCGTCGTTGACCGTCGCGCCAGGTGCCAAGGCTGAAACCAGCGCTACTCTGTATGCCGGCCCAAAAAGCCAGGCAGTGTTGAAAGAGTTGTCCCCAGGTCTGGAACTGACTGTGGATTACGGCTTCCTGTGGTTCATTGCCCAGCCGATCTTCTGGCTGCTGCAACATATCCACAGCATCGTCGGTAACTGGGGCTGGTCGATCATCTTCCTGACCATGCTGATCAAAGGGCTTTTCTTCCCTCTGTCGGCCGCCAGCTACAAGTCGATGGCGCGCATGCGTGCCGTGGCGCCGAAACTGGCTGCGTTGAAAGAACAGCATGGTGATGACCGGCAGAAAATGTCGCAGGCCATGATGGAGCTGTACAAGAAAGAGAAGATCAACCCGTTGGGTGGATGCTTGCCGATTCTGGTACAGATGCCGGTGTTCCTGTCGCTGTACTGGGTTCTCCTGGAAAGCGTGGAAATGCGCCAGGCTCCGTTCATGCTGTGGATAACTGACCTGTCGATCAAAGACCCGTTCTTTATCCTGCCGATCATCATGGGCGCGACCATGTTCATCCAACAGCGTCTGAACCCGGCTCCACCGGACCCGATGCAGGCCAAGGTAATGAAAATGATGCCAATCATCTTCACCTTCTTCTTCCTGTGGTTCCCGGCTGGCCTGGTCCTGTACTGGGTAGTCAACAACGTGTTGTCGATCTCCCAACAGTGGTACATCACTCGTAAGATCGAAGCGGCTACCAAAAAAGCCGCGGCGTAACTTACTCTGTGGATAACCACTCAAGACGCCCCCTAGTGGGGCGTTTTGCTTTCCGTCACTTTTGTTCTGGAACCTGATGATGAGCGCTCCTCGTGAAACCATCGCTGCTGTCGCTACCGCTCAAGGTCGCGGTGGTGTCGGCATCGTTCGAATTTCCGGGCCGCTTGCGGGTGTGGCGGCGCGGGCAATCAGTGGTCGAGAGCTGAAGCCGCGTTTTGCTCATTACGGTCCGTTTCTGGATGCCGATGAAGCCGTGCTGGACGAAGGTTTGGCCCTGTATTTTCCGGGCCCCAATTCCTTCACAGGTGAAGACGTGCTGGAACTGCAGGGCCATGGTGGCCCGGTGGTCCTTGATATGTTGCTGCAGCGCTGCCTGCAACTGGGTTGCCGGTTGGCACGCCCAGGCGAGTTCAGCGAGCGGGCATTCCTCAACGACAAACTTGACCTGGCCCAGGCTGAAGCGATTGCCGACCTGATCGAGGCCAGTTCTGCACAGGCCGCGCGCAATGCTCTGCGCTCGTTGCAAGGCGCCTTTTCCCTGCGTGTGCATAACTTGACCGAGCAACTGATCAGCTTGCGCATTTATGTCGAGGCGGCGATTGATTTTCCGGAGGAAGAAATCGACTTCCTCGCCGATGGCCATGTCTTGGCGATGCTGGATAAGGTTCGTGATGAATTATCCACAGTGCTGCGTGAAGCCGGGCAGGGGGCCTTGCTGCGCGATGGCATGACCGTTGTGATCGCTGGCCGCCCCAATGCCGGCAAATCCAGCTTGCTCAACGCCTTGGCAGGTAGAGAGGCGGCTATCGTCACGGAGATCGCCGGCACCACGCGGGATATCTTGCGCGAACATATCCACATCGATGGCATGCCCCTGCATGTGGTCGACACGGCAGGGTTGCGTGATACCGACGATCAGGTCGAAAAAATTGGCGTGGAACGGGCGCTCAAGGCTATCGGTGAAGCGGACCGGGTACTGCTGGTCGTCGATGCCACAGCACCGGAGGCTGTGGATCCTTTTGCGCTCTGGCCGGAATTCCTTGAGCAACGCCCCGACCCGAGCAAAGTCACCTTGATCCGCAACAAAGCCGACTTGACCGGCGAAGCGATTACCATGGAAACCAGCGAGGATGGCCACGTCACGCTCAGCCTGAGCGCCAAGTCGGCAGGGGATGGCCTGGAACTGCTGCGCGAGCACCTCAAAGCCTGCATGGGCTACGAACAGACCTCGGAAAGCAGCTTCAGTGCGCGCCGCAGGCACTTGGAGGCACTGCGCCATGCCAGCTCAGCGTTGGAACACGGCCGAGCTCAGCTGACTTTGGCGGGTGCGGGCGAGTTGCTGGCCGAGGACTTGCGCCAGGCGCAGCAGCTGTTGGGCGAAATCACCGGAGCGTTCAGCTCCGATGATTTACTCGGGCGAATCTTCTCCAGCTTCTGTATCGGCAAATAACCGAGTTATCCACACTGTCACCAGTTGTATGACACCGTACCCAGCAAGGTACGGCTGTCGCCCCAGTAGCAACGCCCTGCATCGTTGCAACCAGACACATATTCCTTGTCGAACAGGTTCTTGGCATTCAGATCCACCGACCAGTTCTTATCGATCTGATAGCCAACGGACGCATCTACCAATGTCACACTTCCCGCGTCCAATTTCCCGTACAGCGTAGGTGCTGTGTAAGAAAAAGTGCTGTCGAAATAACGCACGCCGCCGCCCAGGGACAGGCCCTTGAGTTGGCCATCGAGGAATCGATATTTGCCCCACACCGACGCCTGGTTACGTGGGACCCCGGTCATCTGATGACCTTCCACCAGCGATGTTGCCGAATCCTTGGTGATCCGTGCGTCGGTATAAGTGTAAGCCGCCGTCACATTCAGATTGGACGTGATATTGCTGTTGACCTCTACCTCCACGCCCTTGGCCCGGCTTTCACCCACCTGGCGGTAGCTATTGGTGGTGGCATCCAGGTAAGTGTCGTCCTGTTTGCGCAGGTCATACACCGACAGGGTCATCGCGGTATCCCAGCCGATCGGCTCGTACTTCACGCCCGCTTCATATTGGCTGCTGGTGATCGGTTTCAGCGGGGAGCCCGCGTTGGAGATCTGCTGCACCGGTACGAACGCGGTGGAATAGCTGACATACGGCGTAAGACCGTTGTCGAACTGATACATCACGCCGCCCTGATAGGTGAACTTGCGATCTTCGGAGCTGGTATTGCTGGCCTTGTTCACCTTGTCGCGGAAATCGCTGTCGACCCAGTCCTGTCTGCCACCGAGCAGTAACAGCCAATGGTCGTACTTGCTTTGGAGCTGTGCATAAACCCCTTTCATCCGCTGTTCGAGCAAAGTGTTCTGCACTGCGATCGGAGTGAGCGGATCGCGCAGGTACACCGGGTTGTACACATTGATGGTGCCGGCAAAGCCCGCGTCCCAGTCCTGATTGAAGGAGGTGCGGTCGTAGCTGGCACCGAACAGCACGGTATTTTCCAGCCCGCCCACCTGGAATTTGCCTTCGAGCTGGTTATCCAGCGAATAGACCATCGACTTGTTGTAGCGATCGTAGGCGGTCATGTTCAATTGCGTGCCGAATCCGCCGTTATTCAAGGCACCAGGCCAGGTCTCATGGCGATTGATGCGTGACTGCATGTAGCGCGAATTCTGACGGAACTGCCAATCGTCATTGAAGCTGTGGCTGAATTCGTAACCGGTGCTCCAGGCTTCGCGTTCAAAGGTGTTCCAGTCCGGATCGCCGAGCATGGTGTGCTTGGAGAGCTTGCCGTTGGGATTTTTCAGTAACGTGCCGGCGGCGGGCAGGCCGAGTTCCAGGTTGGTGTGGTCCTTCTGATAATTAGCCAACAGCGTCAGGGTGTTGTAGTCATCGAAGTTCAGGGTCAGGGACGGCGCGAGGTAGAGGCGATCATCTGGCACGTGGTCGGTCTGGGTGTCGGATTTGCGGCCGAGCAACACAACGCGGCCGAGGATATTGTCGCTGCCATTGAGTGGCCCGGAGATATCCACACCCAATTGGCGCCGATTGTTGGAGCCATAGCCCAGTTGCACTTCGCCTTGCGGAATGGCGGTCGGATGTTTGCTGACCAGATTGACCAACCCACCGGGCGCGTTTTCGCCGTAGAGCAGTGAAGAAGGCCCGCGGAAAACTTCAACCCGCTCCAGGCCATACGGCTCGCTGGTAGTGTCGTACCGATTGCCCTGTACACGCAGGCCGTCTCGCAGCAAGCCGTAGCCATAATCTGTGGCGTTGAAACCGCGAATGAAGAACAGGTCACCGGCCAAGCTATCGCCGGCCGCAAAGGGCGGCGCGAAGATACCCGGGACGTAGCCCAGCACTTCAGTCAGCGTCTGTGACTTCTGGTCTTTGATGCGCTGGCCCGTGACCACCGAGACGGAACGCGGGGTTTCCGACAGGGGTGTACTGGTCTTGGTGCCGATACGGCTGTTTTGCGCCTTGTAACCCACGTCCCGGGCGATGTCCTGATTGAACCCATTCTGTTGATAAGTGCTCACCGTAGTCGGGGCGAGGGTGAGTTGGCCGGAGGGCGCCGCTTGCAGTACATAGCTTCCCGGACCCTGGGCTGCCGCTTGCAACTGAGAATTCTGCAGCAATAGCGCAAAACCCTGTTCCACCGAATAGTCGCCCTCAAGGCCTGACGTCGTAAGGCCCGCAGTTTGCTGAGGCGAGAAGGACAGAATCACATTCGCCCTCGCGGCAAACTGGCTCAGAGCAGTGTCCAGGGAGCCGGCAGCAATGGCGTAGTGTTGAACCGAACTGGCAGCCATGGCACCACTGGATAGCATGGTGGCTGCAGTGACGGTGGTGAGCAGCAGACCATAGGTCATGCCATGGCAGGAGAGTCGTTGGCGAAGCGTAGTAGGAAGGCGCATTAGCGGATAAGCCCTGAAGGTAGCGTCGTGATTATCCTTAGGGCCGTGCCAGGTCAAAAAAAGATAACCCTCTTGTGGATTATTTTTTTGATCAAGCGACGCGCTTTACCGAAACCCAATAGCGTGTGAAGTATTTCACCTGAATCGGCAAGGTCGCTTGCAGGTTGGACAGCACGGCATCGGTGGAGTCCAGTCGAAAAGTCCCGGAAACCCGCAGTCGTGCCGAGGCCTGGTCGCACTGAAGAACGCCGGGTCGATAGCGCGCCAAATCTTCGAGCAGATCGCCAAGCCGGGTATCCAGTACGATGACTTGCCCATCGACCCAGGCAGCCTGGGTTCCCTTATAGGGCTGGTTGGCCTCCACGGCCTGTCGATTGAAGTCCGCGCTTTCCCCGGCTACGAGTAAGCGAGCCTGATCCGGTTTATCCCCAGGCGACAAACTCACGCGGTCTTCCAGGACTCCGACCCGGGTGGAGTCCGGCAACTGGCGTACCGTGAACCGGGTACCTAATGCCTGTACGCGGCCCTGGCGGGTTTCTACATAGAACGGTGTTTGCCCGCCTGACTTGCCAGTATGGATAAGTACTTCACCTTCGCGCAGGCGGATCAAACGCTGGCGCCCATCAAACACCACATCGATGGCTGTGCGGGTATTCAGGTCTATCCGAGTGCCATCGGCCAGTTCGACGCGGCGGTGTTCGCCCACCCGTGTGCGGTAATCGGCCCAGACATTCCCCATCGACGTGTGTTGCTGGACGTTCCAACCCAGATAACCCGTGCCGCCCAGTGCCAGCATCCACTTGAGCACCTGCCGCCTTTGGTGCGTTGTGGATAACGCACGCCGAGTAAAATCCTGCGGCAGGGTGCCAAGGCTGCGTTGCAACTGCTCCATCTGACTCCAGGCGAGCTGGTGGGAGGGATCGTGGTCAAGCCATTGCTGCCAGGCCTGGCGCTCGGCGGCGGTGGGCGGTTGGGATTGAAATTGCACATACCAGATAGCCGCGGCTTCGAAGGTCTTGCGATCGGGGGCGACCATTACAGGCCTGCCATGATCAGAGTGCATTCAGTCAGGGCACGGATCATGTGTTTTTTAACGGTGGTCAGCGACACCTGCAATTGATCGGCAATCTGTTGATAAGTCAGGCCTTCGATCTGTGAAAGCATGAAAATCCGTCGAGCCCGTTCACCCAGCCCCGACAGGGCTTTATCCACAGCCACCAACGTTTCAATGATGATTGCCCGATCCTCCTCGCTGATCGCGGTGGCTTGCGGGCGCTCGGCCATGGTCTGCCGATAGGCCTGTTCAACGGCATGCCGGCGATATCGATCAATCACCAAACCCCTGGCAATGGTCGCCAGATAATCCCTGGGTTCCAGGATTTGCGCGGCGTTCCGGCCGCCCAGAATACGCACGAACGTATCGTGTGCGACGTCGGCTGCATCGCAGGCGTTATGCAATCTAGCCTTGAGCCAACCCTGCAACCAGGAATGGTGCTGCTCATAGATGTGCTGGACTGAAACCGTGTGTGGAGGAAGGGGCATTAGGCACGACAACACAGGTTAATGATAATCGCTATTATTAACTACGCCGCTGACTTCTCACAATAGCCCGCTATCTGAAGCGTTACTCCCTGCATCGAAGGATCCGGGGGAGCTCTGCCGTGCTCGAAACTTGAGCATATCGGTACTTTTCTGTGAGTTAAGCCCTGTGAATAACCGCCCTTGTGCCCGGTTGATAACAAGGCCTGAAACCTGATTAAAAACCCCTCTGTGGATAACGATGCATTTAATCCACAGGCTTAAAGCAGTTATCCAAGGGCCTCATTGGCACATGACCACAACCTTTTGAATCTCTGTACACCCCATAAATAAAGGGATACAGAGGTTTATCCACAGAAAGGTACCTCAGTAGAAATAAACATAAAAACAAAGATCTTATAAATTTCTTTCTTTTTAATTTCTTTTGCTCGTGACTCATCCACAGCTGGTTAAATTTTGTGCAAAGGGTTCTTTAGGAAGGGCTAAGTCCCTATACTTGCCGCCAAAGCTCTAAAACCAGCTCAACCAATCAATTCCTAATTACCTACATAAGCAGGCACGAGGTGCGTGGTGGATTTCCCTTCCCGTTTTGAAGTGATCGTCATCGGCGGCGGTCATGCCGGTACCGAGGCAGCACTGGCGTCAGCACGCATGGGTGTAAAAACCCTGTTGTTGACGCATAACGTGGAAACCCTCGGTGCCATGAGTTGCAACCCCGCCATTGGTGGGATCGGTAAAAGCCATCTGGTCAAAGAAATCGACGCCCTTGGCGGCGTGATGGCTATGGCTACTGATAAAGGCGGCATTCAATTTCGCGTGCTCAACAGCCGCAAAGGCCCGGCCGTGCGTGCTACGCGGGCACAAGCTGACCGCATCTTGTACAAGGCGGCGGTGCGTGAAACCCTGGAAAACCAGCCGAACCTGTGGATATTTCAACAGGCAGCAGATGACCTGATCGTTGAACAGGACCAGGTACGCGGTGTTGTCACTCAAATGGGCCTGCGTTTTTTCGCAGAATCCGTGGTGTTGACCACCGGTACCTTCCTCGGCGGACTTATCCACATCGGAATGCAAAACTATTCCGGTGGTCGTGCGGGTGACCCACCCTCGATCGCCCTGGCAAAACGCCTGCGTGAATTGCCGCTGCGTGTCGGCCGCCTGAAAACCGGAACCCCGCCACGTATCGACGGGCGTTCTGTAGATTTTTCGGTGATGACCGAACAAGCCGGTGATACGCCAATCCCAGTGATGTCGTTCATGGGGTCCAAAGAGCTGCACCCGAAACAGGTCAGTTGCTGGATTACCCACACCAATGCGCGTACCCACGAAATCATTGCCGCGAACCTCGACCGTTCGCCGATGTATTCCGGCGTGATCGAAGGCATCGGCCCGCGTTATTGCCCATCGATTGAAGACAAGATCCACCGCTTTGCCGACAAGGAAAGCCACCAGGTCTTTATCGAACCGGAAGGTTTGACCACTCACGAGCTGTACCCGAACGGGATTTCCACTTCGTTGCCGTTCGACGTGCAAATCCAGATCGTGCAGTCGATTAGCGGCATGGAAAACGCCCACATCGTGCGGCCGGGCTACGCCATCGAGTACGACTACTTCGACCCGCGTGACTTGAAGTACAGCCTGGAAACCAAAGTCATCGGCGGTTTGTTCTTCGCCGGGCAAATCAACGGCACCACCGGCTACGAAGAAGCCGGCGCCCAAGGTTTGCTGGCCGGGACCAACGCAGCACTGCGTGCACAAGGCAAAGACAGCTGGTGCCCGCGTCGCGATGAAGCGTACATCGGCGTATTGGTGGATGACCTGATTACCCTGGGTACTCAGGAGCCCTACCGGATGTTCACTTCCCGGGCGGAATATCGCCTGATCCTGCGCGAAGACAACGCCGACCTGCGCCTGACCGAGAAAGGTCGCGAGCTAGGCTTGGTCGATGACGTGCGTTGGGCGGCATTCTGCAAAAAACGCGAGAGCATCGCGTTGGAAGAGCAGCGTTTGAAAAGCACCTGGGTCCGCCCAGGCACCGAGCAGGGCGACGCGATTGCAGAAAAATTCGGCACGCCGCTGACCCACGAGTACAACTTGCTGAACCTGCTGTCCCGGCCGGAAATCGACTACGCTGGCTTGGTCGAAGTGACCGGACAAGGTGCAGAAGATCCACAAGTGGCCGAGCAGGTCGAAATCAAGACCAAATACGCCGGGTATATTGACCGCCAGCAGGATGAGATCGCCCGCTTGCGCGCCAGTGAAGACACCAAGCTGCCTGTGGATATCGACTACACCGGGATTTCCGGTCTGTCGAAAGAAATTCAAAGCAAGCTGGGGATAACGCGTCCGGAGACCCTGGGCCAGGCTTCACGTATTCCCGGTGTCACTCCGGCAGCGATTTCGCTGTTGATGATTCATTTGAAAAAACGCGGCGCGGGCCGTCAGTTGGAGCAAAGCGCTTGAGTTCGTTGGTCACCGTACAACACGCCGAAGAGTTATCCACAGGTGCACGCCAGTTGGGCGTCGACCTGACCGCCGCCCAGCATGAGTTGCTGCTGGGCTACCTGGCCCTGTTGATCAAATGGAACAAGGCTTACAACCTGACCGCTGTGCGTGATCCCGATGAAATGGTCTCCCGCCACCTGCTCGACAGCTTGAGCGTGATGCCGTTTATCGAAAACGGTCGCTGGCTCGACGTCGGCAGCGGCGGTGGCATGCCCGGTATTCCGCTGGCCATCCTGTTTCCAGAGTCGCAAGTGACGTGCCTGGACAGCAATGGCAAGAAAACCCGCTTCCTGACCCAGGTCAAACTCGAACTCAAATTGGATAACCTGCAAGTTATCCACAGCCGTGTCGAAGCCTTCACACCTGAACAGCCATTCAACGGTATCGTCTCCCGGGCGTTCAGCAGCATGGAGAACTTCAGCAACTGGACCCGCCACCTGGGCGACCGCGATACGCGCTGGCTGGCAATGAAGGGCGTTCATCCAAGCGACGAGCTGTTAGCATTGCCGGCAGACTTCCACCTCGATAGCGAACACGCCTTGGCCGTACCTGGTTGCCAAGGCCAACGCCATCTGCTGATACTGCGCCGCACGGCATGATTGGGAACACAAGCAAGAATGGCTAAGGTATTCGCGATAGCGAACCAGAAAGGTGGCGTGGGCAAAACCACCACCTGCATCAACCTCGCAGCATCCCTGGTCGCTACCAAGCGTCGGGTGCTGTTGATCGATCTTGATCCACAGGGCAACGCCACCATGGGTAGCGGTGTGGATAAACATGGCCTGGAAAACTCGGTCTACGACTTGCTGATCGGCGAGTGCGACCTCACCCAGGCCATGCACTTTTCCGAGCACGGCGGTTATCAACTGCTGCCGGCCAACCGCGATTTGACCGCGGCGGAAGTGGTGCTGCTGGAAATGCAGATGAAAGAAAGCCGTCTGCGCAGCGCACTGGCGCCGATTCGCGAAAACTACGACTACATTTTGATCGACTGCCCGCCGTCGCTGTCGATGTTGACGTTGAACGCGCTGGTGGCCGCCGACGGGGTGATTATCCCCATGCAGTGCGAGTATTACGCACTGGAAGGGTTGAGCGACCTTGTGGATAACATCAAGCGTATCGCCGAGTTGTTGAACCCGAACCTGCAGATCGAAGGTCTGCTGCGGACGATGTTCGACCCACGCCTGAGCCTGATGAACGACGTGTCGGCGCAGCTCAAGGAACATTTCGGCGATCAGTTGTACGACACCGTGATCCCGCGCAACATCCGTCTGGCCGAAGCGCCAAGCTATGGCATGCCCGCGCTGGCGTATGACAAATCCTCACGTGGTGCCATTGCCTACCTGGCATTGGCCGGCGAGATGGTTCGCCGTCAGCGCCGCAACTCACGTACCGCTGCAGCTCAGCCAACTTAAGGAATCCCCATGGCCGTCAAGAAACGAGGTCTCGGACGTGGACTGGATGCACTGTTGAGTGGTCCGACCGTCACATCGCTTGAAGAACAAGCGGTGCAGGCCGATGAGCGCGAGCTGCAACACCTGCCGCTGGACCTGATCCAGCGCGGTAAGTACCAGCCACGTCGGGACATGGACCCCCAGGCGCTGGAGGAACTGGCCAACTCGATCAAGACACAGGGGGTGATGCAGCCCATCGTGGTACGCCCCATTGGTGGTGGCCGTTTTGAAATCATCGCGGGCGAACGTCGCTGGCGTGCCAGCCAGCAGGCCGGCAAGGACACCATCCCGGCGATGGTGCGCGATGTGCCGGATGAAACCGCCATCGCGATGGCGTTGATCGAAAATATCCAGCGTGAAGATCTCAACCCGATCGAAGAAGCGATTGCCTTGCAGCGTTTGCAGCAGGAATTCCAGCTGACCCAGCAACAAGTGGCCGAGGCGGTGGGTAAATCCCGCGTCACCGTTTCCAACTTGCTGCGCCTGATCGCCTTGCCGGAAGTCATCAAGACCATGTTGTCCCATGGCGACCTGGAAATGGGCCACGCTCGTGCTTTGCTCGGATTGCCGGAAAATCAACAGGTTGAAGGGGCGCGACACGTTGTCGCACGCGGCCTCACCGTTCGTCAGACCGAGGCGCTGGTTCGCCAGTGGCTCAGCGGCAAACCTGCACCGGTCGAAGCGGCAAAACCTGATCCGGATATCGCTCGCCTTGAGCAGCGCCTGGCCGAGCGGCTGGGCTCGGCGGTGCAAATTCGCCATGGCAAGAAGGGCAAAGGGCAACTGGTCATCGGATATAACTCCCTCGATGAGCTTCAGGGCGTCCTTGCCCACATCCGCTGAAACATTTGCTTATGTAGCGCGCGATCGGAAAACACTACCCGACAGTTGAATAGGGGCTGAACCGCCCCTATACTCTGCGCGCATTTTGTCGGCACAAATTATGCCAAGTTATTGATTTCCGGCAGCCGACCATTGAGGAGCAAGAGTGATGGAAACCCGCACGCCAAACACGTTGCCGTTCCATCGTTTGGCCGTTTTTCCGGTTTTATTGGCTCAATTTGTCGTTTTGCTGATCGCCGCATTGGCGCTTTGGTACTGGCATGGAGTCGTAGCCGGATATTCAGGACTCTGCGGAGGCCTGATAGCCTTGCTGCCCAATATGTATTTTGCTCACAGGGCCTTTCGGTTTTCCGGCGCCCGAGCAGCCCAGGCTATCGTCCGGTCTTTTTATGCCGGTGAAGCAGGGAAACTGATTTTGACGGCAGTGTTGTTCGCACTGACCTTTGCAGGTGTGAAGCCATTGGCGCCGCTGGCTGTATTCGGCGCCTTCGTGTTGACCCAATTGGTCAGCTGGTTCGCTCCCCTGCTAATGAAAACAAGACTTTCGAAACCTTAGGGCGTTTGAGGCACACATGGCAGAAACAACCGCTTCGGGCTATATCCAGCACCACTTGCAGAACCTGACTTTCGGTCAGCTTCCCAACGGCGGCTGGGGCTTCGCCCATACCGCAGCTGAAGCCAAGGAAATGGGCTTCTGGGCTTTCCACCTGGATACTCTGGGCTGGTCGGTCGCACTGGGTCTGATCTTTGTCCTGATTTTCCGCATGGCGGCGAAGAAGGCGACCTCCGGTCAGCCAGGTGCATTGCAGAACTTCGTTGAAGTACTGGTCGAATTCGTCGATGGCAGCGTGAAAGACAGCTTCCATGGCCGTAGCCCGGTGATTGCACCGCTGGCACTGACCATCTTCGTCTGGGTGTTCCTGATGAACGCCGTCGACCTGGTACCGGTCGACTGGATTCCTCAGCTGGCCATCCTGATCTCCGGCGACCACCACATTCCATTCCGTGCGGTTTCCACCACGGACCCTAACGCCACCCTGGGCATGGCCCTGTCGGTGTTTGCGTTGATCATCTTCTACAGCATCAAGGTCAAGGGCATCGGCGGCTTCATCGGCGAACTCACCCTGCACCCGTTCGGCAGCAAGAACATCTTCGTTCAAGCCCTGCTGATCCCGGTGAACTTCCTGCTGGAATTCGTGACCCTGGTCGCCAAGCCTATCTCCCTGGCCCTGCGACTGTTCGGCAACATGTATGCCGGCGAGCTGGTGTTCATCCTGATCGCTGTGATGTTCGGCAGCGGTCTGCTCTGGCTTAGCGGCCTGGGCGTGGTTCTGCAGTGGGCGTGGGCTGTGTTCCACATCCTGATCATCACCCTGCAGGCCTTCATCTTCATGATGCTGACCATCGTCTACCTGTCGATGGCGCACGAAGAGAACCATTAAGACCAGTCTCGACTAGTCTGATGTCCTTCCCGGTAATACGGGAAGGTGGCCCTAGCGGGCTATGAAACGATTTGTTTTACCGCTTTAAAATCTAAAAACCTAAACCATACGACGTAAAAGTCGGGAGGAAAGATGGAAACTGTAGTTGGTCTAACCGCTATCGCTGTTGCACTGTTGATCGGCCTGGGCGCTCTGGGTACTGCCATTGGTTTCGGCCTGCTGGGCGGCAAATTCCTGGAAGGCGCAGCGCGTCAGCCAGAAATGGTTCCAATGCTGCAAGTTAAAATGTTCATCGTCGCCGGCCTGCTCGACGCCGTGACCATGATCGGCGTTGGTATCGCTCTGTTCTTCACCTTCGCGAACCCCTTCGTTGGTCAACTCGCTGGCTAATCACTCGAATTTTCGAGTGATTAGGGTGATGGACAACGAATGAGCGAGGTGTTGGCGTGAACATTAATGCAACCCTGATTGGCCAATCCGTTGCGTTCTTCATTTTTGTAGTGTTTTGCATGAAGTTCGTGTGGCCTCCGGTCATCGCGGCTTTGCACGAACGTCAGAAGAAGATCGCGGATGGTTTGGACGCTGCCACCCGTGCAGCTCGCGACCTGGAGTTGGCCCAAGAGAAAGCGGGTCATCAACTGCGCGAAGCTAAAGCACAGGCAGCTGAAATCATTGAGCAAGCCAAGAAACGCGGTAACCAGATCGTCGAAGAGGCTGTTGAAAAAGCCCGCGTCGAAGCTGACCGTGTGAAGGCTTCGGCTCATGCCGAGATCGAACAGGAACTGAACGGCGTCAAAGACGCGCTGCGTGCCCAACTGGGTGCCCTGGCGGTCGGCGGTGCTGAGAAGATCCTCGGTGCCACAATCGATCAAAACGCGCACGCGGAGCTGGTTAATAAACTGGCTGCTGAAATTTAAGCGAGGGCGATCATGGCAGAACTGACCACGTTGGCCCGACCTTACGCCAAGGCAGCCTTCGAGCACGCCCAGGCCCACCAGCAGCTGGCCTCTTGGTCAGCCATGCTCGGCCTGGCTGCAGCAGTGTCGCAAGACGGCACCATGCAGCGCGTGCTCAAGGCCCCGCGCCTGACGAGCGCAGACAAGGCCGCCACTTTTATTGAAGTGTGCGGCGACAAGTTTGATGTGAAAGTGCAGAACTTCATCCACGTCGTTGCCGAAAACGACCGTCTCCTGCTTTTGCCGGAGATTGCCGCTCTGTTCGACCTGTACAAGGCCGAAGAAGAGAAGTCGGTAGACGTTGAAGTGACCAGTGCTTTTGCATTGAACCAAGAACAGCAAGACAAACTCGCCAAGGTTCTCAGTGCACGACTCAATCGGGAAGTGCGCCTGCAAGCTTCGGAGGACGCATCACTGATCGGTGGTGTTGTTATCCGTGCCGGCGACCTGGTTATCGATGGCTCGATTCGCGGCAAAATCGCGAAACTTGCCGAAGCATTGAAATCTTGAGTTTGAAGGGGCAGCAGAGCAATGCAGCAACTCAATCCTTCCGAAATAAGTGAAATCATCAAGGGCCGCATCGACAAACTCGATGTGACCTCCCAAGCCCGTAACGAAGGCACTGTCGTCAGCGTATCTGACGGTATCGTGCGGATTCACGGTCTGGCCGACGTCATGTCCGGCGAGATGATCGAGTTTCCGGGCGGCGTCTACGGTATGGCCCTCAACCTGGAGCAGGACTCCGTAGGTGCCGTTATCCTGGGCGCATACCAGTCTCTGGCTGAAGGCATGAGCGCCAAGTGCACAGGCCGCATCCTGGAGGTTCCGGTTGGTAAGGAACTGCTGGGTCGCGTAGTCGACGCACTGGGTAACCCTGTTGACGGCAAAGGTCCACTGGGCAACACCGAGACCGACGCGGTCGAGAAAGTTGCTCCAGGCGTGATCTGGCGTAAGTCGGTAGACCAGCCTGTACAGACTGGCTACAAGGCTGTCGATGCCATGATCCCTGTCGGCCGTGGCCAGCGTGAGCTGATCATCGGCGACCGTCAGATCGGTAAAACCGCTCTGGCCATCGACGCGATCATCAACCAGAAAGACAGCGGCATTTTCTGCGTCTACGTAGCCATTGGTCAGAAGCAATCGACCATCGCCAACGTGGTTCGCAAGCTGGAAGAAAACGGTGCACTGAAAAACACGATCATCGTGGCTGCCAGTGCTTCGGAATCTCCTGCGCTGCAATACCTGGCACCGTACGCCGGTTGCACCATGGGTGAATTCTTCCGCGACCGCGGTGAAGACGCGCTGATCGTTTATGACGATCTGTCCAAGCAAGCAGTGGCTTACCGCCAGATTTCCCTGCTGCTGCGCCGTCCACCAGGCCGTGAAGCTTACCCAGGCGACGTGTTCTATCTCCACTCCCGTCTGCTGGAGCGCGCATCCCGCGTTTCGGAAGAGTACGTAGAGAAGTTCACCAACGGCGCAGTGACCGGCAAAACCGGTTCCCTGACCGCTCTGCCGATCATCGAAACCCAGGCTGGCGACGTTTCCGCGTTCGTTCCGACCAACGTGATTTCCATCACCGACGGTCAGATCTTCCTGGAATCGGCCATGTTCAACTCAGGCATCCGTCCTGCTGTGAACGCCGGTGTTTCGGTATCCCGTGTGGGTGGTGCCGCTCAGACCAAGATCATCAAGAAGCTCTCCGGTGGTATCCGTACCGCTCTGGCTCAGTACCGTGAACTGGCGGCATTCGCCCAGTTCGCTTCTGACCTGGACGAAGCGACCCGTAAGCAACTTGAGCATGGTCAGCGCGTTACCGAGCTGATGAAGCAGAAGCAATACGCCCCTATGTCGATCGCTGACATGGCGTTGTCGCTGTATGCCGCTGAGCGTGGGTTCCTGACTGACGTCGAAATCGCCAAGGTCGGCAGCTTTGAACAAGCGCTGATTGCTTACTTCAACCGCGATCACGCCGACTTGTTGGCCAAGATCAACGTGAAGGGTGACTTCAATGACGAAATCGACGCTGGCCTGAAAGCCGGTATCGAGAAGTTCAAGGCCACCCAAACCTGGTAAGCCGCAGCGGGAGCCGCAAGGCTCCCGCTTGCTAACCTGATAGGTGTTACATGGCAGGCGCAAAAGAGATTCGCAGTAAGATTGCGAGCATCAAAAGCACGCAAAAAATTACCAGCGCCATGGAAAAAGTGGCGGTCAGCAAAATGCGCAAGGCACAAATGCGCATGGCTGCTAGCCGTCCTTATGCGGAGCGTATCCGCCAGGTAATTGGGCATCTGGCCAACGCCAACCCGGAATACCGCCACCCGTTCATGATCGACCGCGAAGTCAAGCGCGTTGGTTATGTGGTTGTGAGCAGTGACCGTGGTTTGTGCGGTGGTTTGAATACCAACCTGTTCAAGGCCCTGGTCAAGGACATGGCGGTAAACCGCGAAAAGGGCGTCGAGATCGATCTGTGTGTTGTTGGTAGCAAGGGTGCGGCCTTTTTCCGTAACTTCGGCGGTAACGTCGTTGCAGCTATCAGCCACCTGGGTGAAGAGCCGTCGATCAATGATTTGATCGGCAGTGTGAAGGTGATGCTGGATGCATACCTGGAAGGCCGGATTGACCGTCTCTCCGTGGTATCCAACAAGTTCATCAACACCATGACCCAGCAGCCAACCGTGGAGCAATTGATTCCACTGGTGGCGACTCCGGATCAGGAACTCAAGCACCACTGGGACTACCTCTACGAACCAGACGCCAAAGAGCTGCTTGACGGCTTGATGGTGCGCTACGTGGAGTCGCAGGTGTACCAGGCGGTGGTCGAGAACAACGCAGCTGAACAAGCGGCGCGGATGATCGCGATGAAAAACGCTACCGATAACGCCGGTGATCTGATCAGCGATTTGCAGCTGATCTACAACAAGGCGCGTCAGGCTGCGATCACCCAAGAGATCTCGGAAATCGTCGGCGGCGCTGCCGCGGTTTAACGGTTCAAATATTCAGAGGATCCAGCTATGAGTAGCGGACGTATCGTTCAAATCATCGGCGCCGTTATCGACGTGGAATTTCCACGCGACAACGTACCGAGCATCTACAACGCGCTGAAAGTACAAGGCGCGGACACTACTCTGGAAGTTCAGCAGCAGCTGGGCGACGGCGTAGTTCGTACCATTGCGATGGGTTCCACCGAAGGCTTGAAGCGCGGTCTGGACGTTGTCGACTCTGGCGCAGCCATCTCCGTACCGGTCGGTAAAGCGACCCTGGGCCGGATCATGGACGTACTGGGCAACCCGATTGACGAAGCTGGCCCGATCGATACCGAAGAGCGCTGGGGCATTCACCGTCCAGCACCTTCGTTCGCCGAGCAAGCTGGCGGCAACGATCTGCTGGAAACCGGCATCAAGGTTATCGACCTGGTTTGCCCGTTCGCCAAAGGCGGTAAAGTCGGTCTGTTCGGTGGTGCCGGTGTAGGCAAGACCGTAAACATGATGGAACTGATCCGTAACATCGCCATCGAGCACAGCGGTTATTCCGTGTTTGCGGGTGTGGGTGAGCGTACTCGTGAGGGTAACGACTTCTACCACGAGATGAAGGACTCCAACGTTCTGGACAAAGTGGCACTGGTTTACGGTCAGATGAACGAGCCGCCGGGAAACCGTCTGCGCGTAGCACTGACTGGCCTGACCATGGCCGAGAAGTTCCGTGACGAAGGTAACGACGTACTGTTGTTCGTCGACAACATCTACCGTTACACCCTGGCCGGTACTGAAGTATCCGCACTGCTGGGCCGTATGCCTTCGGCAGTAGGTTACCAGCCGACTCTGGCTGAAGAGATGGGCGTTCTGCAAGAACGTATCACTTCGACCAAGGAAGGTTCGATCACCTCGATCCAAGCGGTATACGTACCTGCGGATGACTTGACCGACCCGTCGCCTGCGACCACCTTCGCCCACTTGGACGCCACCGTCGTTCTGTCCCGTGACATCGCTTCCCTGGGTATCTACCCAGCGGTCGATCCACTCGACTCGACTTCGCGCCAGCTGGACCCGAACGTGATCGGCCAGGAGCACTACGACACCGCTCGCGGCGTTCAGTACGTGCTGCAGCGTTACAAAGAACTGAAGGACATCATTGCGATCCTGGGTATGGACGAGCTGTCGGAAGCCGACAAGCAGTTGGTAAACCGTGCTCGTAAGATCCAGCGTTTCTTGTCGCAGCCGTTCTTCGTGGCTGAAGTCTTCACCGGTGCTTCGGGTAAATACGTTTCCCTGAAAGACACCATTGCTGGCTTCAAAGGCATCCTCAACGGTGACTACGACCACCTGCCAGAACAAGCGTTCTACATGGTCGGCGGCATCGAAGAAGCGATCGAGAAAGCCAAGAAACTGTAATCCAGGCGCCCGGAAACGGGCGCTCATCAGGTTGAGGCAATCAGATGGCTATGACAGTCCATTGCGATATCGTCAGCGCGGAAGGGGAAATCTTCTCCGGTCTGGTAGAGATGGTGATTGCACACGGCGAACTCGGTGACCTTGGTATTGCCATGGGTCACGCGCCGTTGATCACCAGCTTGAAGCCAGGTCCGATCACTCTGACCAAGCAAGGCGGGGAAAAAGAGGTGTTTTACATCTCTGGTGGTTTCCTCGAGGTTCAGCCGAACATGGTCAAGGTACTTGCCGACACTGTGCAACGTGCTGGCGACCTGGATGAAGCCTCCGCTCAGGAAGCCGTCAAGGCTGCCGAGAAGGCCCTGAACGAAAAGGGTGCGGACTTCGACTACAGCGCTGCTGCTGTACGTCTGGCCGAGGCTGCAGCTCAGCTGCGCACGCTCCAGCAGATCCGCAAGAAGTAAACGGCCATGCCGTCATGCTTCATGCGCGATTGATTAAAAAGGGTAGCCTCGGCTACCCTTTTTCTTTTTTTGTAAAACACTTCTTTGGTCTGAACTCGGACCGCCCAGGATTGGTAGCCATTCATGTCTCTTGAAATCGTCATTCTCGCCGCAGGCCAGGGCACTCGCATGCGTTCGGCCCTGCCCAAGGTGCTGCACCCGGTCGCGGGGAACTCCATGCTCGGCCATGTTATCCACAGCGCTCGGCAGTTGGACCCGCAGCGGATTCACGTGGTGATCGGGCACGGTGCCGATGTGGTACGTGAACGTCTCGCCGCGGATGACTTGAATTTCGTATTGCAAGACAAGCAACTGGGTACTGGCCACGCCACGGCACAAGCCGTGCCGTTCATCAGTGCCGACACGGTGCTGATCCTCTATGGCGATGTGCCGCTGATCGAAGTGGAAACCCTGCAACGCCTGCTCAAACACGTAGTACCCGGCCAGATGGGCCTGCTCACCGTGGAGTTGGACGACCCTACCGGCTACGGGCGCATCGTGCGTGACGCCGACGGCAAGGTTGCGGCCATTGTCGAGCACAAAGACGCCACCGAAGCCCAGCGTGCTATCACCGAAGGCAACACCGGCATTCTGGCGGTCCCGGCCAGTAAGCTTGCTGACTGGATGAGCCGTCTGTCCAATAACAATGCTCAGGGCGAGTATTACCTCACCGACGTGATTGAAATGGCCGTCAGCGATGGCTTGCTGGTCGCTACCGAGCAACCTCACGACCCGATGGAAGTGCAGGGCGCCAACGACCGCAAGCAACTGGCCGAACTGGAACGTCACTACCAACTGCGCGAAGGTCGCCGCCTGATGGCCCAAGGCGTGACCTTGCGCGACCCGGCGCGATTCGACGTGCGCGGTGAAGTCACCGTGGGCCGAGACGTCCTCATCGACATCAACGTGATTCTGGAAGGTCGCGTCGTGATCGAGGACGACGTGGTGATTGGCCCGAACTGCGTGATCAAGGACAGTACCCTGCGCAAAGGTGTGGTGGTCAAGGCTAACAGCCACCTCGATGGCGCGGTGATGGGCGAGGGCAGTGATGCAGGCCCGTTTGCGCGGTTGCGTCCGGGTAGCGTGCTTGAAGCCAAAGCCCATGTGGGTAACTTTGTTGAACTGAAGAACGCCCACCTGGGCCAAGGCGCCAAGGCTGGTCACCTGACCTACTTGGGTGATGCGGTTATCGGTGCACGCACCAACATCGGCGCTGGCACCATCACCTGCAATTATGACGGCGCCAACAAGCACCAGACTGTATTGGGTGAAGATGTGTTTATCGGCTCTAACAATTCACTGGTCGCCCCGGTGAAAGTCGGTAATGGCGCGACCACAGCTGCAGGTTCCACCATCAACCAGGATGTGGATAACTTGCAGCTCGGCGTAGCCCGTGCTCGCCAGCGCAATATCGAAGGCTGGAAACGCCCGGTCAAGATCAAAAAGAGCTGAGTTATCCACACTCTCCCCAGCAACAAGACTCCAGTGTGGGAGGGGGCTTGCTCCCGATAGAGATAGATCAGTCAACGCAGGCGTCGACTGAAACACCTCCATCGGAAACAAACTCTCCTCCCACATTTTCAAGAAATGTTGCTTGACGATCTTTCGACAATAGGTTTTGATTGCGTCCGTTATCTTTCGAACCGAAACTTATCATCACCATGTCGAAACGAAATACCCCCCAACGACGCCACAACATCCTGACCTTGCTCAATGAGCAGGGCGAAGTCAGCGTGGACGTATTGGCCAAGCATTTCGAAACGTCGGAAGTGACCATCCGCAAGGATCTGGCTGCCCTTGAGAGCAACGGCCTGCTGCTGCGCCGTTACGGTGGTGCTATCACCATGCCGCAGGAACTGGTCGGCGACGCCGCTCAGCCCATCTCGACCTACAAGCGCGCGATTGCCCGTGCTGCCGTGATGCGTTTGCGTGAACACGCACGCATCATCATCGACAGCGGCAGTACGACCGCCGCGATGATTCCCGAACTGGGTCATCAACCCGGCCTGGTAGTGATGACCAACTCCCTCCACGTGGCCCGTGCGTTGAGTGAGCTGGAACATGAGCCGGTGCTGTTGATGACCGGTGGCACCTGGGATCCGCATTCGGACTCGTTCCAAGGCCAGGTCGCCGAGCAAGTGCTGCGTTCCTACGACTTTGACCAGTTGTTCATCGGTGCCGACGGCATCGATCTGGAACGTGGCACCACCACTTTCAACGAATTGCTCGGCTTGAGCCGCGTAATGGCCGAAGTCGCTCGTGAAGTGGTGGTGATGGTCGAGTCCGACAAGATCGGCCGCAAGATTCCCAACCTGGAACTGCCCTGGAGCAGCGTCCATACCTTAATTACCGATGATCGCCTGCCGCCTGAGGCCCGCGACCAGATCCAAGCCCGCGGCATTACGCTGATATGCGCGGCAGTCATCTAGGAGAAACACCATGTGTGGAATTGTTGGCGCAGTCGCTGAACGTAGTATTACGGCCATCCTGATCGAAGGCCTCAAGCGTCTCGAATATCGCGGCTATGACAGTGCCGGCGTGGCGGTTTTCACCAACGCGGGCAAGCTTGAGCGCATGCGTCGCCCAGGTAAGGTCAGTGAGTTGGACCAGGCATTGGCCGGCGAGCCGCTGGTAGGTCGCCTGGGCATCGCCCACACCCGCTGGGCGACTCATGGCGCGCCGTGTGAGCGCAATGCTCACCCGCATTTCTCCGGTGACCTGGCTGTGGTGCACAACGGCATCATCGAAAACCACGAAGTGCTGCGCGAACAGCTCAAAGGCCTGGGGTATGTGTTCACTTCGGACACCGACACCGAAGTCATCGCGCACTTGCTGAACCACAAACTCAAGGACCACAGCGACCTGACCAATGCCCTCAAGGCCACGGTCAAGGAACTGCACGGTGCCTATGGCTTGGCCGTGATCAGCGCCAGCCAGCCCGACCGTGTGGTTGCCGCCCGTAGTGGCAGCCCGCTGGTGATCGGCCTGGGCCTGGGTGAGAATTTCCTGGCGTCCGATCAACTGGCACTGCGCCAGGTCACCGACCGCTTCATGTACCTGGAAGAAGGCGATATCGCTGACATTCGCCGTGAAAGCGTGCAGATCTGGGATATCAACGGCCAATCTGTCGAGCGCGAGGCCGTGCAATACCGTGATGGCGCCGAGGCAGCTGACAAGGGTGAATTCCGCCACTTCATGCTCAAGGAAATCCACGAGCAACCGTCCGTGGTGCAACGTACCCTGGAAGGTCGCCTGAGCCAGAACCAAGTGCTGGTCAATGCATTCGGCCCGCAGGCCGCCGAACTGTTCGCCAAAGTGCGCAACGTACAGATCGTCGCCTGCGGTACCAGCTACCACGCCGGTATGGTCGCCCGTTACTGGCTGGAAGAACTGGCCGGCATCCCGTGCCAAGTCGAAGTGGCCAGTGAGTTCCGCTACCGCAAGGTGGTGGTGCAACCTGACACCCTGTTTGTGACCATCTCCCAGTCCGGCGAAACCGCCGACACGCTGGCCGCACTGCGTAACGCCAAGGAGCTGGGTTTCCTCGGTAGCCTGGCGATCTGCAACGTCAGCATCAGCTCCCTGGTGCGTGAGTCCGACCTGACTCTGTTGACCCAGGCCGGTCGTGAAATTGGCGTGGCCTCCACCAAAGCCTTCACCACCCAGTTGGTTTCCCTGCTGTTGCTGACCCTGTCCCTGGGCCAGGTGCGCGGTACGCTCGCTGAAGGTCTTGAAGCGACCCTGGTTGAAGAACTGCGCCGCCTGCCAACCCGTCTGGGCGAAGCCCTGGCGATGGATGCCACCGTGGAAAAAGTCGCCGAACTGTTCGCCGACAAGAACCACACCCTGTTCCTCGGCCGTGGCGCGCAGTACCCGGTAGCGATGGAAGGTTCGCTGAAACTCAAGGAAATCTCCTATATTCACGCCGAAGCCTACCCGGCCGGTGAGTTGAAACACGGCCCGCTGGCCCTGGTCGATGACGACATGCCAGTCGTCACCGTGGCGCCGAACAACGAACTGCTGGAGAAGCTCAAATCGAACCTGCAGGAAGTACGCGCTCGCGGTGGCCAGTTGATCGTGTTCGCCGATGAGAAGGCCGGCATGGCCAACGGTGAAGGCACCCACGTCATTAATATGCCGCACATCCACGACACCCTGTCGCCGATCCTCTACACCATCCCGCTGCAGTTGCTGTCGTACTACGTGGCCGTGCTCAAAGGCACCGACGTGGACCAGCCGCGTAACCTGGCGAAGTCGGTGACTGTGGAGTAAACCGCTGCAACTTGGAGACCCGCCTGTTTCCAAACAATAAAGGTTGTCACAAGCTCCTGCTCCGACCGTACATCGGGGTAGGAGCAGGTCTTGGAAATTAGGATCATGTCCTCTATGGACCTGTGACTGCTGTCCTGGCTGAGCCCGCTCCTGACTTCACCACGCCACGTCCCTCCTGTGCCGTTTCTAGCGAGCGGGTCGCCCAACGATGAGCGACTCGAAATGACATCTGCTCCCGCTGCGCCTGTTAAGCCTGTTTCCTCCAAGCTGATGACTCAGCAGAAAATCGATAGAAGAATCAAATCTGGTCGTGGTAGCGGCGTGAGAGAATCCTATGAACCTTGGATCAGGGTTTGGGACATCAAATCCAAGGGAGTTTCCCACCTAGTATCGGGCGTAAAAATCCAACGCACTCATCACCTCCTATCCAACGCTGAGCGTGACTATCTCACCGTCCTAGAACGTGATAATTCAGTAATCGATATCCGCGAGCAGTACCCCCTCTTAAAGCAAGCCGAAACCCAGGCTATAGCCACGAGCCTTAATTATCGTCATCCGGTCTACCCAGGGATTCAGGTTCCTGTGGTCATGACAACTGACTTCCTAATCGCCTTCCTAGATTCATAAGGCGAAGTCAGGCTGGCTGCCCGCTCTGTTAAACACCGGAAGGAGTTCGAGGATGCAGATATCGGCGTGCGGAATCGAATGGCTGAGAAACTTGCTATCGAAGAAAAGTATTGGTCGATGAGAAATGTAGAGTGGAAGCTAGTTCTGTACGAAAACTTGTCGCGAAACAAGATGGCAAACCTCTCTATTCTGCGGACCTATGCGAACATTCATCCTTCGCTGCCTACAGAAAAGAACATAAATAATTTAATTAAATTTATACAACGGTGTAAAACTGAAAAAATCGCGCTTAAGTTGCTATTAGATAAAGCTTCCAAGTATGTGTATATAAACTACATGGATGTAAAATGCCTTTTTCATCATCTTGGCAGCCTACTCTCTCAGCTGTCAGGATCACTGATGACGGCGTGCCCGAAATATGGATATTTCAATGCTCTGGTCTGCTGCACTCAAACTCCTCATACCTCTGTTCGCCTGTCACCGAGCATCCGCTCAGTGTGCGGTCACTTTGGCGCGCGCCGCCTATAGGAATCACGACTGTCTATGAATTACTTCACCGAAACGGCAGCCAATATCCTTGGTAACAGTAAGCTGCGTACGCCCCAAATCGAGGCCTACATCAAAGCGCAGGACCACTTCGCTAGCTCCGACGAAGACGCGCTGATATAACAACGCTCTGTTCATGGCAACCGAACTGGTTCTGCTGCGGGACGGTGATGAACTCGGACTGCTGCTGATCGAGGAACCTGAGGCCCATCTCCATCCGCAACTGCAGGAGCGCGTTCAGCAGCTCCTCGAACGCACCTCCAAAGCGGCGGAGCCAGATAGCCGCCCTGTTCAGATCATCATGACTACCCACAGCCCATCTCTGGCGGCGGGTGTGGACATCGCAAGCATGACCTTGGTAAACCGTGCGCAACTATTCAGCCTGGCTCACGGAAAGACCAAACTTCTGAAAAGTGATTACGAGTTTTTGAGGCGCTTTATCGATGCCACCAAAGCGAATCTGTTCTTCGCTCGCGGCGTTGCGATCGTGGAAGGGCCAGCAGAAGCGCTGCTGCCCGCTCTCGCTGCGGCTTCAGGATACTCGTTCAGCGAACACGGCATTTCTTGCATTGACGTCGGCGGAGTTGGGCTTTAGGCGCGTGAGCTCTGCTTGTCGTTGTCTCCAAGTCGATGCAAGACCTACTTTGATGGAGCAACGCTGCCAGAGTCAGCTTTAGCGGCTACCCATAAGTCAATTCTTCCAGCACTGTAACTAGGCTTTCGATCGCTCGTGCGCTTATTTGGGAGGATACAATCAGGCGCTCAACGCGGGACAGCAATGGTTCGCTTGTCTCGTTGTTTTGCTTGTAAGGGACGATTTGCAAGAATGTGCAAATATTTTCTATTTTTTTGCTCACGAGCGCAGATTTACCCTGCTCAATTCTAGACAGTTGGGAATGATGGACGCCGCACTCAGAGCCTAATTCTACAAGAGTAAAACCGCGAGAGATGCGCTCTTCGCGGATGCGGTTACCTAGCCATTGGGCAGTTTGCGGGTTGAGTCTTTTGGTCATAATGTGCATAATATTTGCACATTTCGCACAGGGAAGCTAGTCATGGCCGTCTATGTCGATTCTGAAGAGCTCCGCTGGAGAGGGCGCGTTTGGTGTCACTTGGTTGCAGATTCGCTTGACGAACTCCACAGCTTTGCGGCTCGATTAGGGCTCAAGCGTAAGTGGTTTCAAAGCGAGAGCTTTTACCCCCACTATGACGTGACCGTGTCGGTCCGCGCACGAGCTGTTCAGCTCGGTGCGATTAATGCCGATCGCAGACAAATCATCGGGTGCTGCAAGCAGATGCGGGTGCAGATGCAAGCGCAAAGGATGCAACAGCTATCGCTGTTCGATTCAGGAGGATTGCATGGCACCTATTGCCAAACAGCAGGCGACACCACTGTCACTGCCAGAATACGCACTCAAAGCTAACGAAAGTTCACGATTTAAAGACGGCCCAAAAGCATTGCAGAGTTTGCGTTTTGGGTTCTTCGGCGAAGTTGGTGGATTGCTGTCGTCTGTGAAGAAGGCAGAGCGGGATCGTCTTGAGGATCCCCAAAGCCAGGTTGCGGCGGAGGAGTTAGGTGATGCTCTTTGGTATTTGGTGAGTGCTGCCACTTTCCTGGGTATCACGCCTGATGACTTAGGGGTCTACTGTCTAAAAACGCTGAGACAGCGGTTCGGCGAGAACGAGCGTGCCCCCATTACGCCGGTGAGTTTTCGCCAGATTGATTCCCTTATCAATACGCGTCGGGAAGATGGGTCGATCACCAGACCGGTTCAAATGGGTGCGCTGGCCCATGCTGCAGGCATTTTTTGCAACATCCCGGATGCGCAGTTGCGGGCCGGTTCATCTCCCACACAGCTTACGCACTTTGGGAACCTCCTGACAGAACTGGCGCTGTGTTGCGCAAGTTTCAACCTGCATCTTGAGGATGTGGCCAGGGATAATCTGGAAAAGATTAAGAGGCGCTGGCCTGGTGATGACCGACATTACACCCCGTTTTTTGATCCAAGTCCCGAATTCCCATACTACGAACAGTTGCCTAGAGAGCTGAAGATGGATTTCATCGAGCTTCCAGGGCGTAATGGACCTTCTGTTGTCCAACAGCTGAACGGTGTCTTCATCGGCGATCGATTGACGGATAATAGTAACGAGCCCGACGACTACCGGTTTCACGACGTTTTTCACCTAGCTTATATGGCGTACCTCGGATGGTCGCCAGTTATGCGTGGTTTACTGAAACGAAAGCGTAAGTCGAAGCCCGAGATCGACGAAAATCAAGATGGAGCTCGCGCCATGATCATCGAGGAAGGGATAGCCACTTGGATCTTCAATCATGCGAAGCCACGGAAGTTCTACAAAGGGATTGAGGAAGGGGCGCTTGAGTACGGTTTACTTAAGCAGATTCACTCCATGGTTGAGGGTTATGAGGTCGACCAATGTCCGCTGTGGCAGTGGGAGCTTGCCATTCTGAAGGGATTTGAAGTGTTCCGTGAACTGCGTGACAAGCGTTCCGGTAGCGTCGTTGTCGACATGATCAATCATCAGTTAACCTTCCAACCTAAAGACGAAACGAACCCTCTGCAATGACACCCACCTCTTTTGTGAAAGCGCTTGCTAGCCTGTCCCTGGATAACGTGTTCAACCCTTATTCTGATACCTGCCCTGTGTATGATCAGGCAGATGCGGCTGTGTATCGGCGGACGAACCTGCGCACTTACCTTAGCGCCTCGGCGAAAATTGGTGTTGATACCATTTGGATGGGGCGCGATCTTGGCTATCGAGGAGGACGCAGGACCGGATTAGCGTTGACGGACGAATTTCACCTGCCCGAGATGGCGAAGGTGTATCCAGGATGTTCATCACGGCAAGCTACCAAAGGCCCCTTGATAGCAGAACGTACTGCTGCAGAAATTTGGGGGGTACTGAAGGTCATCGATACGCCACCCTTGCTATGGAATGTATTTCCTTTTCACCCTCATGAATCACAAAACCCTTTCACCAATCGGCGTTTCACAGCGCGAGAGCTTGCACTGGTGAGCGAGCTCAACAATTCGCTAATCAAATGGTTAAAGGTTCGTCGAATAGTTGCAATAGGCCAAGATGCCGCAAACTACGCGGCCGCGTTCGGGGTTGAGGTGCTGACTGTTCGTCATCCGAGCTACGGCGGCGTACGAGATTTCCGAGAAGGTATGAGCCGGATCTATAGCATTCCGGAAGGCGTATTAGGTGTCAAAGGACCGCTTCAAGGGACGCTTTTATAAGGGTCTCGTCAATTGGTAACGTTTCCAGCAGCTTACGAGCGGGTCGGATTCCACCCAAGCCAGGATCTAGCTTGGCGTACGTAGAGACACAGGTCATCTTGCCTGGCTCAAAACCCGATTCTGTAGCTACGTATTGCTGAAGCTGAGCCAAGCCGAGCAAATTCCCCAAAGCCCTTTCGGCGTAATAGTGCGACCTGTAAATGGCCGTCAGATCCAGTTTGCCATCCATCAACTTAAAGGTTACATGGCTCAAACAGGGAGATCCCATGTACATATGCCGATCAACGGCTGGGTTGTAAGTTGGCAGCTCGAAACCTATGCCATTGAATGCGTTCTCGATATCAACACTCGGATCACATACACCCAGCTCGTAGGTAGCTTTAAAGTGCTGTTTCCCTTTGACGGCAATGAGCTTCTCGATGATTTTATCGAGAGGGTTGAATGTAGTGCCGTCGTCTTGCTTGCGGTCGATCATACGCAAGGCATAAGTACCCCAGTCGCCTGAAGGCATCCCCCGAGCAATGACCGTCTTGTAACGCGCGTACCAATCGGGGCGACCATATCGTTGATAAATGCGCTGCGGAAAGATTGTACCTGCCGCCGTCATAACGCTTCGTTGAGCATTCTTACGTTGCAGAGCCAAGTCCACGGCCTTTATGACCTCGCGGTCTTCTTCTGTAGCGGACTGAGGCGTGGCTATCTCAATAATGACGTTTGTAGAGTCGTGGCTTTTTTGGCTAGCTAGATAGCGAATACCAGCTAACCAACCTTGCACTACTCGGGATCGTCGAAACACTTCCGTCATTAGTTAGCTCCGTAGATACATGATGCGTGGCAGTTGATATAGGAGTCCGGTAGCCACGCATGGCCGTTCACTCCCCATGTCGAGCCCCAGCTGTTGCATATTAGATAGTGTTCATGACCTGACTGGTCGATTCCATAGCCTACGACCGTAACAGCATGTCGACCGGGGAAGACTCCCGTTTCGAACGCTACTTTTCCATCGATAGGGGTCATAAATGACTTGGTCAGAGAGAGTAAAACGCCCACCGGTTTTCCTGCACCTAGCCACGTCTTGACCAGGGCCAAGTCTGGTGGTATCAGCGCCATATGTGGGCCGTGAAGCGACAACCCCGTGGGTAAAACAGGCAGCGGGTGAATGGGCTCGTCCTGCTGATAAGGGAAGTAATGGTCTTCCGGAAGCCCAGCTGCCGTGGCGGTGATTGCAATTTGGATGTGGAGACCCTGATTCGGCTGCCAGTTCGGACTCTGATGTACCGTGGCGAGATAGGCATACTCAGGGCTCAACAAATAATTTGCGATACAGCCTTTGATCCCCGAAATTGAGAAGGCCACGCACGAGCCCCTGTTTCCCTGGTCTCGAGCATTCATTGGAATTGTAACGAGCGGTTGGATCACGACCTGTCAGTTCCTTGAAGCAAGAATTCCTTGGCCACGGGGGAGAGACCATTGGCCAAATCCTCGTACCGCGCGTACGTGCTGAAACTATCCAGCGGGGGCGCCGCGCGATTCCATGCTTTGCGCTCGCTAAGCAGAAGCTGTGCGGATCCAGATAAGTGATTTGTCTTTGAGCAAACCAGATAGTCCTGGTAGTGCATACCACCCGCGATTAGCGCATTTTCATCATTTGAGCTGGGGGTTGGCATCATCAAAGGCTCAACAGAAAACCCTTCAGACGCTGCCTCGTCTGTGGTCCATACGTAACCTGAACCGGTGTGATTTTTGAGTCGTACGAGAACTTGGTCATCGACGCGAGGTTCCAGAATGAGGTCTCGATCTCGCTCATCCAGCAACCATACGTCCCGTTGAGAATTATCCAGCGGCTTGTCCAGCAGTGATCGCTTGATCGATGCTGGCTGTACACGCAATGCATCGTCGGCGACAGATCGGTCCAATAACTGCAAACGGTTAAGTGACCAGATTGCAGCCTTGTAGCTGATGCCCAATCTGAGCGCGAGCTGGTACAGAATGAAGGGGTGTGCCAGATCAGCCACACTCCAGCCCTTTCGTTTCATAATCTTTGCAACAGCCCATCGTGGTGCGACAAGGCTATAGGCGAACCAATCGGCTTCTAGCTCCTTCTTACTCGCGGTATTGGCATAGTCGAGCTGGTCATCCGTCGTGGTGCCATGATGCAAGAAAAAGTGCCCAAGCTCGTGTGCGCAGGTCATTTGAATGAGCCCGGCGGGGCGCTCTGAGTTAACCAAGATTCCTGGCTGGCCGTCGTCAATAAAAGCGCCAAACAATTTTTCGAGGGGGCGTAGCATGACGACTACGCCTGCAGATTGAGCGATGCGAAACGGGTCAACTCGTGTGTACCCATCTTCTTCGATTCGCCGCTTCGCACCAGAGTCCCTGATAACCTCTGCTGCGCGAGTTGTCACAGCCCTGATCTGACTTTTAGAGAGCATCCCTATCCCCTAACTGGCTTTCGAAGCCCTCAAGAAATCAGCGAAACGAGCGACTTCGTCTACATCTTTCTGGGTCAAACCATTAACGGCTCTGGCCAAGAAAGCAAACTGTTCAGGACCGGAATACGCAGGTTCGCAACCGGTTAACAGATATTCGGCAGAGCGCCGATAAATGCCCGACAGACGTTTCAATTCCGTCGCTTCGACTTTGCGGGTGCCGGTTTCGATGCCGGTGATGGCTGTACGCGGTAGCCCTACAAGCTGGGCGATTTGGGCTTGGGAAAGCCCCATATATTCGCGTGCTGTGCGGAGGCGCTCAGCTATTTGAATTCGTTCTTCATCATTGTCTGTTTCACTCATTTCCCTTACCTAGGTACGTAAGTACCCCCTCAGTAACTTGCTGAATGAATTGATCGCGTGACTCGTAACCACCGTTTCGTATGACCACTTCCACCGGCACCTTCTTGCCCACGATGACGTCAATGTCAATCATCGCTTCACAAGCAGTCAGTGAGTCCATAGGTGCACCTAGATCATTGATAGAGGTAGGATCACTGGCGATGGCAATTTCGCGCTCATCCCAAAACGTGCCGAGTAGCTCTTCAATTTGGTTTTGGATTGAGGTCATTATGATGTCTAAAAATCGAACGATGGCTGTTCCAAAATACAACCATAAATCAAGGTCGATAGCAACAGGCCATTAGTGCTTTGTTGGGGTGGGAATGACTGCATCACTCGCCAAGTTGCGCTTCGTCTGCGTAAAGAAGGCCGGTCGTTGCTTACGATTGTGGAAGGTGACGACCAAGGATAAGGCCAGGTCGCGAGGGAAAAGGTTGCCGATCTGGTGTTCGATGCATGAGCATTCCTGACATTGTGGTCAGAGATCGCCATATCAGCTCTGGTCGTAGGATGAGCTTTGATTTCGGACCGTGTAATCAGCGTGCGTCACTATTTGTGGCTCAAACCCGATCAATATTTAACGAGCTCGATGCCGCGCGTTGAGTTCCAAGCGCGGTAAGTCAGTTCGTCAGACGCGGTCGTGGTATAGAGCGCTGAGGTCAAGGTTCAAACAAGAACACGGCCGCTGTAGCTGCTAGCGAGAGGAGAGCAGCGACGAATCCGTACGAGTAGATCAGGATTTGAGCGACCGTTGGCCTGCCTATAACGCCTACCAAAAGCGGGCCTACTTGCTGCCACATTAAGGCGAGCAGTAATCCAATCGGATAGAACCCCAGTGATTTAGCATCGTTGAAAACCGGCAGCATTAACACTGCGGCGCCCGAAAGAATAATTGGCATAAGGGCCACAACCCCGTATCCCGCGCCCATGGACGTCCTGGTTTTGGACACCAGCAAGCCTGTCGCTAAAGCAGCGCTTGCACCGAAAGACATGAAGCCAAGCCCTGATACCATCGTTTCGCTTAAAATACTAATCTTTCACTTCCGTAGCTGCGGTTAAGCAACGAGCATTGACCAAGGCCGGTAAAATTATCAGGCTGGCATGAGTTCGTCACCAGAAGCCTCATTCCCCACTCAAGGATTTTCTCCGCAATGAAGACCTTAATCCAAGCAGAGGATGGTAGCAAAGCCCTCGTACGCGGCGGGGTATCTCAATGGCCGACCATCATGGACACAGTTCACGACACGTCCAACGCCGCTTTGCTCCACTATTTGGATTTTTTGTTGGCCGACACCTCCCTATTGACTGAAGCCGCACAGCGGTCACATAGGCACCAGTTGGGTTTCATCAAAATCGTGCTGCTTGCAGAAGGTACTGGCGCTTGCCTCCGCTTGCACCTCTGGGATAGGGAATCCGTAGAAAAGGAAGATATCCATTCTCACTGTGCAGATTTCTCCTCGCGCGTCATGCTGGGTCGATTGTCTGAGAACTCCTATGAGCTAACACCTGGTGCGAATTACGCCCGCTTCCGATACAGCTTTGATACTGCCATGGGTTGTAGTGTAGCTGTGGCGGACGGATTGACAGACGTTTCACTAGTTGCAAGCCGCGTTATGTTAGCCGGGGATATTTATACTAAACGAGCCTTCGATCTCCACAATGTGAGTAATGTCACACAAGGTACTTTAACAGTGTCTGCGTGGAGCACTCGTAATACAGAAGCATTAGTTTTGAAGAGTGATTTAGAAGCTTCGGCCAGAGATTGCTCAGCACCAATTGGCATGTCAGAGAGCGAATTGCGTGTCACGTTATGTAGTATTAAAGAAAGGATAATTCGTCGATGATACTCAACGATGCGGAGATAAAATCTCTTTCGAATAAAAGTCCAGGCCTAATATTTCCATTTGACGAAAAAAACAACCTTCGCCTGAGCTCTTATGATCTTACGGTCGGAGATGAATATTATATTGGTCAAAGTGATGGGGCTTTTCCATTTGAAACACAGATGCTGCGGGCATCACAGTCAATTACTATTCCGCCACATGCGGTATGCTTTATTCTTACCGCAGAAAATATTCATTTGCCCCGTAATGTGACCGCTAGGGTTTCGCTGCGAATGACCCACATTTACGCGGGAATGGTGCTGACCTCTCAACCTCCATTTGATCCAACTTATAATGGTAAGGTCGTGGTGATGCTTCATAACCTTTCATCAGCTCCTTATCACTTGAAATGCGGAGAGCGGGTCGCGACTATCGAATTTACAAGATTAACAGCAGCTTCGATTGGCAACCGTGCTCACAGGTCAGTAGGAAGCCTAGAAGCGCAGCTATCTAAGCCGCTTGTAAGCAGTCTTACAGAGATCGCTAATGTCTCCAAAGCTGTACAGGAGAAACTTACTTGGCTAAGTGGACAAATGCTAGTATTTGCAGCGCTTGTTGTGGCTGTGTTGGCTGTACCTGGTTTTTTCTCTTACAGTAGTTTATTAGATCGGATCGGCGAACAGCGCGATCAGATTAAAGATATGAATAAAACGCTAGCTGACTACAAACTTGAGTTTGAGAAAAATAATACTACTACCATCGAACTGAAGCAGCAGTTGGCTGCACTGCAATCGTCTAAGTCTACAGCCGAGTCAAATGTTGTTGCTCCGCAAGTAAGTATCAAGGGTAGGAGGCAGTAATGGTTACAATGTCCGATATTGGTGAAAAAGCATTTTTGAAATCATTGCTTCCCACCCTTCATGCCGCTCCAGAATTCGTTAATGGCTTTGGGCATGATGCGAGTATCATTGATATAGGTCTAGAAGAACTTTTGGCATTCAAGATTGATCGTGCACCGTTTCCAGTCTCGGTACACCGCGGTCTTGGGGATTACCGGACGTGGGGACGCCTTGCGGTAACGGCGAATGTCAGTGATTTGCTAGCGGTAGGAGCCAAGCCTCGTGCCTTGATGCTGTCCATCGTCGTGCCAGGGAATTTCGACGCGAATGATGTTCGCGATATTATCAAAGGTTGCGAAGAAGCATGTGCAGCTCATCAAATTGTATTCTTGGGTGGTGACACCAAGGAAGGGCCCGCAGCTCAAGTGATCGGTGCGGCATTGGGAACAGTTAAAAAAAATTTCGCCTACGGACGAGCCTCTGCGAGCCCAGGGGATTACCTTTTTATAGCAGGACAGCTCGGTGGGTTCGCCGGTGCAGTGGCATTAATGGATGCGGCAACTTCAGATGAAAAAATCCCACAAGAATGGATCGATGTGCTTACCAATCCGAGTGCTCGTATTGGTGAGGGCGCATATCTTAGGGAAACCCTTAGTGTTGTAGCAGCATGTGATTTGAGCGATGGTTTAACTGAGGCCATCAATATTTTTTGTGCAGATGGCGCAGGAATTTGCATCGCTGAAGCCTCTTTACCTATGAACTCGTTAGCTGTCCAAGCTTCTACATGCTATAGCTTGCCGCTCTGGCAGCTGGCCTTCGGCGTGGGAGATTGGGCAATTGCGTGCGTAGTACGTGAGGAGAATATTGATGCATTTCGAGCGGGTATTAGTGCTGAGCTCGAGCTACATGAGGTTGGTCGCTTTAATAATACTGGACGTAAGCTGATTCTTGATCAGTCAGGAGTCGAGTTGGAAATGCCAAATATTATCAACGAGCATTTTCGTCAGCGTGCTGAGGACGACGGTAGCTATTCAGAGGAATTGATGCGCAAGCGCTAATTACGTAGGCTAGCAGGTATCGTTTCTGGCATAGGCTACTCATACTGCTGCGATTTGCATATTGATTTTCTAGCGTGAGGACGGCATCAGCCTAGCCAACGTAAAGCCGTGATCACCTGTACGCAGATTGCTCTCAGGAAGTGAGCAGAAACAAATGCTCAAATGAGGTGAGGATGAATCAAGTAGACGTCAAGGGGCCGCGAGAGTGCTCGGATCGAGAGAGAGAAGAGTTTCTTAAATTGGTTGTCCAAGGCGGTGAGGTGGCAACCCAAGGGCTACCTAATCGTATAATGACCGCAGAGACTTTGGGATTTTTACGGGTCGACAACCGGTTAGTCGGGATAGCGGCAGTTAAGAATCCTAGTGACAGATATCGTAATAAAATTTCTGATCACTCTGGATTTTCATTGCCAGAGCAAACGTTTCTTTACGAGCTAGGCTGGGTGTTTATAGCGCCTGCGGCGAGGGGGAACAAGTATTCCTTTCACTTGGCGAAGGCTGTCATCACGACAGTGGCTGGAGCTGGTATTTTTGCCACTTCTAGGTCAGACAACGTTGCGATGCATCGTGTATTGGCCGAACTCGGGTTTCAAGCTTCCGGAACTGCTTATAAGTCAAAGCACGGCGAGTACGAATTACGACTGTTCACGAAAACTACCTGAAGCATGTGACCCTGAAATGTTGATGCTGATCATCGTAGACCAGCAAGGACACTGCGATATAGGCGGTTACAACCAGTAGTAATCCATTCTCTTGGCTTGCTCAGTAAGGACCGTACAGTCTCGGAGTCGAGCGGCGAAGAAGCGACAGCTTGATTCTCTGCAAACAGCGATAGCGATAAGCCTTCCACAGTAATGTGGGGCTTTTACTTTCTGGCTATGAGGATTGCTCTTCAGATCAGCTACTAAGTCGATGCTTAACGCGCAGGAGACTGAGGTCTACTGAAAGGTCGTTTTCTTCAGGCTCAGCTTGCTGCGCAGTTCTCCAATAAGGTTTGCGATCGCTCGGTTAGAGGTCAAATTATCGGTGGACACAGCGGTCACCAGCAGCTCGATGCGTCCTGTAGCGGGTCGAATATTTTGATCATCAAGGAACTATCGGAATTGGCAGTGCAGGTACAAGTGAGGGGTAGAAAACCACTCTCGATCATATGACGTAGTTCAGGTATTGAGATCATTGCGGGCATCCTTTAGACCGGAGTTTCCCCGTCTCCCTCATATGGCACTTGCGTCAACAAGCAGCTTGAACGTTGAAAACATCACGTGACGATAGGAGTAACACATGACCGACCTTGGCGATATCACCCGCCAGTTTTCCATGGAAGGGGCTACCCATCTCTATTCCAGTTTTCCCGCCATGCTCACGCCAGCGGACCTATACCGCGTCAAAGATAATCCAACGCATAAGGCTGCCCTTTTAGGCTGCAACATTTACCTCATCGTCCGTCGTCAGCGTATTTACCTGAAACCGGAAGGATTTGCTTTAAACGGGCGGACAGTCGCCGGTGAGTTTTTGGTGCTGCGCGAACAAGGTATGACTGCAGTTCCCTTTGTCTATGAAATCAGCCATTCGTCGATCCCAGATGACATTCCAATCGACGACGTTGCGGTAGCTCTCAACGGAACATCGCTGATCGTATTGACTCCCGAAGGTAAGCAATTCATTGCGGTAAACGTCATTGTTGCAGCCGCAAAAAGCGCTTTGGAGCCGCACGACACTGATTTGGAAATACTCTATGTGGGGCAGGGCATTGGACGAACCGGATCACGAACTGCCCTGGATCGCTTGCAGTCGCACAGTAAGTTTCAGCAAATCCTCGCCGAAACCTCAACGCATTTCCCCGAGCGAGAGGTGCTGCTGTTGCTGTATCGATTCGAGCACGGTAAGACGATCATCAGTAATGGAGGCGATTTCAATGTGGAAGCCCAAGCTTCTGCTGAGCAGGATTCGGCTCACCTGGATCGCCTGCGGAACGTCCGGCTGAACCGAAAGGAGGTTGTATCCCTGGCAGAAGCGGGTTTAATCAACTACTTCAAACCGTATTACAACACGCTGCTCAAAACGACTAACTTCTCGTCGAAAGACAAGCTCAAAGTTTTGAAGCAGTTATTGAAGAAAGGGATCGCCGGCCTGGTGGTAGAGCTTTGTTCGGTAAACCTGCGTTCGCGCATCGGCACAGTGCATGCTGTACCCATTGATCTGACGGAGATCATGCCTGTAGAGGTTCTGGACGGGCGAAATATTGAGGAAGAGGACATCAAGGAGCGATGGCAGGAGCAGTTGAAGGAAATGGCGCATTCACACTACGCCAAGTTCGCTCTCACCACTACGCAAGAACGAAACACTTTCCTGCACGGCACTACGTTCATCGGCCAAACTGAGGAGCCATGGAGTTGGTAGGCGTCCGGCTGTACGGTTGCTCGGACACAGACACTTTTGCAAGAAATTGATATCAGTTAGCAGCTTGCTTCCGATTCCGCTTTTCCCACAGGGTTGTGGCCTCAGCAGGCTGCATGCGGGTACCGTGCCGTGTGTGACGCCATCGTGTTCCAGGACAGAAGACGACTGCCGCGCGGTCAAAGGGTCGCCAATTCGAGCAGCAGCTAAGAAAAATCTATGCCACCTATTTATCAAGACGCACAAGAACCGGACTCGGACGGTGAATTCATCGGAACAAAAATCAATAAGTGGAAGGATGGCGATCGCCAAGCAGCGCTTGATCTAGCGACATTTTATGATAACAAGGGTCAGGATGATTTTGCCCGGTATTGGCGGCGAAATGCTGATGCAACAGAGCATCAGAGTCAGGAACTCCTAGCAGCTTTGGCCGTAAAAAACTCCGATCCAGCCTTAGCCCATGAGCTATTTCTGTGTGCTTTCTTTCAGTTACAAGATTGCATCCATGAATTGAGCGCGCTCTATCGGAAGCACAACCATGTGGCTTTGGGGTTGAACTACGACACCTACATCGAAAATGCGCTCTTCTTCACCTCGCTCGCCGAAAAAACTGACGACCTACACCTACACTCCGCGATTCTCACTGGTACGCGACCAGTTCTCTTTCAGACAAAGCCTGGGCCTACGTCTTACGACAATGCACAGTGGGGTGGTGGGTCGCTTTTCGTTGTGTGCTGGGGAGGTGTCGACTTCGCCGTGACTGCCCTTCACGTCATCGAAAACCTTGGTGCTAACAGGAAGGAATTTCGCCTCTTGCTGCCGGAGAGCCCTGTTCCTTTGGACATGTACGGAGGCATCTCGCCCAGTCATGACCTCCCACCGGACAGAGATGAGCTCGATGACATCTACGCCTGGCACATCAAGGGATACCCAGGGTCAAACAACGGCTTTTGGGCTTGGGACCTTGAGCGGTGGAGCAAGCCGGCCACCGATCTCTCGCCAGGCCAGCAACTCTATGCAGCAGGATACCCGGATCTTGATGACCGCTACGATTTCGAGAATTTCAAGATCAACGAAATCGCGGTAATCATCACGGGGGTAGCTGCGGGGGTTCTGCTAGATGGTGTGCACGTCATGGATATCGAGGAGGTTGATCACGATCTGAATTTGCTGAGTGGGGGGCCGGTCTTCGCCAAGTTTGACGACAAGTTTTATTACGTGGGGATGATTCTCCGGGGTAGGTCTCAATCACGAAAGCTGAATTTTCTGGACTCGAAGTATGTGATCAAGCTTCTCGACACCCATAACCAAGGCCATAAGTCTCAGAAAACTACGGATTGACCTGACGGCAGACCACGCGCCGTTTGCCTGCCGCCCGCGATACGCGAACCACTTCAACACGAACGGCCCAGCTTTTTGGCACACGATATTGGCCAGGGGCTGTGTTCACGAATCCAAGGATTTGCTTTGGTGTATCTATCGTTTCGGCGCCGGTCTGCCATGGCATGAAGATAGTGGCCGCACCAACTCACAAAACCAGCGATTTACCCAGTTTTCTCGTACAGTCGCCTGCCTATAGCGCTCGCTGAACCGTGCCGGGCGCGGCGGCTAACGATCTCGCTTGACAATAATTTTTTGCCCTCTACCATTTGCCACAAGCCGGACTGGTTTCGTTCGGTGCTGCTGGCTTCAGCGAATTCTTTGGATACGAAACCATTCTTGCGGTACCGCTTCACCAGAAAAACACATCCTGTTGGATACGAACCTCGACCTTTCAAAAGTCAGGCGCACACCCCAACACAGCCAGCCAGCTACTGTGCGAGACACGTGCCCTGCATTGGGAGATCCACATGCTTCGTATTCCTGTTACAACGTCCGACCTCGACAGTGCTCGGATCAAAAAAACCATTGCCCTCTTCCGCAAGCACTACCCCATTGGTGCACCATCGCTCTCCACTGTGCAGCGCGAATTCGCCGTGCTCATTGGCTACGGCAAGTACAATGAGATGCTCATCAGCGCTCAGAAGCTCGGCCCTGTATATCAAGGGGCCCCGATTCCACTCGCTCAAGTGATCGAGGCCGTGGGCCAACGTATCGCTGAGCAATGGAACCTTCCGGCCGATGACGCGAAAACACTCGCGGGCAAGCTTCACCTCAGCAACCTGGATGCTTGCCGCACCACTGCCCGGCCAGTTCCACCGTCGATCTTGCGTGATGATCGCTTGAGTCCGGCCGTGCACGTGGCCACCCTAGGACTGTCCCATATGTCCGTCTCCGACCTGCTGGCGCTGGGTGCACCTGGTTATTCGTACGCCATCTTCGAAAACGGCGACACCTTCATCTGGGACAAGCTGGTCACTGCGGTCGACCAACTGCGGCCGGAGCTTCTTGAAGCGCTGAAACACGAGCCTCAGTACGCAACGCTCACAGACATGAGCGCGCTGCGTGATGCTTACGTGCGTGATGTGCTGATCCCAGCATCAAGCAAACTGCTAGATGCGGTGCGCCAAAAGGAACTCACTCCGCTGGGGTATGAGACCATTTCGCTGTTCAACGAAGCTGGAGTGTTTCGCGGCCGCAGCCTGATCAACCGTCAGCTGCGCGGCCTGGTACCGGTGATCAGCCGCGACGACGGCGGCCTAACGGAGGCGATGGCCTCACTCGCTGGCGGGCGTGCTCCCCGGCATTTGAATGTCCGGAACCTGGAGGTGGGCGAAGGCAAGGGCCGACTGGTCAGCTTTGTCACTGAGACCGGGGGCAACATGGTCCACGACTACGTTGACAACCAAAACCCTCGCCATCCCGGCCGGACCTACGTCGAGTACGAAGGTGCCGAGCAGATGTATGCGCTTGCGCCACAGGCAGTTCATCACGAGGCAGAAATCAGCCGTCTCATTTCGAAAGGGCTGGCCGACCTGGTGAAAATGAATCCGGTTGATCTGGTTGCCATCGAAGGTGTCGTGCTCGATGACGGTCGTTTTCCTGACGATCTTATGGACATCGCGCCGGGTCCTACGATCGTAGATGGTCAACTGCGGCCACGAACGGTAGCAACTGACCGGTTGTGCGGTCCCAACTTCTACGAGAGGCAAATTACCTATATCCGTCTCCACGACTGGCTCACTGTCGACGACATTCCGCAAACAGTCGTTTCCGCCATGGGCACACCCAACGTGAAGATGGAGCGTGACCACATGTTGACTGAGGCGCTGCCAGCCTACCGAACCGAACTGCATTACGAGCTTGATCGTTCAGTCGCGGCCGCAATCCTTCAGGCGCAGCGCATGATCGCGTCGACTGCCGGCATTCAAAAAGCGTTGGATCTCGCCCAGCGCCACTTGAGCCCTGATCAGGCGTACGTCCGTTTCGCCCAAATCCTGACGCCTGTGATCATCCAGCGGGTAAGTGATCAGAAATTGGTTGCCGCTGGCCAGCGAACCAAGGAAGCCATGCCCGAGCTCGATGACTACAACGACTACGTTGTCGGTGTTGCTCTCGCGATGTCGTCAGACGGGTATTCGCTGAACGTTCCCGGCACTCGCGACTTTCGAACGAAAGCCGCGCTGTTGAGTTGGTTGACCATCTTTAGCCTGCAAGCGGTAGAGAGTGCTCGCGAAACGGCGCGCTTCTCCGCAGACACGCGCGCGTTGCTCGTGAATGCGATCCTGGTGGATGGCTTGGCTATAAAGGACGTGGTGGACGAGGGTAAGGCTCTGACTGTGTTCTTGAGCAAATTGGCTGACCAAGATCGCTACATTCTAGGGGCCAAAAAGTGGAATGCTGACGCAGGCCGCCGTTGGATGGAAGCTCGCAAGCATGGGTACTGGGCCGTGGGGGCGATGGTCGAAGAAACGTCGCGTGATGCTGCCGAAAAACCGGTTTCGGTCTCTAACCTGGAGAAATTGACACACGTGATTCAGCGGGCAGCTGAAAACCAATACCGCGTTGAGCTATTGCCATAACCCCTTCCGAACGCCAACCAGGTACCGGGGCAATTCGCTCCGGTACCTCTTCCACAATTAACGGAATTCGCTTCGCGAGAACTACCAGTACCCAGGCTTAATGGCCTGGTTTTTTGAGCTCCGGTACACGGTCCGTAGATTGAAGCTTGGCCAGTTCTTCTGTCGTAACGATGTGACGCATCCAGTGTGAATGCTCCTTTAAAGAGCCGGGGATCGTTCGCCTGATTTCTTCGCGGTGCGGCAAAATCACGCCGATGCGCAGATCGGGAAAGTCTTCTCGGAGCGCCCGCAGTGCAGGGGTCATATCGGTATCAGCTGAGACCAGCACCAGTTGCTGATGTCCCCACGGAGCGTGACTTGACTCCAGCGATGATCCCCGCACAACGAGTCAGGCTACTACATCTCCCTCTCAACCCCTGCTCTCTAGATACATCCGCCAAGAGCAGAACGCATTCCCGAGTAAATATTGAAGCTGGTCAGCGGAGGTGAAGCGAGGTGCTATCGTCCATAAGATTTAGCGCTGCGTTGGAATACCCCAGCAGTGACCTTAACCATTTCCAATGGTGGATGACTTTGTGACAACCTTTATTGTTTACAGCGGGGCGGTTTTTTTGGAAATTTTGCGTTTTGTGACGGGCTTTATTTACAAAGAGCAAGCGGTATAGTCCCGTGCAGGCCACGGAATACAAAGGGGGGTGTGACAAAGTTTATTATTTCGTCACACCGCCCTGGGTCTCCAGGCCTCCCGTGCAAGGATGCCACTTCGATGCAAACCCCTTCCCAGATTCACCAGCGCTTGAACAACCGCCGATTCACCGTCGCCAATAATGCCCACGGGCTATCCGGCGCGGATACGGTGTTTCATTACCTGGTCGAGGGCGAGGCCATTTCCGGCACCTACCAGGGCGGTCGGATTCGGCTGGGCACGCAAGTCGGGCGAGTGACCGGCCCGGACACTATCGAGTTGCTGTATCAGTGCCTGACCGTGGAAGGTGAGCTGCTGTGCGGTTGGTCGCGTGGCACCCTCGGTGTCGACGCCGCCGGACATACCACGTTGCATTTCAAATGGGGCTGGTTATCTGGGGCGACGGGGGGAGGGAGTCGAGTTATGTGGAGCTAATTGCATAGGTTTAAATAATCAGAAAATAAATCGGAAAATTCTCTACTAAATAGTTGTATAAAAATGTCGAATCATCCCGTTATTATTGGAGATTAGGGGAAAATAGATCCGAAAATAAATCGGAATAAGGTGAGAAAAATGGCGCAGCAATTCATATCCGGAAATCACTGGTTGGAGCCTATCTGGCCATCTTCTGGTTTTCCTGCGTCGATTTTACGTACGGCGGAGACGCTGTCGTTCCGTGCAGGAAAACTCACTGGCTTACTCCCCGAAAATACCGCCATGCGTATCGGCGGGCTGATGCGAATCACCAATAGCTATTACAGCAACCTGATCGAAGGCCAGTATACGGAGCCTGTTACCTTGTCTGCGCGAGTGCCGAGGCGTGACTCCAAAGAGTTGCGCGAATTGGCGGAAAGTCATATCGGCGTTCAGGAGTTGCTAGAGCGGGTGGTGCGACGACCAAAAGCAGTTGACGCGCCTTGGAGCGTTTTCTTTGCCCCTGAATTTATGTCTGTGATACATCGCCGGCTTTTTGTAGGTGCCGGCGATAAGGACTTGCGACTCAGTGACGGTCGATTACTCGCGCCCGGCCAATTGCGGGATACAGCAAAACGTAATGTTCTGGTAGGGGACCATGCTGCGCCTGCGTGGGAGTCAGTCACTCCAATGCTCAAGCGCCTACAGCATGTATACGGCGGGCAACCTGACCTGACTTCACGCATTCTCAGCTCTCTTTCTTATCACCATCGTCTCGCGTTTGTTCACCCATTTGAAGATGGGAATGGCCGAGTGGTGCGCATGATTACGCACTTGCAACTGATGCGTCTGGGGCTCGCATCACCCCTTTGGTCGCTTTCCCGAGGATTGGCGAGAAAACAGGAAGAATATTATGGGCGCTTGCGCGCTGCTGATCAGCCTCGTCGAGGGGACCTCGACGGTCGTGGTCAGTTGACTCAAGGAGGGTTGTTCGAGTTTGTAGAGTTCATGTTGCAAGTCTGTATTGATCAGATGGAGTACGTAGAGAAAGCGATGGACCTTGTAACATTACGCCAGAGACTTGAGAGGGTGATCGGGCTTGAAGGGGTATTCGTAGAGTCCGGGGTGAAACAAGAAATGGCCAAGGCCATCCATATCTTGCTGACTCAGGGCGAAATTGCTCGGGCGGACTTTAAGATTTTCTCTGGTTTGCATGACCGTGTAGCGAGTGATCAGCTTAAGAAGTTGATTGATATGGGGGTGGTTGAAGCGCCTTCGGCAAAGTCGCGTTCGATCTATCCTGGGCTTCCCGTCTGGTTTGCACAGATGATATTTCCGGATCTTCACCGGCGGTTTTACTGAGTCAGGTAACAGAGGTGCCGGTTCACGGCACAAACTCCACCCTCAACCCCCGGCTCGCACTGCGTCCCTGATCATCACTGACCCGCAACCGATACTCTCCCGACTTGCCCGGCCGCCAGTTCAGTGTGGTCTGCGGTGAGCCCTGGCCAATCAACGTCTGGTCGGCAAACCAATACAGCGTCACCGCATCGCTGGCTGCGTTGGCGTTCAGTGGGATGCTTTCCTGTGGTTGGGACAGGCGCAGTTGATAACTGACCTGCGTCAGCGGCGAGCGGATCTGCGGCGCTTCGCTTGAATCACTGATGCGGTTGGGTTGGCAGTTTTTCATCACATTGGGCGGTGTGCGTCGGGGCAGGCCGGCGGCGCGGTACAGGCGCTGTACGTCGCTGGGCCAGAACTCGAAGACTTCTTCACGCGTGTATTGCGGATCGAACGGCGGGCACGCCGCCTTGCCGGTGCGGGTGTCGATCAGCACCGGACGGTGCAGGTTGGAGACGCGAATCGGTGACACGCCAGGGATGTACCAGGTCTTGCGGGTTTGTGGGCACCAGCGGTTGGGCAGTTCGCCGGAGGCTGCGCACACATCGATGCGCACCAGCCCGGCGGGCGGTTTGTCGGCTTTGATCACCACGTTGGGCAAGGCCAGTGGCAGGGCGTCGGCAATGCGGAAGAACAGCGGCGCAGCGGTCTTGGCACCAATAAACGCCGGGTTTGGCCGACCGTCGAAGTTACCGACCCACACCACCAGCACATAGGGACCGACCAGGCCGGCACTCCAGGCATCGTGAAAACCCCAGGACGTGCCGGTTTTCCACGCGGTGCGCCAATGGCGGCCCGGCAAGCCGTCCGGTCGCGGGTTATGGCGCAGCATGTCGCGCACCATGAAGGCGGCCTGAGGCGTCAGCAGTTGTGCGCCGGTGGTTTGCGGTTGTTCCTGCAGATAGCGCAACGGCCGCAGGTGCCCGTCACCCGCGAGCATCACATACAGGCGTGCCAGCTCTTCGGGCGTCATTTCGCCGCCGCCGAGGGCCAAGGCCAAGCCGTAGTGGCTCTCGTTGCGCAGGCCCTTGATCCCGGCTCGTTGCAGCAAACCGTACAGCGAAGGCGATTTGAGCTGGCTGGCCAGCCAAACAGCGGGAATATTACGACTACGGATCAACGCATCGCGTGCCGTCAGTGGGCCGACAAAACTGCCGTCGAAATTTTCTGGCTGGAAGTAACCGAAGTTACTGGGCAGGTCCTTGACGATGCTCATGGGATGAATCACCCCTTGATCCAGTGCCAGCCCATACAAAAACGGCTTGAGCGTCGACCCTGGCGAACGTCGTGACAACACGCCGTTGACCTGACCATGAATGCCTGTGGATAAGTAATCGGCCGAGCCCACCAGCGCCTTGACACTCTGGTCGCGGCTGTCGATCAGGATCGCCGTGGCATTTTCCACACCGGTGCTGCGCCGCTCGGCGATAAAGCCGCTGATCAGGCGTTCCAGAAGTTGCTGCAAGGGCAGGCTGAGGGTGGTGTTCAACTCATTGCCGTTTTGGGACGCCAGCAATTGTTCACTCAGGTGTGGCGCCAGAAACGGGATCTGCTGGCGGTTGCGCGCTTCCAGGGGCAACTCCAGCAGACTGTCGTTGCGCGGGTCTTGTGGATAAGTCTCGCGCCAGTCGGCCATCAACCGCAGCCGCGCATTTTGCAATGACGGCCCAAAGCGCGCGCGCCGCCCCGGCTGCTGTGGAATCACCGCCAGCGCCAAGGCCTCGGACAAGGACAACTGGGTCGCCGACTTGCCGAAGTAGATACGGCTGGCCGCCTCGGCGCCCTCGATATTGCCACCCATGGGGGCCAGGTTCAGGTAGGCCTCAAGAATGTCGTGCTTGCTGTAACGTGCTTCCAGCCAAACGGCCAGGGCCATCTGCTGCAATTTGCCGGGCACTTGGCGGGTGTTCAAATCCCACAGGCGTCGCGCCAGTTGCATGCTCAAGGTCGAACCGCCCTGGCGCTGTCCGCCGCTGTAGGTGGCCATGGCCGCGCGCAGCAACGCCGGGGGATTGATCCCCGGGTGCCAATAGAAATTGCGGTCCTCCTTGAGCAACAAGGCTTCGACCAGTGACGGTGACATGCGCTCCAGTGGGAGCCACAGGCGATACTGCCCGTCATCCGCCAGGGTCATGCGCAGCAGCGAACCGTCGTCAGCCAATACCACCCGTGACGACGTAACCGCTTGCTCCAGCGAGGCGTGGGGCCACAACCGCAGCCCCGCCAGCCCTCCCACCAATAACGCCGCCGTTGCCAGCAGCGGCGTCACGCGTTTAAGGCTTGGTAATTTCAAGCTGGCCTACTTTGCCGCGCCCTTGCAGGGTGGTTTCGTACATGCCCTCGGCGTAAGCCGGTGGCGTATTGAAGGTACCCGCGTTGGTGGCGCGTACACGGTAGACGAAGGTCCCTACGTCGCGCAGCGCGGTGCCGAACAACACCACTCGATCATCCCGCACGTCCACGTAGTCGGGCTGCCAGTTGCTCAGTTCGGTTTCGCCGATCGGCGCTTGCCAGGCGTCCGCCGCTTCGTCGCCGTCTGCAGTTTCCACGTACTCGGCGTCTTCGCCTTCACTTTCCTCGGTGCTGGCGGGCTCCGGCTCCGGCGGCAGGTTATACACAGGCTCGACGCCACCTGGCAGCAGGTCGACCACGGCCACTTGTTGCACCTGATCACGGTCGGTGGCGCGCAGGCGCAGGCGCACCAGGAACTCATCACCCACGGCGACCTTGCTCACCGGCTCACCTTTGAGGTCGAGGTATTCGTGGATGATTTCCAGGCCATTGTTGATCGGCTTGAGCTTGGCGCCCTTGTCGAAGCCGGCCTCGCTGAGCATGTAGAACGCGGCCGGGCCGTCGGTTTTCTCCATCACCAGCTTTTGCGTGGTGCGCGGCACGGCAGCGCGTGGCGGCTGGCCGGCCATCTCCAGCAATTGCTGCTGCTTGTCACTCAGCCAGGCGGTGGCCTTGAGGGTCATGTCGCTCTGCGCACGTTGGCCATAGTTATCCAGCGCACGCAACAGCAGTGCCGCCGAAAGCGAGTTGTAGCGCTGCTCGTTGAGGCGTTTGCCGAGCTTATCCAGCAAGGCTGTCGGCACCTCGTCCAGCAACTCGGGGAAATGCCGCGCCAGCAGGTGCAGGTGTTCGGCATCGTGTACCAGCGGGTCGTAATACAGGCCGTCGCTGTCCCACTTATCCACAAGCGAGCGCCACGGGATTTTACGGAACAGCGTATCGGCCTGGCGATCCTGCTTGAGCAGCTTGTAGCTGGCGGCCAGGTAGGCCGCGCCCAGGTCGTTCTGCCAGCTGTCCTTGAAGTAGCTCTCGTAGCGCTCGCGGATATCGCTCAAGGCGCCGCTTACCAGGATCCCCTGCCGGCTGAGCAGGTAGCTGGCGTAGGCCCGGTTGCGCAATTCCGACAGACCTTCGCTTGGACCATTGGCCAGGTCGGTCAGGTAAGCGTTGGAACGCACCAACAGATCTTCCGGTACGGGCAGCCCGCGCTCCCTGGCTTCGATCAGGAAATCGGTGGCGTACAGGCTGGCGTACGGCGCCACGTCCGGGTTGGCAGCCCACAGGCCGAAGCCGCCGGCCGAGTTCTGGCGCTGGCGCAGCATGCGCACCGCGCCGTTGAATGCCTGCTCGGCTTCGGGGGCGGTGCCACCCCAGATCAGCGCCGGCATGGCCTTGGACACCAGTTGCTCGGTGCAGGCATAGCCGTAGTCATCCAGGTAATGCTTGAGCCCGTTGGCCCACACCAGCGGCGATGCCGCTACGCCCAGTTGCACGTCGCGCAACTGGCTGAACAGCTCGCGGGTCGGCTTGAGCTCTTTGCTGGCGCTGTCGAAACGGCCCAGGCTCAGGGCGACACGGTGCTCACTCAGTGGGCGGATCGACGTGGTTTCGGCGACCTGGATACGTTTGCCATTGGGCAACACCGCAACAAAACGCAGGTCCGCAGAGCCGAGGGTTTCGCCGACCTTGATCTTGAACTCGGCGGTGCCTTCCTTGCGTGGTTGCAGCGACAAGGTGCTGCCTTTGCCGCCCTGCACAGCCAGGCCGTCGCTGGTCTGCACTTCAAACTTCACATCCGCCGCTGCGTCGAGGTTGCTGAACACCCCGGCGCTGACGTTGAACACATCCCCCGGCGCCACGAAGGCGGGCACGTTCGGCGTGATCACAATCGGGCCACGCACTTCGGTATTGGCCTCGCTGACACCGACACTGTCGCTGTCCACCGCCACTGCGAACAGGTGCAGTTTGCCGTTGAAGCTGTCCGGCACCTGGTAATGCAGCACGGTTTCACCGGCCGGCAAGTCCACCAGGCCAGACCACCATGCCACGGGCGGTTGATGTTTGCGCTTGAACGGGTTCAGGTGGTTGGCCAGCGCGCCTTCGGTATCACCACCGGGCGCCGCCCCACTGAGCAGGCGGCTGAATTCAGGCAGGATCAGGTCAAGAATCTGGCTCGTACCGACCTCCAGCGCACGCTTCTGGAAGAAGAAGCCCAGCGGGTCCGGCGCCTGATAACGCGCTACTTGCAGGATGCCTTCGTCCACCGCGTACACCACCGCACGGCCTGGGCGGTCGGCGGTGACCTTGATGTCCAGGGTCTGCCCCGGCTCGATCTTCTCCTGGCCTTCAACCTTCAGCGCCATGCGTCGCGCATCCAGGTTGATGCTGAACGGCACCACGCCGTAGGACAGCGGGCTCATGTACACCTCAGCCGAACCCATATCCCGCACAAACTGCACGTTGACGTAGGCATTGCCCTCAAGCCCGGCCGGCACGCGGATATGTTGCACGCTGTTGGTGCTGTCGGCCTTGAACCACTGCTGGGTGTAGACCTTGTCACGCTCGATGGTAATCAAACCGGCACCGGTATACGGCGCACGCAGGCTGATGGCGATTTCATCACCCGTGGCATAGCTGCGCTTGTCCAGGCGCAGTTGCAGTTCGGCGTTGCGCTCCAGGGAACGCGAAGTGTTGCCACGCCCGGCCACGCTGTAGTCGATCTGGTTGAGCAGGTTGCCATTGGCGTCTTTCAACTGCAGGGTGAAATCCCCCGGCGTGCCGGTGTTCAGGGCCTGCTTGGCGCCTTCCTTCGTCATCGTCAGCGGGGAGGCCGGCTGGCTGATGTTCTTGATGCGCGACTCGTACTTGTAGGTGCCATTGGACTGTTTCACCAGTACCGATACATAGCGATGTTCGACCACTTCAGTGGTCAGGCCGTCTACCGCCAGCGGCGTCAGGTCTGGCGCCACTGCCAGCCAATGCACTTCACGCGGGGTGTCCTTGGCGACGTATGACAGCGAGTCCTGACTTTTCACACCGACCAGGTAAGGCGCAGGCGAAACCAGCAATGCGCTTTGCGCCGCGACGTTACGGCCTCCTTCGGCTTCGAATACCTGGGCCATCACTTGCAAGCGATAGGTGCTGTTGGCAAAACGTTGCAGGTTGAGGTCGAGCACGGCCTGACCGTTGTCGTCGACGGTGGTTTCCGCCAGGTCTTCGGTGTTGGTTTCTTCCAGGCCGTTATTGAGGCGGAAGCGGTAGTCAGGGTACCGGTCAAATGCTGCGAGCGTCGGGCTCAGGGACATTTTCGCGGTGACCCGCCGGCCGACTGCCGGGGCGCCGAACAGGTGCATGGCGGTGACCTTGGCCACCACCTGGTCCGGTGGGATCCAGCCCTGTACCGGGGTGTCGTGCAAGCTCAGGTTGACCTTCATGCGGTCGGGCTCGAAATCGCGGACCTTGAAGCTCACGCTGCCCAAATCGGTGCGCGTCTGCTTCTGGCCAATCAACTGCAAGGTCGCGGTGTATTCGCCGGCGGGGGCGACTTCACTGCTGGGGAAATCGAAACTTTCAAAACCGCTGGCGGACAGCTTCAACGGCTGGCGAATCACTTCCAGACCACGGGGATCGGTGATTTGCAGCTCCACCGGCAGCCCCAGCAGAGCACCTTTCCAATTGCCGCTGCGCACGATCATGCCCAGGTGCGCGGTTTCGCCTGGGCGATAGAGCCCGCGATCAGTGAACAGGTAGGCGCTGAGGCGATCAATCGCACCGTCTTCTTGCAAGCCGCCGACATCGAAGCGCGATAAATCCAGCTGCTGGGACTGACGGGCAATCGGCAGGAACGACTGATCGTTGCCGCGAGTGACCACATACATCAGCGGCGTTTTCTCACGACGCAATTCATCCAGCTTGGCGAAATGCGCATGGCCTTCACTGTCGGTATGACCGCTGGCGACCGGCAGGCCGTTGCGACCCATGATGTCGACTTGCACATCGGCCACCGGCGAACCATTGCTGATGGACTGCACATACACATCGTGGCTGCCGTCGCTGGAGCGTTTGGCGATGATGCCCAGATCCGTCACTACGATGAAACGCAGGTCGCTGGTACTGCTGCGGTCGTATTCGAACGTGCGCGTGGCCGGGTCATCCTGCGGGCTGAGCTTGAGCACGAAAATGCCGCGCCGGCCGCCATTGGCGGTGAGGTAGGGGCTGAGGTCGACATTGTCGTAGACGGTTTTCGCCGGGTCATTGGATGACAGGGGAATCTGCAATGCCTGGCGCTCGACCATGCGATCAAAATATTCGTTGCTGAAATTCGGCCGGGCGAAGCTGCCACTGCTCTGATCCACCAGGTGTTGCAACTGGTTGGGCAGCAGGCGGGCGATTTCCACATGGGCGCCGGGTACGCCACGGGCCATGAACCCCAGGCGTTTTTCACCGTTGAGACTGAGCAACGCGCCGTCAGACAGGAACTGCAACGTGCGAGGGTACGCCGGCATGCTGATCAGCGATGCCGTAGGGTTTTTCGCCAGATAGCCGCCGATGGCCTCCAGGTTGGCAGGAACGCGCACATACAGTGCGCGACCGGCCGGAGCCTTGAATTTGAACGCGTGCAGCGTGTTCAGGGGTTCGACGCTGGGCACGTGGGTCAGGTTGACCTTGGTGCTGCGGGCAAGCAGGGCGTCGTCGATGTCGTTGGCGGAATAGGGGCGCGTATCGTCCTGGGCTTTTTCCGGCAACAGCCAAGCCTGGACCTTACCGGCGATGGTTTCGTCGGCCACGGCGCTGGAGCTGCTGAACATTAATACCGGTTCGGGTTCGCCGCGTTGGTTGTCGACAAAACTCACTTCGGCGCCGGTGAAGGTCAGGCGGTAGCGACCGGGTACGGTGACTTCCGACACCAGCGGCGCCGTGCTGGCGTTGCCGCCGTCGCGGGCCTTGATGCCCTCGTCGAGCTTGGCGCTGACCGGTGTACTTTCCAGTGGGGTGGCCAAGGCCGCGGAGCGCACGTAAGCGTTGAGTTTCTTCTCGTCGAAGGTGATTTCCGGTCGGTTGGGCAACTGCGCGTCGCGGTAGGCCAAACCTTTGCCGAGGGTGATCGACACGCGTTTGCGCAGGTTTTCTTCATCTACCGGGTGGGAAAAATGGAAAGTCGCCACCAGCTGTTTCAGTGTCGGGTTGGACGGGTCCTGATACAGCTCGTTTTGCGCCAGGGTGGCGCGGAACGGTTGGGTGGAGAACTGAGTGCTGTATTGGTCCAGCAGCACGCCGTCGGCCAGCAGGTTTTTCTTGCCCATATCGAGGGTGTAGTGAGCATCGATGGGCCAGTCTTTTTCCGGCACGAACAGCAACGTACGGTCATCGGACCAGCGCCAGGTACCCGCTACGTTTGGTTTCAGGGTGATGCCATGGGTCACCGGCTTGCCAATCGCTGCCAGTGGGGCGACGGACTCGGCGAAGCGCACCTGCAAGTTATCCACAACCGGTTGTGGTTGGGTGTAATCGGTCAGGTTCGGTTTGTGCAGCGAATAACCCACGGTATGGGGTTTGGGCAGGTGTGAATACCACTGCCAGCCATAGAAACCGGCACCCGCCAACAAGGCCAGACCCACAACTGCTGCACCGGCTTGGCGTGGATAAGCGCGAGCCTTGCCGCCCAGGTTGGCCAGGCCTTGACCAATGGCGCGTAGCCAGCGCGGCGGATGCCATTGGCCGAAAACGGCCCCCACCACGGTCAATAAGGCACCGGCAATACGGCGGCTGATCGCTTTCAACGAATCGAACATGGTGAGCATCCCTGGCAAAGTGCGGCTATCTTACACGCGTCTTTGAGATAAAAGATGACGTGAATACATCACAAAATTCTACTGTGGGAGCGGGCTTGCTCCCACATGCTTGATCTTCATTTTTGGGCTTCTGGAGCCTGGGGATCAGGTCCACCAATAGCGCACCAGATGAAAGAAAATCGGCGCTGCAAAGCACACTGAATCCAGCCGATCCAGCATCCCACCGTGCCCTTCGATCATATGGCCCCAGTCCTTCACCCCTCGATCGCGCTTGATCGCCGACATCACGATGCCGCCGGCAAATCCGAGCAAATTGATCAGCAGCGCAATCAAGAACGACTGCCAGGGGCTGAACGGGGTGGTCCACCACAATGCCGCGCCGATCAGGGAGGAGAGCAGGATCCCGCCGACAAACCCCTCCACCGTTTTCGAGGGTGACAGGTTAGGCGCGATCTTGTGTTTGCCGAACAGCTTGCCGCACACGTACTGCAGCACATCCGACAACTGCACTACGATCACAAGATAGGCGATCAGCAACAGGTTGCGACCTTCGTAACCGGGGATGTCGAGGGTCAGCAGTGCCGGTACGAAGGACACGCAAAACACGGCGATCATCAAACCCCATTGCACCTTGGAGGCGCGCTCCAGGAAGTGTGTGCTGTCGCCCCCCAGTGAAGCGAGGATCGGCAGGAGCAAGAACACGTACACCGGAATGAAGATCGAGAAGAGCCCGTACCAATCCGAATAGATGAGCAGGTATTGCAGCGGCAACGCCAGGTAGAACGCGGCCACCAAGGCCGGGTAGTCGCTGCGGCGAGTCGGCGTGAGGGTCAGGAATTCGCGCAGGGCGTAGAACGACACGGCATAGAACAGCAGGATCACCGCGCCGGTGCCGAGCCAGAAGGCGATGCCGATCACGACCACCATCACCCACCACGCATTGATGCGCGCGTTGAGATTGTCGATCACCGCGTTTGGCGTGCCGCGCGTGCGCAGCTTGAGGATCAGGCCGATCAGGGAGGCGAGCACCAGGATCGCGCCGATGCCGCCGAATAACATCAGGGTTTGGCTATCCATGTCAGACGTGCTCCGGAGCAAGGGCGAGCAGGGCGTCGCGGCTGCGGGCGAGGAAGGCGGCCTTGTCTTCGCCGTCCTCCAGTTGCAGCGGCGCGCCGAAGCTGGTGGTGCACAGCAATGGCAGCGGCAGTACGCGGCCTTTGGGCATGACCCGGTTGAGGTTGGCAATCCACACCGGGATCAGTTCGGCCTGTGGGTAACTTTTTGCCAAGTGATACAGACCGCTCTTGAACGGCAGGAGGCCGTCTTCCAGATTACGCGTGCCTTCCGGGAATATGATCAATGAGTCGCCGCCTTCCAGGGCCGTGAGCATGGGTTGCAGTGGGTTATCCACAGGGTCTTTACGCTCGCGGTCGATCAGCACGCCGTTGAACACGCGGTTGATAATGTAGCGGCGCAAGGCACTGGCGTTCCAGTAATCACTGCCGGCCACCGGGCGCGTGAATTTGCGCAGGTTCTGCGGCAACGAGGCCCATAGCAATACGAAATCGCCGTGGCTGCTGTGGTTGGCGAAGTAGATGCGCTGCACCGGCACCGGGGCGCAGCCGAGCCACAGGCTGCGGGCACCGGTGACGGTGCGGGCCATCGAAGTAATCAGCGTGGCGACTACGGGTTCGAACATGGGCGTTCCTTATCCGGCGAAAGGCAGCCAAGGGCTGGCGAGAATCACGGCCAGGGTCAGCAGCGCTTGTGCGCCGAGCAACCAGGCTTGTTTGCGCAGCAATTTCAGCGCGCCACGTCGGCGTTCGGTCCAGGGCCGGCCGACGCGCTTGGCCGATTGCAGGCCCAGGGTCAACAGGGCCTGATCGAGGTCCGGGGTGCGTGCGGTATCGCGGGCGAGCAGGGCGAACAGGTCGGCGTCAAACGCCACACGCAGTGCCCAGTACTTTTGCAGCAGCCCCAGGATAATCATCCACAAGGCCAGCAATAGGCAGACGGTCGAGATACTGGCCATCAGCAGCTGCGCCAGGCCGAACAAAAAACCGAGCACCGTCAGGCCTGTGGATAACTGATCCAGCGAACGCCCACGACGCAGCAGGCTGGCGGTAACCTGGAGTTCCATATCAGCGGGCATCGGGTAGACCCTCCAAAGCTTCACGGTGAGCGGGATGCAGGACCACTTCGGCCCGCGCTGTACGAATGATAGCCAGCGCTTCATCTACCGTAGTGGCACGCCGGCTATGTAGCAGCCAGGCGGCAACGGCGGTGGCGCTGCGCGAGTAACCGAGGGCACAACACACCAGTAATGGGCCGTTCAAGCGCAATTGCTCGATGGCTTGGGCGGCTTGTCGGCACTCGGCCGGAGTGGGGGCGATCAGGTCCAGCACAGGGATGGATTGATAGGCGCGGCCCTGTGGATTAATCGGCAATTCGGCGCAGAGATCGACGATGGCCGTGAATGAATCTTGCTCCTGGATTGTGGGAATTCGCCCTAGCCAAACGTTATCCACAATCAGGTCAGGTTGTGGATGCTTGCGTGTCCACAGGCGTGAGTTTATCCATGCACCCGCCAGGTAGGGCGCATAGAGCCAGCGTGCCGCCGGGGTCAGCCGACCATCGGCGCGTTTCTGAAAGCCCGGCGCGCCGAGGACGAAGTAATTCGCCTTGACCAGACCCAGCGCTACCGCCGGCCACAGCAGCCATAACCACGCCCCGCCCAATACAAACGCCAGGATCACCAGCACCACAGCGCCCAGGCCATACCGCACGCCCAGGCGCCAGCGCCGAGGGTCGTGGGTCAGTCGTGCATTCAGCAGCGGGCTGGGATGCTCTACCGGCCATAACCACACACATATCCATCCCGCCAGGGCGCCTGTGGGTAAGTCGATAAAGTGGTGTTGATAAGTGGTCAGCACCGAAATGCCGATCAAGGCGAACCAGCCGTGCACCAGCCACCGCCACAGCCCACGGGTATGGCGTTGGTACATGACCCACAAGATCACCAACAAGGCGATATGCAGTGACGGTGCCTGGTTGAACGGCTTGTCGAAGCCGGCGAGCACGGCGAACAGCCAGCCGAATATGCCGTGCAGTTCCGGCCGCTCAAAGGTGAAGCGCAGCGGCCAGATGAGGAAGCAACTGACCGCAATAACCTGGGCGGACAGCAGCCGCAGCGCGTGCTGTTTCAACTCATGCCGACTGTTGGGAAGCAGCAGGGAAAACCCGTAAAGCAGGTCGATCGACCAATACGGCACGATGGTCCAGGCCCAGAATGGCATATGGGTTTCCCAGCCGAACACCAGCGTGCCGACGTCGCTGCGTTGGCTGGTCACCCAAGTGGCGAAGCCATAGGTGCTGAAAAACAGCGGTGCCAACAGCAGCAGCCACAGGACGGCAGGTTTCAGTAAACCGGGCTCGCGCATGTTCAGATCTTCTGTGCCAGGGACACGCTGAAAATGCCCCATTCATCCACGCGTTGGGTGATCTTGCGAAAGCCCGCCGCTTCGACCAACTGATCCATTTCCGCCTGGCTGCGACGGCGCATCACCCAGGCTTGGCCCTGGCGGTGGCTGGTCAGTGCACGTGCGATCAATTCCAGTTGCGGGTGCCACGGTTGGCCGGTGTAGACCAGGTAACCGCCGGGCTCCACCGCTTCGGCAAGGCCGGCCAACGAACCGCCGACCATGGTGTTATCGGCGAACAACTCATACAGCCCCGACACCACCGCCAGGGTTGGCTTGGGGTCCAACGCCGCCAGATCCGCCCGGTCAAAGGCATCGCCTTTGACGAACTGCGCGATATCCCCCAGGCCTTTCTCGCGAATCAGTGCGCCACCATCGCGCACGTTGATGTCGCTGTAGTCACGTAGCAGGATCGATTCCGGCAGCGGCGACACGCCCTGCAAGGCTTCCAGAATATAGCGACCGTGGCCGGCGGCAATGTCCACAATGCGTACTTGGCGATCATCGGCACGCAGCTTGGCCATGGCCAAACGCAGCAGTTCCTCGACGTTGAGCTTGCGTTGGCGAATGCCGCGCCAGCCGATGGAGTTGAGGTAGTTGCTGTCGATCATCCGGCCCAGCCCGCCCTTGCCGCTGGGCTTGTTGCGGTACACATAGTCCAGGGTGCTGCCGGAGTCGAAACCGGTGTCGAAGCCCAGTTTCACCCCGTCCGACAGGGTTTTGCCCAGGCCCATGCTGGCGCGGGTCATGCGCCAATACAGGTCGCGCAGGGAATTACGCGGCAGTGGCGCTGCGAGGGCTTCGGACTCGGCGCAGGTGGCGCCCAGCTTATCGGCATCCAGCAATGAGGCGCGGTCCAGCGGCTGGGTGAAGTTTTGCAGGATAAAGCGCTTGGCACTGCTCACGGCCGGGGCGCGGTCGCGTTCGCCAAGGGTGTCGTGGAAGAAGCCAGGGAGGATGTGCAGCTCTTTTTTCAGGCTGCCCAGGCGGTCGAAAAATTGCTGCTGGGGTTTGCGGTGCACCACAAAGTCGGAGCCGGAGATCAGCAACTGCGTCGGCACCTGGATCGCCTGGGCATCGGCGACCACCCGATCAGCCGCTTCGTACAGGCCCAGCAGTACATTCACCGAGATGGCCTTGGTGATCAGCGGGTCGCTGTCGTAGGACTCCACGCGCTGCGGGTCGTGGCTGAGGAACTTGGCCTTGACGTAACTGTTGACGAAAAAATTGCCGCGAAACTTGCGCATCAGCGCCAGGCCCGGGCGTGCGAAGGGCACGTAGAGCTTGACCTTGAACGCCGGGGAGGCGAGCACCAGTGCACGGATTTTCGGCGCGTAATCATGGACCCAGGTCGCCGCGATCACCGCGCCGACGCTTTGCGCGATAACGGCGAAGTTTTCTTCTGCAATGCCGTAGGTGGCGCCAATGTGGTCGCAAAAGGTTTGCACGTCACGGGCGCTGGTGGCGAAGCTGGGGCTGTCGCCACGCTCGCCGGGGGACTGGCCATGGCCACGGGCGTCCCAGGCGAAGAAGTCAAAGTGCGGCAGGTCGAGTTCGTCAACCAGATGGGCAATGCGCCCCGAATGCTCATGCCCGCGATGGAACAACAGGATTGCCTTGCGCGGCTCATCACTCGAAGGTGCGCTGGCCGGCCAGTGGCGGTAGAAAAGCTCGACGCCATCATGAGTCGTGAAGGTGTGCTCTTGTTGTTCGCGCATCGCAAAAATCCTTATGCAATCGGGGAGGTTTGTGCTTCTTTGAGGCCCTGGCGCACACGGTTGACCAGGGTGTAGGCGAGCAGGGCGGCAACCAGCCACATTAGCGTGTCGACCCAACCGGCGCCGAGCCAGCCGAGCGCCACACCGGTGGCCAGCACGCCCAATACAAAGGCACGGTCGCTCTTGCCCATTGGCCCGTCATAGCGGCGTGACGCACCAACCATCGGCCCCAGGACCCCGGCGTATTCGCTGAATACCGCCAACAGCGCTACCAGCACCACCGGAACCAGGCTGACGCCGGGAATCAGCGCGAACGGCAGGATCAGTGCGCTATCTGCGATCACATCACACAGTTCGTTGAGGTAGGCACCCAGGCGCGATTGCTGGCCGAACTCGCGGGCGAGCATGCCGTCGATGGCATTGAGGGCCATACGCAGGATCATCCACACAGGGATCAGCGCAAACAGCCACAGATGTTGGGCAAAGCCTGCGACCAGCAGGCCGACGAGCAAGGAAACGACCCCGGCCAGTACGGTGATCTGGTTGGCGGTGGTGCCATTGTCGTAGAGACGCTGCACGAGGGGGCGCAGCAGGTTTTGAAAGCGTGGCTTGAGTTGGTAGATGGAAATCATGGGGGGTGACGCTTCCTTGTCCGTTAACCCGTAAAAAACCGTTCTGAAGTTTGCCGATAAATCCTCGCCTGCACCAGTGATAGCGCGTGTTTATGGGGGTTTAGTCACGGTCTGCTTCTAAGCGAACAAAAATTTCACGCCTTGTGTTATATGGTAACTAATTGTGTGTAAGCGGGCGTGAGTGGATGCAAGTGGATCTAGAAGCTGACGGCGCTTCGGTTGAGGGCCTGCCGCGTTTTCAACAAGGGTTGTTCCATGCCCGTCGGTTGCGCCAGGCCGGTATCAGCCTGACGACCCTGGCGGTCGCGGGTTGGGTGTTCGCCCTGTTCGTCGCATTGTTCGCCCCGCTATCGATCTGGCCCGTGGTGCTGATCAACTGCTCCTCGGCGTTGCTGGTGCTGGTGGCCGGGTTGCAATCGGCGTGGTGGGTGGCCGATTGGCGCGCCCAGTCGCTGGAAGAGCCGAGCGCCGATGTGCCCGTGGCGGACACGCAAGGTTACACGCGGCTGATCGGGCGTCTGGGTAGTGGCCTGTTGGCGCAGATCGGCACCCCGGTATTGTGGTTATGCGGTTGGTCTCTACTGGTGCTGGTCAGCATCTTCGAGTTCTGGAACCTGGCGTTGCCCGCCGCCGCCGTAGGCCAGTCCGCCAGCATCGGCGCTGCCTTGGCATTGGCGCTGGCCTTCGGTTTGCTGGTGTTCGAGCGCCGCCTGGCCCAGGAAACGCTGACGCAATGGCCGGAAGCCGCGCAATTGGCGCAATTGAGCCGGGTGGCAATCATCTGCCTGGTGATCAGTGCAATTTGCCTGTTGTTTGCCGGTGCCGAATCGGTCTGGCCATTGCGGCTGGCGACACTGATGGGGCTCTTGCCGGCGTTGGTGGCTTTGGAGTTCCTGCTCAGGGGCGTGCTGTCGTTGTTCAGCCCGCGCCAACCGCGCCTCGAACCGCGCTTGATGGCCCAGAGTTTTATTGCCGGGCTGCTGCGCTGGCCGCCGCAACCCCTGCTTGCCTTGCAGCACGAATTGCACAACCGCTTCGGCATCGACCTGCGCCAGATCTGGGCGTTTACCTACATGCGCCGGGCGTTTCTACCAGTGTTGCTGGTGGTTCTCGCCGTGGGCTGGTCGCTGACCGGCGTGCATGAAGTGCCCCTGCAAGGCCGCGGGATTTATGAACGCTTCGGTAAACCTGTTGAAGTCTTCGGCCCTGGCCTGCATGCCGGTTTGCCGTGGCCGCTGGGGCGCGTATTGAATGTGGAGAACGGCGTGGTGCATGAGCTGGCAACCAGCGTCAGCGAAGCCGCCACGCCCGAACTGGCTTCTGCCGAAGGCCCGGCGCCGACGATTGCCAACCGGTTGTGGGACGCCAGCCATGTGAATGACAAGTCTCAGGTGATCGCCAGCAGCAGCGGCGACAAGCAGAGCTTTCAGATCGTCAATATGGATGTGCGTTTTGTCTACCGTATCGGCCTGACCGATCAGGCCGCGCTCGCCGCCACTTACAACAGCGCGGATGTGCCGACGCTGATCCGCAGCACCGCCAGCCGTATTCTCGTGCACGACTTTGCTTCACGCACCCTCGACGAACTGCTGGGTGAGCAACGTACCAGCCTCGCCGATGAAGTGGGCCGGGCGGTGCAGGCAGACCTGAACAAGCTCGACAGCGGTGTGGAAATCCTCGCTACGGTGGTGGAGGCCATTCACCCACCGGCCGGTGCGGCCAACGCCTATCACGGTGTGCAGGCGGCGCAGATCGGCGCCCAGGCACTGATCTCCCGTGAGCGCGGAGCCGCCAGCGAGCAAACCAATCAGGCGCTGCTGCAAGCCAGCACGGTACGTGACCAGGCCCAGGCCAGTGCCCGCGAAGTGAACGCCGGCGCCCAAGCCGCCGACCTGCGTTTTGCCGCTGAACGGAAGGCTTACGCCACCGCAGGCAAAGCGTTCGTGCTGGAACAGTACCTCGGCCAACTCAGCCAGGGCCTGGCCAATGCCAAGCTGCTTATTCTGGATCACCGCCTGGGCGCCGATGGCGCGCCGACGATCGATCTGCGTTCTTTTACGTTGCCGGCTGACCCAATGGCGCCGCGCAAAGCCGTTCAATAAGGAGTTTGTCTGTTGAGCGCTCATTCTCACGATCATGACCACGGTCACCACCACCACCATCATCATGGCCACCACCATCACGGTGATGAACACGCCGCTGGCCCCTTCCCCTGGCGGCGAATGGCCTGGGCCGTGTTGCTGGTGCTGTTTGCGGTGGCGGCGGCGAGCCTGGTGCAGGTGCGTTCCGGCGAAGCCACGGTGATAACGCGCTTTGGCAACCCGTCGCGGGTACTGCTGGAGCCGGGCCTGGGTTGGCGCTGGCCGGCGCCGTTCGAAGCGGCGATCCCCGTGGACCTGCGCCTGCGCACGACCTCCAGCGGCTTGCAGGACGTAGGCACCCGCGATGGCTTGCGCATCATCGTGCAGGCTTACGTGGCGTGGCAGGTGCAGGGCGATGCCGACAATGTGCAGCGTTTTATGCGCGCCGTGCAGAACCAGCCGGATGAAGCGGCGCGGCAGATTCGCACGTTCGTGGGCTCAGCGTTGGAAACCACGGCGGCGAGTTTCGATCTGTCGAGCCTGATCAACACTGACGCCAGCCAGGTGCGCATCGCCGATTTCGAAGCGCAGTTGCGTCAGCAGATTGATCAACAATTGCTCACTACCTATGGCGTGCGCGTAGCGCAAGTGGGCGTGGAGCGTCTGACCTTACCGTCAGTGACCCTCACCGCCACCGTCGACCGCATGCGTGCCGAACGTGAAACCATCGCCACCGAGCGCACTGCCGTGGGCAAGCGTGAAGCCGCGCAGATTCGTTCCGCTGCCGAGCGCGATGCGCGGATCGTGCAGGCTGACGCCACGGTGAAAGCCGCCGATATCGAAGCGCAATCGCGGGTCGAAGCCGCGCAAATTTATGGCCGCGCTTACGCAGGTAATCCGCAGCTGTATAACCTGCTGCGTTCGCTGGATACCTTGGGCACCGTGGTCACGCCAGGCACCAAGATCATCTTGCGCACCGACGCCGCGCCGTTCCGCGCACTGGTCGATGGGCCCAAGGACATCCAGCCATGATCGAGCGTGACAACCCGGACAGCCCATGGATCCAGGCCGGGCGCCTGACCTTCGTGGCGCTGTACGCGGTGACCGTTTTGGCGGCGTTGGCCTGGGCGTTTTCCAACGTACGCCAGATCGACCCGCAGAATCGTGCGGTGGTGTTGCACTTCGGCGCACTGGATCGGATTCAGAATGCCGGGCTGCTGCTGGCCTGGCCGCAGCCGTTCGAGCAAGTGGTGCTGTTGCCGGCGGCGGACCGCGTAATCGAGCGTCGGGTGGAGAACCTGCTGCGCTCCGATGCGGCGACGCAGGCTGATCGCGTGGCCAGTTTCGCCACGCCGTTAAGCGATTCCCTGGCCGGCTCCGGTTACCTGTTGACCGGTGATGCCGGCGTGGTACAGCTGGATGTACGGGTGTTCTACAAGGTCACCGAGCCCTACGCGTTTGTGCTGCAGGGCGAGCATGTGCTGCCGGCCCTGGATCGCCTGGTCACCCGCAGCGCCGTGGCCCTGACCGCCGCGCGCGATCTGGACACGATCCTGGTGGCGCGCCCTGAATTGATAGGCACCGACAACGGCGCCGCCGAGCGCCGCGAGCGACTGCGCGGGGACTTGGTGCAGGGCATCAATAAACGGTTGGCCGAGTTGGCCACTACGGGCTTGGGGTTGGGCATCGAAGTCACTCGCGTCGATGTGCAGTCGAGTCTGCCGGGCCCGGCGGTGAATGCGTTCAACGCGGTACTGACCGCCAGCCAGCAAGCTGATAAAGCGGTGGCCAATGCGCGCACCGACGCGGAAAAACTCACCCAAACCGCCAACCAGACGGCTGACCGCCTGGTGCAGGTCGCCCATGCCCAGGCCAGCGAACGCCTGGCCAATGCCCAGGCGCAAACCGCCACCGTCGCCAGCTTGGCCCAGGTGAAAGACCCCGGCTTACTGCTGCGTCTGTATCGCGAGCGGTTACCGAAAATTCTCGGCCAGGCCGGCTCCGTGACCACGGTCGATCCTAAAGACGACTCCCGCTTGATTATCCAGGGAGCCGAGCAATGAGCGCACCCATGCTGACTTCAGCCGAGCAGCGCAGTGCTGCCCGGCAATTGACCTTGGCCATGCTGGCCCTGGGGTTGTTGATATTGGGCTTGGTGTGGAGCTGGCTGGCGCCGGACCAGACAGGCGTGAGTCAGTTGTTGCTGGGCGTGGCATCGTTGCTGGTGGCCGTACCCGTGATGCGTTCGGCCTGGTACAGCCTGCGTTTTCCCAGCCTGCACGGGATCACCGATCAACTGATCGCCCTGGCCATGCTCGGTGCCTGGGCCACGGGCGATCTGCTGACGGCTGCGTTGCTGCCGATCATCATGATCTTCGGTCACGTGCTGGAGGAGCGCAGCGTGATCGGCTCCCAGGAGGCGATCCATGCCCTGGGCAAACTGACCCGCAGCCATGCGCGGTTGGTGCAGGCCGACGGCAACATTGTCGAAGTGGATAACGGAACGCTGAACACTGGCGATATCGTCGAAGTGCGCGCCGGTGATCGGGTGCCGGCTGATGGCGTGGTGCTGTCGGGGCAGGCGAGCCTGGATACGGCGCCGATCACTGGTGAATCGGTGCCGCTGGAAGCCAGCGTGGGGGTGCAGGTGTTTGGTGGGGCGATCAACCTCGACGGCTTGCTGCGCCTGGAAGTGACCCGCACCGGTAACGAGTCGACCTTGGGCAAGGTGATCGCGCTGATGCAGAACGCCGAACGCTCCAAGCCGCCGATCACACGGCTGCTGGAGCGTTATGCCGGCAGTTATATGGTACTGGTGCTGTTGTTGGCGGCGGTGACCTGGTTTGTGACCAATGACGCCCAGGCAATGCTGGCGGTGCTGGTGGCGGCGTGCCCGTGTGCCTTGGTGCTATCGGCACCGGCCACGGCGATTGCCGGGATCGCCGTGGCGGCCCGGCATGGGATCCTGATCCGCAGCTCGGCGTTCCTGGAGGAATTGGCGGACCTGACCTCGTTGGTGGTCGACAAGACCGGCACGCTGACCTTCGGCACCTTGCGTCTGCAATCGATCGAAACCACCGCACCGGATCGGCAGGTGTTGTTGAATCTGGCGGCCAGCCTGGGTTCGGCCAGCAGTCATCCGGTCAGCCGTGCCTTGGCGGGCCTGGCGGCCCAGGAGCAAATACTCGCACTGACCGACATCCGCGAACGCCAGGGCCTGGGCGTGGTGGCGCAGACCGAACAGGGCGAAGCCGCGCTGGGCCGGCCGGAGTTGTTCGAACAATTGGGTATCGCGACAACGTCCGTTCCGAATCACGACGGCCCGATTGCCGGGTTGGCGTTGAATGGGCAGTTCCTGGCCTGGCTGCTGCTGGCCGATAGCGTCAAGCCGGAAGCACGCCAAGCGCTGCAAGAGCTGCGCGAGCTGGGCCTGGGACGCCAACTGCTGCTGACCGGCGACCGTCAAAGCGTCGCCGACAGCCTGGCGTTGGACGTGGGCATCAGCGATGTCGAAGCGCAGGCCTTGCCGGAAGACAAGCTCAACCGCGTGCTGGGCGAGATCGGCAGTGGTTTCCGTCCGATGGTGGTGGGCGACGGTATCAACGACTCCCTGGCACTGAAGGCCGGTGTGGTCGGCGTGGCGATGGGCGCCGGTGGCGCGGACATCGCCCTGGCATCGGCGGATGTGGTGCTGATCGGCAGTGACTTGCGGCGTCTGGGCACCTGTGTGCGCTTGAGCCGCCAGTGTCGACACACTTTGCAGGTCAACGTCGTCATCGGCCTGGGGTGGACCCTGGCGATCGTGGTGTTCGCCGCCTTTGGCTGGCTGGGGGCCGCAGGCGCAATGATTGCAGCGGTATTGCATAACCTCAGTACGTTGTTGGTGCTGGGCAATGCTGGGCGTTTATTGCGTTTCCAGGAGCCGCTTTTGAAGCTCGAGGAATAATTTCCGGAAGTTTTTTCAAAAGGCTGTAACGCCGCCAAGGGACCTCACTCTAGTGGTGTGTCGAGACTGAACAAACCGTTCAGACCGACACCCACTATTGATCTCTGAGGAACCAAAAATGAACATTAAAAATGCCGTTTCCGGTGCTGCCCTGGCCATCGCTGCCGCCACTATGTTTGCTGGTGTTGCTACCCAGGTACAGGCCGCCGACGCTACTGTTCATTGCTACGGTGTGACTTCTTGCAAAGGCATGAATGACTGCAAAACCGCTGAAAACGCTTGCAAAGGTCAGGCGGTCTGCAAAGGCCACGGCTTCAAGGCCATGAGCAAGGCAGCGTGTGACGCGGCTGGCGGCAAAGTCGGCGAGTAATCGGCAACCGAGTGCAACCGCAGCGGATGCCCTTTGCCGCTGCGGACACTTTGCCCAGGAGTGCATCATGTCCGCTTCCTTTCCGAGTCTGGGTTACGGCCTGGGCCTGCGCAGTGAGTACTACCAGCAGATCCTTGAACAATCACCGGCGGTGGATTGGTTCGAGGTCATCTCCGAGAATTATCTGGTCCAGGGCGGTAAAGCCTTGTATTACCTGGAGGCGATAGCCGAGCGCTATCCCCTGGTGATGCATGGCGTGTCCTTGTCCATCGGCGGGCCGCATGCCCTCGATACCGATTACCTGAAGCAAATCAAACAGCTCGCCGTACGTCTGCAACCGGCGTGGGTTTCCGATCATCTGTGCTGGAGCCGCGGCAGCGCGCATCAGTTGCATGATTTGCTGCCGTTGCCCTATACCGAGGAGAGCCTTTACCACGTGGCGGCCCGTGTTCTGCAAGTGCAGGACGTACTGCAGCGTCCACTGGTGCTGGAAAACGTCTCCAGCTATGTGCGTTCCAAGGCGGATGAATTTACCGAATGGGAATTCCTCAATGCCTTGACCCACCTGACGGGCTGCCAGTTGTTGCTGGACGTCAACAACGTCTACGTCAGCTCGCGTAATCACGGCTTCGATGCCTGGACCTTCATCCGCAACCTGCCGCCACACAGCATTCGCCAACTGCATCTGGCCGGGCATATGGACTACGGCGACTATGTCGTCGATACCCATGACCATCCCGTGTGCGATCCGGTGTGGGCGCTGTATCAACAAACCCTGGAACACCTGGGGCCGATCTCGACGCTATTGGAGCGCGACGATCATTTTCCACCGTTTGAAGAGTTGCTCACCGAGCTGGGCAAGGCCCGTGAACTGGGCGCTGCTGCGCTGGCCAGGAGGTCGCTATGCGCCTGACCGACTGGCAATTGGCCTTTGAGCAGCATCTGTTATCCGCAACCCCGGCGGCCAACAGCGGTTTTGCCGACACGTTGCGGGGGGGGCCGACGCTGGATGTCGACACGGGCCTGGCGATCTATCACAACGCCTACCTGGCGCGGCTGCAGGAAGTGCTGCGGCATGACTTCGGCGCCATCTGGTATTGGCTGGGGGATGATGAGTTTGCGTCTCTGACCGAAGCCTACGTGCGTCGTTATCCGTCTGCCCATTACAGCTTGCGCTGGCTGGGCGAGCGGTTCCCTGCGTTTATCGTCGAGCATTTGGTGGCTGAACAGAGCGCGCCGCTGGCCGAACTGGCGCGGCTCGAATGGGCCTTTACCCTGGCATTCGATGCACCGCAGGGTGAGCCGCTTGGCTTGGATGACATGGCGCAGCTGCCGCCTGCAGACTGGCCGGGTTTACAGGTCGCCCTGGTACCTTCGGTGCAGCAGATGCCGTGCCATTTCAACAGCGTGGCGATATGGCGCGCGAGCAAGGATCAGTCGGACTTCCCCGGCAGTCACGCACTGGCGCCGGCACACATCTGCCTGGTATGGCGACACCAGAACGTGTGCCACTACCGCAGCCTTGAACCTGATGAAGCGTTTGCCCTGGCCGGAATGGTGACCACCGGCTGGAATTTTTCAGAACTGTGCGCGCAATTGGTAGTCACCTATGCAGAGGGTGCGCCACTGCAGGCGGTTACGTGGCTTAAGCAGTGGGTCCAGGATGGTTTGCTCGAACGTAGAGCCCCATAGAAGAGCACTATCAATTCGATAGCCTCCTACTTTGTCTTCTGATGGTCTACCCTCACTCCAGACGTCTGAAACAAGGGGGGACTACTCATGCTCGCGCAACTTCCACCGGCCTTACAGAATCTTCAGCTACCGCTGCGTCTTCGACTCTGGGACGGCCATGAATTCAACCTGGGCCCTGCGCCCAGTGTGACCATCGTGGTGAAGGACCCCACGGTCGTGTCCCAACTGACCCATCCAACGCTCGATTCACTGGGCGAAGCCTTCGTTGAGGGCAAATTGGAGCTGGAAGGCTCCATTTCCGAGGTCATCCGGGTGTGTGACGAGCTCAGTCATGCCCTGATCGACGACGACGAGGGGAGTCGTCCGGTGCGCTCGATCCACGACAAGGCCACCGACGCTGCGGCAATTTCCTACCATTACGACCTGTCCAACGAGTTCTACCAGCTGTGGCTGGATCAGGACATGGCGTACTCCTGCGGTTATTTCGAAACCGGCAGCGAAACCCTCGACCAGGCCCAACAAGATAAATTTCGCCACCTGTGCCGCAAACTGCGGTTGCAGCCGGGTGAGTATTTGCTCGACGTAGGCTGTGGCTGGGGTGGGCTGGCGCGCTTTGCGGCGCGGGAGTTCGGGGTCAAGGTATTTGGCATCACCTTGAGCAAGGAGCAGTTGGCGCTGGCCCGGGAACGGGTGAAAGCCGAGGGCCTGGAAGACCAGGTTGACCTGCAATTGCTCGACTACCGTGACCTGCCTCAGGATGGCCGGTTCGACAAGGTGGTGAGCGTGGGCATGTTCGAACACGTCGGCCACGCCAACCTGGCGCAGTACTGCCAAACCCTGTTTGGCGCGGTGCGCGAGGGCGGTTTGGTGATGAACCACGGTATTACCGCCAAGCACACTGACGGTCGTCCTGTCGGCCGCGGCGCCGGGGACTTCATCGAGCGTTATGTCTTCCCCAACGGCGAGTTGCCGCACCTGGCGATGATGACCGCCGAGATCAGTGAAGTCGGGCTGGAAGTGGTCGACGTCGAAAGCCTGCGCCTGCATTACGCACGCACCCTGGACCACTGGAGCGAGCGCCTTGAGGACAACCTTGAAGCGGCGGCGCAGATGGTGCCGGAGCAGGCCTTGCGGATTTGGCGGTTGTACCTGGCAGGCTGCGCTTATGCGTTTGCGCGGGGCTGGATCAACCTGCACCAGATCCTGGCGGTGAAACCCCATGCCGATGGCAGCCATGAACTGCCGTGGACACGGGAAGATCTCTACCGCTGACGTTCAAGACACCTGAGTTCAAGTGTGGTGAGGGGTTTGCCCCCTCCCACATTTAGAGAATCGGGGAGATCAGTCGTGCGACCCGCATGCCCAGTTGTTGCAGGCGGCGGGTCTCGCGGCTTTCTTCCTGGCTGACTTCATGGGCCAGGGCGAAGTCGTCCATCAGCATTTGCTCAACTTCGCCGGCAAACGCCTCATCCACCGTCAGTAACATCACTTCAAAATTCAGTCGGAACGAACGGTTATCCATGTTCGCACTGCCGATCGCGCTGATTTCGCTGTCCACCAACACCACTTTCTGATGCAGAAAGCCCGGCGTGTAGCGGAACACGCGCACCCCGGCGCGTACGGCTTCGATCGCATAAAGGCTGGACGCAGCGTAGACGATGCGGTGGTCGGGACGTGAAGGCAGCAGCAGGCGTACGTCGACGCCGCGCAGCACGGCCAGGCGCAGCGCGGAGAACACGGCCTCATCGGGGATGAAATACGGGCTGGTGATCCACACCCGCTCGGTTGCCGCGTGGATGGCTTCGACGAAAAACAGTGAGCAGGTTTCATACGAGTCGGCCGGCCCACTGGCGAGCAGTTGGCAGAGTACGCCGTCTTCAGGGTAGGCGTCCGGCAGGATCAGCGGCGGCAACTTGCGCGCGGCCCAGAACCAGTCTTCGGCAAACGACTCTTGCAGGCACGCCACCACCGGGCCGGTCACCTGTACGTGAGTATCGCGCCACGGGGCCAGGGGCGGCTTTTTGCCCAGGTATTCGTCACCGACGTTATGCCCGCCGACAAACCCGGTGATGCCGTCCACCACCACGATCTTGCGGTGGTTGCGGAAGTTGACCTGGAAACGGTTGAGCCAGCCGCTGCGCGTTGCGAACGCCTTGACCTGTACGCCTGCGTCGCGCAGCGATTGCACGTAGTGATGGGGCAGGGCATGGCTGCCGATGCGGTCATACAACATATATACGGCTACGCCCTGGGCAGCCTTTTCCTTCAGCAGAGCATGCAACTGCCTGCCCAGTTCGTCGTCATGAATGATGAAAAACTGGAACAGCACGGCGCTCCTGGCACTGCGGATCGCGTCGAAGATTGCACTGAAGGTGGCATCACCATTGATCAACAAGCGCACTTGGTTGTTGGCCAGGCACGGCATGCGTCCCAGCTTGGGCATTGCGCGCAGCGACGCGTAGGCGCTGGAGTTGCGTGCGGCGAGGGCTTCTTCGACCCAAGGGCGCCAGTTCAGCTCGGCAATGGCGGTGTGCATTTCCTGGTTGGCCTGGCGGCGTGCCTGGATATAAGCGTCGAAGGTGCTGCGGCCGAAGATCAGATAAGGGATCAACGTGAGGTAGGGCATGAACATCAACGACAACGCCCAGGCGATCGAGCCTTGGGCGGTCCTGACGGTCAGCACCGCGTGGATCGCGGCGAGAGTCCCGAGAAAATGCAGCGTGGCAATGAAGTAGGCGAGCAGGTGCGGGCCAAAAAAATCCATGGACGACATATCTCCAGACAATCGACTGCCTAACAGACCATGAACGGCTGCGAATGTCGCTATTTTATTTGCCGTGCAACACTGGCGCCTTTGCGGCGTCTAACGCCCACAATTACCCAGGAGTTACTCGATGAATGCTCGTCTGCTTGGTTTGGCCATGGTTGTTGGATTGTCGCTGCCCGTGGCGGCTCAGGCGCAGATGCTGGCGCCGGGGTTGTGGGAATTGACTACCAGCAATATGAAAGTTGATAACCAGGACTTGCCGGACCTTTCGCTGATCCTCGGTCAGCTCAAGCAACAGATGACTCCCGAACAACGTGCAATGCTGGAAAAGCAGGGCATCACCATGGCCGGCAAAGGCGTGCAGGTGTGCCTCACGCCTGCTCAGGTCGCCTCCGATTCGATCCCGCTGACCGACCCGCAATCGGGTTGCAGGCAGGAAGTGACCGACAAGACCGGCAACCAGTGGAAATTCCGTTTCAGTTGCCCGAAAGCCCAAGGCAGTGGCGTCGCCACCTTCCAGAGCCAGAAGGAGTTCAGCACAACCGTCAACGGCACCTTCAATGCCACCGGCATCCAGCAGAAGGGCAGCCTCGACACCCACGCCCAGTGGCTGGGCAACGACTGCGGTACGGTCAAACCCCGCGCTTAACGCAAAAAATGCAGGGGCAAGCCCTGGCAACTGTCGACGACCTGGCCGTTGTGCCACGCCAGGTGGCCGGACACCAATGTGGTGCTGACGCTGTGGCGAAAGCTGCGTTCGGCAAACGGTGTCCAGCCGCAGCGTGCCAGGATCGGTTGACTGCTGACGGGTTTGCCTTCGGGCTCGGGTCGGATCAGCACCAGGTCGGCCCAATAGCCTTCGCGTAAGTAGCCGCGTTCGGGAATGGCAAACAGGTCAGCCACTCGGTGGCTGGTCTTCGCCACCAGCGTGGTGAGCGGCAGGTGCCCGTCAGCCACCAACTCCAGCAACGCCGGCAACGCATGCTGCACCAGCGGCAGCCCGGACGGCGCCTCTCGATAGCCCAGCTGTTTCTGCGCCCAGGTATGCGGGGCATGGTCGGTGCCGATGACATCCAGGCGATCACTCAACAAGGCACGGCGCAGAGCGTCGCGGTCGGCGCGGGTCTTGATGGCCGGGTTGCATTTGATCTGGTGGCCGAGACGGTGATAGTCGCGGTCATCGAACAACAGGTGGTGCACGCAGACCTCGGCGGTGATGCGTTTTTCAGACAAGGGTTTGTCTTCGAACAGAGCCAGTTCGAGCGCGCTGGTCAGGTGCAACACATGCAACCGCGTGCCGTGACGTTGGGCCAACTCCACGGCAAACGAAGACGAGCGGTAACAGGCCTCGGCATCGCGGATCAGTGGGTGGGCAACGGCGGGAATCCGTTCGCCGAAGCGCTCGCGCAGACGCTGTTCATTGGCCAGGATGCTGGGCGTGTGTTCACAGTGGGCCAGCAGGAGGGTCGGCACTTCGGCAAACAGTCGCTCCAGAATACGCGGGTCGTCCACCAGCATATTACCGGTGGAGGCCCCCATGAACACTTTGACCCCGGCGACTTCCCGTGGGTCGAGGGCGGCCACGGTATCGAGATTGTCGTTGCTCACACCAAAGTGAAAGCCGTAATTGGCCACCGAATTCAAGGCGGCGCGGCGCTTTTTATCGGCCAGCGCCTCCAGGGTCAGGGTGGCAGGGTGGGTGTTGGGCATGTCCATGAAACTGGTGATGCCACCGGCCACCGCGGCGCGGGACTCGCTGTAGAAGCTGCCTTTGTCCGGCGCGCCAGGTTCGCGAAAGTGCACCTGGTCGTCGATCATGCCTGGCAGCAGCCATTGGCCCTGGGCGTCGATCTCCACCGGCTCGTTGCCGCCTTCGATGCTGCCGGCGATTTTCTCGATACGACCATTGGCGACCAGCACATCGGCGTCGAACTCCAGGCCTTCATTGACCAGGCGGGCATTGCGGATCAGCAGGCGGCTCATGGTTCAGAACTCGTTCTGCAGGGCTTTGTAACCCCGCACCAGGTCGACGTTGGTGCGGGCCACATCTTCGGAAAACTCCGAGGCGCTGACACTGACCGGCGGGAACTGCGACAGGTCGGTGTGAGGCCCGATGCGCGTGGTGGACGGCACGTAGAAGGCGGCGGGCAAGTCGCGGCCGTCGACCACCGAGTTGTGGCGCACCACACAACCGTCGCCCACGGCGCAGTTGAACAGCACGCTGTTGAAGCCAATGAACACCCGGTCGCCGACGGTGCAGGGGCCGTGGACGATGGAGCGGTGCGCAATGGAACTGAACTCACCAATCGTCACCGCCGCGCCGGATTTGGAGTGGATGACCACGCCGTCCTGGATGTTGGAGTTGGCGCCGATGGTGATGGGGTCCATGTCGCCGGACGCGTCGACTTCGTCGGCGCGGATCACGGCATAGGGGCCGACGAACACATTCTCGCCGATGATGACTTTGCCGCAGATGATTGCGGTCTTGTCGACGTAGGCCGATTCGGCGATCACTGGGAGATCGCCGGAAGGGTTCTTGCGGATCATGCGTCAGGCTCCGTAATGATAGGGACGTAATTGCCAGGGGCCGTCTTTTCCCGGTCGAGCATGCACAAGGTCATGGTTTGCTCAGGGCGGCGCACAGGGTGTTGAGGTTGTATTCGAACAGCCCGGTGAAAGTGCTGGCCGGGCCTTCTGCGGCGAGAGCGTCGGAGTACAGCGTGCCGCCGATCTGCGCGCCGCTTTCGTCTGCAATCTGCTTGAGCAGGCGCGAGTCCTTGATGTTTTCCATGAACACGGCCTTGACCTTGTCTTTGCGGATCTGGGTGATCAGCGCGGCCACTTCGGCGGCCGAAGGCTCACGTTCCGTCGACAGGCCCTGAGGTGCCAGGAACTGGATGCCGTAGGCCTGGCCCAGGTAGCCGAACGCGTCATGGGAGGTGACGATGCGACGGTTGCCCGCCGGCAGTGCGCCGAATTTGGTTTTGGCTTCGGCCAGCAGGCGGTAGATCTCTTTCAGGTACGCCTGGCTGTTGCGCAGGTAGTCGGCCTTGTTGGCCGGGTCGGCTGCCACCAGCGCCTTGGTGATGTTGTTCACGTAGATTTCGGCGTTGGCCAGGTTGTGCCAGGCATGTGGGTCGGGGATGGTTTCACCGTCTTCTTCCATGGTGTGGGAAATCACGCCTTTGCTGGCGGTGACCACGGTCGCCTGGGTTTCGGTGCTGGTCACCAGGCGGTCAAGCCACGGCTCGAAACCCAGGCCGTTCTTGATAATCACCTTGGCCTTGAGCAGCGCCTTGGCGTCATCCGGGGTGGGCTCGTAGGTATGGGCGTCGGCGTCGGGGCCGACCATGTTGCTGATCTGGATATGATCGCCACCGATCTGGTGGGTGATGTCATCGAGAATACTGAAGCTGGTAACCACCTGGAGTTTGTCGGCGGCCTGGACCATCGACAGCGGTAGCAGCAGGCTGAACAGCACGAGTAGAGCGCGCATCGGGAAACACCTCATTGGGATGTAAGCAAAGGCGGGCGGCGCAGCAAGCCGTGCACCGGACCGAAGACCACGGACAGCAGGTACCCGCCGCCAGCCACCAGCACGATGGCCGGGCCGCTGGGTAGCGAGTAGTAGAACGACAACAACAGGCCCAACCACACCGACAAGCATCCCAGCACCGCCGAGACGGCGATCAACACCGGCAGGCGCCGGCTCCAGAAGCGTGAAGCAATGGCCGGCAACATCATCAAGCCCACCACCATCAACGCGCCGATGGCCTGGAAGCCGATCACCAGGTTCAGCACCACCAGGGTCAGGAACAACCCGTGTGCGAGGGGGCCGAGGCGACTGACGGTTTGCAGGAACAGCGGGTCGAGGGTGTCCAGCAGCAGCGGCTTATAGATCAGTGCCATGGCGACCAGGCTGAAGCCGGAGACCCAGAGCATGCCCGTCAAAGTGGTTTCATCCACGGCCAGGGCGGAGCCGAACAGCAGGTGCAAGAGGTCCAGGCGCTTGCCGGCGATGCCGAGGATCAGCACGCCGGCGGCGAGTGAGATGGGGTAGATGGCGGCGAGGCTGGCGTCTTCACGCAGGCCGGTGCGGCGGGTGATCCATGCGGATAAACCCGCCATGCTCAGACCTGCACCGAGGCCGCCGATGGTCAAGGCAGGCAGGCTGAGGCCGGCGAACCAGAAGCCCAGCGCGGCGCCGGGCAGGATGCCGTGGGCGACGGCGTCGCCGATCAGGCTCATGCGCCGCAGGATCAGGAATACCCCGAGCGGCGCTGTGCTGCAGGCGAGCACCAGGCCGCCGATCAGCGCGCGGCGCATGAAGACGAAGTCATGGAAGGGCATCCACAGGTGGGCGGTGAAATGCATCAAGCCACCTGCATGTGCGGTTGTGGACGGATCAGTTCCTGGCTCGACCCGAACACGCAGCCAGTGCTTTTGATCTGCACCACTTGCTCGGTGTGATGGCGCACGGCGGCGAGGTCGTGACAAACGATGACCACGGTGCGGCCCTCCTCATGCCAGGCATGTACATGTTTCCAGCACAGCGCCTGGCCTTCTTCATCGAGCGCCGCGTGAGGCTCATCCAGCAGCAAGACTGGCGCCTCAGCCAGGCTCATGCGAGCGAGCAGTGCACGCTGCAATTCGCCACCCGACAACGCCATCAATGGGCGGTGCTCAAGGCCGCTGAGGCACCAGTCTTTCAGTACTGTTTGCAGACGCTGGCTGCGTTGCTCCGGGCTGAGCTGGGTGCCCCAGAAGCCGGCGGCGACCAACTCTTGCAGGCTGATGGGGAACTGGCGATCGAGGTGTTGTTGCTGGGGCAGGAACGACAAGCCCCCGCGGCGTGGCACCTCCACGCTGACTTTGCCGGCCAGCGGCTTTTGCAGGCCGGCGATGACTTTGAGCAGGCTGCTTTTGCCGGTGCCGTTGGCACCAATGATCCCGGTGAGGCTGCCTTTTGCCAGCGTGAGATCCAGGGCGGGCGTCAGTGGCTGGCCGGGAGCGCCCCAGCGTAAGGCGGTGCAGGTGATCATGCAGAGGGTCTCGTCCAGCGGCTTTCAGCCACGGCATCATGCGCGTGCAGGCTTTCGGCGTGGATCACTTTCAGGTGGAAGGCTTTGACGGCATCCGAGCGTTTCAAGGCGAGGTTCAGGCGGCGGGCGGCGTCTTCGCAGAACATCAGGTTCTGCCCGTTGGCCAGGGCGAAGGCTTGTTCGTCCGCTCGTTTCACTGCGGTCTGTACGGCGGTACCCAGGGCGGCTTCTGCGGCATTGATCAGGTCAGTGAAGGGCAGGTGCTCGCCTTGCAGTTGAACGTGCAATTGGGCGCTGCTGCGTTGGCTATGAGGAGTGGCAACGATGCCGCTGGCGCTGCCGAGCCAGGTCAACACGTCCGCATGCTGCAACTGGGTATTGGCAAAATCCTGGAGAAATTGCTGCTGAATCAACTGCCTGGCGAGGGCCGCCGAGCATGGGCAGGTTGAGGAGTAGGTAACGTCAATTTTTAGTTCCACGTGGAACATCTGGTTTTCCAGACGCGCTTCGATGCTCACCGGATAGCTTTTCCAGCCGGCCAATGGACTGACGAGAGCCGGGCGTTTCAACAGCAGATCCGTGTGAATACGCAAGTAAGCGTTCTTAGATAATCCTTCATGACTATCGAGAAAACGTTGAAGTACATTACGCAGAAGTGCAGGCGTCAGAAGCTGCTGATCCAGCATTTCCAAGGCCAGGTACAAGCGTGACATGTGAATGCCACGGGCCGCGCCATCGTCCAGGCTGACGCCGGCGTCGGCAGTGGCGGTCAGGCGTTGGCCATCGATAAGGATGGGCAGGGCGATACCGCACATGCCCACCCATTCGAGTGGCAAGGCTTGGCGTGAAGCCTGCGCGGCGATATCCGGCAGAGTCAGCGCATTCATGGGCAGGTCCATCGTTGGAAATAAAAAGACATGTTATATTATAACTATTGAGTCGACGATGATTTTTCTGCTTCAGCCTTTCTTCAGTCAAGTCGAGCAGGGACGCTCCTTTATTTGCGGTATTTGCCATGCACAGACGTCAGCTCCTTAACTTGCTGTTGGTCAGTCCCCTGTTCACCTTGCCTTTGGGGGCTTACGCCACGCAGATTCGCAATGCGCGCCTGTGGCGCTCGGATGACAAACTGCGGTTGGTGCTGGATCTCAGCGGCCCGGTGCAATACAAGACCTTTTCCCTGACCGCGCCGGAACGGGTGATCATCGACCTGAATGGTGCCGGGCTCGCGGGGGATTTTTCTCAGCTGGCATTGAAAAACAGTGGGATCACTTCGATCCGCTCCGGGCATTTCGGCAAAAACGATACCCGTATCGTGCTGGACCTGGCCGCGCCGATGCAGCTCAACAGTTTTCTCTTACCGCCGCAGGATGGCCAAGGTCACCGCCTGGTGTTGGACCTGACTAATGCCACCCACGCGCCTCGCCTGATTGCCTCAGAAACGGCGCCCCCAGCGGTTGCATCAGCGGCGACGTTAGATAAAGCGCACCCCAAGCGTGACATCATCGTGGTGGTGGACCCCGGCCACGGCGGCAAGGACCCAGGTGCCGTTGGCTCCAAAGGCCAGCGCGAAAAAGACGTGGTGCTGTCCATCGCCCAATTGCTGGCTAAACGCTTGAAGCGCGAGAAGGGCTTTGCCGTGAAACTGGTGCGCAATGACGACTTCTTCGTGCCGCTGCGCAAGCGTGTGGACATCGCCCGTCAGCACAAAGCCGATATGTTCATCTCGGTGCATGCCGATGCCGCGCCACGGCTGACGGCCTCCGGGGCGTCGGTGTATGCACTCTCCGAAGGGGGGGCTACCTCTGCCACGGCGCGCTTCATGGCTCAGCGCGAAAACGGCGCGGACCTCCTCGGCGCCACCACGTTGCTCAATCTCAAGGACAAGGACCCGATGCTGGCGGGGGTGATTCTTGATATGTCGATGAACGCCACCATCGCGTCCAGTCTGCAATTGGGCAGCTCGGTACTGGGCAGCCTGCAAAACATCACCACGCTGCACCAGAAACGCGTCGAGCAGGCAGGCTTTGCGGTGCTCAAGTCACCGGATGTGCCGTCGATCCTGGTGGAAACCGGGTTTATCTCCAACACTCAGGACGCTCAGCGGCTGGTGACGGCGCGTCATCAACAAGCGGTAGCAGATGGCCTGTTCGAAGGCTTGAAAAAATACTTCCAGAAGAACCCGCCGATGAACAGCTACATGGCCTGGGTTCAAGAGCAAAAGAACGGCCAGGTCTAACAACCGGTGATACGGCTGCACGTGAACTTGGCGCTGGCACCACCTGAACTGGAGAATCGGTTGAGGGTGGTCCAGCCCACGCGCCGGGTGTAGCCGACCCACGCCTCACCATCGGACGCCAAACCGGTAAAGAACGTCAGCTGGCCGTAACGGCTGTTGGTCTGCGCCCAGTAGCGTTTGCCGATCACTTCGAACCCGCGCAAATACGTGGTGCTGCCGACAGTCGCCACGCTATAGGCGTTCCCCAATGGGTCCACACAGGCCAGCAAGTTGGCGCTGCGCGTGCAATTGGCCAGCAGGCTCGGCGCTTGAGCGTGGGCTTGGCCTGCCGCAGCCAACAAGAGCGCGCACAACAGGTATTTCATCGGGGTTCTCGCAACAAGAGAGTGTTCCAGCATTGCGCCCTTCGTCGTAACGAGCAAGGGGGATTGGCTTATTTGTGTTGTTATACTATAACATTAAAAACCGCCTGACCCATGAACCGTTTCCCATGACTGAGCAAGACCTCCTGGCCCAACCGCCCGCCGATTACATGAATGAGGCCCAGCAAGGCTTCTTCCGCGAGCTGTTGCTGGCCCAGCGCAATGAGCTGCAAGCGCGTATCGACGCCGAGTTCCTGGCGTTACGCGAGCAGGAAACCAACAGCGACCCGGCGGATGTCGGCAGCGCCGAAGAACAGCGCCAATGGCAACTGCGCCTGCTGGAGCGCGAAAAGAAGCTATTGGACAAGATCGACGACGCCTTGGAGCGGCTGGCCCGCGGTGAATACGGCTGGTGCCGTGAGACCGGCGAGCCCATCGGCCTGCAACGTCTGCTGCTGCGTCCCACGGCCACCCTGTGTATCGAAGCCAAAGAACGTGAAGAGCTGCGCGAACGCCATAAACGGGCGATTTGACCGGCCCCCTGATGAGGATTACCTGATGACCCACCGTCTCCCCGTTACTGTGTTGTCCGGCTTTCTCGGCGCCGGTAAAAGCACGCTGCTCAACTACGTCCTGCGCAACCGCGAAAACCTGCGGGTAGCCGTGATCGTCAACGACATGAGCGAAATCAACATTGATGGCAGCGAAGTTCAGCGTGACGTCACGCTCAATCGTGCCGAAGAAAAACTGGTGGAAATGAGCAACGGCTGCATCTGCTGCACCTTGCGTGAAGACTTGCTGGAAGAAGTCGGAAAACTCGCCAAGGAGGGTCGTTTCGATTACCTGCTGATCGAATCCACCGGCATTTCCGAGCCGTTGCCCGTGGCTGAAACCTTCACCTTTCGCGATGAAAACGAGCAGAGCCTGGCCGACATTGCCCGCCTGGATACCATGGTCACGGTGGTCGACGGCATGAACTTCCTGCTCGACTACCAGGCCGCCGACAGCCTGGCCTCGCGGGGTGAAACCCTGGGTGAAGAGGATGAGCGCTCCATCACCGACCTGCTGATCGAGCAGATCGAGTTCGCTGACGTGATCCTGATCAGCAAGATCGACTTGATCAGCAGTCGCGAGCGCGAAGAGCTGATGGCCATTCTTGAACGCCTGAACGCCCACGCGGAAATCATCCCGATGGTCATGGGCGAAGTGCCGTTAGCCAAGATCCTCAACACCGGCCGCTTCGACTTCGAGCGCGCCTCCCAGGCGCCGGGCTGGTTGCAGGAAATGCGCGGTGAGCATGTGCCGGAGACGCAGGAGTACGGCATCGCGTCCACGGCATACCGCGCGCGTCGTCCGTTTCATCCGCAGCGTTTTTTCGACTTTATCGACCGTCCGTGGGTCAACGGCAAGCTGTTGCGTTCCAAGGGGTTTTTCTGGCTGGCCAGCAAACATCAGGATGCAGGCAGTTGGTCTCAGGCGGGAGGGTTGATGCGCCATGGTTTCGCCGGTCGCTGGTGGCGTTTTGTGCCGAAAAGCCAGTGGCCTCAAGATGAGGAAAGCATCGCGGCGATCATGGGCAACTGGCAATTGAGCACCGGCGACTGTCGCCAGGAACTGGTCTTCATCGGCCAGAACATCGACTTCGCCCGGATGCGCGCCGAACTGGACGCGTGCCTGCTCACCGATGAAGAAATGGCCCTGGGCGTCGAAGGATGGCGTCAGTTGGTCGATCCCTTCGGCCCTTGGTATGAAGAGGTTGCAGCCTGATGCTCGCCCCGGTTATCACACCGTTGCCGGTGATCCGCCAGACATGCGGCGAAACCCCACTGACGCTGGCCGACATTCTTGAAGACGGCGTCAACCTGGCACTCTGGCAACGCCCGTTACCGCTGCACATCGCTGAATTTGGTGCATTGCTGGTGGCGCTCAACGAGCCGTTGGCCGAGTCCCTGGTGATCGAGCTTAACCATGAGAATGCCGTACCGGACTTGCAGGGCTTGGCGTCCGGTTGCCGAGATCTGGAAGGCTACGAAGGTTTTATCGCCGATGTGTCGTGGCTGGTCAGCGCCTTTGCGTGTCTGTTGGGCGCCAAGCGGGTGGGGGTGCGCCTGCGGCTGTTGGACAAGGCCATGTGCCCACGTTTTCACGTCGACCATGTGCCGGTGCGATTGATCACCACCTATGCCGGGGTCGGTAGCCAATGGTTGCGCGAAGGGGAGATGGACCGCCGTAAACTGGGGCAGCCGCAGGCCGAACCCGTCGAGCGCATCGAACAGATTCGCTGTGGCGAAGTCGCTCTGCTCAAGGGCACTAAATGGCATGGCAATGAAGGGCATGGTTTGATTCACCGCTCACCAGCGCTCAACGCAGATGAGCGACGGTTGATCCTGACGCTGGATTGGCTTGCATAACCGCGTAGGATCAAGCTTTCTACACGCCCTGAATGATGCCCCTCATGCTGCAGAACATTCCCACCCATGTGATTGCCGGGCCATTAGGGGCCGGCAAGACCAGCTTGATCAAGTATCTGCTTGCCCAGCGCCCGGCCAACGAACGTTGGGCCGTGTTGATCAACGAGTTCGGACAGATCGGCCTGGACGCCGCTTTGCTCACCCAGGAGGACGATGGCATTGCCCTGGGTGAAGTGGCCGGAGGCTGCCTGTGTTGTGTGAACGGTGCACCTTTCCAAGTGGGCCTGGGCCGTTTGCTGCGTAAGGCCAAGCCGGATCGCTTGTTTATAGAGCCCTCGGGCCTGGGCCATCCGGCGCAATTACTCAAGCAACTGCGGGACGCGCCCTGGCAGCAGGTGTTGGCGGTGCAACCCTGTGTGCTGGTGCTGGACGCCCAGGCGTTGGCGGCGGGCAAAGTCTTGCCCGAAGCGCAACGAGAAACACTGGCCCATGCCGGCCTGCTGGTCCTGAACAAGGATGAGTCGCTGGATGCCGCTCAGCGCACGGCTATTGAACGACAACTGCCCGGCTACCCGCTTTACTGGACCCGGCAGGCGCAACTGCCGTTGGCGCAATTGCCAGGCTTGAGTTCAAATGCGACGACGGTTGTGGATAACATCCCAATGCCCATCCGTCTTGCGCAGATCCCGACCGTCTGGAACGACCCCGCGCAGCCTATTTGCCTGAGCCAATCTCAAGAGGGCGGCTGGAGCATCGGATGGCGCTGGCACCCTAGCCAGCAATTCGATACGCGGCGCCTGGATCAATGGCTGGCAAGCCTCGAATGGCGTCGTGCCAAGCTGGTTATCCACAGCGGCGAAGGCTGGGTTTCGGCTAACGCTGTGGATAACAGCCCGCTCAGCTGGCAACCCAGCGAATGGCGGCGCGATTCACGCCTGGAACTGATTTTCAGCGAACCACAGGACGTGGCCGCGTTGCAGCATGCGCTGGCCGCCTGCCGTCAGTGACGGTGTTTGGTGGCATGGTCCTGACGCCACTGGCTCAGCTCAATCACCTCGGCGCTGGGCAGGGGAGTCTTGATCTCGAACGGGTAGGGCGCCAGTTCGATCTGGGCGCTGTGGGCGCCAAACTGGGTAATGGTCCCAGGATGACGGGTTTCTCCGGTCACGGTGAACTCGAAGTTATAGATGCGTGCCAGACGCCGCCGTCCGTTGGCATCCTTCACAAAACCGATGCGTTTCAACGCCACCGCGCCATCGAGCAGTTCGATGTCGAGCTTGGCGCAATGCTGTTTGACCCGTTCCAGCGCCCGCTCGCGCAGGCCGTGGTTGTGCCATACCCAGGCGGCACCGGTCGCCAGCAGCATCAACACAAAGATGTTTCCCAGGGTCAGCATGCGATGAACTCCAACAAAGTGAGAGCAGCTTAACTGTGTCGCTGGTCTGTCGTACAGGCTGCGTTTAGTCGCATACTGCCCGGCCAGAATTTCAATGGCTTTACGGAAATATCCCGCATGAAACGCACACCTCATCTGCTTGCGATCCAGTCTCATGTGGTCTTTGGCCACGCCGGAAACAGCGCCGCCGTGTTCCCCATGCAGCGGGTCGGGGTGAATGTCTGGCCGCTCAACACGGTGCAGTTCTCCAACCACACTCAGTATGGCCAGTGGGCAGGAGAAGTGTTGGCGCCACAGCAAATTCCGGCGCTGGTGGAAGGTATTGCCGCGATTGGTGAGCTGGGTAACTGCGACGCGGTGCTGTCGGGTTACCTGGGCAGCGCCGCTCAGGGGCGTGCGATTCTCACGGGGGTGGCGCGCATCAAGGCCATCAACCCCAGGGCCCTGTACCTGTGCGACCCGGTGATGGGGCATCCGGAAAAAGGCTGCATCGTGCCTCAGGAAGTCAGCGATTTCCTGCTCGATGAAGCCGCTGCCATGGCAGATTTCCTGTGCCCCAACCAACTGGAGCTGGACAGCTTTGCCGGGCGCAAGCCGCAATCGCTGTTCGACTGCCTTGGCATGGCCAAGGCGTTGCTGGCGCGGGGGCCGAAAGCGGTGCTGGTCAAGCACCTGGATTATCCGGGCAAACTCCCGGATGGCTTCGAGATGCTGTTGGTGACGGCGGAAGGTAGCTGGCATTTGCGCCGGCCGTTATTGGCTTTCCCGCGCCAGCCGGTGGGGGTGGGCGATCTGACGTCCGGGCTGTTCCTGGCGCGGGTGTTGTTGGGCGACAGCCTGTTGGCGGCCTTCGAGTTCACGGCGGCAGCGGTGCATGAAGTCCTGCTGGAAACCCAGGCCTGCGCCAGTTACGAGTTGGAACTGGTGCGAGCCCAGGATCGTATCGCTCATCCACGGGTGCGCTTCGAGGCTACATCGATCGGGCTGTGATCAAGCGTCAGCCTTGATTTCCTGGTAGCGCTTTTCCAGCTCCTGGCGGATCTGCCGGCGCTGCTGGGCCTGCACGAACCGGCGTTTGTCTTCGCTGTTCTGTGGCTGCAGCGGCGGTACGGCGGCAGGTTTGCGCTGGTCGTCCACGGCTACCATAGTGAAGAAGCAGCTGTTGGTGTGACGCACCGAGCGCTCACGGATGTTCTCGGTCACCACTTTGATGCCCACCTCCATTGAGGTGTTGCCGGTGTAGTTGACCGAGGCGAGGAAGGTCACCAGCTCGCCGACATGGATCGGTTCGCGAAAAATCACTTGGTCGACCGACAGCGTGACGACATAGCGCCCGGCATAGCGGCTCGCGCAGGCGTAAGCCACTTCGTCGAGGTATTTGAGCAGGGTGCCGCCGTGGACATTGCCTGAGAAGTTGGCCATGTCAGGGGTCATCAATACCGTCATCGACAGCTGGGCGTTTCCGGGTTCCATAGCACACTCACGGGTTGTAGGCATCGGTTGGGGGGCACCTCTGCGGGTGCTGAAATCTTTGCAGCGTTCTCCCTAACGGGACGCCGGTGGGCGGCTTGCCGTCACGCCGGGACCGATCTGTTTCCATATATTGCACCGGCTTTCTGTCGGAAGTCGCGGTGTTAACCTTCAAAAGCCCATCTCAGGGCATTTCTTACGATCAAGGCAGACTTTTCCCTCCGCACTTTGCGACAGTTCAAAGGCGCGGGTGGAAGTGGGAAAAGCGCCGGTACCCTCAAGGAGCCCCTCGCCATGCACGCCATCAGCTTTATCCAGGATCTGGCCGTGATCATGCTGGTGGCAGGGGTTGTTACCATCCTGTTTCATCGCCTCAAGCAGCCGGTGGTGCTGGGTTACATCGTCGCCGGCTTCATCATCGGCCCGCATACCCCGCCGTTCGGCCTGATTCACGACGAAGACACCATCAAGACCCTTGCCGAGCTGGGGGTGATCTTCCTGATGTTCTGCCTGGGCCTGGAGTTCAGCCTGCGCAAGCTGTTCAAGGTGGGCGCCACGGCGTTTATCGCAGCCTTCCTGGAGATCATCCTGATGGTCTGGATTGGCTACGAAATCGGCCGCTGGTTTGACTGGAACACCATGGACTCGCTGTTCCTCGGCGCGATCCTGGCGATCTCCTCGACCACCATCATCGTCAAGGCGCTCAATGACCTGAAGATGAAAAACCAGCGTTTCGCCCAGTTGATCTTCGGTGTGCTGATCGTCGAAGACATTCTTGGCATCGGCATTATCGCCTTGCTGTCGAGCATTGCCGTCAGTGGCACAGTCAGTTCCGGTGAGGTGTTCTCCACCGTGGGCAAGCTTTCACTGTTCATGATTGTGGCGCTGGTCATCGGCATTTTGCTGGTGCCACGCCTGCTGGCCTACGTGGCCCAGTTCGACAGCAACGAAATGCTGCTGATCACAGTGCTGGGCCTGTGTTTCGGCTTTTGCCTGCTGGTGGTCAAGCTCGAATACAGCATGGTGCTGGGGGCGTTCCTGATCGGTGCGATCATGGCCGAATCCAGGCAGTTGCTTAAGATCGAACGCCTGATCGAGCCTGTTCGCGACATGTTCAGCGCGATTTTCTTTGTAGCCATCGGCCTGATGATCGACCCCCAGATCCTGCTGCAGTACGCCTGGCCGATTGCGGTGATCACCGTAGCCGTGGTGCTGGGCAAGATGCTTTCCTGCGGCATGGGCGCCTTTATCGCCGGCAATGATGGGCGCACTTCCTTGCGGGTGGGCATGGGGTTGTCACAAATTGGCGAGTTTTCCTTCATCATCGCGGCGCTGGGGATGACGCTTCAGGTGACCAGCGATTTTCTGTATCCGGTGGCAGTGGCGGTGTCGGCGATCACCACGCTGCTTACGCCGTACTTGATTCGCGGGGCCGACCCACTGTCGTTGAAGCTTGCTGCGGTGATGCCCAAGCGCCTGGGCCGGGTGTTCGGGATGTATGGCGAATGGTTGCGCAGCATTCAGCCTCAAGGGGAAGGCGCGATGCTGGCGTCGATGATCCGCAAGATCATCCTGCAGGTGGGAGTGAATCTGGCGCTGGTGGTGGCGATCTTCTTCGCCGGCAGCTTTTTTGCGGTACGTATCGGTGGGTATCTGCAGGGTTGGATCAGTGATCCGAGCTGGCAAAAGGCATTGATCTGGGGGGGAGCACTGCTGCTGTCGTTGCCGTTTTTGATTGCGGCGTATCGCAAGCTCAAGGCGCTGTCGATGTTACTGGCAGAGATGAGCGTGAAACCGGAGATGGCCGGGCGGCATACCCAGCGTGTACGACGGGTGATCGCCGAACTGATCCCGATCCTGTCGTTGCTGGTGATCTTCCTGCTGTTGGCAGCCTTGTCGGCCAGTATCCTGCCGACCAACAAGCTACTGGTATTGATCGCCGTGGTCACCGCGGCGGTGGCGGCGGTGCTCTGGCGGTGGTTCATCCGCGTGCATACGCGGATGCAGGTCGCCTTGCTGGAGACGCTGGATAACCACAAGGATACGCCGGAGCACTAGAGGTCAGGCAACGGGGCTCAGCTTTCCAGCCACACGTCCCGTGCCCAGTGCCACACCGACTCCCAGGTTTCTTCGGTGACGAGTTCTTCTTCGCCGGACCACAGCACCACGGTGCCGTCTTCTTCGACGCAGTAGTAGTCGTCGCCGTCCTGGCAGATCGGAATCAGGCTGCGGTCAACCCCGGCATCCCAGGCGTTTGCGGCCACGTCGGGCAGGTAGGTATGGGATTGCGGGTCAGTCACGGTCACGGGTTCCAGGCTGCCGTACACCACGTCGCTGACGGTCAGCAGGAATTCGCGGAAGACAAACGGGATATCGATGAACAGCTGTTCCTCGATTTCCACCAACAGGTCTTCGTCAGGCAGTTCCAGAGGAACCGGGACCGGTTCATTGGCTTCACGCAATTGTTCGATGATTTCTTCCACGGCCGGGATCCTCTTGCTAGTTGGCGCGGTTTATAGAGGCGTTTTATACAGTAGCTCGCTATAAGTGCAACCGTGAAATAGAAAACCCCGGAACAGGTCCGGGGTTTTATTACCAAGTGCTCAAGCGCGCAGTTATCAGCCGTTCTGGCGAATACCTGCGACCAGCCAAGGCTGGTTGTCGCCTTGGGCGCGTTCCATGTTCCAGCTTTCGCTGAACACTTCGCCCTGGTCGAAACGCGAGGTCTTCGACACGCCGCTGAAGGTCAGGGTGGCGATGGTCTTGTCGGCGCGATCATCCACACCGTCCAGCTGGACGCGCAGGTCGTCGATGTAGGTCGACTGGAAGCCGTCGCCCAGATCGGCGCGTTCGCGCTTGAGGAACTCCAGCAACTGCGGGGTCACGAACTCGGCGATCTTGTCCATTTCGTTGGCGTCCCAGTGTTGCTGCAGGGACTGGAAGTGGTTGCGGGCAGCTTCGACGAAGCGTTCTTCGTTGAACCAGGCGGGGGCATTGATGACCGGGCGTGCGGACGCAGGAGCAGCCGAACCACCGAAGATCGAACCCATGGCAGGTTTTTGTTCGAACACTTCACGCTGCATCGGCGCGCCGGCTGGAGCCAGGTGCTCCTGTTGCTTGCGTCGACGAGCGGCGATAAAGCGGAAGATCACAAAGGCGATGACCGCCAGGATCAGGATGTCGAAAATCTGCATGCCCTGGAAGCCGCCACCCATGAACATGGAGGCGAGCAGGCCGCCGGCGGCGATACCGGCCAGAGGGCCCAACCAGCGCGAAGCACCGCCGGCCTTGGCAGCAGCGCCCGCGGCACCGGCTGCACCAGCGGTTGCGGCAGCGCCGCCCATGCCGCCGGCGGACGGAGCCATCTGGCTGGTCTGGTGAGTCGGTGCCGAGCCCATGCTTTTGCCGCCACCGAAGCGTTTGGCGTTGGCGTCGAGGCTCATCGTCAGGCCGATGCACAACGCCATGGCGATGCTAAGAAAACGTTTCATAAAGGGAATTCCCATTTGTGGATTGCACGCGCGCCATGTTGCACAGGTGTCGTGACAGTGGCTAGCGACATAATGTTTCGGGCTTTTGCGTAAGACCGATTCCGAAGGGTCTGTAGGACTAGTTACAGATATTGGCCCGCAACGCCGAAAAACAAGGGAGGGCCAGGACTCCTCACACCGATCGTTCCCACGCTCCGCGTGGGAATGCCTCATGTGACGCTCCGCGTCACGACCTGAACGGCGGACGCAGAGCGTCAGGGCTGCATTCCCACGCAGAGCGTGGGAACGATCAGACGGCTTCGAGCTTCGCGTAACCCATCATCAGCCACTTGCTGCCTTCGGCGAAATTCACCTGTACCCGTGCCTGGGCGCCGGCGCCTTCGAAGTTGAGGATCACGCCTTCGCCAAAGATCGCGTGCCTGACCTGCTGGCCAAGGCTGAATGGTGTTTCCGGAATGTCCGAACCGGCAAACATGCTGCTGGAGTTCTGCTGCTGGCCGCCGCCGAACGGGCGGCTGACGCTGTTGGACAGGCGCACTTCCTGAACCAGGCCTTTGGGCACTTCACGTACGAAGCGCGACACCTTGTTGTAGGTCTCGCTACCGTAGAGGCGTCGAGTCTCGGCGTAGGTCATCACCAGGTTCTGCATCGCGCGAGTGATGCCCACGTAGGCCAGCCGGCGTTCTTCCTCAAGGCGACCGGGCTCTTCCAGGCTCATTTTGTGCGGGAACAGGCCTTCTTCCATGCCCACCAGGAACACATAGGGGAACTCCAGGCCCTTGGCGCTGTGCAAGGTCATCAACTGGATACTGTCTTCATGCTCATCGGCCTGGGTATCGCCGGCCTCCAGCGAAGCATGCCCAAGGAAAGCGGCGAGCGGCGTCAGCTCTTCGTCTTCCTCGGTGTTTTCGAAGGCGCGGGCGGCGCTGACCAGTTCCTCAAGGTTTTCTACCCGAGCCTGGCCTTTCTCGCCTTTCTCCGCTTCGTGATAGGCGATCAGCCCGGATTGTTCGATCACGGTCTGGGTCATCAAGTGCAGCGGCATGTCGGCACACTTGGCGGCCAGGTTCTCGATCAGCTCGACAAACACGCCCAACGCGCTGGCGGCGCGGCCGGTGAGGCCTTTATTGGCGATCAGCAGGCGCATGGATTCCCACATCGACACATCGGCATGGCGCGCATGGTCGCGAATCGCTTCGACGGTTTTTTCGCCGATGCCACGGGCCGGGATATTGATCACCCGCTCCAGCGCCGCATCGTTGCCACGACCTTCCAGCAGGCGCAGGTAGGCCATGGCATTCTTGATTTCCGCGCGCTCGAAGAAGCGCTGGCCACCATAGATGCGGTACGGGATACGCTCGCGCAGCAAGGCTTCTTCGAGTACCCGCGATTGGGCGTTGGAGCGATACAGAATCGCGATATCGCTGCGTGCCAGGCCGGTTTTCAGCGCGCTTTCGATGGTTTCCACCACGTAGCGGGCCTCATCGTGCTCGTTGAACGCGGCGTACAGGTTGATCGCCTCGCCTTCGCCTCCATCGGTCCACAGCTCTTTGCCCAGGCGCCCGGTGTTGTTGGCGATCAAGGCGTTGGCGGCCTTGAGGATACCGGCGGTGGAGCGGTAGTTCTGCTCCAGGCGGATGGTGACCGCGTCCGGGAAGTCTTCGGAATACTGGTAGATATTCTCGATTTTCGCGCCACGCCAGCCGTAGATCGACTGGTCGTCGTCACCGACCACCATCAGGCTGTCGCCACCTTTGGCCAGCAGGCGCAACCACGCGTACTGCACGGCGTTGGTGTCCTGGAACTCGTCCACCAGGATGTGGCGGAAGCGTTTCTGGTAATGGGCCAGCAAGCCTGGGTTGTCACGCCACAGGTCAAGGGCGCGCAGCAGCAGTTCGGAGAAGTCGATGACACCGGCGCGCACGCAGGCCGCCTCGTAGGCTTCATAGATACTGCGCATGGTGGCCAGGAACAAATCGCCGCTGGCCTGGATATGTTGCGGGCGCAAGCCCTCGTCTTTCTGCCCGTTGATGAACCATTGCGCCTGTCGCGCCGGCCAACGCTGTTCATCGAGGCCCAGTTCACGGATCACCCGCTTGACCAGGCGTTGCTGGTCGTCACTGTCGAGGATCTGGAAGGTCTGGCTCAGGCCTGCTTCCTGCCAATGTGCCCGCAACAGGCGGTGCGCCAGGCCGTGGAACGTGCCCACCCACATGCCGGCCGGGCTGATGCCCATCAACTGCTCGATGCGATGGCGCATTTCGGCAGCGGCCTTGTTGGTGAACGTCACCGACAGGATGGAATGCGGGGACGCGTTCTCGACCTGGATCAACCAGGCGATACGGTGCACCAGCACTCGGGTTTTACCGGAGCCAGCACCGGCCAGGACCAACTGACGGCCAACGGGGGCCGCTACGGCCTGGCGTTGGGCATCGTTGAGGGAGTTCAGCAAAAGAGAGAGATCATCGCGCATCGGCGCATTCTAGGGTGCTGGGGGGAGACGGGCAAATCCCAATGCCGGGTGGTCGATGCAATGTGTCAGGCGCGGCGACGACCGGCTGTCATTGCGCCGCTGGTGATGACCGGTTGGTCATGGGCCGCAACCCGCGCAGCGTCTCGCTCAAGCTGTGCGGCCGCGATCTTTGCACACAAACATCGAGCGGCTTTTATGACATGGAGCAGTTTGGCCCACGCGTTTGCTTGTGTATGCTCCGTCGACGTTTCGGGCTCACCATTACAAGAACACTGCCTATGACCCTCAGCACCGACCTGCCTGGCACCTCGGCGGCGCCCGCACAGGTCATCCGTAAAGACTATGCAACCGAGATGGCGGTAGAGCGCACGCGTCTGCTGTATCAGGGCTCGCTGCTGCCCACCTTATTAATGCTGGTCAACGGCCTGGTCTGTGCCTGGCTGTTGTGGAGCCCCAAGCTGTACGTGCTGGACAGCATCTGGCTGGTCTGGTTGCTGGCCCTGGTGGCGATGCGCGTCATTCAGGTGGCGGCCTTCGAGTCAGCCATGCCCAGCCGCCAGGCCCAGCCGATCTGGCAGCGCATGTTCATGCTCGGCTCTACAGTCAGCGGCTTGACCCTGGCCATCGCCGCCATTGCGCTGGTGCCGGCAGACAGCTTTATACAACAGGCCTGGGTGTTCGGGCTGCTGGGGGCCGCAGCGTTGTCGGCCAGCGTGGCCTATGCCGTGAGCCTGCCGGCGTTTCTGTCGTTTGCCATGCCGTGTCTGGTGCCGACCATCCTTTATCTGTTCTGGAGCGGTGGCCCGCAGCAGCAAGGCTGGGGTGTGCTGGGCCTGATCCTGCTGGCGTCCTTGAGCCTGGTCGCCTGGCAGGTCAACCGCCTGATCCAGCGCGGGTTGCTGCGACGCTTCCAGAACCAGGCCCTGATCGAGCATCTGCAGCAGGCACAGCAACGCAGTGAACAGTTGAATCAGGAACTGGTACGCGAAGTCGAACAGCGCCGTCAGGTTGAACAGGAATTGCGCGACGCCCAGGCCGGCCTGCAAGACCGCGTGGCACAACGCAGCCAAGAGCTGGACGCCGCCAGCCTTGCCCTGGACAAGAGCGAAGCGCGCCTGGCCATGGCCTTGCAGGCCAGCGAGCTGGGCCTCTGGGACTGGAACCTGCAAACCGACGAAGTCCATCACACCCAGCTCAAAGAGCTGTTCGGGCTGGAGCCGGAGTACGTCACGGCGATGCTCAGCCATCTGAAGCCGCGCCTGCACCCCGAGGATCTGCCGCTGCTCAAGCGTGCCTTGGTCGAACACCTGAAAGGCCGCAGCGAGGACTATCAGGTGGAATATCGCGTGCGTCACGGCGACGGCCATTGGGTGTGGATCGAAGACCGGGGTCGTGCGGTGGAGTGGGCGCCCAGCGGACGGGTAACGCGCATGCTCGGCACTCGTCGTGATATCACTGCCGGCAAGGCGCTTGAAGAGCAGCAGCGCCTGGCTTCAACGGTATTCGAGGCCGCCAGCGAAGGCATTGTGATTCTCGACCCGGATTATGTCTTGATCGCCGTGAACCAGGCGTTCAGCCGTGTCACCGGCTTCGAAATCGACGACATGATTGGCCGTAACGTTGTGGAATTACCCAGCAGCCGCGATGCGCGCCGTCACTTCCCGGTGATCCGCCAGGCCCTGCTCAGCCACGGCACCTGGCAAGGTGAACTGGTGGAAACGCGCAAGAACGGCGAGCTGTATCCGCAGTGGCTACAGCTGAATGTCGTACGTGATGTGCGTGGAAAAGTCAGTCATATCGTGGGCTTTTTCGCCGATTTGTCGGCGCGCCGCGAATCTGAGGAGCGCATGCGCTACCTCACCCATTACGATGAATTGACCGGCCTGGCCAACCGCTCGCTGTTCCGCGAACGCCTGCGTGAGGCCCATGCGCGGGTGCGCCAGGGCGGGCGCAGCCTGGCGCTGCTGCATATCAATCTGGATCGCTTCAAGCTGCTTAACGACAGCCTGGGCCATGAAGTCGCCGACCAATTGCTGCAAAAAATGGCACGCCGCTTGATCAACGCATTGCCCGAGGCCGATACCATTGCGCGGCTGTCCGGCGACGAGTTTGCAGTGCTGTTCGATGCCTACGGCAACCTGTCGAGCCTGGCGCGGGTGGCCACGCGTCTGCTGGCCAAGCTGCGGGTGCCGGTGACGGTGGAGGGGCACGAGCTGGTGGTCAGTGCCTCGATGGGCGTCAGCCTGTTGCCGGATAACGCGCGGGAAATTTCCGCATTGGTCAGTCAATCGAACATGGCCATGCAGCATGCCAAACACTTGGGCGGCAATAACTTCCAGTTCTATACAGACAGCCTGCAAGCCAGCACCCTGGAGCGATTGCAGCTGGAAAACCAGCTGCGCAAAGCCATCGACGAGCGTCAACTCACGGTGTTCTACCAACCGAAACTGTGCCTGGCCACTGGCACCCTGAACGCCGCCGAAGCACTGGTGCGCTGGGAGCATCCGCAGTGGGGCATGGTGCCGCCGGGGGACTTTATCGGTTTGGCTGAAGAGACGGGTTTGATCGCGCCACTGGGCGAATTCGTGCTGCGCCAGGCGTGCTGGCAAGCGTGTGAGTGGCAGCGCCAGGGCCTGGCGCCGATCCGGGTGTCGGTGAACCTGTCGGTGCACCAGTTGCGCCATGGCAAGCTGGTCAGCCTGGTGCGCCAAGTGCTGGAAGAAACCGGCCTGGACCCGCAATACCTCGAGCTGGAACTGACCGAAAGCCAGCTGCTCGACAGCGTCGAGCACATCATCGCGACCTTCCAGCAACTGCGTGACTTGGGGGTGAAACTGGCGATCGATGACTTCGGTACCGGTTATTCGTCCCTCAGCTACCTCAAGCGTATCCCGGTGGACTACGTGAAGATCGACCAGGCATTCATCCGTGGCCTTGGCCAAGGTCGTGAAGACGCCGCGATTACCCGTGCAATCATCGCCATGGCGCACGGGCTGTCGCTCAAAGTGGTGGCGGAGGGTGTGGAAGACCAGCAGCAGCTTGATTTCCTGCGCGCGGAGCGTTGCGATGAAGTGCAGGGCTACCTGATCAGTCGGCCGATGCAGGCGCAGGGGCTGGCGCAATTGTTACGGAAAAATGCAGATTCTCCTTGGCGACCGTGAGAGCGCCTTTATGGCTACCAAAGTAGCTGCCCTTTGATTCAAAGGGCAGCAGGGCGATTTAGTGATGCATCGGACGGGCAAAACGACAATTCTTGTAGTATAACTACAAGCTTGCTACATCCCTGGCGTCTGCCAATAACAAGAGTCCTGCCCTTTGAACCTGTTGCAACATATCGCCCAGTCGCGCCACCTGTTACGCAAATCGGAACTCAAGGTTGCCGATCATGTGCTGCTTGATCCTGCGGCCGTGATGCACAGTTCCATGGCCGACCTGGCCCACAGCGTGGGCATCAGTGAGCCGACCATCGTGCGCTTCTGCCGCGCTATCGGTTGCTCGGGGTTCCAGGACTTGAAACTCAAGTTGGCCCAGAGCCTGGCGGCCGGTGCGAGCTTCGGGCAGTTTGCGATCCATGAAGATGACTCCGTCGCCGACTACAGCCTGAAAATTTTCGACACCACCTTGCACACGTTGATGGAAGTACGCGAGAAGCTCGACCCGGTAGAGCTGCAAAAGGCGGTGACCGCCATGTCCCAGGCCCAGCGTGTCGAATTCTATGGTTTTGGTGCATCCGGCGCCGTAGCGGCTGACGCCCAGCACAAATTCTTTCGTCTGCTGCTGACTGCCGCGGCCTACAGCGACCCGCACATGCAGGCAATGTCGGCGGTGACCTTGAAGCCTACCGACGTGGCGATCTGCATCTCCCAGTCGGGCCGTTCCAAAGACCTGCTGATTACCGCCAACCTGGTGCGCGAAAGCGGCGCCTCGCTGATCACCCTGTGCCCGAGCCAGACACCATTGGCGGAGTTGTCCACGGTCAACCTGGCGATCGATGTGCACGAAGACACCGAGATCTACACCCCGTTGACCTCACGTATTGCTCACCTGGTGGTGATTGACGTGCTGGCGATGGGCGTGGCGATGGCGCGTGGTCCGAGCCTGGTCAACCATCTCAAGAGCGTGAAGCGCAGTTTGCGCAGCCTGCGTCTGTCGCCCAAATCCGTCAAAGCCCTGGACGACTAGAAGCGGTATGCAGATTCAAATGTGGGAGGGGGGCAAGCCCTGATGCCAGTCAGTTAAGCGATTGAGTCGACGACGGATAACCTGTGGGAGGGGGCTTGCTCCCGATGGACTGCGTAACAGGCCCATTTTTGAGGCCGCTGCGCGGCCTATCGGGAGCAAGCCCCCTCCCACATTGGGTTCCTGTGTGTCCAGAATCTTCATCAGGTTGTCATCGCCCCGTCATCCCCCAAGGCCATCCTGAACTCCCCGTACTCGCATTGGGAGACTCCAAATGACCCGGCACTACGAAGACAGCAACAGCACCGTCAAGACCCGTCGCCAACAGGAAGACCAACGCCGCATGGCGTTCCGTCGCGCAATCGAAGACCGCTGCGAAGAGCGTCAACTGCTCCAGAGCTTCAGTGACTACCCGGAGCTCCACTGGCAGGCACCCGTGGCTGCCCAGCGAAGCGCTCAGCCAGCACGCTGATCTGCACCCGTTCGCTGCGGATAAAGCCCAGGAACGCATGCGCCACCGGCGACAGGCGTTTAGCCTTGGCCTGCACCAGGCACCAACTGCGGTACAGCGGCAGCTCCTCCACCGGCAACTCCTTGAGCCCACCGGTGGTCAGCTCCATATTGACGGCGTGGCGCGTGAGCAAGGCCACGCCCAACCCTGCGCTCACGCATTCGCGCTGGGCTTCGGCCGACGCGACTTCCACCGTTTGGGTGAAGTGCACGCGTTTCTCCTTGAAGTATTCCTCGCAGGCCAGTCGCGTGCCGGAACCGGGCTCGCGCAGTAGCAGCGTGTAGGGTTCCAGGTCTTGCAGGCGTAGCGGGCCTTGCAGGCTCAAGGGGTGGTCGAGCGGTGCCACGGCGACGATCGGGTTGTTGAGAAACGGCAGGAATTCCAGGCCCATGTCCTGGGGCACCATAGACATGATGACCAGGTCATCGCGGTTGTCCGACAGCCTGCGAATCACCTGGGCGCGGTTGACCACCGTCAGCTGCAATTGCACTTCGGGGTGTTGGCGCTTGAAGGCCGCGAACAGGTGCGGCACGAAATACTTGGCGCTGGACTCCACCGCCAGCTTCAACTGGCCCTGCAGCGAGCCCTGCATGTCCGACAGTTGCATGTCGAGGTTTTCCAGGCGCCCGAAAATATCGCGACTGGCCCGTTGCAGGGCTTCGGCGGCTTCGGTCATGTAGAGTTTTTTGCCGACGTAATCGAACAGCGGCTGGCCGATCAGCTCTTCCAGCTGGCGAATTTGCAGGCTGACCGCCGGTTGCGTGAGAGACATTTCCTCGGCAGCGCGGCTGTAAGAGCGCAAATCACACACTTCATTGAAAATCTGCAGTTGACGCAATGTCATACGCATCAATGACTTACGCATTTTTAATTCCTGTTGGCGCGGCCTGTCCGGCCAACTATAAGTCTTTACTTATGCCTAACCCAATAATTATTGATTTTTGTTAATTCCTTGAGCGGCTTAGTGTGTGTCACGCGACTGGCTTGAAACATTTGGTCACGCGTCGACCCGGGTCTAGCGGGTCGAAGAACGCAGCAATCGGCTCAAGGGAATTTCCAAGTGATAAAAAAGATCCTGATCGCCAACCGTGGTGAAATCGCCGTACGCATCGTGCGAGCCTGCGCCGAGATGGGGATTCGCTCGGTTGCGGTGTTTTCCGATGCCGACCGTCATGCGCTGCACGTCAAGCGTGCCGACGAAGCCCACAGCATTGGGGCCGAGCCTCTGGCCGGTTACCTGAACCCGCGCAAGCTGGTGAACCTGGCGGTGGAAACCGGCTGCGATGCATTGCACCCGGGCTATGGTTTCCTTTCGGAAAACGCCGAACTGGCAGACATTTGCGCCGAACGTGGGATCAAGTTCATTGGCCCATCGGCCGAAGTCATCCGCCGCATGGGCGACAAGACCGAAGCGCGCCGCAGCATGATCAAGGCCGGTGTGCCGGTGACTCCCGGCACCGAAGGCAACGTCGCCGATATCCATGAAGCCCTTAGCGAAGGCGATCGCATTGGCTACCCGGTGATGCTCAAGGCCACTTCCGGTGGTGGCGGTCGCGGTATCCGTCGCTGCAACAGCCGCGAAGAACTCGAACAAGCCTTCCCGCGCGTCATCTCCGAAGCCACCAAGGCATTCGGTTCGGCGGAAGTGTTCCTGGAAAAATGCATCGTCAACCCCAAGCACATCGAGGCGCAGATCCTCGGTGACAGCTTCGGCAACGTGGTGCATCTGTTCGAGCGCGATTGCTCGATCCAGCGCCGTAACCAGAAGCTCATCGAAATCGCCCCCAGCCCGCAGCTGACACCCGAACAGCGCGCCTACATCGGCGACCTGTCGGTGCGTGCGGCCAAGGCGGTGGGCTACGAGAACGCCGGTACCGTGGAGTTCCTGCTCGCCGAGGGCGAGGTGTACTTCATGGAGATGAATACCCGGGTGCAGGTGGAACACACCATCACCGAAGAAATCACCGGGATCGATATTGTCCGTGAGCAGATCCGCATCGCCTCGGGCCTGCCGCTGTCGGTGAAACAGGAAGACATCCATCACCGTGGTTTCGCGTTGCAGTTCCGTATCAACGCCGAAGACCCGAAGAACAACTTCCTGCCCAGCTTCGGCAAGATCACCCGTTACTACGCGCCCGGCGGCCCCGGCGTGCGCACCGACACGGCGATCTACACCGGCTACACCATTCCGCCGTTCTACGACTCCATGTGCCTGAAACTGGTGGTGTGGGCATTGACCTGGGAAGAAGCCATGGACCGTGGCCTGCGTGCCCTGGACGACATGCGCTTGCAAGGTGTGAAGACCACCGCCGCCTACTACCAGGAAATCCTGCGCAACCCGGAATTCCGCAGCGGCCAGTTCAATACAAGCTTTGTGGAAAGCCACCCTGAGCTGACCAACTACTCGATCAAGCGCAAACCCGAAGAGCTGGCCCTGGCCATCGCCGCCGCCATCGCCGCCCACGCAGGCCTGTGAGGAATACAACAATGACCAAGAAGATTTTCGTAACCGACACCATCCTGCGCGACGCTCACCAATCGCTGCTCGCGACCCGCATGCGTACCGATGACATGCTGCCGATCTGCGACAAGCTCGACAAAGTCGGCTACTGGTCCCTGGAAGTCTGGGGCGGCGCGACCTTTGACGCTTGCGTGCGTTTCCTGAAAGAAGACCCCTGGGAGCGCCTGCGCAAACTGCGCGCCGCGTTGCCTAACACCCGCCTGCAAATGCTGCTGCGTGGCCAGAACCTGCTGGGCTACCGCCACTACAGCGACGACGTGGTCAAAGCGTTTGTCGCCAAGGCCGCCGTGAATGGCATCGACGTGTTCCGCATCTTCGACGCGATGAACGATGTGCGTAACCTGCGCGTGGCCATCGAAGCGGTGAAAGCCGCCGGCAAACATGCCCAGGGCACGATCGCCTACACCACCAGCCCCGTGCACACCATCGACGCGTTTGTGGCCCAGGCCAAGCAGATGGAATCCATGGGCTGCGACTCGGTCGCGATCAAAGACATGGCTGGCCTGCTGACCCCGTATGCCACCGGCGAACTGGTCAAGGCCTTGAAAGCCGAGCAAAGCCTGCCGGTGTTCATTCACTCTCACGACACCGCCGGCCTGGCCGCGATGTGCCAACTCAAGGCCATTGAAAACGGCGCCGATCATATCGATACCGCGATTTCCAGCTTCGCCTGGGGCACCAGCCATCCGGGCACCGAATCGATGGTCGCGGCCCTCAAAGGCAGCGAGTTCGACACTGGCCTCGACCTGGAGCTGCTGCAGGAAATCGGTCTGTACTTCTACGCAGTGCGCAAGAAGTACCACCAGTTCGAAAGCGAATTCACCGCGGTCGACACCCGCGTGCAAGTCAACCAGGTACCGGGCGGGATGATTTCCAACCTGGCCAACCAGTTGAAGGAGCAGGGCGCCCTCAACCGTATGGGCGAAGTACTGGCTGAAATCCCCCGTGTGCGCGAAGACCTCGGTTTCCCGCCGCTGGTCACGCCGACCTCGCAGATCGTCGGCACCCAGGCGTTCTTCAATGTGTTGGCCGGTGAACGCTACAAGACCATCACCAACGAAGTGAAGCTGTACCTGCAGGGTGGCTACGGCAAGGCGCCAGGCACGGTGAACGAGAAATTGCGTCGCCAGGCCATCGGCAGTGAAGACGTGATAGACGTGCGCCCGGCCGACCTGCTCAAGCCGGAAATGACCAAGCTGCGTGGCGAGATCGGCGCGTTGGCCAAGTCCGAAGAAGACGTGCTGACCTACGCCATGTTCCCGGACATCGGCCGCAAGTTCCTCGAAGAACGTGAGGCCGGCACCCTGGCGCCGGAAGTCCTGTTGCCGATCCCAGAAGCCGGCGGCGTGGCCCGCGCCGGGGGCGAAGGTGTACCGACCGAGTTCGTCATCGACGTGCACGGCGAAAGCTACCGCGTGGATATCACCGGTGTCGGTGTGAAGGCTGAAGGCAAACGGCATTTCTACCTGTCCATTGATGGCATGCCGGAAGAGGTGGTGTTCGAACCGCTCAACGAGTTTGTCAGCAGCGGCGGCAGCAAGCGCAAGCACGCCAGCGCGCCGGGTCATGTGAGCACGGCAATGCCGGGCAATATCGTCGATGTGCTGGTCAAGGAAGGCGACGTGGTCAAGGCCGGCCAGGCCGTGCTGATCACCGAAGCCATGAAGATGGAAACCGAAGTACAGGCCGCCATTGCCGGTAAGGTCACTGCGGTGCATGTGGCCAAGGGCGACCGGGTCAACCCGGGTGAAATCCTGATCGAAATCGAAGGCTGATCCACAGCCTTCGACACTACCGCTTAAACCTCGGGGGGCATGTGCCCCCTTTTTTTTGCCTGGCGCTCGGGCGGTCCGGCCTTAGAACGTCATCGCCCACTGCCCCATCAACGCGTGGTTGCGACTGTGGCTGCCGACCTCGGCGGTATAGGCCAGGCCTACGCTATGTTCGGCCGACAGGGCCATGTCCACGCCGGTGCGCAATGCCAGGCTGTCACGGTCCAGGGAGGTGCCGACGATGGTGAATTCACTGTTGAAATCCTCGCGTTTTTCCTGGGCGAAGGACTGGCGCACGCGGCTGTCGACGTTGCCATACAGATGTTTCCAGTGGGTGCTCAGGTGCGGTTTGAGGGCGATGCGGTTACCCAGTGCAAAGTCATGGCTCAAGCGCAGGCCGACGGTGCTACTGAGGTTTTGCTGGGTCTGTGTACCAACGTTCAACGCGCTATAGCCGCCTTTTTCCTGGAAGCGCTCACGTTGGTAGCGCTGCAAGCCGATGCCGGCGAAGGGCTCGGCACGTAGGCCGCCAGTGTCCAGTTGATAGCCAAGCTCTGCGAAAGCGTTTTGGCTCTGAGCGGTGTACTTGCCGGTGAGGGACTCGCGGTAGCCGACGAAGTCAAAATCGACCGTGCGTTTGTTTTGCCCGGTATGCCGGCTGTAGAGCGCGCCCAGGCGCAATGCGAACGGGCCGTCTCGGCGCACGGCGTATCCACCCAGGTGCCAACTGTCCAACTCACCCTGGAACCCCTTGGTGCTCAGGTCGCTGTCCGATTTGCCACCCACTACACCGATCCGCCATGCGTGGTCCAGTGACCAGTCGGCACCCAGCAGCACGCCTTGGGTGCTTTGACTCAAGCCGGCGCTACCGTGTTGGGCATTGAGCCGGCCGCCGCTTCCCAGGCCCTGGAGCCAAAAGCGCCCCGTCTCGCGGGTGTCATTATCCAACTGACGTATTGCCGACAACAGGTTGGCGGTCAGGGGCTGCAGGCTGTTTTGAGTCGCGGTGCCCAGATTGGCGTTCTGGCTGCCGGCCAATTGTTCAAGCGTGGCGGCTAACCGGCCCGGCGCCAGGCTGCCCAGGTAATGGCCATACTCCTCGAGTTGGTGCTTTTCCCATTCGCTCAATGTGTCCGATGCCAGCAGTGCGTCGACTGCGGAGTCCAGCACGCGGGCGACGCTCAGGCCGTTACGGCTGCCGGCATGGTCGGCAAAATAAAACTCTTCAGGCGCAGGCTCCACCGGGCCGACATGCGCTGTTTCGCTGCTCTGCGCGGCTGGCGCAAACCACTCGCTGTCAGGCTCCATATCGCCACGTGCCTGAGCGCAGTGAGCGCTGGTGGCTCCCAGCAGCAGGGTGATAGCGAGTGCGAATTGCTTGTGTATAAACGTCATCTAAACCCACCTCTTCATGTATGAGGCGGTGGAATTTAGCGGGGGGCAGAAGGGATAACTGTCAGGCCGGCGACCCCTCGTTTGCGGGAGATGTCTCTAGTCTGCTGCGATTAAAATTGCGCCCAGGCGGCAGGCCGCGGTGTCCCTTTTGGCCTTCATCGCTTGGCATAACCCTTACCGTAGTGCCGCTCCATACGGGCCTGGATCAGTTCCAGCGCCAGCGACATCACCCAGTAGATGATCGCCGCCGTGGTGAGCATCTCGATATAGCGATAGCTTGAACGACCGTAGGACTGCGCCAGGAACATCACTTCCCACACGCCCATCACCGAGATCAGGGACGAGTCCTTGAGCATGGAGATGAACTGGTTGGTGGCGGGCGGAACAATGGTGCGCATGGCCTGGGGCAGGGTGACGTGCCAGAAGATCGCACTGTCGCGCATGCCCAGGGCCAGGGCGGCTTCGCGTTGGCCATGAGGCACACCCAGGATACCGGCGCGGAAAATCTCGCTCAGGTAGGCGCCATAGTTCAGCGACAGCGCGATGATGCCGGCTACGATAGCGCCCGGCACCAGGCCCAGTTGTGGCAGGCCCAGGTAGATCAGCAGGATCTGGATAAGCAGCGGCGTGCCGCGAAAGAACGAGGCGTAAAAACTCGCGATGCCAAACGCCACGGCACTTTTCGACAGGCGCCCCAGGGCGGCGATAAAACCCAACACCGATGACGTCAGCATTGAGCACAGGCACAGGAAGAGCGTCAGCGCGGCGCCTTGCAGGAAGCCGTTGGGCGCCAAGTGCAGGCCGACCAGGTTGGGCAACTTGTCGAGGATGATCGAGAACTTCAGGTCAAAGCTCAGGAAGAAGCCGGCAAACAGGGCGAACAGCGCCGCCCAAGTAAGGTACAGCCGTGTGCGAAAGCCCAGCAGGCGCTGCAGCAAGGGGGGTCTGGACGGTGTCATCGGCTGATATCGGCGCCAATCCATTTTTGCGACAGCGCGCTCAAGGTGCCGTCCTGTTTGAGCTGGGCAAAGACCTCACGCACCTTGCTGTCCCACGCCGCGTCGCCTTTCTCGATGGCGACCGAGTTGGGCTCCGAGTACAGCGGCTCGCCGGCCAGCTTGAAGCGCTTGTCTTCGGTCAGGCGCGGCTGGGCGGTAACCAGGTTGGTGAGGATGGCATCCAGGCGCACGCCGGCACCCAGGCCGAGGTCCTGGAAGGCGACGTTGTCGGTGTCGTACGGGGCGATCTGCACGTCCTCGAACGGGTACTGCAATGGCGTGTCTTCGGCGCCTTCGATCACCAGGTTCTTGTTCAGGTAGCTTTCGTAACTGGAGGCGCTGGTAAGGCCGACTTTCTTGCCGCTCAGGTCCTTGGCCGTGTGGATGCGCTCGTCCTTGGCATTGACCACGATCACTGCCGGCGAGGCGTAGTACTCCACCGGGAAATCAAACACTTCGGCGCGGGCTTTGCTCGGGGTCATCGAGCAGATGCAAATGTCGTAGCGCCCGCTCCAGCGGCCGGCGGCGATCACGTCCCATGAGGGCGTTTCCAGGCGCAGCTTCACGCCCAGTTTCTGTGCCACAGCCTTTGCCACGTCAACGTCGAAGCCACTCAGCTGGTTCTGGTCGTTGAGGAACGAGAATGGCGGGTAGCTTTCCATCAGCACGCCCACCAGCTCTTTTTTCTGCTCGATGCGATCCAGCGTGGCGCCACCGAAGGCTTGGGTGCAAGTCGCCAGTGTCAGCAGGCCCAAGGCCAACAGGGGTTTAAGTTTCACGAATGACACCTTTAGAAAAAAGAGTTGTGATGCAGCGAATTCAGCGTATTAAATAGTTATAAAAACGACTCTCATAGTGAGTTATTTTCATAAGCTTATGAGTAAAAAGCATATGGGCGCAGAAACAGTGATTCTCGATGGTGGCATGGGCCGTGAACTGCAACGCCGTGGCGCGCCGTTCCGTCAGCCGGAGTGGTCGGCTCTGGCGTTGAGCGAGGCGCCGCAGGCGGTGGAGGCGGTGCATGCGGCTTATATCGACAGTGGCGCGAACGTGATCACCAGCAATAGCTATGCGGTGGTGCCGTTTCATATTGGTGAGCTTCGATTTGCGGCTGAAGGCCAAGCCTTGGCGGATTTGGCGGGTGAGTTGGCGCGGCGGGCGGTGACGGCCTCGGGTAAACATGTACGGGTGGCCGGTTCGTTGCCACCGTTGTTCGGCTCATATCGTCCGGATTTATTTGAAGCGCAGCGTGTATCCGAGTTACTCACACCGCTGGTGCAAGGCCTGGCGCCTCACGTTGACCTGTGGCTGGCGGAAACCCAAAGCTCCATCGTCGAAGCGCGGGCGATCAAGGCCGGTCTGCCTCAGGATGGCAAGCCGTTCTGGCTGTCGTTTACCCTGAAGGACGAAGACACCGACGAAGTACCACGGCTGCGCTCCGGCGAGCCGGTGGCGGACGCGGCCGAGGCGGCTGCGCAGTTGGGCGTGCAGGTGCTGCTGTTCAACTGCAGCCAGCCGGAAGTGATCGGCGCGGCGATTGATGCTGCGCGCCAGACCTTTGAGCGACTGGGCGTAGCGATCCAGATCGGTGCCTACGCCAATGCCTTCCCTCCGCAGCCCAAGGAAGCCACGGCCAACGATGGCCTCGACCCGTTGCGCGACGACCTCGACCCCTCCGGCTACCTGCACTGGGCCGCTGATTGGCAGGCGCGCGGTGCCAGCCATCTGGGCGGTTGCTGCGGGATCGGGCCTGAGCATATTGCGGTGCTGGCCCAGAAGCTGGGGTAGTTGGCCAACGCAACTGCAAATGTGGCAGGGAACCCGTTCCCTGCCACAGGCATCATGCGTCGTCCGGGAGGGTCAGGCCCGGCACTGCGCCAGGGTTTTCAACTGGCCCGATCCCGTCTGATTGGCTTCTGATAACCACGCCTCGAAGCCTGCGCCAATCGCCGCCCATTCCGCGTCGATGATCGAATACCACGCGGTGTCCCGGTTCTGCCCCTTGACCACCATGTGTTGGCGGAATACGCCTTCAAAGCTGAACCCCAGGCGCTCGGCCGCGTATTTGGAGCGGGCGTTGGCGTTGTTGCACTTCCATTCCAGGCGGCGATAGCCCTGTTCGAAGGCATACCTGGCCAGCAGGTACACCGCCTCGGTGCTTTTCGGTGAGCGCTGCATCGGCGCCCCGAAGGTGACGTGGCCGATCTCGATACGGCCTTGGGCCGGGACAATGGACATCAGGCTGAGGATGCCTTGGACCTGACCGCTGGCGCGGTCGATCACGCTGAAAAAATACGGGTCGCTGTGAGCTGCGTGATTATTCAACCAGTCATTGAAGGCGCTGCGCTCAGGGAAAGGCCCGTAAGGCAGGTAGTCCCACAGTTTCGGGTCGGCACCGGGGCCTTGAAGCGCTTGGAACAGATCGTCGGCATGGCGCGCCGGGTCGAGTTTTTCCAGGCGTATAAAGCGTCCTTCAAGCCGTTGCACGGTAGGCGCCGGGACGCCTTTCCAGTCGGCGGGGGAAATGGACATGCTGCGCTCCTTAAAGGCCTTTGCGAAATTGAATGAAACCCGGGCGTTCGGCGATGCGTTCATACAGCTGGATCGCCGTGGCGTTGGTTTCGTGGGTCAGCCAATGGACCTTGCAGCAACCATCGGCCTTGGCGGTGGTGTAGACGAATTCGATCAACTGACGACCGACGCCGGTGCCGCGTTGAGCGGGGTCCACCAGCAAGTCCTGCAGGTAGCAGGAGTTTTCAATGCTCCAGTTGGAGCGATGGTAGATGAAGTTGACCATACCCACCGCCTTGCCGTCCTGCCAGGCCAGCGCCGAATGGGTCGGCTCATTGGCGTCGAGCAAACGCTGCCAGGTGCTTTGGCTCACCGCGTCCGGCAGTTCAGTGTTGTAGAACTGCAAATACGCTTGCCACAACGGCAGCCAGGCGGCGTGGTCGGCAGCAGTCACCTGGCGGATGTCGGTCGGGTTCATTCTGAAACTCCTTGGGGAATAAAGCGCGCGAGGGTCTGGTCACGCACGTCCGGGCTTGCGGCCAGGCCCTCGCGAACGCCGGCAATGTCGGCCGCGCTGCGGTTCTGGCTGAGTTTGCGCTTGCCGATCAGGCGGTCGATCGGCAGGGCGAAGCCGACGATGGCCCTGAGCATGCCGTCAATGTAGTCGGCCGGGGCGTCGCTGACTTTCCACGGTTGGCTGCGATTGCCTTCATGACGGTCGGTGAGGGCACTGACCAGCTTGAGCAAGCGTGCGGCATCGGTGAACACCTCGGCCTTGCCGTAAGCGTGCACGGCGATGTAGTTCCAGGTGGGCACCACTTTGCCGTGCTCGGCCTTGGCCGGATAAAACGCCGGGCTGATGTAGGCTTCGGCGCCGGCAAAGATCACCAGGGCGTCGCTGCCATTTTGCAGCTCTTGCCACTGTGGGTTGGCCTTGGCCAGGTGCCCATAAAGCGTGCCGTTGGGGCCTTCATCGGGGTTGAGCAACAGCGGCAGGTGGCTGGCTTGCAGGCCCTGCTCGCCAAAGGTCACCAACTGCGCCAGGCGGGTGTGCTGGATCAGTTGCTGGATTTCGGGCAAATCATCGAGGGCAAAGGCACGCGGTGTGTACATGGAGATTTTCCTTGGCGAATGCCTGCATCCTAGGCAGGCTATTGGTTCGTTGTAAGAGCCATCTAGGGTCAATTTCATAGGTCCAATATGCCGCCTGTTTTGCCGCCGATGTCATTCAACCCCGCCGGAATCGAGCTGGATCGCTGCCAAGGTCTGACTCGCCAGCTGTATGACGCCTTGCGCCAGCGGGTGCTGGACGGGCGGCTGGTCAGCGGCACGCGCTTGCCGGCTAGCCGTGATTTGGCGGCGGCGTTGTCGATTTCGCGCAACAGCGTGGTGCGCGCTTACGACCAGCTCTACGCCGAGGGCTTTATCGAAAGCCGGGTCGGTGATGGCACCTATGTAGCTCAACTGCCCACGGCAAAAAAACTATCCACAAAACTGTCCACAGGGTTTTCAACAGGCTTATCCCCAACCTTATCCACAAACGTAGCGAATTTGCCGGAAGATCTGGACGACGAAGTTATCCACAGTGCCGGTGTCGAGCGGATAAAAACCAACCACCTGTCTCAGCCTCCGTCGGGTCCGCCACGGGCATTTCGCGTGGGCGTACCGGCGTTCGATCTGTTCCCGTTCGAGGTGTGGGCCAAGCTGAATGGGGCGTTCTGGCGCAAGCCGGATCTGGAGCAACTCTGTTACGGGGACCCGGCTGGCGATGCTCGCTTGCGCGGGTTGATTGCCGCTTACCTGCGCAGCTCACGTGGCTTGCAATGCACGGCTGAACAAATAGTGATCACCAGCGGCGCGCAGCAGGCAATCAGCCTTTGTGCACAGTTGCTGGTAGAGCCTGGTGATGCAGTGGCAGTGGAAAACCCCGGTTATCGTGCTGCCGGCCATGCGTTCGCCCTGGCCGGTGGGCGACTGCACGGAGTACCGGTGGACAACGAGGGTATCGACTGCCAGGTACTCAATACCCTTGCCGATTGCCGCGTGGCTTATGTCACGCCTTCCCATCAATACCCGCTGGGTGTGGTGATGAGCCTGGCCCGACGCCTGGAACTGCTGGCCTGGGCCGAGCGTACGGGCGGCTGGATCATCGAGGACGACTACGATGGCGAGTACCGCTACAGCGGCGCGCCCTTGTCGCCCTTGGCGGCCCTGGCTCGCAGTGGGCGGGTGCTGTATGTCGGCACGTTCGGCAAAGTAGCGTTCCCGGCCTTGCGCCTGGGTTATCTGGTATTACCGCCGGGGCTGGTGGACGCCTTCTCCCGGCGCCGTGCCGTCGACATGCGCCACTCGGAAGTCGGCACCCAGGCGGTGATGGCCGAATTCATGGCGGCCGGGCACTTCCAGCGGCATATCCGCCGTATGCGCCGGGCTGCCTTGAGCCGGCGCAACGCGTTGCTCGCGGGTTGGCCGGACGGGTTGGGGGGTATCGGCGAACTGCCCAGCGTGGCCGCTGGGCTGCACCTGACCGTGCGGGTGGAGACATTGGCGCGCGAACAGCAACTGCTCGCCCAGGCCCGTGAGGTGGGGGTGGAAGTCAACGGCCTGAGCAGTTACTGGCTGCCCCAATCAAGCACGCCGGTTGACCAGCGCGCTGGCCTGGTGATGGGGTTTGCCGCCGTGCCGGAGGTGGAAATTGCACTCGCGCTCAAGCGTCTGCGCGCCGCATGGCAGTCCGGATAATTAACTACCGTCTGGCCGGGTGAAGAGGCCAATACCGTGAGGGCTTCCTGTGTCTTTGCTCTAGGTAGACGATCATGCCCGACCCACTTTCCCCACCCCCCGTTGTCAATGCGCTGCAGTTGCGCACCAGCCAGTTGTTCGCTTTACGCCCCACCCTTGGCACTTTATGCATTACTCAGGCCCAGCTCGATGCCGACCCGGAGGCGGTGCTTGAGTATTACGCCGAGCAGTTGATCGAGTTCTTCTGCGCGCCCGGCCCGGCGTCGGAAACTCGCTGGCGCGAGTTATCGCAGATGCTTGCACAGCGGCTGCGTAAGGTTCTGCGCAAGCAGGCAGATCCCGTCATCCGCAGGCTGCTCCAGGCTGTGCTCGCGTTTCCCGACAGCGGCGAGCGAACCTCCACGATTGAGGTCTATGGCGTTCAACGGCACAACGACCTCGCATTGGCGATCGTGGGGGGCGGTACAACGCTGATCTACTCCGTGAGACATGGCCTTGAGGTTTTTACGTCTGCTCAGCAGGCCGAGGTGTTGGTAGACGCTGAGCGGCTTGAGCATGACGTCTTCGAGGGCTGGGCGCTGTGTGGGCTGGAAGCGGCGTTGCAACGTATCGATGCGATTGACCTCAGTGAACGCCCGCGCCTTGAGCCTCTGGATCGACAACTGGCCTGGGCGACCCGGTTCCGTGATTTCTTCGAGCAGGACCCCGAGCCGCAGGGGCTGCGTGAATCGTTACCGTCCTGGCTGAAAGAAGCCTCGCGCGCGGGGCGATTGGCTTACAGCAGGCTGTTGGTGAGAGCCGCCTGGGCCTATCAGAAATATTGCGCCCGCACCCAACTCGACGACCTGCCGGAGGACGACGCCGCGCACCAAGCCTGCTTCGCTCGGGAAATGGCCATGGACCTGTGCAAGGTGGCGTTGGAATACAGTCTTCAAGGTCTGGCGGGGGTTACGCTCAAGGGTTATTACCGGCTTCGCGCAGCCGTGAGAACTTACGCGACCCATCGTCACGTGCAGGGCGAGCCGATGGTGTTCAGGCGGTTGGCGGATGAGTCAGGCTACCTGATCGGTGCTGGGAGCGATGAGGTCGGCCCCTGGTTGGTGTTTCGGCCGTGGTCGGCACAGGTCTTCCAACAAGTGATGACTGCCCCTGCATCTGGCGCGGTGTTGTCCCAGCCTTTCGCTGAAATGTTCTTGACCCGCAAGATGCTGCTCGCAAGCCCCTTCAAGGCGCAGGTTACGCAAAATGCTCAAGTACCCTGGCGCGACGGCGTTCGCTGGATGCGGCAGGTGGCCCTGCTGCTGGTTTATCCCGCCAGGCCACAAGGCCAGGAGCCTGCGTCGCCACACCCGCGCGTCAAGCGGCTGGATGCCGCGTGGGCGGGGGCACGGCAGGTGCTTTCGGCAGTTCAGCAGCATCAATTGGCGGCGATAGCACACCCGTCAAAGGTAGGCGAGATGATTCATGAGGGGGGTCATAAAGGTCTGCACCTCTTCGATAACGGGCTCGTCTACAACAAGGACGAGAACCACTTCTACGTGCTGTCGCACATTCGCATCAGCCCTGTCTTTAATATCAACAGCCCGGTCTACCAGGTGGTCGATCGGCCGCAAAAGCCCGTAACCCTGGGGCCCGACATCATCAGTGATGACCAAGGTCAGTGGGACATCCGCCGGGTGCCGCGGCTCAAGCGTGATGTGCGAGGGCTGAGTGTGCGTGGGCGTAAAGCATTCGATGCAGGCCAAGCCTCACTGGCCCGGGCCAACCAGGCTGGGGCCGAAACCCTGCGCCCCGGCACGCCACCGGTTGCCGCAGAGGAGCAGTTCGAGCAGCTGGCGCGTGGGTTGGACGACGCTGCCCGCGTGCTTGCGCAATTCACCCAAATCCGCAGCAATGAGGACTGCGTTGCCTTGATCAGCCAATTGCGGGCCACTGCCCTTCAGTTGCGCAACAAAGGTCATCGCCTGCGCATCGACATGACCCGCACCAGCCAGACCCCAACCGTTGGCGATGTGGAATACCTGCTGGGGCAACGTGCGATTTGTATCCGCCGGATCAATGGCCGGGTGCCGGAAACCATCGACGGCACGGTGGACTATCTGCAGGAATACGAAGTACTGGACGTGATGGGCGGCTATCGGCCCCTGTGGTACGCGCACTTTCATTACCCCTTGCTGCACACACCGCCAGACCAGCCCTCCAAGGCGCACCTGAAATTAGCCGCGCAGCGCAGAATGGGCCGCGTCTTTGAACAGGCCGAACGCAGCGCCGGGCGCCACTCTCAGGTCTACCGTGGGCCGATCGGCACACCCTCCGGGCGGCGCATTTTTCTGGATGTGATGTAACACGCACCGGAGCGAGCGACCTCGCTCCGGTGGGCCTTGCCACTGCGTGATCAAGTACCGGATTTGATCTTGGTCCAGGCGCGCGTCCTGGCGCGCTCGGCATCACGCGCCAGGGGTTTCAAGGTGTAGAGCGTTGCCATGGCCGCCTCGGTCGGGTACAGGTTGGGGTTGTTGCGAATGGCTGGGTCGACGTGTTCGGTCGCGTCCTTGTTCGGGTTGGGATAGCCGACGAAATCACTGATCGGCGCAATCACCTGGGGTTGCAGCAAGTAGTTGATGAAGGTGTAGGCGTCTTGCGGGTTCTGCGCACCTTTGGGAATGGCGAGCATGTCGAACCAGATCGGTGCGCCTTCTTTGGGCAGGCGCATGTCCACGGTGACGCCGTTCTTGGCTTCCTTGGCACGGTTGGCGGCCTGGGAAAAACTGCCCGAGTAACCCACGGCCACGCAAAGATCGCCGTTGGCGATATCGGCCATGTACTTGGAGGAGTGGAAGTAGGTGATGTACGGACGGATTTTCATCAACAGGGCTTGTGCCTTGTCGTAATCCTTGGGGTTGCTGCTGTTGGGGTCCAGGCCGAGGTGCTGCAGGGCCAGCGGCAGGATTTCCGACGGCGAATCCAGGAAGGCGACGCCGCATTGCTTGAGCTTGCTGATGTTCTCTTCCTTGAAGATCAGGTCCCAACTGTCCACCGGTGCATCGGGTCCCAGTGCCGCCTTGACCTTGTCTGGGTTGAAGCCGATCAGGATGGTGCCGTACATGTAGGGCACGGCGAACTTATTGCCGGGGTCGTTGGCTTCGATCAGCTTCATCAGCTTGGGGTCGAGGTGGTTCCAGTTGGGCAGCTGGCTGCGATCCAGGGGCTGAAAGACGCCCGCTTCGATCTGCTTGGCCAGGAACACGTTGGACGGCACCACCACGTCATACCCGGAGTTGCCGGTGAGCAGCTTGGCTTCCAGGGCTTCGTTGGTATCGAAGATGTCGTACACCAGTTTGATCTGGGGGTTTTGTGCCTTGAAGTCCTCAAGGGCCTTGGGCGTGATGTAGTCGAACCAGTTGTAGACCTTGAGGGGTTTTTCTTCGGCCTGCGTCGCGCCGCTCAATACGGCGGCGCACAGGGCCAGGGTGGTGAGCATCTTCATTGGGCGGCTCCTGCTTGTTCGAAACCTTCGAGGACGTTGACGGCGTTGATACCGATTTCTGCGACGGCATAGCCGCCTTCCATCACGAACAGCGTGGGCCTGCCAAGACGCGCGATGCGCTGACCCATCGCCAGGTAATCCGGGCTGTCGAGTTTGAATTGCGAGATAGGGTCGTCTTTGAACGTGTCCACTCCCAGGGACACCACAATGACGTCGGCATCAAAGCGCTCGGTCTCCTGGCACGCCGCTTCGAGCGCGGCGCTCCAGGTGTCCCAGCCGGAGCCGGCCGGCAGCGGGTAGTTGAAGTTGAAGCCCTCGCCAGGCCCTTCTCCCAGCTCATCGGCATACCCCAGGAAAAACGGGAACTCAGCCTCCGGGTGGCCGTGGATGGAGGTGAAGAGCACATCGCTGCGGTCATAGAAAATCGACTGGGTGCCGTTGCCATGGTGGTAATCCACGTCGATGATCGCGACTTTTGCATGGCCCTGGTCGAGGAACGCCTGGGCTGCGATGGCGGCGTTGTTCAGGTAGCAATAACCGCCCATCAAATCACTGGCGGCGTGATGCCCGGGTGGGCGGCACAGGGCAAAGGCACTGCGGGCGCCTTGCTGGATCGCCTGCTGCGCGGTGAGCGCTACCTGTGCCGCGCTGTAGGCGGCTTGCCAGGTACCGGCGGTAATCGGCGCACCGCCGTCGAAGCTGTAGTAACCCAGTTGGCCATGCAAGCTGGTGGGCAACACCCGACGCAGGGTGCGGGCAGGCCAGGTGTAGGGCAGCAGGTCACCGTCCTGGCCGTATTCGGTCCAGCGGGCCCAGGCGTTTTTGAAAAATTCCAGATAGTCGCGGCTGTGGATGCGCTGCAGCGGGGCCAGGCCGAAGTCCTGTGGTGCCTGCACCGGCCCCAGGTCGCGGTCCTTGACCCGTTGCAGCACGTGGTCGGCGCGCGACGGCATTTCGAAGCAGGGCATCAATTGCCCGTCCATCAATTCGCAGCGTCCGTGGTGTAGATGGTGATCGTCTGAATAGATCGTCAGCATGGGGGCTCCCGCAGGCATGTTGTTGTGCCTTCAAGTGTTGCGGTGCGGGGGCGGCCAAGAGAATGGCAGGAGCGGCCAGAAGGGGATAAATGTGGCCAAAGACTTTGACCGTAATTCGCCCGCTAATGGCGCATCAGGCTGGGCGCGACCCCACTCCAGCGCATAAACGCGTGGCGAAAACTTGCGGTCTCGCTGAAACCCAATTGTTCGGCGATCTTGTAAATGGGCCATTGCCCTTGTGCCAGCCATTGCTTGGCCTGCTCAAAGCGCAGCTCGTCGAGTAATTGCTGGTAGCTGCAACCTAGCGCATGCAGGTGCCGGCGCAGCGTCCGTGCGGAACAGTTCATCTGCGCCGCCAAGCCGTCCAGGCCGGGCGCGGCGTGCAGTTGCTCGGCCAGCAACTGGCGCACGCGGTTGAGCCAGGCCTGGCGCCCGGTGAATTCGGAGTTCTGTTTGCGGCAGCGTTCGGCCATCGCCCGATGGGTGATGGCATCGGCCAGGGGCAAGGGTTGTTGCAACCACTGGGCGTCGAACGCAAAGCCGTTGTGCCGTGCGTCAAACTGCAAAGGGCAGTCGAAACGCTCCGCGTATCGCGGGTGGTAAGCGGGTGCCGGGTAGTCGAAGCGCGCTTCACGCAACGGCAGCGGGCCGCCGAGCAAGTCATCGCAAATGACTTTCATCGACACCAGGCAAAACTCCACATTGAACGCCGCCAGCGCGGGATTTTCCCGATAGTCGCCGGCGGTCAGCCAAATCTGTTCGCCGTCTTCCACCAGGCTGAGTTCAAAAAGTGTTCCCAACAGCGCCGGGTAGCGTAGCGCCAGGCGCAAAGCGTCACCTAAGGTGGCACTCGTCAACAGCGCATAACCGAGCAGACCGTAGGACGACACGTGCATGCGCTGGCCCAGTTCCAGGCCAATGTCCTGGCGCAGGGCTACGGCATTGGCGCATACGCGCATCTCCTGGCAGGTGGTGATGCGCGTGTCGGCGCGGCGCAGGTCTGCTGTGCCAATGCCGCTGCCGGCCAGTAATACCTCGGCCGGCTGCCCCTGGTCCTTGAACGTCGCCAGGACCAGAGATACGGCGTTGAGAGTCGTGAGGTGTGAATGCAGCATGGGGGACACCCGCGCGAAGAAGTGGCACTGGCGCAGCAAATTGCATGCCGTGCCCCTGGTATCGATTAACGACTGGACTCGGATTTTGGGCGCTCGAAAAACAGCTCACGGGCTTGCTGCAGGCTGATCTCGCTGCGGTAAAAGGCAACGGCTTGTTTGTGGTTCAAGCCTTTGGGCGAGTCGGCGGCGGCGCCCAGGCTGTGCTCGGCTGGAGTCTTCAGGCGGGCAGATAACATGGACTTGTCCGGTGTCCAGTTCGCACTGTAGTGAAAGTGGGCATACCAGAGCACTTCGCGCGTCACGCGGTCGCTGATGGTGTACTCATCCAGATAGTCAGGCGTGTGGGACTTGATTCGACGGCGATTCACGGTTTTCTTGATGGCGATCGTATTGTGTTGTTTAAGCCACTGCACCCCTGTCACGGTAGGAGGAGACAACTTGAGCGCCCTTTGCACCAGCTGGTTACTTTGCTGATAGAGCTGGGCCAACGCGCTATCAATCGCTTTGATCACCTCGCTCGCGGGAAGCGCCATGGCGTCGCTCTCTGTGATGTTATGTTGAGTCAGTGCCTGCTCGATGGCATTGCTTGCCTTCTCCAATCGCTGTGCGTGCTGGTGGTACAGATACTCGATCCCAAAGGGCTCTCGATCGGCGAGGTTGCTGTGGGCACGGGCACGCGCTTGAAAGGCGGCCAGCCCATCGAGCAGTGTCTGGCCCTGATTGATGGCTAGCTGCAGATCCACCTCAGCCGGTTCGGCGGATGGGGACGGGGCCCTCTCGTGAAGCACCCAGACCGCCTTGGATTTTTCATGGTAAGTGGCGAGGATCTGATGGGTCAGCGGTGAGCGAATATCCACCAGGCCGGTTTCCAGCCCGACTTCGTTCAAGCGCGGCTCACCAATCAGCAGGCCACCGTAGCGAGTGTGGATAAACTGTTTCAACGGGCGTGGCGGGGTTGAGGGTGGGGTCGGTCGTCTCCTGAACTCTCCGCGCTCGGCACTCAATACCCCGAGGTTCCTCGCGGCGCGCCGCTGGAAGCCACTCAGCTCGCCGCGCAACTCCTGCAACTGGTCGGTGATGGCGTGCGTGGAGTACTCCACGGGAAAATCCTGCAGGCGTTCGTCCAGCAGTTGAAACTGCTCGACCAGGTTGCTCAAGGTGTCAAAGCGTTCATCCAGGCGTCGATCGCTGCGTTCCTCCAATGTATCGCGCAGGCATTGGATCGCGACATCCGCTGTGTCGATGATGTTGTCTATCTCCGACCAGGCCTCGGGAGCTGTCTGCAAGGTGTCCTTGGGCAGGCACAGGTTGCGGCTTAGCGACACGCGAATGGCCTTCAGGTCGTCAACGTTATAGACCGGCATCGAGCTCTTGAGGGTTTCCAGCAAAACGGCGCCGTCCCTGGCCAGGCTTTTAAGCTCCCGGAATCGGCCGTGCATGTATTCCAGCTGTACAAGCAATTCACCGGTCAGCTCGCGCATCTCGCGAAAATCTTCAATCGGACGCTCCATGGACACCACAGCCTGGCGTTGCAGCTGTTCATGCACGATGCGCCATTTGGGTGTGAAGCGCGAAAGGATTTCGCTCAGCGTAGCTTGGGTCAGTCGGGCCTGGGCCTTGATGTAACTCAAGGCTTTTGGCGCGTATTGCGCCGTGGGTTCGTGCACGTTCATTTCCTTGAGCATCTGCAAGGCCGTCTCGTATTCCGTGCGTTGGGTTTGCAGGGTCTGCAGATAAGTCTGGCGCAGCGCTTCAGTGGATGTGGAAGGCTGCGCATCCATCGCCTGGCGTGCGTTCTGCAACGCCTCCTGGTTGGCTTTTTTCTGGCTTTCGAATATTTCCAGCTGCCGACGTAGCTCCTCTGCTTTTTGTCGTGCCAGCGCGCGGGCTTTGGTGCTCATGAGTTTGGGGCTGCCTCCCCGAAGGCGCAGGCGCGTATCGATGAACCACTGACCCTTGCTGTTGTGAACCAGCGGAGGGCCAGTACGCGAAGGGTTTCGAGCGTCGACAATCAGCACGGTTTCGCCTTCATCCACTGTGACCTGGAACCAGCGTTCGCCTACTGGCGCATACCAATGCTGGCCGCCGCGATACAGGTCTTGCCATGGGCCTGCCTCGTGGTGCGCCTCGCCCAGGGTGTCAGGCTTGCTCACCTTGAAACTGTCCAACACGGTTGCCAGGCGCGGCAGTGCGCGATTGATTGCGCCGCTGACGATCAGGGGCTGGTCATGTACGGCGAGTGCCTCTGCCGAAATCGTCGGCTGTCGGCTGGTTGTCACCGGTTCCGGGGCGGCTGGTGGCCGTGGTGCGGGCATCGGTTCGTTGCGCACTGAACCCGCAGGGGCGCGGCGGCTGGCACTGTGCAAAGTGATGGCCATGCCGATGTTCAGCAGCAAGTCGGTAAGTGTGTTCCAGGTTGTGTCTTGTTCAGGGTGGGCGCGGGTCTCCACCACGTCTTGTAACTCATCCATGATCTGCCAGATCCAGGCGGCGATACCCACGGTACGCGCGAGGAATGGCAAGGCCAGATTGAAGGTCATCCAGCCGGTGCGTTTGAACGTGGCCCAGCGGGCTTCGGCATTGGACACCGATTGCCGGTCGGCGAGGGTGACCAGGGCATTGGCATTGGCGTGGTAGAGCGTCTTGAACTGGTCATCGGTGATTGTGGCCTGGTCCAGAAGCACCGGCCCGCCCATCGTCCAAACCTTGAAGGGGTCGACCATGAAATCGACCACGGCCCAGGGCGAGGGCAGGTCGCCAGGGAATACATAGCGGGCATAGTCAGTGCTCACCGTATCGGGCAGCCAGGCCAGTACGGATTCGCGCAGGTTTACTGATTGCTGCAGGGCATAGAGCAAGTTGCTGGGCGAAGGGAACTGCGACAGGGGGTTGTCGAGCAACGGCCGATACAACAGGCATGGACCGGCGGCCGGGTCCTGGGGACCGATCACGAACATATTGGCGACCTTATCCGGCGTTTTATCTCCTCGGCGAGTCGGCACAAATGCCAGTGGGCGGATCACGATGGGTTGGCCCTGCACTTGCCGGTCACTGGGCTCGGCGCGCATGACGGCTTTCACGTAGGCGTAGCCTTGCTCATCAATGGCGCTTTCGCCGCGTATCTTGCATTGCAATGCCAGCAACGGCAGTTGAATGCGCAGGTGCTCGGCATAGAGCCGCTGGCGTCGGTCGGCCTCCTGTGGGTGCTCCAGCAGTTTTTCCTTGATCAACGCCGGGTAGGTATTCCCGACGTCCACCCGGCTGATCAGGCGTTCCAGGTAGTTGACGGTTAACCATTGCGGCAGCACGAGCGTGACGTGATAACGCAGGGACTTGTTCCCTAATGGCAGAGCGATCAAGTTCTGCAAGGCAAGCTCCGGCAGGGTGAATGCTGTGGTTTCTATTTTTCCGGGGACGGTGAACAGCCCCCAGACCACAGGGCTGCGCACCACGATTTCGAGGTCATCGAGCCACCGCGCATCAGCGTCGGGGTGATCCTTGAGCATTTCGGCTTTCAGCCGTTCAAGCGTGTACGCGTGAAGAGAGCTGATGCCTTCGTCATAGCTGCGGCCTTCGTTGGCACTGTGCAGGGTTGCCAGGTCCTTGAGGTGTCGGGCATAGGCATCCTGGTCAGAGATGGAGGCGCTGGTCAGCCAGTCGGGAAGAGCGTGTACGTATTCCTGCAAGGGCCGTGCGCTGCGTTTGGAACGCGGTGCCGGCGGCTGCGCGGGGTTGTTGCGAGGTGCATCCGGCGTGCCCAGATCAGAAACGTCGATGGCGCCGATATCCTTGACCTGGATGCTGATCAACGCGCAGGCCAGATAATCGAAAAAATCTCCTTCCGGTTCGACGAGGCGCCACCGCTGCTCTTTATTGGCTACCGTCAGCAGTGGCAGGTCTTGACCCAGTGCTTCCAGTGAATGGTATTTCTTGAAACCCGAAAACAATGACTGGGTGAGGATGACTTCGGCCCCCTGCTGTTTGCCAATCAGGACGCTGATCAAGTAATCATCCACATGGTTGGTCTTGCCCTCGGCATCGACTTCGTCGATATCAATCACATAAGCGCGAGGGGCATCGAAGGTCTCCCGCTTGCGTGTCGCGGCATCCGGCGTCTGGAACAGTTGACGCGCCATGAAGCAATCGTCTTCCGTCAAGCCAGGCACCTGGTTGATGTTCCAGAAGTCGCGCAAGATCATCGACAAGCTGTGCCAACGTGAACCACCGCTGTTCTCGATGCTGTTCCAATAGTCCAATTGCGCTTGTTGATAAGCCCGCAACATTATCGGGGCGAGGGTGTTCATCGCACCGGCGATATCGAGGATACGCACCGGTAGGTGCACGGCAGGCTCAATGATCGGTAGCTGGGCCAAAAAGTGTTGGCCTTCGAGGTAGAGCATCGGCAGGGCGAACACCGACTGCACCACGAGAATATCGGTGAGCACCGCATAAACACGGCCAGTGGGGATGACCTGGCCATCCTCGACATCCCATGATGGGGTGCCAACCACGATCATGTTCGGGTCCATATCCCAATCGGGATACAGCGTTTTCAACTGGGCGCGCAGCATGGTTGCGGCCACTTCGCGAAACGCGGGGCCGGTACACATTTGCGCAATCAGCGCATCAAGCAGATCTGGGTCGGGCTCGGTGGAGAGAGATAGAGGCATGGCGCTTCCTGACAGGCGAGATAATGGCAACCGCTCCGGAAAAACCGGAGCGTCGCCATGCTAGGAAGCATCGCGTCAGGAGCGGTGGTGCTTATATACGATGGGGGCCAGCCCTCAGCGCAATTCGCCGCAGAGGTCCAGTTCCACCAGGCGACGGACTTCGCACGCCTCGAGCCCGGCACCGATCAGTGCATTGAGCTTGCCGAATGCCGCCTCACGGGTCATGCCGCCGCCGGACAACACGCCGACGCCACGCAGGCGGCTGCCGGCTTCGTAGACATCCAGCTCCACGCCGCCTTCATGGCATTGAGTGATGGCCACGACCACGATTGCTTTGTCCTGTGCCCGTTGCAGGCTGGCCAGGAACGCAGGATTGTCACTGGGCCCGGTGCCGCTGCCGAAGCACTCGAGGATCAGTGCCTGGATACCGCTATCGATCAGCGCATCCAGTTGCACGGCCGCGATGCCCGGCACCAGCGGCAACACTCCAATGTTGGCCAGGGCCTTGGGCTGACGAAAATCCAGGGCCGCCGGAATGTCACTGGCCCGGGCCACGCCGCTATTGCGCTGCAACGCGGCAAACGGGTGGCGACCAAAGCTGCGGATCTTCGCGCAACGGGTCGGCGCCATCAGCGCGCCGTGGAAATACAGATGAACGCCGGGCGCCAGGCCTTCGCCCAAGGCTGCCAGCGCACCGCTGACGTTTTCCCAGGCATCGCTGTCCGGCACGCCGGCCGGCAGCATGGAGCCGGTGAACACCACGGGGGCCGGCAGCCCCAGCAGTTGGAAGCTCATCGCCGCCGCGCTGTAGGCCAGGGTGTCGGTGCCGTGCAGGATCAGCACGGCGTCGCAGCCGGCGTCCACTGCCTCGACCACGGCGGTGCGCAGGCGCTGCCAGTAAGCGGGGGTCATATTGGCGCTGTCGATCAGCGGGGACATTTCCCGGAAGCGCCAAGCAGGCAATGGCTGGTTGCAAAGCTGTTCGCGCATGCGCGCTTCGAAACCGGATGCGGGCGCCAGGCCATTGGCGCTGGCCTGCATGCCGATGGTGCCGCCGGTGTAGAGCACCATCACGTTGTTAGCTGATTGCATCAAGAAATCTCCTGAACGAAAAACGCCGCCGGGCCCAGAGCATGCCCAAGGCCGGGCGGCGTGTCATCTATCGGCTCTTATTACGCTTGGCGCTGCGCTTGAGCATTCAGTTCAGCCGCCGGGGCACTGTCCGGTTTCACCGGATTGGCCGGCCAGGCCTTGGGGTCCAGATCCAGATCAGGGAACTGGCTGGAATCGAACACCGGCGTCTTGATGCCCGCTGCACGCTGATTGTCGTAGTCGTTCAGGATGCGCATGGCGATCTTGAACAGGAACGCCAGGGCGAACAGGTTGACGAACGCCAGCAGGGTCATGGTGATGTCGGCGAAGGCGAATACTGTGCTCAGGTTCTCGATCGAGCCCCAGAAAATCAGCACCAGCACCAGTGTGCGGTAGCCCATCAGCACCTTGCGGTTGTTGCCGACCAGGAAGCGCAGGTTACTTTCGCCGAGGTAGTAGTTGTACATGATCGATGTGAACACGAACAACGCCAGGGCTACCGAGATGAACATGCGACCCCAGTCACCCACTACAGCCGCCAGGGAGTTCTGGGTCAGGGCAATGCCGTCGCCTTCAAAGCCTGGGGTGTAGAAACCGGAGAGCAGGATCAGCAGCGCGGTGCAGGTGCAGATCACGAATGTGTCGAGGAACACGCTGAACGCCTGGACCACGCCCTGGGCAATCGGGTGTTCTACCGAAGCCACTGCCGCCACGTTAGGCGCGCTGCCCAGACCGGCTTCGTTGGCGAACACGCCGCGCTTCACACCCATGATGATTGCGCTGCCCACCAGGCCACCGAAGGCTTGGTCGAGGCCGAAGGCGCTCTTGACGATGGTCGCGAGCATGGCCGGCACGTGGTCGAACTGCAGCACGATCACGTACAGGGTTACAGCGATGTAGACCAGGGTCTTGACCGGCACCAGCAGGTCGGCAATCGAGGCGATTCGCTTGATCCCGCCGATGAACACCAGGCCCAGCAATACCGCGAGGGCAAGGCCGGTGTAGGTGGTGTCGAGGCCGAAAGCATTGTTCAGCGAGTGGGTCACGGCATGGGCTTGCAGGCCGTTGAAGGCAAAGCCGAAGGTGACCAGCAGCAGGAACGCCATCAGCATGCCCAGCCAGCGTTTTTGCAGGCCGTGCTGGATGTAGTAAGCCGGACCGCCACGGAAGGTGCCTTCGGCGTCAGTGCGCTTGTACAACTGACCGAGAGAGCACTCGATAAAGCTCGAAGACATGCCCACCAATGCGGTGACCCACATCCAGAACACGGCGCCCGGGCCACCCAGGGTCACGGCAATACCGACACCGGCGATGTTACCGGCACCGACACGGCCGGCCAGGCTGAGCATCAGCGCCTGGAACGAGCTGAGTTGGTCGGAGCTGTTTTTCAGGCTGTCGCGAAACACCGAAAACATGTGGAAAAAGTGACGTAATTGAACGAAACGCGAGCGGATCGTGAAATAACCGCCGAGCCCGACAATGAGCACGATCAGTACTTTCCCTGAGAGGAAGTCGTTGATGACTTCGAGCATGGAGTGTTCCTCGCTGATTTTTCTAATGGCAAACGCAGGACGGTCCGGGCCTTCGCATAGCACCAGGCAGTGCGCGACGGTTCGATCCCAATCCTTTTGCGGGTGTTGTTATTCATGCGCTTTCGCGTTGCTTCGGGCCTCGTATCGATGGCCGTAGACGCGAAGAGGGGCGGCACTATACCTAGGCGAGCGGGATCCGTCTGCACGAGACGATTAAAGGTTTCAGCCGCGTGTCGGCTGGCAAGGAGGGTTTACAGGGCGATATTGGAGTTTTTATGGGCATCATTTCACAACCTTGAGACAAAAAAAGGGCCTGAAGAACGAGCCTTCAGGCCCTCAAAAGGTGAGAGGTGTCTAGTCCCTCAGCCTGGTGAGCGGTGCAACAGACACTTAGGCCTTCAAGGGGACCAAGCGTGGAGCAATCATGTTTTCGGGGCGCAGGATGTCGTCGAGCATGGCATCGTCGAGCAAGCCTTCCTCGCGCACCAATTCCAGCACGCCGCGGCCGCTTTCAAGGGCGACACGGGCGATACGGGTGGCGTTTTCGTAGCCGATATACGGGTTCAGCGCGGTGACCAGGCCGATGGAGTGCTCCACCAGCTCGCGGCAACGGGCTTCGTTGGCGGTGATGCCGGTGATGCAGTGTTCGCGCAGCATGTCCATGGCGCGTTGCAGCAGGCGGATCGAGTCGAAGATCTTGAACGCGATCAGCGGCTCCATCACGTTCAGCTGCAGTTGGCCGCCTTCGGCTGCCATGGTCAGTGCCAGGTCGTTACCGATCACTTGGAACGCTACCTGGTTCACGGCTTCCGGGATCACCGGGTTGACCTTGCCGGGCATGATCGAGCTGCCTGGCTGGCGTGCCGGCAGGTTGATTTCGTTGATGCCGGTACGCGGGCCGCTGGACAACAGGCGCAGGTCGTTGCAGATCTTCGACAGCTTCACCGCGGTACGCTTGAGCATGCCGGAGAACAGTACGAAGGCGCCCATGTCGGAAGTGGCTTCGATCAGGTCGGCGGCCGGTACGACCGGCTGACCGCTGATCACGGCCAGGCGTTGTACCGCCAGGGCCTGATAGCGTGGGTCGGCGTTGATGCCGGTGCCGATGGCGGTGCCGCCCAGGTTGACTTCGGTGAGCAGTTCCGGCGCCAGGGTTTTCAGGCGGGCCAGGTCTTCACCCAGGGTGGTGGCGAAGGCGCGGAATTCCTGGCCGAGGGTCATCGGCACGGCGTCTTGCAGTTGGGTACGGCCCATTTTCAGGACGTGGCTGAATTCTTCACCCTTGGCGGCGAACGCCTGGATCAGGCTGTCGAGACTGGCCAGCAGCGCATCATGACCCAGCAGCAGACCCAGGCGGATCGCGGTCGGGTAGGCGTCGTTGGTCGACTGCGCCATGTTCACGTCGTTGTTAGGGTGCAGGTACTGGTACTCGCCCTTGTTGTGGCCCATGGCCTCCAACGCGATGTTGGCGATGACTTCGTTGGCATTCATGTTGGTTGAAGTGCCGGCGCCGCCTTGAATCATGTCCACCACGAACTCTTCGTGGAAATCGCCGCGGATCAGACGGGCACAGGCTTCGCTGATGGCAGCGTGCTTGGCTTCGCTGAGCTGACCCAGCTCGCGGTTGGCGTCAGCCGCCGCTTGCTTGACCATTGCCAGACCGACCACCAATTTCGGGTAATGCGAAATCGGAACGCCCGAGAGGCGGAAGTTATTCACCGCTCGCAGGGTCTGGATGCCGTAATACGCTTGGGCGGGTACTTCGAGTACGCCAAGCAGGTCTTTTTCGGTACGGAAAGATGCAGCGGAGGACATGACGGAAATCATCTCGATATGGACCCGGAACTGGCCGGAACGCTGCGAATGCTAGGCTTCCATAAGTTTTTGGGCCAATGCTGTTCAGCACTGACCCATGCACAAACGGCATAATGTGGATGTGACCCAGCTATGATGGCGGGCGTGTGTGCCAAAATGGTGCATACCCGTGGGAGGAAGTGATGAACCTTGAGAGCAAATGGCTGGAAGACTTCAGTGCCCTGGCGGCAACTCGCAGTTTTTCCCAGGCGGCGGAGCGGCGCTTTGTGACCCAGCCGGCGTTCAGTCGCCGTATCCGCAGCCTGGAAGCCGCGCTGGGCCTGACCCTGGTCAACCGCTCGCGTACGCCGGTGGAACTGACGGCGGCGGGGCAGTTGTTCCTGGTCACCGCGCGTACGGTGGTCGAACAGCTCGGGGAAGTGCTGCGCCATCTGCATCACCTGGAAGGCGGGCAGGGTGAGGTCATGCAAGTGGCAGCGGCCCATTCCCTGGCCTTGGGCTTCTTCCCGCGCTGGATTGCGCAATTGCGCAACGAAGGCTTGAACATTGCCACGCGGCTGGTCGCCACCAACGTCGGCGACGCGGTGCACGCCCTGCGCGAGGGTGGCTGCGATCTGATGTTGGCGTTCTACGACCCGGACGCGGCGATGCAGATGGATGCCGAAATCTTCCCCTCGCTGCATCTGGGCAACACCGAAATGCTCCCGGTCTGCGCCGCCGACGCCGAGGGCAAGCCACTGTTCGACCTGGAGGGCGAAGCCAGCGTGCCGTTGCTGGCCTACAGCGCCGGTGCTTTCCTGGGCCGTTCGGTGCACCTGCTGCTGCGCCAGCGCGCGCTGCGCTTTACGACGGTGTATGAAACCGCCATGGCCGATAGCCTCAAGAGCATGGCCCTGGAAGGCTTGGGCATCGCCTGGGTACCGCAACTGAGCGTACGGGCGGAATTGGCCCGGGGCGAACTGGTTGTGTGCGGCGGCCCGCAATGGCATGTGCCGCTGGAGATCCGTCTGTATCGCTGCGCGTTGGTGCGCAAGGCGAACGTGCGGCTGCTGTGGCGCAAGCTGGAGGGGGGAGCGGCGCAGAATGCCTGAGACCAGAACTGTTCAAATGTGGGAGGGGCCTGGCATGACGGGGTGTCAGGTACTTATTTGTCACTGATACGCCGCTATCGGGAGCAAGCCCCCTCCCACAGGGTTTTGCGGTGTCTTGGACTGACTCTTAAGTCAATAAAACCGCTGGTTTGCGCCGCAAGACAGATGGTCATTCCAGGGGCTGTTTATCTGCATTATTACGGTATACTGCGCGGCCTTCGGCCGGTCCAATCGGCCTGAATTTCGTACAACAAGCCACGCCGGTCTCCCGCGTGGCTTGTTGTTTTTTGACGCGCCCGCGGGCGCCCAGAGAGAAGAGGCACGACGATGAGTGCATTGGTTGGCGTGATCATGGGCTCCAAGTCCGATTGGTCCACCCTTAGCCACACCGCCGATATGCTGGAAAAACTCGGCATTCCCTACGAAGTGAAAGTGGTCTCCGCCCACCGCACTCCGGATTTGCTGTTCCAGTATGCCGATGAAGCAGAATCCCGTGGCATCGAGGTGATCATCGCCGGTGCCGGTGGTGCAGCCCACCTGCCGGGCATGTGTGCGGCCAAGACCCACCTGCCGGTGCTCGGCGTACCGGTGCAGTCGTCGATGCTCTCGGGCGTGGACTCGCTGCTGTCCATCGTACAGATGCCGGCCGGTGTTCCGGTGGCGACCCTGGCGATCGGCAAGGCCGGTGCGATCAACGCAGCCTTGCTGTCCGCCAGCATCCTGGGCGCCAAGCACCCGCAATTCCATGCGGTGCTGAAAAAATTCCGTGCTGAACAGACAGACAGCGTGCTGGACAATCCAGACCCACGTATCGCCTGAGGTTGTTGACGATGAAGATCGGTGTAATCGGTGGCGGCCAATTGGGCCGCATGCTGGCCCTGGCGGGAACGCCGCTGGGAATGGACTTCGCTTTCCTGGACCCGGCGCCGGACGCTTGCGCGGCCGCTCTTGGTGAGCACTTGCGCGCAGACTACAGCGACCCGGACCACCTGCGCCAACTGGCTGACGAAGTCGATCTGGTGACCTTCGAGTTCGAAAGCGTCCCGGCCGAAACCGTGGCCTTCCTGTCGCAGTTCGTACCGGTGTACCCGAGCGCCGAAGCGCTGCGTATCGCTCGCGACCGCTGGTTCGAGAAAAGCATGTTCAAGGACCTGGGCATTCCGACCCCGGCCTTCGCCGACATTCAATCCCAGGCGGACCTGGACGCTGCCGTCGCCAGCATCGGCCTGCCGGCCGTGCTGAAAACCCGTACCCTGGGTTACGACGGCAAGGGCCAGAAAGTCCTGCGTACCGAGGCTGATGTGGTCGGCACCTTTGCCGAGCTGGGCAGCGTTGGCTGTCTGCTGGAAGGCTTCGTGCCGTTCACCGGTGAAGTCTCGCTGATCGCCGTGCGGGCCCGTGATGGTGAAACCCGCTTCTACCCGTTGGTGCACAACACTCACGACAGCGGCATCCTCAAATTGTCAGTGGCCAGCACTGACCACCCGCTGCAAGCCCTGGCCGAAGACTATTCCAGCCGCGTGCTCAAGCAGCTGGACTACGTTGGCGTAATGGCGTTCGAGTTCTTTGAAGTCGACGGTGGCCTCAAGGCCAACGAAATCGCGCCGCGTGTGCACAACTCCGGGCACTGGACCACCGAAGGCGCTGAGTGCAGCCAGTTCGAAAACCACCTGCGGGCGGTCGCCGGCTTGCCGCTGGGGTCTACGGCCAAGGTCGGCGAGAGCGCCATGCTGAACTTCATCGGCACGGTGCCTGCGGTTGAGCGAGTCATCGCTATCGACGACTGCCATCTGCATCACTACGGCAAGGCCTTCAAGGCGGGGCGCAAGGTCGGTCATGCCAACCTGCGCTGCAAGGATCGCGCAACGCTGCAAGCGCAGATCCTCAAGGTTGAAGCGCTGATCGCCGAACAATAAGCCCGGGGTCGGCGGGAACCATTTGGGGGTTGCCGTCCTCTGATTGCAGGATGCCAAAGCCTGCTAGGCTTTGGCATAGTTCACCTACATTCAGAGGGAAATGCCATGGGTATCATCGGAACCATCTTTATCGGCCTGATCGTCGGTCTGCTGGCGCGTTTCCTCAAGCCTGGCGACGACAGCATGGGTTGGATCATGACGATCCTGCTGGGTATTGCAGGTTCTCTGGTCGCCACCTACGGTGGTCAGGCCCTGGGCATCTACCAGGCGGGCCAAGGCGCAGGCTTCTTCGGTGCGTTGGTTGGCGCTGTCGTGCTGCTGGTTATCTACGGCCTGCTGAAAAAGAAATAATCCACGCGTTGAACCCTCTGCGCTGCGCAGGTGCAGAGGGTTAGAATGCTCGCCACTTTGTACTTGCCGAGCTTCCCCATGCGCCGACTTCTGTTAACGCTTCTCTTGCTGGGCTCCGGCCTGGCGCACGCTGGCGAACTGCCGGAAACCGACTGGCTCGACCTGATGCCGCTCTCGGATCAGAAAGCGCTCGAAGCCATGCCTGAAATCGACCACAACTCTCCCGAAGCACAAGGCACCTTCACCGACAAAGGTGGCTTGAAGCAGAGCAAAGGCTTGCCTGCGGTGATGTATTCGACCAAGACCGTGGCGGCCATGAACGGCAAGAACATCCGTATCGGCGGCTACCCCGTTCCGTTGGAAACCGACGCGAAGGGCCGCAGCACGTTGTTCTTCCTGGTGCCGTACCCGGGCGCCTGCATCCATGTGCCGCCACCACCGCCTAACCAGCTGGTGCTGGTGCGTTATCCCAAGGGGCTGAAGCTGGAGGATATCTACACGCCGCTATGGGTCACGGGCATGCTGAAGGTGGAGAAGGTGAATAACGACTTGGCGGATGCCGCCTATGCGCTGGATGCGGCGAAGGTGCGGGTCGTGAAAGAGTCGGATCTCTAAGCCACAACGCCTATCCCTGTGGGAGGGAGCAAGCCTCCTCTCACATGTTTTGTTTACAGGGTGATAGCGCTGAGGCTCACGCCCAAGGTGTGGCTTTCGCCGGGCGCCAGCTTCACCACATCATCCAGCACGTTGGCCGTCTCGATGCACAACATGCCCGGCCAGCCGTCGTCGGCCATGTCGTCCAGCGCTTTGGCGCGCTCGGTCCACGGGTTCCAGATCACCGTGGACCTGGAGCCCTCGGCGGTCAGCTGGATGCGGCGTTGCCAGTCTTTATCGACAATATTCAGCTGCGTCGGGGTATCGAGGTAGATGCGATCCGTCTCTGCAGTAAAGTGCAGCAGGCCGGATTGGGTTTTCTCGGCCCAACCGTCGGCAGTATCGATATACGCCAGGCCATCCAGGCCCTCGACCTGTACGTTTCGCACATCGCTGACAGCGAAGTAGGTGTGCAGTGCCTGGCTGAGGGTCACGGTGTCGGTGCCACGGTTATGGCTGGTCAGGCGGATATGCAGTTGGTCGTCCAGCAGCAGGCTCAACTTGAGGTCGACCTGATGGGGCCAGCCAGGGAAACCACCTGCCGGCGCCGGTAACACGAAGTCGACGCGCAGTGCATTGCCTTCGGCCTCGGCTGCGGCCAAGGTCCAGAGTGCGGTGCGCACAAAACCGTGAGCGCCAGCCGGCTGCTCGCTTTGACGCATCGCCTTCACGCTCTGCGGGTTGCGGTCGAATACACCAAACCACGGCCAGCACACCGGCACGCCGGTACGAATGCCTTTGCCTGTCTTGAACACCGCCTCAGGGTTCTGCCAGATCAGCGGCTGCTCGCCCTGGCGCTGATAACTGAAGATGTGCGCGCCCTGTTGGGCCACCATCAGTTCGGCGTCGTTGTGGCGGATGCGCCAGCAATCCAGCTCGTCCTGTTTCACGGCTTCAACGTGGGGCGTAGGCATGGCAATACTCTCAATGGGCAGGCAATGGGGCAATTGACCGTCAAAAAACGGCGAGGTTTAACGCGCGCGCGACGGTACCGAACGAGTACGGCCGCTGCCATCGATGGCGACGAAGACAAACACCGCCTCGGTGACCTTGCGCCATTCGCTGGACAGCGGGTCGTCGCTCCACACTTCGACCATCATCTGGATCGAGCTGCGGCCGATTTCCAGGGCCTGGGTATAGAAGGACAACTGCGCGCCCACGGCCACCGGCACCAGGAACGCCATGCGATCAATCGCCACGGTGGCCACGCGCCCACCTGCGACCTTGCTGGCCATGGCGGTGCCGGCCAAATCCATCTGTGCGACCAGCCAGCCGCCAAAGATGTCGCCAAAACCGTTGGTTTCACGCGGGAGCGCAGTGATTTGCAGAGCGAGATCGCCTTGCGGGATAGGATCTTCTTGTTCGAGTTCGATCATGCCGAGGGTGCCTCTGACCCGTGACGCTTCATGGGTATTTCAAGTGGATAGCCGTCTTCAAAAAAACGTTTCAGCACCAACATACACCGCTCAATGCGTTTCTCGTAAGGCGGACTAAAGGGAAACTCTGCCAAATCGGCTGGATGGCATCCAACAACGTTTTGGCACAGCAGCCCCTCAAGACAGCGGGTCTGGCGCTTGCAAGGGCCGAGTATATCGGGACGATTGCGCCGCGACGACCTCTCGACGCTCATTTGGTCGGCAATTAGCGTCTGTAATGCGGCTTTTTCCGGCAACTGTGCTTCTTATTGCGGTTAAAGCGTATGAACAAGGAATATTTCGCCCATTGAAGTGTTATTCGGCGGACGCTGTGCTTTTCCAAGCGATTTGCTATCTTGCCAAACCCGATGCAAGTCCCGGGCTTGCCGTTCTGATTACTATAAGAGAAGCCTTGCCATGTCCTCCGTGCCCGCAAGCAGTGCGCAACCTTCGCGCCCGCTGACCCGCAACGACTATAAAACGCTGTCGCTGTCTGCCTTGGGCGGGGCGCTGGAGTTCTACGACTTCATCATTTTCGTGTTTTTCGCCACCGTGGTTGGGAAACTGTTCTTCCCCGTCGACATGCCTGAATGGCTGCGCATGCTGCAGACTTTCGGCATCTTCGCCGCGGGCTACCTGGCACGCCCGCTGGGCGGCATCATCATGGCGCACTTCGGCGATTTGCTGGGCCGCAAGAAGATGTTCACCTTGAGTATCTTCATGATGGCCGTGCCGACCCTGATCATGGGGCTGCTGCCGACCTACGCGCAGATCGGCCTGTGGGCGCCGCTGCTGTTACTGCTGATGCGGATCATCCAGGGCGCCGCGATCGGTGGCGAAGTGCCGGGCGCCTGGGTGTTCGTCTCCGAGCACGTTCCGCCTCGGCACATCGGCTACGCCTGCGGCACCCTGACCAGCGGCCTCACCGCCGGTATCCTGCTGGGCTCGCTGGTGGCCACGGCCATCAACACGATCTACAGCCCGGAGCAGGTCGCCGATTACGCCTGGCGCATCCCGTTCCTGCTCGGTGGTGTGTTCGGGCTGCTGTCGGTATACCTGCGTCGTTGGCTGCATGAAACGCCGATCTTCGCCGAGATGCAGCAGCGCAAGGCCCTGGCCGCCGAGTTGCCATTACGCGCAGTATTGCGCGACCACCGTGGCGCCATCGTGCTGTCGATGCTGTTGACCTGGTTGCTGTCGGCCGGCGTTGTCGTGGTGATCCTGATGACCCCCACCGTGCTGCAAACCCTCTATCACTTCAGCCCGACCGTGGCCCTGCAGGCCAACAGCCTGGCCATCGTCACCCTGAGCCTGGGTTGCATTGCTTCCGGCGCCCTGGCCGATCGCTTCGGCGCCGGCCGCGTGTTGGTCAGCGGCTGCGCACTGCTGCTGGCGACCTCATGGACGCTGTATCACAGCCTGCTTGCCCATCCCGACTGGCTGTTCCCGCTGTATGCCCTGACCGGTCTGTTTGTCGGCACCATCGGCGTGGTGCCTTACGTGATGGTGAAAGCCTTCCCGCCAGTGGTGCGCTTTAGTGGGTTGTCATTTTCCTACAACGTCGCCTATGCCGTATTCGGTGGCCTGACGCCATTGGCGGTGTCGTTGCTGATGAAGGAAAGCCCGATGGGCCCGGCCTATTACGTTGCTGTCCTGTGTGTGATGGGAATGGCCGTGGGCGGATACCTGTGGAAGCGCGGGCGCTGAGCTATCGATGAGCCGGTGGCGAGCAGGCTCGCTCGCCACCGGTGTTCGAGCAACGATTACAGAGTGTTTCTGAAACAACTCCCCAAACGCTTCAACCTGCCTCGCAAACCCCGTTTTTGTTGAGTTTCTCCTTTCTGTCAGATTTTTCATGAATGCTGGCCTTTCATCTAATTGTCATATTCCAGACATAGAGTGTTCACACGGCCTACTGATACTTGGCCCCGATCCAACTATCCCTATCTGCTAGGAGCAAGGCATGAAACTGAAACGTTTGATGGCGGCAATGACTTTTGTCGCTGCTGGCGTTGCGACCGCCAACGCGGTGGCCGCTGGTGTTGATCCGGCAATTCCGGCGTACGTCAAGACCACTGGTGTGTCGGGCAACTTGTCCAGCGTCGGTTCCGATACCTTGGCCAACCTGATGACCCTGTGGGCCGAGGGTTACAAAAAGGAATACCCGAACGTCAACATCCAGATTCAAGCCGCCGGCTCCGCCACCGCGCCACCTGCGCTGACTGAAGGCACCTCCAACTTGGGCCCGATGAGCCGCAAGATGAAGGACACCGAACTGGCTGCCTTCGAGCAGAAGTACGGCTACAAGCCAACCGCTATCCCGGTTGCCGTGGATGCCCTGGCGGTCTTCGTACACAAGGACAACCCGATCCAGCACCTGACCATGGAACAAGTCGACGCGATCTTCTCCTCGACTCGTCTGTGCGGCGCTAAAGCCGACGTGAAAACCTGGGGTGACCTGGGCGTGACCGGCGACCTGGCCAACAAGCCAGTCCAGCTGTTCGGTCGTAACTCGGTATCCGGCACTTACGGCTACTTCAAAGAAGAAGCGCTGTGCAAAGGCGACTACAAGCCGAACGTGAACGAACAACCAGGCTCGGCTTCGGTCGTGCAGTCGATCAGCTCCTCGCTGAACGGCATCGGTTACTCGGGCATCGGCTACAAGACTGCAAGCGTGAAGACTGTTGCCCTGGCCAAGAAAGGCAGCACCGACTTCATCGAAGACAGCGAAGAAAACGCCCTGAACGGCAAATACCCGCTGTCGCGCTTCCTCTACGTCTACGTCAACAAAGCCCCGAACAAGCCTCTGGCACCGCTGGAAGCTGAGTTCGTGAAGCTTGTGTTGTCCAAGCAAGGCCAGGAAGTTGTCGTCAAGGACGGCTACATCCCACTGCCAGCCAAAGTTGCCGCCAAGGCCCTGGCTGACCTGGGCCTGAAAGAAGGCGCCAAGTAAGCCTTCGGTAAAGCCGCCTTGAACCGGGTTTGCTCCACGGTTCAAGGCCCAGGCGGGGTCGGTAAGACCTGGACCTCGCCTCTTAATTTCTGATCCGCTGCGAGCCCTGCTAGCGGCGGATTTCTTGCGTCACTGCATTGTCATCTTTCTGTCATACAGGATCGCTAGGGTGTGCGCATGAATGATCTGGCCAATTCCACCATGACGACGACTTCTCCCCCCAAGCGCATTGATTTCAATACGCCTGAACTGCAACGCAAGCGCCGCCTTCGCGCGCTCAAGGATCGCCTGACCCGTTGGTACGTACTGGTCGGCGGCCTCGCCGTCCTCGGCGCCATTACCCTGATTTTCTTCTTCCTTGCCTACGTTGTCGCGCCGCTGTTCCAAGGGGCTTCGCTGACCAAGGAAGATGCGTTGACGCCTGCATGGATGCAGGACGCCGGCAAGCCGCTGATGATCGCCATCGAAGAACAGAACCAAGTTGCCCTGCGGGTTTCCGACAAGGGCCAGGCGCTGTTCTTTGATGTACAGACCGGCGCCGAGCTCAAGCGTATCGACCTGCCGCTGCCGGCCGGCAGCCAAGTGGTGTCTATCGGTCGAGACCAGCCAGGCAGCCCGTTGGTGATCCTCGGCTTGTCCAATGGCCAGGCCCTCGTCTTCCGCCACACCTATAAGGTGTCTTACCCGGACGGCAAGAAAACTATCAACCCAGCCGTGGAATACCCCTACGGTGAAACGCCGATTGTCCTCGACGATCAAGGCCGCCCGCTGGAACACGTCGCTCTCAACGCTACCGACTCTTCGCTGGTGGTGGCCGGTTCCGCCGGTTCGTATTTGAACGTGCTGGGCCTGAGCCGCGAAGAAAACATGATGACCGGCGAAGTGACCAGCGAGCAGAAGCGCATCGAGCTGCCGCAAATGACTGAGCCGGTGAAGGCGATCTTCATCGACCCGCGCCAGCAATGGTTGTATGTGGTCAACGGTCGTGCCCTGGCCGACGTGTTCAGCCTGCGCGACAAGAGCCTCAATGGGCGCTATAAGCTGCTCGAAGACGGCACCGCCGAAATCACCGCCAGCACGCAATTGGTCGGTGGCATCTCGCTGATCGTCGGTGACTCGAAGGGCGGCCTGGCCCAGTGGTTCATGGCCCGCGACCCGGATGGCGAACAGCGCCTGAAACAGATCCGCACCTTCCAGATGGGCACTGCGCCGATCGTGGAAATCACTGCTGAAGAGCGTCGCAAAGGCTTCACCGCCCTCGACGCCTCCGGCAAGTTCGGCGTGTTCCACAGCACCGCGCACCGCACCCTGCTGGTGGACCCGGTGGTGGATGGGCAAGGCCTGTTCGGCCTGTCGCCGCGCGCCAATCAAGTGATCGTCGAAGCTGGCGGCAAGCTGCAGCCGCTGTTGCTGGACAACCCGCACCCGGAAGTGTCGTGGAGCGCGTTGTGGAGCAAAGTCTGGTACGAAAACTACGACGAGCCTAAATACGTCTGGCAATCGACCGCCGCCAACACCGACTTCGAACCCAAGATGAGCCTGGCACCGTTGACGTTCGGCACGCTGAAAGCCGCGTTCTACGCCATGTTGCTGGCCGCACCCCTGGCGGTTGCCGCAGCGATCTACACCGCTTACTTCATGGCCCCGAGCCTGCGCCGCAAGGTCAAGCCGGTGATCGAATTGATGGAAGCGATGCCGACGGTGATCCTCGGCTTCTTCGCCGGCCTGTTTCTGGCGCCGTATGTCGAAGGGCATCTGCCGGGGATTTTCAGCCTGCTGATGCTGCTGCCGATTGGCATCCTGGTTGCCGGTTTCATCTTCAGCCGCTTGCCTGAGTCGCTGCGCCTGCGGGTGCCGGATGGCTGGGAAAGCGCGATCCTGATCCCGGTGATCCTGTTCGTGGGCTGGCTCTCGCTGTATATGAGCCCATACCTGGAGACCTGGTTCTTCGGCGGCGACATGCGCATGTGGATCTCCCACGACCTGGGCATCACCTATGACCAGCGCAACGCCCTGGTCGTCGGCCTGGCCATGGGTTTTGCAGTGATCCCGAACATCTACTCCATCGCCGAAGATGCCGTATTCAGCGTGCCGCGCGGCCTGACCCTGGGCTCACTGGCCCTGGGCGCCACACCGTGGCAGACCATGACCCGCGTGGTCATCCTGACTGCAAGCCCGGGCATCTTCTCGGCGCTGATGATCGGCATGGGCCGTGCCGTCGGCGAGACCATGATCGTACTGATGGCCACTGGTAACACTCCGGTGATGGAAATGAACCTGTTCGAAGGCCTGCGCACCCTGGCAGCCAACGTCGCGGTGGAAATGCCGGAGTCGGAAGTAGGCGGCAGCCACTACCGCGTGCTGTTCCTCTCGGCGCTGGTGCTATTGCTGTTCACCTTCATCATGAACACCCTCGCCGAGCTGATCCGTCAGCGTCTGCGCAAGAAATACTCGTCGCTTTAAGAAAGGTAGAAGTCTGTGAAACAGAACTCCCTGAATGGATGGTTCAAGAGCGGCGCCCCCGGCGTCTGGATCAGCGGTGGCGCGGTGTCCATCGCGGTCATCATGACCATTGGCTTGCTGGCCGTGATTGCGGTGCGCGGCCTGGGTCATTTCTGGCCGGCTGACCTGATCCAGGCCAACTACAGCGTGCCCGGCCAGGAAAACCACATCGTCATCGGCGAAGTGGTGCAGAAGGAAGAAGTGCCCCGCGAGCGCCTGAAAAGCGCCGGCTTGCCGGTGCCTGACCAGGGCCCGGAATTCATGACCCGCGAGCTGATCAAGGTCGGCAACCGTGACCTGAACGGCAACGATTTCACCTGGATCGTCGGCGAGTGGTTGAAAGACCAGACCAAACCGGTCGAGCTGATGGCCATCGAGCGTCGTGAGTGGGGCAACTTCTACGGCACCCTGATCAACGTCAAACAGGATGGCAAGGTTGTCGCCGAAGGCGAGGCTGCGTGGCCTGAGCTGCAAGCCCGTGTCGAGCGCGTCAACAAGCTGGCTGCCCAGCTCAAGACCCTGGAGAAATCCGATATCGGCGCGATCAACGCCGGGTTGGAGCGCATCCGCCTGCACGGTCGCAAGCTGGAGCTGGAAGGCAAGCTCGACGCCACGGCTCAGGCCGATATGGAAGCGGGCCGTGCCGAGCTGAATAATCGCTATAAGGAGGTCGAGGCACGCCTGGCTGATCTGCACACCCAGTTCAACCGCGACAGCCTGACGGCTCGCGACGCCAACGGTAAGGAAGTGGAAATCGGCATTGGTAAAGTGGTACACGCCTACCAGCCGAACGCCATGGGTACCCTGACCAAGATCGGTTTCTACTTCAGCAAGGTCTGGGAATTCCTCAGCGACGACCCACGGGAAGCCAACACCGAAGGCGGGATTTTCCCGGCGATCTTCGGCACCGTGATGATGACCCTGATCATGGCGATGATCGTGACGCCGTTCGGTGTACTGGCGGCGGTTTACCTGCGTGAGTACGCCAAGCAGAACACTCTGACTCGCGTGATCCGCATCGCCGTGAACAACCTGGCGGGCGTCCCGGCCATCGTTTACGGCGTGTTCGGTCTCGGTTTCTTTGTGTACGTCCTGGGTGGCTCGGTCGACCGTCTGTTCTTCGCCGAAGCCCTGCCGGCCCCGACCTTCGGTACGCCGGGCCTGCTGTGGGCCTCGCTGACCCTGGCGCTGCTGGCCGTGCCGGTGGTGATCGTAGCCACCGAAGAAGGCTTGGCGCGGATCCCCCGCACCGTGCGTGAAGGTTCCCTGGCACTGGGCGCGACCAAGGCGGAAACGCTGTGGAAGATCGTGCTGCCGATGGCCAGCCCGGCGATGATGACCGGCATGATTCTCGCCGTGGCCCGTGCCGCTGGTGAGGTGGCTCCGCTGATGCTGGTGGGTGTGGTGAAACTGGCACCGTCGCTGCCGCTGGACGGCAACTACCCGTACCTGCACCTGGACCAGAAGATCATGCACCTGGGCTTCCATATCTATGACGTCGGCTTCCAGAGCCCCAACGTCGAGGCCGCGCGGCCACTGGTGTACGCCACGGCCCTGCTGCTGGTGCTGGTGATCGCCACGCTCAACCTGTCGGCAGTGTGGATTCGTAACCACCTGCGCGAAAAATACAAAGCACTGGATAGCTGATCCGAATTGACGCGGACTCAATGTGGGGGCGAGCAAGCCGCTTCCACACAACGAATTGGTAGCACAGGGAGCATCCCATGCAACACGAAACCCACACCCACGGCATCAACATGTCGGCCCTGGGTCGCGACAAGCAAAGCCTGAGCCTGGCCCAGGAAACCGTGGCCATCGAAGTGCCGGGCCTGAGCCTGTACTACGGCGAGAAACAGGCGCTGTTCGACGTCAGCATGAACATCCCCAAGCAACGCGTGACGGCTTTTATCGGCCCGTCCGGCTGCGGCAAGTCCACGCTGCTGCGTACGTTCAACCGCATGAACGACCTGGTGGACGGTTGCCGTGTGGACGGCGCCATCAACCTTTACGGCAGCAACATCTATCGTAAGGGCGAAGATGTGGCCGAGTTGCGTCGCCGCGTGGGCATGGTGTTCCAGAAGCCGAACCCGTTCCCCAAGACTATCTACGAAAACGTGGTCTACGGCCTGCGCATTCAGGGCATCAACAAAAAGCGCATCCTCGACGAAGCGGTGGAGTGGGCCTTGAAAGGCGCTGCGCTGTGGGATGAGGTCAAAGACCGCCTGCACGACTCGGCACTCGGCCTGTCCGGCGGCCAGCAGCAGCGTCTGGTGATCGCCCGTACCATCGCCGTGGAGCCGGAAGTGTTGCTGCTCGACGAACCTTGCTCGGCGCTCGACCCGATCTCGACCTTGAAGGTCGAAGAGCTGATCTACGAGCTCAAGTCCAAGTTCACCATCGTTATCGTGACTCACAACATGCAACAGGCGGCGCGGGTTTCCGACTACACCGCGTTCATGTACATGGGCAAGCTGGTGGAATTCGGCGACACCGATACGCTGTTCACCAATCCGGCGAAGAAGCAGACCGAAGACTACATCACCGGTCGCTACGGCTAGTATCCGGTGGTTTCGATTGCACTGAATGCTGCGGCTCTCCGCACCTTACCGGACGTTCCAAGGACGCCAACATGATTAGCAAAGAAGGTCTTACCCATCACATCTCCGCGCAGTTCAACGCCGAGCTTGAGGAAGTGCGCAGCCACCTCCTGGCGATGGGCGGGTTGGTGGAGAAGCAAGTCAACGACGCCGTCACCGCGCTGATCGAGGCCGACTCGGGCCTGGCCCAGCAAGTGCGCGAGATCGATGAACAGATCAACCAGATGGAACGCAATATCGACGAAGAATGCCTGCGGATCCTGGCGCGTCGCCAGCCGGCGGCATCCGACCTGCGTTTGATCATCAGCATTTCCAAGTCGGTGATTGACCTGGAGCGCATCGGAGACGAATCCACCAAGATCGCCCGTCGTGCCATTCAATTGTGTGAAGAAGGCGAAGCGCCGCGCGGTTACGTGGAAGTGCGCCATATCGGCGACCAGGTGCGCAACATGGTGCGCGATGCGCTCGACGCGTTTGCCCGCTTCGATGCCGAGTTGGCGTTGTCGGTGGCCCAGTACGACAAGGTCATCGACCGCGAGTACAAGACGGCGCTGCGCGAGCTGGCCACTTACATGATGGAAGATCCACGCTCTATCTCGCGGGTCTTGAACATCATTTGGGTGCTACGCTCCCTGGAGCGTATTGGCGACCACGCGCGCAATATCTCGGAACTGGTGATTTACCTGGTTCGCGGCACCGACGTGCGGCACATGGGCCTCAAGCGCATGAAAGCCGAAGTTGAAGGGACCGTTGATCAAAACCCTAATGTTCCCGGCGAACCTGACGATAAATAAGGTTGCCCGAGAAATTAACGCCCGGCCTTTGGTCGGGCGTTTTTGTTTGTGGCTACAATTTTTCTTGCACAGCAGGAGCAATAAAGTCCTTCTGTGACCCGCGAGTTTTGGCAAAATGCTATCAGTCAGGCGTTTTGCGTGCCGAAGTTTCTATAGGATGAAGGGTCGATGAGTAAAGTCAGTGTATTGGTGGTGGACGACGCCTCGTTTATCCGCGACTTGGTAAAGAAGTGCCTGCGTAACTACTTCCCCGGGATCAAGATCGAAGACGCGGTAAACGGTAAAAAGGCGCAATCCGTCCTGATGCGCGAGAGCTTCGACCTGGTGCTGTGCGACTGGGAAATGCCCGAGATGTCCGGCCTGGAGCTGCTGACCTGGTGCCGTGAGCAAGCGCACCTCAAGGCCATGCCGTTCGTGATGGTGACCAGCCGTGGCGACAAGGAGAACGTGGTTCAGGCGATCCAGGCAGGCGTTTCCGGCTACGTCAGCAAGCCCTTCACCAACGAACAGTTGTTGAACAAGGTCAAACAGGCTTTGCACAAGGTCGGCCGTCTCGACGCCTTGGTCGCCAGTGCGCCGACCAAGGTGAACTCGGCTTTTGGCAACGACTCCCTGAGCGCCCTGACCGGTGGCAAGCCTGAGGCCGTGCGCGCAGCCCCTGTCGCGGCGGCTGCGCCCGCGCCAAATAAGGGCTTGCTCAACAGCCCTCCGGTACAGGCGCCGTCAGCAGCGCCGACCGGTAACCGCGGCCAAGGCCAGCTGCGACTGTCCAGCGGCAGCCAGCAATGTGTGATCAAGGCGCTGAGCATCAAGGAAGCGCTGCTGGTGGTGCGTCGCGGCGAAATCCTGCCTCAGGTACTGGAAAGCGCGGTACTCGACCTCGAGCAAGGCGAAAACGCCGAAGTCGCCCGCTTGAACGGCTACCTGCACGCTATCGTCGCCTACGAGCCCAAGCCCGACAGCGACTGGCTGCAACTGACCTTCCGGTTTATCGACCAGGATGCGCAGAAACTCGACTACATCTCTCGCCTGATCGCACGGGGTACGGCGCAGAAGCACTTCGTCCCGGGTGCGTGATTGTAGTGAGCGGGCTTGCCCCGCGCTGGGGGGCGAAGCCGCCCTAATCCAGCCATCACAATGATTCCGCTAAAACGCGGTTGCCGGGTTTGGGGCGGCTGCGCCCCCCAGCGCGGGGCAAGCCCGCTCACTACAGGGTTTCTGGTGTGCAGGGGTTAATCCAGCAGCAGGACCTTGGCCAATACGATCTTCGGCCCCTTCATCTTCTTGATGATGATCCGCAAACCTTCCACTTCCAGCACTTCTTCCTCTTCGGGCACTCGTTTCAGGGTGTCGTAGATCAGGCCGGCCAGGGTTTCGGCTTCGATGTGGTCCAGGTCCACACCCAGCAGGCGTTCCACCTTGAACAGCGGGGTATCGCCGCGCACCAGCAGTTTGCCGGGCTGATAGGCGAGAATGCCGCGTTCAGCCTTGCGGTGTTCGTCCTGGATATCGCCCACCAGCACTTCGAGCACGTCTTCCATGGTCAGGTAGCCGATGACCTTACCGTCGGCTTCTTCCACCAGGGCAAAGTGTGCGGCGCCTTTGCGGAACTGCTCCAGCAACTGTGACAGCGGCATATGCCGCGACACACGCTCCAGTGGCCGGGTCAGTTCGGCCAGGTTGAACGACTCGGGGATGTGGTCCAGGGCCGCCAATTCCAGCAGCAGGTCCTTGATGTGCAGCAGGCCGACAAATTCGTTGCGCACCGCGTCGTACACCGGGTAGCGGCTGAATTTGTGGCGACGGAACAAAGCGAGGATTTCCTTGAGCGGGGCATTGAAATCCAGGGTGACCATGTCTTCCCGGGAGTTGGCCCAGTCCACCACTTCCAGCTCGCCCATTTCCACGGCGGAGGCCAGTACCCGCATGCCTTGGTCGCTCGGGTCCTGGCCACGGCTGGAGTGCAGGATCAGCTTGAGTTCTTCGCGGCTGTAATGGTGCTCATGATGCGGGCCGGGCTCACCTTGGCCTGCAATGCGCAGGATGGCGTTGGCGCTGGCGTTGAGCAGGTAGATCGCCGGGTACATCGCCCAGTAGAACAGGTACAGCGGCACCGCCGTCCACAGCGACAGCAGCTCCGGTTTACGGATGGCCCAGGATTTGGGGGCCAGTTCGCCGACCACGATGTGCAGGTAGGAAATCACGAAGAAGGCGGCAAAGAACGATACGCCCTTGATCACCTCTGGCGATTGCACGCCTACGGCTTCCAGCAACGGCTCTAGGATATGTGCAAAGGCGGGCTCACCCACCCAGCCCAGGCCCAGGGAGGCGAGGGTGATACCCAGCTGGCAGGCCGACAGGTAAGCGTCGAGCTGGCTGTGCACGGTGCGCAGGATCTGCCCGCGCCAGCCGTTCTGGTGGGCGATGGCCTCGACCCGGGTGGCGCGCAGTTTGACCATGGCAAACTCCGCCGCAACGAAGAAGCCGTTGAGCAGTACCAGGATCAGTGCGAAAAGAATCATGCCGAAGTCGGCGAAGAGTGTAGCGAAGGTGATACCAGGGGAAGGGTCCATGATGGGGTTTTGCAGGTTCCGTGTGTTCAATAAGGGGTGGCAGGTGGGCCGCAAAGGCGCGTGCAAGTCGGCCAATGTAGCGGCTGGCGGGGCGCTTGCCTAGTGCCCACTGCCGGGTGGAGCCTGGAATGGCGCCTTCAAAACAGCACAATTGCAACTGTGGGAGGGGGCTTGCTCCCGATAGCCGTGAGTCAGTCGGTACATCTGAGGCTGATACACCGCTATCGGGAGCAAGCCCCCTCTCACATTGAGATTGGTGTCGGGTTTGAGTTATTCGTCATTTCCGACGAGCCGCGAGTGGGTCACCTGCGCTGGCGGGAAGTGGCAGGTGAAGGTGCTGCCATGCCCCAGCACACTGCTGATTTCCAGTCGTGCGCGGTGGCGCAGCAGCACATGTTTGACGATCGCCAGGCCCAGCCCGGTGCCGCCCGTGTTGGAGTTGCGGCTGGAGTCGACACGGTAGAAACGTTCGGTCAGGCGCGGCAGATGCTTGGCGTCGATGCCGATGCCGGAGTCCTGCACGCTCAAATGTGCGCCGTGTTCGTCGGCCCACCAGCGAATACGGATATTGCCTCCGTCCTGGGTGTACTTGACGGCGTTGAACACCAGGTTGGAGAACGCACTGCGCAATTCGCCTTCGCTGCCTTTGAGCAGCACCAGCGGGTCGGCTTCCAGGGTGATTTGCTGGCCGCGCTCGCCGGACAGGGCCTGGGCATCATTCTTGATGGTCTTGAGCAGGCTTTGCACGGTTACCGGGTGGTTGTCCGACGGATAATCGGTTGCCTCAAGCTTGGCCAGCAACAGCAGGTCGTTGAGCAGGGTCTGCATGCGTGAGCCTTGCTGCTGCATCTGCTGCAGGGCACGGTTCCAGCGTGGGTTGATCTCGTCGACATTGTCCAGCAACGTCTCCAGATAACCGCAGATCACCGTCAACGGCGTGCGCAGCTCATGGGAAACGTTGGCGACGAAGTCTTTGCGCATCTGTTCCAGCTGGTGGATGCGTGTCACGTCGCGCACCAGCATCAAGTGTTCGTTGTTGCCGTAGCGGGTCAAGTACAGCTGGATGCGTACGCGATCATTGGTGGGCGAGGGGATTTCCAGGGCTTCTTCGTAATTGTCCTGCTCAAAGTACTCCTTGAAGCGTGGATGACGCACCAGGTTGGTCACCGGCTGGCCGCTGTCCTGAGGCGTCTTGAGGCCCAGCAGGGTCTCGGCGGCGCGGTTCCACCACTCCAGGTTGCCATCGCTGTCGAGCATGATCACCGCGTCCTTGAGCGCGGCGGTGGATTCCTGCACCCGGTCGATCACCGCTTGCAGGCGCCCACGGACCCGTTGGTCGCGGCGTTGCAGGTGGTAGATGCTGTCGAACACCTCGCCCCACAGGCCATAGCCGTCGGGTGGTGCTTCATCAGGTTTGTGTTGGCGCAGCCATTCATGCAGGCGTAGCAGTTGTTTGAGGGTCCAGCCCAGGTACAAGGCCAGGCCGACGGCCAGGCTCCAGCCGTAATAGCCGCTGATCAGGCCTACCAGCAGGCAGCCGGTGATCAGCAAAAGCATGTGGCGGATCAGGGTGCCATGCCAGTTCTGGTTCACTTAAACATGCGTCCTTGTCAGCTGTTCAGGAAATTCGGCGCGGCTCAACCTTTGGTGGAAAACCGGTAGCCAGTGCCGCGCACGGTTTGTACCAGATTCTCGTAGGCATCGCCCAAGGCTTTGCGCAGGCGGCGGATATGCACGTCGACGGTACGTTCTTCCACATACACATTGCCGCCCCATACCTGGTCCAGCAATTGCCCACGGGTGTAGGCGCGTTCCTGGTGGGTCATGAAAAACTGCAGCAGGCGGTACTCGGTCGGGCCCATTTCGGCAGGCTTGCCGTCAATGGTCACGCGGTGGCTGATCGGGTCCAGCAGCAGGCCGCCGACTTCAATCGGGGCTTCGCCATCGGTCGGGCCGGCTCGGCGCAGTACGGCCTTCAGGCGCGCGACCAGTTCCCGTGGGGAAAAGGGTTTGGTGATGTAGTCATCAGCGCCTACTTCCAGGCCCTGGATCTTGTTGTCTTCTTCGCCCTTGGCGGTGAGCATGATGATCGGGATATCCCCGGTCAGTTCATCCCGCTTGAGGCGGCGGGCCAGCTCGATGCCGGAGGTGCCGGGCAGCATCCAGTCCAGCAGGATCAGGTCCGGCTTGCGGTCGACGATGATGGCATGGGCCTGCTGGGAATTTTCCGCCTCCAGACAGTCATAGCCGGCCATTTCCAACGCAACGGCGATCATCTCGCGGATGGGCGCTTCGTCGTCGACGATCAGAATGCTCCTGCCAACCATGCCTAAATCCTCTTGTCATTTAACTGTCTTGCGCCGCATTAGATAACGGAATTATTGCAGTCGTGTGACAGTAATTTAGTCGCTTGGGCAATTTGCGTCGCTCTGGGCTACGCTTTGGGGCCGAATCCTGACAACCACAAAAGGAAGGTTCCGATGACTCAAAGTACGTTTTCCTGGAAGGCCCTGCTGGTCACGGCGGCGTTGACGTTGCCGACTCTGGCATTTGCGGCGGAGCCGGCGATGACTAAAGACGGCATGCTGGTCGACCACAAGGGCATGACCCTCTACACCTTCGACAAGGACGCTGACGGCAAGTCAGTGTGCAAGGACCAGTGCGCGACCAATTGGCCGCCGTTGAAGGCGGAGTCCACCGACAAGTCGATGGGAGACTGGACTGTTATTACCCGCGACGACAATTCCAGCCAGTGGGCCTACAAAGGCAAGCCGGTCTACACCTACAAGGATGACCACAAGGCCGGTGACAAGACCGGTGATGGCAAGGGTGGGGCATGGCACGTGATCAAGCCCTGATCAAGCGGTGCTTCTGAGACCTTCGCGAGCAAGCCCGCTCCCACATTTGAACGCATTCCAAGTGGGGGAGTGGGCTTGCTCGCGAAGGCGTCATCGAAACGCATAGTCGGCCACAATCCCGACAAATATCGCCAACCCGGCCCAGTGGTTGTGCAGGAACGCCTTGAAGCACTTCATCCGGTCCCTGTCCCGGGTGTACCAGAACTCCCACGCAAAACAGCCCGCCGCCGCCAGCAAGCCCAGATGGAACCAGCCCCCCAACTCGAACCTGGCGCCTGCCAGCAACAGGCAAGCCAGCGACAGGCCCTGCAATGTGAGGATGATCACGCGGTCGGCATCGCCAAACAGGATGGCCGTGGACTTCACACCGATCTTCAAGTCGTCGTCGCGGTCGGTCATGGCGTAATAAGTGTCGTAACCCACCGTCCACAGCAGGTTGGCGATGTACAGCAGCCATGCAGTGGCGGGCAGGTGGCCGGTCTCGGCGGTGAACGCCATCGGCATACCCCAGGAAAACGCCGCGCCCAGCACCACTTGCGGGTAATAGGTGTAGCGCTTCATGAACGGATAGCTGACCGCCAGTGCCAGGCCGCCCAGCGACAACCAGATGGTTGTAGCGTTGGTCAGCAGCACCAGCAGGAAGCTGATCAGCATCAGGACCGCAAAGAACACCAGGGCCTCTTTTGACCGGATCTTGCCGCTGGCCAACGGACGTTGCGCGGTGCGCTTCACATGGCCGTCGACCTTGCGGTCCGCCCAGTCATTGATGACGCAACCGGCAGCGCGAGTCAGGGTCACGCCAAGCACAAAAATCACGATGTTGGCCAGGGACGGCGAGCCCTTGCCGGCGATCCACAATGCCCACAGCGTCGGCCACAGCAGCAGGTAAATGCCGATGGGCTTGTCCATGCGGGTCAACTGAATGAAATCCCAGGCCCTGGGGTTCAGGTGGTTCAAGGATTTGAGCAGACGTTGGTACATCAGCAGTTCTCCGGATGGTCATGCAACGCATGCCAGAAGCTGGGCAGGAAGACTTCCGCGACCAGCACGCTCAATGGTCCGCGATCGAAGCGCGAGCGGCGGCCCCAAAGGCCATCGGCCTGATCCGCAGTCGGCAGCCACTGGCTGGGGTAGTGGCACACCTCAATGGCCTGGCGGACGAAAGCGTGGTCGCAGAACAGTAATTCCCCCAGCGAGCGGCTGCCCAGCTCATCCATATGCAGGCCGTCGCCTTGCAGGGCACTGCGCGCCGCCACGCTACGGGCGAACACCCACGGCTGACCATGACCGCGCAGATACACCTCGCGCACCCAGCCGACAGTAGCGGCCGGCAAGCCCAGCGCCACACATTCATCATCACGCAATGGCTGCCAGCCCTCGAACAACGGCGTCACGCTGAAACCGTCGTCGGACAGCCGCGTCAGCCGCCGCGTCAGCGAATCTTCATTGAACAGCCAGTTGAGGGTCAGGGGCGCGGGCACTGGGCTCAGAAGGCTCTGGGGCAGCCATTGGCAAGCATCGGAAGGGGCGATTGAGTGCGGCACGGTGGGTCAGTATTGGCAGCAAAAGAGGCGGCGAGCTTACCATGGCGTCCTGCACTTTTGCCGGGGTGAACCGGCCCCATGCGTCGATCATGCTTGCATCTGCCGGCCCCGATCAGTACAAAACGCCCTGAGCCGCACGGCAACGTGGGTCTATCGACCGTCGGCCAAGATGCCTGGACCCTGAGGAAGCAAGTGATGAAGAAGTGGCAATGTATAGTTTGCGGCCTGATTTATGATGAAAAAGACGGCTGGCCGGATGACGGAATTGTGCCGGGTACCCGTTGGGAAGATGTCCCGGAAGACTGGCTGTGCCCGGACTGTGGCGTAGGCAAAATGGATTTCGAAATGATCGAGATCGGTTAATTCTCAGTTTCAAGAAACCTACTGCAAGGAGAAGGGAATGAACGCACCTGTCGTGATCATCGGCACAGGATTGGCCGGTTACAACGTGGCCCGGGAGTTTCGCAAGCTCGACAGCGAGACCCCATTGCTGCTGATCACCGCGGATGACGGGCGCTCCTACTCCAAGCCCATGCTCTCCACCGGCTTTGGCAAGAACAAGGAAGCCGATGGCCTGAGCATGGCTGAACCCGGCGCCATGGCCGAGCAACTCAAGGCCGAGGTGCGTACCCACACCCGCGTCAGCGGCATCGATCCGGGCCACCGGCGCCTGTGGATCGGCGAGGAAGCGGTGGCCTATCGCGACTTGATCCTGGCCTGGGGCGCAGAGACGGTGCGGGTGCCGGTAGAAGGCGATGCGGCTGAGCTGATTTTCCCAATCAACGACCTGGAAGACTACGCACGCTTTCGCGCCGCAGCCGCCGGCAAGCGCCGTGTGTTGCTGTTGGGCGCCGGTCTGATCGGCTGCGAATTCGCCAATGACCTGATCCTCGGCGGCTATGAAATCGACCTGGTGGCGCCGTGTGAACAAGTCATGCCGACCCTGTTGCACCCGGCGGCGGCCGCAGCGGTGCAGGCTGGGCTGGAAGGCCTCGGCGCACGCTTCCACCTGGGCCCGGTGCTCAACCGCTTGCAGCGCACGGCAGATGGCCTGCAGGCCCATCTGTCGGATGGGGAAGTGGTCCACTGCGACCTGGTGGTTTCGGCCGTCGGCCTGCGCCCGCGTGTCGACCTGGCCGCCGCCGCCGGCTTGCAGACCAACCGCGGGATCATGGTCGATCGCTATCTCAAGACCTCTCACGCCAACATCTACGCCCTGGGCGACTGCGCCGAGGTCGATGGGCTGAACCTGCTGTACGTGATGCCGTTGATGAGTTGCGCCCGCGCCCTGGCCCAGACCCTGGCCGGTAACGCCACCGCTGTCAGCTACGGGCCGATGCCGATCACCGTGAAAACCCCGATCTGTCCGTTGGTGGTGTCACCTCCGCCAAGGGGCACGGAAGGCGTGTGGAACGTTGAAGGCCAGGGTGCCGACATCAAGGCATTGTGCCGCGACGCCGACGGCCGCCTGCTGGGTTACGCGCTGACCGGCAGCGCCGTCATGGAAAAACTGGCCCTCAATAAAGAGCTTCCGCCGTTGTTGGCGTAAATAGCGGTCGTTCTGTCGGAATCAGCACGTTCCTACCCTCAGAAAGGTCGTCGCGAGGCTGGCGGAGCGTGCGAGGGCATGCCATCCTCACTCCCGTCTGCCGCAGAGTAGAGCCTGCGGCGCCTTGGGCGCTGCTCCGTAAGAGAGCAGCACGGACATAACAACAAAAAACCGTCAAAGAGGCTTCACATATGCGTAAACCAGAACTCGCAGCCGCCATCGCTGAAAAAGCGGATCTCACCAAAGAACAGGCCAACCGCGTCCTCAACGCCGTTCTCGAAGAAATCACCGGCGCCCTGCACCGCAAGGACAGCGTCACCCTGGTGGGTTTCGGCACCTTCCTGCAACGCCACCGCGGCGCCCGCACCGGCAAAAATCCACAGACCGGCGAGCCGGTGAAAATCAAGGCGAGCAACACCGTTGCGTTCAAGCCGGGCAAGTCGCTCAAAGACAGCGTCAACCCGTAATCGCGAGGCCGTCTGAAGGGAGGCGGGATAGAAAAAATGGGCGCGCCGACTGGGTCGGGTGCCCATTTTTGTTGTGCTGTCTACTAATTCGACCTCAGAGCGGCCTCATCCGTAGAAGTAATCAAAAAAGTGTGTGAAGTTCTCCTCACCCAGCAGCGGGCTGACGTCTTTAGTGAGCAGTTTTACGAACTTGCTGGAGAGCTCATCGTCGTCATTGTAGATGTCGAAGATGTCGAACTTGCCATGAACAATCTCGATGGTCTTGGCGAATGCCAAAAGAAAGTCAGCGAGGGAGTCGGCAATTTTGAATGGTTCGACGGCGTCATAGCTCGCCAATATAGGTGTACCAAGACTCCCAGTGACCGCGATAATCGGCTTACCGCCGCCAATATCGTCCATGAGCACGAGATATTGGGCAGGCCAGTTCCCATTCAGCTGTGTCTTGTTTGACTCACCTGCCCACTTATAACCCACCTGACCGTCTTCAAGCGTGCTCAAGCTAAAAAAACAGATGGGTGTCAAACCAGTTTCAACCTCAACGTCAATCGGCTCGAAATTATCAAAGAAATAGTCAGTTTCAGCCGAACGCGGCAAGGACTGCGGCCATTTGGCGTGCGCTTGGTTGTTCTTTTCGAAGCTACCTTCAATATCAAATTTCTTGTGGACACGGCGCAATTCTTTAAAGGCGTTATCAAGGGCGCTCATCTTCTTCTCCAATGCAAATCTATTTACCGCAGCCGGGCTTAGTCCCGGGCGTTCTAGCTCGATCGATCAAGCGACCTTTGCCTGAGTTGGCGTAATTTTTCCTGTGGCCTTGGGGACTGTTCAAATGCTCGTCCACTCCACTTGGGTGTTTCGCGTTCTGTAAGAAGACAATGTTGCGTGGGTCACCTTTCCAAGCTTTCCCCAGCGCACCGTTGCCTTCGACGCTGTTGATATGGTGGCCGGTGTATCCTGCCTTTGACATCTTAGAGTTCAAGCGAGCGTTACTCTTAGTCTCTAGAATCAGTTTGCGTTCTTCTGGCGTCCAATTTCTAGAGCCACCGCCACGGGAAACGAGATCTCGCTCTTCGCCCCAGGCCCTGTTAATTGCTGTGCCACGGCCACCCGCTTTAGGAGTTACAGAGGCCTTGGGCTTGTAACGTACTAAATCTTCTGGATTTAAGCCGTAAGGGTCTATCCAGGTCAGTGGATTTGTCGAATACAGGTAGAGATTCAATCCGCCTGCGAGCCCAATCGGGTCGGGGGTTGTGAAACGTCCGATGTCAGGATCGTAGAAGCGGAATATGTTGTAGTGCAGGCCTGTTTCCCTGTCCAGATACTGACCTTGGAATCTCAGGTTTTGCTCTTCTATGAAGTAAACTTCACGCGTTTCTTGAACGGTGTTCCCCCATACCTGATAGCGAGCCTGCCAGACGGTTTCACCGTCTGTCTCTGAAAGCAGCTCGGGCAGCCCGTTGAGATCATTGTGGTAATAGCGCACCTTCTGCTGGGCGCCTGTTCCGTCAACCCGAGCCAGGGGCTCATGACTTTCGTCACCGTAAATGTAAAGACTGCTCTGCGCGTGCTTGTGTTCTTGCAGCAAGCGCAGCCCGTCCCAAATGAATCGGGTTTCGCTCAGCAAATGGCCGTTTGCGTCGTGGGTGGTCTTGGCTGTTCGTCGACCCAAGGGGTCGTAGGTCATACGGACGATTGATTGCTGCCCACCTTGCTCATTTCGCACTTCTATCAGGCGATGTTCGGCGTCATACGCGAAACGCTGGACGCCGCGTTTCGCACTGCGTTTCTCGATCATCCGTCCGAAACCGTCGTAGCAGTAGCGTTTGTCCTGATACGTCAGAAGCTTGTTGTGCACCACCAGCCCGGCACCAGGGGGCGGGCCATCAAGGAGGTTTGCGGCCGCGTCGTAGAAATAAGTCTCGTGCTGTGCCACGAGATCGTCTTGGCTGGCGACCACCCGGTCGGTTGCGTCGTAGTGCAGCAATTGTCGACGCTGATCACCGGGCTGTTGCTCAAGTTTGCCAACCAGATTGTCAGCGGGGTCGTATTCAAATTGTTTTTGTACTAAGCCTGGAAGCACAGATGCCCGTGTTACCTGGCCGCGCTCGCGGTAGCGTAAGCGGCCGCAGCGATCATAGTGCTGGCGTGTACTCAGACGTCCCTGGGTACGCAGTACTTCCCGGTGTAAACGATCCCGCTCGAAATCACTGATGACATGTCCATTGAGATTTATTTGATGCAGGTGCCCGCTGCCGTAATACAGACGATTGAGCCAACGCCCGTCCGGCAAGCGGGTTTGGTTGAGGTTTCCCAACTCATCGTAGTGATGTTGCAGCGTTCCCTCAGAGCTTTTCTCTTCGATGGGTTGGCCAAGCGCGTTATAAGTGAAACTGACGGTGTGTTGTCGGCCGGCCTTATCGGTAAACGTGACAGCCTTGAGTTGATCCAGTACGTCGTAGCTGTATTCTGTTCGTCCATCATCGGTAACCTTGGCTACCAATCGCCCTGACGCGTCGCGTTCAAAGCAGTGCACGATCGACGGTTCGGGCGCTGCGGATACCAATGCCATGCCACTACCGTGCGGAGCTGCGACTGCTTCCATGCGCGAAATATTGTTAAGTGTGTCGTACTGATAGCGACGAACGCTGCCATCCAGGTCTTGTTGCTCGATTACCCGATCGTTGGCATCCCACACGAAGCGGTATCGTTCACCGTTCTCATTAGTCAGTGCTTCCAGACGACCATAGCTGTCATATGCAAAGTTGATCTGGCGACCGTGCGCGTCGAGGCGCTGGCGCACTTGTCCCTGGCGATTGCGCTGATAGTGTGTGGAGTGTCCGGCGAAGTCGGTATGTGCGATTAACTGTCCGCTGGTGTCGCGTTGGAAATACTCAATACGTCCATCTGGAAGTTGGGTACTCAACACTCGACCCTGTGCATCGTGAGTAAACGTTGTACGTTCACCCAGAGCATCGGTAATGACCTGCAAATAGCCACGGTCGTCGTAGCTGAAACGCGTGGGATAACCCGAGCAGTCGATGTGCTCGACCAGTTGCCCGAACGGGTTCCAGCGCAGCTTTTTGCTTTTGCCGGTGGCGTCGATGATTTCCACGACCTGGCCGTGGGCGTCGTAGCGGTAGCGGGTGACGTAGCCCAGCGGATCGGTTTCGGCGATGCAGTTGCCGCGCGGGTCATAGCGGTATTGCCAGCTGTTGCCGGCCGCGTCGGTTTCCACCAGCGGCAAGGCCCAGTGGTCCAGCCACAACATCGAATCGCTACGGCCCAACGGGTCGGTCTCGCCGATCAGGTTGCCGCTTTCATCATAGCTGTACTCATAGCGGCCACCCTGTGGGTCGGTGGCACTGAGCAATTGGCGTTCATCGTTCCACTCAAACAGCCACGTTTGCCCAAGGTTGTCGCTGTACCGGATGATCTGGTGCTGAGTGTTCCAGTGGCGGGTGCTGACGCGCTGCAGACCGTCGGTAATACGCGTGGTACCCGCCTGCAAGTCATAGTCGAACTGGTAGGCATCACCGTCATCGGTCCAGTGTCGGACCACCCGCCATTCCAGGCCCTCAACCAAAGCCCATTCATAAAAGCAACGCAACCCCGTAGGCAGTTGGTGCTCGACCATTCGCTGACCGGTGTCGTAGGTGAAACGACGTTGAACCTGGCCGGCTGCATCACTGACTTCAATCAGGTTCCCTGCCGCGTCAAAGCCATAGCTGACGAGCACTTCTCGACGCTGGTCGGGATACAGGCGTTCGATTCGCGCCAGACGGCCCTGATTGCGGATCAACTCAACCTGCACCAGATCGAAGGTGTCGCGTAGCCGCACCAATTGCCCGGTGGTGTCGTAGTCGATGTGGATACGGTTGTCGTTGCGGTCCCCGAGCTGAGTCAGGCGCAGCAGCGACGGGTTGGCAGAGGGTTCGAACAAGCGGTACAGGCCGTCATCACTTTCGATCAACAACTGCCCATTGAGGTGTCGCCGCACCGCCAGCCCTTCACCCGCGCTGAACACCGCACCACCCAAGGGAATGGCGCCCATGTCGATGGGGCGCCCTTGTTCGTCGGTATACACCAGCGTTTCACCACCGTCGGGATGCGGCCGGATTTCAACGCACACCTCGTAGGCCACGCTCCAACCAGCGCCGAACAACCCGCCACGGCGTTCGTCGCGGCTGTTGTAGAACCGTTGCCAGTCAATCGGCAGGATACCTGGCAGCACGAAGTCCAGTTCGTCGCCATCGCCCAGCACTTTTGCGCCGGTGGCGGCGTGCACCGGGTTGGACGAGCCCAGCGCTGCGTTAGCCAATGCGCCCATCGCACTGCTGACAGCCATAGAGGCGGCGCCGCCGATAATCATGCACGGCAACTTGCTGAAGAACTTGCCCTTGCCGCCCTTGAGCATCAACAGCGCCGTTACTGCCAGCCCGACGCCGGGTGTTTTACCGCTGCGAATTTCTCGCACCACCACCGAGCCGCCACCAATGGTCACGTTGGAGGAAATCAGCCCCGACGACACCACTGTCGCATCGCACGTACTGCGGTCACCACTGCGCACCGCCGGTTGGCCATTGACCGTGACTTTCTCCGAACCTTCGGCCAGAAACTGCGGCGGCATCGGTGGGTGCTTCATGCACGTGACAAGGTCCAGCGGCTTGGGCACGGCGCCTGGGGCGGGTGTCGCCACGGTGGGCCGCCACATCTGCGAGAAGAAACTCTCGGCCATGTCCAGATAGCTGGTTTCTGGTTCAGGCGTGGGTTCTTCCAGTTCGGTGCCGGCGGGGGCGACATGTGAGCTGATCGCCCCGGCAGCCCGGGCGGCGGGAATGTTGTTGGTCAGCGTGTTGGTGGAGCCGGTCAGAATGTTGGCCTGCACCGTGGGTGGGAATAGCGCGTTGCTGAAGCTGTCGCATAAATTCGTCAGGCCTTTGTCCGCCCCGGTCTTGCTCATGGCCAGGCCGACAATCGTGCCCACTACCGCACCCAGCAGGAAGCAGCCGAGCCCGCCGGTGGCCACGGTAATACCGGTGGCGGCCACCACGGCGGCGGTCGCGACAGCGGTGATCGCGATATTGGCCGCCACCTCCAGCACCCCGCCGAGAATGTCGGCCATCATCGAAGTGTGGGTCAGTGCATCGCCCATGCGGGCTGCCCATAAGGCGTCAGACATACCGGCGGCTCATCAGGAAATAGCGTCGAACGACAGCGTGTTTTTGATCAAGGCCCAGTGCGCCGCTTCGGCATCCCCCAGCTTTTCTGCCTTCACATAGCTCAGCGCGAGCATCTTGCGCGTGCCTGGCAATACCAAGGCCAGCTGGTACTGGAACACCTTGTCGTTGCCCTTATTGAACTGACTGCGCAGCTCGATGGCCTCCACTTCTTGAGACGCCCCCAGGCGCACGTTGACGCTTGGCTGGCAGCGCAAGTCCTGCACCTGTTTTTCCAGGCGCTTGAGCTGGTCGTCAAAGTTGCTGTGCAGGGTCTCACCGTCGGCCAGCAGGCTGCGGCTGACGATCAAGGACGTTCCCAGCTCAGGGAACTTGAGGATATTGATCGACGCGTCCTGCAGCTCGCCGGCCGGCAGTTGAAACTGGAATTCGTTGATGCGGTACGTCATGGCAAACAGGTCTCGTCAGGAGCTTTTAGGCGTGGGGAACGCGGCTTTGATATTGGCGTCGATGCCGGCTTTTACGCCTTGGCCATCGGGTGTGGCGCCGGGGCCGCCGCCGTTGTTCAGGTGCAGTACGCCGCCGGTGTTGAACTCGGCATCGCCGCTGGCATAGAAGCTGATCTGCACGCCGGTCAGGTTGATCTGCCCGCTGGCGTTCAACTCCAGGATGCTTTCGCCGCAGACCAGGCGCAGGTTTTCGCCCACTTCGATGACGTAGCTCTGGCTGATGCTGTCGGTCTTGCGCTGGCCGACCGAGAGGATGTCCTCTTGCTTGACGATGCGCAGGCGGTTATTGCCGATGGTCACCGTCTCGTTGTGGCCGATGCTTTTATTGCGGTCATGCCCCACCGAATGGCTCTCATCCACCTCCACCACGATGTCTTGGTTACGCTCGGCATGGATATACAACTGCTCCAGCCCCTTCTTGTCTTCCATGCGGATTTCATTGAAGTTGGCCGGCGTGCCGCCCTTGCTCGAACGACTCTTCATGCCGCTCTGTGTGGCATTTTCCGGCAGGTCGTAGGGCACCGTCTGCTCGGCGTTGTAGACCCTTCCGGTGATGATCGGCCGGTCGGGGTCTCCTTCAAGGAAGCTCACAATCACTTCCTGGCCGATCCGTGGAATCTGCATCGAGCCCCAGTTCTTGCCGGCCCAGGACTGTGACACACGAATCCAGCACGAGCTGTTTTCGTTGGATTGGTCATGACGGTCCCAGTAGAAGTGCACCTTCACGCGGCCGTACTGGTCGGTCCAGATCTCCTCGCCTTTGGGGCCGACCACCAGTGCGGTCTGCGGGCCTTTGACGATGGGCCGATGGGTGTTGGCCATTGGGCGGAAACTTTGCTGGGCGTCGATGCAGGTCAGGCTGCTTTCGAACTGCGCCGAACCCGAACCGCCGCCGCTTTCCAGACTTTCCTGATTGATGTAATAGCGGCAACCCACGATCAGGTATTCGCGGTTCTGGTCCTGGCGGCTGAAGCCGGTGAGGCTGAACAGGTGGCCCGAACCCAGGCCCCGCGCATTGCCGGCAAACTCGATCTGCTCGTGCAGGGTTTGCAGGGCTTCGATGCGGGTGCGTGCATAGTGTTCGCCGTCTTCGCTTTGCACGTAGGTGCCGGGGTAGTCGTACAGGGGGTAGTCGCCGGCGGTGTGCGGACGTGGCATCGCCGAGCGCACGTCGATACGGGCGCTGGGGCGCTGGAAGTCGTAGTCGTTGAGTTCCAGCGAGCCCGGCTGCACTTCCTGTGCCAGATGCCAGTTGTGCATATGGTCGCGTTCGCGCTGTTGTTCGTCCTTGGGGTAATACGGCACCGAGGCGTAGCCGGGCACCGTCGTGTGGGCGCCATAGGCGTCGGCCAAGACCAGCACATGGCGGTCCTGCTCGTGGCGGAAGAAGTAGTAGATGCCTTCCTGTTCCATCAAGCGGCTGACGAAATCGAAGCTGGTCTCGCGGTACTGCACGCAGTATTCCCACTCGCGGTACGGCCGGCTCAGGGCGTCCTCGAAGTCGGAAAAACCCAGGTCGCGAAACACCTGCTTGATGATCTGCGGGATGCTCAGGTTCTGGAAAATCCGGCAGTCCGACGTACGGCTGAGCAGCCACAGCCACGGGCGCAGCGTCACCTGGTAACTGGCGAACTGGCCCTGGTCGATGTTCTGGCTGCAACGGGCAACGATGCCGTGGAAGTGTCGTTCGCCACCATCGGCCAGTTGCAGGCCCACGCTCATCGGCTTGCCGAGCAACTGGTTAAGGTCGATGTTGGCGTCCAGCGACGTCAGTTGCAGCTCGTAGTTGAACAGCCTGCCCAGCTCTTCGCCGCCGCCCATTTCATTGAGCAGCAGGACATCCGGCCCGAGGGGGCTGGTGATCTTGGCCAGGCGTGAGGCTTGGTTAAAAAGCATCGGTAGTCCCGTAAATACCTTGATAACTGAAGAAACCGGTTCAACGGAGGGAGGCGGCTTGCTCCCGATAGCCGTGTGTCAGTTGATGCATAGGGGCCTGATGCACCGCTATCGGGAGCAAGCCCCCTCCCACCGTTTGATTGTGTTCCTTCAGGTCAATCGTTGAACTCGTAGTGCAATTCGTTATCCCGGCTGCTGATGCGCACACCCGCCAACGCCTTGCCTTCGAGCATGCGCGTGAGGAACTCACGGCTCATGTCCGGCAGCAGGCTGTTGGTGAGGATGGTGTCGATCATACGGCCGCCGCTTTCGGTTTCAGTGCAGCGCGAGACGATCAGGTCGACCACCGCGTCGTCGTAGTCGAAGGCCACCTTGTGCGTACTCTCCACGCGTTTTTTGATGCGGTTGAGCTGCAGGCGGGTGATCGCCTTGAGCATCTCGTCGCTTAGCGGGTAGTACGGAATGGTCACCAGGCGACCCAGCAATGCCGGCGGGAAGATTTCCAGCAGCGGTTGGCGCAGGGCCTTGGCGATCTCTTCCGGCTCCGGCACGTTCGCCGGGTCTTTGCAGACGTGGGAGATCAGCTCGGTGCCGGCGTTGGTGGTCAGCAGGATCAGGGTGTTCTTGAAGTCGATCACCCGGCCTTCACCGTCTTCCATCACACCCTTGTCGAATACCTGGAAGAAGATCTCGTGCACGTCCGGGTGGGCTTTTTCCACCTCGTCCAGCAGCACCACGCTGTAGGGTTTGCGTCGCACCGCTTCGGTCAGCACGCCGCCTTCGCCGTAACCGATGTAACCCGGTGGTGCGCCCTTGAGGGTGGACACGGTGTGGGCTTCCTGGAACTCGCTCATGTTGATGGTGATGACGTTCTGCTCGCCGCCGTACATGGCTTCGGCCAGGGCCAGGGCGGTTTCAGTCTTGCCCACGCCCGAGGTGCCGGCCAGCATGAACACGCCAATCGGCTTGCTTGGGTTGTCGAGGCCGGCGCGCGAGGTCTGGATGCGCTTGGCGATCATCTGCAGGGCGTGATCCTGGCCGATGATGCGCTTCTTCAGGTGCTGGTCGAGGTTGAGCACGGTCTCCAGCTCGTTGCGGGCCATACGGCCCACCGGGATACCGGTCCAGTCGGCGACCACCGAGGCCACGGCCTGGTAATCCACGGTCGGCAGGATCAGCGGGGTTTCGCCTTGCAGGGCGCTGAGGCGCTGTTGCAGATCGACCAGCTGCGTGCGCAATTCATCGTTGCCGCTGTCCACCGCGCCAACCTTTTCACGCAGGGTGGCACGGGTGGCGAGCAACTCATCGACCAGTGCTTTCTCTTCGGCCCAGCGGCTCTCCAGCGTTGCAAGACGTTCACGCTCGGCACTCAACAGCGCTTCGGTGTTGCTTTGACGGGCCCCAATCGCAATGCCGATGGCATGCTCGCGGGCGATGATTTGCAGCTCGGTTTCCAGGGCTTCGATACGACGGCGGCTGTCGTCCACTTCGGCCGGCACCGCGTGCAGGCTGATGGCAACGCGGGCGCAGGCGGTGTCCAGCAGGCTTACGGATTTATCCGGCAACTGGCGCGCCGGGATGTAGCGGTGGGACAGCTTCACCGAGGCTTCCAGGGCTTCATCGAGGATCTGCACCTGGTGGTGCTGTTCCATCGTCGAAGCCACGCCGCGCATCATCAGCAGCGCCTTGTCTTCCGACGGCTCGGCCACTTGCACCACCTGGAAGCGGCGGGTCAGGGCCGGGTCTTTTTCAATGTGCTTCTTGTACTCGGCCCACGTGGTCGCGGCTACGGTGCGCAAGGTGCCACGGGCCAATGCCGGTTTGAGCAGGTTGGCGGCGTCGCCCGTGCCGGCGGCGCCACCGGCACCGACCAGGGTGTGAGCTTCGTCGATAAACAGGATGATCGGCTTGGGCGACGCCTGGACGTCTTCGATCACTTGGCGCAGGCGCTGCTCGAACTCGCCTTTCATGCTGGCGCCGGCTTGCAGCAGGCCCACATCGAGGCTGCGCAGTTCCACATCCTTGAGCGCAGGCGGCACGTCACCGGCGACGATGCGCAGGGCGAAACCTTCGACCACGGCGGTTTTGCCCACACCGGCTTCACCGGTGAGAATCGGGTTGTTCTGGCGACGGCGCATCAGGATGTCGACCAGTTGGCGGATCTCTTCGTCACGGCCGACGATGGGGTCGAGTTTGCCGCTACGGGCCTGCTCGGTCAGGTCGACGGTAAAGCGCTTGAGGGCTTCCTGCTTGCCCATGGCACTTGGCGCCATGGCGCCGCTGGCTTCGCCCGGCACGGCGCCGGCGTTGAAACCGTCGCTGGCGCTCAGGGCGTTCTCCGGCGAGTCACCGACGTATTCATCAAAGCGCTCGCTCAGGGCCTCGGCCTTGATTTTGTCGAACTCGGAAGACAGGCCCAGCAGCGCATGGCGCAGGCTCGGCGTCTTGAGGATGCCCAATACCAGGTAACCGGTGCGCACCTGGCTTTCGCCGAACATCAGGCTGCCGTAGACCCAACCGCGTTCCACGGCCTCTTCCACATGGGAGGACAGGTCGGTGATCGAGGTCGAGCCGCGGGGCAAGCGGTCCAGCGCTTCCGTCAGGTCGCGGGCCAGGCGCGCCGGCTCCACGTTGAACTGGCGAATGATGCGGTGCAGGTCCGAGTCCTGCAGTTGCAGCAGTTGGTGAAACCAGTGGGCCAGTTCCACATACGGGTTGCCCCGCAGCTTGCAGAATACGGTGGCGGCTTCGATGGCCTTGTAGGCCACGCTGTTGAGTTTGCCGAACAATGCGGCGCGACTGATTTCACCCATGCTCTGGATTCCTTGAGGTGGTGGCCTGATCGGCGTAATGCCGGGCCAGGATTAGGTCGTTGGCGTCGTGCGCGGGTTGGCCGAGCCAGGTGTTGAAGCCCAGGCGGAACTGGCCATTGAGTTGCAGCGCCGGTACTTCAGGTTGTTGCAGAACCAGGTTCAAGTCCCAGTCCAGTTCATGGCCCAGGTACTCGGCCACCCACGCGACCAGCTCATTGAATGGCGCGTGGCCGGGCAGCATGCCCATGTAGTCATCGAGCTTGAGCGGCCCCAGGCAGATACGGAATTTGTGCTGGCGGTCCCACACATGGCTGCCCAGGCAAAAGTCCACGCCCAGCTGGTTGGCGCTGACACCCACGCGGCTGCGTTCAGGCAGTTCCAGCCATTGGCCGACGTACTCTTCGATCTCCACCGGGAGGCCGAAGTACTCGCTGAGGATCGCCTTTAAACCATCCGGGTAGCGGGTCTGCGCCGACAAGTGGCCGCTGTAATGCAGCTTCGCGGCGTCGGCAATCAGCCCCTGGTTGAGTAGGCTTGGCATGCCACGGCCACTCAGGGCGGCGAGGCGGGCGGACCAGTAGTCATCATCCGGGCGGTCATGGCTGACGGTGGGCCGGGCCTCGGCCCAGGCCCGGTAGAACAGGCTGAGCAAGCGATGGTGGAACACGTCCAGGAACTGCTTGCTGGTGCTGTCGGCGTTGTTGCGCTGGCGCTCGCGGACGTACTCGGTGATATGCAGCGGCAGCGGGCCATTGGGGCCGCCGAGGCCGAAGAAGAATTGCTCCAGGCGCGCCGGCTTGCCGTCACCACCGGGCTCGACCGAGGCCAGGGTGGCCGGGGCGAACGTGCAATCGGCCTGTTGCCCCAGGCGCAGTGGGTCATCCGCCAGGCGCAGGGAATGGCCCAGGCGCGGCAGGTCGGGCGATTCGCACTCGATACGCCGCAGCGCCTGGAAGAAATCGTATTCCCAGGGTTCCTGATGCATCGCATCCAGTGTGTTCACAGGGTCGGACGCCGCCCGGGCTTGGCTTTCCATCGCATGATCTCGCCGCGTTCGGTGGTACGGATCACCGTCTCGGTAAAACTGTTGATCGACACGTAGCGTGCCAGGAAGCGCTCCAGCACCGCACCGAGCAGGAACACCCCGGTGCCGCGAAACGCGTTTTCATCGAATTCCAGGGTGATCTCCAAGCCACGGCCAAACACGATCGGGCCAGGCATCGGCAGGCGCCGGGTCACGGCTTTGCTGCTGACTTCACGCAGGCCCTCGATCTGCAATTGCAGGGCGGCGTCGTTGCTGTCGCCATACAGGCGCAGCAGTTCACGCAAGGCGCCCGCGCCCTGGCCCTGCTCGCTGAGCGACAGATAGTTGAGCGACAACTGGCTGATCAGGCGCCAGGCCTTGGCATCATGCGCATGGCTGGCCCGCGGGCGGCTCGGGCCGGCCACGCAACGCACGGCAAGCACCGGCGCACTGTCGGCCAGGGTGAAATCGGTCTTGCCGTTGCCCACGCTCATGAACAACGGCAAATCGCGGTTGGTGCACAGCGCGGTCACGCCGAGTTGGCGCAGGTCGTGGCGGTAGGGTGCTTGCCGGCTGTCGACCAGGCTGACAAAGGTTTCGCTGCCCACATACGTGGAGCGCGGGCCGTTGCGACGCTGGTCGCTGGACAACACACGCGGCTCGCGGCGCACCATGTAATAGGCCAGGTCGCGGCCATAGCGCGAGGGGTCGCGCACCGCATAAAACGGCAGGAATGGCTGCTCCGGGCCGGTGCCGTGGCCGGTGATACCGCTGAGCGAATGAATCTCGAAATCCATCGGCCGGGTGCGGTCGGCGATCACATGGTGCTCGTTGACCCGGTCGGACAGGTGGATACGGTCGAGGCGTTTGGGAAACAGGTTGATCGCCGGCGTGCAGAACGGCAGGAACTGCGCCGCGCCGACGCTGCCTTCCAGGCTCGGTTCATGCCGGTCGAACAGCACGATCAGCTCCAGTTCCTGGCCGTCGCAGCGCTTGATCGCACGGCGCAGTTCGGCAAATTCGACAAACAGGAAGCGATGGGGCAGGGCGAAGTATTCCTGCAACAGGCGATAGCCCTGGAAGGCGCGCGCCACCACCGGCATGGCGGCGTCGGCGTCGTCGAAGCCGCGTGAGCGCAGCGCGTCCTGGGGCAGGCGCTCGACCCAATCACCGCCAGGCTTGCGCGCAAACACCGCGCAGGCGTTGCCGAGCAGTTGCTCGTAAAGGCGGAACGGCTGCTCGTCGGCACCGCTGAGGTACAGCGGCAGGCTGTCCAGGTCGAGGCTGTTGAATGGCAACTCGGCGCCGGTGCGCAGGGTCAGGCGCAAACCCGCCTTGGCCTTCGGTTCGCTGGCGGCCAGGCGGCCAAGCACGGCGGCGGGGTTGCCGAAGTATTCCGCGTTGGCTACCTGCAACGGCCACAGCGTCACCGGGTGCGCGGTGCGGTACTCGCAGCAGGTCTGGGTTTCACGGCCCAATGCCGCACGCAACACCGTGTCGCGGGGCAGCGAAAAACCGCTGGCCAGGGAGCCTTCGTCGGGGTCGGTCTGCAGCTGCACCACGGTCATCGACGGGGTTGGCGCGAGGTAGTGCGGGTACGCGATTTCCAGCAGGTTGTGGGTGAAGGTCGGGTACTCGGCGTCGAGCTTGAGCTGCACGCGGGCCGTCAGGTAGGCAAAACCTTCAAGCAAGCGTTCGACGTACGGGTCGGCGCAGTCCATACCGGACAGGGTCAGCCGACTGGCGATCTTCGGGTATTCCTTGGCGAACTCGGCGGCGCTTTCGCGCACGTGATGCAGTTCCTGGTTATACAGCTCCAGCAGGCGCGGGTTCATGCTCGTCTCCGCTGGTCGGCGTTGACGACACGCACATGGCCGGATTCCAGGTCGAGGTCGGTTTGCAATAACAGGCGTAGAGGCACCGGCTGTGCCCACAGATCGCCTTCGATCTCGAAGCTCAACGCGTTGTGGTTCATCTCGCCCTGGCTGAGGCGGGCTTTGACGCGCAGGGTGTGGCGCAGGATGCGCGGCTCAAAGGTGGCAATGGCCTGGTAGATCAGGGCTTCCAGCGCTTTGATATCGACACTGGAGGCACTGTTTCCCGCCAATGCCGGCAGGCCGTAATTGACCACCGAAGTACCGGCTGGGGTGTGCAACGTGGCATCGGCATCGAGCAACGACGTGGTGTTGAGCAGCCACGCCAGGTCGCGCAGCACCGAGGCTTTCAATTGGGTCAGGGACAGCACGCGTTTGTCGGCGCTTTCCTTGGGGTTGGTCGGGTCGTCGTCGGTCAACCGGTCCAGCAGGGACGGTTGCAGACGGTCGCGGGAAGCGATTTCAGTTACCACCAAAGCAGCTCCACGGACGGGGTGTAAGGAGGACAAAGTTTCTGGGGCCGTGGCGCTGGGCCACGGCCACCAGAGCTATCAGCGCTTGGTGTTGGAACGGATGTTCCAGCCAAACTTGATCGCGCCGCCGTCTTTGGTGCCGTCGGCTTTCTGCGGCTGGTAGTCGACCATCACTTGGGCAAAGTTCAGGGTGACGTTCTCGGTCAGGCGGTCATCAGTGCCCGAACCGCCGGTGCTCAGGGACGTTACCAGCACTTCTTCCAGGTTGATCACCATGTACTCGACCTGGCTTTCACCACCGGCCTTGCGCACGGTCAGCTTGACCTTGTCGATGTGCTTGCCGCTGGCGCAGTGCATCATCAGGTTAGGCGACGCCTTGTCGACGTACTTGGTCAGCGACAGGTCCTGGATATTCACCTTGCCGGCGCCACCGCCACCGCCGACGTGCATGTTGCCGGACTGGGACATGCCCCAGCTCCAGTTCAGTACGTCGATTTCGTCCTTGTGGGCCTTGTCCATGGACTCGCCCTTGATGTCGCCGATCTTGATGAAAATATCAACAGCCATGTTTTCTCCCTGTGTGGCCCCTGCCACTGAATTTGGTTATGCCCCAGAAGGGGCAATGCTTTTGTGTGGGAGGTGGCTTGCTCCCGATGGCATCACCTCGGTCCGACTGAGAGACCGAGTTGCCTGCATCGGGAGCAAGACCCCTCCCACAGAAGAGCTAGCTCATCGGTGTGTTAAGCGCCTTTTGCCGAAGGCAGCTTCGATACCAGGCGCAACGACACGGTCAGCCCTTCGAGCTGGTAGTGCGGGCGCAGGTAGAACTTGGAGTTGTAGTAACCCGGGTTGCCTTCCACTTCTTCCACGATCACTTCAGCGGCAGCCAATGGGTGCTGGGCCTTGGTGGTTTCGGTGGAGTGGGCCGGGTCGCCGTCGACGTAGTTGAGGATCCAGTCCTGCAACCAGCGCTGCATCTCGTCCTTCTCTTTGAAGGAACCGATCTTGTCACGCACGATGCACTTCAAGTAGTGAGCGAAACGGCAGGTGGCGAACAGGTACGGCAAGCGCGCAGCCAAGTTGGCGTTGGCGGTGGCGTCCGGGTCATCGTACTCGGCCGGTTTCTGCAACGACTGGGCACCGATGAAGGCGGCGAAGTCGGTGTTTTTCTTGTGCAGCAGCGGCATGAAACCGTTCTTCGCCAGTTCCGCTTCACGGCGGTCGCTGATGGCGATTTCGGTCGGGCACTTCATGTCCACACCACCGTCATCGGTAGGAAACGTGTGGGCCGGCAGGTTTTCCACTTCACCACCGGACTCCACGCCACGGATGCGCGAGCACCAGCCGTAGTGCTTGAACGAGCGGTTGATGTTCACGGCCATCGCGTAGGCGGCGTTGGCCCAGGTGTACTTGGAGCTGTCGGCGCCGTCGGTGTTTTCTTCGAAGGCGAAGGCTTCCACCGGGTCGGTCTTGGCGCCATACGGCAGGCGAGCCAGGAAGCGCGGCATGGTCAGGCCGATGTAGCGCGAGTCTTCCGATTCACGCAGCGAGCGCCAGCCGGCGTATTCCGGGGTGGTGAAGATCTTGGTCAGGTCGCGCGGGTTCGACAGTTCCTGCCACGAGCCCATGCCCATCACGGTCGGCGAAGCGGCAGCGATGAACGGGGAGTGCATGGCGGCGCAGACTTTCGACAGCTCGCCCAGCAACTCCACGTCGGGTGGCGACTGATCGAAGTAGTAGTCGCCTACCAGGCAGCCGTACGGCTCACCGCCGAACTGGCCGTATTCTTCTTCGTACATTTTCTTGAAGATCGGGCTCTGGTCCCATGCGGTGCCCTTGAATTTCTTCAGGGTCTTGTGCAGTTCGGGCTTGGAGATGTTGAGCACGCGAATCTTGAGCTGCTCATCGCTCTCGGTGTTGTTGACGAGGTAGTGCAGGCCACGCCAGGCGCTTTCCAGCTGCTGGAAATCCTGGTGATGAATGATCTGGTTGACCTGGGCGGTGAGCTTGGCGTCGATGGCCGCGATGATCGATTCGATCGACTTGATCGCGTCGTTGGACACCAGGTCGGTTTGCGCCAGGGCCTGTTCGGCCAGGGTGCGCACTGCGGTTTCCACGGCTTCGCGGGCACGCTCGGTCTTTGGTTTGAATTCCTGCAGCAGCAGGTTGGCGAACTCGCTGGCTTCTTCGGTCTGGGTGCCGAGGATCTGGCTGCCTTCGCGGGCGGTATTGTCGGTCATGATTACTGGTCCCCTGCAGGCTTAGGCGCGCTGGCAAGTGCCTGAAGCAGTGCCGGGTCCTTGATTGCCTTCATGATGATTTCTTCAGCGCCGGTCTTGCCGTCCATGTAGGTCAGCAGGTTGGCCAGCTGGGTGCGGGCTTCGAGCAGCTGGTTCAGCGAATCGACCTTGCGCGCCACGGCGGCCGGGCTGAAGTCGTCCATGCTCTCGAAGGTGATGTCCAGGCTCAGGTTGCCTTCGCCGGTCAGTTCGTTGGGGACGTGGAAGGCCACGCGCGGTTGCATGGCCTTGAGGCGCGAGTCGAAGTTGTCGACGTCCACTTCAAGGAATTTGCGGTCGGCCACGGCGGCGAGCGGCTCGGCAGGTTTGCCGGCGAGGTCGGCCATCACACCCATTACGAAGGGCAGTTGGACCTTCTTCTCGGCGCCGTAGAGCTCGACGTCGTACTCGATCTGCACTCGAGGCGCACGGTTGCGCGCAATGAATTTCTGAGAACTTTGCTTCGCCACGTTGCTGCTCCTGGTCGCTTGAGCGACGGTGTTGTTACTGCATAGCCCGGTGGCTTACTCGCTGTCCGGGCCGCGCAGGTTTTCAAATTGGGACATGCCGTCGGGAATCAGATTGCGCACGATGGCCGCGAAGTCGGCGTGCACCAGGTTCTTGGCCCGATTCAACAGCACCGGCAGCGGGCTCGAAGGCTCATGCCGGGTGTAGTACGCAAGGATCTTGTCGAGGCTGCGCAGCACGTCGTCGCGGCTGGCGATATCGCCGGCCGGGCGCACTGCCACAGGCGCAGCGGCGAAGTCGACCGAGGGGGCATTGTCGTCACTGACGGCCTCGGGTTCGCCACTGTTGTCGGTGCCTGGCACCGCTTGATTGAGTATTTGCAGCGCCTGCTTGAGCGGTTGCTTCAAGGCGCTCAAGTCCACGCCCCGGGCGGAACCGACCTGGTCATTGACCTGCTCCTCGATGGCCTCACACGCCGCACGCGCTGCGCTCAAGGCGTCACGGGTGGCTTGCAGGTGCTCGGGGTCACTGTCGAGGAACGCGGCGTGGAGTTGCTGGGCACCGAGCTGCTCGTCGGCAAAAATTTGCAGGCCGCTGGCATTGAGCGCCGCCCGCAGGCTGACCGGGCCGAAGGTGCGCGAGCGCGTGAGGATGCTTTCGCGCAGCAGGCGGATGGTCGTGTCACCGGTCAGGCCGGACAGGGCGTTGACGCGCACGGTGGGGTCGTTATCGTCGTCGGCATCCAGGCGTGGGTGCAGGTCGACCCAATAGTCGCGCAGCAAGGCGTTGATCAACGAAAGGACTTCAGCCAACCCGGCCACGCCTTGCAGGGCAAGGGTGCTTTGCAGCAGGAAATGGGTGATGCGCAGGTCTTTGCTGCGTTGCAGCAAATCGAGGCTTTGCTGCTGGATGCTGCGCCATTCCGGCGGTTCGGCGGGCAGGATCGAGTCGCCCATGCTGCGCTCGGGTTGGCCCTTGGCATCACGCTCCAGCTGGAGAAATTGCGCGTCATATTCCATGTCTTCGCCACAGGGCGAAGTCGGGGAAACGGCGGCGAGCAGCAACGGCACATCCACTGAGTTTGATCTCCTTATCAGCCCGATAGATGGCGGGCAATGCATGCATTAGTTGTCTGAGGAACTTTGCATGTTTTCTTGGTCATATAGTCAGAGTGCCACTACTGTGACATCAGTGATGTTCAAGAAGTTGTGCATTTTTGGTGTAGTACTTATGCCTTGTCAAGGTAAGCTATTCGTCCTCTGTGACAGATGTGCGGTGTTTAACAACCTGCGCGACTGGTGGGTCGAACGGCGCCCGCCAAGCAGGATTTTTGTCATGCAAGCCAGCTAAGATCAGCGATCTTGCGGGTTTAGGTAGATTCAGGGTCATTTTGTGTGACCTGGCGGGCATGTCCCGGGAAGCGTAGCCCCGGGAATCGACCGCGCGCGATGTAATCAGCAAGGAGGCAAGATGTCGCTGTGTTTGACTATCACTAGTTATCACAAGATTACCCCTGGTCAGTGCTCGGAAAAGTCCATGGACCAGGGCGTGATGGCTATTGGCCGCAGTTCGGATAATGACTGGGTCTTGCCTGATCCGGAGCGTCTCGTCTCTTCACAGCATTGCGTTATTCAATACAAAGATGGTCGTTATTATTTAACCGATAACAGTACAAACGGGGTGGAGTTGGTTCGCGCCGGTATCCGCATGCGCCGTGGCAATAGCGAGCCGCTGCAAGATGGTGAGTTGATCCGCATCGGCGACTACGAGATCCAGGCGCGTATCGATTTCAACGTGCAAGCCATTGATAGCCAACCGTTTGCCGGTGATTCGCCGAACAGCTTCGAGGCGTTGATGGGCGCCGTGGCAAAGCCACCAACGCCGACCCCGGTGATCGCGCCGCAGTTCCAGGGTGCCTCGGCAATGGACACCTTGCCGGACCTGTTCGACTTCCTCAGCCCCACTGCTGTGCCGCCGCCGACCGTGGCGGATCATGTGCCTCCCGAGCAGCACGATTTCCGCCCGCCGACGCCGGTGGCGGTGGAAAAACCCGTGGTCGCAGGCTCGCTGATTCCCGATGATTGGGACCTGTTTGCCGATACCCCGGCACCGGTAGCACCGGTAGCTCCGGTAGCTCCGGTAGCACCGGTCGTTCCGGTTGCACCGCCACCGCCGGTCGCCCCGGTGATTCAGCCGCCGCCCGTGGTCGAGCCGGTGCTTCCCGTGGCCGAGCCCCAGCAATCCCCCGACTTGTTGCAAGCATTCCTGCGTGGCGCCGGGCTGGAGCAGTTGCGTCTGGACAAGGCCGATGCCTGCGCCCAGATGGAAAACATCGGCCGCAGCTACCGCCTGATGGTCGAGGGGCTGATCGACGTATTGCGTGCCCGCGCCAGCCTCAAAGGCGAGTTCCGCATGCAGCAGACCATGATCCGGCCCGCCGAGAACAACCCGTTGAAATTCGCGCCGAATGCCGACGAAGCCTTGCTGCTGCTGCTTCGCCACGGCAACCAGGCGTTTATGGCACCGGACGCGGCCGTGCGCGACAGTTTCGATGACCTGCGTGCTCACCAACTGGCCGTGATGGCCGGCGTGGAGGCCGCGATCAAGCACCTGCTCACCCGCTTTGAACCCTCGCAGTTGGAGGAGCGCATGGGCAAGCCCGGCGGCTTATCGAGCCTGTTCAACGGTTCGCGCCAGGCGCAGTACTGGCAGCAGTTCACTGAGCTTTACAGCAATATTTCCCGCGAGGCCCAGGAAGATTTCCAGGACCTGTTCGGCCGCGAATTCAGCCGAGCCTACGAAGAACACAGCGCACGACAGCGGCGCTGAACACGCAATACACGGATTTAACGGATAGCTAAGAACGTCATTGAGGACGCAGGATGATTCCCAGGTTTTTACTCGCAGCCGCTACTGTGCTGCTGCTGACGGCGTGTGCCAAGGACGCGGCCAAGCCCGAAGTGGCGGGCGAAACTGAAGCGGACACCGCCGCGGTCGAGTTGCACTTTCATGCCATTGCCGGGCTCAACCCGGGCGCCAACGGCCAGGCCGCCCCCGTGCGCGTGCGCATCTTCGAGCTGAAAAATGCCGCTACCTTCGGGCGCTCCGACTACTTCGCCCTGGCTGATCGCGCGCAATCGACCCTCGGCCTGGACCTGCTGGACCAGGACGAAGTGATGGTGCAACCCGGCCAGCAACTGAGCATCCAGCGCGACCTCGACCCTGCCACGCGCCAGATCGGCTTGCTGGTGGGCTATCGCGAGCTGGACCGTGCGCAATGGCGCACGGTGATCAACGTGCCACCGCGCCAATACACCGAATATCAGATCAGCCTCGATGTACGCGCCGTACGTGCCGACGTCGTGGTTACCCCATCCAGCCCTGCCCAATAAGAAACCCTCGGAGCCCCCATGTCCTGGAACAATCGCGTGGTCTGGTCGGAAGGCATGTTCATCGGAACGCAGCACTTCCAGCAGCATGACCGTTACCTGGAAAACCTGATCGACGCCCGCAGCCGCCCGTTGTCTGTCGGTGCCTGGGGCTTTTCCGAGTTGCTGATCGACCAGGGGCTGCTGGCCCAGGGCAAGCTGGCGATCGTTTCGGCGCGCGGCCTGTTGCCGGATGGCACGCCGTTCAATATCCCTCAGGACGACCTCGCGCCGAGCCCGTTGAATATCGACGACAACCTGCGCGACGGCCTGGTGTACCTGGCCTTGCCGCTCAAGCGCGCCGGTGCCCGCGATACCGTGGAAGCGGGCGAAGCCCTGGAAGCTGCGCGGTATGTCAGCCAGGTGCGCGAAGTGCGCGATGACAATGCCCCGTTCGAGAACCGTGCGCCCGTGGCTGTCGGTTCGCGCGCCCTGCGCCTGCTGACGGCCCAGGATGGCATCAGCGATTACGCCGCCGTGGGCCTTGTGCGCATCAAAGAAAAACGCGCCGACCGCGCACTGGTGCTGGATGACACTTACATCCCGCCGGTGCTCGACGTCGCCGCGAGCAAACCGTTGACGGCCTTTCGCAGTGAGCTGCTCGGCCTGCTGCACCAGCGCGGCGAAGCCCTGGCTGGCCGCGTGGTCGCCTCGGGGGCCGGTGGTGCGTCGGAGATTGCCGACTTCATGCTGCTGCAATTGGTCAACCGCGCCCAGCCGCTGCTCCAGCATTTTAGCCAGTTGAGCCCGCTGCACCCGGAGCGCTTCTTCAGTGAACTGGTGAGCCTGGCCGGCGAGTTCTCGACCTTTTCGACCTCGGGCCGGCGCCCTCAGGAATACCCGCAATACCAGCATGACGACCTGGCGCTGAGCTTTGCCCCGGTCATGCAGGCGCTGCGTGAAGCGCTGTCGATGCTGATCGACAGCAAGGCCACGCCGATCCCTATTGTGGAAAAAGCCTATGGCATTCACGTGGCCATGCTTGCCGACAAAACCCTGCTCGAGAGCGCCAGCTTCATCCTGGTGGTGCGCGCCGACGTGCCCGGCGAGACCCTGCGGGCGCGCTTCGGCCAACAGAGCAAGGTCGGTTCGGTGGAGCACATCCGCGACATGGTCAACCTGCAACTGCCGGGCATCGGCCTGCTGCCGTTGCCGGTGGCGCCACGGCAGATCCCGTATCACGCAGGCAGTACCTATTACGAGTTGGACCGGGGCAGCGAGCACTGGCAGCAACTGCACAACTCCGGCGGATTTGCCTTCCATATCGCCGGGCAGTTCCCGGGCTTGAACCTGGCCTTCTGGGCGATTCGAGGATAATTCGCGATGCATCCCAATGATGATGACCGCACCCAGTTCATGCCGCGCCCGGGTGGCCGGGCGCCAGAACCTGCGCGTGCAGAACCGGCCCCGCTGTCGATGCCGGCCGCGCCGATGCTCACCGGCAAAAGCCAGGGCCTGAACCCGCTGGAAAGCGCCGCCGGCCCGTTGTTGGCGTTGCTCACACGCCTGCGCAACACCATCGCCCATCCGGCGCCGGCCAGCCTGCGCGCGCAGCTGCTGGCTTATTTGCGCCAGTTCGAAGAGCGTGCTGAAGCCGCCGGCATCCCGCGTAACGAAGTGCTGCTGGCCCGTTACGCGCTATGCACCGCCCTGGATGAAGCCGTGCTGAGCACGCCGTGGGGCAGCACCAGCGACTGGGGCAAGCAGAGCCTGTTGATCACGGTGCACAACGAAGCCTGGGGCGGTGAAAAAGTCTTCCAACTGCTCGACCACTGCCTGCAAAGCCCACGCGAACGTTTGTACCTGCTGGAGTTGTTGTACCTGTGCATGTGCCTGGGTTTCGAAGGCCGTTACCGTGTGATGAACGACGGGCGCAGCCAGTTGGACGCTCTGCGTGAGCGCACGGCGGCGGCGATTCGCAGTGCCCGTGGTGAACACGAGCGCGAGCTGTCGCCGCACTGGCGCGGTGTGACGGTGGCGCGGGATCGCCTGGCGCAATTCATGCCGCCGTGGATCGCCGTTGCCATCGGCCTGGCGCTGCTGCTGGCGCTGTTGTTCGGCTTGCGCCTGAAACTGGCGTCGGATGCCGAGCCGGTATTCAAGAATATCCATGCCTTGGGAGAGATCCCGGTGCAGTCGATCGACCGTCCGGTGGCACAACCCAAAATCATCGAACGTCCACGCTTGGCCGGCTTCCTGGTGGAAGACATCAAGGCTGGTCGTGTTGCCGTGGAGGATGCGGTCGATCGTTCCGTGGTGACCATTCGTGGTGATGAACTGTTCGCCTCGGCCAGTTCCAGCATCGTCGATGACTACCAGCCACTGATGCTGCGCATTGCCGACGCCATCCGCAAAGTCAAAGGCCAGGTGCGTGTCACCGGGCACAGCGACAACCGCCCGATTGCCACGCTGCGTTTCCCGTCCAACTGGGCGTTGTCCGAAGCGCGGGCCAAATCGGTGCTGGAGATCCTGGCGGCCAAGACCGGCCAGGCCGAGCGCTTCAGCGCCGAGGGCAGAAGCGACACCGAGCCGGTGGCTACCAATGCCACCGCCGAAGGCCGTGCCCGTAATCGTCGGGTTGAAATCACCGTATTGGCGGAGGGCGTCGAGTGAAGGCGTTTTTCAGTTTCATGATTCGCTGGGTGATCCCGGTACTGGGCCTGATCGCCCTGAGCCTGATCATCTGGTTTGTCGGGCCGCTGCTCGACCTGTTGATGCCGGAAGGGCGCCGTTGGGCGCTGATCATCCTGGTGTTTGCGGTGTGGATCGCCTACCGCGTGTTCCGCATCATCCAGGCGCGTCGACAGGCCGCCGAAGTGATGCGCAGCCTGGCGGCGCAAACCCCGGTCGACCCCAACAGTGTCGCTACCGCCGAAGAACTCAGCACCCTGCGCCAGCGCATGGACGAGGCCCTGGCGCTGCTGAAGAAAGCCAAGCTCGGTGGTGATGAGCGGCGCAACCTCTACGAATTGCCGTGGTACGTGATCATCGGCCCACCGGGTTCGGGCAAGACCACCGCGCTGGTCAACTCCGGGCTGCATTTCCCGCTGGCGGCCCAATTGGGCGCCGGGGCCGTGCGTGGTGTTGGCGGTACGCGCAACTGCGACTGGTGGTTTACCGACCAGGCCGTGCTGCTCGATACCGCCGGCCGCTACACCACTCAAGACAGCAACTCCACGGTCGATAAAGCCGCGTGGCTGGGTTTCCTCGACCTGCTGAAAAAGCAACGCTCACGCCGCCCGATCGACGGTGCGTTCATTGCGATCAGCCTGTCGGATCTGTTGCTCGGGACTGAAGCCGAGCGCGCTGCCCACGCGGCGGCGATTCGCTTGCGTATCCAGGAGCTGTATACCCAGCTGGGCGTGCGTTTCCCCATCTACCTGATGCTGACCAAGCTCGACTTGGTGCCTGGCTTCATGGAGTTCTTCGACAACCTGAGCAAGGAAGACCGCGCCCAGGTATGGGGCATGACCTTTGCCCTGGACGACGGCAAGCACAGCGACGGCCCGCTGGCACATCTGCAAAGCGAATTCGCAGGGCTGGAACAACGCCTTAACGAGCGCCTGGTGGAACGCCTGCAACAGGAACGCGACCCGGCGCGACGCGACCTGATCTACGGCTTCCCGCAGCAGTTCGGGGCCTTGAAGGACTGCCTGCAAAGCTTCCTCGACGGTGTGTTCAAACCCAATGCCTTCGAAGAACGCGTGCTGCTGCGCGGCGTGTACTTCACCAGCGGTACTCAGGAAGGCAGCCCGATTGATCGTTTGATCGGCGCCATGGCCCAGAGCATGAACCTGGATCGCCAGCACCTGGCCCGCCAGAGCGGCACCGGGCGCAGTTACTTCATCGAAAAACTGTTCAGCGCCGTGGCGTTTGCCGAGCGTGGGCTGGTCGGGGTGAACCCGAAGGTCGAACGTCGGCGCAAGTGGATTGCACGCGGCGTCCTGGCGGCCACCGTGGCCTTGGTGGTGGTGGTCAGCAGTTTGTGGTGGGTGAGTTATCGCGCCAACCAGGCGTATATCGCCCAGGTTGACCAGAAGGTTGCGCCATTGGGCCAGGCGGTGCAGAACCTGAGCCCGGCCCAGCGTGAAGTGCTCGCCGTGCTGCCGTTGCTCAACGCCACGAAAAACCTTGCCGGCGATCCGCCTGGCTGGGCCGAAGGCTTGGGCCTGTACCAGGGCGATATGCTCGAAGCCGAATCCGGCAGCGTGTACCGCAAGCTGCTGATCGCGGTGTTCGCGCCGCGTCTGGTGACGCGTATCGAAGAGCAACTGCGCGGCGGTGGCAACTCCGACTTCCTGTACGAAGGGCTCAAGGCTTACCTGATGCTTGCCGACAGCGAGCACTACGACCCGGACTTCATCAAAGCCTGGATCGCCCTGGATTGGGATCGCAACCTGCCCCGCGATTTGCCGGCCGATCAGCGCCAGGCCTTGAGTGGGCATTTGCAGGCCCTGTTTGACCGCCATCCACCGAATGCGCGCCTCGATCCGCGGCTGATCGACGACCTGCGTCGCCAGTTGCAACAGCTGCCGGTGGCCCAGCGTGTGTACGACCGGGTCAAGCGCCAGAAATTGCCCGACGGTATCCCGGACTTTCGCATCAATGAAGCCGCCGGCCGCGACGCCGCACTGGTCTTCAGTCGCAAGAGCGGCAAGCCGCTGGGCGAGCCACTCAGTGGTTTCTTCACCGCCAAGGGCTACCGTCAGGCGTTTTTGCTGAGCAGCCTGAACCAGACCGGCACGCTCGCCGAAGAGCAATGGGTGCTGGGCCGCGAGCAGGCCGATCAACAGAACGTGGTGAGCTTGGCCGGTGACGTGCGCCGCCTGTATTTCCAGGACTACCAGCGCCAATGGGACGCGCTGTTGGCAGACATCGACTTCGTACCGATCACCAGCGTGGCCCAGGCGGCCGATGTGCTGCGGGTGATTTCCGGGCCGACCTCACCGCTGAAAAAACTGTTGGTGGCGGTGGCCAAGGAAACCGACCTGCAAGCCGAGGAACGCCAGCTGACAGCCAAAGGCGTGCCGGTGGAAGGTGGCGTCGACAAGCTCAAGGAACGCCTGGGCAGCCTGCTCGGCCAGGAGCAACAGGCGGCCAGCCAGCCGCAGGTGGCGGACGATCCGGTGACCGCACACTTTGCCGAACTCAACGGCATCGTCAGCAAGAATGAAGGCGAGCCGGCGGCCATCGACGGCCTGCTCGCGGACATGAATGCGCTGTATGTGCAGGTCAGCGCCATGGTCGGCGCCAGTGGCGATGCCTTGCTCGGCGAGGCGAAGAACCAGGCGGCGGCTGCGGCCACGCGGGTCAGCCTGAATGCCGAGCGCCAGCCACCCTTGGTGCAGGGCATGGTCAAGTCGGTGGTCAACTCCACCACCAACAGCATGATGGGCGGGGTGCGCAACCAACTGAACGCGGCCTGGGTCAGCGAAGTGGTCAACGTGTATCGCCAGTCCCTGGCCGGGCGCTACCCGATGTCGCCGGGCAGTGCGCGGGACGCGACCCTGGATGACTTTGGCCAGTTTTTCGGCGTGGGCGGGGTCATGGACAACTATTTCCGCAAGTACCTGCAGCCGTATGTGGACACCTCCACTCCAACCTGGCGCTGGCAGCCGGGCGCGGCACAAAAGCTCGGGATCGCGCCGGGTGTGCTGCAGACTTTCCAGCGCGCGGCAGCCATTCGTGATGCGTTCTTCCGCGCCGGGGGCACCCAGCCCATCGTACGCTTCGAACTCAAGCCGGTGTCGATGGACCCGACCATCACCCAGTTCCTGCTCGACCTCGATGGCCAGCAATTGAGCTATGACCACGGCCCCAGCCGCCCGGTTGCGATGCAATGGCCGAACCCCGGCAGCATTGGCGTGGTGCGTATTTCGATCATGCCGCCGTCGGCCAGTGGGCGCTCCGGTGTGACCCTGGATGGGCCGTGGGCCTGGTTCCGCCTGCTGGAGCAGTCGGACCTCACGGCTGGTAACTCGCCGGATCGCTTCAACCTGCGCCTGCGGGTCGACGGCGCAAGCATTGCCTACGAGTTACGCGCCAACAGCGCCTTCAACCCGTTCAAGAGCCGCGTGCTCAGCGGTTTCAGCCTGCCGGAGCGGTTATGACCACGCTGGGTTTCTACGGCAAGTTGGCCAGCCGCGGTGACTTCGTCAGCCGCGCCTTGCCCCAGAGTTTTATCGGCCCGTGGGACAGCTGGTTGGCGGCAGGTTTGCTCGCCAGCCAAAACAGCCTGGGCGGCGAATGGCTCAACGTGTACCTGGTCAGCCCGTTGTGGCGCTTTGTGCTGGCGCCGGGCGTGTGCGGGCCGGATGCGGCGGCGGGTGTGGTGATGCCGAGTATCGATCGGGTCGGGCGGTATTTTCCGTTGGCGGTGGTGACCCTGCTGGACCAGGACACCAATCCTGCGTCACTCGTGGGGGGGCCGGATACCTGGTTTGAGCAGGCCGAAGAGCTGTTGCTCAGTACCCTGGACGCCGATGCCACGTTCGAAAGCTTCAACGCTGGCGTCGACAAGCTGGGCCTTCCAGCCAGCGAGCTGCGAGTGGTCGACAGTCGTTTCGCCGGTTTGCAACGGATGAACGCCACGCTGCCTCACGACCGGATGACCGCGCTCGCCGAACAAGCCTGCGCCGGTGCCAGCCTCTGGTGGGGCCGCGGCTCGCAACGTATTTCCCCTGGTTTATTGCGGTGTCAGGGCTTGCCTGCCGCCGACGATTTTGCGCAGTTTTTGCTCGGACAAGAAGGTGTGGTGTAGATGGGGTCGACGTTCAAATCCGCGAGCAAAAGCCATGTGGGCATGGTGCGCCAGGTCAATGAAGACGCCTGCCTGGACCTGCCGGAAAACCGCCTGTGGGTGGTGGCCGACGGCATGGGCGGGCATGCGGCGGGTGACTATGTCAGCAGCCTGATTGTCGACAGTCTGCGTCAGGTGCCGGTAGGGCGCTCCCTCGATGAATACTCGGCGGCGCTGCGCAATGACCTGATCCGCATCAATGCGATCGTGCGTGAAGAAACCGCCAACCGTGGCGTGACCATGATGGGCAGCACCGTGGTGGTGCTGGCCGCGCGCGGCTTGCGCGGGGTGTGCCTGTGGGCCGGTGACAGTCGCCTGTACCGTCTGCGCGACGGTGCGTTGGAAAGTATTTCCCGCGACCACAGCTACGTGCAGGACCTGCAAGACAGCGGCCTGCTCAGCGAAGCCGACGCCCGCGTGCATCCACGCGCCAATATCGTCACCCGCGCGGTGGGGGTGGAAGCCCAGCTGGAGGTGGCCGTCGTCGACCTGCTGATCGCCCCCGGTGACAGCTACCTGCTGTGCAGCGACGGTCTGAACAAGACCGTCGAAGATCATGAGATCCGCGAGGTGCTGGGGCATGACGCGCCGGATGAAATCGTGCGCAGCCTGGTGCACCTGGGGCTTAACCGGGGTGCGCCGGACAACATCACCACCATTGTCGTGAAGGTGTCGCCATGAACATCGTGATCCCGGGCTATGACATCGAAGGCGAGATCGGTGAAGGCGCCATGGCCAGCGTGTACCTGGCGACCCAACGCTCGCTGGAACGCAAGGTGGCGTTGAAGGTGATGGCGGCGGCACTGGCGGCCGACCCGACCTTCTGCGAGCGTTTCCTGCGCGAGGGCAAGACCCTGGCGCGGCTGTCGCATCCGCACACCGTGACCATCCATGACATCGGCAACGTCGGTGAGTTGTATTACATGGCCATGGAATACCTGCCCAATGGCACGCTCAAGGAGCGCATTGCCGCCGGCCTGACGCCGGAGCAAGGGGTCACGCTGATCCGCCAGATCGCCTCGGCGTTGGGTTACGCGCATGCCCAGGGCCTGGTCCACCGTGACGTCAAGCCTGCCAACATCCTGTTCCGCGCCGATGGCACGGCGGTGTTGTCGGACTTCGGCATCGCCAAGTCCCTGGATGATCGTACCCAGTTCACTCAAGCCGGGTTTGCCGTGGGCACGCCCAGCTACATGAGCCCGGAGCAGGCGCGGGGCCAGGAAATTGATGGTCGCGCCGACCTGTATGCGCTCGGTGTGGTGCTCTATGAAATCCTTGTCGGCAAGCTGCCGTACAACGGCACCGATGCGCTTTCCACGGCGCTGGCGCACCTGACTGAACCGTTGCCGGAACTGCCGGTGCACCATGGCCGTTATCAAGGTGTGCTGCGCAAGTTGTTGGCCAAGGACCCGGCTGATCGGTTCCCCGATGCGGCGGCGTTGCTGCTGGCGCTCGATCAACTGCCGGCGGACTCGTTGGAAGCCACTCTGGTGCGGCCGTTGCCGGTCCCGATGAGCTTTGATCTGGGCGGCATCACCCCTGAATCCATTGAGATCCCGAGCGCACCGCCTGAGCCTGTGCGCCAACCGGTGGTGCCACCGGCATCGACCCAGCATAACGAGCAGCGTCGCGGGCCGGTATTGGCGTTGGCGGCGGTGGCCGTGGCGGTGGCGCTGGCCATCGGTGGCGCCAGTTATTGGTGGTTGAGCGGCAGTGACAAGCCCGCCGCGCCGCCGGCTGCCGTCATCCCCAAAACGCCGCCGCCTGAGTTGAAACCTGTGGTCGCTGACGCGGATGGCGGTCAGCACCCCTTGCTGATGGCGGGCAAAAAGACCTTGTTCCAGCGCGTGCTCAGCAAGCCTGGCGCCAAGCTTTCCAGCGATGCAGGTGGTGCACCCGGCAAAGCCTTGCCGGCGTTCTCCGTGCTGTATGTGTACCAACGCAAAGAGGTCGATGGCAGCCCGTGGGTACGCGTCGGCGCCGCTACCGATGGCCGCAGTGACGGTTGGTTGCCCGCCGCCCAGGTCAGCGATTGGAAGCAGAGCCTGGTGCTCAAGTTTACCGAGCGCTCGGGCCGGGCACCGGTGATGTTCCTGCGCCAGCCCGGCGAAGTGGAAAAGTTGCTGGCCGACCCCGCAGCGGCCAAAAACGTCTTGGCCAAGGCGCAGAAAAACAGCGAAGACAATCAGCAAGTGCTGGCGCTCGAGCCGACCGCCAGCGCGGTGCCGCAGAACCAGTTTTATCTGTTGCCGATCTTCGACTCCAAAGAGAGCTTCGACGAAAATGGCCAGCCGGTGCAGTTGCTCAATGTGGCGTCCATCGATCCTGGCAGCAGCGTTGCCAAGCCGGCTGTACCCTCGGTCAGTGCCGATGCGTTCCGTACCGCTGTGGTGCTGGTGGTCGACACCACCGTGTCGATGCAGCCCTACATCGACCAGGTGCGTGACGTGGTGCATGAGTTGCAAACCCGTATCGCCGAACGCGGTGAGCTGGACAGCGTGAGCTTCGGCCTGGTGGGTTTTCGCAACAGCATCAAGAAAACCCCGGGCCTGGAATACGTGGCCAAGACCTTGATCACCCTGGATCAAGGTCGCGACCCGCAGCGCTTTCTCGACATGGCGCGGCAAGTCAAAGCGTCCACGGTGTCCAGCCATTCGTTCAACGAAGACGCTTTTGCTGGGGTGATGCAGGCCGTGGATGGCATGGATTGGTCCGGCTATGGCGGGCGCATTATCCTGCTGGTCACTGACGCCGGCGCGTTGCGCAAGAACGATCCGTTCGCCGCCACCCAGATGAACGAAGCCGAAGTGCGCCAGGCCGCATTGGGTAAGCAGATCAAGATCTACGCGCTGCACCTGCGTACCGATGCCGGCAAGAAAACCCACGCCGGTGCCGAGAGCCAGTACCGCATCCTCACGGCTGACGCCAACCCGCAGATCGGCGACCTGTACACGCCAGTGCCGGGCGGCGATGTGCGCAAACTGGGCGAGCGCGTCGATGAGATCGGTACGGTGTTCGCCAACCTCGTTCATCAAGTGCGCAGCAACACACCGCAGCCGGTGCCGTTGCTGAGCAGCGCGCCGAGCCTGGCGGACAAATCCGCCGCCGTCGGCTATGCCATGCACATGGATTTCCTCGGGCGCAAAACCGCCAGCCAGGCACCGCAACTGGTCAGCGCCTGGACCGCCGACCGCGACCTGACCAACCCGGCGCTGCCGGCGTTTCAGGTGTGCGTGATGCTGACCAAGTTGCAGCTCAACGATTTGCAGCAGTCGCTGAAACTGATCGTCGACGCGGCGCGCAAAACCCAAAGCTCACCCAAGGACTTCTTCCAGGAAATCGCCAGTGCCTCGGCCTACATGAGCCGCGACCCGCAGGCGTTGCGCAAGGGCGGCAACCTGGCCGATGGCGGCCTCCTCGGCGAATACCTGGAAGGCCTGCCGTACCGCAGCAAGTCGCTGAACATGACCCAGGACTTGTGGTTGTCGCTGAGCGTGGCCGAGCAGGAAGACTTTATCGACGAGCTGGATTCGAAAATCCGCCTTTACGAAACCTTCCACAATGACCTGGCCAACTGGGTTCGTTTCGGCGATGCCGAGCCGGGTGATGCGTTGTACCGCGTGCCGTTGTCGACGTTGCCGTAATGCTGAACCTGAGCGCAATGCACAAGAGCCGGGGCGTGGGTAGCCAGCGTTACAGCCTGGTGATCCCGGCGCTGCACCTGCGCGCGGGAGAGCAACTGGCGATCGTCGGGCCCAGCGGTTGTGGCAAGAGCACCTTGCTGGATCTATTGGCGTTGGTGCTGGCGCCGGATCAGGTGGGGCAGTTCGAGTTCAATCAGCAGGACATCGGCGGGCTGTGGCGAGCGGATCGGCAATCGACGTTGGCCCAGTTGCGCAGCAGGCATCTGGGCTACGTGCTGCAAACCGGCGGGCTGTTGGGGTTTCTCGATGTGCGCGGCAATATCGCCTTGTCGCGCAAACTGCTCGGTTTGCCGGATGACGGCAGCGTGACACGGCTGGCCGCGCAGTTGGAGATCAGTGACCAGTTGGCCAAGAAACCCGCTGCATTGTCGGTAGGCCAGCGTCAGCGCGTCAGTTGTGCACGCGCCCTGGCCCACGGGCCGCAACTGGTGTTGGCGGATGAGCCGACCGCGTCGCTGGACCCACTGAATGCCGAACGGGTCATGCAGGCGCTGCTGGCGCAGGCTCGCGAACACCGTGCCGCCTGCGTGATCGCCACCCATGACGAACCCTTGGCCCGTGCCAGTGGCTTGCAGGTGCGGCGCATCAGTTGCCGTCGCGACACGGATGGCGGCGTCACCGCCACCCTCGGGGAGGCTTGTTGATGCGCATCGGTTTGGTGGCGTCCCTGGCCTGGCAGGATTACCGCAACGATGCCTGGCTGTCGGCCTGCTCAGTGTTGGCGTTGGTGGCGGTGATCGCGCCGTTGCTGGTGTTATTTGGCTTGAAATTTGGACTGGTTGGCAGTTTGACCGAACGTTTGGAGACCGACCCCGCTACCCGTGAAATTATTCCGTTGGGCGGTGGTCGATTCAGCGCTGCGTTTGTCGAGCAACTGGGGCAACGTAGCGACGTGGCGTTTGCCGTGCCGCGCACGCGGCAGATTGCAGCGACGGCTCAGGTCGGCACGCTGACCCTGGAAATGCTGCCGACCGCGCCGGGTGACCCGTTGCTGGCCGGTTTGCCGATGCCCAAGGGCATGGACCAGATCGTGCTGAGCCACACCGCCGCCGAAAAGCTTGCGGCACGCCCCGGCGATTGGCTGGACACCCGTTTTGCGCGGCAAGTGGCTGGGCGTGTCGAAGCCCGGGGCATGCGTGTGCAGGTGCTGGCAGTGCTGCCGTTGGAGGCGTTTGCCCGTGATGGGCTGTTTGCCGACCTGGCCCTGCTGGAAGCAGCCGAAGATTATCGCGACGGCCGTGCGGTGCCGGCGCTGGGGTGGGAAGGTGAAGCGGTCGGTGCGAATGAGCAGCGGGTGTACCCGGCATTTCGCCTGTACGCACGCCGTCTCAACGATGTAGAAGTGTTACGTGTGTATTTCGCCGGACAGAACCTGTTGGTATCGACCCAGGCGAACACTATCGCGCAGGTGCAGTCGTTGAGCCGCAACCTGTCGATCGTATTCTGGATCATCGCCGGTTTGGCCTTGGCGGGCGCGTTCGCGGCGATCTTCGCCGGGGCCTTGGCCGCCGTGGCGCGCAAGCGCCGGGAATTGTCGGTGTTACGCCTGTTGGGCTTTTCCACCGGTGGGCTGTTGTGGTTTGTGGTGGTGCAGGCGTTGTACAGCGCAGGTGCTGCCGCCGTGCTCAGTGCCGGGTTGTATGGCCTGGCCGAGGCGGGGTTGAATAAGCTATTTGTGCAGGTTCCGGGCGAATACGCCAGCCACCTGCTGGCGCGTCATTACGGCCTGGCCCTGGTTGCAGTCCTCGGCGTCAGCGCCGTGGCGGCGGCCTGTGGTGGTTGGCGTGTGGCGCGGATCCAGGCTTCTGAAGGAATCAGAGATGTATAAGTTACTGGGTGCCTGTGTGGTGCTGAGCCTGGCCTCGCTGGCCTGGGCTGATGAGGCGAGCGACAAGCTCGACAATCCAAAACCGCTGCCGGACGACGTGAGCCTGCCGCTGCCGTGCGAAGGCAACATGGTGTTCCGCTACGCCTACGTACTGGCCCAGGGCACCCTGGACGATCGCGAAATCAGTCTTGGCTACCCCTTCGCCGAAGGCGAGGCGGGTTACCAGCAATCGTTTATTTCCGGCTACCGGCGCGACTTCATCAACGGCCAGTTCACCCTCAAGGATCTGCCCAAGGACTGGAACAACGTCATTGCGCCCTTGATGCCGAAGACCGACGCCAAGACCCCACTCAAGCCCATGCTGTACTTCATCGGCAAGTACGAAGTGACCGCCCGCCAATACGCTGCGGTGATGGCCCAGGCGCAGTCCCTGGCCAGCGGCGAGCCGGCGCCGGCCTGCGACATTCCCACCGGCATGGCGGCGCGGCTGCCCAAGGTGAAGCTGTCACGCTTTGAAGCCGAACGCTTCTCGGCGGTGTACAGCGCCTGGTTGATGAAATACCACCGTGATTTGCTGCCGGTCAGCGGTCGCGGCTCTTCGGCGGAAGACGGTGGCCTGGGGTTTGTGCGCCTGCCCACCGAAGTGGAATGGGAATACGCCGCACGCGGCGGGCAGGCGGTGAGCCGCCAGGAGTTGGAGGGGCGCTTGTTCCCTCGGCGTGTCGAAGGCCATGAAGGCGAAGGCCCGCTGGCGGATTACGCGGTGTTCAACCAGGTGGCCGGCGGCACCGGCCAGGCTGCACGCCTGATGCCCATCGGCACCAAGTTGCCCAACCCGATCGGCCTGTTCGATGTGATCGGCAACGCTGCGGAGATGGTCCAGGAGTCCTTCCAGTTGGTGCACGCCGGGCGACGCCAGGGCACCTACGGCGGCTTTGTGGTCAAGGGCGGCAATTACCTCGAAGGCGAGGGCACGCTGTTTACCGGCATGCGCCGTGAGTACCCGTTGTTCGCCGCCGACGGCACCGAGCAAAGCAATGAGACCACCGGTTTCCGTGTGGCGATCGGCGCGCTGTCGGCGCCGCGCTCGCGCTACAAGGAGCTGTTCGCCCAATGGCAGAAAGAAGGGCGCCTGGCCGCACTGACCGATGCCATCGACGAAGCCCAGGACCCGACCAAACGCCTGGACACCATCATTGGCGCCAGTGTCGACCCCAAGCTGCAAGCCGAGCTGGGGCTGGTCAACGAAGAGCTCAAGCGCAACGTCTCGCTGATCGCCCAGCAACGCGAAGAGGCGGCGGGCAACCTGATCCAGTCCGCTGCGTTGGTGGCCGAGACCATCAGCAACTACAACATCCGCCTGATCAACCTGCAGAAGAGCCGCGATCAGGCGGTCGCCAACAAGGACGAAGCCAGTGCGACGCTGTTCGCTACGGCCATCGACAATGGCCGCAGCGCCCTCGACGGCGCGGTGGCGATCTATATCGACAACCTGGCCACCGGCACGCGCTATACCGATGCGGTGATCCAGGCTCAGTTTCAACGGATCAAGGAAGAGTTGGATCGCAAACCTGTGCTCGGCAAGAGCTTGGTGACGCGCGCGACACTGTTCGTTCGCCATGTCGGCAACTACCGCAAGCAACAGCGGGCCGACCCGGCAACGATCTTGAAGGAACTGCTCGCAGCGAGCGGTCAGCGGTCTTGACCGTTGGTTGTGCGGCGAGCTTGGAAGGGACTCAGGCGGCGGTGGGCCGTGCTGGGCAAGTCAAACTTAACAGAGATCACACCTATGCTTTTTTCCCGTAAGGCGGTTTCCAAGCGTCACCTGCTGCTGATCGCAGCCGGTTTCAGTACCGTATTGACTGGTTGCGCCACGTCACCGGCCTCCAAGGTCGCGTCGAGCACCAAGGTCGAGTACTACCCGAACTGCTACGAGCCGGTGCAGCACCTGCGCGCCACCGATTCGAACATGACCAAGTCGGTGGTGACCGGTGCGGCCATCGGCGCGGCCGGTGGTGCATTGCTGGGTGCCCTGACCGGCGACGCTGACAAGCGCGGTCGTAACGCGGCCATTGGTGCTGCGGGCGGTGCACTGGCTGGCGGCGCGGCGGGTTACTACACCGAGCGTCAAAAGCAGATCGCCGATGACAAGCAGCGCATCGCGTCCTACTCCACCGACTTCAACAAAAGCGCGTCCGACATCGACCGCAGCACCGCTTACGCCAAAGCGTCCCAGCAGTGCTATCAGAGCGCGTTCACCCAGCTGGTGAACGACCGCAAGGCCAAGACCGTCAACGACACCGAAGGCCGCAAGCGCCTGGCGGAAATCGTCGCGGGCCTGAAGGAGTCCAACGACCTGATCGTTGCGGTCAACGGCAAGGCCAGTGAAGACCTGAACAACTACACCCAGGCTTATGAGAAAGACCTGCAACAGGTTGGCGTGCAACGTACCGACGTGGTCACCGTGGCCACCGCCGACACCACGCCTGTGGTAGCGCCGACCAAGGGTAAGAAAGCCGTAAAACCTGCGAAAAAGCCGGTGCTGCCAACCGTGCCTAAAGAAGCGGTCACTACCGAGAAGAGCATCCAGACCGTGCAGGCCAAGCAAGCTGAAAGCAAGCAGGTTGCCAGCGCCGGCAAGGCCCAGATCGAAGGCACTTGCCGCGATCCGAACCTGGCCGATTGGGCGCCGGTGCCTTGCCCTAACGTTTAAGCAAGATGTTGCTATAAGCGTTAAACGCCTGCCGATCTCCCGCTAAAGCGCGAGATCGGTGGCGTTCTGCCTGCAAATCGTTACACTGCTGCGGCCACTTAATAAATACACCGAGGCCGTGTGCATGAAATTTCGTCTTCTGCTGTGGGTGCTGGGCCTGATGATGGGCAAAGCCAGCCGCACCAATCCTGCCTTCCAGCAACAGTTGGGTGATAAAGACCTGGCGTTCCAGTTGCAGACCCTCGACGGCAAGGTTGCCCGTCACTTCATCGTCAAAGACCAGCGCATCACCAGCCGTTCGGGTGTGCACCCGTCACCGGCATTTGCCATCGCCTTCAAAGACGCTGCCTACGGCTTCGCCACGATGCAGGCGAAGAACAAGCAGCTGGCGTTCATGACGGGGATTCAGGACAAGTCGATCCAGATCAAGGGAAACCCGGCGCTGGTAATCTGGTTCCAAGGGTTGACCAAGTATTTGAAGCCGAAGAAAAAGAAGTAGGGTTTTCAGCTAGACCGAGGTGGATTCATCGGGAGCAAGCCCCCTCCCACATTCGACTGCATTTCAAAGCTGGGGCTCGGTCAAATGTGGGAGGGGGCTTGCTCCCGATTGCGGTCTAACAGGCTACAGATTCAGCCCTGGTTGAACTGCGATGCCAGTTCGCGCAACAACACCTCGGCATCCAGCACTTTACCCACTACTTCCTCAGCTTTGTCCCGCGTCAGCTCCAGACGCTCCAGCAGCGCCTCCGGGATCGCTTCATCCGGCCCGGAACCGATGCCACGGCTGCGCAGCAAACGTACGGCCAGGCACACCAGGTTCGGGTACTCGGCGTATTGGCCGTCGTAGGTCGGGTCGTGCTGGAAGCGCAGGGCGGTGGACAGTTCGTCCGGCATGTCCCAGTAGCGCATCAGCCAGGCGCCGATCTGTTCGCGGCTGATGCCCAGCAGGTGCTGTTCGACATAGCTGTGGCACAGGTGCGGGTTGACCTCCAGGTGGCGGCAGATCAACGAGAAATGCGGCGGAAACACGTGGGCCAGCAGCAGGTAACCGAAGTTGTGCAGCAAGCCGGCCAGGTAGGTCAGGCCGGCTTCCGGGCGCTGGGCGCGCGGCATGGCGCGGGTCAGGCCCTCGATCACGGCGGCGGTGTAGATCGATTGGTGCCAATACGGGGTGGCCTGGTGCGGATGGTCTTTGGGCAGGCTCAGGGTCTTGCCCAGGGCCAGGCCAAGCGCCAGGTTGATCACCAGGTCAAAGCCCAGCACACGCACGATGGCGTCTTCCACTGAGCGAATCTTGCCTGGCGAGGCGTAGTACGGCGACGCTGCCCAGCTCACCACTTGGGCAGCCAGGGCCGGGTCGGTTTCGACCACGCCGGTAATGTCATCGATGGTGGCGTTGGGGTCGACGCGCAACTTGATGATTTTTTGCGCGGTATCGGCCAGCGGCGGAATTTCGATGGTCGCTTCCAGGCGTTGCTGGATACGCCGGGCGGTAAACGCCTGCATCGCCTGGGTAATTTCCTCGCGATCATCGTTGGGACGATCGAGGTTGGGGCGGATGTTGCTCAGCGGCTCGCCGAAGTGCCCGGCGCTGGCCTTGGTGAGCATGCTCTTGAACATGTCGCTGGCAATTTCCAGCAGCAGCCCGGCTTCACCCGAATGCACCAGCAGGCTCGGTTCGTTGAGCAAGCTGCCTTCGTACAGGCATGGCGAGCTGGTGAGCGCGGGCAGCCCCGGCAGCAGGCTCAACTCATGCTTGCCCAGCATGCGTTCGATGCGCTCCGGCGCTACGGCCGTCAGGCGGCGCCCGGTCAGTTCGGCCAAGCGGTTGAGGTCAAGCAACTGGTTCTGGGGGAACAGCACCATGAGAGCGCCAACAGCATCTTCCAGCAGTACCGCCTGGACCTTTCGCGCGGGATTCAGGCCAGGTTGTTCGGCAACTTCCGTGTAGGGGATGGCGAGCTTTGCGAGCAGAGCCCGAATGACCGGCGGAGCGGTCAGTGGGGCTGTGGCGAGGGCTACTTCTGACATGGCCTGATCCAAATTCGTACAGTCCAAGAAGTATAACCAGCTTGATACAGGTGTTGGTCGGAAAGTGAGGCATGCGTCACACTTGGCCGTATTGCTGTCCATGTCGTAGCCAACGATTCAGCAATGGGCTGACATGTTCCGGCCAGCGCTCCAGTAGCGCTTGTGCCGCGTCACGCACGGCGGGCAACAGGTCGGCGTCGCGCATCAGGTCGGCGACCTTGAATTGCAGCAGGCCGGTCTGGCGGGTTCCGAGCATTTCGCCGGGGCCGCGCAGTTCGAGGTCTTTCTCGGCGATGACAAAACCGTCGTTGGTTTCACGCATGATGCCCAGGCGCTGACGACCGATTTGCGACAGCGGCGGGTGATACAGCAGCACGCAATGGCTGGCCGCGCTGCCCCGGCCGACACGGCCGCGCAACTGGTGCAGTTGCGCCAGGCCCAGGCGCTCGGGGTTTTCGATGATCATCAGGCTGGCGTTGGGTACGTCCACACCCACCTCGATTACCGTGGTGGCCACCAGCAGTTGCAGGTTGCCGGCCTTGAATTCGGCCATCACCGCGGCCTTTTCCGCAGGCTTCATGCGGCCGTGGATCAACCCGACCTTCAATTCGCCCAAGGCGCTGCTGAGGTCTTCGTACGTGGTTTCGGCGGCCTGGCAGGTCAGTTCTTCGGACTCTTCGATCAGCGTGCACACCCAATAGGCCTGACGACCTTCGGCGCAGGCCCCGCGTACGCGCTCGATCACTTCCACGCGGCGGGTGTCGGTGACCAGGACGGTATTGACGGGGGTACGGCCGGGGGGCAGTTCGTCGAGGATCGAGGTGTCGAGGTCGGCATAGGCGCTCATGGCCAGGGTGCGCGGGATCGGGGTGGCGGTCATGATCAACTGGTGCGGGTTCATGCGCCCGCCCACGCCTTTCTGGCGCAGGGCCAGGCGCTGCTGCACGCCGAAGCGGTGTTGCTCGTCGATGATCACCAGTGCCAGGTTCTTGAACTGCACTTCGTCCTGGAACAATGCGTGGGTGCCGACCACCATCGGCGCACCTGCGGCGATCTGTTCCAGCGCCGCCGCACGGTTCTTGCCCTTGAGCTTGCCGGCCAGCCACGCGACTTCCAGGCCCAAGGGTTCGAGCCAGCGTTTGAAGGTAATGAAATGCTGTTCGGCAAGGATCTCCGTAGGCGCCATCAGCGCGACCTGGTAACCGGCCTCCAGTGCTTGCAGGGCGGCGAGGGCGGCGACCACGGTCTTGCCGGCGCCTACGTCGCCCTGGATCAGGCGCAGCATCGGTTCTTTCTGGCTCAAGTCGTAGGCGATTTCATTGCCGACGCGCTGTTGTGCTCCGGTCGGGGTAAAGCCGAGGTTGGCCAAGTAGAGTGCGGGCAAACGCGTGGCCTTGGGCATCGCCGGCGCGCGCAGCGAACGCATGCTCTCGCGCAGGCGTTGCTGGGACAGTTGGTGGGTCAGCAGTTCTTCGAAGGCCAGGCGGTGCTGGGCCCAGTGATGACCCAGGGCCAGTTCGTCGACATCGGCGTCGGCGGGTGGGTGATGCAGGTAGCGGATCGCATCGTCCAGGGGCGCCAATTGGTAATCGCGGGCAAGCTCCAGGGGCAGCCAGTCGGGCAGGCTCTTCGGGCCGAGCATCGTCAGGGTCTGCATGCACAGCTGGCGCAGGCGTTGTTGGGTCAGGCCTTCGGTGAGCGGGTAGATGGGCGTGAGTGTGGTGTCTACCGGCGGCGGCTCGTCGCCGGTGATGGCGCGGTATTCCGGATGATAGATCTCCAGGCCCGAGGCGCCGGGGCGCGCCTCACCGTAGCAGCGTACGCGGGTGCCGCGCTTGAGGCCCTCTTTCTGTGCGTTGCTGAAGTGGTAGAAGCGCAGGCTCAGCCCGCCGGTGCCGTCCTGCAGGCGTACCACCAGGCTGCGGCGCTTGCCCATGACCACGTCGGCACCGCTGACGGTGCCTTCGATCACCGCATCCTGCCCAGGCCGCAACTGGCCGATAGGTACCACGCGGGTGCGGTCCTGATAGCGCAGCGGCAGGTGGAACAGCACGTCCTGGAGGTTTTCCAGGCCGACCTTGGCCAGTTTTTCGGCCATGGCTTCACCGACACCCTTGAGTGCCGTCACCGACACCTGCGACAGTTCAGTCATACGACGTGTCAGCTCGCAGCCGTCGGCTTGGCCACCGAGCACAGGCGGATCGAGTCGGCGAGGATCTCAATGGCCTTGGGCCGCGGGAAACTGGCGCGCCAGGCAATGGCCACGGTACGGAACGGCACGGGTGGCGTGAGCGGGCGCACTTCGATCACGCCGGGGGCGTAGTGATGGCTGTCGACTGCCGACAGCGGCAGGATCGAAATGCCCAGGCCGGAGGCGACCATGTGGCGAATCGTCTCCAGGGAGCTGGACTCCACGGTGGTGTGCTTGGCGCCGTCGTTGCCCTTGGTCAGGGTCGGGCAGGCTTCGAGCACCTGGTCGCGGAAGCAGTGGCCTTCGCCGAGCAGCAACAGGCTCTTGTCGTTGAGCAGGCCGGCGTCGATCGTGTCTTTCTGCGTCCATGGGTGCGAGGCCGGCATCAGCACATAGAACGGCTCGTCATAGAGCGGCAGGGTCAGCACGTCTGCTTCGGTGAACGGCAGGGCAATGATGATCGCGTCCAGCTCACCGTTGCGCAGCTTGTCGCGCAGCACATGAGTGAAGTTTTCTTCGATGTACAACGGCATCTGCGGTGCGACGCGGTGCAGTTGCGGAATCAGGTGCGGGAACAGGTAGGGGCCAACGGTATAGATGGCGCCAACCTTCAGAGGCGCGGTCAGCTGGTTCTTGCCGGCCTGGGCCAACTCGCGAATGCTCTGCGCCTGCTCCAGGACTTTCTGGGCCTGGGCCACAATGCCTTCGCCCACCGGGGTGAGGCGTACGGCGCTTTTGCTGCGCTCGAAGATCAGCACACCGAGTTCGTCTTCAAGCTTTTTCACGCCCACCGACAGGGTCGGTTGGCTGACATGGCAACGCTCGGCCGCATGGCCGAAGTGCTGCTCTTGGGCGAGGGTCACGATGTAGCGTAATTCTGTAAGAGTCATAGCGGGCGTCCATGAGGTACAGCCCAAGCATACCGGCTGCAATCGATAGACGCACGTTATCAGAACTTTGGTGGGGATTGAGTGGGGATTTTGCTGAAGGTGGTGAGAGTTGCCCCTCACCACGCTCAGCGTTACCGGCGGCGCTTTTCGATGTTGTAGACGAAGGGCGCAACGATTTCGATGCTGCCACCTTTCAACATGTCGGCCGGCGGCTTGGGCAGTGGCTGGGCACGACGGATCATGTCCAGGGTCGCACGGTCCAGGTCGGCGTTGCCGGAGCGGCCTACCAACTCATAGGACAGCACATTGCCCTCACCATCGACCACGAAGCGCAAGCGGTTCAGGCCTTCCTTGCCGCTGCGCTGGGCGCTTGGCGGGTACTTCTTGTACTTCTGCAAATGCGCCAGCAGGGCACCTTCCCAGGATGCTTTGGCGGCGACCTGTTGGGGGGACGGGCCAGGCACCGGCTGGGCCGACTTTTCTGCAGGCGCGTTGGTCGGTGGTGTTTCACTCGGCGGCTCTTCGGAAGGTTTCTCCTTGGGCGGCTCGGGCTTCTTCTCGACCGGTTTGGGCGGCGCAGGCTTGGGCTTGGGTTTGACCGGCTTGGGCACCTGGATCGTTGGCTTGGGCGCCTCGGCCAGTTTCGGCAGGGGCAGCTCTTCCACCGGAGCGGGCGGTTGCGGCGGCGTGATGACCTTGGGCGGCGCCGGCGGTGGTGGTGCCGGCATTGGCGCCAGGTCGATGACCATGGCCGCCGGCGGCAATTGCACCGGATGCGGCGCGGACCATTGGAGCGCGATGAGGATCGCGACGGCATGCACGCCCAGCACGACGGCAAGGCTGGTGCCATAACGCGTCAGTTTGTGGCGCGTCGTGATCATTTCTTGGCTGCCGTCTCAAGTCCGACCAGGCCCACCTTGAGGTAGCCGGCTGCCCGCAGGGCATCCATCACGCTCATCAGGTCGCCGTAGTCCACGCCCTTGTCGGCCTGGAAGAAGATCGTCGTGTCTTTCTTGCCTTGGGTCTTGGCGTCGAGCACCGGGCCCAGGGTTTCAGCCTTGACTTCTTCTTCGCCCAGGAACAGGCGTTGGTCCGCCTTGACGCTGAGGAAGATCGGTTTCTCCGGCCGCGGCGCAGGCTTGGCGCTGGACGCGGGCAGGTCGACCTTGATGTCTACGGTCGCCAGTGGAGCCGCCACCATGAAGATGATCAGCAGCACCAGCATCACGTCGATAAACGGCGTGACATTGATCTCGTGGTTCTCGACGAGCTCGTCGTCGCCTTGATTCAAATGCAGGCCCATGGCCGATTACCCCACTTTCACCATGTGCGGTTGCGAGCTGCGCTCGGTAGGCAGGTGATCGAGGTCACGGCTGACCAGCAACAGGACTTCTGCCGACGCATCCGACACCTGCGCCTTGTAGCCGGCAATCGAACGGGCGAACACGTTGTAGATCACCACCGCAGGAATCGCCGCAACCAGGCCCAGGGCGGTAGCCAGCAAGGCTTCTGCGATACCGGGGGCAACGACGGCGAGGTTGGTGGTCTGGGTTTTGGCGATACCGATGAAGCTGTTCATGATGCCCCATACGGTGCCGAACAGGCCGACGAATGGCGCGGTAGAGCCGATGGTCGCGAGTACACCGGTGCCGCTGCTCATGTTGCGACCGCAGGCGGCCACCAGGCGCTCCAGGCGGAAGCTGACGCGTTCCTTGATGCCTTCTTTTTCACGCGTGTTGGCCGACAGGCGCATTTCTTCCAGTGCGTCGTGCACCAGCAGGTTGGCCAGGGTGCCCTTTTTGGTCGCGGTGTCGCTCGCTTCCTTGAGGGTAGTGGCCTTTTTCAGGTGGGCGATTTCACTGCGCAGACGACGCTTGGCGCCCAGCAGTTCAAAGCCTTTGGCGATCCAGATGGTCCAGGTAATGATCGAGGCGATGGCCAGGCCGATCATCACGGCTTTTACCACCACGTCAGCGTTCTGGTACATGCCCCACGGCGACAGGTCATGGGCCATGCCCAGGGTGTTGTCTTCTTCCAGCACAACGCCGGGTTCGGCGGCAGGCGCTGGAGTGGCGGCCTGGGATGGGTCAGTGGCAACCGGTGCGGCGGCAGGAGCCGCCGGGGTTGCAGCGCTGTGCTCGGCAGTGGCCGGAGTGGCGGGGGCAGTGGCGTCAGCGAATGCGGCGGTCGGCGCCAGCAGTACGCTGAACAGCATCGCAGCCACCGCACGCCAGGCGCGGGAGGGACTGTGAAGCAGGGTTGGCGAAGCGGGGTTGATATTACGTGTCATGCTGGCCGGACCTGAGAGAAGAAAATGGGTGATCGCCCTTCCAGACCCTTTGGGCCGAGGACAAATGGGCGGACATTATTGCAAGTAATTCTTGTTAACTAAAGTAATACAGTTACTTTATTTGTCCTTTTGCTGGCCGCTGGTCATCTTCGGCGGCTAATCTGCGCCTTTAAGAACGGAGTTTGGAAATGTCTGCGCCTTCTGTTGTGATTGCCGGTTGCGGTGATGTGGGTAGTCGGTTGGCTAGCCAATTGCTGGCCTCGGAATGGGAGGTTCACGGCCTGCGTCGCGATATTTCGCGGCTGCCCGACGGCGTAATCGGCATTGCCGGTGACCTGTTCAACAAGGACTGCCCTGACACCTGGCCGATCGGCGGGGTGGATTACCTGGTGTATTGCGCTGCCGCAACGGACCACGATGAAGCCGGCTACCGCGCCGCTTATGTGCAAGGCTTGCAGCATGTGCTGGAGTGGCTGCAGGACTACGGCCAGGCGCCGAAGCACCTGTTGTTTGTGTCCAGCAGCAGCGTGTATGGACAGCAGAATGGTGAGTGGGTCGATGAAACCTCCGACACTCAGGCCAAAGGTTACTCCGGCCAAGTGATGCTGGAGGCTGAGCAAGTCGCCCTCAACAGCGGTATTCCCGCGACCGTCGTGCGCTTGACCGGTATTTACGGCCCGGGCCGTGAGTGGCTGTTGACCCAGGTTCGCCAAGGTTATCGCGTGGCGATCGAGCCACCTTTGTATGGCAACCGGATCCATGCGGATGATGCGGCAGGCCTGCTGGCGTTTTTGTTGCGCCATGTGGAGCAGGGTGGCTCGCTGGACAAGCTCTATATCGGTGTCGACGATGCGCCTGCGCCGCTGGCTGAAGTGGTGGCTTGGCTACGCGAGTACCTGGGCGTGACCGAATGGGCCGAAGACGCCAGTGTGCGGCGTGCCGGCAGCAAGCAATGCAGTAATGCTCGAGCTAAAGCACTGGGTTGGCGCCCGGTCTATCCGAGTTACCGCGAAGGGTATGCGGCGATTCTTGACGGTAAGTGCTGAATAAAACGACTAATTTGTAGTGAGCGGGCTTGCCCCGCGCTGGGTGGCAAAGCCGCCCCAACAAAGACGCTGCGGTATTTCAGGAGGACTGAGGTGCCTAGGTTTGGGGCGGCTGCGCCGCCCAGCGCGGGGCAAGCCCGCTCACTACAGAGCTGCGTGCGTCATTGCTTTTCCAATAGCCATTGACGCGGCCCCGGCGTAAACGAAGGTACTTCGTCCGCCTGAGCAGTGTTCACCGCCTGGAATATTTCCAGTTGCTTGCCCTTGCGGGCGAAGATCCATGGGTTGCCCTTGCCGTTCAGTTGCAGCCAGATGCTGTCGTAGCCGCCGCTCATGGAGGCGCAGTCGCCGGCCAGGCACAGCGAGTAGTGATCGACCCCAGGCAGGCCGGCGACCTTGCCGTTGGCCTGGAACTGCACCGTGGAGCCGTCACCGTTGCCGTCGGTGATCTTCCAGTCGCCGCCCATATAAGCTGCATACAGTGCCCGCTCGAAGTTGGCGCCCAGCGGTGCGCCTTCCGGGGCCGGGTCTTTGGCGCGGGCGAACAACTGTTCAGGCTCGTTGTCGTTGGCCACTTGCAGCAGTTGTTTGCCTTTGCGCTTGAGTTCGGTGGCTGCGCTGCCGTAGAAGTCGACGCTCCAGGCGCCTGGTTTCTCGCCGATCAACTTGCCTTCGGCGACTTCAAAACCGTTGTAGTAGCGCGCCTGCAGCGCTTTGGTATTGACCTCCCATTCGAGGTTCGGCCCATTGCTCTGCAGTGCTTCACGCAAAGGGCCGCCCTTGGCTGCTGCGTCGATGGCGGCCTGGTTGATCCAGGTGCCACTCACATCCAGGTCTGCAGGGTTGCTGGCGCAGCCGCCCAGCAGCAGGGCGAGCAACGAAGAGGCTACAAGCGCTTTGCGCATTACGAAATCCTTTTAAAACAAAGTCGGCGCGGCCTGTGGAGGCTGCGCCGGGTGTTTTTACTCGATGACCAGAATCGCGTCCATCTCAACCTGCGCGCCCTTTGGCAGAGCGGCCACGCCAATGGCGGCGCGGGCTGGGTAGGGTTGTTCGAAGTACTTGCCCATGATCTCGTTGACCTTGGCGAAGTGGCTCAGGTCAGTCAGGAAGATGTTCAGTTTGACGATGTCCTTGAACGAACCACCAGCAGCTTCGGCGACGGACTTGAGGTTTTCGAAGACCTGTACGGTCTGTGCTTCGAAGCCTTCAACCAGTTCCATGGTCTTTGGGTCCAGCGGGATCTGGCCGGACATGTAGACGGTATTGCCTGCCTTGATCGCCTGGGAATAAGTACCGATGGCGGCCGGGGCCTTGTCGCTGTTGATAACAGTCTTGGTCATTTGTGACTCCTTGTAAGAGAGGATGACTTAGTTGATGCGCTAAGCACGCATGCGGGTGATGCGGATCACCCCGGTCAGGGCGCGCAGTTTCTTGATCACGCGGGCCAGGTGCACGCGGTCGTGGACGCTGACCACCAACTGGACCACGCTGATGCGGCCGTCGCGTTCATCCATGCTGATTTTTTCGATATTGCCATCGGCCGCGTTGACGCTGCTGGCCAACAGGGCGATCAAGCCGCGCTGGTGTTCCAACTCCACTCGCAACTCGACGTTGAATTCGCCGGTGACATCCTTGGCCCACGAGAGCTGGATGCATTTTTCCGGGTTGTGGCGGATTTCGCTGATGTTTCGGCAGTTGTCCAGGTGCACCACCATGCCTTTGCCGGCGGACAGATGGCCGACAATCGGGTCGCCCGGGATCGGCGTGCAGCACTTGGCGTAGCTGAGCACCAGGCCCTCGGTGCCGCGAATCGCCAGCGGGCCTTCGGGGCTTGGCAACTGCTCGCCTTCGCCCAACAAGCGACGGGCGACCACGTAGGCCATGCGGTTTCCCAGGCCGATATCTTCCAGCAGGTCTTCGATGTTTTGCTGGTGGTACTCGTTGAGTATCGCCTGCACACGCTCGTGCGGGATCTTGTCGAGGGCGCTGTCGAAACCGTTGAGCACCTTGTTCAGCAGGCGTTCGCCGAGGCTGATGGACTCGGAACGGCGTTGCAGTTTCAGGGCGTGGCGGATGTGCGTGCGTGCCTTGCCGGTGACGACGAAATTGAGCCACGCCGGATTCGGGCGTGCGCCCGGGGCGCTGACGATCTCGACCGTGGAACCGCTTTGCAGGGGCTCGGACAGCGGCGCGAGGCGACGGTTGATCCGGCAGGCAATGCAGCTGTTACCCACGTCGGTATGCACGGCGTAGGCAAAGTCGACCGCCGTGGAGCCTTTGGGCAGCTCCATGATGCGGCCTTTGGGCGTAAATACGTAGACCTCGTCCGGGAACAGGTCGATCTTCACGCTTTCGATGAATTCCAGGGAGTTACCGGCACGTTGCTGCATTTCCAGCACGCCTTTTACCCATTGGCGGGCGCGGGCATGGGTGCCTTTGGGTTGCTCGTCGCCGCTGGACTTGTAGAGCCAGTGGGCAGCGATGCCATTGTTGGCCATTTCTTCCATTTCCCGAGTGCGGATCTGGATCTCGATCGGCACCCCGTGCATACCGAACAACGTGGTATGCAGCGATTGATAGCCGTTGGCCTTGGGAATGGCGATGTAGTCCTTGAAGCGACCCGGCAGCGGCTTGTACAAATTATGTACGGCGCCGAGTACGCGGTAGCAGGTGTCGACCTTGTCGACGATGATCCGGAACGCATACACGTCCATGATCTCGTTGAAGGCCCGACGCTTGCCGCGCATCTTTTTATAGATGCCGTAGATGTGTTTCTGCCGGCCGCTGACTTCGCCTTCGATCTCGTCGATCGCCAGGCAATGGCTCAGGGACTCTTCGATCTTGTTGACGATTTCCTTGCGATTGCCACGGGCGCGCTTGACGGCCTGGTAGATGCGCGCCGAGCGCATCGGATGCATCGCTTTGAAGCCGAGGTCTTCGAATTCGATACGAATGGCATGCATGCCCAGCCGGTTGGCGATGGGTGCATAGATTTCCAGGGTTTCCTTGGCAATGCGCCGACGTTTTTCGCCGGACAGCACTTCCAGTGTGCGCATGTTGTGCAGCCGGTCGGCCAGCTTGACCAGGATCACCCGGATATCGCGGGCCATGGCCATGGCCATCTTCTGGAAGTTTTCCGCCTGGGCTTCGGCCTTGGTCTCGAAGTTCATCTGGGTCAGTTTGCTGACCCCGTCGACCAGTTCGGCCACGGTTTCGCCAAATTGCGCGCTCAACGCTTCCTTGGCGATGCCGGTGTCTTCGATCACGTCATGCAGCATCGCGGCCATCAGGCTTTGATGGTCCATGTGCATGTCGGCAAGAATATTTGCCACCGCAAGAGGATGGGTGACATACGCCTCGCCACTGCGGCGGCGTTGGCCGTCGTGGGCTTGTTCGGCGTAGAAATACGCTCGGCGGACCAGGTTGACCTGGTCTGGGCCGAGGTAGGCCGATAAGCGATCGGCGAGGGCGTCTATGCTCGGCAAAGTGCGAACTCCTGCCGTTGGCTGTGACCCTGCGCCGTGCTACGTCGACCAGGCATAGGCTTAGACGGCCTCGTTGGACTCGTCCTCGAACGCTGCAAACAGCGGTTCGTCCTGAACGATTTCCTGCTCGGCGATGAACTCGTAGCTCATCAGGCCTTCAGCGATTTCACGCAGGGCTACAACGGTAGGCTTGTCGTTTTCCCACTGGACCAGAGGCTCTTTGCCACCGGTGGCCAATTGACGGGCACGCTTGGTAGAGAGCATGACCAGCTCAAAGCGGTTATCCACGTGTTCTAGGCAGTCTTCAACGGTTACGCGGGCCATGGTATTCCTCGGAGCGAATGCAAGATGCGCGCTGCCCGGTTGGGCGAGCGGACTAAACAGTTTAAAAAATCACCAGCGTTTAGGGAAGCGCTGATTTTCCGCAGGCCCTCGCAAAACCGCTACAGGCACCAATGTAAAGCCCTTGCGGCGGTTTTGGGAAGAGCCAATCAACCAAGCAGTTCGGCGAGCAATTTGCCGAAACGCTGCTGTTGGCGCTTTTGCTGCAGCTGATTGGTGCGGAAAATGGCCTTCAGATCATCCAGTGCGTGGGCAAAGTCGTCATTGATGATCAGGTAATCGTAATCGACGTAGTGGCTCATTTCACTGACGGCTTCGCGCATGCGACCTTCGATGATCTCGTTGCTGTCCTGGCCGCGATTGGTCAGACGCTGGTGCAAGGCTTCCAGGGACGGCGGCAGGATAAAGATCGAGCGCGCCTGGGGCATCAGCTTGCGTACCTGTTCTGCGCCCTGCCAGTCGATTTCCAGGATCAGGTCGTGGCCTTCGTCCAGGGTCTGCTGCAAGTGGCTCTGCGAGGTGCCGTAGAGGTTGCCGAAGACTTCGGCACGCTCCAGGAAGTCGCCGTGCTCGATCATCTTGACGAACTCGGTGCGCTCGACGAAATGGTAGTGCTCGCCGTTGACCTCGCCCGGGCGCATGGCGCGGGTGGTGTGGGAAACCGAGATGCGGATGTGCTCGTCAGCGTCGGTCAGGGCCTTGACCAAGCTGCTCTTGCCCGCGCCCGAAGGGGCGGAAATGATGTAAAGGGTGCCGGTGCTGTGGGTCATGGAAGTTGCCTTACTCAATATTCTGTACTTGTTCGCGCATCTGCTCGATCAACACTTTGAGGTTGACCGCCGCTTGTGTACTGCGTGGGTCAAACGCCTTGGAACCCAGTGTATTGGCTTCGCGGTTGAGTTCCTGCATCAGGAAGTCCAGGCGCCGACCGGCGGCACCGGCGGACTTGAGTACGCGGCGCACTTCGAGGATATGGGTGCTGAGGCGGTCGAGTTCTTCCGCAACGTCGCTCTTCTGGGCTAGCAGGACCATTTCCTGCTCCAGGCGTGTCGGGTCCAGGTCAGCCTTCATGTCGGCAAAGCGATCGAGGACCTTCTGGCGCTGGGTGGCGAGCATTTGCGGCACCAGTTCGCGCAGGATGACCACGTCTTCTTCGATTGACGTCAGGCGTTCGTTGATCAGGCGGGCCAGTTCGGCGCCTTCGCGCTCGCGGCCGGCCTTAAGCTCCTTCAAGCCCTGATTGAACAGGGCCAGGGCTTCGGCGTTGAGCGCTTGCGGGTCGGTAGCGTCGGCCACCAGTACGCCGGGCCAGGCCAGCACTTCCAGTGGGTTAAGCGCGGCGGGCTGTTGGATCAGGCCGGCGATGGTTTCTGCCGCAGCGACCAGTTGCGCGGCGCGGTCGCGATCGACCTGCAAGGGCTTGCCGGTGGTTTCTTCGGTAAAGCGCAGGGTGCATTCCAGCTTGCCGCGCGAGATACCTTGGCGCAGCGCTTCACGCACGGCGCCTTCGAGGTCACGGAAAGACTCCGGCAGGCGCAGGTGCGGCTCCAGGTAGCGGCTGTTGACCGAGCGCAGTTCCCAGCTCAGGGTGCCTTGGGCGCCGGCTTTTTCGACGCGGGCGAAGGCGGTCATGCTGTGCACCATGGAGGTACCTCGCGTTGCAGCCCAGCAAATACGGGCTGATGGTTAGGAAGGCGCAGGATTGTAGCGTAGTGGGGCGGGCACGCCCAAACCCGAGCATTCGTAACCGAATTTTTTAGCAGTGCCCCGAATCGGCTCGCGGCTCTATAATGCTCGGCAGTTTTTCGTCCTCAGTACAGGTGTCTCCCTATGAAACGTCCAAGTGGTCGCGTTGCCGATCAGCTCCGCTCGATCCGCATCACCCGCAACTACACCAAACACGCCGAGGGATCTGTACTGGTCGAGTTTGGCGATACCAAAGTCATCTGTACGGTCAGCGTCGAAAATGGCGTACCACGCTTCCTCAAGGGCCAGGGCCAGGGCTGGTTGACCGCCGAATACGGCATGTTGCCGCGTGCGACCGGCGAGCGGAACCAGCGTGAAGCCAGCCGTGGCAAGCAAGGTGGCCGTACCCTGGAAATCCAACGCCTGATTGGTCGTTCCCTGCGCGCCGCGCTGGATATGTCCAAGCTGGGAGACGTGACCCTGTATGTCGACTGCGACGTGATCCAGGCTGACGGCGGCACCCGCACGGCGTCTATCACCGGCGCCATGGTGGCCCTGGTCGACGCGTTGAAAGTGATCAAGAAACGTGGCGGCCTGAAGGGCGGTGACCCGCTCAAGCAAATGATCGCCGCCGTCTCGGTGGGTATGTACCAGGGCGAGCCTGTGCTGGACCTGGACTATCTGGAAGACTCGGCTGCCGAGACCGACCTGAACGTGGTGATGACCAGCACCGGTGGTTTCATCGAAGTGCAGGGCACCGCTGAAGGTGCACCGTTCCAGCCGGCTGAGCTGAATGCCATGCTGGCCTTGGCCCAGAAGGGCATGACCGAGATTTTCGCACTGCAGAACGCCGCACTGGCTGACTGAACCCGCCTCAAGGAGAAGCGCCATGAATGACAACAGCCAAATGCCTGTCCCTACGCCTTCCTACGAAGTGCGCCAGGGCGCGATGTTGTGCCATCTCGCGGCGTTCCTGGGGTTTGTGTTCCCCTTCGGCAGCGTCGTGGGGCCGCTGATCCTGTGGCAGATGAAGAAGGAAGTGGACCCGTTCATTGATGACCAGGGCAAGGAAGCCTTGAATTTCCAGATCACCGTGGCCATTGCCTGGATCGCTTGCATCGTGCTGGCCTTTGCGGTGATTGGCTTTTTCCTGATGTTCGCCCTGGCGATCGCCACGGTGGTGCTGACCATCATTGGCAGTATCAAGGCCAACAAGGGGATCGCCTACCGCTATCCCTTGACCTGGCGTGTGATCAAGTAACGCGCGCCCAGCTGACCGGCAGGCACAAAAAAACCGACAGCGATGTCGGTTTTTTTGTGCCTGGAAAAAGACCTCAGATGGTCAGTGTCCAGTCGTAGTCCACGATCAGCGGCGCGTGCTGCGAGAAGCGTGGCTGGCGTGGCAGGCGTGCGCTGCGTACAAACCGGCGCAGACCAGGGGTCAGCAACTGGTAGTCGAAACGCCAGCCCAGGTTGAGCATCTCAGCCTGTTCGTTATCCGGCCACCAGCTGTACTGGTCACCTTCGCGGCTGACTTCGCGCAGGGCATCGACATAACCCATGTTGCCGACAATCTCGTCCATCCAGGCCCGTTCCGGCGCCAGGAAACCCGGGGATTGCTGGCTGTCGCGCCAGTTCTTGATATCCAGCTTCTGTTGCGCCACGTACAGCGAGCCACAATAAATGTACTCGCGACGTTTGCGCCGCTGTTTATCCAGATAACGGGCGAAATCGTCCATTAGCTTGAACTTCTGGTTCAAGTCTTCATCGCCGTTCTGCCCCGAAGGGAGCAGCAAGGTCGCGATGCTGACCTTGTCGAAATCGGCTTGCAGGTAGCGCCCGTAGCGGTCGGCTGTCTCGAAGCCGAGGCCGCTGATGACCGCCTTGGGTTGCAACCGCGAGTACAAAGCCACGCCACCTTGGGTGGGCACTTCGGCATCGCAGGCATAAAGGAAGTAGCCATCCAGTTGGAAGGCTGGGTCGTCCAGTTCAAAGGCGGAGGCGCGGGTGTCCTGCAGGCAGATGACGTCGGCATTCTGTGCTTGCAGCCAACTGAGCAAACCACGCTCGACTGCAGCCTGAATACCATTAACGTTCACACTGATGATCCGCATAAATGGCCCCAAAAATCGCGTGCGTGTATGATACACGCCGTCTACCTAATTAGCTAAATCCGTGGTATCTGAGGCTTTTTTCATGCAGGCGTATCAACGCGATTTCATTCGTTTTGCCATCGATCGCGGCGTTTTGCGCTTCGGTGAGTTCACTCTCAAGTCCGGGCGCACCAGCCCGTACTTCTTCAATGCGGGCTTGTTCAACTCGGGTTCGGCCCTGGCCCAGCTGGGTCGTTTCTACGCGGCGGCCATCGTTGAAAGCGGTATTTCGTTCGACGTGCTGTTCGGTCCAGCCTACAAGGGTATCCCCCTGGCGGCGGCTACTGCTGTGGCCCTGGCTGAACATCATGGCCAGGACCTGCCATGGTGCTTCAACCGCAAAGAGGCCAAGGCCCACGGCGAAGGCGGTAGCCTGGTCGGGGCACCGCTCAAGGGCGAAGTGCTGATCATCGACGACGTGATCACCGCCGGTACTGCGATCCGCGAAGTGATGCAGATCATTGCGTCCCAGGAAGGCGCCAAGGCTGCCGGCGTACTGATCGCGCTGAACCGTCAGGAGCGTGGCAATGGTGAATTGTCGGCCATCCAGGAAGTCGAGCGCGATTTCGGCATTCCCGTAGTGAGCATCGTATCGCTGAACCAGGTGTTGCAGTTCCTGGAAGATGATTCGCAGCTCAAGCAGCACCTGCCGGCGGTGAAGGCGTACCGCGAGCAGTTCGGCGTCCAGTAAGCGCCGCACAACAAAAAGCCCCACCTCCTACAGGAGGTGGGGCTTTTTAGTACCTATTGATCAAGGACGCTTGCGGTTACTGATCAACGTACCCATGCCGGTATCCGTGAAGATTTCCAGCAGTACCGCGTTCGGTACACGCCCATCAATGATCAACGAGCTGCCGACGCCGCCTTGCACCGCTTCCAGCGCGCAACGGATCTTTGGCAGCATGCCGCCATAGATGGTGCCGTCGGCGATCAGGTCGTCCACTTGCTGAGTGGTCAGGCCGGTGAGGACTTTGCCTTGCTTGTCCATCAGGCCGGCAATGTTGGTCAGCAGCATGAGCTTTTCAGCTTTCAGCGCTTCAGCCACCTTGCCCGCCACAAGGTCGGCGTTGATGTTGTAGGACTCACCGTTGGCACCTACGCCGATGGGTGCGATTACCGGGATGAAGTCACCCTTGACCAGCAGGTTCAGCAGGTCGGTATTCACGCCAACCACTTCGCCCACCTGGCCGATATCGATGATTTCCGGCTGGGTCATTTCCGGCGTCTGGCGGGTCACCGTCAGTTTTTTCGCACGGATCAGTTCGGCGTCCTTACCGGTCAGGCCGATGGCGCTGCCGCCATGGCGGTTGATCAGGTTGACGATGTCTTTGTTCACCTGGCCGCCGAGGACCATCTCCACCACGTCCATGGTCTGTGCGTCAGTCACACGCATACCATCGATGAAGTGACTCTCGATCGACAAGCGCTTGAGCAGGTCTCCGATTTGCGGGCCGCCACCGTGAACCACCACCGGGTTGATGCCCACCGCCTTCATCATCACGATATCGCGGGCAAAGCCGGTCTTGAGCTCATCGCTTTCCATGGCATTGCCGCCGTACTTGATCACCAGCGTCTTGCCGACGTAGCGTCGGATATAAGGCAACGCTTCGGACAGGACCTTGGCGGTGTTGGCGGCGGCTTCGCGTTCGAGGGTCATTCAGGGCTCCGGTAAAAAATCAGAACGGTAATTGGAGATCAGGGGCAACACGTTTCAACTGGGCGTGGAACACGTCCTTGATGCGCTGCAACTCAGCCTCGGTATCCGCCTCGAAACGCAGCACCAGCACCGGTGTGGTGTTGGATGCGCGAACCAGGCCCCAGCCTTTGGCGTAATCGACTCGCACACCATCAATGATGGTCAGGTTGGCGCCTTCACCCCATTGTGCATCGTGCAGTGCATCAATGATGCTGAATTTGCTCTCCTCGGTCACATGGATATTGATCTCTGGAGTAGAAATATCATTCGGGAAGGTCTGAAACAGTTCTTCGGCGGAGGAGTTTTCCTTGCTGAGGATCTCCAGCAGGCGGGCGGCGCTGTAAATACCGTCGTCAAACCCGAACCAACGCTCCTTGAAGAACACGTGGCCGCTCATTTCGCCGGCCAATAACGCACCGGTTTCCTTCATTTTCTTTTTGATCAACGAGTGACCGGTCTTCCACATTAGCGGGCGACCACCGTACTCCTTGATCAGCGGGGTGAGGCGGCGGGTGCATTTCACGTCGAAGATGATCTCGGCGTTGGGATTGCGGGCCACCACATCACGGGCGAAAAGCATCAACAGGCGATCCGGGAACACGATCTCACCGGTTTCAGTCACCACGCCCACGCGGTCGCCGTCGCCGTCGAAGGCCAGCCCCACATCGGCGCCCACTTCCTTGACCTTGGCGATCAGGTCCACCAGGTTTTCAGGCTTGCCTGGGTCCGGGTGGTGGTTGGGGAAGTTGCCGTCGACTTCGCAGAACAGCGGGATGACTTCACAGTTCAGGGCTTCGAGCAGTTGCGGCGCAATTACGCCGGCCGCGCCGTTGCCACAGTCCACCACCACTTTCAGGCGGCGTGCGAGTTTGACGTCGCGGGTGATTTCGTCAGAGTAGCGCTGCAGGATGTCGACTTTGGTGATGCTGCCCTTGCCGCTGGTCAGGTCGTTGGTTTTCAGGCGGTGGTGCAGGGCCTGGATCTGTTCATTGGCCAGGGTGTCGCCCGCGATGACGATCTTGAAGCCGTTGTAGTCCGAAGGGTTATGACTGCCGGTGAGCATTACCCCGGACTTGCCTGCCAGGACGTTGGCTGCGTAGTACAGTGCCGGCGTCGGCACCAGGCCGACGTCGCTCACATGGCAGCCGCTATCGGCCAGGCCCTGGATCAGTTGTTCCACCAACTCGGGGCCGGACAGGCGACCGTCACGGCCGACCGAAACGTTGGGCTCATTCTGCGCCAGGCTTTGGGAGCCGATAGCACGGCCAATCCAGTAAGCGGTTTCAGCGGTCAGGGTCTTGGGCACCACGCCACGGATGTCATAGGCGCGGAAGATGCTGTCGGGGAAGGTCGGGGCTACTCGGGCTGCGGTACTCATCGCGGGGGGAACTCCATCTGAAGGGGGCAAAGCTGGCCTTAATATGGCTGACCGGCAGGCTCAAACTGAAGGGTAAGACGACGTTTTCGGCAGAGAGTTCGTGGTGCAAAAATGCCATCGGCGTGCTGGCTTCGCTATGGCAGTCGCGTAATCCATTGATTTCTTTAGGGAAATATCGCTGGTTAAATCCGCGCATTCTTCATCCTGAAAAGCCGTGCGGTGGTATCGGGCCGGACAGCAGCATCCGGCCTGATTCAGCTTAGTCAGTGGCTGCCGGAATGCCCAAAACCACCTGCGCCGCGCTGGGTTTCGTCGAACTCCTGTACCAGTTCGAAGTGCGCCTGTACCACCGGTACCAATACCAACTGGGCGATGCGTTCGCCGACGGCAATGTTGAAGGCCGTCTGACCACGGTTCCAGCAGGACACCATCAGTTCGCCCTGATAATCGGAGTCGATCAGGCCCACGAGGTTGCCCAGCACAATCCCGTGTTTGTGGCCCAGGCCGGAGCGCGGCAGGATCAATGCCGCCAGGCCTGGGTCACCCACATAGATCGATAGCCCAGTGGGGATCAGGATCGTCTGGCCTGGTTCGAGGACCGTGTCCTCTTTGAGCATGGCGCGCAGGTCCAGCCCGGCGGAGCCCGGTGTGGCGTAGGCCGGCAGTGGGAATTCGTTGCCGATGCGTGGGTCGAGGATCTTGGCTTGCAAAGCGTGCATGGAAATTAAACCTGGTTCAGCCGTTGGGCGATAAAGGAGATCAGTTGGCGGGCAATCTTGCCCTTGCTGGTCTGGGCGAAAAGGGTGGCGTGCAGTTCGCGGTCGATCACGCTGCAGGCATTTTCCTCGCTGTTGAAGCCGATGCTCGGGTTGGCGACATCATTGGCAACGATCAGGTCGAGGTTTTTGTCTTTCAATTTACGTGCGGCATAGTCCAGCAGATGCTCGGTCTCGGCTGCAAAGCCGACGCTGAAGGGGCGATCCGGGCGCGTTGCGATGCTGGCAAGAATGTCCGGGTTGCGCACCATTTGCAGGAGCAGGCCGTCACCGTTTGTAGGGTCTTTCTTGAGCTTTTGCGGGGCTACGACTTCCGGGCGGTAATCCGCTACCGCTGCCGAGGCGATAAACAGGTCGCACGGAATGGCTGCTTCGCAAGCCGCCAGCATGTCGCGGGCGCTCACTACGTCGATTCGCGTGACGCGATCAGGGGTCGGCAAATGAACCGGGCCGGTGATCAGGGTGACGCGTGCGCCTGCCTCAACCGCGGCCTCTGCCAAGGCAAAGCCCATTTTTCCTGAGCTATGGTTGGTGATGTAGCGCACCGGGTCGATGTTTTCCTGAGTGGGGCCGGCAGTAATCAATACGTGCTTGCCGGTCAGGGCCAAGTGCTGGAAGCACTCTGCGGCACACAGTGCCAGGTCCGTGGCTTCGAGCATGCGGCCCATGCCGACGTCGCCGCAGGCCTGGCTGCCGGATGCCGGGCCGAATACCTTGAGGCCACGGCTTTGCAGGAGCTGGGTGTTGGCCTGGGTGGCCGGGTCGCGCCACATGGCCTGGTTCATGGCCGGTGCAATGGCAACGGTGGCGTCGGTGGCCAATACCAGCGTGGTCAGCAGGTCATCGGCGATGCCTTGGGCCAGGCGGGCGATCAGGTCGGCGGTGGCCGGGGCGATCAGTACCAGGTCGGCCCATTTGGCCAGTTCGATATGGCCCATGGCGGCCTCTGCCGCCGGGTCGAGCAAGTCCAGGTGAACCGGGTGGCCGGACAGGGCCTGCATGGTCAGCGGGGTGATGAACTCACTGCCGCCGCGGGTCATGACCACCCGTACTTCGGCGCCTTGGTCCAGGAGCCTGCGAACCAGCTCTGCGCTCTTATAGGCGGCAATGCCGCCTCCGACGCCGAGAACGATGCGTTTCCGATACAGACGCTGCATTGGTTTGCCTTTCCAGTTCAGTGTTGCCAGTTCAGTGACGCCTGCGATCCCCCCTCCCCAGGTGAAATCGCACGCAAAAAAGAGGGCCTACGATAACACAGCGTCCGCCAGGCAACAGCGACGCACATGCCATGGGGCGTATGGAGAGGGAGGCGGTATGAGTATTCGTGATTGGCCCGTGGCGGAACGTCCGCGGGAGAAACTTCTGGAGTGGGGTGCGGCAAGTCTGTCCGATGCCGAGTTGCTGGCAATTTTCCTGCGCACTGGGGTTTCCGGCAGAAGCGCGGTCGACCTGGCGCGCCATCTGTTGGTGCAATTTGGTGGGCTTCGTCAGCTTCTGGAGGCCAGCCAGGCACTGTTCAGCCAGCATCTGGGGCTGGGGCCGGCGAAGTTCGCGCAGTTGCAGGCGGTATTGGAAATGTCCCGGCGTCACCTGGCCGAACGGCTGCGCACAGACTCCGTACTGGAAAGCCCGGTGGCCGTGCGCGAATACCTCAAGGCATTGTTGCGCCATGAGTCCCACGAAACCTTCGGCTGCCTGTTTCTCGACTCGAAACACCGGGTGCTCGGGTTTGAGGTGTTGTCCCAGGGCACCATCGATGCGGCGATAGTCTACCCCCGGCAAGTGGTCAAGCGTGCGCTGTCGTACAACGCAGCAGCCTTGATCCTGTGCCACAACCACCCCTCTGGAAGTCTGGAACCGAGCGCAGCTGATCGGAAATTGACCAAGTTGCTGCAAAAGACGCTGGAGTTGGTGGATGTACGGGTGCTGGATCACATCATCGTGGGGGATGGAGACCCGTTATCGATGGCGGAATATGGGTGGATGTAAGCCCGCCCCGGTGGGGCGGGCCTGGTTTTCAGGGCTTGACGCTGACCTTGGAAAAATCCTGGCGACCAAACGGGCTCACCTGATACCCCTCGACATTCTTGCGTGTGAGGGCAAACGCCGTCGGATGCGCCAACGGCAGCCACAGCGCCTGTTGCTGGATCTGCGCCTGGGCCTGTTGATACAGCTTGCTGCGCACGCCTTGCTCGCTGGTGGTCTTGCCGGCGCTGATCAGTTTGTCCAGCGTCGGGTCGCAGTAGCGGGCGAAATTCGTCCCGGATTTCACCGCGGCACACGAGAATTGCGGGGTCAGGAAGTTATCCGGGTCGCCGTTGTCGCCAGCCCACCCCATGAATAGCAGGTCATGCTCGCCCGCCTTGGCACGGCGAATCAGCTCACCCCACTCGATCACCCGGATCTCGGCCTGGATGCCTACCTTGGCCAGGTCCGCTTGCAGCAGCTGCGCGCCGAGGTTCGGGTTGGGGTTCAGCAGGCTGCCCGTGGGGCGCGTCCAAATGGTGGTCTTGAAGCCGTCCTTGAGCCCGGCACGCTCCAGAAGCGTCTTGGCCTTGGCGAGGTCCTGCGGGTAACCCAGCAAGTCCTTGGCGTAGCTCCAGGTGTTGGGCGGGTAGGGTCCATTGGCGGCTTCGGCGGTCCCTTCGAACACGGCCTTGAGGTAACTGCCCTTATCGAAGGCGAGGTTGATTGCCTGACGCACTTCCGGTTTGTCCAGAGGCGGGTGTTGGCTATTGATGGCCACGAAGGCCGTCATGAAGGCGGCCGTTTTCTCCACCTTGAGCGCTGGGTCCTTTTCGGTTTCGCCGACGTCCAATGGCTTGGGCGAAAGAGCGATCTGGCATTCGTCACGATGCAGTTTCTGCAAGCGCACATTGGCATCCGGGGTGATGGCGAAGATCAGGTTGTCCACAGCCGGTTTGCCGGCGAAGTAGTCCGGGTTGGCCTTGTAGCGAACCACGGCATCTTTTTGAAAACGCACAAACACGAACGGGCCAGTCCCTATCGGTTGGCTGTTGAGTTTGTCCGGTGTGCCGGCCTTGAGCAGTTTGTCGGCATATTCCGCTGAATAGATCGATGCGAATCCCATGCTCAACGCCGCGAGGAAAGTGGAGTCGGCGTGATCGAGGGTGAAACGCACGGTGAGCGGGTCAAGGGCGTCGATTTTTTTGACCAGTGTGGGCAGTTGCAGCGACTGCGCATGGGGGAAGCCGCTTTGGGCGATCTGGTGCCATGGGTTGGCCGGGTCGAGCATGCGCTCGAAGCTGAAACGCACGTCTTCGGCGGTCAAGGTGCGGCTTGGGGTGAAATATTCGGTGCGATGAAACTTCACATTCGGGTGCAGTCTGAAGGTATACGTCAGGCCGTCCGGGGACACTTCCCAGCTGTCTGCCAGGCTGGGTACCAGCTTGCCGCTGGCTACGTCGTAATCCACCAGGCGATTCATCAGTACGTCGGCCGAGGCGTTGGTGGTGGTCAGCGAGTTGTATTGCACCACATCGAACCCTTCGGGGCTGGCTTCGGTGCAAACACTCAAGCTGGTGGCGGCAACGGCCGGCGGCGCGATAAATAGAGGGGCTAGCAGTAGCGGTAGGGCTGCGAGGCGCATATTCGGTTTCCTGTGCATATCGAAGGCCCATCTGCGAGTGCAGTCTGGAAAAAAGCCTACCGTAGTGGTCTGCCGGATAAATGACTAGCCCATTTTTGCCTGTGCTTTTGCCTCAAATGCTGTTTTGATGACGGCCTGGTGCATTTCGCTGTGCGCTTCATCCGCGCGCGCAGGCTGTGCAAATCATTCTGTGCGACGAGCGGTCGGCTGTTCAGCGGGCCCTGCCGGCAATGGTTCAGGCGTCCGAAGCCGAGATTTAAGTCGGTAAAAACGCACGGGCTGTTGTTGCACCTGGGTCTTTCTGGTATAAAGCAGCGCTCTTTTCTAGGGGCCCGGTTCCTTCGCTTGTAGGTGTAGCCGGTAAGACCCTAAAGAAACGCGGCGCCTGGCGCCAAATGACTGAGAGATTAAGCGGCCAACCCATGCCGGGTTGGGCATGTGGTTTTAGAGGGCTGAGGCATGTCGAGAGTCTGTCAAGTTACCGGTAAGGGTCCGGTGACTGGGAATAACATTTCCCACGCAAATAACAAAACCCGTCGTCGTTTCCTGCCGAACCTGCAGCATCACCGCTTCTGGGTTGAAGAAGAGAAACGTTTCGTCCGTCTGCGCGTATCTGCCAAAGGCATGCGCATCATCGACAAGCGTGGCATCACTGTCGTGCTGGCTGAATTGCGCCGCGCTGGCACAATCTAAGGAGCTATATCATGCGTGAATTGATTCGAATGATCTCTAGCGCCGGTACTGGTCACTTCTACACTACCGACAAGAACAAGCGTACTACCCCGGACAAGCTCGAAAAGAAAATGTTCGACCCGCGCGTTCGCAAGCACGTGATCTACAAAGAAGGCAAAATCAAGTAATTGGTTGCCTTTCTTGTGAAAAAAAGCCCGTATCTCACGATCCGGGCTTTTTTTTGCCTGAAATTTGCGGTTCAGGCTTTCTGTTCGAACACCACGTAGATCTTGCGGCACGCCTCCAGCACTTCCCAGGTGCCGCTGAAGCCTGCGGGGATCACGAAGCGGTCGCCGGCGCGCAAGGTCTTGGCATTGCCGTCGACATCCCGCAATACAGAAACACCCTGCACAATCTCGCAGTACTCGTATTCGGTGTAATTGACCTTCCAGTGCCCGACCTCGCCTTCCCACACTCCGGCGCTCATCTGTCCGCACGGACTGTTGTAGTGGTTGTAGAGCGTTTGTTCGGGATCGCCCTTGAGGATTTTTTCGGCGGCAGGGCGGTAGCGCTCGGGGGCGGTGTTGGCTTGGCTGAAGTCGACGATGTCCTGGATGCTCATGTGCGTGTCCCGTCTGGCCTGGGGTTGGAGAGGCCAAAGTCTATGTTTATTAAAATGAACATCGCAAGGGCGTTTACCGGGGTTGTGTCAAATATATTGAAACATCCCCGGCCGCTGGTTTAGGGTGGCAGCTGCCTTGAGCCGAACAGCAGGCTGGCCGGGCAAGAATTCTTTGAGGCTTCCGTGGGACATCACCCGGGCCTTGTATTCAATAAGAGGAGGACACTCGAATGACCACCCTGACCCGTGCCGACTGGGAACAACGCGCCAAGGAGCTGAAGATCGAAGGCCGCGCCTACATCAATGGCGAGTACACCGCCGCTGCTTCCGGCGAGACTTTCGAATGCATCAGCCCGGTCGATGGCCGCGTACTGGCCACCATTGCCAGCTGCGACGCCGCTGACGCCCAGCGTGCCGTGGAAAACGCCCGTGCCACGTTCAATTCCGGTGTCTGGTCGCGCCTGGCGCCGGCCAAGCGCAAGTCCGCCATGCTGCGTTTCGCAGCGTTGCTCAAGGCCAACGCCGAAGAGCTGGCACTGCTTGAAACCCTGGACATGGGTAAGCCGATCAGCGACTCCTTGAATATCGACGTACCCGGCGCGGCGGGTGCCCTGAGCTGGAGCGGCGAAGCGATCGACAAGATCTATGACGAAGTGGCTGCCACCCCTCACGATCAGCTGGGTCTGGTAACCCGCGAGCCGGTGGGCGTCGTAGGCGCCATTGTGCCGTGGAACTTCCCCTTGATGATGGCCTGCTGGAAGCTCGGCCCGGCCCTGTCCACCGGTAACTCGGTGATCCTGAAGCCGTCCGAAAAATCGCCGCTGACGGCCATACGCATCGCGGCCCTGGCCGTTGAGGCCGGTATTCCAAAAGGTGTGTTTAACGTGCTGCCGGGTTACGGCCACACCGTGGGTAACGCACTGGCGCTGCACATGGACGTCGACACGCTGGTGTTCACCGGCTCCACCAAGATCGCCAAGCAGCTGTTGATCCGCTCCGGCGAGTCGAACATGAAGCGCGTGTGGCTGGAAGCGGGCGGCAAGAGCCCGAACATCGTGTTTGCCGATGCGCCGGACCTGCAGGCCGCTGCCGAATCCGCTGCCAGCGCGATCGCCTTCAACCAGGGCGAAGTCTGCACCGCAGGTTCGCGCCTGCTCGTCGAACGTTCCATCAAGGACACCTTCCTGCCGCTGGTGATCGAGGCCCTCAAAGGCTGGAAGCCGGGCAACCCACTGGACCCGGCGACCAACGTCGGCGCGCTGGTGGACACCCAACAGATGAACAGCGTGCTGTCCTACATCGAGGCTGGTCATGCCGACGGCGCCAAGCTGGTGGTCGGTGGCAAGCGTACGCTGGAAGAAACCGGCGGCACTTATGTCGAGCCGACCATCTTCGACGGTGTGACCAATGCCATGAAGATCGCGCAGGAAGAGATCTTTGGCCCGGTTCTGTCGGTGATCACCTTCGACAGTGCCGAGGAAGCGGTCAAGATTGCCAACGATACCGTCTATGGCCTGGCCGCAGCCGTATGGACAGCTGATATCTCCAAGGCGCACCTGACTGCCAAGGCCTTGCGCGCCGGTAGCGTGTGGGTGAACCAGTACGACGGTGGCGACATGACTGCACCGTTTGGTGGTTTCAAGCAGTCGGGCAACGGTCGCGACAAATCGCTGCATGCGTTCGACAAGTACACCGAGCTTAAGGCCACCTGGATCAAGCTCTAAGCAACACCGCAGGTCTAATGTGGGAGGGGGCTGGCCCCCGATAGCGGTGTATCAGTCACCCCATGCAGTGACTGGCACTCTGCTATCGGGAGCAAGCCCCCTCCCACTTTCATTTTGTGTGTTTTGATAATTCCCCACAGGAGCGTGGACATGCGTTGGGCGACTTATTTCGCCGTGCTGGCTTCGGTGCTGAGTGTCGGCCTGGCCTTGGGCGTCAGCATGCCGCTGGTGTCGCTGCGCCTGGAGGGCTGGGGCTACGGCAGCTTCGCCATTGGGGTGATGGCTGCGATGCCGGCCTTTGGCGTGCTGCTCGGCGCCAAGGTTTCCAGCCGCATGGCCTTCTGGTTGGGCACCGCCAACCTGATGCGCTTGTGCCTGTGGGCCGGGGCGGTCTCCATAGGGTTGCTGGCGATCCTGCCGAGTTACCCGGTTTGGCTGGTGCTGCGCCTGATGATCGGGGTGATCCTGACCATCGTATTCATCCTCGGTGAAAGCTGGATCAACCAGTTGGTGGTGGAGCAATGGCGTGGCCGCCTGGTGGCGCTGTATGGCTGCAGCTATGCCTTGAGCCAACTCTCGGGGCCGCTGCTGCTGGGCCTGCTGGGCACCGATCAGGATTATGGCTTTTGGGTTGGCGTGGGTCTGTTGATGGTTGCACCGCTGCTGCTGTTGGGGCGGTCCGGCGCACCCACTGCCGAATCTTTCAGCGTGACTTTCGGCGACCTGTGGCGCTTCTGTCGCAGCTTGCCGGCGATTGCGTGGGCGGTGGCGTTATTTGCGGCGTTCGAAGCGATGATTCTGACGCTGCTGCCGGTGTATTGCCTGCAGCAAGGCTTCACTGCCGAGATCGCCCTGGCGATGGTCAGCACCGTGGTGGTCGGTGATGCTCTGTTGCAATTGCCGATCGGCGCCTTGGCCGACTACCTGCCGCGGCGTACGTTGTTCTTGAGTTGTGCGGTGCTGTTGCTGGCCTCAAGCCTGGCGATTCCGGTGCTGATGCACACTTTGCTGATCTGGCCGGTATGGGTGATCTTCGGCGCCAGTGCCGGCGGGTTGTTCACGCTGTCGTTGATCCTGATCGGCGAGCGCTACCGCGATGACGCGCTGGTACGCGCCAATGCCCATGTGGCGCAGCTATGGGGCATCGGTTGCCTGATCGGTCCGTTGGTGGCTGGCGCGGGCGGTCAGTGGATCAGCGGGCATGCATTGCCATTGCTGATGGCCGCCGGCGCGTTGGGCCTGGTGCTGTTGTTACTGCGCCAGGGCGCATTTGGCGTCGCGCAACCGGCCTGAATTCGATCAACTGTGGGAGGGGGCTTGCTCCCGATAGCGGTCCACCAGTGACCCATGCACTGACTGATCCACCGTTATCGGGAGCAAGCCCCCTCCCACCCTAAAGCATGCGCTCCAGCCCAACACTCGTAGCGAACCAGGCATTGAACCGCCGCCACCAGTTGCCTGGTTCGCGAGTCAGCGTGTGCATCTGGCCGTTGTCCTCGGTGACCCACACCAGCTGGCCGTCCTGCAATTTCGCCTGGTAGCTCAAGGCCGGTGACATACCTTCCAGCGCCAGGTTGCGCACGTGTTCCGCCAGCTCGGGACTGTCCACCAGCACGCCGACTTCGGTGTTCCACAGCACCGAGCGTGGGTCGAAGTTGAACGAACCGATAAACGATTTTTCCCGGTCGAAGATCATGGCTTTGCTGTGCAGGCTGGAGTCCGAGCCGTGAAAAGCTCCCCGGCGAAACAGGTGCGCGCCACTGCCGCTGCCGCCTGCGCCCGGCTGACGGCGCAACTCGTAGAGTTTCACTCCATGTTCGAGCAGCGCCTTGCGATAAGGTGCGTAGCCGCCATGGACCGCCGGTACATCGGTGGCTTCCAGGGAATTGGTGAGCAGGCTCACCGACACGCCGGCATCGGCGCGGCCGGTCAGGTAAACCAGCCCGGGCTGCCCCGGCACAAAATACGCCGAGATCATCATCAGTTCATGGCTGACGCTGTTCAGCTCCGGCGTCAGTTGGGTGGTGAGCAGCAAGCGCGGGTCCGGGTCGGCTTTGGCCAGCACCTTGCTCGGCGCGTCCCACAGCGCCTGGTTCCAGGCCCAGATCAGCTCGCGTCGCCAGATGTCCATGCGCGGTTGGGTCTGGTAAGTACGCAGCCGGTTATACAGGACGTGATGCTGCTGACGGTATTCGGCCAGCGAGTCTTGCAGGCGTAAGCGGGCTGCGGTCAGGTCGTCCTTGGATGGGCTGCTTGAGACAAAGTCGTCGATGGGCTTGCTCAGTGCGCTGTTCCAGTACTGATCAAAGCTATGCCCGAGCTGCTCAGCCACCGGCCCCACGCTGAGCATGTCGATATCGGTGAAGTTCAGGTTCGGCTCGGCGTCAAAGTACTCATCGCCCAGGTTGCGTCCGCCGACGATGGCCACGCTGTTATCCGCCAGCCACAGTTTGTTATGCATGCGCCGGTGTTGCAGCGACAGGTTGAACAAGCGCCCCATGGCCCGCGTCACGCCGGTGCTGCGTCCGAGGTGCAGTGGGTTGAACAGGCGAATCTGGATCTGCGGGTGGGTGGCGAGGGTGGCGATGACCTGGTCGAGACCGTCGCTGGTGGTGTCATCCAGCAAAATGCGGATACGTACGCCACGATCCGCCGCCTTGAGCAGTTCGTCCACCAGCATGCGCGTGCTGAGGCCGTCGTGGACGATGTAGTACTGCAGGTCGAGGCTGCTCTGGGCATTGCGGATCAGTTCGGCGCGCGCCATGAACGCTTCGCTGCTGTTGGGGAGCAGGCGAAAGCCGGAGCGGCCCTGGTAGGGCGCGGCCTGGGCCTGGATCGAGCGGCCGAACGACGATTGCGCGGCGGGCAGCGCGTCGCTGGGAATGCGCGGGGCGTCCACCGTGGCGCAGCCACTCAGGGCTAGGGTGCCCAGCAGGAAAAAAGGTAAAAGCCGTCGAGTCATCAAAGGCGCTGCATTCCGATCAGGGCGGTTGTGGGCATATGACGGTTAATTTTGAGGAAAGGTCAGTCTTCGGCCTCGGCCAGTAACTTGATCGCGGCTGCGCCGATCTTGCGTACCGCTTCTTCGATCTGCGGGGTTGGCTTGGCAGAGTAATTCATGCGCAGGCAGTTCCGGTATTTGCCCGATGCGGAAAAGATACTGCCCACAGCCACCTGTACCCCTTGTTCCATCAGCACGCGATTGAGCTTGAGGGTGTCGAAACCTTCCGGCAGTTCGACCCACAGCATGAAGCTGCCCTGGGGTCGGCTGGCGCGGGTGCCGGCCGGGAAGTAGCGGCTGACCCAGTCGAGGATCAGGTCGCGATTGCGCTGGTATTGGGTGCGCATCCGCCGCAAATGCGGTTCGAAATGACCGTTCTTGAGGAATTCGGCAATGGCAATCTGCGGCTGCGTCGCCGTGGAGCCGGTGCTGATGTATTTCATGTGCAGCACCCGCTCCAGATACCGGCCCGGAGCCACCCAGCCGATACGCAGGCCCGGTGCCAGGGTTTTCGAAAAGGAGCTGCAGAGCAAGACACGGCCATCTTCGTCGAAGGACTTGATGGTGCGCGGGCGCGGGTAGCTGTAGGCCAGGTCGCCATATACGTCGTCTTCGATGATCGCCACATCAAAGCGTTGGGCCAGCGTCAGCAGCGCACGTTTTCGGGCCTCGGGCATGATGTAGCCCAGCGGATTATTGCAGTTGGGGGTCAGCTGGATGACCTTGATGGGCCACTGCTCCAGTGCCAGCTCCAGGGCTTCCAGGCTGATGCCGGTGATGGGGTCGGTGGGGATTTCCAGGGCTTTCATGCCCAGGCCCTTGAGGGTTTGCATGGCGCCGTGGAAGCTCGGCGAGTCCACCGCAACGATGTCACCCGGCTCGCAGATGGCATGAATGCTGGCCGACAGTGCCTCATGGCAGCCGGTGGTGATGACGATATCTTCGGCGGTGAGTTGGCAGCCGGAATCCAGCGACAGCCGGGCAATCTGTTCACGCAACTCCATACAGCCGAGGATGTTGTCGTAATACAGCCCAGGCAGATCCTGGCGACGACTCACGCGGGCCAGGCTGCGCAGCAAAGGCTTGATGGTGGGTGACAATACATCCGGCATACCGCGGCCCATCTGTATGACATCTTTGCGTGGCACCGCGCGAATCAGTTCCAGGACCTGGTCCCACTGGGAAATCTCGACCGGCCGTTGGGCCGGGCGACCCACCTCGGGGAGGGCCGGCAGCTCGCGGCCGACGGGCACGAAGTAGCCGGACTTGGGCTTGGGCATTGCCAAGCCATTGTCTTCCAGCACGCGATACGCCTGTTGCACGGTGCTCAGGCTGACCCCGTGTTCCACACTCAGCGCCCGCACGGAGGGCAGGCGATCACCGGGGCGATAGAAGCCTTGCTCGATGCGCGTGCCCAGTAGTTCGGCAAGGTTGACGTAAAGGGTCATGGTGGCCGCTCCTGAGGGACCAGTACAGATGCAAGGAAAATACAGGATTCAAGGGGCTAAAGGCAGTATCTGTATGGATTTAATAAAACTGAGTTGAATCTGTAATGGTTTCATCCGCTCGGTGATCCTAGTCACTCATGGCAACAGGCAAATGAGGGGCGGCAAAATGAGAGGCATGAGCGATGTGCGGTTGGTGTTACACGGTCAGGAACTGGAAGCGGGGCAGGCACGCACGCTGTCGATGTCGACCCGCTGCCGCTGGAACCTGTTCTGGCACCGTCGTCACACGCGCGAGGCTCTGCTGGCGCTTACCCCGGAGCAATTGCGCGATGTGGGGCTGACCGCGGAGCAGGCCCGTGAGGAAGGTATGAAACCCTTCTGGCGCGGCTGAATCAGACCCACTCCCTGAAACGGTGCCAGAGCATTCCCAATGCCAACAGCGGCGAGCGCAAATGCTTGCCGCCGGGGAAGGTGATGTGCGGCACTCGGGCGAACAGGTCGAAGCGGCCCTGTTGCTGGCCGCTGATGGCTTCGGCCAGCAGTTTGCCGGCCAGGTGCGTGGCATTGAGGCCGTGGCCTGCATAGGCTTGGGCGTAATACACATTGGGTTGGTCCGCCAAGCGGCCGATCTGCGGCAGGCGGTTGGCGCCGATGCCGATCATGCCGCCCCACTGGTAATCGATTTTTGCATCAGCCAATTGTGGGAACACCTTGAGCATCTTCGGTCGCATGTAGGCAGCGATGTCTTGGGGATCCCGGCCGGAGTAATGGCAGGCACCGCCGAACAGCAGGCGGCGGTCGGCGGACAGGCGGAAGTAATCCACCGTCACCCGTTGGTCACACACCGCCATGTTCTGCGGCAGCAGGTTGGCGGCCTGGGCTTCGCTCAACGGCTCGGTGGCGATGATGTAGCTGCCGGCGGGCAGCACTTTGCCGCTCAACTGCGGGTTCAGGCCATTGAGATAAGCGTTGCAGGCCAGCACCAGCGTCTTGGCGCGTACGTTGCCTTGAGCCGTGTGTACGTTGACCTCAGGGCCATAGTCGATGCGTGTGACGGCTGATTGTTCGAACAGCTTCACCCCCAATCGCTGCGCAACGGCGGCCTCGCCAAGGGCCAGGTTCAGCGGGTGCAGGTGGCCGGAGCCCATGTCGATCATGCCGCCGGCATAACGCTCGGAGCCGATCACGCTGCTCATTTCGCTGGCTTGCAGCAGGCGCACTTCATGCCGGTAGCCAAGGCTGAGCAGTTCTTCGGCGTCTTCAGCCAGGCCCTGCAGGTGCTGAGGCTTGTTCGCCAGGTCGCAATAACCCCAGGTCAGGTCACAGGGGATCTGATAGCGCTCGATGCGCTCGCGCACGATTTGCACTGCCTCCAGGCCCATCAACTTCATCTGGCGCACGCCGTCGGTGCCGATAACGTTGGCGAACTGGTCCAGGCCGTGGCCGACGCCCCGAATCAACTGGCCGCCGTTACGCCCGCTGGCGCCCCAACCGATCTTGCGGGCTTCCAGCAGCACTACGCTGAAGCCGCGCTCGGCCAGTTCCAGCGCGGTATTGAGCCCGGAATAACCACCGCCGATCACGCACACATCCGCACGCATTTCGCCGGCCAGCGCCGGGTAGTCGGGTTGCAGAACGCTGCTGGCAGCGTAGTAAGACGTGGTGTGCCGGGCGCTGGCAGTCATGGGCGCATCCCTGTTTGGAAAATTTGACGCAGGATACAGCGGTCGGATGAAGCTGTCTGCGCAGGGCGTTTTGCGTCAGAATTCATGCCTATTCGCCGTTCGGTAACTGTGTTGATGAGTTGCAACAGTCAGAAAATCAGCGCGCTGCGCCGACAGATTCCCTCGTTCGAGTGCGTTCCCGGTTGCCACGACTGCTGTGGGCCAGTGACCACGTCACCTGAAGAAATGTCGCGCCTGCCACGCAAGACTGCCGCCGAACAGGAGGCGGCCATGGACGAGCTGAACTGCGTGCACCTGGGCCCCAACGGTTGCACGGTGTATGACGAACGCCCGTTGATCTGTCGGTTGTTCGGTACCACCAAGACCTTGCCGTGCCCCAATGGGCGGCGCCCGGTGGAGCTGATTCACCCACGGGTGGAGAAGCAGATCCACGAATACATGGCGAGTACGCGACAGGTGCTGGTCTGACGGATATAGGCAGTCAAAAAATGTGGGAGGGTGGGCCAGTCAATCCGGGATCGGCAGGTTCAGGCTCTCTTTGACTTCTTCCATCACGATATAACTCTTGGACTCCCGCACATGGGGCAGCTTGAGCAGGATATCGCCAAGCAATTTGCGGTAGGAGGCCATCTCCGAAATCCGCGCTTTCACCAGGTAGTCAAAGTCCCCCGACACCAGGTGGCACTCCAGCACATGGGGCAGTTTCAGTACGGCGCGGCGGAATTCTTCAAAGGTGTCGCCGGACTTGTAATCGAGGCTGATCTCGACAAATACCAGCAAGCTACCCTTCAAGTGCTGCGGGTTCAGCCGCGCGTTGTAGCCCATGATGATCCCTTCGCGCTCCAGCCGACGCACGCGCTCGGTGCATGGCGTGGTCGACAGCCCCACCTTTTCGCCAAGCTCTGTGAACGAAATGCGTCCGTCGGTTTGCAGGATGCGCAGGATATTGCGGTCGATCTTATCCAGCTCCCGCTTGGTCTGAGTGTTGGTACGCATAGGGGATACGCCTCTGTGAAAAGGGTTACTGCCGAGAATTGTCGCCAAATATAGGCAGTTATATAGTGAAATGCACTGGCGATTGCTTTTTATACTGCGCGCATCATTGCTCGAACAACACACGTCAGCGGCCAAGCCGTGATGAGGATATAAAAATGCGCGTTCTGGTCTTGGGTAGCGGCGTCATTGGCGTGACCAGTGCCTACTATTTGGCTCGGGCCGGCTTTGAAGTCGTGGTGGTCGACCGTCAGCCTGCCGCTGCCATGGAAACCAGTTTCGCCAACGCAGGCCAGGTTTCCCCTGGTTATGCCTCGCCCTGGGCCGCGCCGGGCGTGCCGCTCAAGGCCATCAAGTGGCTGTTGCAGCGTCATGCACCGCTGGCGATCAAAGCCACCGCCGATATCGATCAATACCTGTGGATGGCGCAGATGTTGCGCAACTGCACCGCCAGCCGTTATGCGGTGAACAAGGAGCGCATGGTCCGCCTGTCCGAGTACAGCCGCGACTGCCTCGATGAGTTGCGCGCCGAGACCGGCATTGCCTACGAGGGCCGCAGCCTGGGCACAACCCAACTGTTCCGCACCCAGGCCCAGCTCGATGGCGCCGCCAAGGACATCGCCGTGCTGGAAGAGTCTGGCGTGCCGTTCGAGCTGCTTGATCGCGCTGGAATTGCCCGCGTGGAGCCGGCGTTGGCCAGTGTCACGGATATTTTAGCCGGTGCCCTGCGCCTGCCCAACGACCAGACCGGTGATTGCCAGATGTTCACCACGCGTTTGGTCGAAATGTGCAAGCAACTGGGCGTCGAGTTCCGTTTCGAACAAGACATCCAGCGCCTGGATTATGCCGGCGACCGCATCAATGGCGTGTGGGTCGACGGCAAGCTGGAAGTTGCCGACCGCTACGTGCTGGCCCTGGGCAGCTACTCGCCGAAATTGCTCAAGCCCCTGGGGATCAAGGCGCCGGTATACCCGCTCAAGGGTTACTCGTTGACCGTACCGATCACCAACCCGGCGATGGCGCCGACATCGACCATTCTCGACGAGACCTACAAGGTCGCCATCACCCGTTTCGACAACCGCATCCGGGTGGGCGGCATGGCTGAAATAGCCGGTTTTGACCTGTCGCTCAACCCGCGTCGGCGGGAAACCCTGGAGATGATCGTCAACGACCTTTATCCTCAGGGCGGCAATTTGGCCGAAGCCACGTTCTGGACCGGCCTGCGCCCGACCACCCCCGACGGTACACCGATTGTCGGCGCAACCCCGTTCAAGAACCTGTTCCTGAACACCGGCCATGGCACGCTCGGCTGGACCATGGCCTGCGGCTCCGGTCGTTTGTTGGCCGACCTGATGGCCAAGAAAACCCCGCAGATCAGCGCCGAAGGCCTCGATATTTCCCGTTATGGCAACCACCAGGAGTCCGCAAAACATGTCAATCCAGCGCCAGCTCACCAATGAGCGCATGAGCCAGATCGTCGTTCACAGCGGTACCGTGTATCTGGCCGGTCAAGTCGGCGACGACATGAGTGCCGGGATTGAACAGCAGACCCGTGAAACCCTGGCCAATATCGAGCGCTTGCTCGACCTGGCCGGCACCGACAAAACCAGACTGCTGTCGGTGACGATCTACTTGAAAGACATCGACGCCGATTTCGCCGGTATGAACGCGGTATGGGACAAATGGCTGCCCAAAGGCGTCGCTCCGGCGCGTGCCACGGTTGAAGCCAAACTGTGCGAGCCGCAAATTCTGGTAGAGCTGTCCGTCGTGGCCGCGCTGCCTTAAACCCGGATTCCTCCCCGGTGCCGACGTTATGGGTCGGTACCGGTTTTTCTTCACTTTGCCGCCTAGAAGCCTGCCGCCATGCGTCCTGCCCGTGCCCTGATCGACCTCCAAGCCCTGCGCCACAATTACCAATTGGCCCGTGAAGTCACGGGGGCCAAGGCCCTCGCCGTGATTAAGGCCGATGCCTACGGTCATGGTGCCGTGCGTGTGGCACAGGCGCTGGAAACCGAGGCGGACGGGTTTGCCGTGGCGTGTATCGAAGAGGCGCTGGAACTGCGCGCCGCCGGTATCCGTGCGCCGGTACTGCTGCTGGAAGGTTTTTTCGAAGCCAGCGAGCTGCCGCTGATCATCGAGCATGATTTCTGGTGCGTGGTGCATTCGTTATGGCAACTGGAGGCCATCGAGCAGGCCCGCTTGAGCAAACCGCTGACGGTCTGGCTCAAGCTGGATTCGGGCATGCACCGCGTGGGCCTGCACCCCAAGGACTATCACGAGGCTTACCAGCGCCTGCTGGCCAGCGGCAAAGTCGCCAAGATCGTGTTGATGAGCCACTTCGCCCGCGCGGATGAGCTGGATTGCGTGAGCAGTGATGAGCAGGTTGCGGTGTTTGACGCGGCGCGCCAAGGCTTGTCGGCCGAGGTGAGCCTGCGCAATTCGCCTTCGGTGATGGGTTGGCCGGCGGTGGGCAGCGACTGGGTACGCCCGGGCATCATGCTGTATGGCGCCACGCCGTTTGGTGAAGACCAGGCCATTGCTGCGCGTTTGCAGCCGGTGATGACCCTGGAGTCCAAAGTCATCTGTGTGCGTGAGTTGCCGGCCGGCGAGCCGGTGGGCTACGGCGCAAAATTCGTCACACCCAAGCCGATGCGCATCGGTGTGGTTGCCATGGGCTATGCGGACGGTTATCCACGTCACGCGCCTACCGGCACACCCGTGCTGGTGGCCGGCCAGCGCAGCCAATTGCTGGGCCGTGTTTCCATGGACATGCTGTGTATCGACCTGACGGACGTACCCCAGGCCGGTCTCGGTTCGACGGTGGAGCTATGGGGTAAAAATATCCTGGCCAGTGACGTCGCCGCCGCTGCCGAGACGATTCCCTACCAGATCTTCTGCAACCTGCGCCGCGTGCCAAGGCTCTATTGCGGCGCTTGAGCGCCAGGTACGAACACAGCTGCCCGGGATTTAGGCCCAAGTGTTGTAAATACTGAACGCTGTCGCCATGATAACGCTCAAATACAACAACGCCTGAATCCTAGGAGGCTCCTGCATTGGACGTCGGCGAACGACTGCAATCCATCCGTAAGCTCAAAGGTCTTTCCCAGCGTGAGCTCGCCAAGCGTGCGGGCGTCACCAACAGCACCATTTCGATGATCGAAAAAAACAGTGTCAGCCCCTCGATCAGCTCCTTGCGCAAGGTGCTGGGCGGCATCCCCATGTCCATGGTCGAGTTTTTTTCCGAGGAGATCCTCCAGGAAATACCGACGCAGATCGTCTATAAAGCCAATGAGCTGATCGACATCTCGGACGGTGCCGTCACCATGAAGCTGGTGGGCCGTGCACACCCCAGCCGGGCGATTGCGTTTCTCAACGAAATCTACCCGCCGGGTGCCGACACCGGCGAAGAGATGCTCACTCACGAAGGCGAGGAAACCGGGATTCTGGTGGAGGGGCGGCTGGAGTTGGTGGTCGGTCTTGAAACTTTTGTGCTCGAAGCCGGCGATAGCTACTACTTTGAAAGCACCAAGCCGCACCGTTTTCGCAATCCGTTCGACGTGCCGGCGCGACTAATCAGCGCAGCCACACCCGCGAACTTTTAAAAAAGAGGCGCCCTGCCAGCGTTGCAGAGGCATCCGTAGCTGTATTCCGTGAGGTCGAATCTCCCTTTGTTTAATAGGGTTGTTTCGGCCCAACGGGCTAACCGTTATACTTTCGCCGCCTGCGAAACCGTGGCCGCAGGCGTGAATAGCCACCATTGAGGGTGAACGCGTGAACCTAATTATGAAAATGCTGGCTGCACCAGCAACCGTATTGGCCCTATGGGCTGTCAGCGCTCAAGCTGCGACCAATGATGAGATTGCCAAACGCTTGGAGCCTGTCGGCCAAGTCTGTGTTCAGGGCCAGGAATGCAAGGGAATGGAGGTTGCCGTGGCGGCGGCCGGCGGTGGCGCGGCTAAAACGCCGGATGATGTAATTGCCAAGCATTGCAACGCGTGCCATGGCACCGGACTGCTGAACGCGCCGAAAATTGGTGATACGGCCGCCTGGAAAGAACGGCTTGGCCATGTCGATGCCGTACTGGCAGAACTCAAGATCGAGGCTCCCGAAAAAGGTACCAAAGGTTTGGCGCAGGTCGCCAAGCATGGTTTGAACGCAATGCCGCCGATGGGCACCTGTGCTGATTGCAGCCTTGAAGACCTTGAAGGCGCAATCAAGAAGATGTCTGGCCTGTAATCCGCCGAACTTCGCCAAAAAGCCGCTGACCAGCGGCTTTTTTGTGCCCGTTGTTTATGATTCGCAGCTGTTCATTGCAGCAAAGACCCGGCAAGCTCGGTCCAACCCCTAATCACGGAATGTTCAGGAGTGTCGGATGGTGCAGTTGTGTTCAATCGAGCAAGCAGTTGACGACGTGCTGGCGCGCTTGCCGGCGCATATCCACATGGGCATGCCGCTGGGGCTGGGCAAGCCCAACCTGTTCGCCAACGCTCTGTATCGACGTATCGCCAAGCTGCCGGAGCGATCGCTGACGATCTACACCGCACTGAGCCTGGGCCGTCCCACCCTGGGTGATGGTTTGCAGAAGCGCTTTCTCGAACCCTTTATCGATCGGGTATTCGGCGATTACCCGGAACTGGATTTTCTCGCCGACCTGCACAAGGACAGCTTGCCCAGCAATATCCGCGTACAACAGTTCTTCATGCAGCCTGGCAGCCTGCTCCACAGTGCGTCGGCCCAGCAGGACTACGTCAGCAGCAACTACAGCCATGCCGCTCGCGACATCAACTCAGCCGGCCTGAATCTGGTGGCGCAGTTGGTGGCCAGTAGCGCCGAACACCCTGACCGCCTGAGCCTGAGCTGCAACCCGGATATCACCCTTGACCTGTTGCCGCTGATCGCCAAGCGCCGCGAAGCGGGTGAGACCATCCTGATCGTCGGCCAGGTCCACAGCGATTTGCCTTACATGCCTGGCGATGCCGAGCTGGGCATTGACGCATTCGACTACCTGCTCGACGAAAAGGACAGCACCACGCTGTTCTCCACACCGAATATGCCGGTGGGTTTCCAGGATCATTTTATCGGCCTGCATGCCAGCACCTTGGTGCGCGATGGCGGCACCTTGCAGATCGGTATTGGTTCCATGGGCGATGCGCTGACCGCCGCTCTGCTGGCGCGTCAGGCGGATAACGAAGCTTACCGGCTACTGTTGACGGACCTGGATGTGTACCAGTGGGCACCGCTGATCAGCCGTGAAGGCGGCGTCGCGCCCTTTGCGCGGGGCCTCTATGGCTGCAGCGAAATGTTCGTCAATGGCCTGCTGGTGCTGGCCGATGCCGGCATTGTGCGGCGTAAGGTCTACCCCGATGTGGCGACCCAGGCGCAAGCCAACGCCGGCACCCTGGATGATGCAGCGCAGCCCGACGGCGTATCGATCCATGGCGGTTTCTTCCTCGGGCCACGCAGTTTTTACCAGCGCTTGCAGGAAATGACCCACGCCAAGCGTCTTGAATTCAACATGACCCGCATCAGCTACATCAACGAGCTGTATGGCCAGGAAGAACTCAAGCGTTTACAGCGCCAGGATGCCCGCTTTATCAACAGCGCGATCATGGTGACGTTGCTCGGTGCGGGCGTGGCCGACCAGTTGGAAGACGGTCGCGTGCTCAGCGGCGTGGGAGGGCAGTACAACTTTGTCGCCCAAGGCCATGCGCTGGAAGGCGCGCGTTCGATCCTGATTCTGCGCAGTTGGCGCGAGTCGGCAGGGGAGGTCAGCTCCAATCTCGTCTGGGAGTATGGCCACTGCACTATCCCACGGCACCTGCGGGACATCGTCATCACCGAATACGGCATTGCCGACCTGCGTGGGCAGACTGACGCCAAGGTGATCGAGGCGCTGCTCAACATTACCGACTCCCGTTTCCAGGACGACTTGATCAAACAGGCACAGAAGGCCGGCAAGCTGCCCGAGGATTTCCAGCTGGACCCGCGTTTTACCGACAATACGCCGCAGCGGCTACAGGCGCTTCAGGCTCGGCATCGGCGGTTGTTTCCCGAGTATCCACTGGGCACTGATTTCACTGATGAAGAAAAAGATCTGTTGCGCGCATTGAACTGGCTCAAGAGCAAATTCAAGCTGACGGAGATTCTGGAGTTGGGCAAGGCTGCGCTGGATGCGCCGGAGTCGGGGGCGTTTCCTGAGCACCTCAAGCGGATGCGGTTGGATAAGCCCGAGGGGCTGAAGGAGGACCTGTATCAGCGCCTGCTACTGGCCGGCTTGCAGGCCACCGGGCACTGACAGCTAACCTGAATAAAATGTGGGAGGGGGCTTGCCCCCGATAGCGGTGCGCCAGTCAACGAATGTGTTAGCTGACCCACTGCCATCGGGAGCAAGCCCCCTCCCACATTTTGATCTGTATTCACCGGGTATTTGCTGTGCAGCAAATCACTCGATGAAGGTGACAACACCACCGGCCAGCGATTTAACCCGCGCCAGCGACTCAACCCGATAACCCTGCGCGTCCAGCTCCGCACGGCCACCCTGGAAGGATTTCTCGATCACGATGCCCAGGCCCGCGACGGTTGCGCCGGCTTGCTTGATGATCGAAATCAGCGCCTGCGATGCCTTGCCGTTGGCCAGGAAATCGTCGATGACCAACACGCGGTCGCTGCTGGTCAGGTGGCGCGGGGAAATGGCCACGGTGCTTTCGGTTTTCTTGGTGAAGGAGTACACCGTGGCCGACAGCAGGTTTTCAGTCAGGGTCAGGGACTGTTGTTTGCGGGCGAAGATTACCGGCACGCCGAGATTCAGACCGGTCATGATCGCTGGTGCGATGCCCGAAGCTTCGATGGTGACGATCTTGGTGATGCCCGAATCCTTGAACAGCGCGGCGAATTCGTCGCCGATCAGCTTCATCAGTGCCGGGTCGATCTGGTGGTTCAGAAAGGCGTCGACCTTGAGTACCTGATCGGAAAGCACGATGCCTTCTTCGCGAATTTTCTTGTGCAGTGCTTCCACGGAAAGCTTCCTCTGTTGACGCAGCGTGCGTCGAAAGTAGATTAAAAAGTAGTCGATTCTAGCGCTTTAACATCGCGCGTATATCTGCCAAGGCGGTGTTGCCGCGAACGGCCTTCACCTCGGTGGGGGTGTCGTCATTGCCTTCCCAGGCCAGATCATCCGGCGGGAGTTCGTCGAGGAACCGGCTGGGGGCACAATCGATGATTTCGCCATATTGCTTGCGCTTGGCAGCAAAGGTGAAGGCCAGGGTCTGGCGCGCGCGGGTAATGCCTACGTAGGCCAGTCGCCGTTCTTCTTCGATGGTGTCGGCTTCGATACTGGAGCGGTGCGGGAGAATTTCCTCCTCCATGCCCATGATGAACACGTAGGGGAACTCCAGGCCCTTGGAGGCATGCAAGGTCATCATTTGCACACCTTCGGCGCCGTCTTCCTCTTCCTGCTGGCGTTCGAGCATGTCGCGCAGCACCAGCTTGCCGATGGCGTCCTCGACGGTCATCTCGCCGTCTTCGTCTTTTTCCAGGGTGTTCTTCAGCGCTTCGATCAGGAACCAGACGTTGCCCATGCGGTAATCCGCGGCCTTGTCGCTGGAGCTGTTGGTGCGTAGCCAGTTCTCATAGTCGATGTCCATGACCATGCTGCGCAGCGCGCTGATCGGATCTTCGCCGGCGCACTGCTCGCGCACCTTGTCCATGAAGCGCTTGAAGCGCGACAGGCGGTCGGTGAAGCGGGTATCCAGATGCTCGCCCAGGCCGATTTCATCGGTGGCCGCGTACATCGAGATCTTGCGTTCGGTGGCATAGTTGCCGAGCTTTTCCAGGGTGGTGGAACCGATTTCCCGACGTGGCACGTTGATTACGCGCAGGAAGGCGTTGTCGTCGTCCGGGTTCACGATCAACCGGAAGTAGGCCATCAGGTCCTTTACTTCCTGGCGTCCGAAGAAGCTGTTGCCGCCCGACAGGCGATACGGCACCTGGTGGTGCTGCAATTTCAGTTCGATCAGTTTGGCCTGGTAGTTGCCTCGGTACAGAATCGCGAAATCGCTGTAGGGCCGGTCGGTGCGCAGGTGCAGGCTGAGGATTTCCACGGCCACGCGCTCGGCTTCGGCGTCTTCGTTACGGCAGCGGATCACGCGGATCTCATCGCCATGCCCCATCTCACTCCACAGTTGCTTTTCGAACTCGTGGGGGTTGTTGGAGATCAGCACGTTGGCGCAGCGCAGGATACGGCTGGTGGAGCGGTAGTTCTGCTCCAGCATCACCACTTTCAGGGACGGGTAGTCCTCTTTGAGCAGCATCAGGTTTTCCGGGCGGGCGCCACGCCAGGCGTAGATCGACTGGTCGTCGTCGCCTACCACGGTGAACTGGTTGCGCTTGCCGATCAGCATTTTCACCAGCAGGTATTGGCTGGCGTTGGTGTCCTGGTATTCGTCCACCAGCAGGTAGCGCACTTTGTTCTGCCATTTTTCGAGGATATCGGCGTGTTCCTCGAACAACTTCACCGGCAGCAGGATCAGGTCGTCGAAGTCCACCGCGTTGAACGCCTTGAGCGTGCGTTGATAGTGGGTGTAGACGATGGCGGCGGTCTGTTCCTTGGGGTTGCGCGCATTTTCCAGGGCCTGGGCCGGCAGGATCAGGTCGTTTTTCCAGGCGCCGATCATGTTCTTGATCTCATCCACGCCGTCGTCGCCTGCGTATTCCTTCTGCATGATGTCGGTCATCAGCGACTTCACATCGGTTTCGTCGAATATCGAGAAACCTGGCTTGTAGCCCAGCCGCACATGCTCCTTGCGGATGATGTTCAGGCCCAGGTTGTGGAAGGTGCACACAGTCAGGCCACGGCCTTCGCCGCTCTTGAGCAGCGTGCCGACACGCTCTTTCATTTCGCGCGCCGCCTTGTTGGTAAAGGTCATGGCGACGATGTACTGGGCGCGGATGCCGCAGTTCTGGATCAGGTGCGCAATCTTGCGGGTGATCACGCTGGTCTTGCCGGAGCCGGCGCCGGCGAGCACCAATAGAGGGCCGCCGACGTAGTTCACGGCTTCTTGCTGCCGGGGATTGAGTCGGGACATACGGAATTCAGGGGGTCGTTGTTCAAAAGGGCGGGCATTTTAACAGGCTGGCAGGATTCTGCTCTCACAGAACGACGGTGTGACGTACCACTCGATCTAAATTTGCCGGTTTTGATACTTTGTCGCAGGATGTGGGAGCTTTTTGCAGCGGATGTGTGCAGCCTGTGCCTCTGATAAGCCTTATCATGGGTGATTCTCAGGCCGCACGTCATACTGCCCGCCGCCATTGAAATCTTGCAGAGTCTAGGGAGCTAGCTTGTCTACGCCTGTCGAACCCTTGCGTTTGCTGCTTCTGGCCGATCCGCCTGAGTGGGCAGCGTTGTTGCGCGAGTGCCTGGTGCCGATGGGCGATGGGGCTGTGCTGATCAGTGCGCCCAACTGGGACTCGGTGAGTCGTCTGTTCGATGACGACCACAGTGCCGTGCTATTGACCACGCCCAGCCTGCAACCCGGCCCTGGCCGTTGCAGCCTGCCGTGCGTCTTGCTGTTGGAGCAGGAACCACTGGTTTCGCCGCTGGGTGTCAGCGACTGGCTGGTGCGCAGTGTATTGGATGCCGATACGTTGCGCCGCTGCCTGCGCCATGTCCGTGAGCGCGGTGTGTTGGAGAACACCTTGCAGCGCCTGGCCGAACAGGATCCGCTCACCGGTATTGCCAACCGCCAGGGTTTCCAGACCCTGCTGGCCGCACGACTGGCGGAAAACGAAGGGCGAGGCCTGGCGCTCGGCCATCTGGACCTCGATAACTTCCGTCATGCCAACGATGCCCTGGGCCACCAGGCCGGCGACCGGTTGATCCTGCAAGTGGTCTCACGGCTCAAGAGCCAGCTTGAAGCCGGGGACCAGTTGGCGCGCCTGGGCAGTGATGAGTTCGCCCTGCTGATCGATACCCGGCGTGCGCCCCAGCGTGCCGAATGGATGGCCGAGCGCATCACCGAAGTGATGGCCGAGCCGTACTGGGTCGACGGCGAAAGCTTGTTGATCGGTTGCAGCCTCGGTGTGGCGCATGCGCGCGCACGCGCCGGTGCCGACCCGTTGATGTGGCACGCCCATATCGCCATGCAGCAGGCCAAGAGCACCCAGGGCTGTACCTTTCATATCTTCAACGAACGCATCAACCGTAACGCCCGCAGCCTGGCCGACCTGGAAAGCGAGCTGCGCCGCGCGTTGCGCCGTGACGAGCTGGAATTGCATTACCAGCCGCGCCTGGACCTGGACGACGGGCATATCGTTGGCCTGGAAGCCCTGGTGCGCTGGCGCCATGGTGAACGGGGCCTGTTGCCGCCCAGTGAGTTCGTACCCCTGGCCGAGCAGAGCGGTTTGATCGTGCCGCTGGGTTATTGGGTGATCTCCCGAGCCTTGCGCGACATGCAAGACCTGCGCGAGCGCGATCTGCCGCGGCTGCACATGGCCGTCAACCTGTCGTTTCGCCAGTTCCAGGATAGCCAGTTGCTCTCCACTCTCAGTCGGTTGATCGCCGAGCGTGGCGTGGAGGCCAAGTGGCTGGAGTTCGAGTTGACCGAGACCGCCGTGATGCGTCGCAGCGATCTGGTCAAGCAGACCATGGATGCCTTGGGGCGCCTCGGTGTGCGGTTCTCCCTGGATGACTTCGGCACCGGTTTCTCATCGTTCGTGCACCTCAACAGCTTGCCGATTGCATTGTTGAAGATCGACAAGAGTTTCGTGGGGGGCATGGAAGAGCGCGAAGAGAACCGCAAATTAGTCCACGCGATGATCAACCTGGCCCACAACCTCAACCTCGAAGTAGTGGCCGAAGGCGTGGAAACCCCTGAGCAGCTGGCGTTGTTGCGTCTGTTTGGCTGCGACCAGGCCCAGGGTTACCTGATCAGCAAGCCGCTGCCCTTGCCGGAGCTGGTGGAGTACCTGACGTTCGGCAAGAGCCAGGAGGCGCTGTTGGGCTAGTGGCTTGCAGGCCCTAGTCCGGCAGCATGGCCTGAAATTCAGTGCGAATTTCAGGCTCCTGGCGAATCATCCGCTTCATCTTCGCTTCAAACGCCCAGGTCAGGGCGATGGCCGCGCACGCCAACCCCAGCGCCAGGCCCCACCACACCCCGGTCGGTCCCCAGCCCAGGGTAAAGGCCATCAACCACGCCGAGGGTGCGCCGATCAGCCAATAGCAACCCAAGCCCACCAGAAAAGTGGTCTTGGCGTCCTTCAGTCCGCGGATGCAGCCCATGGCGATGGTCTGCACGCCGTCGAACAGCTCAAACCAGGCGGCCACGGCCAGCAGGCTGACTGCCAGGACGATGACATCGTGGAAGGCGGGGTCGTCATGGTCCAGGAAAAGCCCGATCAGCGGGTCGGAAAACAACCAGAGTACCGCCGCAAACCCTAGCATTATCATCGCGCCAAAACCGATGCCGACTCGCCCGGCCAAGCGCGCCTGCAGCAGCTGCCCGGCACCGTAATGCTGGCCGATGCGCATGGTTACCGCGTATGACATGCCCGCCGGCACCATGAACGCTACCGAAACAATTTGCAGCGCGATCTGGTGCGCCGCCAGCTGCGTGCTGCCCATGGTGCCCATGCACAGCGCCGCGAAGGCGAACAGCCCGACTTCCACCGCATAGGTGCCACCAATCGGCAGGCCCAGGCGCCACAGCTCGCGCAGGTATCGGGTGTTGAGGCGTAGCAGGCCCGAACCCAGCGGGTAGGCCGCGTAGGCCCGGTTGCTGCGGATGTACCACATCAGTGCCAGGGCCATGCTGGTGGCTACGATGGCCGTCACCAGGCCGATGCCCATCAAGCCCAGTTTCGGCAGGCCGAACATACCTTCGATCAACGCATGGTTGAGCAGGTAGTTGAGCACGGTGCCGCACAGGCTGATCACCATGACCGGCGTCGCCTTGCCGATGGCGCTGGTAAAGCCGCGCAGCGCCATGAAGCTCAGGTAGCCGGGCAGGGCGAACGGCAGGATCGTCAGGAATTGCCCCGCCGCGTGCACGTTGGATTCGGTTTGGCCGAACATCAATAGCACTGGCTTGAGGTTCCACAGCAGCAGCGCCGCCGCCAGGGCCATCAGCCAGGCGAGCCACAGCCCGGCCTGGGTCAGGCGGGTGGCGCCTTCGATATCGCCCGCGCCGTGACGAATGGCAACCAGGGTGCCCACGGCGGCAATCACGCCAATGCAGAAAATCGCCACGAATGAGTAACTTGCTGCACCCAGGCCACCACCGGCCAGGGCTTCGGGGCTCAGGCGGGCCATCATCAGGGTGTCGGTCAGCACCATCAGCATGTGGGCCAACTGTGAGGCAATCAACGGCCCCGACAGCCGCAGAATGGCCCAGAGTTCGCTACGCGCCGGATGTTGCATGATCATCACGCTCGAAAAGTCAGAGGGTTGGGGAAGGGTTGATTCTCGACGCTCTGGGTTCAATGCACAAAACGATAAATGCGATCATCAGCATGATAAAAACTCATGCCTGAGGGATTCTGGTAGGGTTTGAGGATTGCCCCGTAGGAGCTTCTCAATGTCTCGTCGTATGCCTGCGCTTTATGCCTTGCGCGCCTTTGAAGCCGCTTCCCGGCATAACTCCTTCACCCGTGCGGCGCAGGAGCTGTCGATTACTCAGAGTGCAGTGAGCCGGCACATTCGCACGCTGGAGGAGCATTTTGCCTGCCGCCTGTTCCAGCGCAGCGGTCGGACCTTGCAGCTCACTGAAGCCGCGCGCCTGTTGTTGCCCGGCGTGCGCGAAGGTTTCGCTGCCCTAGAGCGGGCCTGCGAGACCTTGAACGCCGAAGATGACATTGTGCGCATGAAGGCACCGCCTACGTTGACCATGCGTTGGCTGCTGGCGCGGCTCAGTCGCTTCCGGGCCCTGCAGCCGGGCAATGAGGTGCAACTGACCAGCGCGTGGATGAGCGTGGATGAGGTGGACTTCAATCAGGAGCCCTTCGACTGCGCGGTGCTGCTCAGCTACGGGCATTTTCCGGCGGATCTGGAGGCCGTTTACCTGTTCCCCGAGTTGCTGGTTCCAGTGGGGGCGCCGAACCTGCTGGAGGATGGGCCTTGGGACGTCGCGCGCCTGGCCGGCGCCGAACTGTTGCATCCCACGCCCGACCGCCGCGATTGGCGAAACTGGCTGGAGCGCATGGGGCTGTCATCCCAGGTGTCGCTCAAGGGCGGGCAGGTGTTCGACACCCTTGAGTTGGGCATGATCGCTGCCGCGAGAGGTTACGGGGTCTCCATGGGCGATCTGTTGATGGTGGCCGAGGATGTGGCCCAGGGGCGCTTGAGCCTGCCCTGGCCGACAGCGGTCGCCAGTGGGGAAAATTACTACCTGGTATGGCCGAAAACCCGCCCCGGTGGTGAGCGCTTGCGGCGGTTGGCGGAGTTTCTTCAAGGGGAAGTCCGTGCGATGGAATTGCCACAAGTTGAGCGCCTGGATTGAGCGTAGGTTGCAATCGTTTGCGCGATACCTCTGCACAGCACTCAAGTATTGCCCGCACTCGCCGAAGAAGGGGTGTTGGAACTATCGTGCCCTATTGCTACCCACTAGATAATTTGCCGAGCAACGCTATGAGATCAGGATGATCCTGGCCTCGGCCAGGAGCTGTCATGTCTCAACCTCGCGCTCGGATCGCCTCCCAATTGGGTCTCGCCTTGGCCGTGATTCTGGCTGTCGCCATCAGCGGCAGTACGGTTTTCGCCCTGCGTTCCCTCGACTCCGCCAACCTCGACACCCGCGAGGAACACCTGGCCAGCGAGGCACGCCTGCTCGCCGATCAACTCAACACCTTCCACGGCACCTTGCGCGAAAGTACCCAGCGTTTGAGCGGGCTGTTTGAAAAGCGCTTCGGCGCCGGGTTGAGCTTGCGGGCGGACCAGCCGGTTACCGTGGCCGGTGTGCAAACGCCGAGCCTGTACCTGGGCGACGTGGTGTTGAACAACAACTTCGGGGAAGTGGACGCTTTCAAGCAAATGTCCGGCGGTGTGGCGACGGTATTCGTACGCAGCGGTGAAGACTTTGTCCGCGTCAGCACCTCCTTGACCAAGCAGGACGGCAACCGCGCCATCGGCACCGTGCTCGATCACCAGCACCCGGCGTACCAGCGCCTGCTGGCTGGGCAGGGTTATGTCGGCCGTGCGGTGTTGTTCGACCGGGCCTATATGACCCAGTACACCCCGGTGCGGGACGCTGGCGGCAAAGTGATCGCCGTGTTGTTCATCGGTTTTGACTACACCGATGAGCAGAAGGCCCAGTTCGACAATCTCAAGCGTTTCCGTATCGGCCAGACCGGTTCCCTGGCCTTGCTCGATGAACAGAAACACTGGCTGGTACCACCCGCTGGCGTGCAGGCACCGGACCAGGCCATCCCAGTGATGCTCGAACTGGCGAAAGCGCCGGGCGAAGGGCAATTCTGGAGTGACAAGAACGAAGACTTCTATAGCGTCGCGGTGCCCTTTGAGGGCGGCCCGTGGTCGGTTGTGGCGAGCATGCCGAAGTCCGAGATTCGCTCGGTGACCTGGGCGGTGGGGATCCGCCTGGTGATCGGCAGCGTGTTGGCGATGTTGCTGGCGGTGGGCGCAGTGGTGTGGTTGCTGCGCCGCAAACTGCAGCCCCTGAGTGACCTGGTGCGCCAGGCCGAAGCCCTGGGTGCCGGCGATTTGAGCGCACGCTTGAACGTGTCCAGCCATGATGAAATCGGCCAGTTGGCGCGCGCCTTCAACCAGATGGGCGAAGCGCTGTCGACCATGGTGTCGCACATCCGCAAGGCGGCCGAAGAGGTCAATAGCCGGGCGCAGGCATTGTCCGGTCTGTCCGGCGGCGCGTATGAAGGCATGGAGCAACAGTCCGGCGAGATCACCAGCATGGCCGGTGCGGTGGAAGAATTCAGCGCCACGTCGTTGAACATTGCCGACAACATGGGCAATACCGAACGCCTGGCCCAGGAAAACGCCCAGCAAACCCGTATCGGCCGTACCTCGATGCAAGAGGCGTCGTCGTCCCTGGAACACATCGCCGCTGCGTTGAACAGCACGGCTACGGTGATCAACACCTTGGGCCAGCGTTCCCAGGAAATCGGCGGGATTGTGGGGGTGATCACCTCGATCGCCGAACAGACCAACCTGCTGGCGCTCAACGCCGCGATCGAGGCCGCCCGTGCCGGTGAGCAGGGGCGTGGCTTTGCCGTGGTTGCTGACGAAGTGCGCAACTTGGCGTCGCGTACCCGCCAAGCCACTGACGAAATTTCCGGGATGATCCAGAGCATCCAACAGGAAACCGGCAACGCCATCAGCACCATGGAACACGGCAATGTGCTGATGCAGGAAGGCTTGTCGCGTAACGCCGACGTGGCCTCGGCCCTGGCACGTATCGACGAACAGAGCCGCTCGGCCGGGCAGCAGTTCGCGGCGATCACCACGGCGACCCAGGAGCAGAGCAGCACCGCAAATGTGCTCAGCAGCAATCTGCAGAGCATTGCGTTGGCCAACAGCGAGCAGCGCGAAGTGGTGTCGAACCTGGCGATTACCGCCAAGGAGCTGGAAACCCTGGCGGCGGGCTTGCGCCATGAAGTAGATCGGTTTCGTTGATCGTCTTGGCCTGAGTGGCGGCGCTGGCTTCGAACGGTTCATCGTTGATCGGCCGGGCTGGACGCCGCAGGCCGGTACTGCAGCGCTTCGGCAATGTGGTCTCGACCTATTTTGGTCGAGCACTCCAGATCTGCGAGAGTGCGCGCAACTTTCAGCAGCCGGTGGGCTGCTCGAAGGGATAGGGTGAGCCGCTCGCACGCACTCTCCAGCCAGGCCTCATCCGGTTTGGACAGCGCGCAATGCTGGCGTAACCCCGGTAGATCGAGAAACGCATTGGCGCAGCCCTGACGCGTTTGCTGGCGCTCGCGAGCCTCGGCCACGCGTACTGAAGCCTTCTGCGTGTTATCGCCAGGCTGCGGCGTCGGATTAAGTGCGGTTGTTTCCCGGGCGACGGTCAGGTGCAGGTCGATGCGATCCAGCAACGGCCCCGAGAGTTTGTTGCGGTAGCGCTGGACCTGCTCCGGTGTACAGCGGCAGCGCCCACTGGGTTCGCCCAAGTAGCCGCAAGGGCAGGGGTTCATGGCGGCCACCAACTGGAAACGGGCCGGGAAACTGACGCGATCACGGGCGCGGGAGATGACGATATGCCCTGACTCCAGCGGTTCGCGCAGCACCTCCAGTACCTTGCGATCAAACTCTGGCAACTCATCCAGAAATAACACGCCGTGATGGGCCAGGGTAATTTCGCCCGGCTGTGGTTTTGAACCGCCGCCTACCAGCGCCGGCCCGGAAGCCGAGTGGTGCGGCTGGCGAAAGGGCCGGTGCGGCCAATGGCTCAGCGGCGCCTCGCTGACCACCGATTGAATCGCCGCGACTTCCAACGCTTCCTGCTCACTCAACGGTGGCAATAACCCGGGCAGCCGGCTGGCGAGCAAGGTCTTGCCGGTGCCGGGCGGCCCGCTGAGCAGAAGGTTATGCGCGCCCGCAGCGGCAATCAGCAGCGCGCGCTTGGCCGCACTCTGACCCTGTACTTCGCTCAGGTCCGGGTAAGGTTTGTTCAGGCACAGCAAACCGTCGGACTTGTAGGGCTCGATCGGCACATGCCCGTTCAAGTGCGCCACCACCTGCAACAGGTGATCCACCGCAATTACCTTCAACCCCGACGCCAGGCAGGCCTCTTCGGCATTCGCCCGAGGCACTATTACAGTGCGCCCGGCCTTGCGCGCTGCCAGCGCCGCCGGCAACACCCCTTTGACTGCCCGCACCTCGCCGGACAGTGCCAACTCTCCCAGGCATTCCACATCGTCGAGCATCAATGCCGGCACCTGCACACTGGCCGCCAGGATTCCCAAGGCAATCGCCAGATCAAAACGCCCGCCGTCCTTGGGCAGGTCGGCGGGCGCGAGGTTGAGGGTGATGCGGCGGGACGGGTATTGCAGTGCGCAGTTGAGGATCGCACTGCGCACGCGGTCCTTGCTTTCCTTCACAGCCGTTTCCGGCAAACCCACCAATGTGAGCGATGGCAGACCATTGGCCATGTGCACTTCGACGGTCACTGCGGGGGCTTCGACGCCAACCTGGGCGCGGCTGTGGACGATGGCGAGGGACATGCGCGTTCCTTGAAAAGGGTGCCGCTTCTTGCGGTTTTTCAAGGGTAGACGAGGCGGGGAAGAGCGAAGCGAGGGAGGTTTTACAGAACGTATCCGGCGCAGGCAGCAACGCTTAAGTGGGCTCTGCCGGGCTAACGCTCGACAGCGCCCACACTGACCGTGCTCATTCGGCGGGTGGCGTCAGCCTGGCTTCCAGTTCCGCCACCTTCGCCTCCAGGCTCTCGAGTCGCGCTCGCGTGCGGGCAAGCACGACCATCTGGCTGTCAAATTCTTCCCGGCTCACCAGGTCGAGCTTGCTGAAGCCGCTTTGCAACAGCGCCTTGAATTGGCTTTCGATTTCAGTGCGAGGCAGCGGGGTTTCGCCGCTGAACAAGCGAGAGGCGTGGCCGCTGAGGGCGTCGAGGAAGTCTTTGGGCGCGAGCATGGGAAATATTCCGGAAAACTGTTGGGCGCCAGTGTATCACGCAGCGTCTATAGTCTTTTTCACGGCCGCGAGCGCACGCTTTTCGCGCAGGAGGTCTGGCGGTGGCGCACTGTTTTTGTGCGCATTGGCGTCGTCAAAACGCCCTGCGGGTGGGCACAAGTGGGCAATGGACTGATTTCAATGATTTTTACGGAGCTGGCAAGGTTTCTGCTTAGACGATCATGACCCATGCACTGATGCAGTCGCTGTGACGAATGCAGTGCGCCGACGGATCAGGGGTACAGGTTTCGTCACCAGTGGTTCGCTGGCGTCGCCACGGTAATTGTCGAGGCGACGATGCGTTACAAAGCCAGGCACTGCGCTTAGACTTGAGACGGGTTTGTTTTCCTGGGGCAAGTCCACCAATTCGGGAGAGAGTTTTCATGAAGCTAGTCACTGCCATCATCAAGCCGTTCAAGTTGGACGATGTACGCGAGTCACTGTCCGAGATCGGCGTGCAGGGCATTACCGTTACTGAGGTCAAAGGCTTCGGTCGGCAGAAGGGTCATACCGAGCTGTATCGCGGCGCGGAATACGTGGTCGATTTCCTGCCGAAGGTGAAGATTGATGTCGCCATTGACGACAAGGATCTTGACCGGGTTATCGAGGCGATAACCAAGGCGGCCAACACCGGCAAGATCGGTGACGGCAAGATCTTCGTGGTCAATCTGGAACAGGCTATTCGCATCCGTACCGGCGAAACCGATACCGACGCAATCTAAGCCGCCAAACCCCTTAACGCCCCAGGAGAAAACAATATGACTCTGCGTAAATTCGCAGGGCTAGGAGCCCTGTTGTCCCTCGTAATGCCTGCCCTGGCATTGGCGGCGGACCCAGCACCTGCTCCAGTCCTCAATTCCGGCGACACGGCATGGATGCTCACCTCCACCGCGCTGGTGCTGTTCATGACCATTCCGGGTCTGGCGCTGTTTTACGGCGGCATGGTGCGCTCCAAAAACATTCTTTCCGTGATGATGCAGTGCTTCGCCATCACTGGTCTGATCACCATCCTGTGGTTTGTCTACGGCTACAGCATGGCGTTCGATACCACCGGTATGGAAGCGGGCGTCGTCAACTTCAACTCCTTCGTGGGCGGCCTGTCCAAGTTGTTCCTGTCGGGTGTGACCCCAGCGAGCATCACGGGCCCTGCGGCGCTGTTTCCCGAGGCAGTGTTCGTCACCTTCCAGATGACTTTCGCCATCATTACTCCTGCGCTGATCGTCGGTGCTTTTGCCGAGCGTATGAAGTTCTCCGCGATGCTGATCTTCATGGGCGTCTGGTTCACCCTGGTCTACGCACCGATTGCCCACATGGTATGGGGCGGTCCGGGTTCGTTGCTGGGCGACTGGGGCGTGCTGGACTTCGCCGGTGGCACCGTGGTGCACATCAACGCGGGTGTGGCTGGCCTGGTGGCGTGCCTGGTACTCGGCAAGCGTAAAGGCTTCCCGACCACCCCGATGGCACCGCACAATCTGGGTTACACCCTGGTCGGCGCGGCCATGCTGTGGGTGGGTTGGTTCGGCTTCAACGCCGGCTCCGCAGCGGCTGCCAACGGTACTGCCGGTATGGCCATGCTGGTGACCCAGATCGCTACCGCTGCTGCGGCACTGGGCTGGATGTTCGCCGAGTGGATCACCCACGGTAAGCCGAGCGCACTGGGCATCGCCTCGGGCGTGGTGGCTGGCCTGGTGGCAATCACTCCAGCCGCCGGCACCGTGGGCCCGATGGGCGCACTGGTGATCGGCCTGGCCGCCGGTGTGGTGTGTTTCTTCTGCGCCACTACCCTGAAACGCAAGCTGGGTTACGACGACTCCCTGGATGCCTTCGGCGTGCACGGTATCGGCGGTATCCTGGGTGCGATCCTGACTGGTGTGTTCGCGGCGCCTTCGCTGGGCGGCTTCAACGCAGCCACCACTGATATCGCGTCGCAAGTCTGGATTCAGTGCAAAGGCGTCGGCTTCACCGTGATCTACACGGCCATCGTGACCTTCATCATCCTCAAGGTGCTGGATGTGGTGATGGGCCTGCGGGTTACCGACGAAGAAGAAGCGGTCGGCCTCGATCTGGCGCAACACAACGAACGCGGTTACAACTTGTAAATCCGCGAAAAAAAGATGCCCGGCTTGCCGGGCATTTTTTTGTCTGGCGTTTGTCAGTTCCAAAAGGCTGTAACGGTTTTTGTGCGGACTTTGTGATGCGGCGCACACGGCACTTTTTACCGTGCGAATGTCTTACAGGCATGTAGGCGTATTCGGCACTTTGTTTTTTTCCAGAGCACGCTAGAATGCGCGCCGATAGGCGGAGAACTGTATGTGGCAACAGACCCTGATTACTCTGCGGGCCAAGCCCCGGGGCTTTCACCTGGTAACCGATGAGTTGCTCGCCGGCTTGCCTGAATTGAAGGCATGTCGCGTGGGCCTGTTGCATCTGTGGCTGCAGCACACCTCGGCTTCGTTGACGGTCAACGAGAACGCCGATCCGGCGGTTCGCCGTGACTTCGAACGTTATTTCAACTCACTGGTGCCGCAGGGCCGTGCGGGGTTTGAACACAACGACGAAGGTCCGGATGATCTGCCGGCGCACTTCAAGGCCAGTCTCCTGGGCTGCCAGCTGAGTCTGCCGGTCAAGGCCGGCCGCTTGGCGATGGGGACCTGGCAAGGTGTTTATCTGGGCGAGCACCGTGATCATGGCGGTGCTCGTAAAGTCCTCGCCACCTTGCACGGTGATGAGGCATAAGCCACTGGTTATCCGGTGGATGTTGATTTTTTTCCGGCGACCTTCGACAGAAGGCGAAGCTGGGCTATAACTAATCTGCTTTTCGCAAGTCATGAGGTAGAACATGAGCGACGATGATCTGGAAAACGACGACCTCGAAGTGGGTGACGACGACGACACCGAAGAAGGTCTTGAAGCCGCGGCGGAAGACGTTGCTGAAGACGACGGTGGCGATGATGTACCTGTTCCTGCGGCCAAAGGCAAAGCCAAGGCTGCGGTTTCGGTAGACGAACTGCCGAGTGTTGAAGCCAAGAACAAAGAGCGCGACGCGCTGGCCCGTGCGATGGAAGAGTTCCTCGCCAAAGGTGGCAAAGTGCAGGAAGTCGAGGCTAACGTGGTGGCAGACCCACCGAAGAAGCCGGATAACAAGTACGGCAGCCGACCTATCTGAGGTCAGGCACCTGCTTGTAAGAAAAAGCCCGCCGTCGCTGCGGGCTTTTTCATGCCCTGGTCATTGTAGTGAGCGGGCTTGCCCCGGTACAAACCGGGGACATCGTTTACATTTCTAACCGGGGACATGGTTTACAGGCTATCACGCATGATCAGGAGGTAACTGATCATGCCCTGGAACCAAGAGTCCCCTATGAACCAACGAATCAAGCTGGTCGTCGACTGGCTTT
>NZ_PYWX01000028.1 GCF_003031675.1 Pseudomonas palleroniana | reverse complement strand
TCCCAGCTCAGCGCGCCGCCGGTCTGGTACTCGATCACCCGAGTCTCGAAGAAATTCTTCTCTTTCTTCAAGTCCATGATCTCGCTCATCCACGGGAATGGGTTGGTGGTGCCTGGATACTCTTCCTTAAGACCAATCTGCGACAACCGACGGTTAGCGATGAACTTCAAATAGTCTTCCATCATCGCCGCATTCATTCCCAGTACCCCACGAGGCATGGTGTCGCGAGCGTATTCGATCTCCAGCTGGGTCCCTTGCAGGATCATCTGGGTCGCTTCTTCCTTCATCTCGGCATCCCACAGGTGTGGGTTTTCGATTTTGATCTGGTTGATCACGTCGATACCGAAGTTCAGGTGCATCGACTCGTCGCGCAGGATGTACTGGAACTGCTCGGCGACGCCGGTCATTTTGTTGCGGCGGCCCATGGAGAGGATCTGGGTGAAGCCGCAGTAGAAGAAGATGCCTTCCAGCACGCAGTAGTAGGCGACCAGGTTGCGCAGCAGTTCCTTGTCGGTCTCGACGGTGCCGGTTTCGAACTTCGGATCGGAGATCGAACGGGTGTATTTCAGGCCCCAGGCGGCTTTTTTGGCGACCGATGGGATCTCGTGGTACATGTTGAAGATCTCGCCTTCATCCATGGCCAGCGATTCGATGCAGTACTGGTAGGCGTGGGTGTGGATCGCTTCTTCGAAGGCCTGGCGCAGGATGTACTGGCGGCACTCCGGGTTGGTGATCAGGCGGTACACGGCCAGCACCAGGTTGTTGGCGACCAGCGAGTCGGCGGTGGAGAAGAAGCCGAGGTTGCGCATGACGATGCGGCGTTCGTCGTCGGTCAGGCCCTCGGGGTTTTTCCACAGGGCGATGTCGGCGGTCATGTTGACCTCTTGCGGCATCCAGTGGTTGGCGCAGCCGTCGAGGTATTTCTGCCAGGCCCAGTCGTACTTGAAAGGCACGAGCTGGTTGAGGTCGGCGCGGCAGTTGATCATGCGTTTTTCGTCAACGGCGACGCGGGCGGAGGCGCCTTCGAGTTCGGCGAGGCCTTCGGCGATGTCGAGTTTGTCGAGGGCGGCCTTGGCGCGCACGATGGCGGCGGAGTCACTGGCGGTGACGGCGCGGGCTTCAACCGCGGCGGCAGCGCCGGCGCCGTCGAGGCGGTCCATGTTGGCTTCGGTGGCGTGGCCGGCGTTGGCGCCTTTGGCGGCGACTTCGCCGTCTTCTTCTTTATCGAATTCGTCCCAGCTCAGCATGACGTGTCGTCTCCTGCGTGAGGGCTCAAAGTGCCCGTGTGAAACCGGATGGTTGGGTGTTCACACGGCCCAGAGGCCGCGGTGGATCTTAAGGAATCGTTTGTTGCAGCTAGCGCACGCATTAAACGCAATCAGGTGTTCGGGTGCTCTGCGTGAGGCTTGAGGCGTGGAGCGACAGATGCTTGCTCCAGGGGAGGCCTCAGGTCTGGCTCTTCATCCCTGTGTAAAGGGATATTGCAGGCCCGATTTACCCGCGCATTATAGGGAAAAATTCGGCTTTGTGTTGCGGCGGATGGTCACTTGGGGGCACCAAAATGCCGTGGTCTGCGGCCAAAGCGTGTGTTTGCAAGGCTTTGCCGGGATTGGATTTTTTTGACGGGCGGTGAGGGGATTTTGTAAGCGGGGGCAGGTAGGGCAGGGTAGGGCTTTGTAAGGTGGGTGTGGCGGCTCAGGTCATCGGGAGCAAGTCCCCTCCCACAGGTTGATGGTGGTGCGGCAGCGATGGGTTCTTGGCCGCAAGAATGATTTCTTGCGGCGACCAAGATCCGGGATTGAATCTAATTAAAGAAGTTATTACCCGTTAGAGCAGCCGTTACCCATGACTTGATAGTTCAGAATATGCCGCTGACCTTGCGAGTCTTCATATTCCATTTTTACCGGTACAACTTCACAGACTTCCGGGATATTGCTCATGGACAATACTTTTGCCACGTCCAAGTGGGTGCTGTAGGTGTAATCCTCAACAATGGGAGCATTCTGGCTGGCCAGTTCTGTCGGGGCCTCGTCGGCGAGGGCGGCGGTGGCGAACAAGCTGCTGAGAGCCATGACTGCGAACACTTTCATTTCTTCATTTACCTTCTTCAGGGCGAAAGGGGTCACGGGGCCCTTGTGAGGCCGCGTGTGTAACTTAAAAGTTGGAAGTTCGGATTAACGTTGCCTTCGTGGGGGCTGTTGCGTTGTTAATCACTGCTGTGTCGAGCACAGCGCCTTGGTTGGCGAAGTTGATTTTAGGCTTGCGGGTTATATTCATATACCCGTGGTTTTGATAAACACTTTTGGCGGTTTTTGTAACAATCCCGTGATAAAGGTTTTTTCACAAACCGTGAAAGCGCCGCAGGGCGCGGGCCAGAGCGGCAAATCGGCATATCAGGGCAATTTGTAGGGGCTTGTTACTACCATCGTCGAATGGTTCTATAGACCGGCCCCGGCTAAAACAGGGGCCATACAAAAACAACGATTGTCACCGAGGTAAGAAAGATGAGTGCGGCTTCCCTGTACCCCGTTCGCCCCGAAGTAGCAGCCAATACGCTGACCGACGAGGCGACCTACAAGGCCATGTACCAGCAGTCGGTGGTCAACCCCGATGGCTTCTGGCGCGAGCAAGCCAAACGTCTTGACTGGGTCAAGCCTTTCACCGCGGTGAAGCAGACCTCTTTCGACGACCACCATGTCGACATCAAATGGTTTGCCGATGGCACCCTGAACGTTTCCTACAACTGCCTGGACCGTCACCTTGCCGAGCGTGGCGACCAGGCAGCGATCATCTGGGAGGGCGATGACCCTTCCGAGAGCCGCACCATCACCTACCGCGAGCTGCATGAACAAGTCTGCAAGTTCGCCAACGCCCTGCGCGGCCAGGATGTACACCGCGGCGACGTGGTGACTATCTATATGCCAATGATCCCCGAGGCCGTGGTCGCCATGCTGGCGTGTACCCGCATCGGTGCGATTCACTCGGTGGTCTTCGGCGGTTTCTCCCCGGAAGCCCTGGCCGGTCGCATTATCGACTGTCGGTCGAAGGTGGTGATCACTGCCGACGAAGGTATTCGTGCCGGTAAGAAGATTCCGCTGAAGGCCAACGTTGACGACGCCCTGACCAACCCGGAAACCAACAGCATCCAGAAGGTCATCGTGTGCAAGCGCACCAATGGCGCGATCAAGTGGAACCAGCATCGCGACATCTGGTACGAAGACCTGATGAAAGTGGCCGGCACCGTGTGTGCGCCCAAGGAGATGGGCGCCGAAGAAGCGCTGTTCATCCTCTACACCTCGGGTTCCACCGGCAAGCCGAAGGGCGTGCAGCACACCACCGGCGGCTACCTGCTCTACGCTGCCCTGACCCATGAGCGCGTGTTCGACTACCGCCCGGGTGAAATCTACTGGTGCACCGCCGACGTCGGCTGGGTCACTGGCCACACGTATATTGTCTATGGCCCGCTGGCCAATGGCGCGACCACCTTGCTGTTCGAAGGCGTGCCGAACTACCCGGACATTACCCGGGTGGGCAAGATCGTCGACAAGCACAAGGTCAACATCCTCTACACCGCGCCGACCGCAATCCGCGCCATGATGGCCTCCGGCACTGCGGCCTGCGAAGGCGTCGATGGCAGCAGCCTGCGCCTGCTCGGTTCGGTGGGTGAGCCGATCAACCCTGAAGCGTGGGACTGGTACTACAAGAACGTCGGCCAATCCCGTTGCCCGATTGTCGATACCTGGTGGCAAACCGAGACCGGCGCCACCCTGATGAGCCCGCTGCCGGGTGCCCATGCGCTCAAGCCGGGTTCGGCGGCGCGTCCGTTCTTTGGTGTGGTGCCGGCGTTGGTGGATAACCTGGGCAACATCATCGAGGGGGCTGCCGAAGGCAACCTGGTGATCCTCGATTCGTGGCCGGGCCAGGCGCGTACGCTGTACGGCGACCATGACCGTTTTGTCGACACCTACTTCAAGACCTTCCGTGGCATGTACTTCACCGGCGACGGCGCTCGTCGCGATGAAGACGGCTACTGGTGGATCACCGGACGTGTGGATGACGTGTTGAACGTGTCCGGCCACCGCATGGGCACCGCCGAGATCGAAAGCGCCATGGTTGCCCACCCTAAAGTTGCGGAAGCGGCGGTAGTGGGTGTGCCTCATGACATCAAGGGGCAGGGCATCTACGTGTATGTCACCCTCAAGAATGGCGAAGAGCCGACCGAAGCGCTGCGCCTGGAGCTGAAAAACTGGGTGCGCAAGGAGATCGGGCCGATTGCATCGCCGGATGTGATCCAGTGGGCGCCAGGCTTGCCGAAGACGCGTTCAGGCAAAATCATGCGGCGTATCCTGCGCAAGATCGCCACGGCGGAGTATGACGGGCTGGGCGATATCTCCACGCTGGCGGATCCAGGCGTGGTGGCGCATTTGATTGAAACCCACAAGACCATGAACGCCGCGTAAGGCGAGGCAGGTTGGACAAAGCCCCATTCGGTGTGAGCCGAGTGGGGCTTTTTACATGGGGGGATCGTTCCCACGCTCTGCGTGGGAATGCCTCCTGTGACGCTCCGCGTCACGACCTCAAGAGCGGACGCGGAGCGTCCAGGGCTGCATTCCCACGCGGAGCGTGGGAACGATCGGGTGGAGACCAATAAATATCGGTTTTCACCGTAGGACGTTTCTGAATGTTACCGTCGCACCTGGATGTGTAACCTGCCGCCCAAACCTGGGGCAATATGCTACGCCAATGCCCCGAAAAACCGCGTTTTAGACACCCCAGGAAATAAGATTAAACGCCAGACTTGCCGTGCTAGAAGGGTTTGCGAATAATAGGCCCGCAACTTGCAGCATCAACAGGTTTAATATCTTTTGTCTCTGCATAAAAAACAGAGGCTGTCAATGTGCTGGAACCGCTTTCTCGGTGCTTCTGTAAATTGTTGTCGCATTGAGGAAATATCGGCTTCCGGCCTGTCGTTAGAATGCCGATCACTCGCTCGTCGTCGCAGGTTTACACCGCGTAGGGCGCAGCACCGCTATTCGGTTTCACTTAAGTCGCATCGTGGGCCCTGGCTCATACTGCTTTTTGCCCTATACCGATGGAGTCCCAAGATGAAGAAACTTGTGCTGTTGGGCGCCCTGGCGCTGTCCGTGCTGTCCATGCAGGCCTTCGCTGATGAAAAGCCCCTGAAGATTGGTATCGAAGCGGCTTACCCTCCGTTTGCCTCGAAGGCGCCGGATGGCAACATCGTGGGTTTTGACTACGACATCGGCAACGCCCTGTGCGAAGAGATGAAGGTCAAGTGCGTGTGGGTCGAGCAAGAGTTCGATGGCCTGATCCCGGCATTGAAAGTGCGCAAGATCGACGCGATCCTGTCGTCCATGTCCATCACTGACGACCGCAAGAAGTCCGTGGACTTTACCAACCGCTACTACCTGAGCCCAGCGCAGCTGGTGATGAAGGAAGGCACCACGGTCAGCGACAGCCTGGATGAATTGAAAGGCAAGAAAATCGGCGTGCAACGCGGTTCGATCCACGATCGCTTCGCCAAGGAAGTCCTGGCCCCTAAAGGCGCCACGGTTGTGCCTTACAGCTCGCAGAACGAAATCTACCTGGACGTGGAAGCAGGTCGCCTCGACGGCACCGTGGCTGACGCCACCCTGCTGCAGGACGGCTTCCTGAAAACCCCGGCCGGTAAAGGCTACGCGTTCGTAGGCCCACAGTTCACCGACGCCAAGTACTTCGGCGACGGCATCGGCATCGCTGTACGCAAAGGCGACAAGGCCGAGCTGGACAAGATCAACGCGGCCATCGCAGCGATCCGTGCCAACGGCGAATACAAGAAAATCCAGGACAAATACTTCGACTTCGATATTTACGGCGCTGACCCTAAATAACTCGTCGCAGCTGTCTGTCCAGAATGGCGCAAGCAACAGAATTCCTGCGGTTTGCGCCATTTTTTCATCCCCCTTTTCGAGGACCTGAATCATGTTGAAAGGCTACGGGGCCGTCATCCTCGATGGCGCATGGTTGACGCTTCAGCTCGCCTTGTCGTCCATGGCCTTGGCCATTGTTCTGGGTCTGATCGGGGTCGCGTTGCGCCTGTCGCCGGTGCGCTGGTTGGCCTGGCTGGGTGACTTGTACTCTACGGTCATCCGTGGGATTCCCGACCTGGTGCTGATCCTGCTGATTTTCTACGGCGGTCAGGACCTGCTTAACCGCGTCGCGCCGATGCTCGGCTACGACGACTATATTGACTTGAACCCCCTGGCGGCCGGTATTGGCACCCTGGGCTTCATCTTTGGCGCCTACCTGTCGGAGACCTTCCGGGGTGCCTTCATGGCCATTCCCAAGGGGCAGGCCGAGGCCGGCCTGGCGTATGGCATGAGCAGCTTCCAGGTGTTTTTCCGGGTGATGGTGCCACAGATGATCCGGCTGGCGATCCCCGGCTTCACCAACAACTGGCTGGTACTCACCAAGGCCACTGCGCTGATTTCGGTGGTGGGCCTGCAAGACATGATGTTCAAGGCCAAGCAGGCGGCAGACGCCACCCGCGAACCTTTTACCTTCTTCCTCGCAGTGGCGGCGATGTACCTGGTGATCACCAGCGTATCATTGCTGGCCTTGCGTCATCTTGAGAAGCGCTACTCGGTAGGCGTAAGGGCGGCTGATCTATGATCTTCGACTACAACGTCATCTGGGAGGCCATGCCGCTGTACCTCGGCGGTTTGGTCACCACCCTGAAATTGCTCGCCATCTCGCTGTTTTTCGGCCTGCTCGCCGCTTTGCCGCTGGGCTTGATGCGGGTGTCCAAGCAGCCGGTCGTCAACGGCGCGGCGTGGCTCTACACCTATGTCATTCGCGGCACGCCCATGCTGGTGCAGCTGTTCCTGATCTACTACGGTCTGGCGCAGTTCGACGCCGTACGCGAAAGCTTCCTCTGGCCGCTGCTGTCCAGCGCCACGTTCTGCGCGTGCCTGGCGTTTGCGATCAACACCAGCGCCTACACCGCCGAAATCATCGCCGGCAGCCTCAAGGCCACGCCCAATGGCGAGATCGAAGCGGCCAAGGCCATGGGCATGTCGCGTTCTAAACTGTACCGCCGCATCCTGCTGCCGTCGGCCCTGCGTCGTGCACTGCCGCAGTACAGCAACGAAGTGATCATGATGCTGCAGACCACCAGCCTTGCATCCATCGTCACGCTGATCGATATCACCGGTGCCGCGCGCACGGTGAACGCCCAGTTCTACCTGCCGTTCGAAGCCTATATCACGGCCGGCGCGTTCTACCTGTGCCTGACCTTCATCCTGGTGCGCCTGTTCAAGTTGGCCGAGCGCCGCTGGCTGAGCTACCTGGCTCCAAGGAAGCATTGAGATGGAACGTATCGATCACCTGTTGCCCTGGGGCCACCTGGGTTGCGAGCGCCAACTGAGCGTCTTCCGTTTCGGCAGCGGCGAGCGCAAGGCGTATATCCAGGCCAGCCTGCACGCCGACGAGTTGCCGGGGATGCGCGCCGCTTGGGAGTTGAAAAAGCGTCTCATCGAACTGGAACGCCAGGGCGCCCTCAACGGTGTGATCGAGCTGGTGCCGGTGGCCAACCCGATGGGCCTGGGGCAACTGTTGCAAGGTGCTCACCAAGGCCGTTTCGAGGTGGGCAGCGGCAAGAATTTCAACCGCGATTTCGTCGAGTTGAGCGAGCCGGTCGCCGCGTTGCTCGCCGGCAAGCTGGGCGATGACCCCCACGCCAATGTGCGCATGATTCGCCAGGCGATGACCGATGCACTCGAGGCCCTGCCGGTGCCGAGCAGTCAACTGCAAGGCATGCAGCGCGTCTTGCTCAGCCATGCCTGCACCGCCGATGTGGTCCTGGACCTGCACTGCGATGCGCAGGCGGCGTTGCACATGTATGCGCTGCCCCAGCACTGGCCGCAGTGGCGTTCGTTGTCGGCGCACTTGAATGTGAAAGTCGGCCTGCTGGCCGAGGATTCCGGCGGCAGCTCGTTTGATGAAGCCTGTTCGCTGCCGTGGCTGCGCCTGTCCCGCTTGTTCCCTGAGGCGCAAATCCCGCTGGCGTGCCTGGCGACGACGCTGGAGCTGGGCGGCCAGGCTGATACCGGCCGTGACGAAGCGATCTTCCACGCCGAAGGCATCCTCGCGTTTCTCGCTGAACAGGGCCTGATCAAGGGGCAATGGCCCGCGCCACAGTACGAACCGTGCGAAGGCGTGCCTTTCGAAGGCACCGAGTTGTTGTTCGCACCCCACGCCGGGGTGATCAGTTACCTGCGTCAAGCCGGCGACTGGGTGGAAACCGGCGAACCGATTTTTGAAGTGATTGATCCCCTGACCGACCGCGTGAGTATTGTTTGCGCGGGCACGTCCGGGGTGTTGTTTGCCGTTGAACGGCTACGTTATGCCCAAGCGGGTTTCTGGCTGGCCAAGGTGGCGGGGCGCGAAGCGCTGCGTCACGGGCGCTTGCTCAACGACTGACCACCTGTTTTTGTGAGAACCGACCGCATGTACAAACTTGAAGTCCAAGACCTGCATAAACGCTATGGCAGTCATGAAGTGCTCAAAGGCGTGTCCCTGGCCGCGGCGGCCGGTGATGTGATCAGCATCATCGGTTCCAGTGGTTCGGGCAAAAGTACCTTTTTGCGCTGCATCAACCTGCTGGAGCAACCCCACGCCGGCAAGATCCTGCTCAACAACGAAGAGCTGAAGCTGGTCGCCGGCAAGGACGGCGCCATGAAGGCCGCCGACCCCAAGCAGCTGCAACGCATGCGTTCGCGCCTGTCTATGGTGTTCCAGCATTTCAACTTGTGGTCGCACATGACCGCCATTGAAAACGTGATGGAAGCGCCAGTGCATGTGCTGGGTGTGTCGAAGAAAGAAGCGCGTGAAAAGGCCGAACACTACCTGGCCAAGGTGGGCGTGGGCCATCGCAAGGATGCATTCCCCGGCCACATGTCCGGCGGCGAGCAGCAGCGCGTGGCGATTGCCCGTGCGCTGGCGATGGAGCCGGAGGTGATGCTGTTTGACGAGCCGACGTCGGCGCTTGACCCGGAACTGGTCGGCGAAGTGCTCAAGGTGATGCAGGACCTGGCCCTGGAAGGCCGCACCATGGTGGTGGTCACTCACGAAATGGGCTTTGCCCGTGAAGTGTCGAACCAGTTGGTGTTCCTGCACAAAGGCATCGTCGAAGAATGCGGCAACCCGCGCGAGGTGTTGGTGAACCCGCAGTCGGAGCGTTTGCAGCAGTTCCTGTCCGGCAGCCTGAAATAGCTACCCCTGTGGGAGGGGGCTTGCTCCCGGTAGCGGTAAATCAGATACCAATCTGTTGGCTGACACACCGCCATCGGGAGCAAGCCCCCTCCCACATTGATCTTCATCAGTTTTTGAGATTTGTGTTCGTTTCCGGGCTAGCATTGGCCCTTGTCTTCATTATTGTTACTCGCTTCGGATAGCCTTCCATGACTGCCCATCGAATTGGTTTCCTGATCTGGCCCAGCACAAAAGCACTGACGCTGGCGCTGGCTGAGGAGGCCTTGCGTATTGCCCAACGGGTGCATCCGGACGTGGTCTACGAGCTGTCGTTCCTGCATGCGGAACCGGCCGCCGACGGCGCCTGGCAATTGCCGGGCGAGGCTTGGGCGGGCAAGCTCGAAGGTTTCCAGAAGCTGTTCCTGCTGGCGGACGAGCCGCCGACGGTGATCGCCTCTCAACTGAGCACGGCGCTCAAGCAGCTTGTGCGGGCAGGCTGCGTGATCGGCGGTTTGTCGGCAGGTGTCTACCCGTTGGCCCAGCTCGGCCTGCTCGACGGTTACCGCGCTGCCGTGCATTGGCGCTGGCAGGATGATTTCGCCGAGCGCTTCCCCAAGGTCATCGCCACCAGCCATCTGTTCGACTGGGACCGCGACCGCCTGACCGCCTGTGGCGGCATGTCGGTGCTCGACCTGTTGCTGGCAGTGCTGGCCCGTGACCACGGCGCCGAACTGGCCGGCGCGGTGTCCGAGGAACTGGTGGTGGAGCGCATCCGCGAAGGCGGCGAGCGCCAGCGTATTCCACTGCAAAACCGCCTGGGCTCCAGCCATCCCAAGCTGACCCAGGCGGTTCTGTTGATGGAAGCCAATATCGAAGAGCCGCTGACCACTGACGAAATTGCCCAGCACGTCTGCGTGTCGCGACGACAACTCGAACGCATCTTCAAGCAGTACCTCAATCGTGTCCCCAGTCAGTACTACCTGGAACTGCGCCTGAACAAGGCCCGCCAGATGCTCATGCAAACCAGCAAGTCGATCATCCAGATCGGCCTGTCGTGCGGTTTCTCCTCAGGGCCGCATTTCTCCAGCGCCTACCGCAACTTCTTCGGCGCGACCCCGCGTGAAGACCGCAACCAGCGTCGCAGCAGCAGCCCGTTCGAATTGTCCTCGGTACCGTCCGAACGCGGTTGAGCACGGCTCACCCTGGCTAGCCCGAAGGGGCGGTTATTCCTCCTGTGGCCGGGGCTGCGCGGGCGATAGTGGTGCGCCGGTTTCATCCAGCGTGGCCTGGGGCACATTGAAGTCAATGCCGGTACGTTGGTAATACTCGCGCAGGTACGCCAGGCTCTGTGCCGACAGCGGGTTGTTACTCAGGTCGCTGTCTTCATGAAACACCGTATCGGTCTCCAGCAAACCCGCGCCGATGTCTTCGATCTGGTTGCCGCTCAAGTCCAGCGTGTGCAACGCCTTGAGCTGGAAAACCCCCTCCGGCATCGCTTTGAGCCCGGCATTGCGCAGGTGCAGCGAGCTCAGGTTGTGCAAGCTGCTGACGTCTGGGGTTTCCCCCAGCGGGTTATCGCTCATGTCGACGAACTCCAGCGCCGCCAGGTCGTTGAAGGAGCGGGCTGACAACGGCGTCAGGCGGATGCCGCATTGGGTCAATTCCAGGCTGGCCAGCTTGGGCATGCTGAAGATCGGTTCGGGCAGGCTGCCCACCGGGCATTGGCTCAGTGCCAGGGTTTGCAGCGCCGGAAAACAGCGCAGCGTACCGTCAACCTGGGTGGTAGTGCCGTTGCCCGTCAATTCAAACCACGACACATGCTCGAACCGCGCACTCAGTGACGGCAGCTCACCCATCACCGGGGTGTCGAGCAGTAATGAATGGGTGAACTCATCCACCAGGCTCTCTTCATCCTCCGCACTCTCGCGACGCCAGGCTTGCTCTACCAGCATTTTGAAATTGTCGCGCAGCAATTGTTGGTGGGCGCGGGCGGCGTCATCGAGCGGGCTGTTGTCGACAGGATGGCGCTGTGGCACATCCAGCACCCATTGATCGAGGTCGGTATTGAGCTGGGCATACTCGGCTTCAAGGCGCGCCAGGGTCGGGGTGATCGCGTCCATATCGCCGGGCAGGCGGAAGATAAAACGATCGGCTTCGCTTTCGACCAGCGTTGGGTATAGCCGTTGCAGGCGCACACGCTCGGCTTCGGGAGCTGTGGCGTTGAAGGCTTCCTGGGTGCGCTGGCAGTAGCGCTTGATCTGCTCCAGGGTCACTTTGGATAACGGGTTGCCGGACAGGTCGAACGCGCTGGCGGCTTCGGCGCGCAGGGTGAAAGCGGCCGCCGGCATCTCGGTGATCTGGTTGTCGCTGAGGTTGACCGCGCTGCGGGGCACGTCGACGAGCAGTTCGGAGGGCACTTGGGTGAGGCCGACGTTTTTCAGCAGCACGCTGGACAGTGCCGGCATCGCCTTGAACTCCGGCAGTTGCCCAAGGTTGGGGTTTTGGCTGAGGTCCAGATATTCCAGGCGGTTCATGTTTTGCAGGGCCGCACGGCTGGTGTCGCTGAGCTTGAGCGAGCAGTCCGGCAGGCCCAGGAAAGTCAGTTTTTGCAGCTCGAAGATACGCGGCGGGATGTCCTCCAACGTCGCGTGTTCGATGTCGAGGATATCCAGGGCCGGAAAGCTTTCGAGAAACTCGCCGACGTCCATCGGGCCACCGTTGCCGTGCATGATCAACGAGCCTATGTGCTTGAACCGTGCACTCAGGCGCGGCAATTCACCGGCCAAGGTCTGGCTGATCTTGAGGGTGCGAACGTGGCGGGTTTCCTGGGCGGGTTCGCGGCGCCAGGCTTTTTCCAGCTGCACATGCAGCGCCATTCTGCGCGCCAGTTCCAGGGAGGTCAGGTCGGGGGCCTGTGACCAGGCGCCCAGCTCCTGCTGCAAGGTTTCCAGTTCTCCAGCCAGGCGCGCCAGCTCGCGTTTGCCCGCTTCAATATCGCCGGGGAGTGAATAGATGAAACGTGTGGCTTCGTCCTTGTCCATCGACGGGTAAAGCCGTTGTGTATCTTGCAGGTCGACGGGCATAGCATCTACCTCCCAGAACGTGCCGTGGCGTTGGTAGTACTCCTTGACCTGCTCCAGGTTCGCCCGTGACAGCGGGTTGTCGGAAAGATCGTAGTGCACGCTGACCTCAGGGGGCAGTTCGAACAGCGCGGCGGGTACGTCGCGGATCTGGTTGCCGTTCAACAGCGCGGCCTGCAGCTCCGGGCGGGTCAGCAAGCCGGGCGGCAGGCGATCGATACCGGTGTCGGCAAGGTCCAGGGCCACCAATTCCGGCATCGCCTCAACGCTGGGCGTCAGGCCCAGGGGATTGCCGTTGAGTGATAGCGTCTGCAAGTGACTCATGCTCGCCAGGCGGGCATGGCTGGCAGGCGTGAGGGTGATGTTGCAGTTGGACAGCCCCAGGGTGTTGAGGTGAGGCAGGCTGCTGAGTTGAGGCGGCAGATCGTCCATGGGGATGTCTTTGACTTCCAGGTGCCGCAGCCGTGGAAACTGGTTGATAAAGGCGGTCACGCCTTGGGTGCCTTCGTTGCCGTTGATGGACAGCAACGACACATGTTCGAAGTTGGCACTCAGTGTGGGCAGCTCGCCGATGATCGGAAAATCCAGGCGCAACATATAGCCGTCCCGGCTCGGGTCTTCGAAGTAATCGTCGAGCTCGGTGCCTCGGCGCCAGCAACGCTTGAGTAATTGCGCGATGCGCTGGCGATTCTGGCGTTCGTAGGCTTGCTCGCGCGGCGTAAGCGCGGCACCGGTTTGCGGATGTTCGGTGGGCACCGTTTGCTGCCAGTTGTGCAGCTCGGTTTCCAATTGCTGATATTCCTCGGTGAGCGCCGTGAGCCGCACTGATGCACCGCCGGGCTGCCTTTGCAGGTGTTCGAGCAGGGCGCCGATCTGCTCGTCGCTCAACGCTGGATACAGTGCCCGGGCGCGCGGGTACAGCAGCGGGGCGTTCGGGCTTGGGGTATGTGCGCGATAACCATCGTCACTGCCAAGGTGCTTGAGGGTGTCGGTCGATGGCTCCTTGGGGGCGCCGCTGGCCAGCACCCGGCGTACTTCATTGCGTGCCAGTGGATGTCGACGCAAACGCTGCTGCAATTCGGCGCCCTGGTCAATCTGAATGCCCAGCGCCTCGCGCTGGCGATCGGGCAAGGCGTGCAGGATGGCGCTGTACAGGTCGGTTTCAGCGCACAGCGCTGTGTCGTCGTCATAGGCGACATAACGGCCGTTATCCCGGCGTACCAATGTGCGGCGCAACGGCGCGTCCTCGACGCCTACCTCGTTCCAGATCGAACCGCGGGGTGAATCATGGCGCACCACCAGGCGCACCTGGTCCGACCAACCGGGCAGCAGCCGCAGAGCGTTGAGGGCCAGGCGGTCGCTGTCGATGGTCGGCACGCTGTCCAGTTGCTGGCCTTCGTAGGCGCGGGTCACGCGTACCTCGTCCAGCGCCGCACGAGCCAGGTCGGCCAGGCGTGGCGGGACACGACGGGCGTCCAGTTGGGCAAGTTCCGCGCCGCTGGCCTGGCGCAGCAGGTGGTGGGCGACGCTGGCGGGCAGGTCGGGCGAGGTGTCCAGGATGCGCTGGGCCGCTGGGTCGCCGACGGTCTGCGAGGGGCCATAACGTGATTCGAACAGCGATGCACGTTTGCGCTCGGCGATATCGGCGAGGGCTTTGCGCAGGTGTCGGGTGCGGGCCTCCAGGCTCAATTGTGGGTCGCCGGTGGGTTCGCCGAACTGGCGGCTGAGCTCCTCGGGGCTCAGGGCCTGCAATACGGTTTTGAGCCAGTCACCCTTTTGCAGTTGCGCTTCGTGAATCTGCACCAGCGGCTGATCGCTTTCACCCATCTGCCAGACCACTTCGTTGCGGGCGTTCAGCAGTTGCAGGGTCTTGTCCTTGGGCCAGTAACCGAAGCTGGTCATCAAGTGCAGTTGCTCTTGAGGGTCGATGGCGTTGTACTGCGCCGGGTCATCGCTGCGCAGGCGCTGGATCAACTGTTGGATCTCACGGTCGATGCGCAGCCGCACCAGGGTGTCCTCAAGCATCGGCGGGATGGGCTCGCTGTTGTGATGCATCTTGCGCAGGGTGTCTTCGCTGACACCACTGATGCGCAAGGCTTGCTCGCAGTCGGTTTCGCTCAAGCCTTGCGCGATGGGGCCGAGGCGTCGCAACAGAGTCTTGCGATCCCATGTCAGGGGCTGTTCGAGTTCGGTGTGCCATGCCCCGGACCCGTTGTGCCGCAGCCTGGGGCGATAGGCGTCGGCGCGGGTCGGGTGTTTGATTGCGTAATGGCCGTCGTCGGCGGGCTCGACCTTGTAGTGCCGGCCCTCCAGGGGCAGCACTGACTCACCGCGCACACGGTACAGGCCTTTTTCATCGGTGCTCAGCGTCGGGGCGATGTCGAGGTGTTGCTGGTACGGGCCGAGGTCTGGTTGCCAGTAGCGCTGGCTGCGATCAGCCAGGCTCACGGGTTTGAAGCGCTCGATGAAGGCCCGTTGTTCGGCCGATAACAGTTTGTCCATCGCGATGCCGGCGAGGCTGCTACCTGCTGCAAATACGCCCAATTGCGCAATGGATTGCACCACGTTGACCAGGTGGGTGAGCGCTTCGTCCGTCAGCCCTTCGGCCCAGTCGATCACGCCTTCGAAGACGTCCGTGAGCAGTTGATAGGCCATGTACCCCATCATCAATTCGCCCAGCCCGGGAATGAACGGCGTGACCACCAGCAGTGCGACGTTGAGAATTGTTGAGGCGATATCCACGAAGGAGTCCCACAAGGCCCAGCGTGCCTGGCTGTCGGCGTTGGCGGTGGAGACGGCCTGGGAGCGTGCGTCATTGAGGATCTTGTTGAGTTTCTGCCGATACAGATAACGCCAAGGCTCGTCGGGAATGGGCGTTGCGACAAATTGCAGTTTGGGGTCGAGGGTGGGTTCTTTGCGCCACATGCCATGCTTGCCGCCGGGTTCCGGTGGGTGCCAGTTGATGCTCGACAGGCGCTGGCTCAGGCCGGAGAAAAAAACACCGAGACGCTCATGGGGCACAAAGCGGCTGAAGAACAGTTGGTAGTCCTCGTTACGCAGTTGGCGGGTCAGCTCGCGTTTGAACTCCAGGGGCGAGGTGTATTCCTTGAGTGGGTGCTGCGGATCGTCCGGCACGTAGGCGACGATCCGTTGTGAGCTGCGCGCCTGCTCCAGGTCCGGAGCGAACAGCAGGATGCCGCACAGTGGCGTCTGCAACAGGGTGAACGTATGACAGAGCACCGGCAGTTGCCCAAGGCTCAGGCGCGGGGCGCCTTCGAGCATGGCGCTGATCACCTGGGCGAAGTCCGGCTTGATGTCGCCGCGGATGTCCGCCAGTTGCAGTGCGGCGCGCAAGGCCGCGCGCTGGCTGGTATCGACTTTCAGCGCCAGGCTGTTGCCGGCGCTCGGAGTGTTCAACCCCAGCGCGTTGCGCAGGTGGTGCGCGTACGTGGCACCGAGGTTCAACTCGCGGCACAGGCGTACAAACGCGTTGATCGACATGACGTTGCGGATATGGGGCAGGGTGGTGAATTGGCCGGTGGCCGAGGGGCGGCTGATAAATGTCGAATCGGGCTCGTAGAAACCTGCATCTGCTTCCTTGTAATCGAAGTTATGCAGCGCTGCATCGAGCAGTGACACCGTCCAGGTGCGCGCCGCTCCAGAGCGGATCGCAAACCAGGGAATGGTCAGCGGGATATAGAGGCGGATGAACACCTCATCGACGTCCAGGTTCAGCGCGAAGCGTTGACGCAGCAGGTTTTGCAGCAGGGGCCTGGCGTAAGTCTTGAGGTCTTGCAGGTTTTTCAGCGCGTCATCGACGGTGTTCTGTGCGCGCCAATGGTGGGCAGTGGCTTGTTTGAACAAGGCTTGTTGTCGGGCTGTGGCCGCCTGCAAGGGTTTGCCCAGGTGCGGCTTGGCTTGGCGCAGAGCCTGATGTTTGGCCGCGCTCGCCTGGCCCAGCCACTGGGGCATAGCATTTTTCAGGCGTTCGTAATGGCTCTCGGGAGGAGTACTCATGGGGCGAATCTCTTGGTGCCATGGAAAGGGCACCAGTAAATCAGCCGGTGTGGAGCACTTGGCCCTAGATAATTAGAGCGGCCATTGACCCTGACGCAAACACGCCGGGCGGTTTAAACTGCGCCATTGCGACGCTATTTGTCGCATTGACGTAAACCCTCGAAAATCGGGGGTTGGCGCTATAAGAAGTTGTCGCTTGGCGACAAGGCCCTACTGAAAACTGTCCTTACAATCCCTGCATCGCCCGCCAGTTTCAGGCAGGCGTTCCTCTTCAGGAGACTCCGATGTCCGTTGAGCAAGCCCCGGTGCAACGTGCCGATTTCGACCAGGTCATGGTGCCTAACTACGCACCGGCCGCATTCATTCCTGTGCGTGGCGAAGGTTCGCGCGTGTGGGACCAGGCGGGTCGCGAGCTGATCGACTTTGCCGGTGGCATCGCGGTCAACGTATTGGGCCACGCCCACCCGGCGCTGGTCGGTGCGCTGACCGAACAGGCCAACAAGCTTTGGCACGTCTCCAACGTTTTCACCAATGAGCCGGCCCTGCGCCTGGCGCATAAGTTGATCGATGCCACCTTTGCCGAGCGCGTGTTCTTCTGCAACTCCGGCGCCGAGGCCAACGAGGCCGCGTTCAAGCTGGCACGTCGCGTCGCGTTCGACCGGTTCGGCAGCGAAAAATACGAGATCATCGCTGCGCTGAACAGCTTCCACGGCCGTACCCTGTTCACGGTCAACGTCGGTGGCCAGTCCAAGTACTCCGATGGTTTCGGCCCCAAGATCACCGGCATCACCCACGTGCCTTACAACGACCTGGCCGCGCTGAAAGCCGCTGTTTCGGACAAGACCTGCGCCGTGGTGCTGGAACCGGTCCAGGGCGAAGGCGGCGTATTGCCGGCCGAGCTGGCTTACCTGCAAGGCGCACGCGAGTTGTGCGACGCGCACAACGCACTGCTGGTCTTCGACGAAGTGCAAACCGGCATGGGCCGCAGCGGCCATCTGTTCGCTTACCAGCATTACGGCGTGACGCCGGACATCCTCTCCAGCGCCAAGAGCCTGGGCGGTGGGTTCCCGATCGCGGCGATGCTCACCACCGAAGCGCTGGCCAAGCATCTGGTGGTCGGTACCCACGGCACCACCTACGGCGGCAACCCGCTGGCGTGCGCAGTGGCGGAAGCGGTGATCGATGTGATCAACACCCCGCAAGTGTTGGCCGGTGTGAACGCCAAGCATGCGCTGTTCAAGGCACGCCTGGAGCAGATCGGCAAGCAGTACGGCATCTTCACCGAAGTGCGTGGCATGGGCCTGCTGCTCGGTTGCGTACTGAGTGAGGCTTTCAAGGGCAAGGCCAAGGACGTGTTCAACGCGGCCGAGAAAGAAAACCTGATGATCCTGCAAGCCGGCCCTGATGTGGTGCGTTTCGCCCCGAGCCTGGTGGTGGAAGACGCCGACATCCAGGAAGGCCTGGATCGTTTCGAGCGCGCGGTAAAAACACTGACCCAAGCCTGATTGGCTGAACGGGAGCCAATGTGGGAGGGGGCAACCCCCTCCCACCGTTGACCTGTGTTGAAGCCGGACCTGTCCGGTATTTTTTTCCTATGAGTTTTTCGAGTTAAGGAGTGACACCATGCTGGTGATGCGCCCCGCGCAAATGGCTGATCTGGGCGAGGTACAGCGTCTGGCTGCGGACAGCCCGATTGGTGTCACCTCCTTGCCGGATGATGTGGAACGCCTGAGCGACAAGATCGCCGCCAGCGAAGCGTCCTTCGCGGCCGAGGTGAGTTTCAACGGTGAAGAGAGCTATTTCTTCGTGCTGGAAGACACCGAGACCGGCAAGCTCGCTGGCTGCTCGGCCATCGTCGCCTCGGCGGGTTATTCCGAGCCGTTCTACAGCTTTCGTAATGAGACCTTCGTTCACGCCTCGCGCGAGCTGAAGATCCACAACAAGATCCACGTGCTTTCCCAGTGCCACGACCTCACCGGCAACAGCCTGCTCACCAGTTTCTACGTGGTGCCGGAGCTGGTCGGTTCGCCGTGGTCGGAACTCAATTCCCGTGGCCGCCTGCTGTTCGTCGCCAGCCATCCCGAGCGCTTTGCCGACTCGGTGGTGACCGAAATTGTCGGCTACAGCGACGAACATGGTGACTCGCCGTTCTGGGACGCCATCGGGCGCAACTTCTTCGATCTCAATTACGCCGCCGCCGAGCGCCTGTGCGGGCTTAAAAGCCGCACCTTCCTGGCCGAGCTGATGCCGCACTACCCGATCTACGTGCCATTGCTGCCGGACGAAGCCCAGGAGGCCATGGGCCAGGTGCACCCGCGTGCGCAGATCACGTTCGACATCCTGATGCGCGAAGGCTTCGAGACCGATCATTACATCGACATCTTCGACGGCGGCCCGACGTTGCATGCGCGGGTTTCGGGCATTCGTTCCATCGCCCAGAGCCGTGTGGTGCCGGTCAAGATCGGCGAGATGGCCAAGGGTGTTGGCCGCCAGTACCTGGTGAGTAATGCGCAGTTGCAGGATTACCGCGCGGTGATGCTGGAGTTGGACTACGCGCCCGGCAAACCGGTGACCCTGGACCTGGCGGCAGCCGAAGCCCTGGGTGTTGGCGAGGGCGCGAGCGTGCGCCTCGTTGCGGTTTGAGAGCCGGTTTAAACAGAGTTTCGCGGGTGGCTGACAACGGCGGCCCGTTCGAGGAGATAGCATGATCGTTCGTCCCGTACGCAGCAGCGATTTACCGGCCCTGATTGATCTGGCACGCAGCACCGGCACCGGTCTGACCACCTTGCCGGCCAACGAAGAGCGCCTGACCCATCGGGTTGGCTGGGCGGAAAAAACCTTTCGCGGCGACGCCGGGCGCGGCGATGCCGATTACCTGTTCGTGCTGGAAAACGACGAAGGCCGCGTGGTGGGCATTTCCGCCATTGCCGGCGCCGTCGGCCTGCGCGAGCCCTGGTACAACTTCCGGGTGGGCCTGACTGTAAGCGCCTCCCAGGAGTTGAATATCTACCGCGAGATTCCAACGCTGTTCCTGGCCAACGACCTTACCGGTAATTCCGAGCTGTGCTCGCTGTTTTTGCACGCCGATTACCGCACCGGCCTCAACGGCCGCATGCTGGCCAAGGCGCGCCTGCTGTTTATCGCCGAGTTCCCGCAACTGTTTGGCAACAAGATCATTGCCGAGATGCGTGGCGTGTCCAACGATGCCGGGCGCTCGCCGTTCTGGGAGAGCCTGGGCCGGCATTTCTTCAAGATGGAATTCAGCCAGGCCGATTACCTGACCGGTGTGGGCAACAAGGCGTTCATTGCTGAGTTGATGCCGAAGTTTCCGCTGTACAGCTGCTTCCTGTCCGAAGACGCACGCAATGTGATCGGCAAGGTCCATCCGGATACCGAGCCTGCATTGAGCATGCTCAAGAGCGAAGGTTTCAGCTACCAGGGTTACGTCGACATCTTCGACGCCGGCCCGGCGGTGGAGTGTGAAACCAGCAAGATCCGTGCGGTGCGTGACAGCCAGTCGCTGGTGTTGGCCATCGGCACGCCAGGGGACGACGCCACGCCGTTCCTGATTCATAACCGCAAACGCGAGGATTGCCGCATCACCGCCGCACCGGCCCGCTTGGCCGCAGGCACCCTGGTGGTCGATCCACAAACCGCCAAGCGCCTGCAACTGGTCGTGGGTGATCAAGTGCGCGCCGTACCGTTGTCTGCTGCTCGGGAGTCGAAATAATGAATTCGCTGTATATCGCAGGTAGCTGGCTGGCCGGCCAGGGTGAGCTGTTTGAGTCGCGCAACCCGGTGACGCAGCAAGTGCTGTGGGCCGGCAATGGCGCCACCGCTGAGCAAGTCGAGTCCGCCGTGCAGGCTGCGCGCCAGGCATTCCCGGAGTGGGCCAGGCGCCCGCTGGAAGAGCGCATCGGCGTGCTGGAAACCTTCGCGGCCACCCTGAAGCGTCGTGCCGATGAAATCGCCCGCTGCATCGGTGAAGAAACCGGCAAGCCGCTGTGGGAATCGGCGACTGAAGTCACCAGCATGGCCAACAAGATTGCGATTTCGGTGCAGAGCTACCGCGAGCGTACCGGCGAGAAGAGCGGCCCGCTGGGCGACGCCACTGCCGTGTTGCGCCACAAGCCTCACGGCGTGGTGGCGGTGTTCGGCCCTTACAATTTCCCCGGCCACTTGCCGAACGGGCATATCGTCCCGGCTTTGCTGGCAGGTAACACCGTATTGTTCAAGCCAAGCGAGCTGACCCCGAAAGTCGCCGAGCTGACCGTGCAATGCTGGATTGAAGCCGGTTTGCCGGCGGGCGTGCTGAACCTGCTGCAGGGCGCACGGGAAACCGGTATCGCCTTGGCTGCCAACCCCGGTATCGACGGGTTGTTCTTCACTGGTTCCAGCCGTACCGGCAACCACTTGCATCAGCAGTTCTCAGGGCGCCCGGACAAGATCCTGGCCTTGGAAATGGGCGGTAATAACCCACTGGTGGTGGACGAAGTGGCCGATGTGGATGCGGCGGTCTACACCATAATCCAGTCGGCGTTTATCTCCGCCGGCCAGCGCTGCACCTGTGCTCGCCGCTTGTTGGTGCCGCAAGGTGCCTGGGGTGACGCGTTGCTGGCGCGCCTGGTGGCGGTCGCTTCGAGCATCGAGGTCGGCGCCTTCGACCAGCAACCGGCGCCGTTCATGGGCTCGGTGATTTCCCTCGGCGCGGCCAAGGCCTTGATGGACGCCCAGGCGCTGATGTTGGCCAATGGCGCCGTGGCGCTGTTGGAAATGACCCAGCCGCAGGATCAAGCCGCTTTGCTGACGCCGGGCATCATCGACGTGACGGGCGTGACCGAGCGCGAGGACGAGGAACTGTTCGGCCCGCTGTTGCAGGTGATCCGCTACGCTGATTTCGCCGCGGCGATTGCCGAGGCCAACAACACCCAGTACGGCCTGGCCGCGGGCTTGTTGTCCGATTCCGAAGCGCGCTACCAGCAGTTCTGGCTGGAGAGCCGCGCCGGTATCGTCAACTGGAACAAGCAACTGACCGGCGCCGCCAGCACGGCGCCGTTCGGCGGGGTAGGGGCTTCGGGCAATCATCGCGCCAGTGCGTATTACGCGGCGGATTATTGTGCGTACCCGGTGGCATCGCTTGAGACCCCGAGCCTGGTGGTCCCGGCAACCCTGACGCCAGGGATTACGCTTATCTAAATGCGGGAGCGGGCTGGCTCGCGAAAGCGGTGTGTCATTCGACATCTCAGGTGACTGAACCACCCCATTCGCGAGCAAGCCCGCTCCCACACTTGATTTGTGGTGTGTTCAAGTAATTTGATGCCTATAAAAACAGATGTTCGTGGAGCCTCGCCGATGAAATCCTATGAAGTCAATTTTGACGGTCTAGTGGGGCCGACCCATAACTACGGCGGTTTGTCCTACGGTAACGTCGCGTCCCAGAGCAACAGCCAGCAGTCTTCGAACCCGAAGGAAGCGGCGTTGCAGGGCCTGCAGAAAATGAAGGCGCTGATGGACATGGGCTTTGTGCAGGGCGTGCTGGCGCCACAGGAGCGCCCCGACGTGGCGGCCTTGCGCAACCTGGGCTTCAGCGGTACCGATGCGCAAGTGATCCAGCAGGCGGCCAAGCAGGCGATGCCGTTGTTGGTCGCAAGCTGCTCCGCGTCGAGCATGTGGGTGGCCAACGCCGCCACCGTCAGCCCGAGCGCCGATACGGCCGATGGCCGCGTGCATTTCACCGCCGCCAACCTCAACTGCAAATACCATCGCAGTATCGAACACCCGACCACCAGCCGCGTGCTGGGGGCGATGTTTGCCGATGCCAAACACTTCGCTCACCACGCGGCGTTGCCGGCGGTGGCGCAGTTCGGCGATGAAGGCGCGGCCAACCACACGCGTTTCTGCCGCGAGTACGGCGAGGCGGGCGTTGAATTCTTTGTGTTCGGCCGAAGTGCGTTCGACACCCGTTACCCGGCGCCGCAGAAGTACCCGGCGCGCCAGACGCTTGAAGCGTCCCAAGCCGTTGCGCGCCTGCACGGCCTGAGCGATGACGGCGTGGTCTACGCTCAGCAGAACCCGGCAGTGATCGATGCCGGCGTGTTCCACAACGACGTGATCGCGGTGGGCAACGGTGAGGTGCTGTTCTATCACGAGGACGCGTTCCTCCATACCGAACAGATGCTGGCCGAGTTGCAGGGCAAGTTGGGCAAGCTGGGCGGCAATTTCCAATCGGTGTGCGTACCCCGGGCCCAGGTCAGCGTTGAAGATGCTGTGCGCTCCTACCTGTTCAACAGCCAATTGCTGAGCCGCGCCGACGGCTCGATGCTGCTGATCGTGCCGGAAGAGTGCCGCGCGAACGAACGCGTCTGGCAGTACCTGCAAGGCTTGACCGCGTCCGGTGGGTTGATCCGCGAAGTGAAAGTCTTCGACCTCAAGCAAAGCATGCAGAACGGCGGTGGCCCGGCGTGCCTGCGCTTGCGGGTGGCCTTGAATGAAACGGAACTGGCGGCGGTGAATCCAGGCGTTATCATGACGGCACCGTTGTACGGCACGCTGACCCAATGGGTCGACAAGCACTACCGCGACAGCCTGCGTGAATCCGACCTGGCTGACCCGCAATTGCTGCTTGAGTGCCGGACGGCACTGGATGAACTGACGCAAATCCTTAAACTGGGCTCGGTTTATCCTTTCCAGCTCAATTAACGCCGCACCACCGAGAGTTATTTATGACCACCGACACCCTGAAACTGATCCTTGAAGATACCGACGGCACCCAGCTGGAAACCTCCTGCACCCGCGTTGCCGTGGTGTGGCAGGGCAAGGAGATCTGGATCCAGCACGACGGCCGTGGCCAGTTGCTGATCGGCGTGGATGTGGAAGAAGGCGACGCCGAGTACGCCAACCTGCTGATGCGCCCGTTGGCTACCAACCTGATGAGCCTGCAACTGGAAATGGAGCCGGCCGACGTCGACGGCGATGACGACGATCACGTCCACGGTCCTGGCTGCAACCACTAAGGAAGCTGCTTATGCTCGCCCTCGGCAAACTGCTTGAACTGACCCTCGCCGGTCGCGAACCGGCGCAAAAAATTCAACTGACTGTCGACGGCGTGCAGATGCGCTGGCTCAGCGAGGGCGCACTTGAAGTCCGCCCGCCTGAAGCGAAGGACAACGGCAGCGACCTGCTGCTGTCGTCCGGCATCCATGGCAACGAAACCGCGCCGATCGAACTGCTCGACCGCCTGTTGCATGGCATCGCCCGTGGGGAGATCAAACCCCGCAACCGTATTCTGTTCCTGTTCGGCAACCCCGAGGCGATGCGTCGCGGTGAGCGTTACCTCGAACTGGACATCAACCGGCTGTTCAACGGCCGTCATGAAAAAAATATCGGCCCTGAAGCCATGCGTGCCGCTGAACTTGAGCAACTGGCCCGCAGCTTCTTCAGCCAGCCAGGCCGTTCGCGCCTGCATTACGACTTGCATACGGCGATTCGGGGTTCGAAGATCGAGCAATTCGCCCTGTACCCCTGGAAGGAGGGGCGCCAGCATTCGCGTCGTGAGCTTGCGCGCCTGCGTGCGGCCGGCATGGAAGCGGTGCTGATGCAGAACAAGACCTCGATTACCTTCTCTGCTTTTACCTATGAGCAACTGGGCGCCGAGGCGTTCACCCTGGAGCTGGGCAAGGCGCGGCCGTTCGGGCAGAACGACGGCGTGGATGTGTCGCGCCTGGAAGCTCGCCTCAAGCACATCATCGAAGGCACCGAGCCCGAGACCGACAGCCTCGACGGCCTGAAACTGTTCGCCGTTGCGCGTGAAGTGATCAAGCACAGCGACGCTTTCCTGCTGCATCTGCCGGCAGACGTGGAAAATTTTTCGCAGCTGGAAAAGGGCTACCTGCTGGCCGAAGACGTGGCCAAGACCCGCTGGGTGATCGAGGAGGAGGGTGCACGCATCATCTTCCCCAACCCGAAGGTGAAGAATGGTTTGCGCGCGGGGATATTGATTGTGCCGACGACGGATGCGGGCCTGATATAGGTCTCAAGGCATACCAGGATCCAAATGTGGGAGGGGGCTTGCTCCCGATGGCAGTGTGACAGTCAACTCATCTGTAGTTGAGACACCGCCATCGGGAGCAAGCCCCCTCCCACATTGGTTTTGCGGTGATGCCTAGACCGCTACCGCACGTGGCTCGCTGCGACGGATCGCACGCACCTTGTGCAGGGTATCGGCGCAAGTGCGCGCAGCTTCCTGGCCTTTATGCACAAAGTGATCATGGAAGAATGCATGATGCTCGCTGCCGGCGTGGAAGTGGTGCGGGGTCAGGGAAACCGAGAATACCGGCACTTCTGTTTCCAGCTGCACCTGCATCAGGCCGCTGACCACGGATTGGGCGACGAATTCGTGACGGTAGATGCCACCGTCCACCACCAGCGCGGCAGCCACGATACCGGCATAACGGCCGGTCTTGGCCAGCAGCTTAGCGTGCAGGGGCATTTCAAAAGCGCCGCCGACTTCGAAGAAGTCGATGTCCGATTCCTGGTAGCCCTGGGCGATGATTTCGGCAAGGAAACCTTTACGGCTCTGGTCGACAATATCCTTATGCCAGCAGGCTTGGATAAACGCGATACGCTCGCCGTGATGGTTTTTGCTTTTGCTGTCGATTGCGGTGGGTTGCATGTTCTGACTCCTGTTTAAGAAAAAAACAGGGCGTTATGAATCGAATGGGATTTAAGGGTACGCAACGCCGGTCATGCACGCATGAGGTCAGCGAACGGCCCTTAGGTGCCAATCCCGTTCTCTCTTCATCCGGACTATGACCGTCGGCCCCGGGATCACACCGGGTCTGCTGACCTTGTCGCCGTCCTGCGTGAGCAGTTCAAGGCGCCAAGCGCTCGCGGGCTATGCACATTGCGTGCAATTACCGCCGGTGGGGAATTACACCCCGCCCTGAGAACGTTGCCGCCAGAACCCTGGCGGCGGAGAGTTTTTAACACGGTTTTTCAAAAACTGCACGAGCGCTGTATCGATAAGCTATATCGGTTTGTTTGGTTGGTATTCATTTGAATACACATAGGGCTTGATATCTCGCGGCTTTGCCCGCAGTAATCTCCTTCTAAGGGGCTTACCCACTCACAGAGGCCAGTTTCATGTCAGTGATCGACCTGCGCAGCGACACCGTGACCCAACCCACCCCCGGCATGCGGGACGCGATGGCCAGTGCGGTCAGTGGTGATGACGTCTACGGTGAAGACCCGAGCGTCAACCACCTTGAAGCTGAGCTGGCCAGGCGCCTGGGCTTTGCGGCGGCGCTGTTCGTGCCCACGGGCACCATGAGCAACCTGCTGGCGTTGATGGCTCACTGTGAGCGCGGCGAGGAATATATCGTCGGCCAGCAGGCCCACACCTACAAATACGAAGGGGGTGGTGCGGCCGTATTGGGCTCGATCCAACCGCAGCCGCTGGAGGCGCAGGCGGACGGCTCCCTGGACCTGGACCAGGTGTCGGCGGCGATCAAGCCCGACGATTTCCACTTCGCCCGCACCCGCTTGCTGGCGCTGGAAAACACCATGCAGGGCAAGGTTCTACCGCTGGAGTACTTGGCGAAGGCCCGCGCGTTGACCCGTGAGCGTGGTTTGGCCCTGCATCTGGACGGTGCGCGGCTCTACAACGCGGCGGTCAAGCTCGGTGTGGAGGCGCGGGAAATTGCCCAGTATTTCGACTCGGTCTCGGTGTGCTTGTCCAAGGGCCTGGGCGCGCCAATTGGTTCGGTGTTGTGCGGCTCTACGGCGTTGATCGCCAAGGCGCGTCGCTTGCGCAAGATGGTCGGCGGCGGTATGCGTCAGGCAGGTTCGCTGGCGGCGGCAGGGCTGTATGCCTTGGATCATCAGGTGGCGCGCCTGGCCGACGACCATGCCAATGCCCAGTGGCTGGGCGATGAACTGCGCAAAGCCGGTTATGAAGTGGAGCCGGTGCAGACCAATATGGTCTACGTGCAGATCGGTGGGCAGGCTCAGGCCCTGAGGGCGTTTGCCGCCGAGCGGGGGATCAAGTTGGTCGCCGCGCCGCGTCTGCGCATGGTCACGCATATGGATGTCAGCCGGGCGCAGATCGAGCAAGTCGTGCAGGCATTCGTCGAGTTTTCCCGAAAATGACAGTGCTGGCCGTCTAATTGAATGCTTCTATCGCATAAACACGCTGTACCACCGGCAAAGGGCCGATATAATGCGGCCCTTTGCCGTCGCTCCGTCTGATGATGTTGCGCACTGGCCTTTGGCCGCAGACTCCGTGGAAGAACCTAATGAAAAGCGCAGAAATCCGTGAAGCCTTCCTTCGCTTCTTCGAAGAGCAAGGTCACACCCGTGTAGCCTCCAGCTCCTTGATCCCTGGCAATGACCCGACCCTGCTGTTCACTAACGCGGGGATGAACCAGTTCAAGGACTGCTTCCTGGGCCAGGAGAAGCGCGCTTATACCCGCGCTACCAGCAGCCAGAAATGCGTACGCGCCGGCGGTAAGAACAGTGACCTGGAAAACGTCGGTTACACCGCTCGCCACCACACGTTCTTCGAAATGTTGGGCAACTTCAGCTTCGGCGACTATTTCAAGAAAGATGCGATCACGTTCGCCTGGACCTTCCTGACCGGTGTGTTGAAGCTGCCCAAGGAAAAGCTCTGGGTCACCGTCTACGCGACAGACGACGAAGCCTATGACATCTGGACCAAGGACGTCGGTGTGCCCGTAGAGCGCATGATCCGCATCGGCGACAACAAGGGCGCGCCTTACGCGTCCGATAACTTCTGGACCATGGGCGATACTGGCCCGTGCGGTCCTTGCACCGAGATTTTCTATGACCACGGTGCCGACATCTGGGGTGGCCCACCGGGCTCGCCGGAAGAAGATGGCGACCGTTACATCGAGATCTGGAACAACGTGTTCATGCAGTTCAACCGCACCGCCGATGGCGTGTTGCATCCGCTGCCGGCACCGTCGGTGGATACCGGCATGGGCCTGGAGCGGATCAGTGCGGTGATGCAGCACGTTCACTCCAACTATGAAATCGACTTGTTCACCAACCTGCTGAGCGCATCGGCTGCGGCGATTGGCTGCGCCAATGAAAACCAGTCGTCGCTCAAGGTCGTGTCGGACCACATCCGTTCCTGCGGCTTCCTGATTGCTGATGGCGTACTGCCGTCGAACGAAGGCCGTGGCTACGTGCTGCGTCGTATCATCCGTCGCGCTTGCCGCCACGGTAACAAGCTGGGTGCCACCGGCAGCTTCTTCTACAAGATCGTGGCCGCGCTGGTCGCCGAGATGGGCGACGCCTTCCCGGAGCTCAAGCAGCAGCAGGAAAACATCGAGCGCGTGCTCAAGGCTGAGGAGGAGCAGTTCTCCAAGACCCTGGAGCACGGCCTGAAGATTCTCGAGCAGGACCTGGCTGAGCTCAAAGGTACCGTGGTGCCGGGCGACGTGGTGTTCAAATTGTACGACACCTACGGCTTCCCGATGGACCTGACCGCCGACATCGCCCGTGAGCGCGAGCTGACCATCGATGAAGCCGGTTTCGAGCGTGAGATGGAGGCCCAGCGCGTGCGTGCGCGCTCCGCCAGTTCCTTTGGCCTGGACTACAACACCCTGGTCAAGGTGGACGTGCCTACCGATTTCATCGGCTACAAGGCGACCGTGGGGTCGGCCAAGATCGTTGCCCTCTATAAGGACGGCAAGTCGGTCGACGTGTTGAATGAAGGCGACGAAGCGGTAGTGGTCCTGGACCAGACCCCGTTCTATGCCGAGTCCGGTGGGCAAGTGGGTGACTGTGGTTTCCTGAGTTCGACGTCGGGTCGCTTTGAAGTGCGTGACACCACCAAGACCGGCGGGGCTTTCCTGCATCACGGTGTGCTGGTGTTGGGTAACCTGACGGTCGGTGCGCCGGTCGATACCCAGGTCGATGCTGACGTGCGTCACGCTACCGCGCTGAACCACTCGGCCACGCACTTGTTGCACGCTGCGTTGCGCCAGGTGCTTGGCGAGCACGTTCAGCAAAAAGGTTCGTTGGTCGATAGTCAGCGCCTGCGCTTCGACTTCAGCCATTTCGAAGCGATCAAGCCGGAGCAGATCAAGGCACTGGAAGATATCGTCAACGCGCAAGTGCGCAAGAACACTCCGGTCGAGACTGAAGAAACCGACATCGAGACCGCCAAGGCCAAAGGCGCCATGGCACTGTTCGGCGAGAAGTACGGCGACAGCGTGCGCGTACTGAGCATGGGCGGCGACTTCTCGGTGGAGCTGTGCGGCGGTATCCATGCCAACCGTACCGGCGACATCGGCCTGCTGAAAATCATCAGTGAAGGCGGCGTGGCGTCCGGCGTGCGGCGTATCGAGGCGGTGACCGGGGCTGCGGCCCTGGCCTACCTCAACGCGGCCGAAGAACAACTCAAGGAAGCGGCGGGCCTGGTCAAGGGCAGCCGCGACAACCTGATCGACAAACTGTCCGCCGTGCTTGAGCGCAACCGTGCGCTGGAGAAACAGCTGGAGCAGTTGCAAGCCAAGGCAGCCAGCGCGGCGGGTGACGATTTGTCTGCTCAAGCGTTGGACGTCAAGGGCGTGAAGGTGCTGGCTGCGCGTCTGGACGGCCAGGACGGCAAGGCGCTGTTGGCCTTGGTCGATCAGTTGAAGAACAAACTCGGCCACGCAGTGATCCTGCTCGGCGGTGTCCATGAGGATAAGGTCGTTCTGGTTGCCGGTGTAACCAAAGACCTGACTGGCCAACTCAAAGCCGGTGATTTGATGAAACAAGCCGCCGCGGCAGTGGGCGGGAAGGGCGGTGGTCGTCCGGACATGGCGCAAGGCGGTGGTGTAGATGCCGGCAGCCTGGACGCGGCCCTGGGCCTGACCGTACCGTTTGTCGAGGCCGGTATTTAAGGCGCTGTTAATGAGCCCATGGTCTAGTCGTGGGCTCGCTGCGGTGCTGCAAGATTTGTTTATTGGGCGCCCCTTTACGGGCTGAGGCGGCTTAGAAATGGCTTTGATCGTACAGAAATTTGGAGGCACCTCGGTCGGCTCTGTCGAAAGAATCGAGCAGGTCGCCGACAAGGTTAAGAAATTCCGCGATGCCGGGGATGACCTGGTGGTGGTGCTGTCGGCCATGAGCGGCGAGACCAATCGCCTGATCGATCTGGCCAAGGCAATCAGTGGTGATCAACAGCCGCTGCCGCGTGAGCTGGATGTGATCGTGTCGACTGGCGAGCAGGTGACCATTGCGTTGCTGGCCATGGCGCTGAACAAGCGTGGCGTGCCGGCGGTGTCCTACACTGGCAGCCAGGTGCGCATCCTGACCGACAGTGCGCATACCAAGGCGCGCATCCTGCAAATCGATGATCAGAAAATCCGTACTGATCTGAAAGCCGGGCGCGTGGTAGTTGTGGCGGGCTTTCAGGGCGTGGACGAGCACGGCAACATCACCACCCTGGGGCGTGGCGGTTCGGACACCACTGGTGTGGCTCTGGCGGCGGCCCTCAAGGCTGATGAATGCCAGATCTACACCGATGTGGATGGCGTCTACACCACTGACCCACGTGTGGTGCCGGTCGCCCAGCGCCTGGACAAGATCACCTTCGAAGAGATGCTGGAAATGGCCAGTCTCGGTTCCAAGGTGCTGCAGATCCGCGCAGTAGAGTTCGCCGGCAAATACAACGTTCCGCTGCGCGTATTGCACAGCTTCAAAGAGGGTCCGGGCACCCTCATTACTATTGATGAAGAGGAATCCATGGAACAGCCGATCATTTCCGGTATCGCTTTCAACCGTGATGAAGCCAAGCTGACGATCCGTGGCGTGCCGGATACCCCGGGCGTGGCCTTCAAGATTCTGGGCCCTATCAGCGATGCGAACGTTGAAGTCGACATGATCGTGCAGAACGTCTCGCACGATAACACCACCGATTTCACCTTCACCGTACACCGCAACGAGTACGATGCGGCGTTGAAAATCCTGCAGAACACCGCTAACGAAATTGGCGCCCGTGAAGTGATCGGCGATACCAAGATTGCCAAGGTATCGATCGTAGGTGTGGGCATGCGTTCCCATGCCGGCGTTGCCAGCCGTATGTTCGGCGCTCTGGCCAAGGAAAGCATCAATATCCAGATGATCTCTACCTCGGAAATCAAGGTCTCGGTAGTGATCGAAGAGAAGTACCTGGAGCTGGCTGTACGCGCACTGCATACCGCTTTCGAGCTGGATGCTCCGGCCCGACAGGGCGAGTGATGTGATGCCAGGAAGGCGCGGTTTACCGCGCCTTTCATTTTTTTGTGGGGCGCATGTTCTTTTGTGTGGGCTCGACAATACTTAGGTGGTAGGGCTATGGCCTTCGGGTTGTAGGTCGAGGGCCTTTTTTTTGCAGACTGTTGTTCCTGAACTGAAATGCGTGAGGTGAAAGGTATGTTGATTCTGACTCGTCGTTGCGCAGAAAGCCTGATTATCGGTGATGGCGAAATCACCGTGACCGTGCTCGGCGTCAAAGGTAATCAAGTGCGCATCGGGGTTAATGCTCCGAAAGAGGTGGCTGTTCACCGCGAGGAAATCTACCTGCGGATCAAGAAAGAGAAGGACGAAGAACCAAGCCTTTAATTTTTATCGTTTTTTATGTTTGCAAACGGGGATGAACGTGGTTAATATACGCCCCGTGTTGCGGAGAGCTGGCCGAGTGGCCGAAGGCGCTCCCCTGCTAAGGGAGTACACCTCAAAAGGGTGTCGGGGGTTCGAATCCCCCGTTCTCCGCCATTATTTGCTTAGTACGTTGCAATCTGGTTTTTTCGGTAAGTTGTTGAAAATACTCGAAAAAATAGCTTTACATAGAGATTGAACGGCCTATAATGCGCGGCAACAAATGCACTCGTAGCTCAGCTGGATAGAGTACTCGGCTACGAACCGAGCGGTCACAGGTTCGAATCCTGTCGAGTGCACCATTTAAGAGTCAGTTGCAGCAATGCAGGTGGCTTGGCTTCAACCAGTTGTGATCTGGTCTAAAAACACAACTTGCACTCGTAGCTCAGCTGGATAGAGTACTCGGCTACGAACCGAGCGGTCACAGGTTCGAATCCTGTCGAGTGCACCATACAAACAAAAAGCCCGCCTAGTGCGGGCTTTTTGCCGTCTGGCGTTTGTGTAGGTTTTCTCGCAGGCATTATCTTTTTCTCCTGCTTCATGTGTTTTCCCTTCGAGCTGCGTCGTCGCAGTTCATAGATGCAGCCAATCTGAGCTTTGTCTCGCAAGCGCTTGTTCTTTCCAGTTTTTTAACGTTAAAAGCGCACGCAGCGTGTATCATTGTGCCCGTCAGCCCCGCCGGGGCTTGTGGAATACCTCCATGGACTTACCCAGTAGTTACTCAGTACCCCGCTTTACCAATCATGAATTGACTGATTGATGCTTCCGGCGTGCCCCGCTGCTGGGAGTGGAGTTCGCCTATGACCGAAGTAGAAGTAAAGAAAACACAGGAAAGCCTGCAGGATCGTCTGGCTCAAGTCATCGAGCTACTGCAGCGCCAGCGCGTGGTCGAAGACCTCACGCACCGCCAGGAAGGTCCGCATCACGACCGCGTCGAAAACCTGGTCCACCGGCAAAACCTCGTCGAGTTGCAACGCAAGCTCGATGACCTGCACTCTGCCGACGTTGCTTATATCCTCGAAGCCTTGCCGCTGGATGACCGGCTGACGCTCTGGCAGTTGGTCAAGGCTGACCGCGACGGTGATATCCTCCTCGAAGTATCCGACTCGGTCCGTGAAACCCTGATCGCCGACATGGACGATCACGAGCTCCTGGCAGCGGCCAAGGAGATGGATGCGGACGAGCTGGCGGACCTTGCTCCAGAGCTTCCCCGTGATGTTGTCCATGAGCTGATGGAAGCGCTTGACGGCCAGCAACGTGAGCGCGTGCGTTCCGCGTTGTCTTACGACGAGGACCAGGTCGGCGCTTTGATGGACTTCGAGATGGTCACCATCCGCGAGGACGTCAGCCTGGAAGTGGTATTGCGTTACCTACGCCGTCTTAAAGAGCTGCCAGGCCATACTGATAAACTTTTTGTCGTTGATTACGAAGGTATCCTGAAGGGCGTACTGCCGATCAAGCGCCTGTTGGTCAACGACCCTGAGAAGAAAGTTGCGGAAGTAATGGCCAGTGATCCGGTGAGTTTTCACCCGGACGAAGACGCCTATGATGCCGCTCAAGCATTTGAGCGTTACGACTTGATTTCTGCTCCTGTGGTCGACAAGAACGGCAAGCTGATCGGTCGTCTGACCATTGATGAAATGGTTGACCTGATTCGTGAGGAGAGTGAGACCGAAGTTCTCAACATGGCGGGTCTGCGTGAAGAGGAAGACATCTTTGCTTCGGTCTGGCGTTCCTTGCGTAACCGTTGGGCGTGGCTTGCTATCAACCTGATTACCGCCTTCATTGCTTCGCGAGTGATTGGGTTGTTCGAAGGTTCGATTGAGAAGCTGGTGGCTCTGGCAGCGTTGATGCCCATTGTTGCCGGTATTGGTGGTAATTCCGGCAACCAGACGATCACCATGATCGTACGAGCCATGGCGCTTGATCAGGTGAACACCGGTAATACGTCACGCCTTATGCGCAAGGAGCTGGCGGTGGCGCTGATTAACGGAGTCGTATGGGGTGGGGTGATCGGTATTGTGGCCTACATGCTTTATGGCAGTTGGTCGCTCGGCGTTGTAATGACGGCTGCCATGACGCTCAACTTGCTGCTGGCCGCTCTGATGGGGGTACTGATCCCTATGACTTTGGCACGCTTGGGTCGCGACCCGGCAATGGGGGCCAGCGTGATGATTACCGCCATGACCGATAGTGGTGGTTTCTTCATCTTCCTGGGCCTGGCCACGATCTTCCTGCTCTGATGCCTTTTCACGGGGGGGGGGGCAATTCTGCCCCTCGTTCCATACTCCTTTCCCAGATTTCGCACAAAAAAAAGCCAGCACTTGGCTGGCTTCTGCTTTCAATAGTGAATCAATTGGCTTCTGCTGCTGCCTCAACATCGTGTGCGATAAGCGAGACGAGAGCATTTTGCTGGCGGTGGGAGAGTTGACGAAAACGCTGCAGCAGCTCGCGTTCATGCAGTGACAGCTCTGGGCTGTCCATGCGCATGCTCAACTCTTCACCCAGCGCACCTTCCTGAATAAGGCTCTGCTCCAGGCGGGCGATGATTTCGGAGTTCATGCTGCGGTGATGATTGCGAGCCACCTCGGCAATGCGTTCCCGCATTCCGTCTGGCAGACGTACGACGAACTTGTCAGCCGTACGGCTGGAATAAATTGCCTGTTTCAATGGGCGCATATATTTAACCGGTTAGTTCAGAGGAGCGGTTTCTGGAATTGGCCGCAAGATGAGTGTTAAGACAAGGCTCACGACCAAAGTTCAACCCGAATTGCAAAGAGGCCGCATCATGCCTCAGATTTGACGTTTACTTGGCGTCAATTCTGTGACAAATATTGAACCGCCTACAGGCTTTATGCCAGCACTCATTTTCAATTCTGCGGACTGGTTGGAAAAAAATTTGCGCAGCATCTGGAATTCAGATCGTCGCGCAAGCCCAGGCTGCACGCGGGTTGGGGGCGCACATCCTACCGCAATATGGCCTTTTGCCCTCAATCTTAAGACTAGTGTCAGTTTGCCGATTTGCTAGCGTCAGGCGACATAAGGTCGAGCTGAAATGGTTCCGCGCGGTCTTGGGTAGATTTCATCCGGTAGACCGGGTCGGCGTGAATCTACTGGACGCTACGCCGGCCATAAATGCCCCGGCTGGGTCATAGGCGTACAGAATTGCATGAACGCCAAACTCAGGATCGGGGCTGGTGGCTCTCTTAGAAGATCCAATGTTTGGATGTGGTCGAAGTCTGGGCGCCTTGAGCCGCGTAAACGGGGGAGGGCTGGGCGGCGGTCATTACTGCCAATTGCGGGCGTTGCTGGAGGTGATGTGGAACCGGCTGGTTGATCTGTGTCGTGTTCTGGGCAGTGGTGGATTGAAAATGAAAAATCACCAGCGCGGCCAAGGCTACGGTATTCAGGGCTAACAGGGCGGCGCTATTCATGGTTCTCTTCTCCGCTGACTAGTGTTTGCAAAACTGGCTTATAGGAGATTTATTGCAGGTGTCGTGCCAATATTTTAATTATTTAAAATCAAAGGGTTATGTTGTTTTTATGAGGGCTGTGGATGCAATTTGCAATGTATTCGCTTTTTTGGTCAATGCAATTTGCACGATTCCATTTGCAGCCCGAATTTGCGGGGTTGAACCGCGTTTGCTTCTGCAAGCTTAGGCCTACACTCAAAATGCCTACGGACGACATGACAAAATCTATCTTGGCCGTTAACATGCACGCCGTCCGTCGCTGGGCTCTTAGCCTGACGGCTTCCATTTGTCCCAGTAGCTCAATTGGATAGAGCATCCCCCTCCTAAGGGGAAGGTTGGCCGTTCGAACCGGCCCTGGGACACCATCTATACGCCAGGCGTTGCGCTATAGATGCCTGTTGATTTGCGTGTCTTTCTTCTTCTCTTTTCCTCTCTTGATCTTCTTTAGCTTCCTGGTCGCTTTCGAGTAGGCTTCGCTCCGTGCTTTCCAGTATCGGAGCGCGTTCGCTGAGAGTCATTTTCTCTTTCTATATATAGAGGGGAGCGATAGAGGGAGATGCCCAGAAAGAAAATTCCGATTTTTTGAATTAGCGCTTGACGCCTCTGCTGATGCCTGTAGAATTCGCCTCCCGCTAACGAGAGATCGGAGGCGCAAGTGGTTGAAGTTGTTGAAGAAATCTTCGAAAGCTTCTGAAAATAATCACTTGACAGCAAATGAGGCTGCTGTAGAATGCGCGCCTCGGTTGAGACGAAAGACTTGACCAACCGCTCTTTAACAACTGAATCAAGCAATTCGTGTGGGTGCTTGTGGAGTCAGACTGATAGTCAACAAGATTATCAGCATCA
>NZ_PYWX01000027.1 GCF_003031675.1 Pseudomonas palleroniana | reverse complement strand
ATGCGTGATAGCCTGTAAACCATGTCCCCGGTTAGAAATGTAAACGATGTCCCCGGTTTGTACCGGGGCAAGCCCGCTCACTACAAGATGGCTCTAGGTCAGTTCAGGACTTCACTCAACGGGATGAAATTGACTCGATCACCCACCGCCAGCGTCGTGCCCTCCAATACCTCCACAAACCCCTCCGCCCACGCCGCGCTGCGCAGCACGCCGGAGCTCTGGTTGCGATAGATGATCGCCTTGCCCTGTTCGATGCGCCCGCGCAGGTATTCGCGGCGGTTACCCGGTTTGGGCCACACGAACCCCACCGGCACTTCGAAACGCAGCGGCGTCACTTCGTGTACGCCCTGGCGGCGCAATAGATACGGGCGCGCCAGCAAGGCGAATGTCACCAGGGTCGAAGCCGGGTTACCCGGCAAACCAATCACCGGCACACCGCGAAAGTGACCGAACGTCAGCGGTTTGCCCGGCTTGATCGCCAACTTCCACAGGGCCAGTTCGCCCTCTTCGCGCAAGGCGATGCCAAGGAAGTCCGCTTCGCCCACCGACACACCGCCAGTGGACAGGATCAGATCAACATTGCCTAGCCCTGCCAGACGCGCACGGGTCTGTTCCAGATCATCCGGCAGTATTCCGCCATCGATCACTTCGCACCCCATACGCGCAAGCCAACTGCACAGTACGCGGCGATTGCTGTTGTAGATCTGGCCCGGCCCCAGCGGCAGGCCAGGCTCGATCAACTCATCGCCGGTGGACAACACCGCCACCCGCACCCGGCGCACCACGCTCAGGCGGTCACGGCCAAGGGAGGCGGCCAGGCCCAGTTCGATCGGGCCCAGGCGCGTGCCGGCGGTCAACACCCGCTCACCTACCGTGGTTTCCTGGCCGCGTGGGCGAATGTTCTGGCCCGCCTGCAACGGCTCGCTGAAGCTCACACGCTCGTCGGCGTGAAGCACGGCATTTTCCTGCATTTCTACACAATCAGCGCCTTCGGGCACCGGCGCGCCGGTAAAGATTCGTGCGCACGTCCCGGCGGCCAATGGCTGCGGCGCCTGGCCGGCGAAGATGCGCTGGCTGACCGGCAGCGGCTCACCCCTCCAGTCCGACAGCCGCAGGACATAACCGTCCATGGCACTGTTGGGCCATGGCGGCAGGTCGAGGGTGGAGATCAGGTCTTGCGCCAGCACGCGCCCATCGAGGTCAGCCAGGGGCAACACGTCCTGCTCGCGGATCGGCGTGGCTTCGGCCATGTCCAGCAGGCGCTGCAGCGCTTCTTCCACCGGCATCAGGGCGCCGGTCTTGCCGGGCTTATCCACGGGATTCACAGGGCTCGGCCTGCTTCAAATGAGGCACGAAATTGCACGGGCGGTGACGGTTATCCAACTGCTCGGCGAGGATACCGTCCCAGCCCGTGCGCACGGCGTTGGTGGAGCCCGGCAGGCAGCACACCAGCGTGCCGTTGGCCAGGCCGGCCAGGGCGCGGGACTGCACGGTGGAGGTGCCGATATCCGCCACGGATATCTGGCGGAACAGCTCGCCGAAACCGTCGACTTGCTTGTCCAGCAGGCAGCTCACCGCTTCGGGCGTGCTGTCACGGCCGGTGAAACCGGTGCCGCCGGTAATCAGCACCACCTGCACGACGTCTTCAGCAATCCAGTGGGCCACTTGGGCGCGGATTTTATAGAGGTCATCCTTTAGCAACACACGCTCGGCCAGGTGGTGGCCGGCGGCGGTCAGGCGATCGACGAAGACCTGGCCCGAGGTGTCGGTGTCGAGGGTGCGGGTGTCACTGACGGTCAATACAGCGATGTTCAGGGGTACGAAGGGCGCATCAGCCTTGGCTTTCATGGCTCGGTCCGGTTGTCGAAGGAACAGCCCGATGTTATATCACAGGGCCTTATTGACCTGCCGCAGCGAAACCGCCATGTCCCTCGATGACTCACCCCTGCCCTGTTCGATTCTGCTGCTGGCCGGTGGCCGCGGCCAACGCATGGGCGGCCAGGATAAAGGCTTGCTGCAATGGCGCGGCCGGCCGTTGATCGCGCACTTGCAGGAGCTGAGCAGGCCGCTGACAGATGACCTGATCATCTCGTGCAACCGCAACCATGACCTCTACGCCCCCTATGCCGACCAACTGGTGAGCGACGACAGCCAGGACTTCCCCGGCCCGCTGGCCGGCATCCGTGCCGGCTTGCTTGCCGCACGTCATCAGCACCTGCTGGTCCTGCCGTGTGATGTGCCGAACATTGATGCACGATTGCTCGCCGACCTGTGGGAGACATCGCGCAGCCATCCCTCAGTGCCGGTCATGGTCCGACAAGGTGAGTTCTGGGAACCCTTGCTGTGCATCATCCCCACCGCCCTTAAAAACCCAGTGGAATGTGCCTGGGCCGCAGGCGAACGCAGCCCGCGCAAGATCCTGCTGCAACTGGGTGGCGTCGCACTGGAATGCCCGGACAATGACCCGCGCCTGGCCAACCTTAATACACCCGAACTGTTGCACCCTGGGACTGGCGTGTCAGAATGATGGGCGAACAAGGAACTTTGACGACGCCCTGCGCGTCACAAGCTCAGTCATTCAAAAGTATTTTCTCGGAGACAAACTCATGACTCAACGGACCATCGCCGCTCTCATGCTTGCACTGGGCCTGGCTACCCTCGCCGGTTGCGCCTCGCCAACAGTGATCACCCTGAATGACGGTCGCGAAATCCAGGCCGTCGACACCCCGACTTACGACAAGGCATCGGGCTTCTACGAGTTCAAACAGCTTGATGGCAAGGAAACCCGTATCAATAAAGATCAGGTTCGCACCGTTAAAGACCTGTAAGTCTTAACGCTTGCCGCCCAAGGCCCGCCTCGTGCGGGCCTTGTCGTTTCCGGGGGTCACCAGTCGAGGGTGATCCGGCTGCGGAAACTGCGCTCCAGGCCGGTGATCGGGTCAATAAAACGCACGCCCTGGGCCAACAACTTGAGCGGGTTGGCGAAGTCATCCACGGCGTCCTTGATCACATCCGGGTAGAACGGATCGTTGCAGATACTCGCACCGAGCGCGGTCATGTGCACGCGCAACTGGTGCTTCTTGCCGGTCACGGGAAACAGGCCATATCGCCACAAATCGCCGTGCTGTTCCCGGACCTCAACCGCCGTTTCAGTGTTGCTGGCACCGGGCCCCTCCTGCATGCGAAAGAACGGTTCGCCATCTACCAGGCGGCTTTTATGCACCAGAGGGAAAGTCAGGTTGGGCAATGCCGGCGCGATGGCTTCGTAGAATTTGTCGATACGCCGCGTGGGAAACAGTTGTTGATAGGCCGAACGGCTTTGTGGGTTGGCCGAGAACAACACCAGCCCCGCCGTGTGGCGGTCGATACGATGCAGGGGCACCAGCGAGGGGTTGTCCAGGCGGCGGATCAGGCGCCGCAGCAAGGTCTGTTCGACGTACTCACCGGCCGGCGTCACCGGCAGGAAATGCGGTTTGTCAGCCACCACCAGGTGCTCGTCGGCATACAGGATGGTTTCCTGCACCGCAATGACCTTCTCATTGGGCACTTCCCGGAAGTAGTAGATGCACAGGCCCTCCTTGTAAGCCAGGCCCTGGCTGATCGGCTGGCCATTGAGATCCAGCACTCGCCCCCGCGCAATACGGTCCAGCCAATGCTCGCGACTGATGGCCGGGAAGTGTTCGCACAGGCAATCGAGCACCGTCGCCCAAGACCCCGGAGGCAGATACAGAGTGCTGGCTTGATGCTGAGACGCGGAAAAACCGGAAGTGGACATGAAGAGGCTCGAAACCTGGAAAAACACAGCGGTATTATCCCGCAAGGAGCGGGATTGAGCCTAGGGTCGATCTCAAGCTTTGGCCAATTGGGTTCGCAGGATGGGCGAGGCACTCGCGGCCTCGGTGAACTCCTTGAGCCAGCGCAGCACATCGACCGCATCCCAACGGCCGGGATCGTACAGCGCGTACAACAACCCCTGGTAACCCACCACATCCAGCTGCTTGTGATAACCGGCGCGCTGGAACAACGCCTCGATCTCGGCAAAGCAGGTGTTGAAATGCACTTTGTTAAACGGCGTCTTGCCTTCCGTGACCAGGCCGTCGAGGCGCAGCTCGTTCACCGCATCACGCACGACGTCGGCGGACATGCGATTGACGCTGCTTTTCAATTGTTCAACATTCACCACGGGCGTTCCCTCTATTCAATCGCTGTACAAACATACAGTAACTTAATATTTGGAAACCTGCCATCGCATAAAGCTAGAGCAAGAACGTCACGACCTGTTCCGTATCGAACGGCCAATCCAGCTCAGCTCCGGTGTCTACCCGGCGAAGCACCGGAATCCGCAGGCCGTAGGCTTCGGTCAGGTCGTCGGGGTCGGTGATATCGACCAGTTCCACCAGCAAGCCACGTTCGACGAGCGGCATGATTTCGGCTTCGGCAACTTCACAAAGATGGCAACCCAGGGTGCCGAACAACTGGCATTCAGGAGGCATGATGAATGGACCCGGTCAGAAAACAGTCACCTATTCTAAGCCCGGTGACTGCATGAAGCCCACCACCACAAAAAACCTGACCCAGATCAGCATGGCGTATAACTGATTCAGCGATTCTCGCGGCTTTTTGCCCGCCCAACCTGCAAGGAAGCTGTCCGTGTTTGCCAACCTGTTGATCATTCTGGCCTCATCTCTGGTGGTGATTGCGCTATTTCGCCGCCTGCAATTGCCTCCCGTGCTGGGCTATCTGTGCGTCGGCCTGGCCGTAGGCCCCACTGCGCTGGATTGGGTGAATGACAGCGAAGAACTGCCGGACCTCGCCGAACTCGGCGTGGTATTCCTCTTGTTCTCCCTGGGCCTGGAGTTTTCCCTGAGCAAAATGCTCGCCCTGCGGCGGGTGGTGTTTGGCCTGGGCAGCCTGCAGGTGCTGGGGTGCGGCGTGCTGCTGGGTGGTTTGTTGATGGGCTTGGGCCTGTCGCCCGGTGTGGCGCTGCTATTGGGCGCTGGGCTGGCGCTGTCTTCCACCGCTATCGTCAGCAAGGAGCTGGGCAGCCTTGGGGAAATCTTCAGCAGCCATGGCCAGAATGCGATTGGCGTGCTGCTGTTTCAGGATGTGGTCGCCGTGTTGTTGCTGACGCTGGTGCCGGTGTTTGCCGGCAGCAGCACCCAAGCGTGGTACTGGGCACTGCCACTGACACTGGGCAAAACCGTGGTGCTGTTCATCGGCCTGCTAGGGGCCAGTCGCTGGCTATTACCGCGCTTGTTCCATGAAGTCGCTGCGTCCCATTCGGCGGAGTTGTTTGTGTTGCTGGCGCTGGTAATCGTCCTGTTGACCGCCTGGCTGACGCACCTGCTCGGACTCTCGCCGGCCCTCGGTGCATTCCTGGCCGGCATGCTGCTGGGTGAAAGCCATTACCGGCATCAGATCGAAGCGGATATCCGCCCGTTTCGCGACATTTTGCTGGGCTTGTTTTTCGTCAGTATAGGCATGCTCATCGACCTGCAACTGTTCGTCAGCCATAGCCTGCTGATCCTTGGCCTGGCCCTCACCCTGATGCTGGTCAAGGGTTGTGTGGTGGCGGGACTGGTCAAGTGGCGTGGCAGCGACACCGAAACCGCCTGGCGCAGCGGCCTGGCCCTGGCCCAGGGTGGCGAATTCTGTTTTGCGCTGATGGCGCAGATGCAACAAAGCCGGCTGATTCCCGATGAGTTCAATGGCCTGCTCCTCGCCGCCACGTTCTGCTCGATGCTATTTACCCCACTGCTGCTGCGCGCCGCGCCGTCGATCGCCCAGCGCCTGCACCGCAAGCCCAACCTGCAAGTGCAATTGGAGCAAATCACTGCGCTCAACGCCCAGTTACGCGGCCATGCGGTGATTTGCGGATATGGCCGGGTCGGGCAATCCATCGGTCGTTTTCTGCGCCGCGAACAGCAGGCGTTTATCGCACTGGATGACGACCCGGAACGGGTGCAGGAAGCCGCCACTGAAGACAGCAGCGTGCACTACGGTGACTGTCGCCGTGGCGCGTTGCTGAGTGCGGTCGGGCTGGAACGGGCGCGCTTGGTGGTGATCGCGGTGGACGATACGGACGTCGCACTGGTGGTGCTCAAGGAAGCGCGGCGGATCAACCCTGAAGTGCCGATCCTGGTGCGTACCCGCGATGACAGCCAACTGGCCGAACTGAAAGCTGCGGGCGCCAGCGAAGTGGTGCCCGAACTGCTGGAGTCCAGCCTGATGCTCGCCTCCCACGCCTTGATCCTGTTGGGCCTGCCGGACCAACAGGTGCAGGCACGGGTGGATGAAGTGCGACATAACCGTTATCGCCTGCTGCACGGCTTCTACCCGCAGGCAGAACCGCCGATCAGTCCTGACTGACCGCGCCGATTTTGTGGATCGACAGGTCGGCGCCGTAATACTCCTCTTCCTGGCTCAGGCGCAGCCCATGCACGCGCTTGATCAGGCCATACACCAACAGGCCGCCGACCAACGCCACCGCGACACCCAGGGCCGTACCGATCAGTTGGCTGATCAGGCTGACACCGCCCAGGCCGCCGAGGGCCGTCTGCCCGAAGATACCGCAGGCGATACCGCCCCAGACGCCGCACAGGCCATGTAGCGGCCACACGCCCAGCACGTCGTCGATCTTCCAGCGATCCTGGGCCGCAATGAAGAACCACACAAACAACCCGCCGGCGACCGCACCGGTGATCAGCGCGCCCACCGGGTGCATCAGGTCGGAACCCGCGCACACCGCCACCAGCCCGGCCAGCGGGCCGTTATGCAGGAAGCCTGGGTCATTGCGCCCAATGATCAGGGCCGCGACCGTGCCACCGACCATTGCCATCAGCGAGTTGACGGCGACAAGGCCGCTGACGCCGTTGAGGGTTTGCGCACTCATCACGTTGAAGCCGAACCAGCCGACAATCAGAATCCACGAGCCCAACGCCAGAAACGGAATGCTCGACGGCGCAAAGGCGACCAGCCTTCCCTCCCTGTATCGCCCATTACGTGGCCCCAGCAGCAAAACTGCCGCCAGCGCCAACCACCCTCCCATGGCGTGTACCACCACGGACCCGGCGAAATCATGGAAGCTGGCCCCAAAGGTTGCCAGCAGCCAGGCCTGCACGCCGAAATTGCCGTTCCACACCATGCCTTCGAAAAACGGATAGATAAACGCCACGATCAAGGCGGTGGCACATAGCTGAGGTGCGAACTTCGCCCGCTCGGCAATACCGCCGGAAATGATCGCCGGGATCGCTGCGGCAAACGTCAGCAGAAAGAAGAACTTCACCAGGCCGTAGCCGTGATCGGCGCTGATCACCGCTGCCGGTTGCAGGAAGCTCACGCCGTAGGAGATCCAATAGCCTATAAAGAAATAGGCCAGGGTGGAGATGGCGAAGTCGCTGAGGATCTTCGACAGGGCATTGACCTGGTTTTTCTGGCGCACCGTCCCGACTTCAAGGAACGCGAAGCCGGCGTGCATGGCCAGGACCATGACCGCACCGATCAGGATAAACAGGGTGTTGGAGCTGTGGACTAAGGTGTCTACTGCGCTTTGCACATTTTCCATGGACGTTGGCAGGCCTGCATCAAAGGCAAAAAAGCACCAAACCGGTTCAGACCAGGGTTTCACGCACTAAATTGGCACCACCGGTCCCACCCCTCTATTGGAGGCGTGAACCGCTTTAGCGCAGTGATCAACACAACAGGCCGTAACCGACAGGGTTTTTCCGCGAGTTTCAATTATTTAGGGTAAGGTTTTTCAAGGCTTTAGGCCCGACCGCCCGGATTCAGCGCAGCCCGTTGGGCCTGCGCACCAAGGCAAAGCAAAAGCTGTACCACACAATTGCACTGAACCTTCACCGAACGCGGTGACTCGAAACCACACAGACCGATCAGCCAATCACGGAGATACCCATGGCCAGACGTACTACAAAGACTGCTCAAGAAATACTGATGGCGGATTTTCAAACCCTGGTCAGTGACACCGAAAAGTTGCTGGACGACACCGCCGTACTGGCCGGTGACCAGGCCGACGAGCTGCGTACCAAGATCCATGAGAGCCTGCTCAAGGCTCGCGAAACCCTGCAACTGACCGAAGACTCCCTGCGTGAGCGTGGCCAGGCAGCGGTTGCCGCCACCGAGGATTACGTACAGGCCAACCCTTGGCAGTCGGTCGGCATCGCCGCTGGCGTGGGCTTTCTGATCGGCCTGCTGGCCACAAGGCGCTAATCATGTCTATCGGCGAAACCGAGTCGTCCAAGGGCGCAAGCTCAACCTCTCGACGCCTGGGCGCGGCCGTTCTGGGCTTGCTGCACAGCCACGTCGAGCTGTTTGGCATCGAACTGCAGGAACAGAAGTCGCGCACCGTCAGCCTATTGCTGTTTGCCGGGCTCTCGCTGGTGTTTGCCTTGCTGTTATTGGTGGGGTTGTCGGCACTGGTGATGATTCTGGTATGGGACACCTACCGTATCACCGGGATCATCAGCCTCTGCGGGTTTTACATCCTGGCCGCGGCATTCTGCGGGTTGCGCTTGAAAGCGGCGATATTCGACGAGTCCACGCCCTTCCACGCGACCCTGGAAGAGCTGGCCAATGACCGGGAGCGCCTGCTGCCATGAGCCTGACTGAAATCCCGCCATCCACCTCACGCCGGGAAATGCGCAAGGCGTTGATTCGCCTGCGCATGGAAATGCACCGCCAGGAGATCCGCCACGAGTCGCAACAACTCATGGCGCCCCTGCACAAAATGCGCGACATGCGCCATAACTGGCAAGACAGCCTGGGGATCAAGCATGCGCCGCTATGGGGCGTTGCGGCAGTGACGTTGCTGGGCTTCTTTACCGGCAAAGGGGCCAAGGGCGGCAGTATCAGTAGTGTGACGCGCCTGGTGCGCTTGGGCGCCGGCTTGATCCCACTGATCAAGCTGGCCATGCAAGGCGCGCGCAAAGGCTGAACCCATACGCTGCCTGTTGCCTCGACAGAACCGGCCTGGCCCTTATCAGAACAGGGCCGGGCCTTTTTTCGCCCGCGCATCTGCCGGTAGATTTTCGCTTGCCCAGGCCACGCCGAACCGGGAAGCTGGGCGCATCCTTCACCAACGGAGAGTACCCGCCTTGGATTGGCCTACCCTGCTGACTCGCGAACGCCTCGGAAAACCCCTGCACAGCCCGGAAGAACTGGGCCGTAGCCCATTTCACAAAGATCACGACCGCATTATCTTCTCGGGTGCTTTCCGGCGCCTGGGCCGCAAGACCCAAGTGCATCCGGTGTCGAGCAACGACCATATCCATACGCGCCTGACACACTCCCTGGAAGTCAGTTGCGTTGGCCGCTCCCTCGGCATGCGCGTCGGCGAGACCCTGCGCAGCGCCCTGCCCGACTGGTGCGACCCTAGCGACCTGGGCATGGTGGTGCAATCGGCTTGCCTGGCCCATGACATCGGTAACCCGCCCTTCGGGCATTCCGGTGAAGATGCCATTCGCCATTGGTTTCAGCAGGCTGCGGGCCGTGGCTGGCTGGATGGCATGAGCCCTGCCGAACGTAATGACTTCCTCAATTTCGAAGGCAACGCCCAGGGTTTTCGAGTGCTGACCCAACTGGAGTACCACCAGTTCGACGGTGGCACGCGGCTGACATACGCCACCTTGGGTACCTACCTGAAATATCCCTGGACCGCGCGTCACGCCGACTCCCTGGGCTACAAGAAACACAAGTTCGGCTGTTACCAGAGCGAACTGCCGATTCTGGAGCAGATCGCCCACAAACTCGGGCTGCCCCAACTGGAAGAACAACGCTGGGCGCGTCATCCGTTGGTTTACCTGATGGAAGCCGCGGACGACATCTGCTACGCGCTGATCGACCTGGAAGACGGGCTGGAGATGGAGCTGCTGGAATACGCGGAGGTCGAATCGCTGCTGCTCAACCTGGTCGGCGACGACCTGCCGCAGACGTACCGCCAGTTGGGCCCGCTGGACTCGCGCCGACGCAAATTGGCCATCTTGCGCGGCAAGGCGATCGAGCACCTGACCAACGCGGCGGCACAGGCATTTGTCGAACAGCAGGACGCCTTGCTGGCCGGCACCCTGCCCGGCGACCTGGTGGAGCATATGCATGGGCCTGCCAAGCGTTGTGTACTGGATGCCAAAGACATGGCGCGCAAGAAAATTTTCCAGGACAAGCGCAAGACCCTGCATGAAATCGGCGCCTACACCACCCTGGAAATCCTGTTGAATGCATTTTGCGGTGCCGCCCTGGAACAACATGGCGGGCGCACACCATCGTTCAAGAACCGACGCATTCTCGACTTGCTGGGCAATAGCGCACCGGACCCCGCCTGGCCGTTGCATGCCTCGTTCCTGCGCATGATCGACTTTATCGCCGGCATGACTGACAGCTACGCTACCGAAATGGCGCGAGAGATGACCGGCCGCTCCAGCCCCCAATAACCCTCGGATCCCGCAGCCTGTTCCCTGAACAGAATTAACCTACAAAGGGAACAGAGCGGCCTGATCGAATTCGTACAGGCACCCGAAGAATAATCACGCACGCTCCTCGCGGGCGTCGCAAACAATTCCTACATCCCACCGACGCTTGACCCACTGTGTGCTCTCTATGCCCAGACACTCTCTTCGTATTCTTGTGGTGGAAGATCATCCCTTTCAACTCCTGGCCACCCAATGCCTGCTCAGAAGCTTCGGTTTCGATCAACTCACACCCGTAGAAAACGCCGAACAGGCCATCCGCACAATGACCCAGTCCGAACGACCTTTCGACCTGATGCTGTGTGACCAATGCCTGCCTGACTTACCCGGCCTCGAATTGATAGAAATAGCCAGCCGCGGCCGTTTTATCAGTGCCGCGATTCTGCTCAGCGGGTTACCTGCCACCGAATTGATCAACCTCGCTCTACAAGCTGCGCAGCGAAGCCTGCCACTGTGGGGATATTTACCCAAGCCGTTAAATAAAGAAGAACTTGAAAAGCTAATAACATCCAATCGATAAATGTAGGACATTAAACATTTCGACTGATGAAAAGCGACTCTAAGCGCATCGTAAATTCCCGGCCACTTCCCGTCACCGCTTTCGCGCCCAAAACTCTGTCCGTTTCACTTCACAACTACCCTGTAGCTGGTAGGCATATGCCTTTTTTTATGTAGGATTTTTCTTGTTTTATATCTAGGCCGTCGGCGTCGATCCTCCTCACTCATCTTCTGAGCTAATGTGCCCGCTTTATTTGCATCGGCGCGGAGCGTGACCATGAATACAGTTTTTATTATCGACGACCATCCGGTTATACGATTGGCCATTAGAATGTTACTTGAACATGAAGGTTACAAAGTCGTTGGCGAAACAGACAATGGCTGCGATGCCATCCAAATGGTCCGCGAATGCCTCCCGGATCTGGTAATTCTCGATATCAGCATCCCCAAACTTGATGGCCTCGAAGTACTCTGCCGATTCAACGCCATGAATACTTCGATGAAAACCCTGGTGCTCACGGCCCAGTGCCCTACCTTGTTTGCAACACGCTGCATGCGCTCGGGCGCTGAAGGCTATGTGTGCAAGGAAGGTGACCTCAGCGAGCTGCTGAGCGCGATCCGTGCAGTACTCTCCGGTTACAACTATTTCCCCAGCCAGGCACTGAATGGCAACGGCAGCGAAGGCGTTGAGGTGGAGGAGTTGGAATTATTCAAAACAGTCAACGACCGGGAGTTGATGGTATTACAACTTTTTGCACAAGGACGCACTAATAAAGAAATAGCCAAAGGCATGTTCCTGAGCAATAAAACCGTCAGCACTTATAAAAAGCGACTCATGCAGAAGCTCAAAGCCAAATCCTTGGTAGAACTCATCGAGATGGCAAAACGAAACGCGCTAGTGTGAGAAAGCGGATGCCCAGCCGTATAAAGGACTATCTGATTGTATTATGTGCCGGCTTGTGCTTCAGCACCGTTGCGCTCGCACAATATCAACCCGACCCGGAACATTTCACCTTATTAAGTCGTGCAGGAAGCGTTCAACTGGACATTCAATTGGACAGAGCACAACGCCAGTGGCTACAGAACAAACGCGAGTTGGTACTGGGCACTTCCGCACCCGACTACCCGCCCTTCGACCTCACTTCCAGCGGCCATGACTATGAAGGCCTCACCGCCGATTATGCGGGGCTGCTGGCCAAGGCACTCGCCTTGCCGGTCAGGGTCGTGCGCTACCCTTCCCGCAAGGCATCCATTCAAGCCCTGGAGGCGGGTGACATTGATCTGCTGGGCTCCTCCAACGGCTTTGAAGCCGCGAACCCAAAGCTGATCCTGTCCGCACCCTACGCCGTGGACCAGCCGGTGCTGGTCACCCGTGAGGGTGAAACCCGCAGCCTCAACGATGGCTTGGCGGGGCTGCGCCTGAGCGTTGTCTATCATTACCTGCCCCTGAGTGAAGTGGAAAAGCTGTACCCCAACGCGATCATTCGCGCCTATCCCTCTTATCAAAATGCCTTGAATGCGGTGGCCTTCGACCAGGCGGATGTGTTTCTGGGCGACACCATTTCCACCCATTACATGATCAACAAGGGCTATCTGAAAAATATCCACATGGCTAACTTCGGCAAACATGAGGCCTTTGGTTTCAGCTTTGCACTGCGCCAGGACCAACACATCCTGTTGAGCATTATCGACTCGGTACTGGCCGCCGTGCCTACCAACGAACGGGACAACATAGCCAAGCGCTGGAGTGCCGGTAGCGACATCCTGCTGACCGACAAAAAACTGCAACTGACCCAACGTGAAGAGCGCTGGCTGAAACAGCACCCCGTGGTAAAGGTCATCGTGAACGAAACCTTTGCACCGCTCACGTTCTTCGATGCGGACGGCAACTTCCGCGGCATCACTGCCGACCTCCTGGAGTTGATTCGCCTGCGCACCGGCCTGCGTTTCGTGATCCAGAACGGCCGCGACGTCAACGACATGATCGAGCAGGTCGCCACCGGCAAAGTGGATATGATCGGCGCCATCGTTCCGAGCAACGAAAGGGAAGCGCAGCTCAACTTCAGTCGGCCCTACCTGGAAAACTCCTACGTATTGCTGACACGCAAGGAGCCCGGTGCTCCGTTGAGCCTGGAGCAGATGGCCGGAAAACGCCTGGCCATCACCCAAGGCAACCCACTGGCCGGCACCTTGGGCAAGGACTTCCCACAGATTCACCTGGTGGAGACCAGCGACACGTTCAAGGCTTCGGAACTGCTTGCACAAGGCCATGTGGACGGCGCCGTTAACTCGCTGGTCATCGCCAACTACTTCCTCTCCTCGCAGGTCTTCCAGGACAAACTGCAGATCAGCAGCACTATCGGGACGGTCCCCGCCACGTTTGCCCTGGCCACATCACGCCATGCGACCGAACTGAGTTCGATCCTCGACAAAGCGCTGCTCAGTATCGCCCCGGATGAAATGGGCGTGATCAACAGCCGCTGGCGTGGCTATACCGCCGCGTCCGACAGCTATTGGCGCAACTACCACCAATTGATTGCCCGGATCGTTATCGGCACCGGGCTGCTACTGTTGATCTCCTTGACCTGGAACGCCTACATGCGTCGCCAGATCAAACATCGGCAAATGGCCGAGCGCGCCCTCAACGACCAGTTCGAGTTCATGCGTGCGCTGGTCAATGAAACCCCGCACCCGATCTACGTACGTGATCGCAACGGTTTGTTGCAGACCTGCAACGACAGTTACCTGCAGGTGTTCGACGTCAAACGCGAAGACGTCATCGGCAAAAGCGCGGTCCAGATGAGCATGGCCCTCGAGTCGGAGGCGGCGCAGTATCACGCCGATTATCAACGCGTCGTGGCCGAAGGTAACCCGCTGATCCTGGACCGCACCCTGCACATCCACGACAAGAAACTGACCATCTACCACTGGATCCTGCCGTACCGCGATTCCACCGGCGAAGTCCAAGGCATCATCGGTGGCTGGATCGACATCAGTGAAAGGCGCCAACTGTTTGATGAGTTGCGCGCTGCCAAGGAGCGCGCCGACGAAGCCAACCGTGCCAAAAGTACGTTCCTTGCCACCATGAGCCATGAGATCCGCACACCGATGAATGCCGTGATCGGTATGCTCGAACTGACACTCAAGCGCGCCGATCAAGGACATCTTGATCGACCGGCCATTGAAGTGGCCTACAACTCGGCCAAGGACCTGCTGGAACTGATCGGCGATATTCTGGACATCGCACGCATTGAATCCGGGCGTCTGAGCCTCGCCCCGGAACGCGTCAACCTGCGGGAAGTGATCGAGTCCGTCGTACGCGTATTCGATGGGCTTGCACGCCAGAAAACCCTCAGCCTGTTGCTGGAGTTCAAACCCGACCTGAACGACATCGAGGTCCAGATTGACCCGCTGCGCTTCAAGCAAGTGCTGTCCAACCTGGTGAGCAATGCGATCAAGTTTACCGAGCGTGGGCAGGTGAAGATCAAAGTTGAGGTGCTGCCGACTCAAGCACCGGAACAGATCGAGCTCAAACTGGTGGTGGAAGACACCGGCATCGGGATCAGCAGGGACGACCAGTTGCGTTTGTTCGAACCCTTCGCCCAAGCGGACAACTCCGGGCACCTGGCCAGGAGCGGCGCAGGACTGGGGCTGGTGATCTGTCGCAGCTTGTGCGCGATGATGGGCGGCCAGCTAAGCCTGAGCAGCGTGCCCATGGTCGGCACCCAGGTGCACGTCAACCTGAAGATGCCGCGTCTGCACACGCAGAACCAGGTCGGTGAACTGGTACCGGTGGCGGCCGCCCCGACCCCGGTGCTCAATGTGCTGGTGGTGGACGACCACCCGGCCAATCGCTTGCTGATGTGTCAGCAGCTGGGCTACCTGGGCCACCAGTTCACCGCGGCCGAGCACGGTGCGGCCGGTTTCCAGGCGTGGCGCCAGGAACATTTCGACCTGGTGATCGCCGACTGCAACATGCCCATCATGAACGGCTACGAGTTGAGCCGCTCGATCCGTGAATACGAGCAACGCGAACAACGGCCACCCTGCGTGGTATTGGGCTTTACCGCCAATGCACAACCCGAGGAACGGCAACGGTGCGTGCAGGCCGGTATGAACGACTGCCTGTTCAAACCCATCAGCCTCACGGTGTTGGAGCGACAACTGGCACACATCGCCCCACAACCGACGAGCCCGTGCCTGGACCTGGCGTGCCTGGAGGCCCTGACCGGCGGCGATACGCAATTGAGTCGGCGCTTGCTGGAGGAACTGCTAAATAGCAGCCGGCACGACCGCCAGGAACTCATGGGCATGCTGGCTCGACAAGCCCCGCACCAGGACATCATCGAGCAAGCCCACAAAATCAAAGGAGCCGCCCGCATCGTCCAAGCCCACTCATTGGCGGGGCAATGCGAAACACTGGAACAAGCCTGCTCTCGCAGCGAAGATCGTCCCGTGATCGACGCCGGCATCAAAGCCCTGGAAAAGCTGATGCTGGAATTGGAAAGAATGCTGCAAACGCAACTGCATGACCTGGATCGCCAATAAGAGGCAGGGGGTCAGTCAAGCTGTAGGAGCGAGCTTGCTCGCGAAAAAACGTCAACGATAACGCGTTTTTCCTGGATCAACGCGGCGCCTGTGAGTTTTTCGCGAGCAAGCTCGCTCCTACACAAAGCCTTACCCTGGCATCTTTGTTCAGCAATCCGTCAAACGCAGAAAAATCGCTGCCAGCTGTTCAATCCCGACCTGGTCCTCGGGGGTAAAGCGCGCCAGCGAGGGGCTGTCGAGGTCGAGGACACCAATCAACCGGTTGTCCTTGACCAACGGCACCACCAACTCGCTGTTGGAAGCGCTATCGCACGCAATGTGCCCAGGGAACGCGTGCACATCCTCCACCCGCTGGGTTTGCCGCGAAGCCGCAGCCGCACCACACACGCCACGGCCGAACGGAATCCGCACACAGGCGATCTGCCCCTGAAATGGTCCGAGCACCAGCTCTTCGTTACGGTTGAGGTAGAAACCCGCCCAGTTCAGATCATCCAGCTGGTTGAACAGGAACGCGGAAAACTGCGCACTGTTGGCGATGAAATCACGCTCATCCGCCAACAGCGACTCCAACTGCGCGCAAAGCATGGCGTAGCCATCAAGGCCGGTACCGGCCTGTTGTAAATCGATCATGGTTGACGTTCCAGCAATTTGAGACCCACCCAATAACGGGCGAATTGATAAGCACACCGGCCGTTGCGGTTGCCGCGACCGGTAGCCCAGCGCACGGCGAGGATATCGAGGGCCTCATCGCGTTGCCACTGTAAACCGGCTTTATTGGCCAGCTCACCGATCCAGTGCTCCACCACATCCAGAAAGTGCTCCTGGGTAAAGGGGTAAAACGACAGCCACAAGCCAAAACGGTCAGACAAGGCAATCTTGTCCTCGACCGCCTCGCTGGGGTGCAACTCACCGTCTACGCGTTTCCAGTTGTCGTTATCACTCTGGTTTTCCGGCACCAGATGGCGGCGGTTCGACGTGGCATAGAGCAACACATTGTCCGGTGCCTGCTCCAGCGAACCGTCAAGTACGCTTTTGAGCACACGGTAATCACTTTCACCGGCTTCGAACGACAGGTCATCGCAGAACAGAATGAAGCGTTGCGGCAGCTTGAGCAGTTGCTCGACCACACGTGGCAGGTCGGCCAGGTGATCGCGCTCGATTTCGATCAGGCGCAAACCCGCCTTGGCATGCTGGGCCAGCAGCGCGCGCACCATGGACGACTTGCCGGTGCCACGCGAACCCCAGAGCAACGCATGGTTGGCAGGCAGGCCCTCGATAAATTGCTGGGTGTTGCGGGCCAGTTGCTCACGCTGCCGGTCAACGCCGATCAGATCGGACAGGCGCATATCCAGGCTGACGTCCAGCGGCAACAGGAAGCCGCTGCGGCCTTCGCGCTGCCAGCGGGCCGCCAGGCACTGGTTCCAGTCAATAGCTTGGCGTGGGGCGGGCAACAAGGGTTCCAGGCGTGCGAGCACCGCATCGGCCCGCTCTAGAAAGGCATTCAATCGAGAATCCACGATTATTCCTCTGGAAAGTTCCTGCAAAAGATGGCGTATTGGCAACCCTGCGGCAGACCGCACGAGGCTGCGTAAAAAACGATTTATGCCGGGTAAGCCAGAGCCTGTGGATGTTCAGCTATGCTTGCCGGGCGAAGGGAAACGTGAAGTGGTTCAACACTCGATGGATATCAAGTTCGCCCACCGCTTGTCTTATAAACAAGCCAGATTGACTGTGCTGGTCGGTTTCGTCTTGGGAACCCTGCTCAGTCTGATCCAAATCGGTATTGATTATGCCAGCGAAGATGCATCCATCAACCGTGAAATACGTTCGCTGATCGAAATCAGCCATAACCCCGCGTCACGTATTGCCTACAACATCGATGCCGAACTCGCCCAGGAGTTGACCCTGGGCCTGCTGCAGTCCCCTGCCATCACTCATGCGCAATTGATCGACAACAATGGCGTGGTCCTGGCAGACGTGGTGCGTGCGCCCAAGGAAAGCAGCTACCGGCCCCTCAGTGATTTTCTGTTCGGCGCCAACCGTCAGTTTGAAGACCGCTTGTTCCTCAGCCATATGCCCAATGATTCGCTTGGGGTGCTGCGGCTGGACGTAGACACCTACGCCTTCGGCAGCCGTTTCCTGCATCGTGCCGAAATCACCCTGCTCAACGGATTTGCCCGCAGCCTGTTGCTGACCGGAATACTGCTGGCGTTGTTCTACGTCATGTTGACCCAGCCGCTGGTGCGCATTATCCGTGCCTTGAGCACCAGTAAGCAGACCCATCTGGACTGCCCGCCGGGGCACGAAAACGACGAAATCGGCGTGCTGGTCAACGTCGCCAACCAGCAGTTCGAAAACATGCAGACCGAAATCCAGCAGCGCCGCCACGCTGAAGACCGGCTGACTGAATACCTCGGACAGCTGGAAGATATTGTCTCGGCGCGCACCCTCGAGCTCAAAGCCAGTAACCAGCGCCTGATTCAATCCAATGATGAACTGGAAGCGGCAAAAATGACCGCCCTGGGCATGGCCCAGGCAAGGGCGGCATTCCTGGCCAACATGAGCCACGAAATCCGCACGCCGCTGAACGGCCTGCTGGGGATGATCGCACTGTCACTGGACAGCCCATTGAACGCCGAACAGCGCCAGCAACTGTCCATCGCCCATGACTCGGGCAAAGTGCTGGTGGAATTGCTCAACGATATCCTCGACCTGTCCAAGTTCGACGCCGGTCAGCTGGAGCTTGAGCACATCCCGTTCGACCTCGGCTCACTGGTGGAAGACACCGCAAACCTGCTGTCGCAGAACGCAGCTCCCAGTGTCGAACTGACGTGCCTGATCGACCCACAGTTTCCCGCCCAGGTCATTGGCGACCCGACCCGTGTACGCCAAATCGTCAGCAACCTGCTCTCCAACGCGTTGAAGTTCACCCGCTTCGGCCGGGTCGATGTACGCCTGCGCGCTCAAGCCGACCGGGTCAGCATCGAAGTGTGCGACACGGGCATCGGCATCGCCCAGGAAGCGCAGGCGAAGATCTTCCAGCCGTTCACTCAGGCCGGTGCCGGTATCACCCGTCAGTTCGGCGGCACTGGCCTGGGCCTGGCGCTGACCTACAACTTGTGCGAAGCGATGAAGGGCCGGCTGACGATCAGTTCGGAGGTCGGGTTTGGCAGCCAGTTCTGCGCCGATCTGCCTTTGCCTACGCATTTGCCGGCCGCCCCGGTGGCACCGCTGACGGGCGAAGTCATTGCCATAACCAACGCGGGCAGCGGCCTGACGGAACTGCTCACCACCCTGCTCCCCCATTGGGGGCTGACACCGCGCTGCTATTCCCAGGACGATGACTTGAGGGGGCAAACGCCGGACCTGCTGATCACGGATTGCCCCGAGTGCCTGTTCCGCCTGCGCCCGGCGATCAGCGCACCGATTCTGGTGGTGACCGCCTATGGCAACTTCATGCCCAGTGAAGAAGTGGCGGCCCTTGCGCCATTGCAGCAACAGGCACGCCCGTTGAGCCGCAACGCGTTGTACCAGATCTTGCAACGTAACCTGCACAGCGACTCGCCGTTGATCCTCGACCCGGTGCAGATAGAAGCCGCCCCCCTTGCCCACCGCGCGTACATCCTGCTGGTAGAGGACAATCCGGTCAATCAACTGGTAGCCAAGGGCATGCTCAACAAATTGGGGTGCAAGGTCATCGTCGCCGCCCATGGTGGCGAAGCGCTCAAGCTGCTTGAAGACCAGCGCTTCGACATGGTGCTGATGGACTGCAACATGCCGGTGATGGACGGCTACGAGGCGAGTCGGCAAATTCGTCGCAGCGGGCGTTGGCCGGACCTGCCCATCGTCGCGTTGACGGCCAACGCGATGTCTGAAGAACGCGAGCGTTGCCGGGCGGCGGGGATGAATGACTATCTGGCCAAGCCGTTTCGCCGTGAAGAACTCAATGCGTTGCTGGACCTCTGGGTGCCTAAGACGACAACCCTTTGACCTGCGCCAGCAACTGGTCCAGGCCATTGCGCAGGGCGTCAGCCTGATTCAGGTCGATGCCACTGTCGCACAGTAACCGGGTCTTCAAACCCTGAGTCCGGTCGCGCAATTGCACGCCGGCCTCGCTCAGGCTCAGGTGCACTTCCCGCTCATCCTTGGCGCTGCGCTGACGCCTCACCAGTGCAAGCTGCTCAAGCCGCTTGAGCAACGGCGTCAACGTGCCCGAATCCAGCATCAGCCGTTCCCCTAACGCCTTGACCGTGGGTTGCGCCGGTGCAGCGTCGTGCCATTCCCACAACACCAGCATCACCACGTATTGCGGATAGGTCAGGCCCAACTGATCCAGCATCGGCTTATAGGCCCGGGTGACCGCGCGCGAGGCGGCGTAGAGCTTGAAACACAACTGGTTGTCCAGGGCGAGGGATACGCCAGGCAGATCGGTCATTTGAGCAGCGCTTCGATCTCTTGGGTCAGGTCCTCAGGCTTGGTGGTCGGGGCAAAACGCTTGACCACCTGACCGTTGCGACCGACGAGGAACTTGGTGAAGTTCCACTTGATGCCCTTGGAACCCAGCAGCCCCGGCGCCTGTTTTTTCAACTGAACAAACAAAGGGTGAGCATCGCTGCCATTGACGTCGATCTTCTTGAACAGCGGGAAACTGACGCCGAAGTTCAGCTCGCAGAACTCGGAGATTGCCCCTTCATTGCCAGGCTCCTGCTTGCCGAACTGGTTGCAGGGAAAACCCAGCACCACCAGACCCTGGTCCTTGTACTGCTGCCAGAGTTGCTCCAACCCTTTGTACTGCGGCGTGAAACCGCATTTGCTGGCGGTATTGACCACCAGGATGGCTTTGCCGGCGAAATCGGCCAAGGTCTTTTGCTCACCCTTGATGGTGGTGCAAGGGATACTCAGCAGGTTGTCGCTCATGGCAGTGCCTCGGATAAAGGGAAGAAGCAAAAAGATAGTGGGTAATTCAATTGTGTGCAATTTAATTACCGGGCTTGATGGCGCGTTATCAGCCTCTACCCAGGCCAAATGTGGGAGCGGGCTTGCTCGCGAAAGCGGTCTATCAGCTGACATATCTACTGACTGACACGCCGTATTCACGAGCAAGCCCGCACACAATTGAAGGTCGTTGCCGGTCTAACGCGGTACCAGGTCCAGGCACACCGAATTGATGCAGTAACGCAGGCCGGTCGGCGGTGGGCCGTCCGGGAACACATGGCCCAGATGGGCATCACACTTGGCACAGGTGACTTCGGTACGGATCATGCCGTGGCTGACATCGCGGATCTCGATCATCGCGCTGTCGGCAATCGGCGCGTAGAAACTCGGCCAGCCGCATCCCGAATCAAATTTCGTGGTGGAGTCGAACAGCGGCTCATTGCAGCAGACGCAGTGGTACACGCCGTCGGTCTTGGTGCCATTGTATTTGCCGCTGAAAGGTCGCTCGGTGCCCTTGAGACGGCACACGTTGTACTGCTCCGGATCGAGCATCGCCTTCCATTCATCAACGGTTTTCTGCAACTTTTCCATCGGTACACCTCGGCAACTGAAAAACCCTGATCTGTGTCTTTTCCATGGATCAGGCGGCACGTATGATTGCGCCTCTTCAAAACGCCAGTCTGGCACCCACGCTACCGGCATTCAAACGTATTTATCGGATTCACAGTACGGTAGTGTCCACACCGTCTGGATCGTTCATTTTCAGGATCACATCGCCATGCAGGTCAGCAAATCGAACAAGCTCGCCAACGTCTGCTACGACATTCGCGGCCCGGTGCTCAAGCACGCCAAGCGCCTGGAAGAGGAAGGCCATCGCATCCTCAAGCTGAACATCGGCAACCCGGCGCCCTTTGGTTTCGAAGCGCCGGACGAAATTCTCCAGGATGTGATCCGCAACCTGCCGACCGCCCAGGGCTACAGTGACTCCAAGGGCCTGTTCAGCGCACGTAAAGCCGTGATGCAGTACTACCAGCAGAAGCAGGTCGAAGGTGTCGGCATCGAAGACATCTACCTGGGCAATGGGGTGTCCGAGCTGATCGTGATGTCCATGCAGGCCCTGCTCAACAATGGCGACGAAGTCCTGGTGCCGGCTCCGGATTATCCGCTGTGGACCGCCGCCGTAACCCTCGCCGGCGGCCATCCGGTGCACTATCTGTGTGACGAAGGCGCCGACTGGTTCCCGGACCTGGCCGACATCAAGGCCAAGATCACCCCGAACACCAAGGCTCTGGTGATCATCAACCCGAACAACCCCACCGGTGCCGTGTACTCCAGGGAAGTGCTGCTGGGCATGCTTGAACTGGCGCGCCAACACAACCTGGTGGTGTTCTCCGACGAGATCTACGACAAGATCCTCTACGACGACGCCGTGCACGTGTGCACCGCCTCCCTGGCACCGGACCTGTTGTGCCTGACCTTCAACGGTTTGTCCAAGTCCTACCGCGTCGCCGGTTTCCGCTCCGGCTGGATCGCCATCTCGGGCCCCAAGCACAACGCCCAGAGCTACATCGAAGGCATCGACATGCTGGCCAACATGCGCCTGTGTGCCAACGTGCCGAGCCAGCACGCGATCCAGACCGCCCTTGGCGGGTATCAGAGCATCAATGACCTCGTGCTGCCCCAGGGCCGCCTGCTGGAGCAACGCAACCGTACCTGGGAGCTGCTCAACGCGATTCCTGGCGTCAGTTGCGTGAAACCCATGGGAGCGTTGTATGCCTTCCCGAGGATCGACCCGAAAGTGTGCCCGATCCTCAACGACGAGAAGTTCGTGCTCGACCTGCTGCTGTCGGAAAAGCTGCTGGTGGTCCAGGGCACCGCGTTCAACTGGCCATGGCCGGATCACTTCCGGGTAGTGACCCTGCCGCGCGTGGATGACCTGGACATGGCCATTGGTCGCATCGGCAACTTCCTCAAGTCCTATCGCCAGTAATGGATCTATCGCTGTACGGCCCTCATTCGGTCGTACAGCGAGCATCTGGCAACACTTCTCTGCCCTGCTTCTCCGTCCTCCCTGTGGTTGCCCCCACTAATCGGCAAGCCCCCTATAATTACGGGACGGCAGGGTAAAAGTGGGGTGATGGAGGCAAGCTTGGTGGGTCAGAAAATCCTTTCAAGGCTCTACGTTCAGGCTGTAGGACACAGTTTGAAATAGTCGCTCGGTTGAATCACCCCATCCCGCACCTTATATACCCCGCAGTACGCGACATATTAAGCCTGAGGAGAACTCTACAACCATGATGCGCATCCTGCTGTTTTTGGCCACTAACCTGGCGGTCGTGCTGATTGCCAGCATCACCCTGAGCCTGTTCGGCTTCAACGGGTTCATGGCGGCCAACGGGGTTGACCTGAACCTCAATCAGCTGCTGGTTTTCTGTGCGGTCTTTGGTTTCGCCGGCTCGCTGTTCTCGCTGTTCATCTCCAAGTGGATGGCGAAGATGAGCACCAGCACCCAGGTCATCACCCAGCCACGCACCCGACATGAGCAATGGTTGTTGCAGACCGTTGAGCAGCTGTCCCGTGACGCCGGCATCAAGATGCCCGAGGTAGGCATTTTCCCGGCTTATGAGGCCAACGCATTCGCCACCGGCTGGAACAAGAACGACGCGCTCGTCGCGGTGAGCCAGGGCATGCTGGAACGCTTCTCGTACGACGAAGTGAAAGCGGTGCTGGCCCACGAGATCGGCCATGTGGCCAACGGTGACATGGTCACCCTGGCATTGGTACAAGGGGTGGTGAACACCTTCGTCATGTTCTTTGCGCGAATCATCGGCAACTTTGTCGACAAGGTGATCTTCAAGAACGAAGAAGGCCGCGGTATCGCCTATTACGTGGCGACCATCTTTGCCGAACTGGTACTGGGCTTCCTGGCCAGCGCAATCACCATGTGGTTCTCGCGCAAACGGGAATTCCGTGCAGACGAAGCCGGTGCCCGCCTGGCCGGCACCGGGGCAATGATCGCAGCGCTGCAACACCTGCGCTCCGAGCAGGGCCTGCCGGTACACATGCCGGACAGCCTGACGGCATTCGGCATCAACGGCGGCATCAAACAGGGCATGGCTCGCCTGTTCATGAGCCACCCACCGTTGGAAGAGCGGATCGACGCATTGCGCCGTCGCGGCTGATTCCCGGTAACGCAAAAGGGGCGATTATATCGCCCCTTTTTTTTTGACCGTGGTTTATACCCTGGTTAACCGATAAGCGCGCTCTTCAAGGCGAGTGACGCCATCCTGCACAAACTTCCAGCTTTCACCCAGGATGTCCTGCTCCTGCAACACCTCCAGCGCCCACCGCTCACCCAATAGCTTGTGCACTTCCTCGTCAGTCACCGCAAACGGCGGCCCGGCTTTTTGCATCTGCTCGTAATCCAGAGTGATCAACAGCCCCTGGCAACCTGGCCGCAACAGCGTATTCAGATGCTCGGCGTACTGCACACGCATCAACGGCGGCAACGCGATCAAGGCGGCGCGGTCATAGAGCGCAGTGCAATCAGCCAACGGCTCAGCGCCCAAGGCAAAAAAATCACCACACCAGATTTCGATCAGACCCGCCTGATACACCTTGAACACCCCCCGCTCGCTGATTCGCGGGGTCAGGTTCTGCTCGCTGAAAAACGCTTCGACCGCCTGCTCCGACAGCTCCACACCCAACACCCGCAACCCTTGGCTGGCCAGCCACATCAAGTCCAGGCTCTTGCCACACAGCGGCACCAGCACCTTGGAGCCTTCAGCGACGGCCAATAGCGGCCAGTGTCGTTGCAGATAAGCGTTGACCTGCGGCAGGTGAAAGCCGATCTGATTGCGCGCCCAGCGTTCCCGCCAAAATTTGGGTTCCATGAATCACCCTGAAAATTCGATCAAAAGGGGTTAAAACTTATATTAGATTTAGATCAATGATCTGATTGAAGATGAGCCATGTTAACGCTCAGGACCCGACTTATGCTCCCTAGCCTGTTTATTTCTCATGGATCTCCCATGCTTGCCCTGCAACCCGGCGCCAGCGGCCCGGCACTCCAACGCCTTGCCGCCGAACTGCCACGGCCGAAGGCGATTGTAGTGGTGTCGGCGCATTGGGAAAGCGACCAGTTGCTGGTCAGCGGCAGCGCTGCCCCGCAAACCTGGCATGACTTCGGCGGTTTCCCACGTGAGCTGTTTGCCGTGCAGTATCCTGCGCCCGGCAACCCGCAATTGGCTGGCCGGATTGTCGAACTGCTGCATGCCGATGGTCTGGATGCGCGCATTGATGAGCGCCGCCCCTTTGACCACGGGACTTGGGTGCCTTTGTCGCTGATGTACCCGGCGGCGGATATCCCGGTGGTCCAGGTGTCCCTGCCCAGCCGCATGGGCCCTGCCCTGCAAACCCGGGTCGGACATGCCCTCGCCGAGCTGCGTGAACAGGGCATCTTGCTGATCGGCTCCGGCAGCATCACCCATAACCTGGGTGAACTGGACTGGCATGCGGGGCCGCAGAGCATCGAACCCTGGGCTCGGGACTTCCGTGACTGGGTGGTGGACAAGCTTGCCGCCGACGATGAGGCGGCCTTGCATGATTACCGTCGCCAGGCACCGAATGCGGTACGCAGCCATCCCAGTGATGAACACCTGCTGCCGCTGTACTTTGCGCGCGGCGCCGGAGGGACATTCAGCGTGGCACACCAGGGCTTCACTATGGGAGCACTGGGCATGGACATCTATCGCTTCGGTTAACCTCCGGGCAAAAAAAATCCCCGAACCAGTCGGGGATTTTTTAGGTGCGACCAATCAGCCCAAGGGCGGATCAATCTTCGCGGTAGCGACGCAGTTTGAGCTGCTTGCCGGCAACGCGTGTGTCTTTCAGCTTGGCCAGCAGTTTTTCCAGGCCGTCTTCCGGCAGCTCCACCAGAGAGAAGCTGTCACGCACCTGGATACGACCGATGGCTTCACGTGCCAGGCCACCCTCGTTGAGGATAGCGCCCAGCAGGTTCTTGGCAGCAATACCATCACGCGCACCCAGCGCGGTACGGCAACGAGCACGGCCTTCAGCCAATGGCACCGGAGCACGACGCTCACGATCACCACGGTCTGGACGGTCACCGGAACGCTCTGGACGATCACCGCGTGGGGCGCTGTTCGGCACCAGTGGGCGTTCTTTCTCGATGGCCGCCAGGGTCAGGGCCTGACCGTTGGTGGCTTTACGCAGCAGGGCTGCAGCCAGGGCGCGCGGGGTGCAACCGATATCGGCGGTCAGGCGGTCCAGCAGGTCGCCATGGGTCGATTCAGCGTCAGCCACCAGCGGTGACAGGCTGTTGGTCAGCTTCTTGATGCGAGCATCCAGAACTGCCTGGGCATCCGGCAGGCGGACTTCGGCAACTTTCTGACCGGTTACGCGCTCGATGACTTGCAGCATGCGACGCTCACGTGGAGTCACCAGCAGCAGTGCACGGCCTTCGCGACCCGCACGGCCGGTACGGCCGATACGGTGAACGTAGGACTCCGGATCGTACGGCATGTCAACGTTGAACACGTGAGTGATGCGTGGAACGTCGAGACCACGAGCCGCCACGTCGGTTGCGACAACGATGTCCAGGCGACCATCCTTGAGGGAGTCGATGACGCGCTCACGTTGGTTCTGGGCGATGTCACCGTTCAGCGCAGCGGCCTTGTAGCCTTTGGCTTCCAGGGCACTGGCCAGGTCCAGGGTCGCTTGCTTGGTGCGCACGAACATGATCAGGGCATCGAAGTCTTCGACTTCCAGCAGGCTCAATACAGCCGAGGTCTTCTGGTCAGCGTGAACCAACAGGTGAGCCTGTTCGATCGCGGTAACGGTCTGAGTCTTGGTCTGGATCTTGACGTGCTCAGGATCGCGCAGGTGGCGTTCGGCAATGGCACGGATCGACTGTGGCAGGGTGGCCGAGAACAGTACGGTCTGACGAGTCGGTGGCAGAGCCTTGAAGATGACTTCCAGGTCATCCATGAAGCCCAGTTTCAGCATTTCGTCAGCTTCGTCGAGAACCAAGTGGTTCACGGTCGACAGGACTTTTTCGTCACGACGCAGGTGGTCGCACAGACGGCCCGGAGTGGCGACAACGATCTGTGCGCCATTACGGATTGCCTTGAGTTGTGGGCCCATGGGCGCGCCGCCGTAAACGGCCACAACGGTTACGCCCGGCATTTGCTTGGCGTAGGTTTCAAAGGCGGTTGCTACTTGCAGCGCCAACTCACGGGTTGGCGCCAGGATCAGGGCTTGCGGTTCGCGCTTGGCAGGATCGATGCATTGCAGGATAGGCAGGGCGAAGGCAGCGGTTTTACCGGTACCGGTTTGCGCCTGGCCAATCATGTCTTTGCCGGCCATGATGATCGGGATCGATTGCTGCTGAATCGCCGAAGGCTCTTCGTAGCCGGTCGCTGCGACGGCTGCAAGAATATTCGGGTTAAGATTAAAAGCGGCGAAGCCGCCGGTTTCCTGGGTCATGGGTCTGCCTCTAAGTGCATCCGCAAAGACCCATGCTCCAAAGCTGCGCATGCCGTGTTGAGACTCAAGAGTCGCCCTGGCTGCTTTGTCGGCGGGGATTTGCGAAAACGAATGAATGAAAAAGATTCGTCAAGGAAGAGTCCGCTGTGCGGACGTGCAGCCGAAGCTGACTTCGGGGAATTGCGCTACCTAAACGCGGCCCGGTTAAAGGCCGGCGCGCACTATACCGGAAATAGCTGAAAAAGGGAGCTTTTTTTATCGCAAAGCACTGATAAACCGCGCTGTATCACAGCCTTTGCAGAGAAGAGCGGCAAGGTCTATTTTTCAAAGGCCCGGCCCTGTTGGTCAAAACACTTAAACGGTTCACCTGCCGATTGAGACCCTTTGGTCTGAAACCCTTCCCTACGCCCGAGGGCACCCCGATGAATCAAGCCAGCAGCAGCCGCGTCAGCCGTGCACTCCAGGGCCATGTCCTGCTACTGGGCCTGGACCGGGTGGCCAAACGCAACGCCTTTGACCTCGATCTGCTCAATGCGCTGAGCCTGGCGTATGGCGAATTTGATCGAAATGATGACGCCCGGGTGGCGGTGGTGTTTGCCCATGGCGACCACTTCACCGCCGGGCTGGACCTGGCCAATGTCAGTGCCGTGATGGCCGGCGGTTGGCAGCCGCCGCTCGGAGGGTGCGATCCCTGGGGAGTGTTCACCGGCCCCCGCGTGAACAAACCGGTGATCGTCGCGGCGCAGGGCTACTGCCTGACCCTCGGGATCGAATTGATGCTCGCGGCGGATATCAATCTGTGCGCCAGCAACACGCGTTTTGCGCAGATGGAGGTCCAACGCGGGATCTTTCCATTTGGCGGCGCGACACTACGCTTTCATCAAGTCGCCGGCTGGGGCAATGCGATGCGCTGGCTGCTCACCGGCGACGAGTTCGACGCCCATGAAGCCCTGCGCCTGGGGCTGGTGCAGGAGGTGATGGCCAGCGAAGACCTGCTACCGCGCGCCATCGAACTCGCCAACCGGATTGCGCGCCAGGCGCCGCTCGGCGTGCAGGCCACGTTGATGTCGGCACGCATGGCGCGCAATGAGGGCGAGACCGCCGCGGCCGCCGCGCTGCCACCCATGGTGGAGAAGTTGCTCAACAGTGAAGATGCCAAGGAAGGAGTCCGGGCGATGATCGAGAAGCGTCCGGGGGTGTTCAAGGGTATTTGAATTGGCTGGGCCCGCCATCGGAACAAGCCCCCTCCCCCATTTGCAATGAGTTCCAAGTGTGGGAGGGGGCTTGCCCCCGATGGCGCCGGCACAGGCAACTAAGTCGCCGGCCGAATCACCTTGATCAGCGACTGCAACGAATAACCCAGGCGCGGCGCCAACGCTTCGGCGCGAGCTGAGAGTGCATCCAGGTCCAGTTCCTGATCCAGTTCGGAAGGCACCAGCAAAATCACATTGCCCTCCTTTACCGGCAGCTCCCAGTAATGCCGGTGGTACAACCCTCGCAGCAACGCCGCGCCCAGTGGCTTGCCATCGTCCGTGGCCCATTGGTTGATCACCAGCCAACCGCCAGGGTTGAGTTTCTTCTGGCAGTCTTCCAGGAACGTCCAGGCCAGGTGCCCGACACCCGGGCCGACATCGGTGTACAGGTCGACGAAAATCAGGTCGGCCGACTCGGCACTGCCAAGCAATTGCAGGGCGTCGCCAATGCGGATGTACAACCGCGGGTCATCGTCCAACCCCAGATATTCAATCGCCAGGCGCGGCACATCCGGGCGCAGCTCAATGGCTTCAACGTCTTCCAGCGGCAGGAACTTGAGGCACGCCTGGGTCAGCGTACCGGCGCCCAGGCCGAGAAACAGCGCACTCTCCGGCTGTTCATGGCACAACGCGCCAATGAGCATGGCACGGGTATAGTCGTACTCCAGCCAGCTCGGGTCGGCGGTGAATACGCAGCTTTGCTCGATGGCATCACCAAACTCGAGAAATCGGTAATCGGCCACTTCGAGCACGCGGATCATGCCGAAATCATCATGGACTTCGGCCAACAGGTGCTCGACACGCTCCTCGCTCATCACGACTCCTAATGGGTTTGCCGCTCGGCAAAGGCGCGATTGTCGGCCAAGCGGCAGCAGCAGGTCACGCACTAATTGCTGATAACATCCGCTCTACCGACAACCCAACCAACGAGTTCATGATGAGCCAACCCTGGAGTCCCGACAGCTGGCGCACAATGCCGATCCAGCAACAACCCCAGTACCCGGATGCAGCCCACTTGCTGCAAGTGGAACAAAACCTGGCGAGCTACCCGCCGCTGGTATTTGCCGGGGAAGCCCGTGAACTGCGCCGTCAGTTCGCCGAAGTGACCCAGGGCCGCGCCTTCCTGTTGCAAGGCGGCGACTGCGCCGAGAGCTTTGCCGAATTTTCCGCCGCCAAAATCCGCGACACCTTCAAGGTGCTGCTGCAGATGGCAATCGTGATGACCTTTGCCGCCGGCTGCCCGGTGGTGAAGGTCGGGCGCATGGCCGGCCAGTTCGCCAAGCCGCGTTCGGCCAACGATGAAACCATCGACGGCATCACCCTGCCCGCGTACCGCGGCGATATCGTCAACGGGATCGGCTTCGACGAAAAAAGCCGCATGCCGGACCCCGACCGTCTGTTGCAGTCCTATCACCAGTCCACGGCCACCTTGAACCTGCTGCGCGCCTTCGCCCAGGGCGGGTTCGCCGACCTGCACCAGGTACACAAGTGGAACCTGGACTTCATCGCCAACTCCGCCCTGGCCGAGAAATACAGCCAGTTGGCCGACCGCATCGATGAAACCCTGGCCTTCATGCGCGCCTGCGGCATGGACAGCTCGCCGCAATTGCGCGAAACCAGCTTCTTCACCGCCCACGAAGCCCTGCTGCTCAACTACGAACAAGCCTTCGTACGCCGCGACAGCCTGACCAACGACTATTACGATTGTTCGGCCCACATGCTGTGGATCGGCGACCGCACCCGTCAGTTGGACGGCGCCCATGTCGAATTCCTGCGCGGGGTGAACAACCCGATCGGGGTCAAGGTCGGCCCGAGCATGAACCCGGACGACCTGATTCGCTTGATCGATATCCTCAACCCGGACAACGACCCCGGCCGCCTCAACCTGATTGCCCGCATGGGCGCCAACAAGGTCGGTGATCATCTGCCCGACCTGATTCGCGCCGTGCAGCGCGAAGGCAAGCAGGTGCTGTGGAGCTCCGACCCGATGCACGGCAACACCATCAAGGCCAGCAGCGGCTACAAGACCCGCGACTTTGCGCAGATCCTCAGTGAAGTGAAGGAGTTTTTCCAGGTTCACCAGGCCGAAGGCAGTTATGCCGGCGGGATTCATATCGAAATGACCGGGCAGAACGTCACCGAATGCATCGGCGGCGCACGACCGATCACCGAAGATGGTTTGTCGGATCGTTATCACACCCACTGCGACCCGCGGATGAACGCCGATCAGTCCCTGGAGCTGGCGTTTTTGATTGCTGAAACATTGAAGCAGGTCAAGCGCTGAGGTTTGAGCCGCCGGCACTGACGCCATCGCGAGCAAGCCCGCTGCCACATTTGCCCACGTACATCCTTTGGAACGCGGTCGAGTGTGGGAGCGGGCTTGCGCGCGAAGAGGCCCTAAACACCACCCTCCCCATAAAGCATCGCTCGCCGCAAGCGGTCGGCACTCGGTCTCTGGCAATTGAGCTGCACCTGCTCCAGCCCAAGCCAGTCGGCCATCTGGCGCAAATTAAGCGCCAGCGCCAACATTCCCTGCTCATCCAAGCCCGGCTCTTCCTCGTGCACCGCATGCACAGCCAACTGACCGTTAGCGCGCTCGGCGCGCAGATCCACGCGCGCCGCTATCCGCTCGCGATGCAGAAACGGCAGCACGTAGTAGCCATACACGCGCTTGTCTTGCGGGGTGTAGATCTCCAGTCGATAACGGAAATCAAACAATCGCTCGGTACGGCTGCGCTCCCAGATCAGCGAATCGAAGGGCGACAGCAATGCACTGGCCGCCACCTTGCGCGGCACTTTCGGCTCGGGCAGACAATACGCCGCAGCCTTCCAGCCTTGTACGCGGCAGGTCAGCAACTGCCCTTCTTCAACCAACTCCGCCAGGCGCTTGCGACTGTCGGCAGGGTCCAGGCGAAAGTAGTCGCGCAAGTCCTTTTCAGTGGCCACCCCCAACGCCGTCGCGCTGTGCAACAACAAGCTGCGCTGGGCTTGCGCCTCGTCCACCGAGGCGCGAGGCATTTCGCCGGGGATCACCCGCTCCGGCAAATCATAGAGCCGCTCAAAACCACGCCGCCCCGCAACGGTGACCAGGCCTGCGGCAAACAGCCATTCCAGCGCGTGTTTTTCCTCACTCCAGTCCCACCAGGGCCCAGCGCGCTCCTCGCGGGTCGACAAACTGCCCGCCCCCAACGCGCCTCGTTGCTCGACGGTGCGCAGGACGCGCTGGATAGTGGCCTGCTGCTCGCGCCCGAAACGCGCCATCTGCGCATAGATACCCTGCCCCTGCCTGGCCCGCTCCATGCGCCAGCGCAGCAGCGGGTACAGCGCCATAGGCAGCAACGATGCTTCATGCCCCCAGTATTCGAATAGCGAACGATGGCGCCCCTGGCTCCAGGCGGCCTGCTCGAGGATCGATGGCGAGTAATTGCCCAGACGGGAAAACAGCGGCAGGTAATGGGAGCGCACCAGCGCGTTGACCGAATCGATCTGCAACACACCCAGACGTTCGATCAAGCGGTTGAGGTGTGTTGCCTTGATCAGGGCAGGCGCCTGGCGCCCGGAAAAACCCTGGGCGGCCAGCGCCATGCGTCGAGCTTGCTTGAGTGAGAAAGACAGGTCGACGGGCATGGGAATCTCCAGGGGAACTCGCCCACCACCCTACTGCATCCTGGCTCACTTTTGCAGGGGATCCTGCCAAAAGTGCAAGTGCCGCTCCTGCTCCACATCGGCACGATTGAGCCCAATGTCCTTGAGCGCGTCGTCACTCAGGCTCGCCAGCATCTGACGCTCGTGATAGAGCGTCTGCCAGCGCGCCAGGGCATGCAACAGCCCGGAAAACGGACGCTTCGCCATCAACACAAAACCGGTTTGACCTTTCATCTTTTCGCCCTCCTGTGGGGATGACGAAAGTGTGTGCCAGGCACTATGATCAATCCAACGAATGTTTCTTATGCAATACATCTCGGAGATTGATCAATTGTCCAGTTTCCCAAGTATCGACACCGAGGTGCTGCGCACCTTCGTCGCCATCGCCGACCAAGGCGGTTTCACGCGGGCTGGAGAGCTGGTCAACCGAACGCAGTCGGCGGTGAGCATGCAGATGAAGCGCCTGGAGGACGACGTCCTACAGCGCAAGCTGTTCGAACGCGACGGTCGCCAGGTGCGGCTGACTCCCGAAGGCCAGGTGCTGCTGGGCTATGCCCGGCGCATCCTGAAATTGCACAGCGAAGTGTTCAACACCCTGCGTGAACCGCATATGGTGGGGCTGGTGCGCATCGGCACACCGGACGATTACGTGATGCGCTTCCTGCCGGGCATTCTCAAGCAGTTTTCCAAGGCGTATCCGCTGATTCAAATCGAGATGCACTGCGAATCGTCAACGGTGCTGATGCAGCGACATGACCTCGCATTGACTGTGGTCAGCCGCGAACCTGGCAACGAAATCGGCGAGTTGTTGCGTACGGAGCGCATGGTATGGGCGGCATCACCCTGCTTCTGCGTAGACGAGCACGAAGCCCTGCCGCTGGCGATGTCTGGCGCGGATTGCCTCTACACGCAATGGGCGCGCTCCGCGCTGGATGCGGCCGGACGGGATTATCGCCTGGCCTACCACAGCTCCAACGTGGCGGCGATCCAGGCGGTGGTCAATGCTGGCCTGGCGGTCATGGTCAGCATGGAAAGCCTGGTGACCGACGACCTGCGCATACTGGGCAAGGACGAGGGTCTCCCGCCATTGCCCTCGATGAATCTGCACCTGCTGCGCAACCCGCAGATGACCTCGCCCATCACCGAATGCCTGGCAGCGTACATCCTCGAAGGCTTCAAACCTTAAAGGTCAGCATCACCGCGCACACCACGAGGAACGCGCAGAACAGGCCACGCAACACGCGTTCCGGCAGTGCATGGGCGACCTTCACGCCCCAACTGATACTGAGCAGGCCGCCGATTGCCAAGGGGATGCCGATCATCCAATCCACTTGGTGGTGCCAGGCATAGGTCACCAGGGTCACGCCGGTGCTGGGCAGCGCCAAGGCCAGCGACAAACCTTGCGCGACCACCTGAGTGGTGCCGAACAGGCTGGTCAGCACCGGCGTGGCAACCACCGCGCCACCGACCCCAAACAACCCGCCCATGGAGCCTGAGACCGCACCGAGCACCCCCAGCCACGGCCAGGAATAACGCATCTGTGCAGTCGGCGGCGCATTGCGGGTGAACATGCGCACCAGGTTGTACGCCGAGAGCGTCAGCAAGAACGCGATAAACCCCACGCGCATGGCACCGGCATCCAGGCCCACCGCCCAGATCGAACCGAGCCAGGCGAAGCTGAAGCCCATGACGCCCAAGGGCAATGCATGGCGTAATTCGATGCGATTGCGCTGGTGGTAGCGCCACAGAGCCAGCATCACGTTGGGCACCACCATCACCAACGCCGTACCTTGGGCGATCTGCTGATCCAGGCCGAACAACACGCCCAGCACCGGAATCGCAATCAGCCCCCCACCAATGCCGAACAGGCCGCCCAACGTGCCGAGGGCCGCACCCAGTAGCCCATACATCACAAAATCCAACACCGCCATCACTCCACACTTCCGGTCTGTGCATGCTACGCAGTCGGCCCTGGCGCGGAAACGCACAGCAACGCACAATGGCTTTGCCAATTTCGCATAAGCGCTCAGTGATGAATCCCAATACGCTCACCGACCAACTGAGCCTGTTTCTGGATGTATTGGAGACGGGCAGTTTTTCCGCCGCAGCACGCCGCCATCCCCTGACGCCCTCGGCGGTCGCCCGACGTATCGACAGCCTGGAAAGCTCTGTGGGCAGCCGCCTGTTCCTGCGCAGCACCCACGCGGTGGTACCCACGCCGGCAGGCCTGGCCTTTGCCGAGCGGGCGCGCCGGATCGTCGGTGAGTTGCAATTGGCCCGGGCTGAAGCGGTGTCCTTGAGCCATGCGCCGGAAGGCCTGATTCGTGTGGATGCGCCGGCGGCCTTTGGGCGGCGGCACCTGGCCCCAGTGATTGCGGATTTTTTGAATGTATATCCCGGGCTGGATGTGCACCTGCACCTGATCGACAGCTTTGTCGATATGCAGGGTGCACACTTGGGCAAGGTCGACCTGGTGCTGCGCGCCGGGCATATCGTCGACACCCGCCTGATCGCCACCCCTCTGGCCAGCATCGTACGTATCGCCTGTGCCAGTCCGGCCTATCTGAAAGCGCGGGGTACACCCACCCACCCCCGAGAGCTGAGCGAGCACGACGGCCTCGACTGGGACGGCCTGGCGCCGATGTTCGCCTGGCGCTTCGAGCTGGACGGGCGCCGCGCCACCTATCGCCCGCAGCGCATCCGCATGAGTGCCAATAATGCCGAAGCCCTGCTGTCCGGCGCGTTGGCCGGGCTGGGGATTGCCCACCTGCCCACCTGGCTGGCCAGTGAATACCTGGTCCGTGGCGAGTTGCTGCCCCTGTTCTGCGAAAACGGCCTGCCCAGCCCGGAAACCGCCGGGATCTATGCGCTGCGCCTGGAGCAACAGGCCAATGCGCGCAGCCGGTTGTTGCTCGAGTACCTCAAATCCCGCTTCAGCCCGGTGCCGCCTTGGGATCTGGCACTGCAAAGCGGTCTGGTTTGACCGCCGGGATAGAATTACCTGGCGCATTAAACATTTGCCCGCTAGATTCCAGGCAATACCCGCTTTCGAGACACCGCCATGAGCAAAAACCCTGACCCTTGCCAATCCCTGATGCTGGACAACCAGCTGTGCTTCGCCCTGCACTCCACCTCGTTGCTGATGACCAAGGTCTATAAGCCACTGCTGCAAGCCCTCGGCCTGACCTATCCGCAATACCTGGCCATGATGGTGCTGTGGGAAGAGGACGGTTTGACCGTCAGCGAAATCAGCAATCGCCTGCTGACCGATCCGGGCTCGCTCACCCCGCTGCTCAAACGCCTGGAAGCCGAGGGCTTGCTCAGCCGCACCCGCAACCGCGAGGATGAGCGGGTGGTGGTCGTGGAACTGACGGACAGCGGCCGCGCCCTGCAGGATAAAGCCATGGGGATTCCCCAGTGCATCCTCGGCGCCAGTGGTTTGGAGCTGGAGCAATTGCGCAAGCTGCAGGCTGACCTGGTTGCCTTGCGCAGCAACCTGCAAAGCTCAATCTAATCGCGGTGAAGCCGCGACCAAACTCTGTAGTGAGCGGGCTTGCCCCGGTACAAACCGGGGACATCGTTTACATTTCTAACCGGGGACATGGTTTACAGGCTAATACGCATGATCAGGAGGTAACTGATCATGCCCTGGAACCAAGAGTCCCCTATGAACCAACGAATCAAGCTGGTCGTCGACTGGCT
>NZ_PYWX01000026.1 GCF_003031675.1 Pseudomonas palleroniana | reverse complement strand
AAAGTATGAGCCGTAAAGGCGAGTGCTGGGACAATGCCCCGATGGAGCGTTTCTTTGGTAGTTTGAAGTCCGAGTGGGTGCCTGAAGCGGGCTACCAACTGGAGCATGAGGCCCGGGCAGATGTGCAGCGCTATGTCTCGCGCTACAACATCAGCAGGCCTCACAGCTATAACGACTACAGGTCGCCGGTCGTGAAGGAAAGGTTGGCGGCGTGAACCGTAATCAGTGTCCAAGATTACTTGACCAGTTCAGCTTGCTCCCGATGGCGGCCTGTCAGTCGGCTTATTTATGACTGATACACCGCTATCGGGAGCAGTTCCCCCTCATCTTCGTCACACCACTGCTGCTTCCATCGTTCTGGAACGCCAGGCATACGCCAACACCATCAGCAACCCCAGGGCAGCCATCGCCGCTCCGGCCAGGGCAATCGCCGGATAACCCAGACCCGCGTTGATTACCGCTCCGCCCAACGCCGCGCCAATCGCGTTGCCAAAATTAAAGGCGCCAATGTTCACCGCAGAGGCCAGGTTGGGCGCGTCCTTCGCTGCTTCCATGACGCGCATCTGTAGCGGCGGCACCAGGGCAAAACTGGCGATACCCCATACCAGGATGGCCAGAGCAGCCGGCACCGGCCAACGCATCAGCAGGGTAAACGCCAGCAAGACGAGAATCAGAACGCTGAGCGAGACGATCAAGGTGCGATCTATCGAGCGGTCCGCGGCCTTGCCGCCCCACAGATTGCCCAGCGTCAACCCCACGCCAAAAAGCATCAGCATGGCAGTGATGTAGGCGGTGGAACCATGGGTCTCGCTGCTGAGGATCGGCGCGATGTAGGTGAAGACGGTAAACATTGCGCTGGATCCGACTACGGTCAGGGCCAACGCGCCCAGCACCGGACCACGCCCCAGTACCCGAATTTCAGCCATTACACCGCCGCCTTGTGGCGCCTTCAGGTTAGGCAGAGCGAACCACAACGCGGCCATGGTCACTACGCCGAGGCCGGTAATTCCCCAGAAAGCGGTGCGCCAACCGAACAGTTCACCAAACCAGGTGGCCATCGGCACACCACCGATGGTCGCCAGGGTCAGGCCCATGAACATCGCCGCAACCGCCCCGGCACGTTTCTCCGGGGTGACCACGCTGGCGGCGACGATGGAGCCAACGCCAAAAAATGCACCATGGTTCGTGAGGTCACCACCCTGGCGACCATGAGGCTGTAGTAATCGGTGGCCAGCGCTGACATCAGATTACCCAGGGTGAAAATTGCCATGAGCCCGATCAGCAGATAGCGCCGGGGAATCTTGCCGGTGGTCAGGGTCATCAGAGGTGCGCCGAGCAATACGCCCAACGCATAAGCGCTGACCAGCAAACCGGCGGCAGGAATGGAAACGCCCAGATCCGCAGCGATACCCGGCAACATGCCCATGGGGGCGAATTCTGTTACGCCGATGCCGAAGGCACCGATGGCGAGTGCGACAAGTGGTGGATTGATATGCATGGAAGGCTCCTTATCTGTGCCGCTAATGCTACGATCCAGTTTTTTTAGGCGGTAGTTGGCATTTTTGGTAATCACCTTTGCGCAGGAGGCACAAGTGGACTTCAACGGTAGGTCAGGTGAAATGAGCGTGTTCACCACCGTGGCGCAGGAAGGCAGCCTGTCGGCCGCCGCACGTGCTCTGGGCCTGACACCCTCGGCAGTCAGTCGGATCATCGCGCGTACCGAGCAACGTCTTGGCACCCGCCTGCTGTTACGCACCACCCGAGCGATCACCTTCACCGCCGAGGGCGAAGCGTTCCTGCGCGGCGCCCGGCGCATCCTGGCCGACATGGACGAGGTCGAAGAAGCCATCGCCGACCAAGGCGTTCCCAGGGGGCGATTGCGAGTCAGTGCCGCCCTTGGCCATGGACGGCTGGCCATCGTTCCTTTGGTTGCAGCATTCAGCGCCCGTTACCCGAACATTGTCGTCGACCTCACCCTCGGCGACGAAGTGGTCGATATTCTCGGCGGACAGGCCGACGTCGCGGTCCGCTTTGGCCATCTGCCCGACAGCCCGCTGACCGCGCGCAGGATCGGCGACACCGGCCAGGTAGTGGTGGCATCGCCCGAGTATCTGCAACGCCACGGTATCCCCCAGGAACCGGAGGACCTGCTACAGCACAACTGCCTGCGCTTCAACTTCCGGCGCGCTGAACCTAACTGGCCGTTTATCCGCGATGGAAAAGAGTTTTCCCTGAAGGTCAGCGGCAACATCGAATGCAGCAGTGGTGAAGCGCTGGCACAACTCGCGCGAGTAGGTGCCGGTATTGCACGTATCGGTGAGTTCACCGTGAGAGGGGATCTGCAGCGCGGCGAACTGGTTCCGCTGTTGGAAGCCTGCAACCCGGGGGACCAGGAACCGATTCATGCGGTGTTCATCGGCGGGACGGCTATGCCGGCGCGGGTGCGATTGTTCGTGGACTTCTTGCTGGAACATCACCGGATGTAAGCGCAGGCCCAAGCTCTGACACTGATGGAGCGGCCTTTATTCTTTGCAGGAATGCAATCCATGAAATTAATGAATTTTTATTATCGCAACACATGACCTATGTTGATTCAAGGATATGGAGAATCACCTTGAACTCATCATCGCCCAACTCAGTTGAAAAGTTCGATAACACCCGTGCCAACGAGTACGGACGTCAAAGCCGCATCGCGCTGGCCGGTTATGACGCCTGTCAGGATCTGGCGGCGTGCATGCTCGCGGCAAGCCTCGGCAGCCGGGACTCGGCAAAAGTCCTGGCAGTCGGTGCAGGCGGTACGGCGCAGGAGATTATCGCGATGGCCAGGCTTGAGCCGGGTTGGCGCTTCACCGCCGTCGACCCCTCCGAATCGATGCTTGAAACCGCGAAGCAGCAGCTGGCCGCCAATGACCTGCTCGAAAGAACCGAGCTGGTGCTTGGGCATGTTGAAGCACTGGCGCCGGATGAGTCTTACGACGCCGCCACCTTGATCGGTGTACTGCATCATCTCGATGGGGACGAGGCCAAGGGACACATCCTGCGAGCCATTCGGGCGCGTCTGAAACCGGGGGCTCCGTTGATTGTGGCGGGCAATCAATATGCCTATGCCAGCCAGCCGTTACTCCTGGCTGCCTGGGGGCAACGCTGGCGGCAGCACGGCGCCGGCCCGGATGAAGTGAAAGCCAAGCTTGGGAAAATTCTTCAAGGCGCTGACCCTCCGCATTCTGAAGCGGCGGTTCAACAGTTGTTGCATGAGGCGGGGTTCGGGGAGGCGACGCGTTTTTTCAGCAGCCTGTTCTGGAGCGCTTGGTTGACGTGTAAAACCGGTTGAGCAGGGCGGCGTGAGCCGCGGTACAAACATCACGCGGCATCACGCGGGGGCAGACCCCATGCAAGGTAATAGTGGTCTGCCCCTTGTTTCTCGCCCCTAGTGGCTAGGCGTCGACCCCTTGGGTTTGCGCGGGACCAGCGCCGTCGCAATCACACTGCCCATAGGCGTTGGTTTGGGCGCCTGGCGGTGCTCCACGGCCTTGACCGCCCATTCTTCCAGGCACACGCGGTCGCGTTGGAACACCATCACGTGGGTCGAGCCGCCGAACTCGAAGTGACCGATTTCCGTACCGCGCTTGATCGTGACCGGCCTGGCACCTTCGTCGACGATAAACGCCGGTTCAATGATGCAGGTCGACACCTCCACCATGCCGATGCAGATCAACGCCACGTACCCGCAGGCAGGGTGCTCGAAAATAAAGATCGCGCGTGCCGCCACGTGGCCCAGGTAGGGTTGTGACTCGGTGCCTTCCCAGGTGCCCGGGCCTTCCTTCTGGGCCGGGCGTTGGGCGAAGTAAGTCCCGGGCTGTACCCATGAACGCACGAGGGTGCCGTCCAGTGGTGCGTTCCAGCGATGGTAGTGGGTGGCCGACAGGAAGCCCTGGTAAAGCTGGCCGCCTTCAAACAGCTTCGCCAACGTGGATTGGCCGGCGAACAGGTCCAGCAGCGAGTAGTTGACGTCCTTGATCCAGAAGTCGCTTTCAAGGGCGATATCGTTCTCATACTCCCACGGCGTGGTCTCGCAACCGATATTGACTTGGGTCTTGGCGTCGCCCTGGAAAGGCCGTGCGCCGGGCACGAATTTACGGATGAAAAACGCGTTCCACGAATCGAAGCCGTAGCCGGGTTTTTTCGGGTCGCACTCCATCTGGTCCCATACCCCGGCTTTCCAGGCGGCCTTGGAGATCCAGGAACCCGGTTTCTCGGGGTTGTTGATGTCGAGTTTGTCCAGCGACTGCGGGCTCTTGAGGAAGGCGTTCCAGGTGTCGAGCACTTGCTTGAACTGCTGGTTGAAGGTGGCGTCATGAAACAGCGCAACGCCGGCTTCGGTGGCCATGGAGATCGCCAGGAAGCCATTCATGGGCGTGCCCACCTGAGCGGTGTCGTTGAAGGACGACGAGGTGCTGACGATCTCGTTGAGGATCTCGAAGAAACTGTCGTAGCCCTCGATCCACACCGCGTCACCATCCTCGGTCTTGATCTGGTCGCGGGTATGGGGGGGCAGGGTCATCACGAAGGCGTTGGCCTGCTCGATCATCGACATCACCCACATGCGGTACACGCTGTGGCTGGTCACCCATTGCTTGAAAGCCACCAGTTGCGGCTGCATGGGCGCCAGGGTGCCGGCTTTTTTCATCGCGGCGATATAGTTGCGCAGAGGCACCAGGTAATTGGCGGTTGCCCATACGCGGTTGGGCACCCAGAAGCCCATTTGCACGGGGCCGGCCTTGTCCAGGGTGAGCAGGTTGGAGCCGCTGCCCTCGACGGGCGGTGGGGTTTTACGCGGGAGAGTGGCAGGTGAAGAACGATCAGAGTGCGCCATGGTATTAGTCCTTTAAACATCGCTGCGTGGGGAAGCTCCTCTTGAGCAGTGTTCAGCGTAGCCAGCGCGGGACCGGGGTTTGTAATGGTTGGCTATAACCAGCTGCGGCCACCGACGAAAATCATCTTCGACACCAGCTCCACGATGTTCTTCACCTCCAGTTTTTTCATCAGCCGTGCCCGGTGCACCTCCACCGTGCGGTGGGAAATCCCCAGGCGCAGGGCGATTTCCTTGGACTTGAGGCCGTTGACGATCAGCATGGCGATTTCCCGCTCCCGTGGCGTGAGATCGCCGGTGCCGGTGTGGGGGCGGTCCAGGCGTTCGAAGTGCCAGATCATCAGCTTGAACGGGTCTTTGGGGGTGAGGGTGTAGCCATGGGACCGGGCCCAGAACACTTCGCCGCTTTTGTGCTGCATGAAGCGTTCATCGGAGTAGAAGCCGTTTTCACTGTCGAGCAACCAGTCATGGCTGCGCTTGCCGATGGCGTGGTAATCGGCCTGGGACGGGTAAATCAGCAGGGTCAACTGGTTGACCAAGGCGTCGCGGGTGTAGCCGAACAGCTTCAGGAATGCTTCGTTGCAGTCGACCATCACGCGATGGCGGGTAACGATCTGTGGCGCAGGCGACAGCTGGAACGCCAGGCGCTCGATATCTTCGAAGAGCGGTTCAAACACAGTCATTGGGCGTCCTGCCTCGTTGTATATCGCTGCGGTTACTACTTATCCATGTAAGTAGTTACACGAATTGGCGAGCGATCCAGGGTGGTTCATTGTAGGGAATGTTTACACCCACACCAGAAGAAATTGAATATGCCTGCTGATTGCGTCTCCATAGTTGCCGCTGGTCATTCGCGTTTTGGTCGCCTGGATGGCACCACCCTTGAGGACCTGATCGTAGAGGTCACCCGCGAAGCCCTGATGGACGCGGCCATTGATGCGGCAGAGATTGACGCGCTGTTTCTCGGCCACTTCAATTCAGGGCTGGTGCCCGACGGCTTTGCCGCCTCGTTGCTGTTGCAGGCCGACCCGGGGCTGCGCTTCAAACCGGCGACCCGTTGCGAAAACGCCTGTGCATCCGGTTCGGCGGCGATCCAGGCCGGGGTCAATGCGATCCTCTCCGGCAGCGCCGAGCTGGTACTGGTGGTGGGCGCCGAGAAAATGACCCACACCTCGACGGCGGCCGTCACCCAGGCCCTGGCCGGTGCCGGTTATCAGAACGACCCGGCCGAAGCCGGCCTGAGTTTCCCGCAATTGTTCGGCCGCGCCGCCCGGCAATACGCCGAGCGCTACCATTGCCCGCTGGGCTCGATGGCCGCCATCGCCACCAAGAACCACACCAATGCCATGGCCAACCCGTTGGCGCAGATGCATCGGGTGATGGATTTCGAGCACTGCAACAATGTGTCCCAAAGCAACCCGTTCGTGGCCGAGTCCCTGCGCCTGACCGATTGCTCGCTGATCAGCGACGGCGCCGCCGCGATTATCCTGGCGTCGCCCAAGCGTGCGCGGGCGTTTCGCCGCGATGTACAGATTCGTGCGCTGACCCAGGTCAACGACACGCTGCCCATAGCCCGGCGCGACATCCTCGCCTTCGAAGGCCCGCAACGGGCGATCCACTCGGCGTTGCGCGGGGCCAACATCACCCTGGCCGACCTGAGCTTTGCCGAGGTGCACGACTGCTTCACCATCGCCGAACTGCTGATCTACGAGGCCATGGGCCTGGCGCCCAAAGGCGAGGGCCACCGTGTGCTCGACAGCGGCGTAGTGCGTGCGGGCGGGCGGCTGCCGGTGAACCTTTCCGGCGGGCTCAAGGCCAAGGGCCATCCGGTGGGGGCGACCGGCGTATCCATGCATGCCTTGGCGTTTCGACAACTGACCGGTGAGCCGATTGGCCTGGCGGTGCCCAACCCCGAGTTCGGCCTGGTGTTCAACATGGGCGGCATGGCGGTGGCCAACTACGCCTCGGTCCTGCACGCGCGGCGCAGCTGAACCATGAACATCGCCCATTGGCTACACGACACCCAACGTCGCCATCCGCAGCGCCCGGCGCTGTTCGAGGGCGCCCGGCAAGTGGCCGACTACGCCACCTTCGCCGCCCATGTGCGCCAGCGTGCCGCCTGCCTGGTGGACCAGCACGGCCTGGTGCCGGGCGATACCGTCGCGGTGCTGATGAAGAACAGCTGCGACTACCTGGAACTGCTCTACGCGATCTGGTGGATGGGCGCGGTAGCCGTGCCGATCAATGCCAAGTTGCATCCGGCGGAGGCGGCGTGGATCGCCGCTGATGCCGAGGCGCGCCTGATCTTTACCGACGGCGGCCGGGTATTCTCTTCGCGGGATTTGCCCGCGCGCTGCAAGGAACTCGACGGTCACGTACTGCCACCGACCCGTGGCTGGCCGACCCTGGCGCAGCCGGTATCGCGCCAGGACCAGGACCTCGCCTGGCTGTTCTACACCTCCGGTACCACCGGGCGTTCCAAGGGCGTGATGTTGTCCCATGGCAACCTGATCGCCATGTCGCTGTGCTACGCCACGGATGTCGACCCGGTCAGTGCCGATGACGCGGCACTGTATGCGGCGCCGATGTCCCATGGCGCCGGGCTCTACAATTTCATTCATGTGCGCTGCGGCGCACGGCATGTGGTGCCGGCGTCCCACGGCTTCGAGGCGGCCGAGCTGTTCGGCCTGGCGGCGCAGTTGGGCAAGGTGTCGCTGTTCGCCGCGCCGACCATGGTCAAGCGCATGGTCGAGCAGGCGCGGCGTCAGGGGTACCACGGCGAAGGCATCAAGACGATCGTCTACGGCGGCGGGCCGATGTACCTGGCCGACCTGCGTGAAGCCGTCGACAGCTTTGGCCCGCGGCTGGTGCAGATCTACGGCCAGGGCGAGAGCCCGATGACCATCAGCGTGCTGCCCCGCGCGGTGATTGCCGACCGCCAACGCCCTGATTGGGACAGCCTGGCGGCGTCGGTCGGGCACGCGCAAGCCTGTGTCGAGATCCAGATTCTCAACGCGCAACACCAGCCGGTGCCGACCGGCGAGCGCGGCGAAATTGCCGTGCGGGGTGCCACGGTCATGCAAGGTTATTGGCGCAACCCTGAGGCCACCCGCCAAACCCTGGTCGACGGTTGGCTGCTGACCGGCGATATCGGCTTTGTCGATGCGGCCGGTTACCTCACGCTCACGGACCGTTCCAAGGACGTGATCATCAGTGGCGGCAGCAACGTGTACCCGCGTGAGGTCGAGGAAGTGCTGGCCCAGCACCCCGAGGTGTTTGAAGTGTGCGTGGTGGGCGAGGCGGATGCGCAATGGGGCGAGTCGGTGGTCGCGTTTGTGGTGACCCGCAGCGGCCAGCCGCTCGACGAGGCTGAGCTGACCGCCTGGTTTTTGGCACGCATGGCGTCTTTCAAGAAACCCAGGAAATACCTGTTCCGCGATGAGTTGCCCAAGAACAGTTACGGCAAAATCCTCAAGACCGACTTGCGGCAGTGGTTGAAAGACGCGAGTATCGCCGCCACTCGCTAGCCCGCATTTTTTCATGGATAGAACAACCGACAAGGAGTCCCTTCGATGGGCATTCACCCGCAAGACACGCTGCGCAAGCGGCGCCGCGCGTTTCTCGGCGCCACCTCCGGCCACTTGATCGAGTGGTACGACTACGGCGTCTACGGCTTTCTTGCCGTGTACATCGGCCAGGCGTTTTTCGTCTCCGATGACCCCACCACCAGCCTGCTGGCCAGCTTTGCCGCGTTCGCCCTGAGCTTCTTCATCCGGCCCTTGGGCGGGCTGTTCTTCGGCCCCTTGGCGGACAAGATCGGCCGCCGCAAAACCCTGATCATGGCACTGGTGATGATGACAGGCTCCACCGTGTTGCTGGGCTTGCTGCCCAGCTACGCGACCCTGGGCATCGCCGCGCCGATCCTGCTGATCCTGGTGCGTTGCGTCCAGGGCTTCTCGGCAGGCGGCGAGATCGGCACCGTCACCAGTTTTATCTCCGAATACGCCGGCCCCGGCCGTCGTGGCTTCGCCACGTGCTGGCTGATGGTGACTGCGGTACTCGGCCTGTTGCTGGGCGGTGCGGTCGCCAATGGCATGACCTGGGTGCTGGGCGCCGATGTGATGCAGGAATGGGCCTGGCGCGTGCCATTCCTGATCGCCGCACCGCTGGGCTTTATCTCGATGTACATCCGCTTGAAGCTTGAAGACAGCCCTGAGTTCCTGGCCCTGCAACGCGCCGGGCAAACCTCGCGTGCACCGCTGCGTGAAGTCTGGCAGTGGAAGCGGGCGATTGCCCTGGTGTTCTTTATCATCACCTTGCACAGCTCGATTTTTTACCTGGTGCTGACCTTCGCCTCGACCTACATGGCCAAGATCCTCAAGTTCGACAGTGGCACCACCTTGCTCTATGTGTTTGTCGCGAGTTTTTCGGCGGCCTTCGTGATGCCGTTCGGCGGTGCGTTCACCGATAAGTATGGGCGCAAGCCATTCCTGATGGTGATCGGCACACTGGCGACGCTGGCGATGTTCTGGCTGTTCAAGTCGGCCCCGACCGCCACGCCGGCAACGTTCTTTGCGCCGCTGATGGCGGTGGCGATTCTGTTTGGGCTGTATGCCTCGTCTACCTATGCGCTGATGAGCGAACTGCTGCCGACGCGTATCCGCTCCACCGGGATTGCGGTGGCGTACAACGTGCCGGTGGCGGTGTTTGGTGGCAGTGCGCCGTTGATCTCGACCTGGTTGATCAAGGTGACTGGCGACATCACCTCGCCCTGGTATTTCTATGTGGCCACCGGCGTGGTGTCGTTGATTGCGCTGGTGGTGTTGCGCCGGGAGGACTTTGTGGCCAACGGTAGTCCTGCGCAGGTGCCGGCCAATGCGGCGCTTGCCTGACGGGAGGGGGGTGGTCCCTAAAGGCACAACTCTGTCACTGTGGCGAGGGAGCTTGCTCCCGCTGGGCCGCGAAGCGGCCCCAGCTTTTGCTTTGAAAAGACAGGGCCTGCTACGCAGTCCAGCGGGAGCAAGCTCCCTCGCCACAGGTTACCCGTTGTCCACTCTAGCGCTGCAGCACCCCACGAAAAGTCGCGCTCAAGGCCCGCAGCGTGTCGCGGGATCGCTCGTCGTTGATGCGGCTGTGCAGCTTGACCTCACTGACGGGCAAGGCGGGCAACCCGTATTGCTCGCCGACCTCCACCGCGCCGGCCGGTGCCACGCGGTGTGCCAGTGCGGCCACCCCCAGGCCGGCGCTGACCGCCGCTCCCACGGCCAGCACACCGCCGCCGACAAACACCTCGGTCCAGTCGATGCGTGCGTCATCCAGGGCTCGGGTTGCCAGCTGGCGAACACCGCAGGGCGCAGCCAGGGTTGCGATGCGTAGTGGGGCATCCGGACTGTGTTGCCACGTCGGCGCGGCAAACCAGCCAAAGCGCTCCACCGCCAATACTTCGCCATCTTGGCGATCGTCTTCGTTACGCACGATGACCGCGTCCAGCTCGTTGCGCTCGAACGCGGCGACCAGGTCGCGAGATGAGGCGATGCGCACTTCAAGAATCACCAGGGGATCGTAGGCCGCAAGGCGGCTGAGCCAAGTGGGCAAATCCGGCCCGGCCACATGGTCGCTGATGCCGATCACCAACCGCCGCGCTGCGTGGCCGCCCAGGTCACCGAGGGCGCGTTCATGGGCGTTGAGCAGGGTGCGGGCGGCGCCGATGAATCGCTCACCCTGTGGCGACAGCCGCACATGCCGGGGCGTGCGCTCCAGCAGCCGATAACCCAGGCGCTCTTCCAGGCGCTTGAGCTTGAGGCTGATAGCGGCCTGGGAAGTGTCCAGGGCCTCGGCGGCACGCGTGAAGCTGGAGAAATCCGCCACCAGGACGAAGGCTTGCACGGTGTCGATATCCAGCGGTTTGTTCGTATCAGTCATATCGTATACTTATTTCACATATATCCATTGATATCTTGTTGAAATTATCGGCGCTGCGCAAGCTGGCATCTCATCTTGCTCAGGAGTCTCTCCATGTTTGCCAAACAGTATTCACACCGCTTGCCCGCCGACTACGACATGCACGTGATCCACCAGCGCGCCGCACAATTGGGGCCTTTGTGGGATCACACCGAGGGGTTGCTGTTCAAGGCGTTTATTGCCCAGGAGCGTGGGCAGGCGGCAGGCAATGTCTATGCGTCGGTGTACTTGTGGGCCGACCCGTTGCAGGCGGTCGACTTTTTGCTGGGCGAGCGCTTCCAGAAAGTACTCGACAGCTTTGGTCGACCGCATATCGAAAGTTGGTTGCCGGTGGATGTGGTGCGCGGCCCCGCGTCGGGCGCGCTGAGTCTGTACCGGGAAGAGTGGCCGCTGGCCCCCGATGCGGACCGAGCGCAGGTATTGGCCGAGCAGAAACGCCACAATCAGCAACTGGCTGAGCGCACCGATACGTTTGCCGTGTTCCTGGCCCTGGATGTCCAGGCATGGCGGCTGGTGCGGTTTACGCTGTCAGCCGGCGCGCTGGAGGCGGAGCATCCTGGCAGCGGCTATCAGGTCTTGTACCTGGCCCATCCTGGTGCCTAGGCCCACAGGCGGGGCTTCTGATCGTTGTTCGTTGTAACATCGGGAGGACCTCGCCGGTCGACGATGACCGCGCACCGAACCGAAGTGAGCTGTGATGCGAACCACCCGCTTGACACTTATCTGCCATGCCAGCACCCAGGCCCTGAAACGCGGGCGTTTTGCACGGGATGAGCCCGTGGATATGGATTGGCAACAGGCGGCACTCTCCCTGGCGGGTCGATTCAAGCGGGCACCCCGCGTGGTCTGTGGCCCTGAGTTGCGTACATGGCAGACGGCGCGGATGTTTGCCGAGCAGCCGCAAGTCGACCCGTGCCTGCGTGAGTATGATTTTGGTCGATGGCAAGGCCAGCCCCTGGAGGCCATCCAGCAGTCCGAGCCCCAAGCCTTGCAGGATTGGCTGGGTGACAGCACTGCCGCGCCACACGGTGGCGAATCCGTGACGCAACTCTGCGAACGCGTCGGCCAATGGCTGCATGACCTCGAACACACCCCCGGCCATGTACTGGCGGTAACCCATCCGTTCGTGATTCGCGCCGCGTTGCTGCAGGTGATGCAGTGCGCGCCGGCTGCGTTCGGGGCGATTGATGTCGAGCCGTTGTCGTCGACTGAGCTCAGGTTCAATGGGCGATGGCGCTTGCGGTTGGATGCGTGAATTGAAAGCGGTGTAACGCAAAAGGGTAGGGTGTGGCAAAATACCATCACTACGGCTGCGAATGATTTTTTCATGACGTTTTTAAAAGCCTAAATAATTTCTACGTTGCGTAAGGGATTCTATGCAAGTGAAAAAGTTAATTGCGGCAAAAACCAGCACTCATACGTTCGAATTTGAAAATCAAGAAAGCTTGAAGTGGGATGGCTTTTTTGAGGTGGATACGGTTCGATTGGTTCTCGGTAATAATGGTTCTGGTAAGACAACGTTATTAAGCAATATGGCAGCGTCCATTTCATCTGCTACTCCCTCTCCTCGTAGGGCGGCTTATGATGTTCGAGAGACATCGTCGGAAAAGCTGTCGGATGCAGAACTTGAAAATATTGGAGTGATTTATTTTTCTCCGCTTCCGTATCGTCGCAGGCTACCTTTACGTAAAAGATTAGTTGATGCTTCTCCGCGTTTTGAAAAGAAAGAAAGTTTTGATCGTGTGGAGCAGTTTTATAAAGTCGCCAGCGACTTGGCTCTTAACTCAAACTTGAGGGCGGAGGTTTGCTATGAGTTTGAGTTGTTTAAGCTGGTGCTGGTGCCAGCGCTTGTTTCAATGAGCAACAATAAGGGGTTTCAGGCGGACGAGCCCGTAAATTTGTTTTTGGCTGAATATAAAAAACTTGCGCGAAAGCGCGAGTCGATCAGCTTGGATTATTATGAAAGTGAGCGTTTAAGTAGTCAGCTTGAAGGGGCGATCGACACGTGCGTGCTCAGATTTGAGCGTTTTGTACTTTCGAAACTTCCAAGAGGCAAGGGCCGGCTGGCTCTGCTTGCAACTCTGTCGTCACTGGCAAAAAAAGAGTCTAATGTAAAGCGTGTTGGTCGGCTATTTTTTAATCTGCATGGTTTTGTTAATGATCCCTTTTATCAGATGGATGAGCAGCTGTTCAGTTCTCTGAGAACGACTTTGAAGGCAACGCTTGGTTTTATGAAAGCAGGAGAGAAGGACGACGTTAGAAGGCACAATCGCTCCTATTCTTTTTTGATACACTCAGCCAAAGACGCCGCCAGTATAAAAATGTCCGAAGCTGCGGTCGAGGTGCGCTGGACCGACCAAAGTTCAGGGTTGAGGGCGCTGGTTGATCAGTTTTCGCTGCTGAGAAATGCGTTTGCAAACATGAAACGTAAAGCGCTTAAACATATTTTGGTTTTCATTGATGAGGGCGATGCCTATCTTCACCTAGAGTGGCAGCGCCGCTATATCTCCCTTCTGAATAAGTTTTTGTTGAATGTGAAGTCAGAATTCGGCATGGAGATTATCCAAGTGGTCATCGCCACACACTCTCCAGTCATTACGGGTGATTTTCCTGCCTGCATGATCACCAACCTGGATCAGGAAGTCGTTCCTCAAAATACGTTTGCTGCACCGCTTGAAGATATTGTTCTGAATTCTTTTGGTGCCGCCGCCATTGGTGAGTTTGCAGCGACCAAGATAAATGAGCTGAATGCTCGGCTCAAACAAGGTGAAGCATCAGCACTGGATCAGCTTTTGCTGGAAAGTATCGGTGACATTGGTATCCAGAAGGCGCTGTATCGTGCGCTGGAGGGGAAGTAATCATGATCATCAATATCGCGCACGTATGGCAAGGTGTGTCCGCAAGACATGAAGGGTTTTTGTTGGTGAAGCTACAGAAGCTGAGTAAGTTTCTAAGCGGCTTCAATGGCCCGAGTACGACGCACCATAAGTTGATGGTGTTTTTAGATATTCATAAAAAAGCTATTTGCCAGAGCGATCCACTTGCACTTCCCGGGGTGATCGCAGCTTTTTCTCAAACGTTCACGTGTGCAGTGGATGTCGACTACGTTAAGGGGTTGTTTGGAAAATACCTGTGTTATGAAAATTTCATTGCCAAAGAGAAAGTCGTGTTGCTGAAAAAGTGGGACGCTTATGCGTTGTGCGCCTCTACGCAATTGAAGGTTTGCCCTTACTGCCATATTCAACCGATCGACACTTATGTCAGCCCGGATGGTTTAAAAAGCTACAGACCCAATATTGATCATTATTATCCAAAAGCCGAGTTTCCCTTTCTGGCTTTGAGTATTGGCAATTTCATTCCCTGCTGTGAGAAGTGTAATGGGCCGCAAATGAAAGGGGCGACGCGGTTCGACCTCACCCCCCATTTGCATCCGTTGGTGGATGCGGAAAATATTACGTTCAGGCTCATACCCAAAGGGCAGGCTATCGACCCTACAGCCCTGGCATTGCAGGCGAAGAAAACGGCCTATGAAATTGAGTTGGTGGCGTCCAACGGCACGTGTCAAAAGGTAGATAACTCCGTGGCAACCTTTCAACTGCTTGCTCGTTATCAGGTTTGCGTGCCTGATGCGTTGGCGGTAGCAAAACTGTCTCGACAAGGCAGTAGAAAGAAAATTTTGCCCGAGTTATTACCCGAGCTGGATTTCGATGACGATCATCCCTTGGGCTTCGATGACTCGGATGACAGTTATAAAAACGTGCTGATGGGTAAGCTCAAGCTCGACATCGCTCGGCAATACGGGGTGATTTGACCCAGCAGGCCGACAACATGGCAAAATCCACATCCCGCACTGAGAGCACCCCATGAAAACCATCCTGATCATCGGCATTGGCGCCGGCAACCCCGACTACATCACGATGCAGGCCGTGAAGGCGCTCAACCGTACCGATGTGTTTTTCCTGATGGACAAGGGCCAAAGCAAAGACAAGCTGATCGACCTGCGGCGTGAAATCTGCGAAACCTACATCACCGACCCGGGCTACCGTTTTGTCGAGGCCGACTGCCCCGAGCGTGTGCGTGGCGATATCGATTACACCACCGCCGTGCAGGACCTTAACCGCGATAAGCAAGCGACCTTCGAGCGGATGATCACTGAGCAAATGGCTGACGGCGAAGTGGGTGCGTTCCTGGCGTGGGGCGACCCGGCTTTGTACGACAGCACCATTCGTATCCTGCAGGCGATCCTTGCCAGTGGCCGCTGTGCGTTTGAATTCGAAGTGATCCCCGGCATTACCAGCGTGCAGGCCCTGGCGGCCCAGCACAAAGTGCCACTGAACCGTATCGGCCGCTCCATCGAGATCACCACCGGCCGGCGTTTGGCGGCGGGGCAGGCCAGTGATGCCGATACCCTGGTGGTCATGCTTGATGCCGAGGACTCCTACCGCACCGTGGCCGATCAGGACCTGGATATTTACTGGGGCGCTTACCTGGGCACGCCGGACGAGATCCTGATCAGCGGTAAAGTCGCCGAGGTGGCGCCGGAGATCGAACGGGTGCGCAAGGCCGCGCGCCTGGCCAACGGCTGGATCATGGATACCTATTTGCTGCGCAAACCTTGAGGTTACCCATGTTCAAACTCTTCGCGCTGACATTGGCTTTGCTGGCCGGCACTGCCCAGGCCGACGCCACCTTGCACACCGATTTGCCGCTGTCGTACCTGGAGCAGACCCAGGGTGAAGCGCGCAACCAGCCGTTGGTGATTTTCCTGCATGGGTTCGGCAGTAACGAGGAAGATCTGTTCGGCATCAAGGACGCGCTGCCATCGACCTGGACCTACTTGTCGGTGCGCGCGCCAATGCCGGTCGACCCCAGTGGCTATCGCTGGTTTGCCAGGAAACCCGGCGACGGGGATTACGATGGCGAGACGGCTGACCTGCAACGCAGCGCCAGGCTGATCGAAGAGTTCGTGACCCAGGCCACTGCCAAATATCACACGCAAAGCGATCGGGTGTTCCTGGTGGGGTTCAGTCAGGGCGCGATCATGTCCTACGAAGTGGGCTTGCGAAAGCCAGGGTTGGTGCGTGGGATCGCGGCCTTGAGTGGCAGCGTATTACCGGTGCTCAAGGCTGAACTGAAACCCGATGCGGCATTGGACAAGCTGGCCATTTTCATCGGCCATGGCACGTTGGATCAGGCGCTGCCATACACCGCGGCCACGCGGGCCAATGATGTATTGCTGGGGTTGGGCTTGAAGCCCGAGTTCCACGGGTATATGGGCATGCCGCATACCGTGAGTGAGGCCGAGATACAGGACCTCAAAGCCTGGCTGGAAAAAAACCTGCGATAGAAATGCGGTCAAAAATGTGGGAGCGGGCTTGCTCGCGATTGCGGTGTATCAGGGGCAGATGAAGTGCCTGACACCCCGCATTCGCGAGCAAGCCCGCTCCCACATGGGTTTTGTAGTGTTTGGCCGATCGGGTTATTTGCCGCCGGTGATTTGCTTCACCAACTGCTCATGCCCCTTCACATCATCGGCCCGGGAGATCGCCTGGATCACCAGCAGATGGTTGCCTGAACCGCCCAAAAAGGTCGAGTTCAAGGTCTTGCCGCCGCCTTGGGTCGCAGTGCTGTCCACTTGGCGCAGGCCCAGGCCTTTGAAGGTCAGTTTTTTCTCGTTTTGCTTCTTGAAGTCGGGCAGGGCGGCGCTCTGGTCCTTGACGAAGTCGGCCACCGCGCCGTCGAGGAATTGCGCGTCGTTATCCTTGATCGTAGCTCCATCGTTGCGCACTGTTTCGGCGACGATCACCACACTTTTTGTGGTCGCGTTGGCGTACAGCGTGCCCTGGGTGTCGGCGGTGCCATCCTCTGCCTTGCCGGAAGGCAGCGTATCGGCGATGTAGGCCTTGGGCAGGCTGAAGGTGAATTTGCCGCCCAGGGTCGAGATGGTTTGCGTGGTCGGTTTGCCGGCAGCGAATACGCTGCCGGCGGTAAGCGCGAGGGCCAGCAGGGCGGCGGTCTTGATGAAAGTGGCCATGAAGCGCTCCAGTGATGAACGAAATTGCGGCGTATTCTGTCAGAAAATTCGCAAGATCGTTCATCGGCAGCCCTACACCTTATCGGACTCTTCCTGAAGCCGGTCCATCTCAAACAGCCGCGCCAGTTCTGCGCGGGCTTCCTGGGCGGTCTGCATCACCTTGGCCGCGTCGTCGTATACCGCATGTTGGGCGGCGAGGACTTGCAGGTCGTGGTTTTTGAAGCGCGTGATGCGGGCGTCGGCCTGGGCCTGGCTCAAACCGAGGCCAACCAGGGTGCGGCGGCTCATCTCCAGGCTGGAATAGAAGGTTTCGCGCACGGGCGAGGCGTCCAGGTCTACCAGACGGTGCACGTGCTGGCGGTTACGCGCACGGGCGATGATCTTCATGTGCGGGTAGAGGTTGCGCACCAGTTCGGCGGTCTTGATGTTGATCTCGGGGTCGTCCATGGCGATCACGAAGAACTCGGCCTGGTCGACCTTGGCCGCGTGCAGGATTTCCGGGCGCTGCGGGTCGCCATAGAACACCGGCATGCCGCCGAAACTGCGGGTCAGTTCGATGGTTTCCACCGACGTGTCCAGTGCAATGAACGAAATATTCTGCGCCCGCAGGATACGCGCGACGATCTGGCCCATGCGGCCCATGCCGGCAATCACCACCCGTGGCGCATCACTCTCGATGGTGCGGTATTCCTCCGGCACTTCCACCGGTTTGACCTTGGGCTTGAACAGCTTGGGGCAGACCAGCAGCAACAGCGGCGTCACGGCCATGGACAGGGTGATGGTCAGCACCAGCACATCGTAGAGGTGCGGTTCGAACAGGCCCTGGTCACGGCCGATCTTGAACACCACGAAGGCAAACTCACCACCCGCCGCCAGCACCACGCCCAGGCGCAGCGCGCTTTCGCGGTTGAGATCGCCCACCAGGCGCCCGACTGCGTATAGCAGCGGCAGTTTGAGGCCGATCAACAGCAGGGTCAGGCCGATGACCACCAGCGGCGAACTGAGCAACAGGCTGAGGTTGGCGCCCATGCCCACGCTGATGAAAAACAGGCCCAGCAGCAGGCCCTTGAACGGCTCGATCTGGGACTCCAGTTCGTGGCGGTATTCCGAATCCGCCAGCAGCAGGCCGGCGAGGAAGGCGCCGAGGGCCATGGACACCCCGACCAGCTCCATCAGCCAGGCGGTGCCGATGACCACCAGTAACGCGGTGGCAGTGGACACTTCACGCAGGCCGGTCTTGGCCACGATGCGAAACACCGGACGCAGCAGGTAACGCCCGCCGATGATCACCACGGCGATGCTGCCTAGTATTTGCAGCACGTGTTGCCAGCCTTGGGCTTCGGTGGTGGGGTGGTCGCTACCGGCCAGCAGCGGCACCAGGGCGATCAGCGGGATCGCGGCAATATCCTGGAACAGCAGAATCGCAAAGGCCAGGCGCCCGTGGGGCTGGTTGAGTTCCTTGCGCTCGGCCAGGCTCTGCAGGCCAAAGGCGGTGGAGGACAGCGCCAGGCCCAGGCCGAGTACGATCGCGCTGTTCCACGCCTGGCCAAATAGCCACAGGGCCACCACGCCCATGACCAGGCCGGTGAGCAACACTTGGGCCAGGCCGACGCCGAACACCGCCTTGCGCATCACCCATAACCGCTTGGGCGACAGTTCCAGGCCGATGATGAACAACAGCAACACCACGCCCAGTTCCGAAAACTGCGCCACGCTTTGCGGGTTACCCACCAGGCCCAGCACCGAGGGGCCGATGACCACGCCAGCGAACAGATAGCCCAGCACCGCGCCCAGTTGCAGACGCTTGGCCAAAGGCACGGTCAGCACGGCGGCGAGAAGGAACACCACGGCTGCTTGTAACAGGTTGCCTTCATGGGGCATGGAGAACTCCAGGATCAATAAACACGCATCTACAGGCGCCATTAGAACGCCTTTTACCGTTGGAAACTTGTACTTGTGCGGCGAGATTATAATCAGCCACTGTGAAAAAACTCCTGCAGCAAGGCGGCGAGCGCTCACGCCGGTCAGGATTCACCTTTGTCAGCGCCATGCTTTGTTACTATCGCCGCCCATCGTCACCAGGAGTCACCGGCCCATGCAACACCAGTGGGATGAAATGCACCGTACCCGCAAGCCCACGTTTTTGCTGTGCGGCGAGCCCCAGGGGGAGGTGCTCAATCTCTACGTTCACGGTTATTCGGCGTTCTTCAACCGCCAGCAACTGGGCAGTTTCAAGCAACAACTGGCGAGTATCGAAGGCTCGACCAACCTGATGCTGTTCTGGCCGGCGGGGCATTTCCTGGAAAACCTGTTCGCACCGTTCAAGGACGTGCTCGCCTCGATGCTCGGCGGTGGCGGCGTGGGCGCTGCGACGGTGGGGGTGGGCAAGGCGATTGCCTATTTCCTCGACCATTACAAAAGTGTCGAGGCGCGTGTCGATGAAGTGGCCAAGACCTTATTGCCCGAGCTGGCCGGCTACCTGCGCGCTGAAGCGCTGCCGGTGCGGCGTATCAACCTGATCGGTCATTCCCTCGGCGCGCGCATCCTGGTCAAGAGTGTGTTGGCCAGCCCGCAGGTCGCCCGCGAGTTGCCGTTGAATAATCTGCTGCTGATGGGCGGGGCGATCTGTACGTCCAGCCCGTGGGAAGAGGTGTCGGTGCCATTCAAGGGGCGGGTGATCAACTGCCACTCGAGCAAGGACTGGGCACTGGCGATAAAACCGGATACCGAGCGCTGCATTGGTCGCTATGCCATTGAGGTCACACCGGCGTTGAAGGCCAAGGTCACCAATGTGCATCTGCCGACCTTCGATCATGCCGCCTACTGGCCGCAATTGCAGACCGTGGTGCAATACACCGACCTGTTGCAAGAGCGGCGCGGCCTGATCCGCGCCGACCAGCGTAGCGCTGAGGTGCGGTTCGCCGAGGAGGACGTGGCGCTGTTCCCGGCACTGGTGCAGGCGCGCCCGGAAGAGCTGAAGTTTCTCGCTGAGCTGATGGCGCAAAAGCGCAGCGCCTCAATCGATGCCAGTGTGCGTGAACCGCTGAAACTGGCCATCGAGTTGCAGCGCATGGGCGGTGACAGCTTCATGAACCTGGCCCGCGGCCATGGCGTGAGTTATCGCCAGATTGCCGAGGATGTGGCTCAACGGCTGGGGATCAAGTTCGATGAGCCGGTTGAGTCCGTGGCACTGGCGGAGATCGAGGCGCAGGTCGCGCAAACACTGATCGAGCAGTACAAAGACAAACTGAGCGGCGCCGATCGGCAGGCTTTCGACGCTGAACTCAAGGCTGCCGCCCAAAGAGAGCAGGGGTTGTTCACCCGCTTCGACCTGGGCCGTTCGGCGACCACCGCGTTGAGTGGTACCGCATTGGCGGGGCTCACCGGGTTTATCCTGCGCCGGGGCGCGGCCACCGCGATTCCGGTGGTGGGCCAGGTGCTGGCGGCGGCGATGTTGCTGGTCAGCGGTGTGCGTGCGTTTTCCGGCCCGGCTTACTCGATCACCACCTTGGCGGTGCTGGTGGTCGGCATGATTCGCCAGCGCATGGAGCGTGAGGCTCTCAACCAGGAAATGGACCTGGCGGTACAAGTGGTCGAAGCGTTTGACCTGCCCCGGGAAACGGTGATGCGCACGGTTGCGTCCGACTGCTAAGCTGCACGCCTGTCTTGTGTTGTCTGTCTGGAATGCCGCGTGAAATTCAGCCTGCCGAAAATCGCTACCGCCCCGTTCTGCCCACCGGAAGTGGCAGGCTCCGTTGCCGTCGACCCCAAGGCTTCGTTCTTCAAGCGGATGTTGATGTTCGCCGGCCCCGGTCTGTTGATCTCCATCGGCTACATGGACCCGGGCAACTGGGCAACGGCCATCGAGGCCGGTTCGCGCTATGGCTACAGTCTGTTGTTTGTGGTCCTGCTGGCAAGCCTGGCCGGCATGGCGGTGCAATGCCTGTGCTCGCGGTTGGGCATCGCCACCGGCAAAGACCTCGCCCAGTTGTGCCGCGAGCGTTACAGCCGGCGCTCTGCACGCACCCAGTGGGTGCTGGCGGAAATCTCCATCATCGCCACCGACCTCGCCGAAGTGCTCGGCTGCGCCCTGGCGTTTCACCTGCTGCTGGGCGTGTCGCTGACCACGGGCATCGTCATCACCGCCTTCGACACGTTATTGGTCCTGGCCCTGCAAAACCGAGGGTTCCGCCGCCTGGAGGCAATCATGCTGGCGCTGGTGGCGACCATCGGCGTGTGTTTCTTTATCGAGCTGGTGCTGATCAAGCCCTACTGGCCGGACGTGCTCAGCGGCTTCACTCCGTCGCTGTCGGCTATCAGCGACGCGGCGCCGCTGTACCTGGCCATCGGCATCCTGGGCGCTACGGTGATGCCCCATAACCTCTACCTGCACACCTCCGTCGTGCAAACCCGGTTGATCGGCAAGGACCTCGCCAGCAAACAGGATGCGGTCAAGCTGGCCCGTATCGACACCATTGGCTCCCTGGCCCTGGCATTGCTGGTGAACGCCGCGATCCTGGTGCTGGCGGCGGCTGCGTTCTACAAGACCGGCCATACCGATGTGGTCGAGATCCAGGACGCCTACCACCTGCTGGACCCACTCGTGGGTGGTGCTTTCGCCAGTATCCTGTTCGGTATCGCCCTGCTGGCCTCCGGGCAAAGCTCCACCTTCACCGGCACCATCGCCGGGCAGGTGATCATGGAGGGTTACCTCAACCTGCGCATTCCGTGCTGGCAGCGACGGTTGATCACTCGTGGGCTGGCGCTGATCCCGGCGTTCCTCGGGGTGTGGCTGATGGGGGACGAGGCCATCGGCAAGCTGTTGATCCTTAGCCAGGTGGTGCTCAGCCTGCAGTTGCCGTTCGCGCTTTACCCGCTGATCCGCATGACCGATGACAAGCAATTGATGGGGCCATTCGTCAATCGGCTACCCACGCGGTTACTGGCGTGGTTCCTGTTTGCGCTGATCAGTGGGGCGAATGCGTGGTTGATCGGGCAGTGGTTGTTCTGAATCACCGATCCCAATACGGCACCCGTCCAAAACACTCCACAAAATAATCAATCACCGTGCGCACCTTCAGCGACAGCCGTCGGCCGCCGGGCCATAGCGCGGCTATCTGTTGCGGCTCGAGGGTCGTCGCCACTTCGTAGTCGGTGAGCACCGCCTGCAAGGTGCCGGCGCGCAAGCTCTCGCCAATCAGCCAGGACGGAAACACCACCAACCCCAAACCCTGTTCAGCCGCGTGGGTGAGTGTGTCGGCATGGTTGCCGGTGATGGGGCCTTTGACGCTATAGGGCGTCCAGTCGCCTGGGGCGCGTCGAAAGAACCAGCGTTGCTGGCCGGTGACGCCCTTGTAGGCCAGGCATTGATGCTTGACCAGTTCATCAGGGTGGCTCGGCGTGCCATGGCGGGCCAGGTAAGCGGGGCTGGCGGCGATACGAAAGCGTTGGGGCGCGAAGATGCGTGCCTGCATGCTGGAGTCGTTGAGCACACCGATGCGAAACAGCAAGTCGGTGCCGTCTTGCAACGGATCGACGTAGGTGTCGGTTTGCTGGATTTCCAGTTGCAACTTCGGGTAGCGCCGGCACAGCTCGCCGAGCCATGGGGACAGGTGACGCTGGCCGAACACCATCGGCGCATTGATGCGCACCAGGCCGCTGGGCTCTCGTTCATGTTCCTGCAGGGCTTGGCCGGCGGCTTCCAGTTGCTCCAGCATGACGCGTGCATGCTGGCCGAGCAGGCGCCCGGCCTCGGTGGGGCTGACCGCACGGGTATGGCGGTAGAGCAGTTGTTGGCCGAGGGCCTGTTCCATCAACTGGATCTGCCGGGAAATGGAGGAGGGCGCCAGGCTTTCGCGGCGCGCCACTGCGGAAAAACTGCCGTAGTCGAGCACCGCGACAAACAGGCGCAACGCCTTGAAACTCAGTTCATTCAAACCCTGCATGGTAATCCCTGGCTGTGCGTATTGCGCAAAGGTGTTGTCAGCATGCTCCCATTTATCGCACAGGACGGCCACCGGATAATGCGCGCCATGTTTCCTTTTCTGAAGCGCAGGTGATGTATGCAAGCCAGTTCTACTGCGGCCATGGCGCAGGCCCGGCCGAAAAAAAACCTATTGCGGCTGCTGTTGTTGCCGTTGGTGATCATGGCGGGCATGGGCTTGTCGGTGGAGGCCGGTCTGTTGGGACCGCTGGGGGCTCAAGTCGGCCATTTATGGGCGACCTTGAGTATTTTTGGCGTCGGCTCGGCGATCCTGTTTTTGCTGCTGTTGTTCAGCGGCCCGCAAAAAGGCCCGGCGCTGGCCGGGCTGCCGCGCTGGCAATTGATCGGCGGGTTCCTGGGGCCAATCTATGTGGTGGTGCTGACGCTTGCCACGCCGCACATCGGGGTGGCGATGACCATGATCGCGATCTTGTCGGGCCAGGTCGGCAAGAGCGTGTTGATCGATCATTTCGGTTGGTTCGGCACTGCACGCAAACGGGTCAATGTCGAGCGCTGGATTGCGCTGGCGTTGATTGTGGCGGCATTGATCTTGATTGCACGAGGGTAAGGCGATGAACCTGATTTTATTATTGGTACTGGTGATCGCCGCCGGTGCGGTGCTGAGTGTGCAGGCGGCGATCAACGGTCGCCTGGGGCAGTCGGTGGGCGTATTGCGCAGCAGCTTGCTGACCTTCGCGGTCGGCGCACTGGTCACGGCATTGTTGGTTTTCTTCTTCGAACCGGCCCATGCCGTCAGTTTGCTGGATGTGCCCAAATGGCAGCTGACCAGCGCCTTGTTCGGCGTGGTGTACATGATCGTGATGGTCGGCGCGGTGCCCGTGGTGGGCACGGCAGTGGCGACGGTGGCGGTCATCGTCGGCCAGTTGGGCATGGGCATGCTGATCGACAATTTCGGCTGGCTGGGCAACCCGGCCATCGAACTGTCGGGCAGCCGGATCCTGGCGATGGTGCTGCTGGCCCTGGCCCTGGTGTTTATGTATCGCAGCAACAGAAGCCAGGTCGACTAACGGCGCTGAACCCTGCTTGCTTGCCGGCAGTCACTGTTTAAGGTGCGGCATCCGCTGCGCCGGGACGACCATGTAAAAGGAGTCTGACCATGGCTGATAACACCTGTGCCTGCCCACATTGCAAATGCGTACTGGGTAAAAATGCGGTGATGAAGGACGGTAAGGGCTATTGCTGCGAAGGCTGTGCCGAGCACCATGCCCATGGCGAGCCGTGCGCCTCGTCGACCGGCTGTGAATGCGCCAAGTCGGCGCATGCTTGAATACGCTCGGTTAAAAATCCTCTCGGATTATCGGGTGGCGGTCATTACCATGGCCGCTCACCCTTGACTGAATGTGCACCCCATGGCCCTGGCCGCTCCCCCCGACCTGACTGATCATGCCGTCCCCGTGCAACCCCTGGCACGCACGTACCCGCGAGGCTTGTATGTGGAGCCGCACAGCCATGACTGGGGGCAGTTGCTCTACGCCATGAGCGGCGTGATGTGGGTCGAGACGCCCCGTGAAGCCTTGGTTGTGCCGCCGCAGCGCGCAGTGTGGCTGCCACCGGGTGTGGAGCATGGGATTCGTGTGGTCTCGGACCTGCAGATGCGCAATATCTACCTGCGCCCGGCGTTGGCCGCGACACTGGACAGCCAGGTGCAGGTGATTGAAGTCGGTGGGCTGCTGCGTGAGTTGATCGTCAGCCTGGTCGAGCAAGGCGATAGCGGCGATTCGACGTATTACGATGCGGTGGTCGGCCTGGCGCTGTTGGAACTGCAACGGGCACGCCGCTCGCAGATCCGCATCGCCATGCCGCCGCAAGCGGATCGGCGGCTGATCAGCGCCTGCCAGGCGGTGATGGCGGCGCCGTCGCTGGAGATTCCCTTCGAGCAACACGCCGAGGCGGCAGGTGCCAGCGTGCGCACCCTGGCGCGGCTGTTCCAGCAGCATCTGGGCATGGGCTTCGCCGAGTGGCGTCGGCAAGTGCAGTTGGCCACGGCGGTGGCCGAGCTGATCCAGGGCCAATCGGTCAGCGGCATCGCCCGCTCCCTGGGCTATTCACCCAGCAGTTTCAGCGACATGTTCCGACGTGAACTCGGCGTGGCGCCGTCGCACTATGTCGGCTGAGGCTTGGCCGAAATTCTGAAGCACTTGGCCGATGCTTCCGGGATGGGCTCACTACACTGAGCCCATCAACTCGCCAGGCGTGAACGTCATGAACTACTTTGCTTCCCTCGCCATCGGCCTGCTCGTCGGCCTGATCTACGGTGCCTTGGACTTTCGCTCCCCCGCACCGCCCGCCATTGCCCTGGTGGGCCTGATGGGCATGCTGCTCGGTGAAAAGCTCTGGCCCATGGGGCGTGAGTGGCTGAGCGCCTGGTTGTCCTGATTTATTCTTTCCCTTCGATGGATATTGGCCATGAACGCATTGCAATTTTCCGCCACGGGCGACCTGGCGGCCCTGAGTTTCGTTGAGGTCGCCCAACCGGTGCCGGCGGCGGGTGAAGTGTTGGTCCAGGTCAAAGCGGCCGGCCTGAACCCCAGTGATGTGAAAAACGTGCTCGGGCGTTTTCCCTACACCACCTTGCCGCGTATTCCCGGACGGGACTTTGCCGGTGTCGTGGTGGAAGGCCCACCAGCGCTGGTCGGCCAGGCGGTTTGGGGCACCGGCCGTGACCTCGGGTTTTTTGCCGACGGCTCTCACGCGCAGTACCTCACCGTGTCGGCCAAGGGCGTGGCGCGCAAACCCACACACTTGAGTTTTGCCCAGGCCGCCAGCCTTGGCGTGCCGTACACCACCGCTTGGGATGCCCTGGAGCGCAGTGGTGTCGGCAAAGGCACGCGCGTGTTGGTGATTGGCGCCAACGGTGCTGTCGGCAGCGCGGCGTTGGCCCTGGCGAAAATTCGCGGTGCCCAGGTGCTGGCGGCGGTGCGCAAGGCCGATCAGGTCGGGGTACTGCAGGCGCAAGGGGTTGATGCGTTTGCCCTGGCGCAACCCGAAGCATTGGGCAAGCAGGTCAATGCGGTGTTTGAGGGCGGGGCGGATGTGATCTTCGATACCACCGGTTTTTGGCTGCCGGCTGCGGTCGCGGGGTTGGCGCCATTCGGGCGCATCGCAATCATCGCCGCGCCGGTCGACGGTCACGTGCAACTGCCGGCCCTGGCGTTGTACCGCAAGGGGGGGTCGGTGGTGGGTATCAATTCGCTGCTCTACAACTGTGAGCAGTGCGCGGTGATGCTGGAGCAGTTTGGGCGCTTCTTTGATGAAGGCTCGCTGCCGCTGCCGACAGGGTTGCGTGAAGTGGCGTTGGCCGAGGGCGTCCAGTGCTATGAGCAAGTGAACAGCGGCAGTGCGGACAAGATCATTTTCCTGCCTTGATGCCGCCCAAAAATGTGGAAGGGGGCAAGCTCTAATGCCCGTCAGTTAAAACAACCTGCCGCAACCAAATTTGTAGTGAGCGGGCTTGCCCCGGTACAAACCGGGGACATCGTTTACATTTCTAACCGGGGACATGGTTTACAGGCTAATACGCATGATCAGGAGGTAACTGATCATGCCCTGGAACCAAGAGTCCCCTATGAACCAACGAATCAAGCTGGTCGTCGACTGGCT
>NZ_PYWX01000025.1 GCF_003031675.1 Pseudomonas palleroniana | reverse complement strand
GTATTTCAGGAGGACCGAGGTGCCTGGGTTTGGGGCGGCTGCGCCACCCAGCGCGGGACAAGCCCGCTCACTACAGATGATGTGTTTTACGTCCCATCATTTAACTGACTGGCATTACGCATTGCGCGGGCCTTGTTTTTTCCTTCAAGCCGCGATCAACCGGCGACCAGCACCCGGATCGCTTCCAACCGCAGTGCCGCCTTGTCGAGCATGGCCAGGCCTTGTTCGCGTTGGTTGCGCAGGGCAACCAGTTCGCTGTCACGCACCGTCGGGTTGACGGCTTGCAACGCGGTCAGGCGTGCCAGTTCTTCTTCGGTATCCGCCGCCAGGCGACGCTTGGCCTCGGCCACGCGCTCGGCATGTTGCGGGGTGATCTTCTCTTCACCTGCGTTGATGCGTGGCGTCAACTGGTCGCGCTGGGCCTGGATGAACTTGTTGGCGCTGGCCCGCGGCACGCTTTCCAACTGGTCGTTGAGGGTCACGAAGGACACCCGGCTCGACAGGTCGTTGCCATTGGCGTCCAGCAGGCAGCGCAGGGCGGCCGGCGGCAGGTAACGGCCCAGTTGCAGCGCACGTGGCGCAACCACTTCGCTGACATAGAGCAGTTCCAGCAATACGGTGCCGGGCTTGAGCGCCTTGTTCTTGATCAGCGCCACGGCGGTGTTGCCCATGGAACCGGACAGCACCAGGTCCATGCCGCCTTGCACCATCGGGTGCTCCCAGGTGATGAACTGCATATCTTCGCGCGACAGCGCCTGGTTACGGTCGTAGGTGATGGTCACGCCTTCGTCGTCGCCCAGGGGGAAGCTGGCGTCGAGCATTTTTTCGCTCGGCTTGAGGATCAGCGCGTTTTCCGAATGGTCTTCGCTGTCGATGCCGAACGCGTCGAACAGCGTTTCCATGTAGATCGGCAGGGCGAACTGGTCGTCTTGCTCAAGGATAGCTTCCACCAGCGCCTCGCCTTCACCCGCGCCACCGGAGTTGAGCTCCAGCAGGCGGTCGCGACCGGTGTGCAACTCTTCTTCCAGGCGCTCGCGCTCGGCGCGGGCCTCGTCGATCAGCGCTTGCCACTCGCCGTCATCGGCGTTTTCCAGCAGCGGCAGCAGGCGCGGGCCGAACTGATGCTGCAAGGCGTTGCCGGTCGGGCAGGTGTTGAGGAACGCGTTCAGCGCTTCGTGGTACCACTGGAACAGGCGCTCTTGCGGGCTGGTTTCCAGGTACGGCACGTGCAGTTCGATCACGTGTTTTTGGCCGATCCGGTCCAGACGGCCGATCCGCTGTTCCAGCAGGTCGGGGTGGGACGGCAGGTCGAACAGCACCAGGTGGTGGGAGAACTGGAAGTTGCGGCCTTCACTGCCGATTTCCGAGCAGATCAGCACCTGGGCGCCGAACTCTTCATCGGCGAAGTAAGCGGCGGCGCGGTCACGTTCGAGGATGTTCATGCCCTCGTGGAATACCGTGGCCGGGATACCGGAACGCACGCGCAGGGCGTCTTCCAGGTCCATGGCGGTTTCGGCGTGGGCGCAGATCACCAGGACCTTGGTGCGCTTGAGCATTTTCAGCTGGTCGATCAGCCACTCGACCCGTGGGTCGAAGCGCCACCAGCGATTGTCTTCCTCGATATCCGGCTGCGACTGGAAGCTGACTTCCGGGTACAGCTCGGCGTGTTCGCCCAGCGGCAGCTCCAGGTACTCGTCCGGGTTCGGCAGCGGGTAGGCGTGCAACTTGCGCTCGGGGAAGCCTTGTACGGCGGCGCGGGTGTTGCGAAACAGCACGCGGCCGGTGCCGTGGCGGTCGAGCAGCTCACGCACCAGGCGCGCACTGGCTTCGGTGTCGCCATCGTTGACGGCGGTGAGCAGGGCTTCGCCTTCGTTGCCGAGGAAACCCTGGATGGTCTTGTGCGCGGCAGGGGAAAGGCGGCCCTTGTCCAGCAGCTCCTGCACGGCTTCGGCTACCGGGCGATAGTTGTCGCTTTCTGCGCGGAAGGCTTGCAAGTCGTGGAAGCGGTTCGGGTCCAGCAGGCGCAGGCGTGCGAAATGGCTGTCCTGGCCCAGTTGTTCCGGGGTGGCGGTGAGCAGCAGCACGCCGGGGATAACCTCGGCCAACTGTTCGACCAGCGCGTACTCCGGGCTGACCTTGTCTTCATGCCACACCAGGTGGTGGGCTTCGTCGACCACCAGCAGGTCCCAGCCGGCGGCGAACAGCGCGTCCTGGGCCTTTTCGTCGTCCACCAGCCATTCCAGTGCGACCAGCGCAAGCTGGGTGTCTTCGAACGGGTTGGCGGCATCGCTTTCGATAAAACGTTCTTCGTCGAACAACGCCACTTGCAGGTTGAAGCGGCGGCGCATCTCTACCAGCCACTGGTGCTGCAGGTTTTCCGGCACCAGGATCAGCACGCGGTTGGCGCGGCCCGACAACAGCTGGCGATGGATCACCAGGCCGGCTTCGATGGTCTTGCCCAGGCCCACTTCATCCGCGAGTAATACCCGTGGCGCGATACGGTCAGCGACTTCACGGGCGATATGCAGTTGGTGAGCAATAGGTTGCGCTCGCACGCCACCCAGGCCCCACAGCGAGGACTGCAATTGACGGCTGGTGTGTTCCAGGGTGTGGTAACGCAGCGAGAACCAGGCCAACGGGTCGATCTGCCCGGCGAACAGACGGTCGCTGGCCAGGCGGAACTGGATAAAGTTGGAGAGTTGGGTTTCCGGCAGGGTGACCTGCTCGTTCTGCCCATTGAGGCCGTGGTAGACCAACAGGCCGTCGGCATCGTCGACTTCCTGCACGGTCATTTTCCAGCCTTCGAAATGGGTGATGGTGTCACCCGGCGAGAACCTCACGCGAGTGAGGGGCGCATTCCGTAGCGCATACTGACGAGTGTCGCCAGTGGCCGGATAGAGCACGGTCAACAAGCGCCCGTCCTGTGCCAGAACGGTGCCTAACCCCAGCTCTGCTTCGCTGTCACTAATCCAGCGTTGCCCCGGTTGATACTGCTGCGCCATGCTGCCTGACTCCCGCCGTGAAAAAGCCGACTATCTTAACGGAACACGGCCCTCAGCCAAAGGATTCTGACAAAAACTACTCTGTTTGAGCGGCGCTTCAACAGTTGAATCGACAGATGGCGGGCACTCACGAGTGTCGACTGGGTCACAGCTTGGCGACTGGCCGTTCAAGTCGCCCGGCGGTCCGCCGACAGCCTGTTGATCAGGAGAATAAAGCCTATGTTGCCACCCATGCTGCCCGTCAGCGTTGTGCCGGTCACGTCGCAGCTCGACCCGGCGCGCCAGAAGCCGGATATCCCGCCGGTGGTGCCCGTACAAGCAGGCTCCAACGAGAGCACGATCGACCTCAAAAAGGGTGATGCGGAGCAATCGGGCTTTCTGCTGCGCGAAGAACAGCGCCGCCAGCAAGAGCAACAAAAACGTCGGCGCGAAGCCGACGAGGATCCTGAACAACACTTGGCGATCCCAGGTGATGTGCTCAATGCCGACAACACGGTGCCAGTCGTCCCGTTGATCGAAGATGCGCCGCGCCAGGGGTTGTGGGTGGACGTCGAGGTCTAATCGCTCAAGGCCCGCAGTGCCGCTATCAGCAACTCGATGTCGTGATCGTTGTTGAGCGGGCTGACCGAGATCCGCGCAATGCTGTTCAAGCCGCGAGCCTGCATGTCCAAGGGCGTATAGGCCACGCCGTTGGCGCCGATATTGATGCGTTTGAGTCCCAGGTATTGCTTGAGCTCGAAGGCGTCCCAACCGGCGAGGTTGAAGGCGATCAGACCTGAGTGAGTGCTGCCTGAGTCATGCAAGGAAAGGCCGGGGATCTCACGCAACTCTTCACGAATTCGCTTGCTGAGCTCTAAGACTCTTTCCCAGGTTCGCTCCACGCCCAGTCGGTTGACCTCTTGCAGCGCATTGCCTAGCCCTGCCAACAAGGCATAGGACGCCTCACTGGTTTCAAAGCGTCGGGCGTCGTTGCGCAAGTCGAAGCCTTTGGCGGTCCAGGGGGCTGAAAACACGTCGCGTTGAGCCGGGTTCAAACGTTGAAGGAAGTCGGGTCGAATATAGAGCAGCGCCGTGCCGCGTGGCCCGCGCAGGTGTTTGCGGCCCGCCGATTTGAGCACGTTGCAGTGCAGCGCCTGTACGTCCACCGGAAGCTGGCCGACCGCCTGGCCTGCGTCGATGAAGTATGGGATGCCATGGCGCCTGGCCACAGCGCCTATCGCCTCGGCTGGGTTGATAAGACCGCCATTGGCGGGAAGCCAGGTCAGGTCGATCAACTTCACGTTTGCATCGATCATCGACTCCAGTGCGATTGGGCAGGCTGCGCCGCTTGCATCACAGGGGATGACCTCCACCCGCGCACCCGCTTGCACGGCCAGGTCCATGCTGGCGAGGTTGCCGCCCCATTCCTGCCGGCCGACCAGAATGCGATCGCCAGGCTGCCAAGCGCCCAAGGCTTGAAACGCCATGCTCCACGCGGTCGAGCCGCTGCTGGCAAACGCTATTGAAGAGGCCGGTGCATTAAGCAATTGCCCGGCCGCCTGGCGAGCTTTTTCCACCAGCAACGTGCCATGCTCGCCGGCTTCCATGGGGCCGTCGCGGGCTTCGCGTTGCAACTGGTCGATGATCGCGTCGAGGGTCGCCTGGCTCGGCAAGGAGGCACCGGCATGATTGAAATGCACGATGCCCGACCGGCAGCCCGGTGTTTCGTCCCGCAGGTGTTGGACTTCGAGCGGGCTCATGGTTGCAACTCGAAAAGCGCATCCACCTCCACGGCGACGCCGGCCGGCAAGCTCGATACGCCCACGGCGGTGCGCACGTGCCGGCCCTTGTCGCCGAGGGCGTTGACCAACAGGTTCGAGGCGCCATTGGCGACCGCGCTCTGCTGCTGGAAGTCGCCGCTGCTGGCGATAAAGACCCCGACGCGCAGGGTGCGTGCCAGGCGCGACAGATCATCGCCGAGGGCGCTGCTCAGTTGTGCCAGCAGCCCCAAGGCCGCCAACTGCGCCGCCTGAGTGCCTTCTTCGGCACTGAGGGATTCGCCGAGGCGGCCGAGGTAGGCGGGGTTGCCCTCGAGCATTGGAATCTGCCCGGAGATCCACAGTTGGTTACCGCTGATAACGTAGCTGAGGTAGTTGGCCGCTGGTTGGCTGGCCGCCGGTAGCGTCAGGCCAAGGGCGTGCACGTGTTGGCGGATCGAGTCGCTCATGGTGAATCCTCCTGGTTCAAGAGGCTTCAGCATGTCGGGCGTGGCAGTGGGCGACAAACGCGTAGATCTCACTCGACGTATCGAAAAAGCTCATGCGTGGCGGCAGGCTTCCTGCAACCATTGGCTGAAGCACTTGACCGCTTCGTGGGTGGAGGCGTGGGGGGTGATCAGCCAGTAGCCTATTTCGCTGCGATAGGGCGGCCAGTCGAAGGCTTCGACCAGGCTACCGTCCTGGAGCCTGCGCTCGATCAAGCGGTGGCGGCCCATGGCGATGCCCTGGCCGGCCACGGCGGCTTCGACCACGATGTTGTAGTCATGCAACACGACACGCGGGTGATCGGCCAGGTCCAATTGATAGTGCGCGGACCAATCCGTCCATTCGAACGGTCGATGGGAGGTGGCCATCAACAACGGCCCTTTCTGCAGTTGGCTGGCCTTGAACGCGGGGCTGCACACGGGTGAGATCGCCTCATCCATCAGGCGCACGGCTTGCACATCTGGCCAGTCGCCCTTGCCATAGCGGATGGCCAGGTCGACCTCGGCGGCGGCGACGTTGGCCAGTTGAATCGACGGCAGCAATTCCACCTGAATGTGCGGGTAGCGGTTGAGAAAGTCGGCCAGCCGTGGGGCCAGCCACAGGGTAGCGAAAGAAGCCAGCAGGCCGATGCGTAACACGGTGTGGCGCGGGGCGACCCGTTGTACGCGGGTGGCTGCGGCGATAGCGTCCAGGGCAGGGCGTATTTCGTTGTAGTAATGCTCGCCATCGGTAGTCAGGTCGATCGCACGGGTACGACGGATAAACAGAGGTTTGCCCAGATGCTGTTCAAGTTTTTGTACCTGATGACTCAGGGCACTCTGGGTCACCGACAACTCGTTGGCCGCCTTGATAAAGCTCAAGTGCCGCGCCACCGCCTCGAACGCGCGCAGGGCCAGCAATGGCGGGAGATCCTTGTGCAGTGCCACTTGAATACGTCTCCTGGGGCAGGGGGAAATGCCGATTTTGGGCGATGACCTGCCATTTGTCGCTCGTTGATTTGCCGTGGCGCGAGGGAGGCCGCATTATTGAGCGATTCCCGCCACGACGTAAGCCAAGCCATGAGTGAAGACCCCAAGCTGATCGACCTGAATGCCGAACGTGCCAAACGTATCCATGACCTGAATGACAAGCGCCTCAATGAAGTGCGTCAGGCATTCGAACAGGCAATGCCGTTGCTTGGGAAAAAGCCGAAAGTTAAGAAAAAACCGAAGAATAATCCGAAAAAGCGTTGAAACTGCCGGCATCCATTGATGCAGGTCAGTTATTGCCCTCCTTTACGCCCAGTTGCGTGGGACATTGATCCCCGTCAATTTTCCATTGCGCCTTCTCCTTTAACTTAGCCCTATCGCAACAGGGCACGAGCAGGAGGCCGGTCATGTTTTTCGATAATGTGGTGTTCGCCGGAGTGCTGACTGTAAGCCTCATGGTGTTGTTCTTTGTAGGGTTTGGGATTTTTATCTGGAAAGACGCTAACAAGCGTAAAGAACCGTAAGTCTTTCTGGATTACATGGGCACGCAAGGCATTTTGGGCGACTTCGGTCGCCCTTTTTTTTGCGTGTTAGTTTGTGTACACATTCCTGCCGCCAATCGAACGCGCATAAAAAAAGGCGCGATCCTCAGCGAGGTCGCACCTTCTTTTTTACCGCTGGGTTATCAGCTACCCAGCGCCTTGGACGCCAGCCAGAACAACCCGGCCGACAAGGCCACGGTCGCCGGCAGGGTCAACACCCATGCCATCAGAATCGTTTTCACCGTGCCACCTTGCAGCCCACTCTTGTTGGCCACCATGGTCCCGGCTACGCCCGACGACAATACGTGGGTCGTCGAAACCGGCAGGCTGAAGATGTTGGCCAGGCCGATCATGCTCGCCGTGGTGATTTGCGCCGACATGCCCTGGGCATAGGTCATGCCCTGTTTGCCGATCTTCTCGCCGATGGTCAACACCACGCGCTTCCAACCGACCATGGTGCCCAGGCCCAAGGCCAGTGCAACGGCCAGGATCACCCAGAACGGGGCATATTCGGTGGTGGCGGTCAGGTCTTTGCGCAGTTTGTCCAGGTCGGACTTCTCACGCGCATCCAGGCCTGGCAGCTTGCCGACTTTCTTCGCGGTATCGTCCAGGCACAGCAGGTAACGGCGTACTTCGATACGGTGCTCGGCGGTCAGCGAGTGGTAGTCGGAGACGCCTTTGAGGGTTTCCATCAGGGCGTTGATGGTCGGCTCGGTCTGTTGCGGATTGCATTGGAACTTGCCCGGCAGATCGTCCTTCACGCCTTTGCCCAGTGCGAGGAACTCGCCGAGCGTGGCGTTGTTGCGCTGGTAGAACTGGCTCAGATGCACAGTAGCGTCGCGAGTGCGTTCGATCTGGTAAGTGGTGCTGCCCAGGTCGAGTACGAACTGGGCCGGCACGATACCGATCAGCACCAGCATGATCAGGCCGATACCTTTCTGACCGTCGTTGGAGCCGTGCACGAAGCTTACGGCCATGGCCGAAATCACCAGGACCAGGCGGTTCCAGAACGGCGGATGCTTCTTGTCATCGAGTTTGCGGCGCTGGTCCGGGGTCTTGTGCATCTTCGACAGCGGGCGCCACCATTTCAGGCCGATCAGCACCAGGGCTGCGACCAGGAAACCGGCCATCGGCGAGAACACCAGCGAGGCACCGATATCCACTGCCTTCTGCCAGTTCACACCGTCAGCCAGGGGGATGTCGTTGATCAGGGCATTGGCCAGACCGACGCCGAGGATCGAGCCGATCAGGGTGTGGGAGCTGGAGGCGGGGATACCGAAGTACCAGGTGCCCAGGTTCCAGGTGATTGCCGCGGCCAATAGCGAGAAGACCATTGCCAAACCATGGCCGGTATTCACATTGATCAGCAATTCCACCGGCAGCAAATGCACGATGGCGTAGGCGACGCCGACACCGCCGAGCAACACGCCGAGGAAATTGAATACCCCGGAGAAGAACACGGCCAGGTGTGGCGGCATGGCTTTGGTATAGATGACTGTGGCCACCGCGTTAGCGGTGTCATGAAAGCCATTGATGAACTCGAAGGCGAGGACAAAGGCCAGGGCGAGCAACAGGCTCACTAGAACCCAAGCATCCAGTCCGCTGAATAAATCGATCATGAAGGTTTTCTGACCCGGTCGTAAGGGGGCGCGATTATGCCAGAAAACCTCAGTAATCGATGCATTAGCTGCTCATCGGTAACAATCTTCTCTGAAAAAAAACGCGGGCAGGGCGCTCATCCCAGGGTTTTCGGGGGCTTGGCAAGTCTTTGATTTATAAAGTTCGGGGCGATCGAGACGGGTTTTTACCGGCAAACATCCTGTTTGAAACATTTGTATGAAATTTCGTTGGCAGCAGCAGGAAGCTGACCGTTTGGAACAGGGAGGTGCTCTCCGCCGTTGGTGGACCGGCGGAGACAGCAAAAACCGCAATGCTCATGTCGAAGTGCTTATGGCTCTTCGGCTTTGAGCTCCTGTTCGATCTTTTGAATTTCCTGGGCGAATGCCTGGTCCAGCAGGCTGGCTCGTTTGCGCCATGGCTTGCGTTCCGGCTCAGGTTGGGCGGCGTAGGTGGTGACTTCCCCGCCGTAAACGTCCTTGTAACGTTGTTCCTGGCGCTCAAGTTCCGCGCGCAGTTCGTCTTTCGTCACAGTGTTACCTAATTGAGTTGAGTGTATGTGTTGTGCAACGCGGTGCGTGAGAGTCGTCCCGGGGCTATGCCAAGTATGAACAGTGCAACCGTTCAAGTTTGAAGCAAAGGCCAGGGAACGTAATCTCTAAACCGACTATTTGTTTTTATTACCGGCGCGGCCTACAACCCGCTGCGCCTGATGAGCTCCAATCCCGACAGCGTTACCGGGCTGACCTCTGTACACGCTGCATTATAGCGGCGCACACGAATAACACTATCATCATGAAGTTAAAAAAACTCAACGCCGTGTGAGGGGTTTGTTACAAGTTTGCGTCTCAATTTTCGATATACCGCGTCATAAAGTCTGCCCTCATCTCAATATCGACTCAGTACGCTTCTTTCATGTTCATCGCTCAGTGTTAAGACTTGATGTACCCGGCAAATTGCGATAATCGGATGGTTGTTCGATAATCGCCCAATGTTGCCTTGGCGACCTTGTGCATCGGTCTGTGCGACTGGTAATAGCTAATCGCTGCCAACCCTCCCGGCGATTGAAAATAAGATAAAGGGCCCCGAAATGAACGATCAATTGCGCAATTCCTTCGCATCCGTCGCGCCGCCGATCGTGGCTTCACCGGCCAAGCGTATCCAGGCGTTTACGGGGGATCCGGATTTCATGACATCCCTGGCCCGAGGCTTGGCCGTGGTGCAGGCGTTCCAGGAGCGCAAGCGCCACCTGACGATCGCCCAGATCAGCCACCGTACCGAAATCCCCCGCGCCGCCGTGCGCCGTTGCCTGCATACCTTGATCAAACTCGGCTACGCCACCACGGATGGACGTACCTATTCGCTGCTGCCCAAAGTCTTGACCCTGGGCCATGCCTATTTGTCCTCCACGCCTCTGGCGGTGTCGGCCCAGCCCTATCTGGACCGCATGAGCGAGCAGCTCCACGAAGCCTGCAACATGGCGACGCTGGAGGGCGACGACATTCTTTATATCGCCCGTTCGGCCACCACCCAGCGCCTGATTTCCGTGGACCTGTCGGTGGGTGGTCGCCTGCCGGCGTACTGCACTTCCATGGGCCGCATTCTGCTGGCGGCGCTCGATGATTCCTCGCTCAAGGACTACCTTGACCACGCCGACCTGCAAACCAAGACCAGCCGCACCCTGACCACGCCGCAAGCCTTGCTCGAATGCCTGCAACAAGTGCGTCAGCAGGGCTGGTGCATCGTCGATCAGGAGCTGGAACAGGGGCTGCGTTCGATTGCCGTGCCGGTGTATGACGCCTCGGGCCAGGTGCTGGCCGCGCTGAATGTGAGCACCCACGCCGGGCGGGTCAGTCGCAACGAGTTGGAGCAGCGCTTCTTGCCGAGCATGCTCAGCGCCAGCCGCGAGCTGAGCACGCAGTTGTTTGCCTAAGTGTTCGGTGACCGCACAGATCCCGGCCTGATCAATTGACGGTGTTTCCCCTGGCTTATTAATGTGCGGCAGCGCTATCGCTGCCCCCAATAATAATCACGACCTCAGGTCGTCGGCCCGCCCATCGGTGTGGAAATAACAATAATGAATCAGCCTTCTGTCGGCACCAACCTGGACGTACAGTCCTTTATCAATGCCCAGCCATTGTCTCGCTATCAGTGGCGCGTGGTGATCCTGTGTTTTCTGATTGTCTTCCTCGACGGCCTCGACACCGCCGCGATGGGCTTTATCGCGCCTGCGCTGTCCCAGGACTGGGGCATCGACCGCGCCAGCCTTGGCCCGGTGATGAGTGCCGCGTTGATCGGCATGGTCTTCGGCGCGCTGGGCTCCGGTCCGCTGGCCGACCGCTTCGGGCGCAAAGTGGTGCTGGTGGGCGCGGTGCTGGTGTTTGGCGCGTTCAGCCTGGCCTCGGCCTACAGCACCAGCGTCGATCAGTTGCTGGTATTGCGCTTCCTCACCGGGCTGGGCCTGGGGGCGGGCATGCCGAATGCCACCACGCTGCTGTCCGAATACACCCCGGAGCGTCACAAATCGTTGCTGGTCACCAGTATGTTCTGTGGCTTCAACCTGGGCATGGCAGGGGGCGGGTTTATTTCGGCCAAGCTGATTCCGGCCTTCGGCTGGCACAGCCTGCTGCTGATTGGTGGCATCCTGCCGTTGATCTTGGCGCTGGTGCTATGGGTATGGCTGCCGGAATCGGCGCGCTATCTGGTGGTGCGCAATCGCGGTAGCGACAAGGTGCGCAAAACCTTGTCACCCATCGCGCCCGACCTGGTTGCCCAAGCCACCAGCTTCAGTGTGCCCGAGCAGAAAACCGTCAAGGCGCGCAACGTGTTCGCGGTGATTTTCTCCGGCACCTACAGCGCCGGCACGTTGCTGCTGTGGCTGACTTACTTCATGGGGCTGGTGATTGTTTACCTGCTGACCAGTTGGCTGCCGACCCTGATGCGTGACAGCGGCGCCAGCATGGAGCAAGCCGCGTTTATCGGCGCGTTGTTCCAGTTTGGCGGCGTACTGAGCGCGGTCGGTGTGGGTTGGGCGATGGACCGGTTCAATCCGCACAAGGTCATCGGTACTTTCTATCTGTTGGCCGGGGTGTTTGCCTACGCGGTGGGCCAGAGTCTGGGCAATATCACCCTGCTGGCGACCTTGGTGCTGATCGCCGGAATGTGCGTCAACGGTGCGCAATCGGCGATGCCGTCACTGGCCGCACGTTTCTACCCGACCCAGGGCCGCGCCACCGGCGTGTCGTGGATGCTCGGCATCGGCCGCTTCGGCGCCATCCTTGGCGCATGGATGGGCGCCACCTTGCTCGGCCTGGGCTGGAATTTCGAGCAGGTACTGACCGCCCTGGTGATTCCGGCGGCGTTGGCCACCACGGCTGTCGTGATCAAAGGCATGGTCAGCCACGCCGACGCGACTTGAGCCCTGCCACTTTGCCTGCGATTGGCAAACGATTAGCTAGGCAACAATCGGTTCGATAATCGAACGCTGAGTCGATTATCGGATTGTTTGGTCGATTTTCCCGGCTTAATCTTCAAGCACTTCGGCGCCACCTCAGCGCCTTTTTCGATCCATATCGGGAGCCCCAACCCCATGGCTGAAATTCTCGCGCTGCGTGACGCGGTGAAGCAATTTGTGAACGACGGCGATACCGTCGCTCTGGAAGGCTTCACCCATCTGATCCCTACGGCAGCGGGTCATGAAATCATTCGTCAGGGCAAGAAAGACCTGACGCTGGTGCGTATGACGCCTGACCTGATCTACGACCAGTTGATCGGTGCCGGTTGTGCACGCAAGCTGATTTTCTCCTGGGGCGGCAACCCGGGCGTGGGCTCCCTGCACCGGCTGCGCGACGCGGTCGAGAAGCAATGGCCGCAACCGTTGGAAATTGAAGAACACAGTCACGCCGACCTGGCCAATGCCTACGTCGCCGGCGCATCCGGCCTGCCGTTCGCGGTGCTGCGCGCCTACGCAGGTTCCGACCTGCCCAAGGTCAACCCGCTGATCAAGTCCGTGACATGCCCGTTCACCGGCGAAGTGCTGGCGGCGGTGCCGTCGGTGCGTCCGGACGTCACCGTGATCCATGCGCAAAAGGCCGACCGCAAGGGCAACGTGCTGCTGTGGGGGATTTTGGGGGTGCAGAAGGAAGCGGCACTGGCCGCCAAGCGTTGCATCGTCACCGTCGAAGAAATCGTCGATGACCTGAATGCGCCGATGAACAGCTGCGTCCTGCCGACCTGGGCCCTGACTGCGGTGTGCCATGTACCCGGTGGTGCGCACCCGTCCTACGCTCATGGCTACAACGAGCGTGATAACCGCTTCTACCAAGCGTGGGACCCAATCGCCCGTGACCGTGGGACCTTTACCGCATGGATTGATGAATACATCCGCGGTACCGCCGACTTCACTGAATTCCAGGCCAAGCTGGCCACCGCGCAGGAGGCCAAGTAATGGCTTACTCGACCAATGAAATGATGACCGTCGCCGCTGCGCGCCGCCTCAAGAACGGCTCCGTATGCTTTGTTGGCATCGGCCTGCCGTCCAAGGCCGCCAACCTGGCGCGACTGACCTCGTCGCCGGATGTGGTGCTGATCTACGAATCCGGCCCGATTGGCGCCAAGCCATCGGTGTTGCCGCTGTCCATCGGTGACGGCGAGCTGGCGGAAACCGCCGACACCGTGGTCCCGACCGGTGAGATCTTCCGCTACTGGCTGCAAGGCGGGCGCATTGATGTCGGCTTTCTCGGCGCCGCCCAGGTTGACCGCTTCGGCAACATCAACACGACCGTGGTCGGTGACTACCACCAGCCTAAAGTGCGCCTGCCAGGTGCCGGCGGTGCGCCGGAGATCGCCGGTTCCGCCAAGAGCGTGTTGATCATCCTCAAGCAGTCGGCGCGTTCGTTTGTCGACAAGTTGGATTTCATCACCTCGGTCGGTCATGGCGAAGGCGGCGACTCGCGTAAACGCCTGGGCCTGCCGGGCGCGGGGCCGGTAGGCATTATTACTGACCTGTGCATCATGGAGCCGGAAGAGGGTACCCATGAGTTCGTGGTCACCGCGCTGCACCCTGGGGTCACCCGTGAGCAAGTCATCGCCGCAACCGGTTGGCCTGTTCGTTTTGCCGAGCAGGTCGACACCACGGCCGAACCGACCGATCTGGAGCTGACCGCTCTGCGTGACCTTGAAGCCCGCACTGCCGCCGCCCATGGCCAAGCCCCCGGAGAAGCCTGATGCGCGATGTGTTTATCTGTGACGCTATTCGTACGCCCATTGGCCGTTTTGGCGGTGGCCTGTCCACCGTGCGTGCCGATGACTTGGCGGCGCTGCCGATCAAGGCCTTGATCGAGCGCAACCCATCGGTGGACTGGAATGCTGTGGATGAAGTGTTCCTCGGCTGCGCCAACCAGGCCGGTGAAGACAACCGCAACGTCGCCCGTATGGCGCTGTTGCTGGCTGGCCTGCCTGCAAGCGTTCCCGGTGTGACCCTCAATCGCCTGTGCGCCTCGGGCATGGATGCAATCGGCACCGCTTTCCGCGCCATCGCCAGTGGCGAAATGGAGTTGGCAATCGCCGGTGGCGTTGAGTCGATGTCCCGTGCACCGTTCGTGATGGGGAAGGCTGATGCGGCGTTTTCGCGCAACATGAAACTGGAAGACACCACCATCGGCTGGCGCTTTATCAACCCGTTGATGAAAGCGCAGTACGGTGTGGATGCCATGCCGCAGACCGCCGATAACGTCGCCGACGACTACCAGGTGTCCCGCGCCGACCAGGATGCCTTCGCCCTGCGCAGCCAGCAACGGACTGCTGCCGCGCAAGCCGCAGGGTTCTTCGCCGAGGAAATCGTGCCGGTACGCGTTGCCCATAAGAAAGGCGAGACCGTCGTCGAGCAAGATGAACATCCACGGGCTGACACCACCCTGGAAGCCCTGAGCAAACTCAAGCCGGTCAACGGCCCCGACAAGACTGTCACCGCCGGCAATGCCTCGGGTGTGAACGATGGTGCGGCAGCGCTGATCCTCGCTTGCGCCGAAGCCGTAAAGAAACACGGTTTGACCGCCCGTGCACGGGTACTGGGCATGGCCAGCGCCGGTGTCGCACCGCGTGTGATGGGGATTGGACCGGTGCCGGCAGTACGCAAACTGGTGGAGCGGCTGGGCCTGGCGGTCACCGATTTTGATGTGATCGAGCTCAATGAAGCCTTCGCCAGCCAGGGTTTGGCGGTGCTGCGCGAGTTGGGTCTGGCCGACGACGCGCCGCAGGTCAACCCGAACGGCGGCGCCATTGCCCTGGGCCATCCGCTGGGTATGAGCGGTGCGCGTTTGGTACTGACCGCACTGCATCAGCTTGAGAAGAGCGGTGGGCGCAAAGGCCTGGCGACCATGTGTGTGGGCGTCGGCCAGGGCTTGGCCCTGGCGATTGAACGCATCTAAATAAGAGAGGATTGCTCCATGAGTGACAAGCCCGGATACCGGCGCCCGCAAGCGGGTACTCAACCGGATTACCTGCACCCGGCCTACCAGTCGACGAACCTGCGTTCGCCGTCCAAGCCATTGGTGTTCCTGCCCCATTCGTTGTCGGAAATTACCGGCCCGACCATCGGTGCCGAGCGGGTCAACCCGAAGGACAACGACCTCACCGCACAGCATGAAGGCGACCCCCAGGGCGAACGCATCATCATTCATGGCCGTGTGCTGGACGAAAACGGCTCGCCGGTGCCCGGTATTCTTGTGGAGATCTGGCAGGCCAACGCCGCCGGGCGCTACAACCACAAGAACGACCTGCACGACGCGCCGCTGGACCCGAATTTCACCGGAACCGGCCGCACCGTCACCGACGCCGACGGCTGGTATCAGTTCCAGACCATCAAGCCCGGCGCCTACCCGTGGGGCAACCACCACAACGCGTGGCGGCCTGCGCATATCCACTTCTCGCTGTTCGGCCCGAGCGTGCTGACGCGGCTGGTCACGCAGATGTATTTCCCCGGCGACCCGTTGCTCGAATATGACCCGATCTACAACTGCGTACCGGACACCTCGGCCAAGCAGCGCCTGATCGCCCGTTTCGACCTGGAAAAAACCATTCCTTCCTATGCCCTCGGCTACCGCTGGGACATCGTCCTGCGCGGCCGCGACGCCACGCCGATGGAGAAATGAGATGACACTCAACGCGACTACGTCCCACACCGTCGGGCCCTATTACCACATTGGCCTGACCTGGCTGAACCGTGAAGACCTGACCGTGCCGGCCACCCTCGGCGAACGTGTGGCGATCAGTGGGCAGGTGGTGGATGGCAAGGGTAATGTCGTCAACGACGCCATGCTTGAAGTGTGGCAAGCCAATGCTGCCGGTAAATATGACCACCCGGAAGATGAGCAGGACAAGGCCGTCGACCCGAACTTCGAAGGTTTCGGCCGGGTGCCGGTGGATGCCCAAGGGCGTTTCCGCTTTACCACCATCAAGCCGGGTGCGGTGCCGGGGCTGAACGGCACGACCCAGGCGCCGCACCTGGTGGTCCTGGTGTTTGCCCGTGGGTTGGTGAAGCACTTGCTCACGCGGATTTATTTTGATGGCGAGGCGCTGAACGGGGACGACCCGTTGCTGGCCTGTGTGCCGGCTGAGCGTCGTAGCACCTTGATTGCCCGGCAGGATGCCGGTGGTGTCTATCAGTGGAATGTGATTTTGCAGGGCACAGACAAGGAAACGGTGTTCTTCGATTATTGAGTTGGCTTGAGGCCATTCGCGAGCACGCCCGCTCCCACATTTTTATGTGTGAATACCTTCAAATGTGGGAGGAGGCTTGCTCCGGATGAAGCCGGTTCTGGCATTACTTCTCCAAAAGTCTGCTTGCGGAACATGGTTGTTGCAAAGTATGTCTAGGCTATAACCGTTCCCACTGAGTAAAAAAACATGACAACAACAACGAGTCACTACACCGGAGAAGAACGCAGCAAACGGATTTTTGCGATTGTCGGTGCTTCCTCCGGCAACCTTGTCGAATGGTTCGACTTCTATGTCTATGCCTTCTGCGCCATTTACTTTGCGCCGGCGTTTTTTCCGTCGGACAACCCCACGGTTCAACTGGTCAACACCGCCGGTGTGTTCGCCGCCGGGTTCCTGATGCGGCCCATTGGTGGCTGGCTGTTTGGTCGGGTGGCCGATAAGCACGGCCGTAAAAACTCGATGATGATCTCGGTGTTGATGATGTGCGCCGGCTCCCTGGTCATCGCCTTTTTGCCGACCTATAACGCCATTGGCGTCTGGGCGCCGATCCTGCTGCTGGTGGCGCGCTTGTTCCAGGGGCTGTCGGTGGGCGGCGAGTACGGCACCACCGCGACCTACATGAGTGAAGTGGCGCTCAAGGGCCAACGGGGTTTCTTTGCCTCCTTCCAGTATGTGACGCTGATCGGCGGGCAACTGCTGGCCGTGCTGGTGGTGGTGATCCTGCAACAGATCCTCACTGAAGAAGAACTGCGGGCCTGGGGCTGGCGGATTCCGTTCGTGATCGGCGCCGTCGCGGCGGTGATTTCGCTGCTGCTGCGCCGCTCGTTGAAAGAAACCACCAGCAAGGAAATGCGCGAAGACAAAGACGCCGGCAGCATTGCCGCGTTGTTCCGCGACCACAAAGCCGCGTTTATCACGGTGCTGGGCTACACCGCCGGTGGCTCGCTGATTTTCTATACCTTCACCACTTACATGCAGAAGTACCTGGTGAACACCGTCGGCATGCATGCCAAGACGTCGAGCTACATCATGACCGGTGCGCTGTTTTTGTATATGTGCATGCAGCCGGTATTCGGCATGTTGGCGGACAAGATCGGCCGACGTAACTCGATGCTGTGGTTCGCCGGCCTTGGCACCCTGTTTACCGTGCCGATCCTGCTCACCTTGAAAACCGTCAGCAGCCCGTTCCTGGCGTTCGTGTTGATCACCTTGGCCTTGGCGATCGTGAGTTTCTACACCTCCATCAGCGGCCTGGTCAAAGCGGAGATGTTCCCGCCCCAAGTGCGTGCCTTGGGCGTGGGCCTGGCCTACGCGGTGGCCAACGCGATCTTTGGCGGTTCTGCGGAGTTCGTCGCGCTGAGCCTCAAATCCATCGGCCTGGAAAACAGCTTCTATTGGTACGTCACGGCGATGATGGCAATCGCTTTCCTGTTCAGCCTGCGCCTGCCGAAACAGGCGGCGTATCTGCACCACGATCTCTAGGGATGAGTTATGACACTGCGCACGAGCAATCAACTGTTCGACGCTTACTTCACTGCTGACAGTATGGCTGAGGTGTTCTGCGACCAGGGACGCCTGCAGGGCATGCTGGATTTCGAAGCGGCGCTGGCCCGGGCCGAGGCCCGGGTCGGGCTGATTCCACAGGCCGCCGTGGCGCCGATTGCCCAGGCCTGCCTGGCATCGCTGTACGACGTCGATGCGCTCGGCGCGGCGATTGCCACGGCGGGCAATTCGGCGATTCCATTGGTCAAGGCGCTGGGCAAGTTGATTGCCGCTGAAGACGCCGGCGCCGAACGCTATGTGCACCTGGGCGCCACCAGCCAGGATGTGATGGACACCGGCCTGGTGCTGCAACTGCGGCGCGCTGTGGCGTTGATCGAAACGGACTTGGCGCAGTTGGGTGGCGTTCTGGCTGCTCAAGCGCAGCGTTATGCGAGCACCCCTCTGGCCGGGCGCACCTGGTTGCAACACGCGACGCCGGTGACGCTGGGCATGAAAATCGCCGGATGGCTGGGGGCGGTGACACGCTGCCGCCAGCGTCTTGCCGAACTGAAGCCGCGCCTGCTGGTGCTGCAGTTTGGCGGTGCTTCCGGCACGCTGGCGGCGCTGGGCGAACAGGCCATGCCGGTGGCCGAGGCGCTGGCGGACGAGTTGCAGTTGAGCTTGCCCGAGCAACCCTGGCATACCCAGCGTGATCGCTTGGTGGAGTTCGCCGCCAGCCTTGGCCTGATCGCCGGCAGCCTCGGCAAACTGGGGCGTGATGTCAGCCTGCTGATGCAGACCGAAGCGGCGGAAGTATTCGAGCCCTCGGCGCCAGGCAAGGGCGGTTCGTCGACCATGCCCCACAAGCGCAACCCCGTGGGCGCGGCTGTATTGATCAGCGCCGCCACACGCGTGCCCGGCCTCGTCGCGACGATGTTCAGTGCCATGCCCCAGGAGCATGAGCGCAGCCTGGGCCTATGGCACGCCGAATGGGAAACCTTGCCGGAGATCTGTCGCCTGGTGTCCGGCGCCTTGAAGCAGGCGTTGCAGGTGAGCGAGGGGCTTGAGGTCGATGCGCAGCGCATGGCGCACAACCTCGACCTGACCCAAGGCCTGGTGTTGGCCGAAGCGGTCAGCATCGTGCTGGCCCAGCGTCTGGGCCGTGAGACCGCGCATCATCTGCTGGAACACTGCTGCAAACGGGCCGTTGCCGAAAGGCGCCATCTGCGCGCCGTGCTGGCGGACGAGCCGCGCATCACCGCCGAGTTGTCGGCAGCTGAGCTGGACCGGCTGCTTGACCCGGCCCACTACCTGGGCCAGGCGCAAACCTGGGTGACCCGCGCAGTGGCCGACCATTTTGCATTGACCGCCTGAGGAGAACGCTGTGGCTTTTGTACAACTCGCCGAGGGCGAACTGCATTACCAACTGGACGGACCGGCCGACGCGCCGGTGCTGGTGCTGTCCAACTCCCTGGGCACCGACCTGCATATGTGGGACCTGCAGATCCCGGCCTTTGCCCGGCATTTTCGCGTGTTGCGTTTCGACACCCGCGGCCACGGCCAATCCCTGGTGACGCCGGGGCCGTACAGCATCGAGCAGCTCGGCCATGATGTGATCGCGTTGCTTGATGCGCTGGATATCCAGCGTGCGCATTTCTGTGGCCTGTCCATGGGCGGGTTGATTGGCCAATGGCTGGGCATTCACGCCGGTCAACGCCTGCGCCGCCTGGTGGTGTGCAACACCGCCGCCAAGATCGGCACGCCCGAGGTCTGGAACCCACGCATAGAAATGGTTCTGCGCGACGGCGCGGCGGCGATGGTGGCCTTGCGCGATGCGTCCATTGCGCGCTGGTTCACGGCGGATTTCGCCGCGGCCAACCCGCATCAGGCCAAGCTGATCACCGATATGCTCGCGGCGACTTCGCCCGAGGGTTATGCGGCGAACTGCGCGGCGGTGCGCGATGCCGATTTTCGTGAGCAACTGGCTTCGATCAATGTCCCGACCCTGGTGATTGCCGGCACTGAAGATGCCGTGACGCCACCGGCCGGCGGGCACTTTATTCAGAACCATGTGAAGGGCGCCGAGTACGCCGAGTTCTACGCGGCGCACCTGTCCAACGTTCAAGCGGGCACGGCGTTCAGCGACCGCGTCCTGGACTTTCTACTGGCCCATTAATGTAGTGAGCGGGCTTGTCCTAATGCCAGTCAGTTAAGCGATAGAACGGACGATGAATAACTTGTGGGAGGGGGCTTGCTCCCGATGAGGGTATGCCAGTCAGCAGTTTATCGACTGACCCACCGCTATCGGGAGCAAGCCCCCTCCCACAGTGACAGCGTTAAACCTTAACTGACTGGCATTAGGGCAAGCCCGCTCACTACAAGTGAGGAATTTTTTGTGGACGAGAAACAACGTTACGCCGATGGCCTGCAGGTACGCCGCGAGGTACTGGGCGATGCCCACGTCGATCGCAGCCTCAATGCCCTGACCGAGTTCAACAGCGAGTTCCAGGAGATGATCACCCGTCATGCCTGGGGCGATATCTGGACCCGGCCCGGGTTGCCACGGCACACCCGCAGCCTGATCACCATCGCCATGTTGATCGGCATGAACCGCAGCGAAGAGCTGAAACTGCACCTGCGCGCCGCCGCCAGCAACGGCGTGACCCGTGCCGAGATCAAGGAAGTATTGATGCAGAGCGCGATCTACTGCGGCATTCCGGCGGCGAATGCGACGTTCCACCTGGCGGAGTCGGTGTGGGATGAGCTGGGGGTTGAGTCTCGGCAGTGATCAGTGGGAGTCGGCATCCCACACCCAATTCCATACCCCAGGCAGATGCACCGGCTCATTCACATCCTTGACCGTGCGTGCCAGCGCGGCGCGCTCCAGGGTGGCATGGTCGGTGTAGAAGGGTTCGGCGGCGGTTTTCATGCCGTTGATCCTGGCACTGTCCAGCAGGATCTGCAGATACTCCTGCATATGCCGTGCGGTGTAGCGGTTGATGTCGTGGAAGGTCACCACTACGGGGATCACCCCGTCCACCGTGGGCAGTTCGCCCAAGGCAATACGTTCGCGCACCACTGACAGTTGCCGGTACAGGTTGGCGCGGCGACGCGGGCTGCCATTGAATCCCCAGATCTTGCCGTCGTTGGCACTCAAGTCGGTCAGCAACACCTGCAGGTGGTGGCGCTGGTAGGCCGCGAAGGTGCGTTTGTCGTAGTTCCAGAAGGGCGGGCGTACCAGCCGGGGCGGGGTTCCCGTGATGGCGGCGATATCTGCCGAACCCTGGGTGAGGGTGCTTTCCAATTCGGCATCATTGAGCCAGCGATGGTTGGTATGAAACGCGGTAGCCGTGTGGAATGCCAGGATATGCCCGGCCGTATACTCACGCTCCATGGTCTTGTGACCACGCGGGTTGCCCCCCGAGCGCGAGGCTTCGGTCTGCAGGAAGAACACCGCCTTGATGCCCGGCAACACCGGGTTTTTCGCCAGGTCCGCGATTACCGAACGGCTCGGGTTGTTATAGCCCGAGGCGCTGGGGCCGTCATCGAAGGTCAGCAGAAATCGGATCGGCGCCTGGGCCTGCAAACGCTGCGCGGTCTGCGGCGTCAGGGCAATAGGTGCGCTGATGCAGCCGTTGAGGCTCAAGGCCAGGGCTAGCAGGGCAGTCGCTAAGGCGAAGGCTTTCATGGTGGACGCGGGCTCGAATAAAGGCCGCTGCTGGGTGGTTCAGCAGCGGCAGGCGCGCACCATACAGTAAGTGTGACGCCGGTTTACAGCAGGCTGATCGGGTAACTGACGATCAACCGGTTTTCATCGAACTCGTTGTTGCTGTAGTCCCTGCGCATCGTGGAATTGCGCCAGCGCACGTTGAGGTTTTTCAGGCTTCCACTCTGCACGGTGTAGCCCACTTCGCTTTCACGCCCCCACTCCTTGCCGTCGGTGATCGTGCCGGTGTGCACGTTGCTGCCGCTGATGTAGCGGTTCATCAAGGTCAGGCCCGGGATGCCGAGGGCGGCGAAATTGTAGTCGTGGCGCACTTGCCAGGATTTCTCCTGGGCGTTGTCGTAGCTGGAATTGTAGCTGTCGTTGGCCAGGGTGCCGCCGCTGGTGCCGTTGACGCGCATCCAGGCACTGTCGCCGGTGAGTTTTTGCAGGCCGACGTAGAAAGTGTTGCCGCCGTAGCGCGCGGAAAACAGGCCGGACCAGGTCTTGTTGTCCAGGCTGCCGGCGCGGGCGCTGCCATCGTCTTTGCCATAGAAAAAGCCAAGGTTGGCGCCCAGGGTCCAGTCGCCCACGGCTTGGCTGTGGATCAGGTTGACGAATTGCTGGCGGTAGATGTCCTTGAGCTGGGCGTTCCACAGGCCGACCTGGGTGCGTTTGTCATTGAACGCGTATTCCGCGCCTTGGAAGTTGAAACGGTCGGAGGTGAACGCCGCTTTGCCGGTCATGGACATGTCGCCCATGCTGCTGTCGTCACGCGGGCTGTTGGCGCGGAACTGGCCGCCATACAGCGTCAGTCCGTCGATCTCTTTGGAAGTGATCTGCCCGCCGCGCAGGGTCTGCGGCAGCGAGCGGCCGTCGTCGGCCCGCAGGATCGGCAGTACCGGCATCCATTCGCCGACCTTCACTTCGGTCTTCGAAATGCGCGTCTTGAACGCCACGCCGAGGCGTCCGAAGTTATCGGCCGGGCGGCCATCGTGATCCAGCGGCAACAGTTGGGTGCCGCCGGTGCCGCGTCCACCGTCGAGCTTTTGTGAGTACAAGCCCAGCACGTCCAGGCCGAAACCCACGGTGCCCTGGGTAAAGCCGGACTTGGCGTCGAGGATGAAACTCTGCGTCCACTCCTGCGCGCCGCCCTGGCTTTTGGTCGGGTTGGTGTAATTGCGGTTGAAGAAGAAATTGCGCAGGTTGAGGTTGGCGCTGGCGTCTTCGAGAAAGCCGTGTTCTTCGGCGACCACGGGGAGGGCAAGGCTGGCGACAGCGGTGGCCAGCAACAGCTGGCGCGGGTGGAAAGTGCTCATGGCGTTGGACCTGTTGTTATTGGGGTTGTGCAGGTGGCGGCCATGGTGCTTGGCGCTATGGGAGCGTTGAAAGTGGGGGAGAGCGGGTTGTGTGCGATGATCGAACGAAAGCTGTTGAAGGCATGCAAAATAAAAAGCCCACCAAAAGGTGGGCTTCGTTTACGTCGCGCAGATCAGATCAGAACAGCTTCATCTTCGGCGCTTCTTCTTTCAACGGCTCGTTCTTCGCCGTCTGTTCGTTCCAGCCACCGCCAAGGGCCTTGTACAGGTTGACCTCGCTGGTCAGCTGCGCCAGGCGGTCGGTGATCAGCGATTGCTGGGCACTGAACAGTTGGCGCTGTGCGTCGAGGAACGTCAGGTTGCTGTCGACACCAATGCGGTAGCGACGCTCGGCCAGGCGGTAGTAATCCTGGTTGGCCGCGACGAAACCACGTTGGGCGTCCAGTTGCTGCTTGTAGGTCGCACGTGCGGCGAGGCCGTCGGAGACTTCCTGGAAGCCGGTCTGGATGGCTTTCTCGTAGTTGGCCACGTTGATCTCTTTCTGGATCTTCGAGTAGTCCAGGCTTGCGCGCAGGCTACCGGCGTTGAAGATCGGGATGTTGATCTGCGGGGCAAACGACCAGGTGCCCGAGCCGCCTTTGAACAGGCCGCCCAGGTTAGGGCTGGCGGTGCCGGCGCTGGCGGTCAGGCTGATGCTCGGGAAGAACGCTGCCCGGGCTGCGCCGATATTGGCGTTGGCGGCCTTGAGGTTGTACTCGGCCTGCACGATGTCGGGACGCCGCTGCAACAGGTCCGACGGCAAGCCGGCCGGCACTTCGCTGAGCAGGTCATCCGACAGCGGCTTGCTGGCCAGATTGGCCGGCAGGCCGGTACCCAGCAGCAAGGTCAGGCTGTTTTCGTCCTGGGCCACCTGGCGCGTATAGCGGGCAAGCTGCACGCGCGCATTTTCCACCGAGGTACGCGACTGGCTGAGGTCGAGGGCCGAGGCCACGCCGACTTCGTTGCTGCGCGAGGTCAACCGGTAGCTCTCCTCGAAGGCGCCCAAGGTGTCCTGGGTCAGCTTGAGCAGTTCCTTGTCGGCCTGCCAGGTCAGGTAGGCGTTGGCCACGCTGGCCACCAGGCTGATCTGGGTACTGCGCCGTGCTTCTTCAGTGGCGAAGTACTTTTGCAGGGCTTCTTCGCTCAGGCTGCGTACGCGACCGAACAGGTCCAGCTCATACGCGCTGATCCCGAGGCCGGCCGAGTATTGGCTGTTGATGCTCGCTTCGCCGGTCTGCGACAGGCGGGCCGGAGTGCGCGAGCGGGTGCCGCTGCCCGTGGCCGAAACGGCCGGGAACAGGTCGGCACGCTGGATCTGGTACTGCGCCGCATACGCGTCGATGTTCAGCGCCGCGACGCGCAGGTCACGGTTGTTCACCAGCGCGGTCTGGATCAGCTGTTGCAGGGCCGGGTCATGGAAAAACTGCTTCCAGCCTTGCTCTGCAGCGGCCTGGCCCGGCGCCTGGGCCGACGAATACGCCGGCCCCTGCGGGAACTGGGCAGCTACCGGCGCCTCGGGGCGCTGGTAGTCAGGTATCAAGGAGCAGCCACTGAGCACGAATGCGGTGACGGCCAGGGAAATTAGCGACTTGCTCATTGGCCAGCCTCTTTAGGGGGTTGAGTAGTCACCGGCTTCTTGCGTTCGCCGGCGGAGGACACGGTTGCGTAGAACAGTGGCACCCAGAAGATCGCCAGGACAGTTGCCGTGATCATACCGCCGATCACGCCGGTACCGATTGCATGCTGGCTGCCTGAACCTGCGCCGGTGGAAATCGCCAGCGGCAGTACGCCGAGCATGAACGCCATGGACGTCATGATGATCGGGCGCAGACGCATGCGGGACGCTTCGATGGCGGCCTCGACGATGCCCTTGCCCTGTTCGTGGAGCTCTTTGGCGAACTCCACGATCAGGATGGCGTTTTTCGCCGCCAGGCCGACGGTTACCAGCAGGCCCACCTGGAAGAACACGTCGTTGGACAGGCCGCGCAGGCTGGTGGCGATCAAGGCACCGATCACACCCAGTGGCACCACCAGAATCACCGCAATCGGGATCGACCAACTTTCGTACAGGGCCGCGAGGCACAGGAACACCACCAGCAGCGACAGGGCGTACAGCGCAGGCGCCTGGGAGCCGGAGAGGCGTTCTTCATACGACAGGCCGGTCCACGAGTAGCCGACACCGGCCGGCAGACTCTTGGCAATGCGCTCGACTTCCGCCATCGCGTCACCGGTACTGTAACCAGGTGCCGGAGTACCGAGGATTTCCATCGCCGCTACACCGTTGTAACGCGAGAGCTTGGGCGAGCCGTAGATCCACTTGCCCGACGAGATGGCCGACAGGGGCACCATCTTCCCGGAGGTGCTGCGTACGTACCATTTGTCCAGGTCTTCCGGCGACATACGGCTGGCCGCGTCACCCTGCACGTACACCTTCTTCACACGACCACGGTCGATAAAGTCGTTGACGTAGCTGCCACCCAGGGCAATCGCCAGGGTCTTCTGGATGTCCGACAGGTCTATGCCCTGGGCACTGGCCTTCTCGTCGTCAACGGTCAGCTCGTACTGCGGCTCGTCGTTCACGCCGTTGGGGCGCACGCCCGCCAGGATCTTGCTTTGCGCCGCAGCACCGAGGAACTGGTTACGCGCATCCATCAACTTCTGGTGGCCGACGCCGCCCTGGTCTTGCAGGAACACGTCGAAACCGGTGGCGTTACCCAGTTCAAGAACCGAAGGCGGCACGATGGCGAAGACCATGGCGTCCTTGAAGGCCCCGAAGAAGTAACCCTGGGCCCGTTTCGCGACCTCGAACACCGATTGCGAAGCATCTCGCTCGCCCCATGGCTTGAGCATCACGAACGCAAGGCCCGAGCTCTGGCCACGGCCGGCGAAGTTGAAGCCGTTCACGGTAAACACCGACTTCACGGCCTTGCCTTCGCCCGGTTCGCCTTCCTTGTCGTTCAGCAGGAAGCTACGCATGTCGTCGATGACTTTTTGCGTACGTTCAGCCGACGAACCGACCGGCGTCTGCACCTGGGCAAAGATCACACCCTGGTCTTCCTCAGGCAGGAACGCGCTTGGAATACGGGTGAACATCCAGATCATGCCGGCCAGGATCAGCGCATATATCACGAACGCTGGAATCTTGTGCTTGATCATGCCGCCCACGCCGCGCTCGTACTTCTGAACGCCGCGATCAAAGGTGCGGTTGAACCAGCCGAAGAAGCCGCGCTTGGGTTGGCCGTGTTTTTCCGGGTCGATCGGCTTGAGCATGGTGGCGCACAAGGCCGGGGTAAAGATCAGGGCAACCAGTACCGACAACGCCATCGCCGAAACAATGGTGATGGAGAACTGCCGGTAGATCACACCAGTGGAACCACCGAAGAAGGCCATCGGCAAGAGTACCGCCGACAATACCAGGGCAATACCTACGAGGGCACCCTGGATCTGGCCCATGGACTTGACCGTCGCCTCCTTGGGCGAGAGGTGTTCCTCGGCCATGACCCGCTCGACGTTTTCCACCACGACGATGGCATCGTCCACCAGCAAGCCGATGGCCAGGATCATGCCGAACATGGTCAGGGTGTTGATGGTGAAGCCGGCTGCCGCGAGGATGCCGAAGGTACCCAGCAATACCACCGGTACCGTCATGGTGGTGATGATGGTGGCGCGGAAGTTCTGCAGGAACAGGAACATCACCAGGAACACCAGCACGATCGCTTCGACCAGGGTGTCGACTACCCCGGAGATCGACTCGGTCACTACCGGGGTGGTGTCATACGGCACCACCGCCTTCATGCCTGGCGGGAAGAACGGTTCCAGGGAGGCCACGGTGGCACGGATCGCCTTGCCGGTGTCCAGGGCGTTGGCACCGGCTGCCAGCTTGATGGCCATACCCGAGGCCGGCTTGCCGTTGAACTGTGCACTGATGCTGTAGTTCTGGCCACCCAGCTCGATACGAGCCACGTCGCCCAGGCGAACCTGCGAGCCGTCGGCGTTCACCTTCATCAGGATCTTGGCGAACTCTTCGGCGCTTTGCAGACGGGTCTTGCCGATGATGGTGGCGTTCAGCTGGGTGCCGGGCAGGGCAGGCAGGCCGCCCAACTGGCCGGTCGCGACCTGGACGTTCTGGGCCGAGATGGCGTTGCTGACGTCTACCGGCGTGAGCTGGTAGTTGTTCAGCTTGGCCGGGTCGAGCCAGATCCGCATGGCGTATTGCGAACCGAACACCTGGAAGTCACCCACACCGGCGGTCCGGGAAATCGGGTCCTGGATGTTGGAAACGATGTAGTTGGACAGGTCGTCTTTGGTCATGCTGCCGTCTTCCGACACCAGACCGATCACCATCAGGAAGTTCTTCACCGACTTGGTCACGCGGATACCCTGCTGCTGCACTTCTTGCGGCAGCAATGGGGTCGCCAGGTTCAGCTTGTTCTGCACCTGAACCTGGGCGATGTCCGGGTTGGTACCCTGGTTGAACGTCGCGGTGATGGTCATGCTGCCGTCGGAGTTACTGTCCGAGGCGACATAACGCAGGTTGTCGATACCGTTGAGCTGTTGCTCGATCACCTGCACCACGGTGTCCTGCACGGTTTGTGCGGACGCGCCTGGGTAGGTCACCTGGATGTCGATGGCGGTTGGCGCGATGGCCGGGTATTGGTTGATGGGCAACTTCAGGATCGACAGTGCCCCGACCAGCATGATCACCAGGGCGATTACCCAGGCAAAAATGGGACGGTCGATAAAAAATTTCGACATGAATTACTCCCCTTTACCAGCAGCGGCAGCAGGTGCTGCAGCCGTACCGGCGGGTTTAGCGTTATCAGCGTCCTTGACCTTGACTTCGATGCCCGGCTTGATGAACTGCAGGCCCTCGGTGATCACGCGGTCACCGGCCTTGAGGCCATCTTCCACCAGCCAATAGGCGCCGGCAGTGCGGTTCGCCACCAGGACGCGCTGTTCGACCTTGTTGTCCTGATTCACGACCAGGGCCGTCGGGATGCCCTTGAGGTCACGGGTCACGCCTTGCTGCGGTGCCAGGATAGCCTCGCTGTTCACACCGGCTTGCAGTTGGGCGTGTACGAACATGCCCGGCAGCAGGGTGTGGTCAGGGTTGGGGAACACGGCGCGCAGGGTCACGGAACCGGTGGTCTGGTCGACCGACACTTCCGAGAACTCCAGCTTGCCGTCCAGGCCGTAGGCGGTGCCGTCTTCCAGGGTCAGCTTGACCTTGGCGGCGTTGTCGCCAGCTTTTTGCAGCTGGCCGCTTTCCAGGTCGCGGCGCAGTTTCAGCATTTCAGCCGAGGACTGCGTGACGTCGACGTAGATCGGGTCCAACTGCTGGATCACCGCCAGTGCATCGGTCTGGCCATTGCTGACCAGCGCGCCTTCGGTCACCGAAGAACGGCCGATACGCCCGGAGATCGGCGCGAACACTTTGGTGTAGCGCACGTTGATCTGGGCGGTTTGCACGTTGGCTTCGGCGGTCATGCGGTTGGCCACGGCGGTGTCGTATTCCTGGCGACTGACGGCCTGCTCATTGACCAACTGCTTGTAGCGGTCGCTGATGGACTTGGTCTGGGTCAGGCTGGCTTGGGCGCTTTTCAGGGTGGCCTCATACACCGACGGGTCGATCTGGTAGAGCTGCTGCCCTTCCTTCACGTCGCCGCCTTCCTTGAACAGGCGCTTGAGAATGATGCCATTGACCTGGGGGCGGACTTCCGCAATGCGGTAAGCCGTGGTGCGGCCCGGCAGTTCAGTGGTCAGGGTAAAGGCTTGCGGTTGAATGGTGACCACGCCGACCTGAGGGGTTTGAGCGGGCGGAGCCGCTTCTTCCTTTTTACATCCGCTGAGCAGCGATGCCAGGGCGACGGCAGTGACCAGAGCGGTAACAGCTGGCTTAAGTTGCATGAAGATCCTCGGGTCAGGCGCGCAGAGTGCGCACAAGCAGTGTGGAAGGGTAAAAAACAAGCTGTGAGTAGATAAGTAGCTTGCTACGCAATATACTTACGTTCATGGTTGTTTGTAAACTCTTGACAGGCTTCGCGCAATGTTGACAAAGCACCGCTGAAAGCCTCGATTCTAGTACGTTCGGCGCCCCTGACGGCGTCGTCCCACAATTATTCAGATGCTCGTTACCGATCATCCCAAGTGTTCTGATTGAGGTTTTACTGCCATGGTTCGTCGCACCAAAGAGGAAGCTCAGGAAACGCGCAGCCAGATTCTCGAGGCCGCCGAGCACGCCTTTTATCAACGCGGCGTCGCGCGGACCACGCTGGCGGACATCGCCACGCTGGCCGGCGTGACACGCGGTGCCATTTACTGGCATTTCAGTAACAAGTCCGACTTGTTCCAGGCACTGCTGGACACACTGCACGAACCCCTGGACGAATTGGCCAGGGCGAGTGAAAGCGAGGATGAAGTCGACCCGCTGGGCTGTATGCGCAAGCTGTTGATTCATCTTTATCATCAAGTGGCCCTGGACCCGAAAACCCGTCGCATCAACGAAATCCTGTTTCATAAGTGCGAGTTCACCGACGAAATGTGTGACATGCGGCGCCAACGCCAGACCCACAGTCTTGAGTGCAACCTGCGCATCGGCCTGACGTTGCGTAACGCGGTCAATCGGGGACAACTGCCGGAAAACCTGGACACTACCCGTGGTGCCGTGTGCATCCACGCCTACATCCACGGCTTGATTGGCCAATGGCTATTGGTGCCTGACAGCTTCCAACTGCACCAGGACGCCGAGCGTTGGGTGGATACAGGGCTGGACATGCTGCGCCTGAGCCCCAGCCTGCGCAATTAAGACAAAATGCGTAATTGCTTCCAGTTGTGTCAACGGCAAATTCCAGAAACAGTCAATCGCCCCTTCGCGTGATGGGTAGGATGACTTTATATACGGGCTGACCGGCGGTTGATAGGTAGCCGCCTAAGTATTTTGTAGCGATTTTGTTGCAAGCCTGTGAAGGAATGTTTCCTCATAGGCTATATAAAGCAAAATGTGGGAGGGGGCTTGCTCCCGATAGCACAGTGTCAGTCGCCTGATTCGTTGGCTGACACACCGCTATCGGGGGCAAGCCCCCTCCCACATTTTATTGTCGTACTACTTATTCAGAGTGACGCTCAAAGCGCCAGCGTCGGGTAGTCGATGTAACCCACCGGGCCTTTGCCGTAGAAGGTTTCCGGGTGCGCTTCGTTCAGCGGCGCATCGGCCTTCAGGCGGGCCGGCAGGTCCGGGTTGGCAATGAACGGTACGCCGAAGGCCACCGCATCCGCCTTGCCGGCGGCCAGCCAGGCGTTGGCGCTGTCCTTGGTGAAGCGCTCGTTGGCGATGTACGGGCCGCCGAAGGCTTTTTTCAGCTGTGAGCCGAGACTGTCGGCACCTTCTTTTTCGCGGGAGCAGATGAAGGCGATACCACGTTTGCCCAGTTCGCTCGCGACGTAGGTGAAGGTTTCCGCCAGGTTCTCGTCGCCCATGTCATGGGAGTCGGCGCGCGGAGCCAGGTGTACGCCCACACGGCCGGCACCCCAGACTTCAATCGCAGCGTCGGTCACTTCCAGCAGCAGGCGCGCCCGGTTTTCCAGGGAGCCGCCATAGTTGTCGGTACGCTGGTTGGTGCTGCTTTGCAGGAACTGGTCGAGCAGGTAGCCGTTGGCGCCGTGGATTTCCACACCGTCAAAACCTGCGGCCTTGGCGTTTTCCGCACCCACGCGGTAGGCGTCGACGATGTCGGCGATTTCAGCGGTTTCCAGGGCGCGCGGGGTAGGGTAGTCGGCCAGTGGGCGCACCAGGCTGACGTGGCCTTTAGGCTGGATGGCGCTCGGGGCCACCGGCGTTTCGCCGTTCAGGTAGGACTCATGCGAGATGCGCCCTACGTGCCACAGTTGCAGGAAAATCTTGCCGCCCGCGCCGTGCACGGCCTTGGTGACATTCGCCCAGCCGCGTACTTGGTCGTTGGACCAGATGCCCGGAGTGTCAGGGTAGCCCACGCCCATCGGCGTGACCGAAGTGGCTTCGCTGAGGATCAGCCCGGCGGAAGCACGTTGCACGTAGTACTCGGCCATCAGTGCATTGGGAACGCGACCGGCATCGGCGCGGCAACGGGTCAGCGGCGCCATGATGATGCGGTTGGACAGTTCCAGGTCGCCCAGTTTGATCGGATCGAAAATAGTCGTCATGGGAAATCACTCTCTCTATTAAGTTGATCAGTTGGTCGCAGGGGCCAGGTCGGCATCGCCGCCCTGACGGAAAGTCATCAAGGTCACCAGCAGCGCGAGCACCGCCAGGGCACCGGCGGCCAGGGGCACGCTGGTCAGGCCGAGGCCGTGGGCAATCACACTGCCGCCCACCCAGGCGCCGAGGGCGTTGCCGACATTGAAAGCGCCGATGTTCAGGGTGGACACCAGGTTCGGTGCAGCCTTGCCGAAGGTCACCACGTTGATTTGCAGCGCAGGGACGGCGGCGAACGCAGCGGTGGCCCACAGGAACAGGGTGATTTCAGTCGGGATCAGTGCGGCGCTGGTCCAGCTCAGTACGGTGGAAACCACCGCCATGCTGATGAACACGCCGATCAAGGTGGCACCCAGGCGTTTGTCCGCCAGCTTGCCGCCGATGATGTTGCCCAGGGTGAGGCCCAGGCCGATCAGCAACAGCGTCCAGGTCACGCCCTTGGGCGACACGCCGGTGACATCGCCCAGCAACGGCGCGACGTAGGTAAAGAGCGTGAACATGGACGCTGAAAACAGCGCGGTCATGCTCAGCGACAGCCAGATACCGGCGCCCTGCAGCGCTTTGAGTTCGGCGCGCATGTCGAGTTTTTCTTCATCACGCTTGGCGGGCAGGAAGCGCATCAGACCGATCAACGCCACCACGCCAATCACGGTGACGGCCCAGAAGGTCGAGCGCCAGCCGGCTGCCTGGCCCAGCGCCGTGCCCAATGGCACGCCAAGCACGTTGGCCAGGGTCAAGCCGGTGAACATCAACGCCACGGCCGAGGCACGCTTGTTGGCGGGCACCAGGTTGGCGGCCACCACCGAACCGATACCGAAGAAGGCACCGTGGCACAGCGCGGTCACCACGCGGGCAAACATCAGCACGTTGTAGTCGCTGGCCAGGGCGCAGAGCAGATTGCCGATAATGAAGATGCCCATCAGCACTACCAGGGCGGCCTTGCGTGGCAGCTTGGCGGTCGCCAATGCCATGAAGGGCGCGCCGATTGCCACGCCCAGGGCGTAGCCGGTCACCAGCCAGCCGGCACCTGGAATCGACACACCCAAGTCTGCCGCCACATCGGGCAACAAGCCCATGATGACGAACTCGGTGGTGCCGATGGCAAAGGCGCTCAGGGCCAGTATGAGTAGCGAGAGAGGCATTATCCTGTCCTTGTTATAGCGCTGCCTTATCGTCAGCGCTGAGTTCGGTAATGAGCGCAGCGAGGAAGGCTTGGATGGTTTCCTCGTTGCGTTTGAAAAAGTGCCACTGCCCAGCCTTCTGGCTGCTGATCAGACCGGCCCGTTGCAAGGTGGCCAGGTGGGCCGACACCGTCGACTGGGACAAGCCGCAGCGCTGGTCGATCTGCCCGGCGCAAATGCCGTATTCGTGGTTATGCAGTTGCTCGGGAAACTGCACCTTGGGGTCTTTAAGCCAGGTGAGGATGTCTCGTCGTACTGGGTGTGCCAGGGCTTTTATTATTTCGTCGAGGTCGATGGACATGGCGGTTGCTCGTTGCTTGCAGCGTTATATCGCGATGAGGCGAACTTTAAATCGTTGAATTCCGATATACCAATATGATTTTGGTCTTAATGCCGATCAATTCGGTATATCGGGTTATAACGATACGTTGGCGGCAGTGTTAGACTGCACGTCATGAATTATCTCGCACATCTGCACCTGGGCGGCCAACTTCCTGCGCAACTGTTGGGCAGCCTCTATGGCGACTTCGTCAAAGGCCGCCTGCAGGGCCAGTTCAGCCCGCAAATCGAATCGGCCATTGCGCTGCACCGCTCAATCGACCGCTACACCGACAGCCACCCACGGGTGGGGCAGGCGTTGTCGCGCTTTAGCCTGACCCGCCGGCGTTATGCCGGGATCGTCCTCGATGTGTTTTTCGACCACTGCCTGGCGCGGGACTGGCTGGTGTATGCCGACCAACCGCTGGAGCGCTTCACCTCGCAGGTGTATCGCGTACTGGCGGCCGAACCGCAGTTGCCAGGGCGCCTGGCGCAGATCGCCCCCTATATGGCGGCGGATGACTGGTTGGGTTCCTACCGCGAGTTTGCGGTGATGGAGCAGGTGTTGCGGGGGATCTCACGGCGCCTGACACAGCCCGCAGAACTGGGCCATGCGATGCAGGAATTGCGCATGCTCTATGAGCCGTTGAGTGAGGACTTCCGGGTGTTCTATCCGCAACTGCAGGCGTTCGCCAGCACCCAACTGGCAGCATCAGGCCAAGTGTGGGAGGGAGCAGGCCCCTCCCGCATTTGAACGATTCAGGCAGCGAATGCAGGCCGCGCATCCACCTGCTCGATCTCCGGCAACGGCCCGAACAAGGCTTTCTGCACCGCTTGCTGCGCCTGGTACGCCAATGCCGCGCGTTCCTGGCCGGCACAGGCAATCGGCTTGAGCACATGAATCTCGACATCGCCCTGGTCATTGGCAAACAGGCGCATCAGGTGCGAGAGCAAATCATCATCGCCAATGAACGGTGCCAGCGGATCCACCTGGCCGCCGCGCAGATAACGAATGGCCACCGGTTGCAGTGACACCTCGGCATCAATGGCACTGGCCAGCAAGCGTCCGTGGAAGGTGCGCAGGCTGCGCCCGTCGGTGGTGGTGCCCTCCGGGAACATCAGCAGTGGGTGCTGCTGCTCCAGATGGCGGGTCATCTGCTTGCGGATCAACTGGCTGTCGCCCGAGCCCCGGCGGATAAACAGGCTGCCGGCCTTGGCCGCCAACCAGCCGGCGACCGGCCAGGTGCGCACTTCGGCCTTGGACAGGAACGACATCGGCGTGACCATGCCCAGCAGCGGAATGTCGGTCCAGGACACGTGATTACTCACCCACAGCATCGGCGTTTGCGGCAGCTCGCCGTGTACCGTCACGCGAAAGGGCAGGGCGTTAGTCAACCGCGCCATGAAGAATCGCGACCAGCGCTGGCGTCGCACCATCGAGTTGGCGACACCCAAGCGTTCGAACACCCCAAAGACACTGGCCATGCTCAAGCCCAGCGCCACCACCAGCAACACCCGTGCAATGCGCCCATAGACGCGCGGACGGCTCATCACATCGCCGCCTTGAAGTGGCGGGCGTAACGCGGGCATAACTCATCGCGCTTGAGCAGGATAAATACGTCGGCCACCTGGAAGTCTTCATCCCAGCACGGCTCACCGCAGATCTTCGCACCCAGGCGCATATACGCCTTGAGCAGGGGCGGCATCTCGGCGATGACGTTGGACGGCAGGTCCAGCGCCGGCAGCGGCTTTTTCGGTTCGGCGCGCAAGTGTTCATTGCACAGGTAGCGTTCGCGCAGGCGCTGCATGATTGCGTGGGCCTGGATGCCGCCATCGTGCATCGGGATGCTCGCGCAGCCCATCAGGTAGCTGTAGCCGCCCTCGTTGAGCACCTCGGCCAACTCGCCCCACAGTACCGCGATGGTGCCGCCGTTGCGGTAGGCGGGGTCGACGCACGTGCGGCCGATTTCCAGGATCGGGCCTTGCAGATGCAACAAGCCGTGCAGGCTGAATTCTTCTTCACTGTAGAACCGGCCCAGAGTGCCGGCTGCCTGGTGGTCCAGCAAACGGGTGGTCGCCACCAGTCGACCGCTGTTCAAATCACGCACGCCGATGTGGCTGCAGTGAACATCATAATCATCCATGTCCAGGCCCAGTTCCGCACCTTTCAGCTTGGCGTTGAACTCGCCGCTGAACACGTTGAACCGCAGGGCCTGGGCTTCCTGCAACGCCTGTGCGCCAACCAGGCGTTCGGCTTGCAGGCGGCGTTCATTGCCGGTGTCGCTGATGCGGGCGATCTGAGTCATGGCGAATCTCCGAGTGCCGGCCACTTACCGGCCGGTCGACTTGTTTGTCCAAACTCAGGCTATGTAGCCTCGGTGTCATCTCCATGAAGTTACGGTGACGGTTGGATGACAGGCTGTTTGTCGCAAATCTGTCATCGGCCTCGGCTAGGCTCGCGGGCTTGAATGCCCCCCTCGTTGAGTCTGCGTTTATGGTCAGAGGCTTGCTGTGTGTCGCCCTGCTGTTCGTCACCGTTACCGCCCACGCCGAAACCTGGCCCGACAAGGAATGGGCCAAGGGCACAGCGCTTTCCGGCCCTGCTGTCGATGCATTGGACGCCTACGCATTCCCAGCCCGCGATGACGTCACCCGCAAAGGCATCCGCACCGACGCCTTGCTGGTGATCCGCGATGGCCAGATCATTTATGAGCGCTACGGCGCGCCCACCACGGCCAGCACGCCGCACCTGACGTGGTCCGTCAGTAAAAGCCTGATGGCCACTGTGCTCGGCGTGGCCTACGGCGAGAACCGCTTCAAGCTGAGCGACCCCGTGGCGCGCTTTTACCCGCCGATGAAACAACACCCCACGGTGACGATGGCCGACTTGCTGCACTGGGCCTCGGGCCTGGACTGGCAGGAGGACTATGAATACGCCCCGCTGAACTCCTCGGTGGTGGCAATGCTTTACACCCGCGGCCGTGGCGATATGGCCGACTTCGCCGCAGACACCGCGTCCGTCAACCCGCCAGGCCAGGCGTTCCGTTATTCCAGCGGCGACAGCAATATCCTCTCCGCCGCCCTCAAAGGCATGCTCGGTCACAAGGCCTATATGAGTTACCCGTGGGACGCGCTGTTCAAACCGCTGGGCATTCACAACGCCACGTGGGAAACCGATACCAATGAAACCTTTGTCGCCTCGTCCTACGCCTACCTCACCGCCCGCGATCTGGCGCGGGTCGGCCTGCTGATGGCGCGCGACGGGCGCTGGGGTGATCAGCAGTTGCTGCGCAAAGACTGGGTCGCCTTCAACCGCCAGCCGTTCGACCGCTACAAAGCCGGCCAGGACGACGCGGTGCCGGGTGGGCATTGGTGGCTTAACAAAGGCGTGCCGCAACCCTGGCCCGACGCTCCCGCCGACACCTTCGCTGCCCTCGGTCACTGGGGCCAGGCATTGTTCGTGATGCCCGACGAACACTTGGTGATCGTGCGTTACGGCGACGACCGCGATGGTAGCTACCGCCATAACGAATTGCTCAAACGCGTGCTTGCGGCGGTGCAACCATGATCCGCCGTCGACCGTTTACCAGTCTGTTTCTAGTGTTGTTGCTCGCCTTGCTGGGTTGGATCTGGCACGAGCGCGTCAACCTGCAAGCCTTCCCCGACATCATTGCGGCGTACACGGCCAAGGAATATTGTTCGTGCCGGTATGTGGAGAACAACCCGGCCGATTATTGCCGCGGGTATGTGAAGCAGTACGTGCCGATCAATGCGTTGAGCGATAACCCGCAGCGCAGTGAAGTCACCGCCAGCGGCTTGGGGCGCACCCATACTGCGCGGTGGATGGGGGACCGCCAGGGCTGCCGCCTGTTGCCTTGAAGTTTCACCCAGGTATGCACACGACGTTGTTGTCAGCTTGCGCGCTGCCCCTGCCGGTGTGCTTACTGTACGCATGAGGTAGCGTTTGCCAGGTAGCCGCTATCGTTTGCGAGTGAGGTGAGGCCTTGAGTATTGTTGATTGGGATGCCGCGCAACTGTCACGGGCGATCCACGCCCGGCAGGTCTCCTGCGAAGAAGTGATGCTGGCATTTCTGGCGCAGATCCAGCGTTTCAACCCGAGCGTGAATGCGCTGGTGTCGCTGCGCGAAGCCGATGAAGTACTGGCCGAGGCGCGGGCCTGTGATCGCGAATTGGCCCTGGGCCGGTCCCGTGGCTGGATGCATGGCATGCCCCAGGCGATCAAGGACCTGGCGGCCACCCAGGGGTTACGCACGACCCTCGGCTCGCCATTGTTCGCTGATCATGTGCCGACGGAAGACGCGATCAGCGTGGCACGCGTGCGTGCCAGCGGCGCGATCATCATCGGCAAGAGCAACGTGCCGGAGTTCGGCCTCGGCTCACAGACCTACAACACGCTGTTCGGCACCACCGGCAACGCGTACGACCCCAGCCGCGTCGCAGGCGGCAGCAGCGGCGGGGCGGCCGTGGCCCTGGCGCTGCGCATGCTGCCGGTGGCCGATGGCAGCGACATGATGGGTTCGTTGCGCAACCCGGCGGCATTCAACAATGTGTTCGGCTTGCGCCCGTCCCAGGGCCGGGTGCCCCACGGGCCGATGCCGGAACTGTTCGTGCAGCAATTGAGCACCGAAGGCCCGATGGGCCGCAGCGTGACGGATGTGGCGCAACTGCTGAGCATCCAGGCGGGTTATGACCCACGGGTACCGTTGTCATCCAAGGACGATCCGCGCGTCCTGGGCCAACCCTTGGCGCGTGACTTCAAGGGCACGCGCCTGGGCTGGCTGGGCGACTATAACGGCTACCTGCCGATGGAAGACGGGATCATGAGCCTGTGCGAATCGGCCCTCGGGGATTTCGCCACGCTGGGTTGCAACGTCGAACGCTGCCTGCCGGACTTTTCCATGGCGCGCCTGTGGCGTAGTTGGTTGGTACATCGCCACTGGTTGGTGCATGGCAACCTGGCTGGGGCCTACGCCAACCCGAAAAAACGCGCCTTGCTCAAGCCCGAGGCGCAATGGGAAGTGGAGGGTGGCCTGGGCTTGAGTGCCCAGCAGGTGTATCAGGCCTCGGTGGATCGCAGCGAGTGGTATCGCGCGTTGGCCAAGCTGTTCGAACGTTACGATTTCCTGTTGTTGCCCACGGCCCAAGTATTCCCTTTCGATGCCCGACAGCCCTGGCCGTGCCAGGTGGCAGGGCGTGACATGGACACCTACCATCGCTGGATGGAAGTGGTGATCGGCCCCACCCTGGCCGGCCTGCCAAGCATGAGCATCCCGGTGGGCTTCAACTCCCAGGGCCTGCCCATGGGCCTGCAGGTCATCGGCCCGGCGCAGGCCGACCGTGCGGTCCTGCAATTGGCGTATGCCCATGAGCAACTGACGCAATGGGTGCAGAGGCGGCCGCCTGCGTGTCTAGCGGGGACAGGTTGATTGGTTGACGTAGGACCTGGCGTTGGCCTGGCGCGCCTCCCCCCACAATGGATTTGCACCGTTCATGACATTGCGCTTAAGGTTCGCTCAGGTTTTCCCCCGCGAGTCGTTAATGTCAATCAAACCCTTGGCCTTCGCCCTCCTGGCCGCCACCGCCACCGCCACACCTGCCCATGCCGATTGGTACCTGGATAACGAGTCCTCGCGCCTGTCGTTCGTGACCACCAAAAACACTGAAATCGCTGAAGTGCATCGCTTCCTGGTGTTGCATGGCAAGGTGGATGGCAACGGCGCGGCGCAGTTGGAGGTGGAGCTGGAGTCGATCAACAGTGGCATCCCCCTGCGCGATGAGCGCATGCGCAATGACCTGTTTGAAATCAAGACTTTCCCTGAAGCCCGGATCAACGCGCAGATCAACCTGCAACCGATCAACGATCTGGCGCCGGGCGCACAGTTGGAGTTGCGTCTGCCGCTGTCGGTCACGCTGCATGGCAAGACCCAGACTTACAGTGCCGAGCTGCTCGCCACGCGCCTGGATGATCGCCGATTCCAGGTCGTGACCCTGCAACCTGTGGTGGTGCACGCCGAGGATTTCGAGCTGATGCCGGGTGTGGCGGCCTTGCGTAAGGCCGCCGGGCTAACGTCGATCAGCCTGTCGGTGCCGGTGGGTGCGGTACTGATCTTTTCGGCGCGCTGACATGGGCGGCGCAGTGTTCCCCTGGCGCAGCGCCAACCGTTTCGAGTTGCTGATCGACGGGCCGAGTTTTTTCCCGCAGATGCTGGTGGGCATTGCCCGGGCCGAGCAGCAGGTGGACCTTGAACTCTATCTGGTGGAAGCCGGGGCTTGTGCCGAAGCCATGGTGCAGGCGCTGGTCGTGGCCGCCGAACGTGGCGTGCAGGTGCGTTGTCTGTTCGATGATTACGGCAGCCTGGCATTTACCCTCGGGCTGCGTAAGCGCTTGATCGACGCCGGTGTCGAGCTGCGGTTTTACAATCGCCTCAACTGGCGCCGCTGGATGGGCAACCTGTACCGCGATCATCGAAAGCTCCTGTTGATCGACCGGCACAACGCGTTTGTGGGCGGCACCGGGGCCACGGATGAGTTCTGGACGCCGGGCAACGACACCGCCGATTGGCATGAGGTGATGGTGCAAATCAGCGGTCCACTGGTGCAGGACTGGCAGGCATTGTTCGACCGCCAATGGCAGGCCAATGCGGCGCGTCGCGAGTGGAAAGCCTCCCGCCATTTCGGTTTGCCGCGCTTGCCCAAGGTGCCGGCGACGGGCCCGGGCCTTGGCCGGGTGGCGTATGCCGATGCCCGTCAGCACCGCGATATCTTGCAATCACTGCTGCGTTCACTGAACCGCAGTCAGCAACGCATCTGGCTGGCCACTCCGTACTTTTTGCCGACCTGGGGCGTGCGTCGTGCCCTGCGTCGAGCGGCGGCGCGGGGTGTGGATGTGCGCTTGTTGCTCACCGGCCCGCGCACCGATCACCCGTCCGTGCGTTACGCCGGGCACCGCTATTACCCGCGCTTGCTGCGCTCGGGGGTGCAGATCTTCGAATACCAGCCGTGCTTCCTGCATCTGAAAATGGTGCTGGTGGATGACTGGGTAAGTGTGGGCTCGTGCAATTTCGATCACTGGAATCTGCGCTTCAACCTGGAAGCCAACCTCGAAGCGCTGGACCCGGCATTGACGCAGGCGGTGGCGGGCAGTTTCGAGCGTGACTTTGCACAGAGCCAGGCGGTGAGCCTGGAGGCCTGGAAGGCTCGGCCGTTGTGGCGACGGGTGAAACAGCGGGTGTGGGGGTGGATTGATCGGTTGGTGGTGAACTTGCTGGATAGACGCGGCTAACCAGGTCAATGAAATCAAATATGGGAGGGGCGGTGCGAGGATTCGGCTTGCTCCCGATTGCAGGGTGTCAGCCTCTGAAAATATTGACTGATCCACCGCTATCGGGAGCAAGTCGAATCGTCGCACCGCCCCTCCCACATTTTTAGAGCAGTTCGAACGTCTGCTGTTGCACATCCTGGGAGTCGAGCCCGATCTGCACGTTGAATTCACCCGGTTCCGCTGCGTATTTGAGCTGGCTGTTGTAGAACTTCAAGTCGTCCTCGCTGATGGTGAAGTGCAAGGTGCGTTCTTCACCCGCCTTGAGCATGACTTTCTGGAAGTTCTTCAACTCCTTGATCGGACGGATCATCGAACCGGCCACATCCTGGATATACAGCTGCACCACGGTTTCGCCATCCACCTTGCCAGTGTTTTTCAGCGTGACGCTGGCGTCGAGCTTGCCGGTCTTGTTCAGGGTCGTGGACGACAATGCCATGTCCGACAGGCTGAACGTGGTGTAGCTCAGGCCGTAGCCGAACGGGAACAGCGGCCCGGTGGTGTCATCGAAGTATTGCGAGGTGTAGTTGCCCGGTTTGCCTGGGGTGAATGGCCGACCAATGGTCAGGTGGTTGTAGTAGGTCGGAATCTGGCCCACCGAACGAGGGAAGGTGATCGGCAGCTTGCCCGATGGGTTGTAGTCACCGAACAGCACGTCAGCGATAGCGTTGCCGCCTTCGGTGCCGGCGAACCAGGTTTCCAGGATCGCATCGGCCTGCTGGTTCTCATCGAGAATCGACAGTGGGCGGCCGTTCATCAGCACCAGCACCAGGGGTTTGCCGGTGGCTTTGAGCGCCTTGATCAAATCGCGCTGGCTTTGCGGGATGTTCAGGTCGGTGCGGCTGGAGGACTCGTGGGACATGCCCCGCGATTCACCCACGGCCGCCACGACCACGTCGGCGTCCTTGGCGGCTTTCACGGCCTCGTCGATCATCACCTGGGCTGGGCGGGTGTCATCCACCACTTCCGGTGCATCGAAATTGAGGAAGTTGAGGTAGTCGACCACCGCCTTGTCGTTGGTGATGTTGGCGCCACGGGCGTAGATGATCTTGCCTTTTTCGCCGATCACCGCGTTCATGCCGTCGAGTAGGGTCACCGATTGTTCCGGCTTACCGGCCGCGGCCCAACTGCCCATCATGTCGATCGGTGCCTTGGCCAGCGGGCCAACCAGGGCGATGGTCGCGGATTTTTTCAGCGGCAGGGTGTCATGCTGGTTTTTCAGCAGCACCAGGCTGCGGCGCGCAATGTCGCGGGCGTCGCTGCGGTGCAGGCGGCTGTCGGCGTAGGTGTCGGCCGGATCGTCCTCGGCCTTGCCGATGCGCAGGTACGGGTCTTTGAACAGGCCCATGTCGTACTTGGCGCCGAGCACTTCACGCACGGCGTTGTCGATGTCGCTCTGCTGGATTTCGCCGGACTTGAGCAACCCCGGCAGTTCCTTGCCGTACAGCGAGTCGTTCATGCTCATGTCGATACCGGCCTTGATCGCCAGCTTGGCGGCTTCACGCCCGTCCTTGGCCACGCCGTGCTTGATCAGCTCGACGATCGCGCCGTGGTCGCTGACGGCCAGGCCCTTGAAGCCCCAGTCCTTGCGCAGCAGGTCGTTCATCAGCCAGGTGTTGGCGGTGGCGGGCACGCCGTTGATGGAGTTGAGCGCCACCATCACGCCGCCGGAACCGGCCTTGATCGCCGCATGGTAGGGCGGCAGGTAGTCCTGGTACATCTTGACCGGGCTCATGTCGACGACGTTGTAGTCGCGGCCGCCTTCCACCGCGCCATACAGGGCGAAGTGCTTGACGCTGGCCATGAGGCTGTCGGCGTTGGCGGGGCTGGCACCCTGGAATGCCTTGACCATCACTTCGGCAATGCGCGAGACCAGATAGGTGTCTTCGCCGAAACCTTCGGACGTACGGCCCCAGCGGGGGTCGCGGGAGATGTCGACCATCGGCGCAAAGGTGATGTCGAGGCTGTCGGCGGCGGCTTCCTGGGCGGCGATGCGCCCGGAGCGACCGATGGCGTCCATGTCCCAGCTGGAGGCGAGGGCCAGGCTGATCGGGAAAATGGTCCGGTGGCCGTGGATCACGTCATAGGCGAAGAACATCGGGATCTTCAACCGGCTGCGCATGGCCGCGTCCTGCATCGGACGGTTTTCCGGGCGGGTGATGGAGTTGAACGTGCCGCCGATGCGGCCCGCGGCGATTTCCTTGCGGATCAGCTCACGGGGCATTTCCGGGCCGATGCTGATCAGGCGCAATTGGCCGATCTTTTCATCCAGGGTCATCTGCTTGAGCAGGTCGCTGACGAAGGCGTCCTTGTCTTTAAGCGCAGCAGGCTTTGTTTCTGCCCATACGGGGTGAGTGGCCAGAGTGGCAACAAGGCCGAGCAAACACAGCTTTTTCATGAATATCCTTTTTCGGCACACTGCGCGGCGTAAATACGCCGTTCTGCCAAAATGTGGGGAACCTATGTTGTTGTTCGAGTGTTATTGCTGAAAATGCACCACACTTCTGAACTCTTATTTGCGCTGGGCATCTTTTAGCTGATTGACTCGACGCAATCCAGTCGTGGTCGCGGATTATGCCTCAAGCGTGTGAGCGATAGGGCCAGCCGTCAAATTCATCTCGTTGCACCAGGAGAAACACCATGCAAGCAGCACACACCTACCGCTGGGGCTTCAAGGCCGCCGCTTTGTTTTTGCTCAGCACAGTGCTCAGCGGTTGCGGCATCAACACCATTCCCACATTGGATGAACAGGCCAAGGCCGCCTGGGGCCAGGTGCAGAACCAGTACCAACGGCGCGCCGACCTGATCCCCAACCTGGTGGAGGTGGTCAAGGGTTACGCGGCCCATGAGCAGGACACCCTGACCGCTGTGATCGAAGCGCGGGCCAAGGCCACTTCGATCCAGGTGGATGCCAGCACCCTCGATAACCCGGAAAAACTCAAGCAGTTCCAGCAAGCCCAGGACGGCTTGAGCGGTGCCCTCAGCCGCTTGATGGTGGTGTCCGAGCGTTACCCGGACCTGAAGGCCAACCAGAACTTCCTGGCCCTGCAATCCCAGCTTGAAGGTACCGAGAACCGTATCGCCGTGGCCCGGCGTGACTTTATCCAGGCGGTACAGGCGTATAACACCGAGATCCGCACCTTCCCGGGCCGCCTGTGGCACAGCATCATGTACAGCGATCTGCCGATCCGCGCGACGTTCGAAGCCACCAGTGCCGATGCCGATAAAGCGCCCCAAGTGAAGTTCAAATAAGGCTTCCCTGAGGTGTCGATGCGTTTATTAAGGATAGGCCTGGCGCTGTGCTGGTTGGCCTGTGTCGGTGCGGCCCAGGCGGCGCTGACCTTCCCGGCGCTGACCGGGCGGGTGGTGGACGACGCCCAGATGATCGACCCGGCCACGCGCCAGCAACTGACTCAGCAATTGCAGGCGCTGGAGCAAACCACGGGTGACCAGATCGTGGTGGTCACCGTGCCTGACTTGCAAGGTGTGCCCATTGAAGACTTCGGTTATCAATTGGGCCGCCAGTGGGGCATTGGCCAGAAGGGCAAGGACAACGGCGCGCTGTTGATCGTCGCCCGCGATGAGCGCAAATTGCGTATCGAAGTCGGTTACGGCCTGGAGGGCGTGCTGACGGATGCGCAGTCGTGGGTCATCATCAACCAGGTGATCGCGCCGGCTTTCAAGGCCGGTAACTACAGCAAAGGCATCAGCGACGGCGTGGCGGCGATGTTGCAGGTGGTGGGTGGCGAGCCGCTGGCCGTGCCGGCCCATGTGGCGGATGCCAACTTTGCCAAGGATAATCCCGGTTTTTCCATCGGCCTGTTTATTCTGCTGATCGGCGTGTTGTGGCTGTGCAATCGCATGGGGCTGCCGGTGGGGGCGATCCTGCTGGCCATTCTCAGCAACAGCGGCCGTGGTGGCGGTGGCGGCGGGGGAGGCGGCGGTGGTTTCCGGGGCGGTGGTGGTGGCTTCGGTGGCGGCGGGGCGTCAGGCGGCTGGTGATGATAATAATGAGAGAGCAAGCACAACCATGGCATTACTGACTGAGCACGAGCAGCGCCAAGTCGCGCAAGCGATTGCCCGCGTGGAAAAAGACACCGACGCGGAACTGGTGACCGTACTGGCCGCCCGCGCCGATGACTACGCCTACATCCCGCTGTTGTGGGCCAGCCTGATCGCGTTAGTGGTGCCCGGCGTGGTGCATTACCTGTCGGGTTATCTGACCATGTACACCTTGTTGCTGGCGCAATGGGTGACCTTCATCGTGTTGTGCCTGGTGTTCCGCCTGCCCAAGGTCACCACCCGGTTGATCCCGCGTTCGGTGCGCCACTGGCGCGCCTCCAACCTGGCACGGCGGCAGTTTCTGGAGCAGAACCTGCACCACACGCTGGGCAGCACTGGGGTGCTGATCTTTGTCAGCGAGGCGGAGCGGTATGTGGAGATCCTGGTGGATGAGGGTATTTCCAGGCACCTGGATAACAGCAGTTGGGATGGGATCGTCAAGGCGTTTACCCAGCAGGTGAAGCAGGGGCAGACATTGGCGGGGTTTATCGCGTGCATCGAGGCCTGTGGCGAGTTGTTGAAGGTCCATGTGCCGGTGACGCAGACGCGTAACGAACTGCCCAATCGATTGGTGGTGCTGGAGTAAGGCGTACCACTGGTCAAATAACTCCGTGCCCTGAAGGGCTATCCCCCCTAAAATGCCCGGCATTCCCAGCCTGAGGCGTTTTTGTTCATGTCCGTCACCGCTCAACCCGCCAGCCCTGCGCCGGATCATCATGCCCAGTTCATCGAACTGTTGAACGCCAGCCTCGCGCAGAACGCGTTTATCAAACTGGTGCTGGCCAAGTACGTGGGCACGGAGGCCGAGCTGCAACGGCTGATCATCAAGCAGGTGGCGGTCAAGGAGCAGCCTTGCCTGTCTTTCGTCTACCGCTACAAGACGCGCGACATCACCAAGAATTTGCCCCTGGCCGAAGGCGTCAAGGCGATTGCCGAGCTGCTGCCGGCCTCGTTCAAGAACGCGCACTTGCTGTCGCTGACTGATGAAGCCCAGTTGGAATACAGCAAGAAGAACAAAAGCTCGCTGTTCAAAAGCAAGCCACAACAACTGCGGGAGGCACCTTCCGCCGAGCATAACCGCGAGAAAAATCGTTTCCTCGACCTGAGCCGGCCGTTCCTTGCCGACCTGGGGGTGACCGACGCCAAACAGGCGCTGATCCCATCGATGTCGCGCAAGTGGAAGCAGATCAACAAATTCATCGAAGTCTTCAGCCATGCGTTGACCTCGTCACCGCTCAAGCTCGACCAGCCGGTGCGCGTCGCCGATTTCGGCTCGGGCAAGGGCTACCTGACCTTCGCCATCCACGACTACCTGCGCAACACCCTCAAGGCCGAGGGTGAGGTGACGGGCGTTGAGCTGCGTGAAGACATGGTCACCCTGTGCAACAACGCCGCCGCACGCCTGGAGCACCCGGGGCTGGTGTTCAAATGCGGCGATGTGCGCAGCGTGGCGCCCAGCGAGCTGGACGTGATGATCGCCCTGCATGCCTGCGATATCGCCACCGACTACGCGATCCACACCGGCATCCGCTCCGGCGCGTCGATCATCATGTGCTCGCCGTGCTGCCACAAACAGATTCGCCTGCAGATCCAGAGCCCGGTGCTATTGAAGCCGATGCTGCAATACGGCCTGCACCTTGGCCAACAGGCGGAAATGGTCACCGACAGCCTGCGTGCACTGTTGCTTGAAGCCTGTGGCTACGAGACGAAGGTGTTCGAGTTCATCTCCCTGGAACACACCAACAAGAACAAGATGATCCTCGCGGTCAAACGCGCCGAACCGTTGGACAACGCCCAGTTGCTGGAGAAAATTCAAGAGCTGAAGGCGTTCTACCACATCACCGAGCACTGCCTGGAAACCCTGCTGCGCGCAGATGGGTACCTGGTCTAAACGCAGTCCGGTGTGGGAGGGGGCTTGGGAACTGGTGCAGGCTGCACCGCGGTCTTGCGCCCCAGCATCACGGTCGCGATCACCCCGCAGGCAAACAGCCAGGTCACCGGCTCGATATGTTCGCCAAAGAACAACGCCGAAAAGGCGATGGTGAAGAAGATCTGCAGCAGTTGAATCTGGCTGACCCGGGCAATGCCACCCATGGCCAGCCCGGCGTACCAGGCAAAGAACCCCAGGAACTGCGAAAACAGCGACACGTAGCCGAACGCCCACCAGGTGCGCAGCGAGATTGTTCCTTGATGTTGCGCCGCCAGGTACCACACCGGGCCGATCAACACGGGCGTAGACAGCACCAGTGCCCAGCAGATCACCTGCCAGCCGCCCATCTCCTTGGCCAGTCGGCCGCCTTCGGCATAACCCAGGCCGCCCACGGCGATCGCGCCGAGCATCAGCAGGTCGCCCGCCTGAATACTGCCGGCGCCGGTGATCAAGGCGTAACCCAGCACCAACCCACTGCCCAGCGCCGCACAGGCCCAGAAAGCTTTCGACGGCCGCTCATGGGACAGCCACGCTGCGTACAACGCCACGCACAGCGGTTGCAGGCCGTTGACCAACGCGCCATGGGACGCCGGCAAGGTTTGCATGGCCCAGGCCGACAGTACCGGGAAACCCAGGATCACGCCGGCCATGACCAGGCACAACCCACGCACTTGGCGCCAGGTCGGCCAGCGTTCGCGGCGCCACAACAACAGCGCGGCCGCCGGCACCGCCGCGAACAAGGCGCGACCCAGGCCGTTGAGCAACGGGTGGATTTCCTGCACCACGATGCGGGTGAAGGGCAGGGTCAGGCTGAAGATGATGACACCCAGCAGGCCGAGGGCCATGCCGGTGTTTTCGCGCGAGCTCATGGGGGCATCCGAAATAGAGAGAAGCCCAAATCCAGAGGGCTTCCAGGGAAGCCCATCTAGCCACAACCCCCGTCGACCAGGGGCCTACAGCTGCGTGCGGATTTATCCGTACAGTTTTAGAAGAACCGCGTAATGCTGATCTTCGCGTCGCGGCCCTTGGTGTAGGCACGGTCGCCGCTCAAGGCCGGACGGAAGTTTTCGTTGAACAGGTTGTCGACGGTGACGTTCACCTCGGTGCCTTTGAGGTAAGCCTGTTGGGGTTTCCATTTGGCGAACAGGCCCTGGGTGTTGTAACGCTTGTTGCCGTATTGGTCGTAGAACAGGTCGCCGACACTGCTGCCCGGGCCGCCGGAATATTTGTCGCTGGGCAGGCGGTCGGTCGCGCCGATGAACTGGCCCATCCAGCCCACCTGGGCATCCCAGGCCGGAATGTGGGTGCCCAGCACCAGTACCCACTTGGTCGGTGGAATGTCACGTGCCGGTACATCCGGCCCCCAGGGGTTGGTGTAGGCGCCTTCGTGGTCGCCTTTGGCATAGGCGAACGACACCGAACCGAACAGGTAGGTGGAGTTGTAGAACGACTCCAGTTCAAAGCCCTTGATGGTCATGCCGCCGATGTTGCGGTAGTTGGACAGCGCGCCCGGTGGACAGGCGCTGGAAATCGTGCCGCCGTTGATGGCCTGGTTCTGGCAGCCCACCCCCGTGGCCTTGAAGATTTCGTCTTCGACCTTGTTATGGAAGAGCGTGGTGCGCAATTGCAGATTGTCGTCCTGGGTGATGACGTGATCGAAGCTGGTCACGCTGCCCAGGCTGATCGAGGTGATGCGTTCCGGGTCGAGGTCGAGACTGGTAGCGGTGCGGCTGCCCAGGCCCTGGACTTCATATTGTTCGTCGATGACCGGCGCGCGCCAGGTCTTGCTCCAGTTGGCGAACAGCCCCAGGTGTGGGGTGACGTTCCAGAACAGCGCCAGGCGCGGCGACCAGCCGGTGTAGGTGCGGTCGCTGTAGTCGTGGCCGTAGGACGGATCCGGGTTGTTGTAGTACGGCGCATCATTGCCTTCGCCGCGGTTACGCACGTGGTCGTAGCGCAGCGATGGGGTGATGGTCACATCCCCGACGGTGACTGCATCCTGCACGAAGAAACTGTTGGTATCGACTTTGCCGTGGGGCATGAAGCCGGGCTGGAAATGCCCATAGTTGTAACGTGCGCTGTTATAGGTGGCACCGGGCATCCACATCTCGGTTTCGCGGATGTGCTTGCGGATCTGCCCACCCACCGTCAGCGCGTGTTGCAACGGCCCGGTGCTGAACAGGCTGACGTTGCGTACGTCCAGGTTCTTGTCGGTGTAGGACGTGTCCATCTTGCGTCCGCCGCTGGCGAGCTGGAAGAACGCGGTGGCGTCGCGCTCGTCCGTCTGTTCGGTGTTGGACTGGGAGTACTTGACGGTCAGGTCCACCAACGGGTTATCCAGCGGTGTGTATTCGTACTTGCCCGACCAGGTGGTGTCGGTGGTGTCGCGTTGGGCCAAAAAGCGTTTCAGTGCGTTTTCATAGCCGTAGCGGTCGATGTTGGCCTGGGTCGGCGGCGTCGGGTAGCTGGCGGCGGAGAACGGTGTCCAGCGGTTGCTGTGGGAGCGCGAGTAGGACAAGCCCACGCTGTGCTCATCGGTGAAGTGCGCGTTGACCTTGAACAACTTGCCATCCACGTCCTGTGCCGAGTTGGGCAGGCGCTGGGGGTTGATCGGGTACTGGTTGTTGTCGTTGGGCAGTTTGCCGGCCACCTTCATGTCGCCGCCGTCACGTTGGGTCAGGTAGGCCAGCGCGTCGAAACGGCCGTCGTCGGTGCGGCCATACACGGCACTGCTGTAGACCTGTTCGTGGTCGTTGCTGGAGTAGCCATATTTGAGCATCGCGCCGCTGTTGCGGCCGTCCTGGAGCAGGTCGGGGGCGTCCTTGGTGGTCATGTTGACCGTGCCGCCAAAACCGCCGTTGCCGGTGAACGGCGAGTGGGGGCCTTTCTCTACCTCGATGCTTTTGATCAGCTCGGGCTCGATAAACACCGTGCCTTGTTGATAGCGCTCAAAGCCGCTCTTGGTGGCGCCATCGACGGTCAGTGGCACGTCTTCGGCGTCACCGAAGCCCCGGATGTTGATGGTCTGGCCGCCGGGTTTGAGCGAGCCGCCCTGGCTTACGCCGGGCAAGGTCTGCAACAGGCTGGGGATGTTGTTGGACTGGTAGCGGTCGATATCGGCCTGGGTCAGGGTGGAACGGTTGACGGTGGCGGAGTCGACTTCGTTGCCGGTGCCGATCACGCTGAGGGCGTCCAGTTGGATCGCGCCGCTTTGGGTGGTCTTGCCTTCGTCGGGACGCACCACGTAGGTCGTGCCGACTTTGATCAGGGTGAATTCGCCGTTTTGCAACAAGCTGCGAATCGCCACTTCCGGGGTGAAATCACCGCTGAGCGCCGGTGCCTGCGCGTTTTTGAGCAACGTTTCATCGAACAGCAGCTGGATTTTCGCCTGTTGCGCCACCTGGCTCAGGGACAGGGCCAGCGGCTGGGCGGGCAGTTGCAATTTGAACGACTCAGCCTGGGCAGTGAGGCTGAACGCCAGGCAGGTGGCAATGAGGCTGGGTCGAAGAAACAGGTGCGAAGCGTGGCAAGGCGCGCGAAACATGAAATCCCCCGGTGCGGCTGAACAGCCAAAAAGGTGTGCGTATCAAACACAGTCGGGAGGAAGACGGAGCAGGCAAAAAAAACCACACATGCAAATGCAAAATATTCTCATGTGTGGATTTTCTACCTTACTTACGCGGTTCGATTCTGACGATGCCATCGGCCGAGGCCACGGTTTTTACCGGCAACAGGGCGGGTAACGCATTGAGCAGGGCCTGCGGGTCATTCACATCCAGATTGCCCGAGACCTTCAGTTGCGCAACGGCACGGTTGACCTGCAACGGGGGCTGGGGGCGATAGAGGCTCAGTTCATCGATCAGGCTGGCCAGCTCGCGGTTGCGAAAGGACAGGTGCCCGCTGCGCCAGTCGGCGACCTCATCAGCGGTGAGGGTTTGCTGCTGCACGGTGCCTTTGGCGTATTGGTAGGTGGCGCGTTGCTGGGCGCCAAGCAGGGCCACCGGGCTTTTTGCGTCCGGTTCGAAGGCCACTTGGCCATGGGCAACGCTGACCACCAGTTGCTGCTGGCTGCGCCGCACGTCAAAGCCGGTGCCGACCACCCGCACATTCGCCTCGCCGGCTTGTACGTACAGCGGCCGCTCTTTGTCGGGTGCGACGTCGATGTACAGCTGGCCTTTTTCCAGGTGCAGGATGCGTTGGTAGGCGGTGAAATCCACTTGCAGACGCGTGTTGGCATTCACGTACAAGGTGCTGCCATCCGGCAGGTGCAGGGTACGTATACCTTTGGCATGGGCGGCCACCTGGCTGTGGTACAGCTCGCGAGGCGTGCCGATGTGGCTGGTCATCACGGCGCAGACCAAGGCGGCAGCCACGGCCAGGGCAGGGCGCCACACCGAGGGTTTGCGTTGGGGCAGCGGCACGGGCCTGCTGTGTTGTTGCAACTGGGCGAGGTCGTCCCACAGTTGTTCGAACTCGGCATAGGCGCGGGCATGGGCAGGCTCCGCTTGCCAGGCGGCAAAGGCTTTGCGGTCGGCGCGCCCCAACTCGTTGCGGTTGCGGGCAAACCAACTGGCGGCTTGGGCATCGATCGAGTCACTCGCTTCGATGCCCTGGGCGTCGTTCTCGCTCAGGCGGTTCATTCTGGCTGCTCCGTGCCGGGTGCGTGTTGAAGGCGTCGCTTGCAGTGCAGCAGGGCAAAAGCGATGTGCTTTTCCACCATGCTGGTCGAAATCCCCATGCGCTCGGCGATCTGCGACTGACTCAAGCCTTCGAAGCGGTGCAGCATAAGGGCTTCTCGCCTGCGGGGCGAGAGTTCGGCGAGGACTTCTTTCAACTGATCCAGGCGTTGCACGCGAAGCGCGGCGGCCATGGGGTCGTTTTGCTCGTCGGCGAGTGGCTCGGTGTCCTGGTCGGTCGGAACCGCGTGAGCGGTGTGGCGTACCTTCTGTTTGCGCCAGTGGTCACGCAGCAGGTTGCGCGCCATCTGGAACAGAAACGCCCGTGGTTGCTCGACCTTGGCCCGGTCGCGGTAGCCCAGCCATTGGGTGAAGACATCCTGGGTCATGTCGGCCGCGTCGCTGGCGTTGTCCGTGCGTTTGCGCAGGAAATGCAGGATATCTGCATAAAACCCGCGAAAGGCATCGGCCGACAGCGGGTCGGGCTTGGGACGAGACATGGATATCCTTCTTGACGAAGCGCGCTGTAGAAAAGTCGCGAATGATATCGAGAACTATTGTCATTTGTCTCTATGTAACGAATCTGCAGAGTCAAAATGTGGGAGCAAGCCCCCACATAAGTGTTGTGGTGTCAGCTCAGAAGTGTCTTCAAGTGTTCGATCCCCGCTTTGCCCAATGGGAACACCGGCAACCGTGGATCGCCTACCTCCAACCCGGTCAAACGCAGCCCGGCCTTGATCGTCGCCGGCAACCCGCCCTTGAGAATGAACTCCAGCAGTGGCAACTGGCGATAGAACAGTTCCCGCGCCAGAGTCAGATCATTGGCCAATACCGCGTCATACAAGTCCAGATTCAATTGCGCGATCAGGTTCGGTGCCGCCGTGCACCAGCCCTTGGCGCCTGCCGCAAAGGCTTCCAGGGCCAACGGGTTGCAACCGTTGTAGAACGGCACGTCGCTGTGCCGGCGCAGCTGGTGCATGCGCTGAATATCACCGGTGCTTTCCTTGACCATGTTCACGTTGGCGACCTGCTGGACGATACGCAAGATCAAGTCCACCGACATGTCCGTGCCGCTGGTAGCCGGGTTGTTATAGAGCATGATCGGGATGCCGACGCTGTCGCCGATCGCCGCGTAATGCGCGAGGATCTCCGCCTCGCTGAGTTTCCAGTACGAGGCCGGAAGCACCATTACCACATCGGCGCCATTGGCCTCGGCATAACGGGCGCGGCGCACGGCTTTGGCCGTGGTCAGGTCGGACACGCTGACGATAGTCGGTACACGCCTGGCGATTTTTGCCAGGCTGTAGGCGCTGACTTCATCCCATTCGGCATCGCTCAGGTACGCGCCTTCGCCCGTGCTGCCCAACGGTGCGACGGCGTGCACGCCACTGTCGATCAAGCGGTCGATGGAGCGGCCCAGGGCGTTGAGGTCAATGCGTTGGCCGTCGGTGCTGAACGGGGTGATGGTGTAGCCGATGATGCCGTGAATGTGTGGGGTGGGCATGGGAAGGTCTCCGCTCGAAAAAGAGCAATCAGTTCAGGCAATCGGCGTGTTGACGCAGGTTCTGCCGGGCGTAGTAGTTGAACGCGGCACCAAAGCGCTTGGGCTTGGAAATCCAGTCGTGGGCCTCGCGGCCGAGTTGCGGCAGGATCGGTTTGATGGTGCCCGCCGCCATCGCCAGTAGCTGCAATTTGGCCGCGCGTTCGATCAACTGCGCGATCACACAGGCTTCCTCGATGCTTGCCCCGGTGGAGAGCTGGCCGTGGTGCGAGAGCAGGATTGCGCGTTTGTCGCCTAACGCGGTGGTGATGATTTCCCCTTCTTCATTGCCCACCGGTACCCCCGGCCAAGCCTCCAGAAAAGCGCAGTCTTCGTAGAGCGGGCAGAGGTCCATGTGCGATACCTGCAGCGGCACTTCCAGCATCGACAGCGCAGCGACGTGGGTCGGGTGCGTGTGGATAATGCAGTTCACATCCGGCCGTCCACGGTACACCCAGGTGTGAAAGCGGTTAGCCGGGTTGGGGATGCCATGACCTTCCAGGACTTCAAGGTCTTCGTTGACCAGCAACAGGTTGCCGGCAGTGATCTCATCAAAGCCCAGGCCCAGTTGCTGGGTGTAAAAGGTGCCGGGGGTGGGGCCGCGCGCGGTGATCTGCCCGGCCAGGCCGGAGTCGTGGCCGTGCTCGAACAGGATGCGGCACGTGAGCGCCAGCTTTTGTCGGTCGGTCCACGTATTATCCGCCAGGGTGTTTTGCATCTGGGTCAGCGCTTGCTTGACCAGTTGGTCTTTGGGGAGTGCTAATGTCTTGGCCATATCGGTGTCCTTTGGGTAAGAGCAAATGACACTAAAGATGCTATATGACACAAAGTGTCATTGGCAAGCGCCGCTTTCGCTTTACTGCATGGATTAATCGCAGCAAATGTCTATCCGTTTGAAATTATTGAGAAAAAAACTTGGCATAACCCTTGAGGCCTTGGCTGAAAAATCCGGGATGACCAAGAGTTACCTGTCCAAGGTCGAGCGCGGGCTGAACACGCCGTCGATCGCTGCCGCGTTGAAACTGGCCAAGGCGTTGAACGTGAAGGTCGAAGAGTTGTTCAGCGAAGACAGTGTGAACCTCGACAGCTACAGCCTGGTGCGCAGCCACGAGCGGCCGGACACTTCGCCGGGGTATGCCGTGCTGGCCCGTCAGGTCAGTGAGCGTAGCCTGCTGCCGTTCATCATCTACCCGCCGGCGGAGTTCACCGACAAGACCTTCAAGGAGCACGTGGGGGAGGAGTTTCTGTTCGTGCATGAAGGCCGGGTGGAAGTGGATTTCATGAACGAACGGGTGATTCTGGAGCGGGGAGACGCGCTGCACTTCAACGCGCAGAAGCCCCACCGGCTTCGCTCGGTGGGAGACGTGCAGGCGCAGTTGCTGGTCGTCGTTCACAGCGCCGAAGAGTGACCACGGCAGTGACTTGCAATGCACTCCAGTGTGGGAGGGGGCTTGCTCCCGATAGCGGTGGATCAGTCAGTAAAACTGTGAATGACACACCGCTATCGGGAGCAAGCCCCCTCCCACAGTGGATCGCCTTTGTTCTGGATATCAGCGTTCCACAGGGACTGACAGCGCCGGGTCACCCAATGGATGCGTGCGCGCCGCGAAGAACTTCAGCGCCACTCCGGTGCCCTCGAACAACGCTGAATACCGGCGCTTCTGCTGGCGGATGAACCCGTCACTGCGCCCCGACACCGAGATCGCCAGGGTCGTGAGCTTCGCCTGGCGAATCGCATCCACCAGGTGCTTATCCTGCGCTCCCAGCTCATGACCAAAAATGCACAGCGCCCCTGCATGGCCAAGCAACTGCTCGTAGCAGAACGACAGGTAGTCCGAACTGCGGATGGTCTTGAGCTTCTCCTCAACCTTGCCTTCGTTGACGAACAGCGGCACGTCATCAAGGGTCTTGATCGTGTTGTTGATCGCGAAGCTGCTGAGCAAGGTGCTGTCGGTGGAGGCCAATTTGCGCGCCGTGCCATCGAGGTTGCGCACCAGATGCAGGCCGCCGTGCAGGTAGAGGATGCGTGTGGCGTCGGTGTGAGTGTGGCGCAGGTCGAAGCTGGCATCTACGCCGCGAAACAGATCATCAATGCCCGGCGTGTGCAGGATTGCCCAATAGTTGAGCAGGTCGTAGTTGCTGGTGAATACGGTCGGGTAGCGTGCCAGCTCTGCGTTGATCGTCGCCAGCGTCGAGGGCTGCACCAGTCGCCAGGGGATGTGCACGGCATGGATGGTGTTGATCAGCGCTTCCTTGATCGCGTAGTAGCGATTACGCGGCGCCGCCGAGCTGACGGCCAGGGCTTTGTTGACCCGGCTGGTGGTTTTCAGCGCGCCCAGGGCCTGCTCGAAACTGCGGGTTTGCAAGGCGTCGAACACGCTGAGTTCGGATTGGCTCAGGGGCTTTTCTTCAACGGTGCGGGCGTTTTCGAACAGCGAGTCGTAGGCGAAGTCTTCCCAGATCGTGCGGCTGGCGCCGTTGCCGATCAGAATCGCGCTGAAGTCTATGGCGCTGCGTACCGCGCTCCAGTCTTCGAGGTGGGCGTCAATATCCTGGAAATCCTTCATTGCGGCGGGTCTACTCAAATCGGCGGGTGGGTGACTTTATCACGAGCCGGCGTTGATCCTGATCAAGATGCCTCAAGCCACGGCGGTTGATCCTGTTGGCATAACGCCTCTGAGGATTTGCCATGAGCAGTACCTTCTTCATTCCCGCCGTCAACATCATGGGCAGCGACTGCCTCGACGAAGCCATGACCGCCATCCGCAACTACGGCTTTCGCAAGGCGCTGATCGTCACCGACGCAGGGCTGGCCAAGGCGGGCGTCGCCAGCATGATCGCCGAAAAGCTGGCGATGCAGGACATCGACTCGCTGATCTACGACGGCGCCAAGCCCAACCCGAATGTGGAAAACGTCGAGAAAGGCCTGGCGCTGCTGGAGGCCAATGCCTGCGATTTCGTGGTGTCCCTGGGCGGTGGTTCGCCCCATGACTGCGCCAAGGGTATCGCGTTGTGCGCCACCAACGGCGGGCATATCGGTGACTACGAGGGCGTCGACCAGTCGAGCAAGCCGCAACTGCCGCTGGTGGCTATCAACACCACCGCCGGCACCGCCAGCGAGATGACCCGCTTCTGCATCATCACCGACGAAACCCGCCATGTGAAAATGGCCATCGTCGACCGCAACGTCACGCCGCTGCTGTCGGTCAACGACCCGGCGCTGATGGTCGGCATGCCCAAGGGCCTCACGGCCGCCACCGGCATGGACGCCTTGACCCACGCCATCGAGGCCTACGTGTCCACCGCCGCCAACCCGATTACCGATGCCTGTGCGATCAAGGCCATCGAACTGATCAGTGCCAACCTGCGCCTGGCGGTACGTGACGGCAGCGACAAGGCTGCGCGGGAAAACATGGCGTATGCGCAATTTCTCGCCGGCATGGCCTTCAACAATGCGTCTTTGGGGTACGTGCATGCCATGGCCCATCAGCTGGGCGGCCTGTATGACCTGCCGCATGGTGTCTGCAACGCGGTGCTGTTGCCCCACGTACAAAGTTTCAACGCGAGTGTCAGTGCCAGGCGCTTGAGCGACGTGGCGCGTGCGTTGGGCGCCGACATCAAGGGCAATTCGCCGGAAGAGGGCGCTCAGGCAGCCATCGCGGCCATCCGCGCCTTGGCGCAGGATGTCGAGATCCCGGCCGGCTTGCGGGAGTTGGGCGCCAAGTTGCAGGACATCCCACTGCTGGCCGCCAACGCGTTGAAAGATGCCTGCGGCCTGACCAACCCTCGGCGGGCCGACCAGCGTCAGATCGAGGAGATTTTCCGCAGCGCGTTCTGAATCGGGCAGTGGTGAGCTGCAAGCGGTAAGCTACAAGTCGATCTGCATTCAACTTGAGCATGAAGCTTGCGGCTTGCCGCTGAGGTCCCGTTATGAGAGTTCTGCTATTCGGCGCCACCGGCATGGTCGGCCAGGGCGTGTTGCGCGAGTGCCTGCTGGCGGCCGACGTTCAGGAAGTGGTCGCCGTGGGGCGTACGCCGTTAACCCTGGAGCACGGCAAGCTGCACCAGGTATTGCACAGCGACATGCTGGATTTCCAACCGTTGGAAAACCTGCTGCAAGGGTTTGATGCGTGTTTCTTTTGCCTGGGCGTCTCCTCGGCGGGCATGGATGAAACCCGCTACACCCACCTGACCTATGACTTGACGCTGGTGGCCGCCAGCACCCTGGCGCGGCTCAATCCGCAGATGACGTTTATCTACGTGTCCGGTGCCGGCACCGACAGCTCCGAGGCGGGCAAATCGATGTGGGCACGGGTCAAGGGCAAGACCGAAAATGCGTTGTTACGCCTGCCGTTCAAGGCGGTGTACCTGTTCCGGCCGGGGGTGATCCAACCGTTGCATGGTGTGCGCTCGAAAACCCCGCTGTACCAAACGTTCTATAGCGTGCTCGGCCCGCTGCTGTCGTTCGTTCGCCGGGTCAAACCCAATTGGGTGGTGAGTACCCAGACCGTCGGCAAGGCGATGCTCGCGGCAGTGCGTCATGGCGCGCCACAGGCGGTAGTGGAGCAGGCCGCGATCCATCGCCTGGCCGCCGAGCGCCACTGATGTTGCACAAGAGCCTGGTGCGGCGCCTGGACCTGATCACCCTGCAACTGTTCGTTGCCGTGTTTGAAGAAGGCACGTTGACCCGTGCCGCCGCGCGGGAAGCCATCGCGGTGTCGGCGGCCAGCAAGCGCTTGATGGAGTTGGAACAGGTGCTGGGCGTCAGCCTGTTCGTGCGTCGGGCCAAGGGCATGGACCTGACGGCAGCCGGTGAAACGCTGTTGCACCATGCGCAGCAGATGCTGTTCAACGTCGAAAAAATGGGCCTGGAGCTGGGCGAGCACAGCCACGGCGTGCGCGGCTATGTGCGGATGCTGGCCAACCTGTCGGCGATCATTCAGTTCCTTCCGGAAGACTTGCGGGATTTTTCCGAGTTGCATCCTGAAGTCAAAACCGACCTTGAAGAACGTCCCAGCAATGGCGTGGTGCAAGGCGTGTTGGATGGCGTGGCGGACCTGGGCATCTGTTCCAGCGACACCGACACCAAGGGCTTGCCGCGTGTGGTTTACCGCCGCGACAAACTGGTGGTGCTGATGCCCGCGGACCATCCGTTGGCGGCCCGCAAATCCCTGGCCTTCGCCGAAACCCTGGGCAGCGATTACGTCGGCCTGCATTCGGCCAGCTCGATCAATATGCGCACCCACGCGGCCGCTCGCGAGGCAGGCCAGATGCTGCGCCTGCGTATCCATGTGCCGGGTTTTGACGCGATGTGCCGGATGGTCCAGGCCAATATGGGGATTGGCATTCTGCCGCAGAAGGCTTTTGAGTTGTTTGGTCGCGCACTGGGTCTGCATGCCGTGCCGCTCACGGATGACTGGTCCGATCGCAGCCTGATCCTGGTGGTCCGGGATGAAGCGCAGCTTTCGCCGGTTAGCCGCTTGCTCTTTGACTACCTGAGTCACTCGGCGGGGGCTGACAGATAATTCGCGGTTCGTTCGCGTTTCGCGAACGCTCCTTGCCAACTGACGGTTGGCTTTCTGCTCTCAGAGTCCTCTAGCCTTGGCGGCACATTCCAAGAACAAGAGGTACACCCCATGACGGCTCCCCTGAGCGGTATCAAGGTGATCGAGATCGGTACGCTGATCGCCGCGCCGTTTGCCGCACGGCTGATGGCCGAGTTTGGCGCCGAGGTGATCAAGATCGAAGCCCTGGGCCAGGGCGATCCGCTTCGCAAGTGGCGAAAGCTGCACGAAGGCACGTCGCTGTGGTGGTACCTGCAATCGCGCAACAAGAAGTCGTTGGCCCTGGACCTGAAGTCCGCAGAAGGCCTGGGCGTGATCAAACAACTGCTCGGCGACGCCGACGTCCTTATCGAGAACCTGCGCCCCGGCGGCCTGGAAAAACTCGGCCTGGGCTGGGACGTGTTGCACGCGCTCAACCCCAAGCTGACCCTGGTGCGCATTTCCGGTTATGGCCAGACCGGCCCTTACCGTGACCGCCCGGGTTTCGGCGCCATTGGCGAAGCCATGGGCGGCATCCGCTACACCACCGGCAACCCGGATTCACCGCCGGCGCGGGTGGGCGTGAGCCTGGGGGATTCCCTGGCGTCCTTGCACGCGGTGATCGGCGCGCTGATGGCCTTGCTGCGGGTCAAGACCGGCCAGGGCGACGGGCAGATTGTCGATGTGTCCCTCGCCGAAAGCGTGTTCAACCTGATGGAAAGCCTGGTGCCTGAATACGACATGCTCGGCCATGTGCGTGAGCGCAGCGGCGGTGCCTTGCCGGGCATCGCACCGTCCAATACCTACCTCACCGCCGACGGCGCCTATGTGGTGATTGCCGGCAACAGCGACCCGATCTACAAGCGCCTGATGACCACCATCGGCCGCGCCGATCTGGCCGAGGCGCCGGAGTTTGCCCACAACGATGGCCGTGCGGCGAAAAGCGGCTTGCTGGATGCGGCCATTACCCACTGGACCAGCAGCCGGCCTATCGAGCAGGTGCTCAGCGCCCTGGAGGCCGCCGAAGTGCCGGCCGGGCGTATCTACTCGGTGGCCGACATCGTCAGCGACCCGCATTACCAGGCACGCGACATGCTGCTCAAGGCCGAGCTGCCCGGCGGTGTGTCGGTGAAGATGCCCGGCATTGTGCCCAAGCTGTCGGAAACGCCCGGCGCAATCAACTGGCAAGGTCCGACCCTGGGCCAGCATACGGATGACATCCTCGGCAGCCTGGGTTTGACGGTTGCCGATATCCAACGTCTGAAAACCTCGGGAGTGGTGCAATGATCACTGACTATTCGGCTGGGCTGATCGTGCAGGAAGTGTCCCCGCGCGACGGCCTGCAAATCGAGCCGACCTGGGTGGCGACGGCCGACAAGATCGCGTTGATCGACCAGCTTTCCCAGGCCGGATTCTCGCGCATCGAAGCCGGTTCATTTGTCTCCCCCAAAGCCATCCCCGCATTGCGCGACGGTGAGCAGGTGTTCCAAGGCATTCAACGCAGAGCCGGGGTTATCTACGTAGCACTGATCCCCAACCTCAAGGGCGCTCAGCGGGCCATCGACTCGCGCGCCGACGAATTGAACCTGGTGATGTCCGCCAGCCAGACCCACAACCTGGCGAATATGCGTATGCGGTGCGAGGCATCGTTGGCGGCGTTCGGCGATATCACCCGCTTTGCCGCCGATTACCCGGTGCGCCTCAATGGCAGTATCGCCACCACGTTCGGCTGCCCGTTCGAAGGCAGGATTGATGAAGACCGTGTACTGGAAATTGTCGACGCTTATCAGGCGCTCGGCATTCGCGGGATCAGCCTTGCCGACACCACCGGCATGGCCAACCCGCGCCAGGTGGAACGTCTGGTCAAGCGCGTATTGCAGCGCGTGCCCGCCAGCGATCTGACCCTGCACTTTCATAACACCCGTGGCCTGGGTTTGTGTAATGTGCTGGCCGCCTACGAGGCCGGTGCCCGGCGCTTTGACGCGGCCCTGGGCGGGCTCGGCGGGTGCCCGTTTGCGCCGGGCGCGTCGGGCAATATCTGCACCGAAGACCTGGTCAACCTGTGTGAGGAAGTCGGCATTCACACCGGCATTGATCTGCCGCATCTGCTGAACATATCCCGTCGCCTGCCGGCGTTGCTGGGTCATGAATTGCCCGGTCAAGTGGCCAAGGCCGGGCGCAACTGTGACCTGCACTCACCCCCGGATCACATCGCCACGTTGTAACCCTGTACCAGACAACAAAAACAATCGGGCGCCTATGAGCTGCCCGCTGGAGAGAAACCATGAGCACTAATACGTTGGAGGCCGGCGCGAGCGCGGCCGGAGCAATCGATCCGATCAAGGCGGTGGTCAACAAGGTCGCCTGGCGCCTGATGCCGTTGATCATGGTCTGCTATCTATTTGCTTTTTTCGACCGTATCAACATCAGCTTCGCCAAGTTCCAGTTGCAGGCCGACCTCGGCTTGAGCAACACCGCATACGGCCTGGGGGCCGGCTTGTTTGTCGTGGGTTATGTGCTGTTTGAAGTGCCGAGCAACATGATGCTCTACAAGGTCGGCGCAAGGCGCTGGATCGCACGCATCATGCTGTCCTGGGGGCTGGCGACGGCGGCCATGGTGTTCGTCACGGCCGAGTGGCAGTTCTACGCCCTGCGTTTTCTGATCGGCGCCATGGAGGCCGGTTTTGCCCCAGGCGTGCTGTATTACCTGACCCTCTGGTTCCCCCAGGATTTCCGTGGGCGTATCACCTCGATGCTGTTTTTGGCTTCGGCCTTTGCCGGGCTGATCGGCGCGCCGTTCTCCGGGCTGGTATTGGGCCACATGGATGGCGTGCTGGAGATGCGCGGCTGGCACTGGCTCTTCCTGCTGGGCGGCCTGCCCTGTGTGGTGCTGGCGTGGCTGGTACTGACGCAGTTCAAGGACCGCATCGAGGATGCGCCCTGGTTGAACAGCGACGAAAAGGCATTGCTCTCAAGCCGTATCGCGGTGCATGAGGTGCATCAAAAAGGCTCTCTGCTGCAGGCCTTGCGAATTCCCGGTTTCCTGATGCTGGGCTTGATTTACTTCCTGATCCAGGTGGCGTCCTATGGCCTGAATTTCTGGGCGCCGCAATTGATCCGCAGCACGGGGATCGAAAGTTCGGTAGTGATCGGCCTGCTGACTGCTGTTCCCTATATTTGCGGAGCCATCACCATGGTAGTGGTGGGACGCTGGTCGGACGCGACGGGGGAGCGGCGCAAGTTTGTCAGTGGCCTGGTCGCGTTAGGCGCGGTAGGGTTCTTCTGCGCTGGGATCTTCGATGATCACACCACCTTCCTGATCATTGCCCTGGGGCTGCTGGGTGCGGGTATCATCGCCTCGATCCCCACCTTCTGGACGTTGCCGCCCAAGCTGTTGGCAGGTGCCGGGGCAGGGGCCGCCGGCGGGATTGCCTTGATCAATACCCTGGGGCAACTGGGGGGTATTGTCAGCCCGGTGATGGTCGGTCGGATCAAGGACATGACGGGCAGTACCACTCCGGCTCTCTACGTGATTGGTGTCTGTGCACTGATCGCTGCCGCGCTGCTGCTGTGGGGGTTGCCGCAAAAGCTGCGGACCTCCGACAAGCGCTGACGAATGCTCACGCAGCGTCCGAGGTCAGGCGGGCGCTGCGTTGCATTCAATTGGATAACAGGAAAACACCATGCTTTCTGGTCTCAACCACCTGACGCTTGCCGTTACCGACCTGCACCGCAGCGTCAGTTTCTATCATGAGTTGTTGCAGCTTCGGCTCGACGCCACCTGGGACAACGGCGCCTACCTCTCACTCCCCGGTTTATGGCTGTGCCTGTCGCTCGACCCTTCGCGCTCCGTGGGCGCGATGGCTGAATATACCCACTACGCTTTTACCGCACATCCAGATGACTTCAGCGAGGTGGTGGCGCGCCTGCGTGCTGCCGGTGTGCAAGAGTGGCGCGATAACCGCAGTGAAGGCGCGTCGTTTTACTTTCTCGACCCTGACGGCCATAAGCTTGAAGTGCATGTCGGCGACTTGGCGTCGCGTCTGCAAGCCTGCCGCACCCAGCCTTATGCCGGAATGAAGTTTTACCCGTAGCGGCAGAACGTGCAGAATCGATCCACCTCAACCCTTTGCCAGAGTCGCGTCCATGACCCCGTCCTTGCTGCTCGCCGTCCTCGCTTCGGGTTTTATCTACGGTATTACGCCAGGGCCGGGTGTCCTGGCCGTGTTCGGGATTGGCGCCGCACGTGGCCGCCGCGCCGGGGCGGGGTTTCTCGGCGGGCATCTGCTCGGGGATGTGGTGTGGTGCAGCACCGCGCTGATCGCCATCGTCGGTGCAAAGGAAGTGGGCAGCAGTGCCTTTGATGTATTGGGCGTACTCAGCGGCCTGTACCTGTTCTGGCTCGGTTGGCGCGCCATTCGTACCCAGGTTCGCAGCAGCGATGCGCCGCAAGGCGCCGCTCGGCATCCGTTCCGGCACGGCATTCTGTTCGGTTTGACCAACCCCAAGGCTTACCCGGTGGCGGTCGCAACGTTTACCGCGTTGTTGTCCAGCCGCGCCGAATTGCTCACATGGTCGATGCTGCCGTGGCTGATTGTCCTCAGCTTTCTGGGCGGCCTGCTGGCCTATGCGATCCTGATCGGCGTGGTCGGCGCCCAGCGCGTGCGCACCGTCTATCAGCGCCATGAAATCCTGATCACCCGGCTCTGCGGCGTGATGTTCATCGGCTTTGCCATCAATGCCCTGGCGCATGCGTTGCCAGGGCTGTTCGGCAGCAAGCCGGCGTGACCTACCGACGACCGTTCGTCGCACTGAACAGGTTTTTCTAAACCTTTGCCGCCCGGAAAATTCGAATTGAGGGCGGGGCCGCGTTGCCCCGCCCCTATTTTTGCCCTGGAGGAACCTATCATGAGCCGCATGGCTATCCGGTTACGCACCGCCAGTTTCGCGATGCTGCTGGGCCTCGGCGCCAGCAATGCTTTCGCCCAGTCGCCTGCTGAATTCATCGAGCAGGCTTCGGCCAAAGGGATGGCCGATATCGAAACCAGCCGCATGGCCCACGCCAAGACCTCATCCCAGGAAATCAAGGATTACACCATTGAGGTGATCAACGAACGGACCCTGGCCAACCAGCATTTGGCGGCGATCGCCAAGAAGCTCGACCTGCCCGTGGCCCCACGGGAGAAAATCGTCGATAAGGCCGAAACCCTGATGCCGCAACTCAAGGACGGCGATTCCTTTGACGCCGCTTATACCGCGCAGCAGGTCAAGGAAAATGAAGACGCCATTGCGCTGTTCAAACAGGAAGGTGCGGCGTCGGACGTACCGGAAATAAAAGCCCTGGTCGATGAGACGCTGCCCAAGCTGGAGGAGCGTCTGCAGAAAGCCCGGGCGCTGGCGTCAACCTATGGCAAGGGCCATCAAGGCGACGGTTGAAGCCTTGGCGGGCAATGAAAAACGGCGGTTGGAGNCCAACCGCCGTTTTTTTCAGGCCTGATTCAAATCGGTATGGGCGCGCGCCGTATCGTCGCCATTTTCACCACAACTCTCGTTCAGGTTGACGGTGCCGGTGCTGCCAATGCTGCGGTACTGCTTGCGCAGTTTTTCCAGCTCTTTGCGGTCCAGGCCCTCCAGGCTCAACACCGCATTTTGCGCATCTTTGGACACGCGCAGCAGCTCATCGATTTTGATATGCAGAATGTCATTGTCGCGGTTTTGCGTGTTCTGGATCAGGAACACCATCAGGAAGGTGATGATGGTGGTCGAGGTGTTGATGATCAGTTGCCAGGTGTCGTTGTAGTGAAAGTACGGGCCGCTGAGGCTCCAGAGGAAAATCAACGCGACCGCCGCGTAAAATGTCCGGGCACTGCCTGCCCAGCGGGACAGGGTTTGGGAGACTGCAGAAAATTTCATGGCCGTGTTCCTTGAATCGTGGTGATGAAAGATGGACCACGGCGTTTCGCTGAAATTTCTTTTAACAATTGATGCGATGACCCAGCGGTTGCAGCACCTTCGTCAAGTGCCTCAAAACGCCAGTTCGGCCTGGCCGACGCCCTCCAGCGCGAGCAGATATTGCTTGGCCTCAAGCCCCCCGGCGAACCCGGTCAGCCCGCCCGATGCGCCGATCACCCGATGGCAGGGCGCGATGATCGAGATCGGATTACGCCCGTTGGCAGCACCCACCGCGCGCACGGCTTTCGGGTTGCCGATCTGCCGGGCAATCTGGCTGTAGCTGCGGGTTTCGCCAAAGGGAATGGTCAGCAGCGCCTGCCAGACCTGCTTCTGAAAATCCGTGCCGGTGAAGTCCAGTTCCAGCTCGAAACGGTTGCGGGTGCCGGCGAAGTATTCCTTCAACTGGCGTTCGGCCTCCAACAGCACCGGGCTGTCATTGGCTTCCTGCAATTGACCCAGGCGTACACGGTTGGCACGCTCGGTTTCCCACAGGATGGCACTGAGTTTGCCATTGCGTGCCACCAGGGTGAGCTGGCCGACGGGGGAGGGCATGAGCTTGTATTCGTAAGACATGATCGGGCTCCTGAGGGTAAAAGGTACGACGCTACTGTAAGCCCCTCGACCCGACTGAAAACTACGATTCTTGCGCTCGAATTCTGCGGCAGTCTAGGTGTTCCAGTAAACCCAATGGGCATAGTGTGGGTAAACATACAGCCAGGACACCCAATAAAGCGCCATGAGGACCGATGCATTCGCCGTCAACACCCATGAGATGACATTGAGCACAATGACCACCCAGGCGAGTCGCGTCACACGTCGGCTGGCGTAGCGCTGGGCTCGCCAAACGCCATAGGCGGACGCTGCAATCGAGCCGAGCGACAGGAGCATCCCCAACGGGAATGGCAGCTTCACAAAGGTCACCAATAGCGGCAATACCAATACCCAACCCACCATTTGGCGCAGTATGGGTGTTGGTGTGCGTTGTCCGGGTTCAAGCATGGCGCTGATCCTTTCTTCAGGCTGACGAATAGGCATGATCGACATGCCAGTGCGCCGTGGCATTCAGATATTTCCGAGTGATCGTTGGCGCTGCTGTTGCCACACCTTCAGCGCCGGCTAGTCGCAGCTAAGCCGAGTGCGGGTCTGCAGGGTCTCCTCGATGACGGCGAGAAAGGCTTCAACCAAGCCACTTTTTGTTTCACCCGAAGTCAGTACCAACAATTGGGCACACGCATCCACTTCCACCAACGGCCGGTACGTCACGCCTTTGTTCATCAGGCTTTGTGTGCACTCCGGCACCAGTGCCACGCCTTGACCGGCTGCCACCAGGGCAATGATCGAGGTGATCTGCCGTCCGGTCGGGCCGGCGCGCAAGGGGACGCCGTGGTGCCGGTAAAGCTGCTCGATGGACTGGTTCAGCCCCGATCCATAATCCGGCGGAAACAGGATCAACGGGTAAGCGCTCAATTGCGCCAGGTTGACCTGTGGCTCGAGCGCCAGGGGGCTGTCGCTGGAGACGGCCGCCACCAATCGTTCTTCGCCCAATGACCGGGCTTGGACGTCTGGGGCCTGTGGCTGCAGGCGACTGAGCCCGATATCCAGCCGCCCATCCGCCACCTGCGCGCCCAGACTACCGGAGGCGCACTCCACCAAGGTCAGTTGCACGTCGGGAAAACGCTGGGCGAACGCCTGGATCGTCTGGCTGAACAGATCCGACAAAGCGATTGAGCTGACATAGCCCAATGCCAACTGCCCGGCGGTGCCGGCGGCCAATTTGCCGGCGATCACTTGGGCCAGCTCAACCTGTTCCAGCACCCCCCGGGCGTAGGGCAGAAACGCACGGCCCGGGGCAGTGAGGGTCACCCTGCGGCTGGTGCGGTCGAACAGCTTGAAACCCAACTCCGCTTCCAGCGCCGAGATCTGCCGGGTCAGCGGTGGCTGGGCCAGATGCAGGCGCAGGGCGGCTCGGCCGAAGTGCAGTTCTTCGGCGACCGTCAGAAAGTAACGCAGCTTGCGTAGGTCAAGCATCCTGGTCCTTGGGTATTGATCGGTCGGAAATCGGTATTGGTCTCAATCCTGCCACCCATTCTATAAAGGCAGGACAAAATAAAACGAGATGTTTCATGAAACCGCGCCTGCATTGTGCCCGCCTTGCCCTGTTTTTGTGTGGGTGCGCGGCGTTTCTCAACCTCTATGCAACCCAGAGTATTCTCCAGACCTTTGCCGTGCAGTTTCAGATCAGCGCCAAGGCGGCGGGGTGGAGCATCACGGTGACGACCTTGGCTGTGGCCATCACTGCACCTTTCGTCAGCCGCCTGACCGGGCGTTTCGAACAACGCACGGTGATCGCGGTGGCCGCGTTGTTGCTGGCAGTGCCGGCATTGATGACGGCGTATGCCGACAGCTTCGCCGAAGTGCTGGCGTGGCGATTCGTCGAAGGCCTGTTGATCCCGGTGGTGTTTGCCACCAGCGTGGCGTATATCGGCGATCGCTGGAGCGGTGGTACGGTGACTGAAGTCACCAGCCTTTATGTGGCGGGCACTGTGTTGGGCGGGTTTGCCGGGCGCTTCGTCACGGGGGTGATCACAGAATATGTGGGCTGGCGCGAGGCCTTTGAGTGGCTGGCGGTACTAAGCTTGATGGTAGGCGGGTTTATCCAGTTTCTATTGCCCGCTAATCGGCCACGGGCGGTGCAGTTGAAAGCCACCGCAGCGGGCGTCTTTCGCCTACCGTTGTTGGCAGCCTACGCCGTAGGTTTTTGCGTGCTGTTTTCACAGGTTGCGGCGTTTACCTACGCGGGTCTCTATCTGGGCTTGGCACCTTACCATCTCGGGCCTGCCGCCTTAGGCGCACTCTACATGGTCTTCCTGTTGGCCCTGGTGGTGATTCCCCTTGCCGGCCGTCTTGGCAAGGCCCGGCCCCATGCCGAGCTGCTGAGTGTTGCCGTCGTGCTCGGCGTCACGGGTTCGGCACTGACCCTGTTGGCGCCCTTGTGGTGCATTGTGGTGGGGCTGGCCCTCAGTTCGACCGGGGTATTTCTCGCGCAGACCGCCGCCAATGCCTTCACGGCCGCCACAGCCCGTGACAACAAGGCTGGCGCGGTGGGGGCCTACCTCACCTGTTATTACCTGGGCGGCAGTTGCGGCGCCATCGTCCCAGCATTGCTCTGGGAACAATGGGGCTGGCCCGGTTGCGTGAGCCTGATTATCGGTGTGCAACTCCTCATCCTGCTGATCGCCCAGACCGGCTGGAAGCCCCTTACGCCTGAACGGGTCCCGACACCATGAACGATATGGTCGCCTTGCCTGCAACCGAACGATCCTCGCGCCGTCGCTTGCTCATCGCCGGTTGCGGCGCCCATGCGGTACACGATGGCCTTACTGATGTCATCTATGTACTGCTGCCGATCTGGCAAACCCAGTTCGCGTTGTCCTACGCCCAGATCGGCCTGTTGCGCGGGGCCTATTCCGGGACGATGGCGGTGTTCCAACTCATGGCCAGCCGTGCGGCCAAGCGCTGGGGGCGCATGCCGATGCTGGTGGGCGGCACGGCGCTGGCAGGTGCCGCTTATTTGTTGGTCGGGCAAGCCACCGGCCTCGGCCTGTTGCTGCTGGCGCTGCTGCTCGGCGGCCTGGGCGCCAGCGCCCAACACCCGCTGGCGTCCTCGATGATCACCGACGCCTACGAGGATGGTGGTGGCGTCAAGCAAGCGCTGTCCCAGTACAACTTCTCCGGCGACATCGGCAAAACCCTGATTCCGGGGCTGATCGGCCTGCTGCTGACCGTGGTCAGTTGGCGCGCCAGTGCCACACTGCTGGGCTTGCTGGGTCTGCTGGCGGCGGGGCTGTTGTGGTGGTTGATCTCTGGCCAGTCTTCTCTACCCACGGCGAGTAAAAAGGCAAAGCCCCTCACCGGCAAAGGGTCCGCCACGGGCCTGCGCGCACTGATCCTCACCGGCACCCTCGACAGCGCCGTGCGCATGGGGTTTCTCACGTTCCTGCCGTTCCTGCTGCAAGCCAAAGGCGCGGGTACGGCCGGCATTGGCTTGGCATTGACGCTGCTGTTTATCGGCGGCGCGTTCGGCAAGCTCTTTTGTGGCTACCTCGGCGCCCGTATCGGCATGATGAAAACCGTATGGCTGACGGAAACCAGCACCGCGCTGCTGATTGTCGCGGCGGTGTACCTGCCACTGGCCGGGTTGATGGTGATGCTGCCGGTGCTCGGCCTGGTGCTCAATGGCACCTCTTCGGTGTTGTACGGCGCCGTGCCGGACCTGGCGAGCGCGGGCAAGCGGGAACAGGCGTTCGCGCTGTTCTATACCGGCACCATTGGGGGCGGAGCACTGGCGCCGGTGGTGTTGGGTGGCGTGGGGGATGCGCTGGGCGTGCCGGTTGCGGTGATGGTGTTGGCAGGGGTGTTGTTAGTGACGTTGCCGTTGGCTTGGGTGGTGCAGCGGGGGGCGGCTCAAATGATTGAGTGATGGGCAGTGTGTCCCGCTCGGGCAAACAGATCGATACCCAGGGAGTGGAGTGCTTTGAGTACGCTTTCAACGCGAGGTTTTGCGCCGGGAGCAAGGGCTTTGTAGAGGCTCTCACGGCCCATGCCCGCTTCAGCGTTACTTTGTCATTCTTTAGCCACATAGCTGATGGCGCGAAGAAACGCTTCATTGTCACCGTCGGCCCTAGCGTAGGGCAAAAAAAAACGGCCTCAAAGGGCCGGTTTTTTTAGGCATCCTGCGTCAAAAAACAACCTGACGTGGAGCGCGAATTTGAGTGGAGCGGGTAGAGGGAATCGAACCCTCGTCGGAAGCTTGGGAAGCTACTGTTCTACCATTAAACTATACCCGCTCAGAGCGGCTGACTTTGTACCAGATGTTCGCCGGGATTTGAAGTTTTTCTTCAAAAATGTGTGGGTTACGTAAGTCGACGACTGGATCCACTGTAGGAGCACGCGTGCCTGTGGCGAGGGAGCTTGCTCCCGCTGGGGGCGACGCGCTCCTAAAATAAAAACAGTCGGGCTGCTTCGCACCCCAGCGCAAGCAAGCTTGCTCGCCACAGTAAGCGATATTTCAAATTGCCAAGGCATGCTGCGTCTGGTCCCGTTGGTAGCGCAATCGACTGGCCTGACGCTCTGGCTTGAGGAAGCCCACCACCGCATTCCGAGTGTCCCGGCATGCGGCCTTGTGCTCCATGTCCAGGAAGTGTCCGGTCGCCTGGATGGTGCTGAAGCTGCTGTTCGCCACGTGTTGACCGAACAACGTGGCGTCCTGGGCACTGGTGTATTCGTCCCATTCGCCATTCACAAACAGCACCGGAATGTCGATCTGTTTGGCCGCCTTGAGGTAGCACAACCGGTCGCTGTTCAACACCTGGCTGATGTGAAAGTGCATCTGCCCATATTCGTGCTCGGCCAGGCTGCTCACGTGCTTGTAGTTGAAGCGTTTGAACAGCGATGGCAGGTGTTTGCCGATGGTGCTGTTGACCAGGTGGCCGACGTTGTGACGGTCGAGGTTGCCGAGGTAGTCGACGCCGCGTTCAAGGTAATCGCGCATGGGCGCGTTGATCACTGGGGAAAACGAGCTGATCACCGCTTTTTCCACACGGCGTGGGCGGTGGGCAAGGGCGACCAGCGTGGCGGCACCGCCCCAGGAGAACGACAGCACGTGCTCAGCGGCGAAGTGGTCGATCAGCTCCAGCAGGATCTGGCCTTCGACTTCTTTCGTCAGCATGCGCTCATGGCGGTTATGGATTTTGGAGCGGCCAGCGTAGGGCTGGTCGTACAAAACCACATTGAATTGCGGGTACAGGCTTTTCACGGTTTGGGCGAAAGATGCCGTGGTGGCCATGGAGCCGTTGACCAGGATGATGGTCTTGTCAGCAGCTTCCGCGCGATAGAACTCCGTGTAAACCCGATACTGACCCTGTATATCCAACACAGCGATTTCTGGCCTCATGTCATAAGACTCCTGGCAAGCGGGTAGGGCGCGCAGAACACTCTGCACGAGCTTTATGACAGGTAGGCATACGCCTGGAATGGGAGGCCCATGTCGGTCCGATAACGGCTGGCCGACGGGTGTTGTTATGGCGGGCTGTTTGCCGGGAAGGCCCATGGATCAGGCGCGGGCGGGGCAAAGTGTTTCTTGGAGGTTATAGGCGACTCGTCAGTCATATTTTGGCTGACGGTGTGATTCAAGCACCTGACCCCGGAAGTCGCAAGCCACAGAAATGGGTTTTTGCCACTACCGGCCGAACGGTCGTCATATCTGTCGGATTTCATCCGCAGTCAGCGCGCGATACTGGCCCGGCTCGAGGGCTGCATCCAACGCCAGCGGGCCCATTCGCTCGCGATGCAGGCCGATCACCTTGTTATTGAAGTGCCCGAACATGCGCTTGACCTGATGGTAACGGCCTTCAATGATGCTCAAGCGTGCGGTTCTGGGGCCCAGCAGTGCCAATTCGGCCGGTTGGGTGGTGAGGTCTTCAAACGCAAAATACAGGCCCGCAGCGAAGGTCGCCGCGTATTCCGGGCCAATGTCCTGCTCGGTCTGCACCAGGTAGACCTTGGGCAGTTTGGTCTGCGGTTGCGTGAGGCGGCGCGACCATTGGCCGTCGTTGGTGATCAGCACCAGGCCGGTGGTGTTGAAATCCAGGCGGCCGGCAATGTGCAACTCCTCTTTGTCCGGCTCATCCAGTAGATCCAGCACAGTGCGGTGTTGTGGGTCGGCCGTGGCGCTTACGCAACCCTGGGGTTTGTGCAGCATGAAGTAGCGCGCCGGTTTGCCGGCCTGCAGCACATCGTCGTCAACGCACACGCGGCTGAAGGCCCGCACCTCGTGATGCGGGTCGCTGACCGCTACGCCATCGACCGACACCCGCCGTTCAACCAGCAACAGGCGGACTTGCTTGCGATTGAACCGCGGCAGGTTACTGAGGAAACGATCAACCCGCATTACGTCGGCCCGTTGCCACGCAACTGCTCATCGACCTGGGCACAGCGCGGGCACAGGCAGGCCTGGTTGCGCAATTCGTCAGGCAGGGCCTGGAGGACTGCCGGGTCGATGGTGACGCTGTAACACCAGCACGCCTGGTCGACCGTGCGCGGGTCAGCCAGGGAGCAGTCGTTGCGGGCGCCGCAGGCAGGGCAAAGGGTGGGTGTGGTCATGGGTAGGTTCGGGCTGGGTCGGGCGAGTTTCCGGAGAGTTCCCGGTGTGCCTTGTACGATACAGGGCCGACCCTGCTCAGGCTACTGAGTGCCGCAACTGACCAAGTCGCCCGCCGGATCAAATGACTGAATCGATACCGGCTGCGCGGGTGTATCAAGTTGTTGCGAAAACGCACCAGATTCCGTTTTTGATGTCAGATGTTTCGTCATTCAGTGAAAGCTGAATGCCGCGCTCCAGCGTCGCTGGAGGTGCTCTCTCGCGGTCCAGGAGGCCGCCATGTATCGACGACTGCTGCTCACTGCTTTACTCGGCCTGACCTTGTCAGCTTGCGTGCCTTACTACGAGGGAGGCGGCACCTACTACCGCTCCGAAGTCTACACCGCACCGGCTCCGGCCTATTACTACGGCGGCCCTGCCTATTACGGGCGCGGCTACTACGCGCCGGCACCGCGCTATTACTCAGCGCCGCGGTACTACTCGGCACCCCGGTATTATCAGCCGTCACCGCGCTATTACCCACGGCCCGGCTACCGACCCTATCAAAATCAGGACTGGGGCAGCCGTTGGGGTAACGGCGGCGGTCACGGGCGCGGCTCCGATCATGGCGGCGGGCGCGGCGGGCATCGCTGACGAGCGGAAGAAACGGCGCATGAGGCGCCGTTTTTTTATACCTGGCGTTTATAAGTACTGTCAGAATTAACAGCTATATTTTGGGGCCAAACTATATTTCACTGCACAAAAGCCGTTGTGCTTGTCCAGTGGAGCGACTCGTCGAATGAACCTCCCTCTATTCAAACAGCTGGTGGCCCTGTGCATCTTGATGCTCAGCGCGATCGCCCAAGTGCAGGCTGAGCAAGGCTGCCCCTATCCCTCCGCGATCCGTTACATCGACGGGCATTTCAGAACCGTGGACAAGCAACTGCTGTGGCAGAGCCCAAAGGTCGACAGCCGCGACTTTATCGACCTGTTTATCGGCGCAATCTTCATGCCGGGCAGCGGGCAAGAGCGGGAAGACGGCTACATGGACAAATGTCTCTACCGCAGCGGTAGCGGTAACCTGGTTGCCATGAGACCGGCCCTGGGAGACCTTGTCACCAACATGTCGTTGACCAGTACTTCGCATTGGGAGCCTGGCGAAGCTCCTTTCGAACAACAGGTTTTTCTGTGTCAGGACAGCCAGCCCGACAACTGCGCGTTCAGGGTCAACGGTCGGTAGGCATGAGCTGTCAGTAGTCGGACAAATCCGCCAGCGGGTGGCGACCTTCCCAGGCTTTGTTGAAATGCGCCTGGACTACCGCGTCCGGGATCGTGTCGATATCCGGCCAGTGCCAGTGGGGCGCCTGGTCCTTGTCGATCAAACGTGCGCGCACGCCTTCGGCAAACTCGGGGTGACGGCAGCAATTGAGGCTCAAGGTGTACTCCACCTGGAACACCTGGGCCAGTGACAGATGACGGGCGCGCCGCAGATGCTCCCACAGCAGATGCGCGGTCAGCGGGCAACCGTCGCTGAGGGTTTTGCCGGCGCGGCTCAACAGCGGGTCGGTGTGCTCGCGCAGCTGGCTCAGGGCGCGCCAGGCACAACGTACGTCACCCACGTCCAGCCACTCGTCGATCTGCGCACGACGCGGTAGCCATTGTGCTGCGGGTTGCTGGCCAAGCGCTTCCTGGCTCAGGGCCTTGAGCAAGCTGTTGAGCTGTTTCGCGGTCTGCTCCTGCCAGTTCAGGCGCAGCAGGCCCTCGATCAGCGCCTCTTGTTGGTCATCGCGCAGGAAACGGTCGGCCAGGCCCAGGTCCAGGGCATCTCGAGCGTTGATCGGCGCGCCGGTAAGGCCGAGGAACACACCCAACTTGCCGGGCAGGCGCGAGAGAAACCAGCCGGCGCCCACGTCCGGGTACAGGCCGATGCTGATTTCGGGCATACCCAGGCGGCTGCTGGGCGTCACGATGCGCACCGCCGCGCTTTGCAGCAACCCCATGCCGCCGCCGAGCACGTAACCGTGGCCCCAACAGATCAGTGGCTTGGGATAGGTGTGCAGGCGATAGTCGAGACGATATTCGGCGGCAAAAAACTGCGCCGCCAGGCCGGGCACCGTGCCGGGATGTTCACGACAAGCCTGGGCCAGGCTGCGTACTTCGCCACCGGCGCAAAAGGCTTTGGCGCCGTTGCCGCGCAGCAGCACGCAGACGATATGCGGGTCTTTGGCCCACGCCTCCAGGCGTTCGCTCAGGCCCAGGATCATCGGCAAGGACAGGGCGTTGAGGGATTTTTCCGCGTCCAGGCTGGCGATGCCGAGACGGGCACCGTCGCTGCAGGTCAGCTCTTCGAAGTGCAGGTTCATCGTGACCTCAATCGATAGGTTGGAAGATCAGTATGATCGCTGGGTAGGAAAGTGCCGGTGGTGTGTCAGATCAATTGACAAGCGGAGTGGGCTTTCCTAGGGTTCGCTTCATTCTTTTGACAAGACACGTGCACGATGACCGACGGCGACCGTATCAAACTCGAACCCAGCTGGAAACACGCCCTGCGCGACGAATTCGAACAGCCCTACATGGCCCAGTTGCGCGAGTTCCTGCGTCAGGAACATGCGGCCGGCAAAGAGATCTACCCGCCAGGCCCGCTGATTTTCAATGCGCTCAATTCCACGCCGCTGGACCAGGTCAAGGTGGTGATCCTGGGCCAAGACCCGTACCACGGCCCCGGCCAGGCCCATGGCCTGTGCTTCTCGGTACAACCGGGCGTGCCGACGCCGCCGTCGCTGGTCAATATCTATAAAGAGCTCAAGCGCGACCTGAACATCGACATCCCCAACCACGGCTGCCTGCAAAGCTGGGCCGACCAGGGCGTGCTGCTGCTCAACACCACCATGACCGTCGAGCGCGCCAATGCCAACGCCCATGCGGGCAAGGGCTGGCAGTTCTTTACCGATCGGATTATCGAAGTGGTCAGCCAGCACCAGCCGCACCTGGTGTTCCTGCTGTGGGGCGCGCACGCCCAGAGCAAGCAGAAGCTGATCGATGCCACCAAGCATCTGGTGCTGACCTCGGTGCATCCCTCGCCGTTGTCGGCGTATCGCGGGTTCCTGGGGTGCGGGCACTTCAGCCGTGCCAACAAGTTTCTTGAGCAGAATGGCGAGACGCCGATTGATTGGCGGGTGCCGTTGGTCTGAATCACTGGGGCGGTGCAACGCCGCTCCGGCCTTTGTAACTTGTTGTTTTATCAATAGTTGGCAATGGGGCTCAACTTGGTGGAGGGCTTCGGTGCCCGCCGTTACCTGTTAGTTCTGACAGTATCCCCCCTCAGCAGAAAGGCATTAACTAATCTTCCCGACCACAGGATCTGGCAAGCAGCAGGTCATGGTCGACGGTGGCTCATTGCTAATTGCCCAGGAGACTAGACATGCCAAAATCCAATGGACACGACTCCACGCTCACCAGCACCAAAGTCCTTGGCGTTAATATGCTTGATGCACCGGACGTACCCGATGCATTACCGCTCATGCCAGACGACAACGGTCATAAAATCCCAGTGCCCTTTCAAAGTACGGGGTTGCGGGTTTTGGTGCCTGTTCTATGGGGCGGAAGTACCTTTCTGCAGCCGGGAGATATAACTGGTGTGCGTTGGTATTGGAACAACGCCACTGTTCCGTTTGATACCAAGTTCCTGGAATATCCCTATGACGAGAACGATCTTCCCGACGCCGATGGCTTTGTCCCCTCTCATTTTATGGACGCTCCCGGCCTGCATGACGTGTACTACCGAGTGACCTTGAGAGAGTCCAGTGGAAACCCCTCCGAACCTTCTTTCGTAACAGTGCTGGACAGTGACAAGGTCGGGCCCAATCAGGGGCAACGAGGTCCGCGTCTTCGTTTTCCGCCGGAGGTCGAAGCAAACGGTGTCGACGACCCCTATCTGGATGACCCTGCCAACAACGGCGGGGTGGTGGCAACGATCGTCTCCCCCACTGTACCTGCCTGGTTGGATATGCGACTGGGCGATAAGGTCGAGACTTATATCGCGCTTTTACCTTCGGTACGTTCGCCGCGCAAACATGACCGACGACAGGGCATCGTTGCCACTACCGAAATCACTCAGGCACACAAAAACGGAGCACCGGTAACAGTGTTTCTTCCAGGGGATCTCCTGCGTGGCCTGCAGACGGGTAAGGAATATAACGTTTTTTATTTTCTTACTGATCGCTCTGGTCGTGAGTCCGGGCCATCTTTCATTGCCCCCTTGTTTATCAACCTGGTAACTACACCTACTGACCTACGCCCGGTGCAACTGCCGCAGTTGGAGGATGGGCTCATAAACCTGGCCGACGCCCGTCAACCGGGGGGGGTGTATATGAACATCCTTGAGGTGGTCGGCTCCATCGCCGGGGATATTTTGCAGCCCTTTTGGGACCTGATTGCCCTGGACCCAATCGTAATTGCTGATGTTCAGGTCTGGCCCATCCGTGTCCCCATTCCTTATTCACTTCTTGCAAGCGGTGGCTACGAGTTCACGCCGGGGGTTGTCCGGGCAGACTACACCTGGCAGCGCGGCACGTCGCCAACACGGCCGTCGCAACCACGCTTCGTGCCGGTCGACCTCACGGTTTTCGGGGCGGTAAGCCCTGACAATCCGGATCCGATCAACGCCTTGCTGGGCAGGGTCACCGTCAAGGGGAGAGACGGTGACAACCTGTTGACGATCAATGATGTGGGTCTACCTGTGCGGGTCGTAGCGCCGTTGCCGGACGGGCCTGTGGTAGGGCACATCCTGGAGTTGATGATAGATACCCACCCTTCACCCGTTGCGACTTATCCCGTGCAGCAAGGAGATGTCGCCGGTCAGGAAGTCGAGTTTTTGGTCGACTGGGATATTGTCGAATTGATCGTCGGCTCCGGCGGTGTCATTCCTTTCTTCTATTGGACTTTCAACGGGGTCAACCGCCAGCGCGCGCCTGATACGGCGGTGCTCGTCAATGTCATCCCTATCGTCGGGCTGAAAAACCTTGTGTACGTTGGGGTCAACTATGGGCCAGGGCCTGATTCTGGCTTTATCAGTTGCCCACTGCGACCTTGGGTAAATGGTGCGGGGGTCTTGATTCCCGGGGATGAAGACAGACTGGAGGCGGGGGATGAGGTCCGTCTGGAATGGGCAAGCTATGCGAACCCCAATGGTCATCCCAGTGGCGTGATGCCAGAAACCATAGCGACCTTTTCACATGTGTTGACTGCCGATGAGGCCCGCAATGGGTATGAGTTCAGGGTTCCGTTCGATCCCTTCATTCGTAATCCGGGGTTGGTGAAACCGCCCCAAGGGCAGACCAACCCTCGGCACGGCTCTGCCGTTGCGCGCTACCAGGTCATCAAGCCGGCGGGAGGGGGTATGGGCTATTCCCGCCCCGCGCTGGTCTTCATCACGTTGATCCGACCTGGTGGTGCAGAACCTTGCCTGTCGGATGACATTAAAACGCTTCGTCAGGATGAAAGGCTCGCCTGATTTATTCAAGGGTTCAGTGAAGTGAGCGAGTGGTGAGTACTGTCAAGTTTGACAGTTATGCGTCGCCCAAAAATGCTCTCTAATGAACGAGACATCAACGAGTTTGTAGAACCAGACAAGGTGATGGTTGGTTGTTTGTTTAAGCAATTACACCGGGTGTGTCATGCAGTCGTTTTATGCCCGGACAGATACTTATTCGTATGAGGAGTTTGAATCATGTCCAGTAAGCCCCATGAACCTGCTGTCAAATCAGAAAGCCCCCTGGAGGATTGGGAAGATCCGCCAGATAATCCCTCGCTTCAACCCGCGCCGCAGATCCCCGGTTTATTGCCTGCTATTGTCGGAGATACTCACCGCAATATCGTGACCCGTACGATGCAATTGGAAGGGATTCAGCTGAGTATTACGCCATGGCCACGAGGGATCCTGGAACAGTTCGAAACACTCACAATATTTGTGAATGACAGGGCAGTCTACATTGACACCTACGAGACGGCCGTGGCACTTCCAAACCCGGTTATCGTGGACCTCGGGCCTAAATCATTGTTGCAGGTCCACGGTATCAAAGACATTCGAGTGCATGTGCGCAATGCCAGCGGTAATGATATTAACTACAATCTCATCCGGGTTTACGTGGATGCGCAGGATCCTAATTACGGTGCTCAACCTGCCAGGATCCAGTTCGAAGATTATGGTTCGCAACTGACTCCCGCTTTTCTAGTAGGTAAAACCGGCCTGGGATTCACCATCCCCACCCCGGCGGACCGTCGTGGTGGCGATACCTATAGTGTGTATGTCGGGACTTCCGTCACTGCCATCGAAGATGCTGTGCCGCCGACAGGAGCTATCGACGGCATCATTCCAACGGCGGTGATCCTGGAAAAGCCAGGTGAAATCGAGGTGACTTACAATCTGACGGACCGTGCCTTTAACACTACGAATCTTTCTCTTCCGAGCTATGTACGGGTCAGCCTTAACGAGCCACCGGTATTCGGCCTGATTTCGGTGCTGGAAGGCCCGTTGGTGGATAAGGAGGAGGCCCGTAACGGTGTGACGATACGCCTGCAAGGTCTGACCGGCCACTTGCCCAGTGACAGGCTGGTGGTGATGTGGGAGGGGGCAGAGGTCTATAACCAACCGATTGGCATGGGCACTTTCCCACTGGATATCCCCGTCGGCTTTGCGCCCATCGCTATACCAGGGGAGTTTTACGATGCGAATATCGCACTTGTTATAAATCGCCTGGACGGTTCAACCTTCCCTGCGACGATTGTACAAACAGAAGTTGACCTACGAGAACCTGGGGTCTCAAACCCTGGCGAAGGGCCTGTAGACCCTGCCATTGCCGCGCCTGCGCTCACCGGTGGTGGGCCGCTGCCCAGCCCTCCCAACCGTCTCTCCGAGAAAGACCGCGGCTTTGATGCAACGGTCAGTTTCCCGTTACCAACCGGTTTGGTTGTGGGCGTTTTCATTGATTTCGTCTATTCAGGCAACGTTGTCGCCACTTACCCAGTGACGGGCTCGGAAGGTGCTGGTTTCCTGGTACCCTTTACCGTCGCTTGGGCCGATATCGATGCCGTGGGCAACGGTACCATTGATACCTACTGCATCATCCGCAATGCGGTCAATTACAAGCATTCGGTGCATCAAGATGTGATCGTGGAGATCTTCAATCTATCGGGTCTGGGGCTGGCTATTTTCGACAAGGCTCAACCCATTACAGGCAACCCGAACTTCAGCTATTTCATCAATTGCGATCACGTGCCCTGGGAGTCTGTTCCTATCAGGATTCTGGACCCAGGAACGCTCGAAATTGACGACAAGGTCACGGTTGAAGCGGTCAGGTATGCTTTCGCAACGCCCGTCGGTATGCCTGTCGGAAACCCCATTGTGAGTCCTGAATTCACCCTCACCAGCTCCGATGTCAACAATGGTTTGATCGTGCCGATGCACCTGAAAGCCTGGTTCGAGGACTTCACGGGGACTCAAGCTCGAGGTTACATCGGTATACGTTGGAAACTCTTGCGACCTTCGACTGGCGATCGAGGCCAATCCGATGAGGTGAGGGCTGCCTGGGATCTGCTTTCCACTGGCTCGCCGCCCACCTGTGTTCCCGGGGCAACACGTCGCGGTACGCTTTGATTAGTACGGCCCCGCCTGTCTCTGTGAGGCAGGTGGGGCCGTTTTTTATCCACTGACCTGTCGTCGCTACAGACGCGTCATTAAGGAAAGTCCTACACGCTTAGGGAAATCAGATCATTAGTCTCTGCGCCGTGAAAACGGAAACCTATTCGATACGGGGTCCGGGTTCGAACTGGTATTTATTCTGAGGCTACATGACATGACTTCCATTACTGCTCTTCCGTTTCGTTATTCGCGTTTATCGTCCTTCGTCAAACTGATGGCGATTGCGCCACTGTACCTGTTAAGCGAACAGGCGCTTTCAGCTATCGTAGTCGACGGTAACGTCGGTAGCGGCAAACTAGACGTCTACTCTGGAACAGGCGCCACCGACTACATTGCTAGAAACGGTGCGACGCTGAATGTTCATACCGGCGCAACGGTTAAAGAAATCAGCGCCACCGACGGATCAGCGCTGACCTTGACAGGCGCCAACGTGACGTCCGTCCATGGCTCCCAGGCGGCGATTGCGCTCAGCAATTCAAATGCAGTGATCTCTGGTATGCGTATTACCAGCTACACGAACGGTGGCTTGAACGTGGCTCGCGAGGCGAGTTCGACCACAGGTTCGCATGCCCAGGTCAACGACAGCGAGATCACGGGGGCGACCTACGGCGCCAACGTCACGGCCCACAGCCTGTTGGAGTTGCACAACACGTCGCTGACGGGCCAAAGCCAGCAGGGCCTGAGGTTGCTCAGTGGTTCGGCGATCGCGACAGGCAGTGAAATTACCGGCGCTACTACGGGTGTCGTCATGACGCTTGATAGTGCTACTGCGACTCAAGTGCCTCAGTTGACCCTGGATGGTTCGCGGGTTGTCGGGCTCAACGGTCCGGCGATCAGTGTGCTGGGGCCCGTAACGGCTGAAATCGACGTTAAAAATGGCTCCACCTTGCAGGGGCAGAACGGCAACATGCTGGAGCTTGCCAATGGTGGTTCGGCTAACATGCGCGTCAACAACAGCGCCCTGGCCGGCAACATCCAAGTGGGCGCGGGCAGCGCCCTGGACCTGAACCTTGACCACGCCGTTATGAATGGCGATGTGATCAACAACGGCGGCACCGCCAGCGTGGGCTTGAACAATGGCGCGGTACTCACCGGCCGCCTGGAGAACGTCGACAAACTGGCGATCAACAGCGACGCTACCTGGGTGATGGTCGACAACCAACAGGTGGGCGACCTGTCGTTGAGCGGCGGTAACGTCAAGTTCGGTGACACCGGCACGTTCTACCAGTTGGATGTGGCCAACCTGTCGGGCAATGGCACCTTCATCATGAGTGCGGACTTCTCCACCCTGACCGGCGACTTCCTCAATGTCACCGGCACGTCCTCGGGTGACCACAAGCTGTTGATCGCCAGCAGCGGGGCCGACCCGTTGAGTGAAGACCGCCTGCACGTGGTGCACACCGAAGATGGCGGCGCGAAGTTCAGCCTCGTGGGGGATCGCGTGGATGTCGGTACTTACTCCTACAGCCTGGTTGAGGACAACGAAGGCAAGGACTGGTTGCTGGACCCGGGCAGCAAGGTCATCAGCCCAAGCACCAACTCCGTGCTGGCCTTGGCCAACGCGGCGCCGAGCGCACTGTATGGTGAAATGACCAACCTGCGTACGCGCATGGGTGAGTTGCGTCACAGCGATGGCAAGTCGAGCGGGCTGTGGAGCCGTGCGTACGGCAACAAGTTCGAAGTGGACAACCGCAATAAAGGAGTGCAGTACAACCAGAACCAACGCGGTTTCACCCTGGGTGCGGACACACCACTGTCGGGCGGCGATGGCCAATGGCTGGCCGGCTTCCTGGCGGGTCACAGCACGTCGGACCTGGACCTGGGCCGTGGCAGCAAAGCCACCGTCAACAGCTACTACGCCGGTGCCTACGCCACTTGGCTGGACGCTGAAAGCGGCTTCTACTTCGATGGCGTGCTCAAGTTCAACCGTTTGCACAACGAGTCCAACGTGGCCATGAGCGACGGTAAAAAAGCCAAGGGCAACTACACGCAGAACGCGGTTACCGCTTCGGCGGAAGTGGGCCGGCACATCAAGCTGGACGATGGCTTCTTCGTTGAACCTTACGGTCAACTGAACACCGCAATCATCCAGAGCCAAAGCTATGAGCTGGACAACGGCCTGCAAGCCAAAGGCCCGCGTACCGCTTCGGTGGTGGGCAAGGCCGGTGTGACCGCCGGGCGTGATATCCAGCTGGACGGTGGCAGCGTGCTGCAGCCGTACCTGCGTACCGCGGTTGCCCATGAGTTCAACCAGAGCAACAAAGTCTCGGTGAACGGCAACAGCTTCAACAACGACCTGTCGGGTACCCGGGTTGAAATGGCGGCGGGCGTGGCAATGGCCGTGTCGAAGAACTGGAAGGTGCATGCCGATGTGGAACGCAGCATGGGCAAGAACATTGACCAGCCTTGGGGGGTGAATGTGGGGGTGCGTTACGATTTCTAAGGGTGTGAGCGTTTAGCGTGAAGTATGAAAAAGCCCCGTATTGGTTAATACGGGGCTTTTTTTTGGGTGTTGATTAATTAAGTACGGATGACTGAAATGACCTCAGCCGCATAGTTGATGACGTAGACACGCTTGCCATCAGGTGAAGCCAGAACGTCGGTAGGGGCATTGAACTCGCTTAGTTTATATAGCTCTTTCGGTGAGTCGGTGCTGGTGTCAATAACGGTAACTGTATGCTGCAGACTATCAGCCACATACGCCAGGTTAAGAGTAGGGTGGCAGGCTACGCCATATGCTTTTGCAAAGCCTGTCAGTTCGCCAGCAATTGTGTTCAATGACGTATTAAGGAAACCGACCGTAGTGTCTGTTGTGTAACAGGCCCTTGGACGGCTACCGTGAAAAGATATTGCCCTGGGTTTTCCACCAAGGTCGGGCGTGTTATTTAGGAATGTGTCGCCATTTGGGTCAAATCTAAGAAAGTAATTGGCTCCTATGGTTTGCGTTTGGACATATATTTGTTCTCTTTTTAAATCTGCAAATATGGTGTGCGGGCGATGCGCAATACTGATGCGTTTCCTTAGGTTGTACGGCTCTACATTGTATACATCAAATGCATTTTGGCCGATGGATACGTATACTTTTGTGTTGTCGGCGTTTGCAAGTAATCCCTCAGGCCAATGACTTTGGTAGCTAGTAAAGCTACCAAGAAAAGCGTTGCCAATGGTGCTGTAAATAAATACTTGTGAAACTACTTGGCTCGAGGTTCTGCTGATATAAACTCGAGTTCCATCTTTGCTAACGCTGACACCGTAACAGCCTGGAGTAGCTAGAGTAGTCTCTACTTTTTGAGTCTGAGTATTGATGACCGTGGTTGTGCTGGAAAGGATGTTCGTGACATATAGCTTATTGCTGTCGGGCGTGATTGCCATTAGCTGCGGGCCTTTACCCACAGGAATGGTGCCAATGATTTCCGCTTGACCTGCAATGCTATAACTCACCGGCTTAAGCGCAATCGCCGTATCCTTGTTACCCGTCCCATCCATCGAAACACGCGCTTTAACCTCCAGCACATCATTCGCGAGTAATTTTTGCACATAAGCTGCGGGGATCAAATCCGTTGTCTTCCTGGCGATAAATTCGGCGGCACTGACTTGTGTCCCCGTACGCAAGGCAAGATTTGTAGAACTCTCCAGGTCAATAAAAACCTGCTGAGCTTGAGCGAAGTATGCCCATGCATCTATCTGGACATGGTTGCCTTCACTCTTGACGATGCGATTATCTTGCGCTTCGGGAATGCTCAGTAAATCTAGCTCATCTTGCGTATATTCGCTGACACTCAAAGTCAGTTCTTCCGACTTGGTGGTTTTGCCATCCTCAAGCAAGTTGTAGTACAGGGTGCACGTTCCGCCGAAGTAGGCCGCGACAAACCTGTTCGGTACCGTAAAACTTACATAGTTGGTACCTGGCTCAGGCCGGGCGGGTTTCATTGCTATGTCGGGCTGGCCGATGCCGTTGGGTATCCCGATAATGAACAATTTAATATCCGCAGTGGGTGGGAATTTATCCGAGATCACCCTGATAGTTACGACGGGTGGGGACTCTGTATGCCGAGGGTTGAGTTCAGCAGTATTGTCACCTGTCTTGGTGGCCTCCAACACGATAGGCGGCGCGAGTTCCAGTTTGGCGCCGACTTTCATTTGCACCTCATGGGAGAACCGCGTCGGTTCGTTATCACGTGTGCGCCTGTAGTAAATCCGCATGATGTTATTGGGGATGATGTATTGGCGCAGCAAGGTGAACGGTATCGTTCTGCCCACCCATGCCCCTGTCACCAGGAAGTCCTGCACGGCCGGAGTGCCGCCTGCGGTGTCCCCCTCGCAGTGCAGATGAATAGTGTCATTCGCCTGGATATCAGGGTCGGGCGACACTTGTATATTGGCATTGCCCAGCGATTTTTCAGGATCAAATTGATAGAGCGGTCCAGGTGCTTGCAGTATCACTACCTCCTTCAGGGTTGCCGCCGGTTCGCCGACGGCGTACGTCACGTCCGGGGAGGTGCGGGTTTCAGAGCCGTCGGCACTGGTCACACGGCAATAGAGACGTAGCGTTCCCCCTTCAAGTTTTGCAATAGGACCGTCAGGGCCGTTAGGTATGAAGAACAGGATATTGTCAGTGCCGGCGACTTCATCAACTTCCTGATAGAAGTTATTGCCATTAGCACGCGTGCCCACCATCACCAGAGTCACCAGGTCGTGAGCACCCTGACCGGGGTATTTGTACAGTTCAGCATTAAAAAACAATGTTTGCGGATCGAGAATACCGCCGTTGGCTTCAATGATATGGGGAGCGAGGAGCCCACCGGGGAGTGCGGTGCCGATCACCTGCAAAATACTGCTATCGGAGCCACGATCCGGCACCCCTGGGCGAATACGTTGATACGTCAATTGCAACTTGCCGCCGATCAGCGCCTGCACCACTTCATTGGCGAGTCGGATACTGATTTGAAGTACCGTGGTGGAGGTCAGCGGGGCAGAGTCGTGGTAAGTAATGATGGGTGTACCATCCTGGGCGCGACCATTGATGCGTGCACGAATCACGTCACCCACGGCATATTGATGATTGCGCACGAACACGCGGATGGTTGCGTCCGCGCCATTGAGGCTGTCATGGTCGAGCACGCCTTCCGGGTTTTCTTCGTCGATATAGGCGGCGATCAATAAAGGTTCACTGCCGTCATTTATCTGAACGATCAGCACAAACGAAGGTGACCAACCATCGGAAGCGTTTCCGACCTCATCGATGATTTGGTATTCACACACATGGGACCCACTACCCACCGTTGCCCAGAACCCGGCATGCAGGATGATCGTGATGGGGTCTCTACCGGCTGCTTCACCTTCCGTCACGGTGTATACGAAGATGTGCCCACCGATGCTCAGGCGAATCCGGTCCCTTGCGGCCCGGTAGGTCCTGGGTGATTGAGTGTCGTTAACAGGGTAAAAAGGAATAGTGAAAGGCACGCCGTTGTTGGCGGCGTCCTGCGTCACCCCGTATTCGCGGATGTCCGGTGGGACTTCAATCGCAGGCAAATTTGCGTTGTAGGATTGACCTGGGTTCGGGTTGATACCAGCGGGTCTGACCGTATCAACCTTCAATCTGAGTTTCGGGGTTTCTTCCTGGCCACCTCCTACGCGAGTGAGCCGCATAAAGACGGGATCGGCGGGGCCATCAGGCAAACGGGTGCGATTTATGTACAGCGGAATGATTCTCGCGGCGTCGACGTCATCCTGAGTCACAATGTGTCTCGCCACTGGAACCACGAGGTCGTTACAAAATACCTCGATGAAATCCAGCGCGGCCATACCCAGGTAAGGCAGCAAGGCGCACAACAAGCCCTTTTCGAGATTGACCTCCAGTGCCGCCAGGTTGATACCGCCATCGTACTCAACCACTTTTTGGGTAAGACCGGGAATATAGAGCGGCAAGTTGTGAAATGGCATGCTCGAGAAGCTGCTGGCGGTCACCGGATCATCACTGTCCAGCGCCGGTACAAAGTAGTTCGGGTTCAGGTCCGGCTGAGTCGGGTCAGTGCTGCTTGCGGGGGCTGGGCGCGTAGGGTACAGCGCCGGCAGTTGATCGGAGGTGTCGGCGGGGCTATCAATGAGTTGGTTCATGAACGACGTCCTTTGCAAAATGAAAGAGACGCTTCGAGCCCCGAATGCCAAGGTGCCTGGGCGAAGTCGCAGTACTCATTTGACATCCGGTTGTAAACGCAGGCTAGCTGTGAGAAATGACAGTGCCGACAAACGGCATTCCCCAGCTAAAACACCACGAACGCCACGCTATCATCGCCAATATTCGCCACATACCCATGGGTGCCGTCGGCGGCAACCACCACCCCGCGTGGCTTGTTGAAACCGGCATAGGCCCCCGTCACTCGCCGCAGGCGTGTATCGATAATGCCGAGCCGGTCGCTATCGGTTTGCGTCACATAGGCAATGTCTCGCCCACGATCGAAAGCGATGTCGTAAGGGCCTTGCAAACCGGTGAGGGTCTGCTCGATACGCGCGGTCTGCGTATTGCCGATGGCGACGCCGGTGTCTCTGCGGGTGATGTACACCTGGGAGGCACGGGGGTTGTGGGCGATGTGTGTGGGGTTTGCCGCCGCCACGCTGTTGATCAGGCTGTTGTTGGTGAGATTGACCACGGCCCAGCCGTCGAGCGTCGCGATATGGGCGCGGCTGTTGTCGGGGCTTAACGTGATGTCGATGGGGTTGGGCACCGGCACCGAGGCCAATGGTTGGTGGTTGGCGGTGTCGAGGATGATCAGCCTCCCGGCGCGATTGTCCGCCACATACAGGCGCGAGCCCGTCGTGTTGAAGGCGATCCCGTTGACGGTGCCGAACCCGGTCAGGGTATCGACCAGTGAATGGTCCAGGGTGCTGTAGATGCGAATCGAGGTGTTGGCTGCAACGCTGTTATCGGTGACATACAAGCGCCCGGCGGTGGGGTGAACGGCCATCCAGACGGGGGACCCAGGTACATCAAAACTGCCGATGACGCGGTTGCGCAGTGTATCGATTACCCAGATCGACGGCTGCCCAAACAGGCAACCCACGTACAGCCGGTTGCCGTCGGGGCTGAGTACCAGGGTGTTCGGCCCTGTGCCCACCGCAATGCGTGCAAAGATGCCGCGTGTGTTATTGATTCGATAGTTGACGGTTCGCAAGTCGGTGGCGAAGTACTTGCCGACGTTGCCGTTGAGGGATACCCGCACTTCCACGCTCAAGTTGCTGAGGTTGGGCTGCATGCGCAGGTAATCGTTGGGCAAGGGCAGTTCGATCCGTCGGGCGGCGAACTCTTGCGTAGTCAAGGGCGTGCCGTCGCGCAACTTCAGGCCGGCGGGGCCGGGGCCATTGATATCGATCCACACGGCTTGGCCCGAGCGCATGAACGACCATTCGCGCACCAGCACGGTATACGCCGAGTTGACATTGATGATGCCTGTTGAGGGGGGCACGCTGACCAGGTCCAGCAATTGAGAGGGCAATGGGTCGACGGTCAGGGTGGAGGCCTGGGACAACGTCGTGGCCCCTGCGCGGGTTACCGTATAGGACAGCGTGGCGGTCTTGCCCAGGTTGGCGGCAATCACCAGATTGCTGACGGGGAAATCGACATAGCCCTGTGCGGGGTTGCCGGGCAAAGGGTTCAATACGGGGGTCCCTGGGCCGGGCGTGCCGCTGAAGACCGGCTGGATATCATCGCCGGCCAGCATCGGGCTGTAGCGCACCCGCAGGGTGCACACCGGCGGAGCGGGGGGCAGCACATGAACCGGATTGAGGGTGGCGGTGGTGTCGCCGGTGAACGTACTTTCCAGAATGCGCGGCACCGGCAGTTGCAGCCCGCTGCCGACTTTTATCACCCGCGCCTGGGAGTAGCGGGTGCGTTGGTTGGGGCTGTCCACTCGGTAGTAGAGACGCGCCGAACCGTTGAGGTTGGCCACGATGAACACCCGTGCAACAACAAAGGGCAAGTCTCGGCCGACCCAGGGCTGTGTGATAGGAAATGCCGCTGGCGGGGCGCTGCCGCCCAGGGCGCTGCCCTCGACATATAACGTGACCGTGGCCCCTGCGATGAAGGTGGCGTGGCCCGGTACCGTGACGTTGGCATTGCCCTTGGAAGCTTCCGGGTCAAAGGTGAAGTCGGGTTCCGGTGCCTGCTGGACCGTTGGCGCGGGCAGGGCGTCCTGAGGTTCGCCGATGTCGAGTGTGAGGATGGCGGACGGTGGCCGCTGCCCGGCCAGGTTGATGTAGTAATAGAGCATCAGCCGGCCGCCATCGAGTTGGCGGATATCGCCGTCAACCCCGTTGGGCAGGTCGAAGATGATATCGCCAAGGCCGGCGACCTGTGTATGTTCCTGGTAAAAACGATGGCCATTGGCATAGGTGCCCTCCAGCACCAGGGTGACGCGGTCGTTGGGTTTCTGGCCGGTGTATGAAGTGATGTGGACAGTGACCGGGTCGGTGAGCGGATGCAGCACACCGCCGCTGGCAGCGGGTAATTGCGGCACCGCAAGACCGGTATCGGTAGGGGTACCGATGACTTGGACGAAGGTGTTTTCCGAAGGCAGGTTGACCTGGCCGGCTCTTACTCGCTCATAACTCAGCTGAATCAACGCGCCGATGAGTGCCCGCAGATCAGCATTGGGCCATGGGAAATCAGCGAACGGGACGGTAGGTGAAGGGATCGAAGCGTTGTAGGTCTGTTCGATATCGACTCCATCTTGCGTGCGCCCACGGATCGTCAGGCGGATGCCGTCGCCCGAAGCCCAGCCTTTGCCCGCTATGGCGACCCGCAGGGTTGCATCTTTATCACCTAATTTGTCGGCGTCGAGGGTACCACTGGGCGCTTCGACGATCTGGGCGGGGTCCAGCAGGCGCTCATTGGGGTCAAGACGCACCTCGATCAGTTGCATGGGAGAGCGGCCGGGGGCGAAGTTGCCCACCTCGTCAATGACCTCGCAGGTGCAGGCGTGACGACCACTCCCTATCAGGAGCCAAGTGGCGTAGTAGACCATGACGGTGATGGGATTACGGTTGTTGGCTTCGCTCTCGGTGACGCTGTGTTCTATGACTTGATTACCGATAATCAAGCGAATACGGTCGCGCACCGCTCGGTGGGTGGCGTCCGGAAGGCTGGGGTCTACCGGGTAAAATGGAATTCTCACACCGACTCCGCGCCCGGCTGCGGCTGAGTCGACCAACGTCAGTGTCGGTTGGGGACGCGGCAGCTGTGCATTCTCCGAGGACGGTCCGGAAATGGCGTCGCTACCCGTAGGAGGGACAGTGTCGACTTTGACTGTCAGGCGTTGGGTTTCCTCAACCCGCTGATCAAGGTGCGTGACCCGAATGAAAATCGGCCCTACCGTGCCTTCAGGCAGGCGAGCCCTGGAAATATGCAAGGCGATCGGCCTTTCTTCGCGGGCCTCCTGTTCGGTGACGGTGTGAAAGTCGACTGGGGTCTGGAGATTGCTGCAGAACAACTCCAGGAAGTCGCCTTCACGCTGGCCGGCGTAAGGGCGCATGACACAAATCAGGCCCTCGCTTCCGTGGCTTTCCAGCAACTGTAGGTACACACCGCCGGAAAACCCCACCACAGGTGTTTTCAACCCGGGAATGTAGGGGGCCAGTTGTGAGACAGGAGGTTGAGCGTTGGGGCCAATGGACATGATCTACACCTCGTGCAAGGCAATGGGCTGCGGCATGCGGAGCGTGTAGCGATTGAGCACAGAGTGTTTGCGACGTGGCTAGCTGTGAGAAATGACAGTGCCGACCAGCGGTCGTGGCCCAGGACGGGCCACTTGAGTCACGAAGGTTAAGGGCGTCGGTTCCAATGCCGGAACAACGGCTCCGCCAGAAACAACACAAACAACAACCGCATCACCTGCATCGCCGTCACCAGCGGCACCGACAATTGCAAGGTCTCGGCCGTGAGGCTCATCTCGGCGATGCCGCCGGGCATCATGCCCAGGGTCAGTGAGCGCAGGTCTAGGCCGGTCAATGCACTCAAACCCACTGCGGCGACAGTCGCCAATGCCATGGTCAAGGCCGTGCCGATCAGGGTGCGCCCGATGAACGAGGGCGCGCGGCGGAAGAACTGCCGGTTGAAGTGGCAGCCCAGGCCGCTGCCGATCAGCCATTGGCCGATCTGGCTGCCGCCATCGGGCAGGCCGATATGCAAGTCCCACACAACACTGGCGGTGGCACTCACCAGTAACGGCCCGAACAGCCAGGGGTTGGGCTGACGCAAACGCTGCCAGCCCCAGGCCATCAGCGCGCCGACAGGAAACAACGCCAGCAGCCAAGGCCAACTCACCGGCGCCGGATGAAACTGTGGCGTGCCACCCTCCAGCACGTACTTGAAGATCGCCGGTACACACAGCACCACCACCAGCACCCGCAAACTCTGCCCCGCCGCGACCCGGCTGAGCACCGCACCGTTGCGTGAACCGAGGTTGACCATCTCGCCGGAACCGCCCGGCATGCTCGAGAAAAACGCGGTGGCGCGGTCTTCGCCGCTACGGCGCATCAACCACACACCCACCACGCTCGACAGGCTGGTGACCAGCGCACCGAAGAAGATCAGCCCGAAGTGGCTCATCACCTGTTCGATCACCACGGGGGTGAAGTGCAGGCCGATACCGATGCCGACCACCCATTGGCCGCATTTGCGCCCGCCGGGGATCTCGGCCAATTGCCAGGGAGTCAGGCAGCGCACCAGGATGATCGCCAGCAACGAGCCGACCATATACGGCAAAGGCCAGCCGACGAGGCTGGCCAGGTAACCGCCGGCCAGGCCGACCAGCGGTGTGCCCCACCAATGTTTAAAGGTGGTCTCAGACATCGGCCACGGCACGACGCTGCAGGGCACGTTTACGGTAGATACGCACCAGCGGGAAGGCCAGCATCAGCACCGTCAACACCCACACACCGAAGGTGATCGGGCTCGACCAGAGGATGTCCAGCGCGCCGTTGGAAATCGACAGCGCACGGCGCAGGTTCTGCTCCATCAGGCCGCCGAGGATAAAGCCCAGCAGCACCGGCGACAGCGGGAAGTCAAGCTTGCGCAGGATGTAGCCGAAGATACCGATGCCGATCATCAGGAACAGGTCGAAGGTGGTGGCGTGCACGGCGTACACCCCGATCGCGGTGATGATGGCGATCACCGGCACCAGCGCCCAGTTCGGTACGGCGAGGATGCGCGTGAAGATGCGGATCATCGGGATGTTGAGGATCACCAGCATGATATTGGCGATAAACAACGACGCGATCAGGCCCCAGACGATGTCGGGTTGCTGTTGGAACAGCAGCGGGCCAGGGGTGATGTTGTACAGCGAGAGGGCGCCGATCATCACCGCCGTGGTGCCCGAACCGGGAACGCCCAGGGTCAGCATCGGGACCAGGGCGCCGCAGGCGGACGCGCCGATCGCGGTTTCCGGGGCCGCGAGGCCGCGCATGTCACCTTGGCCGAATTTGCCGCCGGCGCCGGCCATGCGTTTTTCGGTCATGTAGGCAACGGCTGAGGCCAGGGTGGCCCCGGCGCCAGGCAGCACGCCCATGATGAAACCGAGCAAGCCGCAACGGATATTCACCACAAATACCGCGCCCGCTTCCTTCAGGTTGAACATCATGCGTCCGGTGGCTTTGACCGCTTCCTGGCCCCGGTGGGTTTTTTCCAGCAACAACAGGATCTCGCTGATGGAGAACAGGCCCAGCACCAGCACCACGAACTGGATGCCGTCAGTGAGGTGGATATTGTCGCCGGTAAAGCGGTACACGCCGCTGTTGGCGTCGATGCCGACCGCCGAGAGGAACAGGCCGATCAGCGCGGCGACAAAGGTTTTCAACGGCTTGTCACCGGCCATGCCGCCGAGGCAGACAATCGCGAACACCATCAGGACGAAATATTCCGCCGGGCCGAAGGCAATCGCCCATTTGGCCAGCAGCGGCGCGAACAACACCATGCCGCAGGTGGCGATGAACGCACCGATGAACGAACTCCACGCGGACAACGACAGCGCCACGCCGGCCAGGCCTTTGCGGGCCATCGGGTAACCGTCGAGGGTGGTCATCACGGTGGAGGCTTCGCCGGGGATGTTCAGCAGGATCGAGCTGATACGCCCGCCGTACTCGCAACCCAGGTACACGGCGGCCAACAGGATCAACGCCGACTCCGGCGGCAGGCCCAGGGCGAAGGCGATGGGGATCAACAGCGCGACGCCGTTGATGGGCCCCAGGCCCGGCAACAGGCCGACCACGGTGCCGATCAAGGTGCCGCACAGCGCGGTCACCAGGTTGTAGGGGCTCAGTGCAACGCCGAAGCCCTGGCCCAAATAGCCGAAAGTATCCATATCAGTTCTCCAGAACGTCGAGCAGGCCGAGGGGCAGCGGTACGTCCATGGCCTTATCGAACAGCAGATAAAGGCCGACGCTCATCAACGTGATGATCACCGCACCGGGCAACCAGCGGCCGCCATACAGCCGTGCCATCGGAATACCGATCAACATGCTGCTGAGGATGAAACCCAGGGATTCGAAGGTGCCGGCAAAGATCAGCAGCAAGACCACGCAGATGCCGATCTTGATCAGGGTTTCACGGTCCAGCGCGGGTTCTTCTTCCGTGTGCTTGGTCGGCTGTGGGCGAAACAGCATGTAGAGCAGGCCCAGGCTCATCAGCCCGAGCATCAACAGCGGGTAGGCGCGAGGCCCGACCGGCTCATAGGAAAACGACGCCTGATACGGCCAGGCCATAAGCGCGAGGCCCGCGCAGACCAGCAGCATCACCGAGGCGAAAATGCGTTGTAAGAGCATAGGAGACTCCAAAGCCGACTTTTGTAGGAGCAAGCTTGCTCGCGAAAAACGCCAACGATGACGCGTGCCGTCTGAATACACGGGGCGCCCTTGAGTTCTTCGCGAGCAAGCTCGCTCCTACAGCGGCATTACATGGCTGGGGGCGATTACTGGATCAGGCCGAACTCTTTGGCCAGCACTTTGTAGTCAGCCACCTGTTTCTTCACGTAGGTGTCCAGCTCCGGGCCGGTCATGGCGAACGGGAACAACTCGCGCTGGTCACGCAGCTTGGCGAACTCCTCGGAAGCCAGCAGTTTGTCGAATGCTTCCTTCCACCAGGCGTAGTCGGCATCGCTGACTTTTGGCCCGAGGTAGAAGCCACGTACCACGGGCCAGACGATGTCGTAGCCTTGCTCTTTGGCGGTCGGAATGTTCTTCATTTCCGGCTCGTCCAGGCGCTGCTCGGAGAACACCGCCAGCAGGCGCATGTCGCCGCTCAGGATGTGCGGCATGGAGTCGGAAATGTCGGTACTGCCCACCTGAATGTGGCCACCGAGCAAGGCGGTGGCGATTTCACCGCCGCCTTCAAGCGCCACATAGCGCAGCTCACGCGGGTTGATCCCGGCGGCCTTGGCGATGAGCGCAGTTTGCATCCAGTCCTGGCTGCCGACGGTGCCGCCGGAGCCGATGACCACGCTGCCCGGATCTTTCTTCAGGGCTTTGACCAGATCGTCGAGGTTCTTGTAGGGCGAATCGGCTTTCACCGCGATAGCCCCGTAGCTGGTGCCGACCGCCGCCAACCAACGCACGGCGCTTTCATCGAAGCGACCGAATTTGCCTTGCGCGAGGTTCAGCAGCGAACCGCTGGACCATGCGACCAGCGTGCCGGCATCCGCAGGGCGCTGGGCTACCACCGCGTTGTAGGCCACCGCGCCTACGCCGCCGGGCATGTAGGTCACGCGCATCGGCTTGCTCAGCAGTTTTTCGTTGACCAGCGCGCTTTGCGCCAGTTTGCAGGTCAGGTCAAACCCACCGCCGGGGGAGGCCGGGGCGATGCATTCCGGGCGCTTGGGTTCGTCGGCCAGCAGCTGGCCGGCGAACAGCATGCAGCCGGCGGCAAGGGCCAATTTACGCAGTGAAAAGGTCATGGGTCTCTCCGTCTTTGTTGTTATGAGCTTGTTTGACTACCAAAGCGCCACGCTGTAACTGACCAACAGGCGTACTTCATCCGCATCACGGGCCGAATAGTTGGAACGGTACGTGGCATTGCGCAGGCGCACGGCGACGTCCTTGAACGTGCCGCTTTGCACCACGTAGCGGATCTCGCTGTTGCGTTCCCACTCTTTGCCGGTCTCGCCGTTCTTGAGTTTGATATGGTCGCCCGACAGGTAGCGGCTCATGAAGCTCAAACCTGGGATCCCCAGTTTGGCGAAGTCGTAGTCATAGCGCGCTTGCCAGGAGCGTTCTTCGGCGCCGGCAAAGTCGTTGATCTGTACGAAGTTGACCAGGTACGGGTCGCTGCCATCCACATAAGGAAAGGCGCTGTCGCCGGACATGTGCTGGTAACCGGCGCTGAGCTTATGGCCATTGAGGGCATAGCTGAAGAGGCCGTTGAGGGAGGTGTTGTCTATGTTGCCGCCGCGGGCCGCACCGGTGTCATCGCTGATGGCCAGGCGCAAGTCGGCGCCAAAGGTGCCGGGGCCTATCGGGCGCGAGGCCACCAGGCCGAGGAAGTGCTGGCGGTAGACGTCATCGAGCTGGGCGAAGTGGTAACTGCCGGTGATTTTGTCGGCGAACTTGTAGTCGACGCCGCCGAAGTTGAAGTGCTTGCCGGTGGCGCCGCCGACGAAACGGCTGTTCTTGTTGTTGAGGGCGATGTCTTCGTAGTCGGTGGAATCGCGGTCCTTGGCTTTGTCCAGGCGGCCACCGGTGAATACCAGGTTCTTGAATTCTTTCGAGGTGAGCAGGCCGCCGTTGAACGTCTGCGGCAGGATGCGGCCGTCGTTGGGCTTGAGGATCGGCAGTTCGGGGATCAGTGCGCCGATTTTCAGTTCGGTGGCGGAGATCTTCACTTTGCCGGTCAGGCCGAGTTTGCTGTACTCGTCGACCGCACGACCGTCGTCGGTGGGCAGCAGGCCGGTGCCGGTGCGGTCGGGGCTGGAGTCGAGCTTGACCCCGAGCATGCCCAGCGCATCCACGCCAAACCCGACAGTGCCGTCGGTGTAGCCCGATTGCAGGTTGAGCATGAAGCCCTGGGCCCATTCGTCACGCTTGGATTGCTGCGCGCTGGTGCCGTCACGAAAGTCGCGGTTGAAGTACATGTTGCGGGTTTCCAGGGTCGCGCTGCTGTCTTCGAAGAAGGCGGCCTGGCTAAGCGGCGCAAAGCCGGCAAGCGCAGCGGCACTGGCGAGGGCGGTGTGGGTCAGGCGGGAAAACCGGACAGGCGGGCGAGCCTGGGGCTGTGTCGACAGCATGGGGGTGTACTCCGTTATTGTTCTTATTTTGGCGAAAACGCTTCGAGGCGTTTTTCGAGCGTTGCGCTCAGGCAACGGGGTGGGCATAGACCACCGTAACGGGATGCTAAAGGGCGAACCTTTCACTAACCTTTCAGTTGTCTTTCAATGTTTTCGGGCTTCACAGGCCAGGCGGCGTCTGTAAACTGCCTCGCAAAGCGTGGCGTCGACCATGCCCGAATGAGGTGAAAATCCATGCGTGTCCTCTTGGTTGAAGACCATCTGCAGCTCGCCGAAAGTGTCGCCCAGGCGCTCAAGAGCACGGGCTTGACCGTCGATGTGCTGCACGATGGGGTGGCTGCGGATCTGGCTTTGGGCAGCGAGGAGTATGCGGTGCTGGTCCTCGATGTCGGGCTGCCGCGCATGGATGGTTTCGAGGTGCTTGCACGCTTGCGGGCGCGCGGCAAGAACCTGCCGGTGCTGATGCTGACGGCGCGCAGTGATGTGAAGGACCGCGTGCATGGCCTGAACCTGGGCGCCGACGACTACCTCGCCAAGCCGTTTGAACTGACGGAACTGGAAGCGCGGGTCAAGGCACTGTTGCGCCGCAGCGTACTCGGCGGCGAGCGCCAGCAGACCTGCGGTGTGCTGGTCTACGACCTGGATACACGACGGTTCACGGTGGGCGGCGAATTGATGACGTTGACCTCTCGCGAGCAAGCGGTTTTGGAGGCTTTGATTGCGCGCCCGGGCCGCGTGATGAGCAAGGAGCAACTGGCTTCCCAGGTGTTCGGCCTGGACGAGGAAGCCAGCCCCGATGCGATCGAAATCTACGTGCATCGCCTGCGCAAGAAGCTCGATGGGCAACCCATCGCCATCGTGACGTTCCGTGGCCTGGGGTACTTGCTGGAAGCGCGTGATGCATAAGCCCAGCAGCCTGCGTTGGCGGCTGCTGTGGAACCTGGCGCTGCTGTTGGTGGTGTTGATGCTCGCCAGTGGCCTGAGCGCTTACTGGAATGGACGCGAAGCCGCCGATACCGCCTATGACCGTACGCTGCTGGCCTCGGCGCGGACGATTGCCGCCGGCTTGACCCAGGTCGATGGCACCCTCAGTGCCAATGTGCCGTATGTGGCCCTGGATACCTTCGCCTATGACAGTGCTGGGCGCATTTATTACCAGGTCAATGACATCGATCAGAAGCTGATCTCGGGCTACGAAAACCTGCCAGGCCCGCCGCCCGGCACACCGCGTACCGATGATTACCCGGCCCTGGCGCGCTTCTATGACGCCAAGTATCAGGGCCAGTCCGTACGGGTGGTGAGCCTGCTCAAGGCGGTCTCCGAACCGAATATGAACGGCATGGCGGAAATTCGCGTCGCCGAGACGCAGGAGGCGCGCGTCGCCATGGCGCGTAGCCTGATGGCCGACACCTTGCTGCGCTTGGGCATGCTGGCCATCGGCGCGTTGCTGTTGGTGTGGTTTGCCGTGAGCGCGGCGCTGCGCCCGCTGGAGCGCCTGCGTACGGCGGTGGAGGAGCGTCAGCCCGACGACTTGCGGCCGCTGCCGTTGGTGGAAGTGCAGCATGAGTTTGGCCCTCTGGTGCGTTCCATCAACCACTTCACCGAACGTCTGCGCGGCCAGTTCGAGCGCCAGGCGCAGTTCATTGCCGACGCCTCCCACGAGTTACGTACCCCGTTGGCCGCATTGAAGGCTCGGCTGGAACTGGGCCTGCGTGCCGAAGACCCCGGCACCTGGCGCAGCACCCTGGAGACGGCGGCCCAGGGCACCGACCGCCTGACGCACTTGGCCAATCAATTGTTGTCCCTGGCACGCATCGAAAACGGCGCCCGGGCGATTGCCGAGGGTGGCGCGCAGCTACTCGACCTCAGCCAACTGGCGCGGGAACTGGGCATGGCCATGGCGCCGCTGGCCCATGCGCGGGGTGTCGCCCTGGCCTTGGAAGCCGATGAACCGGTGTGGCTGCGCGGCGAGCCGACGTTGTTGAATGAACTGCTGAGCAACCTGGTGGATAACGCACTCGCCCACACCCCGCCTGGCGGCAATGTGATCCTGCGGGTCATGGCCCCGGCCGTGCTGGAGGTCGAGGATGATGGGCCAGGTATCCCGCTGGATGAGCGGGACCGGGTTTTCGAACGTTTCTACCGCCGTAGTCAGCAGGGCGTGGGTTCGGGGCTGGGGTTGGCGATTGTCGGGGAGATCTGCCGGGCGCATCTGGCGCAGATCAGTTTGCACGACGGTGAATCGGCGGGGTTGAAAGTGCGGGTGAGTTTTATCGCGGGCTGATCAGTAAAACATCGAGCGTGCTTCATCCAGCTCTGTCAGAAGGGCATCGCTGTAGAGATCTGTGCGCAGTTTCCTGGCGGACGGCAATGTCGATACCGGTACGTTCGCCAACGGGTGGCCGGTGCCTCGGTGGCAATACAGGTTGGCGATCTGTACCAGGTCGATGTAGTCCAGCTTCGCCGAGTCACGCTCCAGGTCCAGGTATTGCACCGGCAGGTTGGCCAGCATCTCCGGGAAATCCCAGACGCGCAGCAGTTTGTTCCCGAGCACCGGGTGAATGCTGTCGATGACGTGATTCAGGCTGACCGGGTCCGAGAGCAGTTCGTAGTGGTCTTCGGCATAGGTGAGGATCGGCAGCACGCCGATCTGGTGGACCAGCCCGCCAAGGGCTGCCTGGTCCGGCTTCAACTGGCTGAAGCGGCGGCACAGGGCATAGCTGACGCCTGCCACTTCCAGGCTGCGCCGCCAGACTTCACGCATTTTCAGCTCTACCACCTCGGAGCGGGCGTGGAAGATTTGCTCCATCACCAGGCCGATGGCCAGGTTGCTGCTGTAATTGGTGCCCAGCCGGGTGATGGCGGTATGCAGGTCGGTGACTTCCTGGGTGGCGCGCAACAGTGGGCTGTTGACCACTTTGATCAGCCGCGCCGACAAAGCGGTATCGCGACCGATCACCTTGCTCAAGTGGCTGATGCTGATATCCGGGTCTTCCGCGGCTTGGCGAATCTTCAGGGCCACTTCCGGTAATGTCGGCAGAACCAGGTCATCGTTGTCGATGGCCTTCACCAAAGCCTGTTGAACTTTTTCCGCCAGCTTGTTCATTCATGCTCTCTAGGGTGCTGCAAAAAGGTACGGCGATTAACGCTGGATCTCTTTATCGCGATCCAGTGGGTAAGGCAGGTCGAGCAGTTGCAGGCCAGGGCCTTCCAGGGTGCCCAAGTGCACATCGCCGCTGTCGGCAGCTTCGGCTTGCAACACCGCGAGAAGTTCAACGGATGAGTCAGCTTTTGCCGCGATCACCACTTCGCCGATCGAACTGTTGTGGCTGGGAGAGAACAGCGGGGTGCCGGGCTCCGGCAGTTCGGCCGCGTTGAGACTCAGGCGATACAGGCGTCGCTTGAGCTTGCCCAGGTATTGCATGCGGGCGACGATTTCCTGGCCGGTGTAGCAACCTTTCTTGAAGCTGACGCCGCCTACGGCCTGCAGGTTGAGCATCTGTGGAATGAACAATTCGCGCGTTTGCGGCATGACCTGGCCGATGCCGGCGCGGATCTGGCCGAGCAGCCATTCATTCAAGCCGGCTTCCTTCAACTGTGCATTGAGTTGCGCGTGCAGGGCTTCGGCTTGTTCGGCAGGGGCCCAGAGTTCGGCGCGGCCGGGGGACACACGGATGGCGATCAGTGAATCGGTACGTACGACGCTGTCGGTCTCGCCAGGTAATTGAAGGCCGAGGCTGGCCAGGGCCTGATCCGCATCCGCCAGACCAAAGCGTGCCCAGGCGGCGCTTTCGTCGGTGAGTTTGGACTTGGAGAACACCGCGTACTTTTTCAGGTCCGCCAGTTGCGGTTCGAGCAATTCGGTGGCCATTGCCAGCAGCACGCCGTCGCCTTGCAGCAGGATGCGAAAGCTCGACTGCATACGCCCTTTCTGTGTACAGCGCGCACCGAGGCTGGCTTGAGTGTCACTCAGGTAGTTGAGGTTGCAGGTCAGTTGCCCTTGCAGGAATTTGGCAGCGTCGGCGCCGCGGACGGCGAGAACGCCTTCGTGGGCCAGGGGGCAGAAAAAAGCAGAGTCAGCCATGGGTCATCGCAGGTCAAAAAGTCATGAGTGCATCATAGAGGGGCGCCCGGCAAATGGATAGTTTCCGTGAGGGGCGACCAAAGCCGACTGTTCCACCGCCGTCGGGCCTGTATACTTGCGCTCTATTTGAGGAGCGCTCCATGGTCGAAGATGTAGAAATCAATCGCCTCTACTGGCACAGCCGCCGCGGCATGCTGGAGTTGGATGTGTTGCTGGTGCCGTTCACCAAAGAGGTCTATGCGACGCTCGATCAGGTGGATCGTGACCTCTACGTCAGGCTGTTGACGTGCGAAGACCAGGACATGTTCGGCTGGTTCATGGAGCGCAGCGAATCCGAAGACCCGGAGCTGCAACGCATGGTCCGGATGATCCTGGATCGTGTCCAGCCCAAGTAATCGCTTCGAATGCCGCTGGCAGGCCTCCGGGCTGCTGCTGGCGGCGTATCTGCTTGCCCAGTTGCTCGCGCTGGGGAGTCTGCTGGTTCTCGATCTACCTTATTCAAGCCTTGGTGCGCTGTTGTGCCTGGCGCATGCCGTCTGGGTGCTACCACGCCACATCCGCCTGACTCACCGTTCGTCGGTTCGCGGTCTGCGCCGGGATGAAGATGGCTGGCAGCTGTTCAGTGAGGAACGCGGCTGGCACAGCGTGCAACTGCGTCCCGACAGCCTGGCATTGCCATGGATCGTGGTGCTGCGTTATCGGGTGCAGGGTGAGTGGCGCGTGCGTTCGCTCTGTGTGCCGAAGGACTCGCAGGCTGCCGATGTGCATCGGCGCCTGCGGGTGCGCCTCAAGTTCAGCCGCCGTAGGTGGTTGGCACCAGGATAGTGTCGCGGGCCTCGGGTAGCATCTGGGGGTAGTCAAGGGTGTAATGCAACCCCCGGCTTTCCTTGCGCTCCATGGCCGAGCGGATCATCAATTCCGCCACCTGGGCCAGGTTGCGTAATTCGATCAGGTCGCGGCTGACCTTATAGTTGCTGTAGAACTCGTCGATCTCATCGAGCAACAATCGCACCCGGTGTTGCGCCCGTTGCAGGCGCTTATTGGTGCGCACGATCCCTACGTAGTCCCACATGAAGCGCCGCAATTCGTCCCAGTTGTGGGCGATGATCACGTCTTCATCCGAATCGGTGACCTGGCTGGCGTCCCAGCGGGGCAGGGCGGCGGGCACAGGAATGTGTGGCAGTTGTTCAAGAATGTCGGCCGCCGCCGAGCGCGCGTAGACAAAGCACTCAAGCAGCGAGTTACTGGCCATGCGGTTGGCGCCATGCAGGCCGGTGAAGCTGGTTTCGCCAATTGCATACAGGCCCGGTACATCGGTGCGCCCGTGCTGGTCGACCATTACGCCACCACAGGTGTAGTGCGCCGCCGGCACCACCGGGATCGGGCCTTTGGTGATGTCGATGTTGAAGGTCAGGCAGCGTTCGTAGACCGTCGGGAAGTGGCTCTTGATGAAGGCTTCGGGTTTGTGGCTGATGTCCAGGTAAACGCAGTCGATGCCCAGGCGCTTCATTTCATGGTCGATGGCGCGGGCGACGATATCCCGTGGCGCCAGTTCGGCGCGTGGGTCGAAGCGCTGCATGAAGCGCTCACCATTGGGCAGCTTCAGGTGTGCACCTTCACCGCGCAGGGCTTCGGTGACCAAGAAACTCTTGGCCTGCGGGTGGTACAGGCACGTGGGGTGGAATTGGTTGAACTCCAGGTTGGCCACGCGGCAGCCGGAACGCCAGGCCATGGCGATGCCATCGCCGCAGGCTCCGTCGGGGTTGCTGGTGTAGAGGTAGACCTTGGCTGCACCGCCGGATGCGAGGATGGTGAAGCGTGCGCCGTAGGTATCGACTTCGCCGCTGGCGCGGTTGAGCACGTAGGCGCCGAGGCAACGTTCGCCGTCCAGGCCCAGGCGTTTTTCGGTGATCAGGTCGACGGCGACGCGTTGTTCCAGCAATTCAATGTTGGGGCGTTGTCGGGCTTGTTCGAGCAAGGTCTTGAAGATCGCGGCGCCTGTTGCATCGGCGGCGTGGATGATACGGCGATGGCTGTGGCCGCCTTCACGGGTCAGGTGGAACTCGAATCCGCCATCATCGTTGCCCGCCTGCTCGTCACGCGTGAACGGCACCCCTTGGTCGATCAACCATTGAATGGCTTCGCGGCTATGTTCGACGGTAAAGCGCACCGCGTCTTCATTGCACAGGCCACCGCCGGCATTCAGGGTGTCTTCAACGTGGGATTGCACCGTGTCGGTGTCGTCCAGCACGGCGGCGACCCCGCCCTGGGCCCAGAAGGTCGAGCCGTTGGCCAGGTCGCCCTTGCTCAGTACGGCAATGCGCAAATGGCTGGGAAGGGTCAGCGCAAGGCTCAAGCCGGCCGCGCCGCTACCGATCACCAGGACATCGTGTTGAAACTGTTGGCTCATTGGAAGGATTCCGCAAAAAGCGATCCGAAAGGCTGGCGCAGACAGGACGCCTGGATCGGCGAATCAAAGGGTCACACGGGCCACTAGTATATAGAGGGGGGGAGCGGCACAATAGTCGGGCATTCGTGGCAATATGAGATTGCCGCGCATCAGTCGGGTGAAATGAGCCGGTTATTGGAGGGGGGAACTTTTTGCAGCAGTCCCGACTCAATAGCAGGTTGCCCGAAAGCTGGGAAAACGTTGAGTTTATTGGCCCGTCGGGAGCATTGGACGCGTCAGGAGCCGACGACAAGATTATTCGCGCAGCCGGCGTTGCCCGAGCTGCGTTTTTCGTGTGTGCCAAAACAGTGCGCGCCGGAAACTTGCTTGAAAGGGGAGAACTTTTGCGAAAAGCCCGAGTCTATGTTTGCAAGCCTGGTCATTTAGTTATGCAAGCCTCCTTCAAGTACAACGAGGAGTGTTCATGCTAACCCAGGAAGAGGATCAGCAGCTGGTCGAGCGCGTTCAGCGCGGTGACAAGCGTGCATTTGATCTGCTAGTGCTGAAATACCAGCACAAAATTCTCGGGTTGATCGTGCGATTCGTGCACGACACCCATGAAGCGCAGGATGTAGCACAGGAAGCCTTTATCAAGGCATACCGTGCACTAGGCAATTTCCGCGGTGATAGTGCGTTTTACACGTGGCTATATCGCATCGCCATTAACACGGCGAAGAACTATCTGGTGTCTCGCGGCCGCCGCCCACCGGATAGTGATGTAAGTTCAGAAGATGCTGAATTTTACGATGGTGATCATGGCCTCAAGGATCTCGAGTCGCCGGAGCGTTCATTGCTGCGCGACGAAATCGAAGGCACCGTTCATCGCACAATTCAGCAACTGCCGGAAGATTTGCGTACCGCGTTAACTTTACGTGAATTCGATGGTCTGAGTTACGAAGACATTGCGAGCGTCATGCAATGTCCGGTGGGGACTGTAAGGTCACGGATTTTCCGGGCCCGGGAAGCCATCGACAAAGCCTTGCAACCGTTGTTGCAGGAAAACTAAAGACAGCGGCGACAGCCAAGAGAGGAACCGCCATGAGTCGTGATGCCCTGCAGGAATCGCTGTCCGCAGTGATGGATAACGAAGCGGATGAACTGGAACTTCGTCGAGTGCTCAACGCATTTGATGATGCCGAAACCCGTGATACCTGGTCTCGTTACCAAGTCGCTCGGGCGGTGATGCACAAGGATCTACTAATCCCTCGTTTGGATATTGCTGCGGCCGTTTCTGCTGCGCTGGCCGATGAAGCCGTTCCGGCAAAAGCTGCTCGTGGTCCATGGCGTAGCCTGGGTCGCCTGGCGGTTGCTGCTTCGGTGACTGTTGCCGTATTGGCGGGTGTTCGCCTGTACAACCAGGACGAAATCGCCGGTAACGAGCTGGCCCAACAGGTTCAGCAGCCGGTGATGGCTGGTCCGCAAGTCAAGGGCCCGGCTGTACTGGCCGGCTACAAGGAAAGCTCTGACACCACCGGCCCAATGGCCAATGGCGTACTGCAAGGGCAATCCGGCTGGCAAGATCAGCGCCTTCCAGGCTACCTGCGTCAACACGCACAGGAGTCGGCCTTGAAAGGTACTGAAAGCGCTCTGCCTTACGCACGTGCTGCAAGCCTGGAAAACCGTTGAATCGCTGAGGAGCACTATGCGCGCCATACCGCTCCTCACGCTTTTGCTCAGTAGCTGGTTTGCACTATCCGCCCATGCCGACGAAGCCCAAGACTGGATGACTCGACTTGGGCGTGCAGAGCAGCAACAAAGCTTCGAAGGTACGTTCGTCTACGAACGTAATGGCAGTTTTTCTACCCATGACATCTGGCATCGTGTCCAGAATGGTCAGGTTCGTGAGCGATTACTCCAGCTCGACGGTTCTGCCCAGGAAGTCGTACGGATAGATGGTCGTACTCAATGCGTCAGCGGCACACTCGTCGCAGGCCTTGGGAATTCGCGTGATGCCTCGGCCGCGCGTGTTCTTGATCCCCAAAAGCTCACTCCCTTTTATGAACTGTCCGTTATCGGGAAATCCCGTGTGGCCGGTCGTAACGCGGTGATTGTCTCGATCACCCCTCGAGACCAATACCGATATGGCTTCGAGTTGCATCTGGATCGCGAAACGGCATTGCCACTCAAATCGTTGTTACTCAATGATCAGGGGCAGTTGTTGGAACGTTTTCAATTCACCCGCCTGAATACGTCGGTCGCGCCTTCTGATCGCGATCTGCAGCCCAGCGGCGAATGTAAAGCCGTCGCCGTTTCCAACAACAACGCGCCAGAAGTACCTGCCGATCAGGCATGGCACCTGAACTGGCTGCCGCCTGGTTTTGAGCCCATCAGCAGTAACGCACGCCGAGATAGCCAAACCCAATCTACTGTCGACAGTTGGATGTATAGCGACGGCCTTGCACGCTTCTCGGTGTTTCTCGAGTCGACAGACGGAGCGAGCGTGACGGAAACCCGCACTCAACTGGGGCCTACGGTTGCGGTGTCACGGCGCCTGAACACGGTGGACGGCGAGATGATGGTGACGGTTGTCGGCGAAATCCCCATCGGCACCGCCGAACGCATCGCGCTGTCGGTGCGCGGTGAAAAGGTTGCCACCCAGCCATGAGTTGTTAATCCTATGTTCATCCTGACCTTCCAATGTGAGCCTCTGCTTGGTTGGGTATTGAGAGCATGAAATGTCTGGTTCGTTATTTTCACTTGCAAAAAATCCCCATGTTTTTTATAGGTCAGGGCTTGTCGGCTCCGGCCTTGTTTTGTTCGCGGAACAAAGATGCCGATCGTAGTTTTCGGTGTTTCTTGAACCCTGTCGCTCAACCCTGCTCGTCGTAACGGGAGCTGTATGTCGATACCACGTTTGAAGTCTTACTTATCCATAGTCGCCACGGTGCTGGTGCTGGGTCAGGCTGTGTCCGCGCAAGCGGCCGAACTGCCTGACTTCACCCAGTTGGTGGAGCAGGCCTCGCCTGCCGTGGTGAACATCAGTACCACGCAGAAACTGCCCGAGCGCAAAGTCTCGAACCAGCAGATGCCGGACCTCGAAGGGCTTCCGCCGATGCTGCGCGAGTTCTTCGAACGGGGTATGCCGCAACAGCGCTCCCCACGTGGCGGCGGCGGTGGCCAGCGCGAAGCGCAGTCCCTGGGGTCGGGTTTCATCATTTCGCCCGATGGCTACATCCTCACCAACAATCATGTGATTGCCGATGCTGACGAGATCCTCGTGCGCCTGGCCGACCGCAGTGAGTTGAAAGCCAAGCTGGTCGGTACGGACCCGCGCTCCGATGTGGCCTTGCTGAAAATCGATGGCAAGGATTTACCGGTACTGAAACTGGGTAAATCCCAGGACTTGAAAGCCGGGCAGTGGGTCGTGGCAATCGGTTCGCCTTTCGGCTTTGACCATACCGTCACCCAAGGCATCGTCAGTGCCATTGGTCGCAGCCTGCCGAACGAAAACTACGTGCCGTTCATCCAGACCGACGTGCCGATCAACCCGGGTAACTCCGGTGGTCCGCTGTTCAACCTGGCGGGCGAGGTGGTGGGTATCAACTCGCAGATCTATACCCGCTCCGGTGGCTTCATGGGCGTATCCTTCGCGATCCCGATCGATGTGGCCATGGACGTTTCCAACCAGCTCAAGAGCGGTGGCAAAGTCAGCCGCGGCTGGTTGGGTGTCGTGATCCAGGAGGTGAACAAAGACCTGGCTGAATCCTTCGGCCTCGAGAAACCGGCCGGTGCCCTGGTCGCACAGATTCAGGACGACGGCCCGGCTGCCAAAGGCGGCCTGCAAGTTGGCGACGTGATCCTGAGCATGAACGGCCAGCCGATCATCATGTCCGCCGATTTGCCGCACCTGGTCGGTGCTCTGAAAGCCGGCAGCAAGGCCAAGTTGGAAGTGATCCGTGATGGCAAGCGTCAAAACGTCGAGCTGACCGTAGGGGCTATCCCTGAAGAGGGCGCCGCCCTCGATGCGCTGGGTAACGCCAAGCCAGGCGTTGAGCGCAGCAGCAACCGCCTGGGTATTGCGGTGGTTGAGCTGACCGCTGAGCAGAAGAAGAGCTTCGACCTGAAGGGTGGCGTGGTGATCAAGGAAGTTCAGGACGGCCCAGCCGCCTTGATCGGCCTGCAGCCGGGGGATGTGATCACCCACCTGAACAATCAGGCGATCAACTCCACCAAGGAGTTCGCCGACATCGCCAAGGCATTGCCGAAGAATCGCTCGGTGTCGATGCGTGTGCTGCGTCAGGGGCGTGCGAGCTTCATCACGTTCAAGCTGGCTGAGTAAGGCTCTAGCCTATTAAAAAGCCCCGCCTTCGTTTAACGAAGGCGGGGCTTTTTTGTGGGCGATGGATTTAGCCCATCATCCCTTTCACCAGACGTTCCTGTTCAATCAATTCACGTTGGCGTGCATCGATACGCGAGGACAGCGGGAAGTTGTTGCCTGCCCGGCGCTTGGCGAAGTCCAGCTGTTGAATGGCCTGCTGGAAGTCACCCACCAAGGCAAAGTACTCGGCGCGGGCCTGATGCAGACCGATGATGTTGCCGGACAAACCGCGGGTCTCGGCGACCTGGTACCAGACATCCGGGTCATCGGGGCGGGATTTGAGCAAACCGTCCAGGGCTTTCTCCGCATCTGCGGTACGGTTCTGCTTGAGCAGCAAGTCCACGCGCACCTGATTCAGCGGATAGTTGCCGGGGTATTGGGTGAGCATCCGGTCCGTGCGTTGCTGGGCATCCGGCAGGCGATTGTTGGTGATGTCCAACTCGATCTGCGCCAGGTTGTAGGTGATGTCATTGGGGGCTTTGGCCAGCAGCGGTGCCAGGTTTTCTCGGGCCGCCTTGAGCTGGGTACCCTTGATCTGGGCAATGGCCAGGCCATAGCGTGCCACGTCGTTTTTCGGGTTTTCGTCCAGTTGTGCCTGGAACCGCTTGGCGGCCAGGCCTGGGGTGTCTTCATATTGCAGTTGTACGCGCGCGCGGATCAGTTGATAGCGCAGGCTGTCTTCCTTACCGCCGGGTTTGGCTTGTTCGGCGCGGTTGCGGGTGTCGGCAATCCGCGACTCGGTAACCGGGTGAGTCAGCAGGAACTCCGGTGGCTTGGCGTCGAAGCGGTATTGGCGCATCAGCCGTTCGAACATGGTGGGCATGGAGCGCGGGTCGTACCCGGCTTTTTCCAGGTTGAGGATGCCGATCCGGTCAGCCTCCTGTTCATTCTGGCGCGAGAACCGGCGCTGCTCCTGGATAGCCGCCGCCTGGCTGCCGGCAATGGCGGCAATGCCGGCGTCACCTGCGCCTGCCGCCGCGGCGATGATGCCGCCGAGCAGGGCGGCCATCATCGGGAGCTGCATGCGCGACTGTGCTTCCACGCCCCGTGCAAAGTGACGTTGGGACAAGTGAGCCAGTTCGTGTGCCAATACCGAGGCGTACTCACCTTCGGTCTGGGCATTGAGGAACAGGCCGCCGTTGACCCCGACAATCCCGCCGGGCGCGGCAAAGGCGTTGAGTTGCGGACTGTTGATCAGGATGAATTCCAGGCGCCGATCATTGACCTGGCTGGTCTCCACCAGTTTGTACACGCTGGTTTCGACGTAGTCCTTGAGCTGCGGGTCATTGAGCTGCGACACCTGGCCGCGCAGGTAGGCAAGCCAGGCGCGGCCCAGTTGGTATTCCTGTTGTGGCGAGACAATGGCAGAACTGGCGTCGCCAAGTGACGGCAGGTCGTCAGCGAAGCCTGGAGAGGCCAGCAGGCAAGCCAGCGTCAGCAGGGTAGGGCGCAAAAAAGTCATGCACAAAGCCTTTCGACAAAGAGTCTACTGTAGCCGGACACTGAGCTTCGGACCAGATATTCTAAGCAGCCCAACGCTTGTCCGGAGTAAAACCATGACCGACGCTGTAGCCTTTGATGCGGAGCTTGATGCCAGCGGCCTGAATTGCCCGTTGCCCCTGCTCAAGGCCAAGTTGGAACTCAATCGATTGGCCAGTGGCGCAGTACTCAAGGTGATCGCCACGGATGCCGGCTCCCAGCGCGATTTCCGGACCTTTGCCAAGTTGGCCGGTCACACCCTGCTGCACGAAGAAGATGCCGCCGGGGTGTACTGTTACTGGCTACGAAAGGCCTGAATCGTTCGCCCCATCATCCGAGGTTGATTGATGTTCAAAGTGTTACGAGACTGGATCCAGCGCTACTTTTCCGATGAAGAGGCCGTGGTGCTGGCGGTCCTGCTGTTCCTGGCTTTTACTGCCGTGCTCACTTTGGGCGGCATGCTGGCGCCGGTACTGGCAGGGATGGTGCTGGCGTACCTGATGCAAGGGTTGGTCAACACCCTGGAACGTTTGCGCTTACCGGGTGGTGTGGCGGTGGGGTTGGTGTTTGCCCTGTTCATGGGCTTGCTGGTGGTATTCATCGTGGTGGTGCTGCCGCTGCTGTGGCATCAGTTGATCACCCTGTTCAACGAGTTGCCGGGGATGTTGGCCAAGTGGCAGTCGTTGTTGCTGATGTTGCCTGAACGCTATCCGCATCTGGTGTCGGATGAGCAGGTGGTGCAGGCCATTGAACTGGCGCGCGGCGAGATCGGAAAATTCGGGCAGTGGGCGCTGACCTTTTCTCTGTCCAGCCTGCCGTTGTTGGTCAACATCATGATCTATCTGGTGCTGGTGCCGATCCTGGTGTTTTTCTTCCTCAAGGACCGCGAGATGATCGGCCGCTGGGTCCGCGGTTACCTGCCGCGTGAAAGGGCGCTGATTACCCGAGTGGCCGAAGAGATGAACCGTCAGATTGCCAACTACATTCGCGGCAAGGTGATTGAGATCGTTATCTGTGGGGGCGTCACCTACATCGCCTTTGTGGTCCTCGGGCTCAACTATGCGGCGTTACTGGCACTGCTGGTGGGCGTTTCTGTGGTAGTGCCATATGTCGGCGCAGTGGTGGTGACGGTGCCGGTGACGTTGATCGCCTTGTTCCAGTGGGGGTGGAGCGACCAGTTCATCTACCTTATGGCGGTGTACGGTATCATCCAGACCCTGGATGGCAATGTGCTGGTGCCGCTGCTGTTCTCGGAAGCCGTCAACCTGCACCCGGTGGCGATCATCTGCGCGGTGTTGTTGTTCGGTGGGTTATGGGGATTCTGGGGCGTGTTCTTTGCGATTCCCCTGGCGACGCTGTTCAAGGCGGTGCTGGACGCGTGGCCGCGACAGGAACCTATAGTTGCACCGCTATTGTAGTGAGCGGGCTTGCCCCGCGCTGGGTGGCAAAGCCGCCCCGCCAAGGACGCCGCGGTGCTTCAGTAAGACCGAGGCGCCAGGGTTTAGGGCGGCTTCGCCCCCCAGCGCGGGTGTAGAACCGTAGACATCGTTTACATCTGAAACCGGGGACATCGTTTACACATTTGAAGCTTGGACGCGAGTCATTCCCCGTCCAAGCCTCCCCAAGGGATAGTCACACAGGTAAAGATCCCAGACATCATCTTCAGTCTCTTTCAGCCCTATTCGTTCTCCAGCTAGCGCTTCGCTAACGAATACCAGCTTGCCCTTCCACATTATCGAACCGTTCTGCCTGACGCTTCGAACCAACATTTCCGCCGGGTATTCCAAATCCGGCAA
>NZ_PYWX01000024.1 GCF_003031675.1 Pseudomonas palleroniana | reverse complement strand
AGAAGGAAGGCATCATCCCGCTGTCCAGCGTGGCCGAGAACATCAACATCAGTGCCCGTGGTGCGCATTCGAGGTTTGGCTGGTTGCTGCGCGAGGGTTGGGAAAAAGGCAACGCCGACCAGCAGATCAAGGCGATGAAGGTCAAGACGCCGAATGCCGAGCAGAAGATCCTGTACCTCTCCGGCGGCAACCAGCAGAAGGCGATCCTGGGCCGCTGGCTGTCGATGCCGATGAAAGTGCTGCTGCTGGATGAGCCCACGCGCGGTATCGATATCGGTGCCAAGTCGGAGATTTACCAGATCATCCATAACCTGGCGGCGAGCGGTATTGCGGTGATCGTGGTGTCCAGCGACTTGATGGAAGTGATGGGCATCAGCGACCGCATCCTGGTGATGAGCGAAGGCGCCCTGACCGGTGCATTGCCCCGCGAGCAGGCGGATGAAGCACGGCTGTTGCAACTGGCTCTCCCGCGCTCGCGGGCTTGAAGAATGCGAGGTGAATGATGTCCGAAGTAAAAACTGCAAAAGGCTTCTGGCCGGGCTTCAACCAGCGCAAGTTCCTCGATGACTGGGTGATGCTGTTGGCGGCGCTGGGCATCTTTGTGCTCAGTGCGCTGTTTATCGACAACTTCCTCTCGCCCCTGAATATGCGTGGCCTGGGCCTGGCGATTTCCACCGTGGGCATTGCGGCGTGCACCATGCTGTTCTGCCTGGCGTCGGGGCACTTCGACTTGTCGGTGGGTTCAGTGATCGCCTGCGCCGGAGTGGTCGCGGCCATCGTCATGCGCGATACCGACAGCGTGATGCTGGGCATCGGCGCGGCCTTGTTGATGGGGCTGATCGTCGGGCTGATCAATGGCATCGTCATTGCCAAGTTGCGCATCAACGCGTTGATCACGACGCTGGCGACCATGCAGATCGTGCGCGGCCTGGCCTACATCTTCTCCAACGGCAAGGCGGTGGGGGTGATGGATGAAGGCTTCTTCGTGTTCGGCAACGGCCAACTGATGGGCGTGCCGGTGCCGATCATCATCACCGTGGTGTGTTTTGTGTTCTTCGGCTGGCTGCTCAACTACACCACTTACGGGCGCAACACCATGGCCATCGGTGGCAACCAGGAAGCGGCCTTGCTGGCCGGGGTGAACGTCGATCGTACCAAGATCATCATCTTTGCCGTGCACGGTCTGATCGGCGCCCTGGCCGGGGTGATCCTGGCGTCGCGCATGACCTCGGGCCAACCGATGATCGGCCAGGGGTTCGAGCTGACGGTGATCTCCGCCTGCGTGCTGGGCGGGGTGTCGTTGAGTGGCGGTATCGGCATGATCCGGCATGTGATTGCCGGGGTGTTGATTCTGGCGATCATCGAGAATGCGATGAACCTGAAAAACATCGACACGTTCTACCAATACGTGATCCGCGGTTCGATCCTGTTGCTGGCGGTGATCATTGACCGCCTGAAACAACGCTGACCTCTTCACTGGATCTGCCACATGGGATCTGCACTGTATTGACGCCCGGTATTTGCCATAATGCCGCTCGTTTTCGTACCACCACATAGGCCCGATATGCAGGAAAACGCCCACACCCCCGTCAAAGACGCCGCCCCCACCGGCACCCAGACCCTGCTGCGTGGCCTGGGCGTGGTGCAGGCGGTGGCGGCCGGTGCGCGCGACTTGAAGGAAATCGCCAAGCGCATTGGCACCACCCGCAGTACCACCCACCGCCTGGCCAGTTGCCTGGTGGAGGAGCGTTACCTGCGCGTGGTGCCGCAAGTCGGTTATCTGCTGGGGCCGAAGTTGATTGAACTGGGGTTTCAGGCCCGCGAAGAGCTGCCGTTGGTGACCCTGGCCGTGCCGTATCTGGACGAGCTGTCGGCCCTGACCGGAGACACCATCCACCTGGCGATTCGTGAATACGACGACGTGCTCTACCTGCATAAGAACCCCGGCCGCAATGGCCCGGAAATGCGCTCGCGGGTCGGCCATCGCATGCCGTTGGCGCGTACCGGTATCGGCAAGGCGCTGCTGTTGGATGACAGCGTAGAAGAGTGGCAGCGCCTGTACGAAGTCAGCTTGCCGGCCAGTGGTAAAAGCCAGGCATGGCCGCAACACCCGGAGCAATCCTGGGCGCAGTTCGAGCAGCGCATGCGGGAATATGTGGTGGGAGGGTATGCGTTCGATCTGGAAGACAACGAACCGTCGATCCGTTGTGTGGCGGCCCCGGTGCGCGACGCCAGCCGGCGAATCGTCGCCGGCATCAGCATCGCCAGTACCGTGCCCTATATGCCGCTGGAAAAAATGGCCGAGCTGATCCCTGTGGTCAAACAGGTCGCAGCCCGGCTGTCGGCGGAGTTGGGCGCGAAAGCCTGATCAGGCTTTCAGGGTCGCCATGTCGATGACAAAGCGGTACTTCACATCACCGGCGATCATGCGGGTGTAAGCCTCGTTGATCTGGCGGATGTCGAGCATTTCGATATCGCACGTGATGTTGTGCTCTGCGCAGAAATCCAGCACTTCCTGGGTTTCGGCAATGCCGCCGATCAACGAACCGGCCAGCACCTTGCGCCCCAGCACCAACTTGGCCGCATTCACCGGCGGGTCTACCGGCTCGATCAGGCCGACCAGGATGTGCACGCCGTCAAAGCGCAGTACGTCCAGGTAGGGGTTCAGGTCGTGCTGCACGGGGATGGTGTCGAGCAGGAAGTCGAAGCTGCCGGCGGCGGCTTTCATCTGCTCGGCATCGGTGGACACGATCACGTGATCGGCGCCCTGGCGACGGCCTTCTTCGGCCTTGCTCGCCGAGCGGGTAAACAGGGTCACTTCAGCGCCCATGGCCTTGGCGAACTTGATGCCCATATGGCCCAGGCCACCCATGCCGAGCACGCCGACCTTATCGCCGGCCTTCACGCCGTAATGCTTGAGCGGCGAGTAGGTGGTGATGCCGGCGCAGAGGATCGGCGCGGCGCTGGCCAGGTCGAGCGTGGCCGGGATCTTCACCACAAAGTGCTCGCTGACCACGATGCTGTCCGAGTAGCCGCCCATGGTGTTGCTGCCGTCTACGCGGTCCGGGGTGGCATAGGTCATGGTCGGACCTTCCAGGCAGTATTGCTCCAGGTCGGATTTGCACGCCTCGCAGTGGCGGCACGAGTCGACCATGCAGCCCACGCCGACCAGGTCGCCGACTTTATGCGCGGTGACGTTGGCGCCGATGGCGGTGACCTTGCCGACGATCTCGTGGCCCGGCATCAGCGGGTACACGGCGATGCCCCATTCGTTGCGGGCCTGGTGGATGTCGGAGTGGCAGACGCCGCAGTAGAGAATCTCGATGGCCACGTCATCGGCGCGCGGGCTGCGGCGCTGGAACGACATGGGGGCGAGGGGAGTGGTGGCCGACTGGGCGGCATAACCGATGGCGGTGTACATGGTGAACCTCGCAAAAGGAATGAACAGGGAGGTGGCGCATTCTGCGCGCCGACCCTGGGAGCGAACATGGCAAATGCTCCGAGTCTCATGCCTATTCGTCCGGGAGTGCCCCCGGTTTGGATTCATTGGCCGCCAGACCTGCGATGATGTTCTCATCCCTTGTTCACGAAGTTTTTTGCCATGTTGTTGACTCGCCATCTCGATGCCAACGCGACGTTGGTTGCCTTGATTGAGGGGCTGGCGCCCCGCGACGGTTTTTCGCCCACTCATTTGCCCGGCGTGCAGCTTCTGCGCGCCAGTTGCGATGTGGCGCGCGGGCCGCAGATCTATGAACCGAGCCTGATGTTCGTCGCCCAAGGCAGCAAGGTCGCCTACCTTGGGCCGCGCACGTTGGAGTACGGCGCCGGGCACTACTTGATCCAGGCGATGCCGGTGCCGTTCGAGTGCGAGACGTTCGCCATGGCTGCGGATGCGCCGCTGCTGGGTGTGACGGTGGGCATTGACCGCGTCGTGCTGGGCGAGTTGGTCATGGCCATGGGCATTCAGGCCGGGCCGCCGCCGACGGCGCAGACGCTGGAGTCGATGAGTTCGGTGGTATTGGATGATGCTATGCGCGGGTGTGTCGAGCGGCTGCTGGAGTGCCTGCACGATCCGCTGGAAAGCCGGATCCTGGGGCCGGCGCGGGTGCGCGAGTTATTGTTCACTGCGTTGCGTGGGCCGCAGGCCGATGTACTGCGCGCACTGGTGGAACAGCAGGGGCAGTTTTCACGGATTGCCACCTCGCTCAATCACCTGCATGCCCATTACGCCGAGCCGCTGAATATCGAGACCCTGGCGGGCTATGCGCACATGAGTGCGTCGACGTTTCATGAGCACTTCAAGCGCTGCACCTTGTTGTCGCCGGTGCAGTATCTGAAACGTCTGCGTTTGCTCAAGGCCCAGCAGTTACTGCTGGTGGAAGGCATGGGCGTGGCGCAGGCGGCGCACAGTGTGGGGTACCAGAGCACGTCGCAGTTCAGCCGCGAATACAAACGCTACTTTTTGCGCAATCCGGGCGAAGAGCGAGCGGCCTAGTAATAACGTCGCGGGTCGGACTCGATCAGGCTGGCCAATTTGGTCAGGGCAAAGCGCAGTTCGTCCTGGCTGGTGGGTGACATCAGCACCAGTCGCACGCTGCGCGTGACCCCGGAACGTTCGGCCTGGAACTGCGTACCACTGAGTACCAGCACGCCATTGGCGCGCGCCAGCATGGTGAATTCGTCGCTGGTCCAAGGCTCCGGCAGTGTCAGCCAGACATGGTAGGAGTACGGCTGGGTCTTGAGTTCGAAGTTGGCGAAGATCTCCTGGGCAATCGCCTGCCTGCCGGCGGCTTCGTTGCGCTGGATGCGCATCAGTTTTTTGTCCAGGCCTTCGGTGATGACATTGCTGGCCAGTTGCGCGGTCAGCGGCGATGGCATCCATACGCTGCTGCGCACCATCGATGTGAGGCGTGAGAGTAGTTTTGGCGGGCTATAGAGATAGCCGATGCGCAGCGCGGGCATCACCGACTTCGACAGGCTGGTGAGGTATACCGAGCGATCCGGGGCAAACGCCGACAGGGGTTTGATTGACGGGTCGGTGGCGAGGAAACCATAGATGTCATCGTCGAGAATGATGAAGTCGAACTCCTCCGCCAGCGCCGCGATTTGTGCCCGGCGTCGTTGCGACATGATCGCCGCCGTCGGGTTCTGACAGGTCGCCACGCACACCAGCATGGCGGGTTTTTCGCGCTGGCACAGCTCGCGCAACGCCTCGGGAATGATCCCTTCATCGTCCATCGGCACGCCACGCAGGCGGCGTTCAAGGCCGTGCGCCAGGGAAATGATGCCGGGATAGCAGAGTTCTTCGCACAGCACCAAGTCGCCGGCGTTGGTCAGGGCACTCATTGCGACCATCAAGCCGTGCTGGGCGCCGGCGGTGATGATCACCTGCTGCCATTGTGCGTCGGGCAACGAATGTCGCAGCCACTGCGCCCCCGCCTCACGGTGTGCCGGGTGCCCACCGTCTGGCGCGTAATCCAGGGCTCGGGCGAAATCGGTGCTCTTGGCCAAACCTACAAGTGCGTCGCGCAGCCAGTATTCCAGGGTTTCGCTGGAGGGCTTGATGATCGAAAGATCGAGCAGTTCGGACTGACCCAGGTTCAGTGTTGCGGCGCTGTTACTGGCGGGCAGCTCCAGCTGTTTTTGATTGAGCACATACGTGCCGCGCCCCACTTCCCCCTGCACCAGCTTACGCCGATGGGCTTCGCTATAGGCCCGGCTGATGGTGCCCGGTGTGACATTCAGCGTCGTGGCCAGCTCCCGCAAGGTCGGAAGACGGTCACCCTCGCTCAACACGCCGTTATTGATATCGCGCGCCAACGCATCGGCAATCGACAAATACATCGGCTGGTTGAACTCGCTTAGCTGGGGAACCCACATGAATGATCACTGCCCATCGTAGAAATGATGAATATCCGAGCATATCACATGGAGGTTAGACAACTGATAAATCGAGCTAATCTGGCAATTGAGTCGATTGATGTAGTGATTGAGTCGAAGAGAATTAAGCGATGATGATATTTTTTAAAAGAAAAATAACTAATTAAATCAATTAATTAATTGGTTTATAGGGCGAAAATCAAGACCGCTGGCAAAAAAACATCTCGTAACAACCTCGCTGCCTATTGAATCAATTCAATTCATTCAAATACACTCGTCTCGAATCGAATCAATCGACTCAATCAATCCACTGGTCACTGCGCGACTCCGCCGCGCCAAGTCGAGACATCATGGACACACTCAGAAAGGATCTATCCCTGTCAGCCGTCATCGCGGGCTTTATCGCCGTGATCATTTCGTATGCCGGCCCCTTGATCATCGTGTTTCAGGCGGCCAAGGAAGCGCACCTGCCCAATGACGTGGTGTCTTCATGGATCTGGGCGATTTCCATCGGTAGCGGCATCACCGGTCTGTTCCTGAGCTGGCGCCTGCGGGTACCGGTCATTACTGCATGGTCAACACCGGGGGCGGCGCTGCTGGTGTCGATGCTGCCCACTGTGACCCTGCCGCAGGCTATCGGTGCGTACGTGGTGGCGTCGGTGATCATTGCGCTCGTCGGTTTGTCCGGCGCGTTCGACAAGCTGATGAGTCGCCTGCCCAAAGCGATCGCCGCCGCCATGCTGGCGGGCATTCTGTTTCGCTTTGGCGCTGAACTGTTTACCTCGATCAAGCTGCAGCCGGCGCTGGTGCTGTCGATGATCGCGGCCTACTTGATGTTCAAACGCTTTTCGCCGCGCTACGCCATTCTGTCGGTGTTGATTATCGGGTGTGCCGTAGCCGCCTCGTTTGGCGAGCTCAACAGCGGTGCAATCACCATCGCCGTGGCACATCCGGTGTTTATTGCGCCGGAGTGGAACTGGCACGCGATCATCAACATCGGCCTGCCGCTGGCGCTGGTGACACTGACCGGCCAATACGTGCCGGGCATGGCCGTGTTGCGCACTTCGGGCTACAACACCCCGGCGCGTTCGATCATCTCGGTCACGGCCATCGGTTCGGTCCTGATGGCACCGTTCGGCTCCCACGGCTTCAATCTCGCGGCGATTACCGCCGCCATCTGCACCGGCCGCGAAGCCCATGAAAACCGCGATAAACGCTACATCGCGGGGATCGCATGCGGGGTGTTCTACATCCTGATGGGGACCTTTGGTGCGACCCTGGCCTCGGTGTTTTCCGCACTGCCCAAAGAGTTGATTGCGTCGCTGGCCGGCCTGGCGCTGTTCGGTGCAATCAGTGCCGGGCTCACCGGTGCCATGGCGGACGAGAAACAACGGGAGGCGGCATTGATTACCTTCCTGGTGACGGCGTCGGGCATGAGTTTCCTCGGTCTGGCCGCAGCGTTCTGGGGCCTGATTTTTGGCTTGGTGGCGCACTTCGTGCTGACGTACACCCGGGAAAGCAAAGCTGCCGCATTGGCCGAGGGCAGCCGACCATGAGCGCCTGTTATGACTTTATTGTGGTGGGCGGTGGCATCGCCGGTGTGTCTGCGGCGTATGAGCTGGCGGCCCATGGCAGTGTCTGCCTGCTCGAGCGCGAACAGCAGTTGGCCTATCACACCACCGGCCGCTCGGCGGCCATTTCCATGGAAAGCTATGGCAACCAGCAGATCCGCTCGCTGACCTGTGCTTCCCGGCGTTTTTTCGAGAGCCCGCCCGAAGGCCTGGCCGAACACCCGTTATGGTCGCCACGCGGCGCGTTGATCGTGGCGCAGGCCACGCGAGTGGAGGCACTGACGGCGCGTTTGCGTGCCGTGCTCGAGCAGGTTCCGAGCGCCAGGCTCCTTGACGATAAGCAGGTGCTGGAGCTGGCGCCGTACCTGGCCGAAGGCGTCTGGAGCGCGGGTATCTACGAACCCAGCGCTTTCGATCTGGATGTGCATGGCATTCACGGCGCCTACCTCGGTGGCTTTCGGGCTCGCGGCGGTGTGATCAAGCGTGAGGCCGAGATGGTGCGCGGCGAACATCGTAACGGTCATTGGGCCCTGCATACCGCTGACGGCCAACGGTTGGAAGCGGCCGTCGTGGTCAACGCCGCCGGCGCCTGGGCGGATGAGCTCGCCGAGCGCTGCGGTATGGAAAAGGTCGGTGTGCGGCCGCTGCGTCGCACGGTGCTGGCCGTTGACCCGCACTGTGACGTGCACCACACGCCTTACCTGGGCACCATTGACGAAGATATTTTCATCAAGCCCGAAGCCGGGCGTCTGATCGTTTCGCCCTGTGATGAAAGCCCCTCGCTGCCTTGCGATGCGTTGCCGGAAGAACTGGATCTGGCCATCACGATGGACCGCCTGCAAAGCACGACGCGTTTGCGTCCACGCTCGATCATCAACAAGTGGGCGGGCCTGCGCACTTTTGTCGCTGACCGCTCCCCGGTACTCGGCCAAGACCCGCAGCAAGAAAGCTTTATCTGGCTGGCCGCCCTGGGTGGCTACGGCATTCAGGCTGCGCCGGCCATTGCCCGGTTGTGCAGCCACGCAGCGCTGGGCATCGCCATGCCGGCGGACCTCGCGGCGCTGAAACTCAACTACCAGCATTTTTCCCCGTCTCGCTGCCGTGACGAGGATTTTTCAGGCCTGGCCGTCACACAGGTTGCCGATTTGCACTAACCCCAACCCGCTTAACAAGGAACGTCACCATGCAGACAAATGCTCAGCTCCAGCCTGTCGCCAAGCCTTTCCTGGGCGAAGACAACGTGATTTTCACTGACAAGGCGCCGCTGCCACTGGGGACGTATTCCCAGGGTATCAAGGTCAGTCAAGGGCAAACCATTTACCTCTCGGCGCAGACCCCGGTCTCGGCGTTGAACAATGAGGTGCTGGCCAAGGACTTCGAAGGCCAGTTGCGCCAGACCCTGGACAACTTGCAGCAAATGGCCGAAGCGGCGGGTGGCACCTTGGCGAATGTGGTCAAGGTCACGGCGTTCATCACTGACCTGAGCGAATTTCCGACGCTCAACCGGGTGATGGAGGAGTACTTCACCAAACCCTACCCAGCCCGTACGACCGCCGGCGCCAGTGCCCTGGCACGCAACACCCTGGTTGCCATCGACGCGATCATGGTGGTCTGAAACACCTTGCGTCCGTGAAGTGCCCGCCGGCCCAAAGGGGCCGGCTTCGGCGGGAAGCACCCGCACGTCATACTTTCAGGAGGGGGCTATGAATCATTCGTGTAGAGAGTATGTGTTGCAGTGCCTGGTGTGTGATCGCAGCTACCAGCCGCATGAGGTCAGCTATTACTGCCCTCATTGCAAGACTGAAGGGGCGCTCGATGCGCTTTACGACTACCCGACGCTCAAACGCGAATGGTCCAGGGGCCGTCTGGCCCACGATCATGCCCGTGGCATGTGGCGCTATGACCGGTTGATGCCGTTGAGTTCGACGCAATTCATTCCGCCGTTACTGGTGGGGAACACGCCGCTGTATTCGCGCCCGGAACTGCTCGGCAAGGGGTCGCGGATCAAAGTCTTTATCAAGGATGAATCCCGCCAGCCCACCGGGTCGCTGAAGGATCGCGCCAGTGCCCTGGCTGTGGCCCACGCCATGCAATCCGGCGCACGCACCATCGCGGTGGCAAGCACCGGCAACGCCGCTTCGGCCCTGGCCGGAATGAGCGCCAGCCTGGGCCTGCGCAATGTGATTTACCTGCCCAAGACTGCACCCCGGGAAAAGCTCGCGCAGATGCAAGGCTACGGCGCCGAGATTGTGCTGGTGGACGGCCAATACGACGAAGCCTTCGAACAATGCCTTGACGCCTGCGAAACCCACGGCTGGTACAACCGCACCACCGGAATCAATTCGTACATGAGCGAAGGCAAGAAAACCGTAGCGTTCGAGCTGTGCGAACAGCTCAACTGGCAAGTCCCGGACCTGGTGTTCGTGCCGGTGGGTAATGGCTGCATTCTCGGCTCGGTCTACAAGGGGTTTTTCGACTTGCTGCAGTTGGGCTGGATTGAGCGTATTCCACGCCTGATCGGCGTGCAGGCCGAGCACAGTAATTTCATGTACCGCGCCTGGCGCAGTGGCCAGCCCATGCAGCAGGTAGAACGCATTCCCCCCACCAGCCTGGCCAGCAGCATCAACGTAGCCCTGCCGCGCGACCGTCTCAAAGCCCTGCGTGCGGTAACCGCCAGCGAGGGTGAGTTCATTTGCGTCAGTGACCCGAGCATTGTCGCCGCCGCTTCCCGGCTAGCCGCCACTACCGGGGTGTTTCCCGAAGCGGGCGCCGCCAGCGCGTTCGCCGGGTTGCTCAAATATGCCGAGGAGAATCCCGGCACTGCACAAACTGCCGTGATCCTGATCACCGGCAGCGGCTTGAAAGACACTTCCATTTTTCTATCCGACTCGGCCAGAACCCCGTCACGGGCGCAGTCGCATTCCGTACCTGCGGCACTGGCCGACGAGTTCACCTGAGGAATCACAGCATGAGCCTGCAAAATTTTGACCCCGCCGTAGCCCGCCTGATTGAGCGTGAGCGCAACCGTCAGGAAACCCACCTGGAATTGATTGCGTCAGAAAACTACGTCAGCGACGAAGTGCTCCAGGCCCAGGGCTCGGTGCTCACCAATAAATATGCCGAGGGCTACCCGGGCAGGCGTTATTACGGCGGATGCGGCGTTGTCGACGAGATCGAAAACCTGGCCATAGAGCGCGCCCGCAAACTGTTCAATTGCGAGTACGTCAACGTCCAGCCGCACTCCGGGTCCCAGGCGAACCAGGCCGTGTTTCTGGCGGTGCTTGAACCGGGCGACGCTATCCTGGGGATGTCCCTGGCCCATGGCGGTCACTTGACGCACGGCGCCTCGGTGAATTTTTCGGGCAAGTTCTACCGGGCGTTTTCCTACGGCCTGGAGCGTGAAACCGAGACTCTCGACTACGCCGAGATGGAAGCGCTGGCCCGAGAACACAAACCGAAGTTGATCATCGCCGGGGCTTCTGCCTATTCGCGAACCATCGATTTCCAGCGTTTTCGCAAGATCTGCGACGAAGTCGGCGCCTACTTGATGGTGGATATGGCGCACTACGCCGGGTTGATTGCGGCAGGGGTGTACCCATCGCCCGTCGGTATCGCCGATTTCATCACCTCCACCACCCACAAGACCTTGCGTGGTCCGCGCGGCGGCTTGATCCTGGCCAAGGCGCAATACGCGGCGCTGCTCGACAAGACCATTTTTCCCGTTTATCAGGGCGGGCCGCTGATGCATGTCATCGCCGCCAAAGCCGTGGCGTTCAATGAGGCGTTGAGCGATGGGTTCAGGCACTACCAGCAACGGGTGATCGACAACGCCCGCACCATGGCCGGCATTCTCACGCGCCGTGGTTTGCGCGTGGTGTCCGGTGGCACCGATTGCCATATGTTCCTGCTCGATCTGCGCTCGATGAACATCACCGGCAAAGATGCCGAGGCGTTGCTGGAGAGCGCCCACATCACACTGAACAAGAATGCAATCCCTGATGACCCGCAGAAACCGGCGGTCACCAGCGGCATTCGCATCGGCACGCCGGCGCTGACCACTCGTGGTTTTGGCGAAGCGGAGTGCGCCGAAGTGGCGAACCTTATCGCTGACTTGCTGGAGCAGCCCAATAACGCGGCGCTGCTGGATAAGACTCGGCGCCGGGTGATGCATTTGTGTGAATGTTTTCCGGTGTATCTGTTGCGCTGATACTTTGTTGCGCTGATAAAAAAAGCCAACGCCGAAGGGCGTTGGCTTTTTTATGCGGCTGGCTTACATATTCGGGTAAGTCGGCCCACCCGCGCCTTCCGGCGTTACCCATGTGATGTTCTGCGAAGGGTCCTTGATGTCACAGGTCTTGCAGTGCACGCAGTTCTGGGCGTTGATCTGGAAGCGCTTCTCGCCGTCTTCCTGGGTGATCACTTCATACACGCCTGCCGGGCAGTAGCGCTGCGCCGGTTCATCGTAGAGCGGCAGGTTGGTGCCGATCGGGATGCTCGGGTCCTTGAGCTTCAAGTGGCACGGTTGCTCTTCTTCGTGGTTGGTACCGGAGATGAACACCGAGCTCAGCTTGTCGAAGCTCAGTTTGCCGTCCGGTTTCGGGTAGTCGATCTTCTTGCTGTCCTTGGCGAGCTTCAGGCAGGCGTAGTCCGGCTTGGTGTCGTGCAGGGTGAACGGCATTTTGCCGCCGAGGATATTCTGGTCGAACCAGTTGAAGCCGGCACCGAGGATCGGGCCGAACTTGTGCATCGCCGGGCCGAAATTGCGGCTGGCGAACAATTCTTCGTAGAGCCAGCTGGACTTGAAGCTGTCGACGTAAGCGGTCAGTTCATCGCCGCCTTCGGATTCGGCGAACAGACGGTCGGCCACGGCGTCGGCGGCGAGCATGCCGGACTTCATCGCGGTGTGGCTGCCTTTGATCTTGGCGAAGTTCAGGGTGCCGAGGTCGCAACCGATCAGCGCGCCACCTTTGAAGACCATCTTCGGCAGCGAGTTCAGGCCGCCTTTGCAGATGGCACGGGCGCCGTAGCTGATGCGCTTGCCGCCTTCGAGGTACTGGGCCAGCACCGGGTGGTGCTTGAGGCGCTGGAATTCATCGAAGGGCGACAGGAAGGTGTTGCTGTAGGACAGGTCGACAATAAGGCCGACAACCACCTGGTTGTTCTCCAGGTGATAGAGGAACGAGCCGCCAGTGTTTTCGGCGCTCATGATGTCCAGCGGCCAACCGGCGGTGTGCACCACCAGGCCAGGTTGATGCTTGGCTGGGTCGATTTCCCAGATTTCCTTCAGGCCGATGCCGTAGTGCTGCGCGTCGGCATCGCTGTCCAGGTTGAAGCGCTTGATCAGTTGCTTGCCGATGTGGCCACGGCAACCCTCGGCGAACAGCGTGTACTTGCCGCGCAGTTCCATGCCTGGGGTGTACACGCCTTCTTTCGGATGGCCTTCGCGGTCGACGCCGAGGTCGCCGGTGATGATCCCGCGGACCACGCCATTTTCGTCGAACAGCGCTTCCTGGGCGGCGAAGCCTGGGTAGACTTCAACGCCCAGGTTCTCGGCCTGCTGGGCCAGCCATCGGCACAGGTTGCCCAGGGAGATGATGTAGTTGCCTTCGTTGTGCATGGTCTTGGGCACAAAGAAGTCGGGCACCTTGGTGGAGGTTTCGGGGCTGCGCAGTACATAGATGTCATCGCGCACCACGGGGGTGTTGAGCGGGGCACCGAGTTCCTTCCAGTCCGGGAACAGTTCGTTCAGGGCACGTGGTTCGAACACGGCACCGGAGAGGATGTGGGCGCCGACTTCGGAGCCTTTCTCGACCACGCAGACGCTGATTTCTTTACCGGCTTCGGTGGCCTTCTGCTTCAGTCGGCAGGCGGCAGACAGGCCCGCCGGGCCGGCGCCGACGATGACCACGTCGAATTCCATGTATTCGCGTTCCACAGGCTATCTCCTACTCAAGGCTCAACAGGCTTTTTTTTCTAATGGGTGGAGGTTTCGGTGACGTCTGGCGCCTAGGCCTGACCCACCTTGCTCTCTAGGTGGCGCATTATATATAGACCACTGTCAGCGTCCAATACAAACGTTTGTTTGAATTGCTTGGAAGCTAGGTAAATCAAAGCAACGCGGCTTATGACAGGCTATTTTGGCGTATTGACCAGAATAGGCGTTCCGGTCAATATACGGTCGGTTTTGCGCTTACCGTAGGCAGACTGCAGGTTTCAAGAGCACGTCCAAAGGCAGGAAAGGTGAAGCGTGCCTCAGCGATGGCGCGCAGTTTACACGCTGCGATAAAGAATGACCTCCCGGTCACCACTGACGAACGGTCATCGCTATCCCATTGTCGTGCCATCTCTGCCGTCTTTGGAGGTGCCCTTGTGTGCCGATGAGCATCAACCGCCAGGTTCGCCTAGGCGACTTTCTTTTCACCGGAGAGTAACGAGGAATCCATGAAGGTTCTTGTAGCTGTCAAACGCGTTGTCGATTACAACGTGAAAGTTCGCGTCAAGGCGGACAATTCCGGCGTCGACCTCGCTAACGTCAAAATGTCGATGAACCCTTTCTGCGAAATCGCCGTGGAAGAAGCCGTGCGCCTGAAAGAGAAAGGCGTGGCGACTGAAATCGTGGTGGTTTCCATCGGCCCGACCACTGCTCAAGAGCAGTTGCGTACCGCCCTGGCACTGGGCGCCGACCGCGCCATCCTGGTCGAGTCCGCTGAAGAGCTGACTTCCCTGGCCGTTGCCAAGTTGCTCAAAGCCGTTGTCGACAAGGAACAGCCTCAGCTGGTGATCCTTGGCAAACAGGCCATCGACAGCGACAACAACCAGACTGGCCAGATGCTGGCTGCACTGACCGGTTACGGCCAGGGCACCTTCGCCTCCAAAGTCGAAGTGAGCGGCGACAGCGTAGCGGTCACCCGTGAAATCGACGGCGGTGCACAGACGGTTTCCCTGAAACTGCCGGCCATCGTCACCACCGACCTGCGTTTGAACGAGCCGCGCTACGCGTCGCTGCCAAACATCATGAAAGCCAAGAAGAAGCCGCTTGAAACGCTGACTCCGGATGCTTTGGGCGTTTCCACCGCCTCCACCAACAAGACTGTCAAAGTCGAAGCACCGGCTGCACGCAGCGCGGGCATCAAGGTCAAGTCGGTGGCTGAACTGGTCGAGAAACTGAAAAACGAAGCGAAGGTAATCTAATCATGACTATCTTGGTAATCGCTGAACACGACAACAAAGTGCTGGCCCCGGCCACTCTGAACACCGTGGCTGCCGCTGCGAAAATCGGTGGTGATATCCACGTACTGGTTGCAGGCCAGGGCGCTGGTGCCGTAGCTGAAGCCGCCGCGAAAATCGCGGGCGTGAGCAAAGTCCTGAACGCTGACAATGCCGCCTACGCGCATCAGCTGCCGGAAAACGTTGCTCCGCTGGTTGCAGAACTGGGCAAGGGCTACAGCCACATCCTGGCTGCCGCGACCTCCAACGGCAAAAACATCCTGCCACGCGTTGCCGCGCAGCTGGACGTTGACCAGATCTCCGAGATCATCTCGGTAGAAAGCGCTGACACTTTCAAGCGCCCGATCTACGCCGGTAACGCTATCGCGACCGTACAGTCCAACGCCTCGGTCAAGGTCATCACCGTGCGTGCCACCGGTTTCGACCCGGTTGCCGCAGAAGGGGGCTCGGCTGCCATTGAAGCCGTTGCCGCTGCCCACGACGCCGGTACTTCCAGCTTTGTTGGCGAAGAGCTGGCCAAGTCGGACCGTCCTGAGCTGACCGCTGCCAAGATCGTCGTTTCGGGCGGCCGTGGCATGCAGAACGGTGACAACTTCAAGCACCTGTACGCCCTGGCCGACAAGCTGGGCGCGGCGGTCGGCGCTTCCCGCGCTGCCGTCGACGCAGGTTTCGTACCCAACGACATGCAGGTCGGCCAGACCGGCAAGATCGTTGCGCCGCAGCTGTACATCGCCGTCGGTATCTCCGGTGCGATCCAGCACTTGGCGGGTATGAAAGACTCCAAAGTGATCGTTGCGATCAACAAGGACGAAGAAGCCCCGATCTTCCAGGTGGCTGATTACGGCCTGGTGGCGGACTTGTTCGAAGCAGTGCCTGAGCTGGAGAAGCTGGTCTAATCCAGCGGCTTCACTTATAAAGAGCCCGGTCCTTGTGACCGGGCTTTTTTTTGACTATTCGGAGAGCTTCGCCATGCAACTGCGCCCCTGGGTGGTACTGCTGGGCCTCACGCTGCTGCCAAGCCTGGCGCTGGCCGCCGGCAAGTGTGAGCGCCTGGTGATTACCGGCAGCCCGGACGCACCGCCCTTGTTGTGGCGCGATCCCCAGGACCCGACGCATCTGATCGGCGCCACCGCCGACGTGCTGCAACAAGTCGGCAAGGACCTTGGCCTGAAAATCGACCTGCTCTACGGCGGCAAACGCTCCCTGGCCCTGGATGAGGTGCGCAGCGGGCGCATGGACCTGCTTGCCGATGCGCCGCTGAACCTGGGTCAGTTGGAAACTCTTGATTATATCCACCCGGCGTTGGTGCAGATCGATTACCTGGTCTGGACCCGCAAGGACTCGCCCCTGGTCTACACCACGGCCGCCGACCTGCACGGCCATAAAGGCGCGGTGTCGGAACGTGCCCGCCTGAGTGCAGGCCTGGAAACGTTCGCGGGCCAGCAGTTGAACCTGCAACGCTTGCCCAGCCTGACGCCGGCCTTCCAGAAATTGCTGCTCGGGGAAGTAGACTACGTCATTGCAGGGCGCTATTCCGGGATGGCCATGGCCCAGAGTCTGGGCATGAGCAACGATCTGGTGGCGCGCGAAACCCCGGTCGACCAGCCCGGATTGTACTTGGCGGTTTCCCACAACTCGGCCTGCAATGATCCGTGGCTGCGCGGACAGCTGGCCAAAAAGATGACAGAATTGCCCACGTCCGACGTCGCGCACACCGCGCTGCAGCGCAATCTTGAGCGCTGGAAAGCGCAACTGCAGCAACCCGTCGGCACCTCAGCAAAGTAAGGATTTACCGTGACTCTTCGACCTTTTTTCGCGGCCCTCGCCGTTGTCGCTTTGGCGGGATGTGCCGCTGATCCTGCGCCGAATGAACAGATTCGCCTCACCCAGCAAGCCTTGGAACAAGCCAGCGCCGTGGGTGCCAATACCGATGAATCACCTGACCTGAAACTGGCAGAAGACAAGTTCGCCAAGGCCAAGGCTGATATGGCCAGCCAATCCTATAAGGATGCACGCATGCAGGCCGAACAGGCCGAGCTGGACGCGCGCCTTGCCGAAGCGCGGATTCTGACTCGCAAAAGCCAGGAGCAACTGAACGTGCTCAACACCCGCATCACTCGCCTGCGCAAGCAATTGCAGTTGGGAGAAGCCCAATGAGCCCGATCATCCGTGGTTTGAGTTGTGCTCTGTTGCTGGGCAGTGCCGCCTTGGGTGGTTGTGCCAGCCAGCCTAACAGCGAGCAGGCGTTGCAGCAGGCCGGCAGTGACTTCCAGAAGGTCAAGGAAGACGCCAATGTGCTGCGTTTCGCGCCTAAAGACGTGATTCGTGCCGGTGAGTCGCTGGCTCGCGCCGACCGCCTGTCCAGTTATTGGGGCAGCGGTGCCGACGTGGTGCACTACGCCTACCTGAGCCAACGCTACAGCGCGATCGCCCGTGAGCATGCCGAGCAGGGTCTCAACGCCGAGCGCGGCACCAAGCTCGAACTGGAACGCCAGCGCCTGCAATTGGCCCTGCGGGAAAATAAACTGGCCAGCGTGCAGCAGCAGGGCAAGTGGGTTGAAGCACAGATCGCCAGCCTCACCACCCAGACGGACCGGGGCCTGGTGATGACCCTGGGGGATGTGCTGTTTGATACCGGCGAAGCTGAACTGCAGAACTCGGCCAGCCGTACAGTGCTGAAAATTGTGCAGTTCCTGCAACTGAACCCCAAACGTCGGGTGCGCGTCGAGGGCTACACCGACAACACCGGGGGCGAGCAGGAGAATCTGAAACTGTCCCGCGACCGTGCCCAATCGGTGGCAGACCTGTTGATTGATCTGGGTATCGATGACAACCGTATCGAGGTCGAGGGTTACGGCGACCAGTACCCGGTGGAAGCCAATGCCTCCGAGCGTGGCCGCGCACTGAACCGCCGGGTGGAAATTGTATTTTCGGACGAAAAGGGCCAACTGGGCGCCGCTCGCTGAGAACTCGCCTCTAATGAAACTGTAGGAGCGAGCTTGCTCGCTCCTACACGCGACACCCCCCTACAGTTTTTGCTGTCACTCCCGCCTGCGCTCGACTATTGTGGCAACTGTCCCCGTACACTTCTAAACTGTGCCGGTATGTTTCACACAAAAATAAAATACCCGTGAAATCGAGTGCTGCGTCATGACCAATCTGTTGCTTTACCAACGTATTGCCCAGCAACTGGCTGAGGACATCCGGCGCGGTGTTTATCAACCGGGAGAGCGCGTGCCGTCGGTGCGCAAGATGAGCTCCCAGCTCAACGTCAGCCATGCCACCGTGTTGCAGGCTTACGCCAACCTGGAAGACCAGGGGCTGATACGCGCGCGGCCGCAGTCGGGCTACTACGTGCACCAGACACCTGCGCTGACGGCGCCCACGCCGGACATCGCGCGGGTCGAGCGCCCAGGGTTGGTCACCCGCAGCAGCATCATTCAGCAGGTATTGGTCGAGTCGCGCCGCGAAGGTGTATTCCCGTTGGGCGCTGCGGTGCCGAGCGTCGACTACCTGCCGGTACGCGCACTGCACCAGCAGTTGGCCAAGGTCACGCGCTTCCAGAGCCCGCGGGCGTTCAGCTACATGTTCAGCCCCGGTTTCGAACCGCTGCGCCGCCAGGTGGCGATTCGCATGCGCGACGCCGGCGTCGTGGTGGACCCCTCCGAAGTGGTGATCACCCACGGCTGTGTGGATGCCTTGCAGATGTCATTGCGTGTGCTCACGCGGCCCGGCGACCTGATCGCGGCTGAATCGCCCACTTATTATGGGTTGCTGCAACTGGCCGATCTGCTGGGCCTCAAGGTCATCGAGATCCCCAGCGACCCTGCCACCGGCATGAGCCTGGAAGCCCTGCAACTGGCGGCGAACCAATGGTCGATCAAGGCCCTGGTATTGACCACCCGTCTGAGCAACCCCTTGGGCGCGACCATGCCGGAAGAGCGGCAGAAGCAGTTACTGCGCCTGGCCTCGGATTTCGATATCCAGATTGTCGAAGACGATATCTACGGCGAACTGATGTTCGAGGTCGGTCGCACCAAGGCCCTCAAAGCCTATGACCGCCTGGATCGAGTGATCTACTGCTCAAGTTTTTCCAAGACATTATCGCCCGGTGTGCGAATCGGCTGGATGATCGCCGGCAAGTACCAGCAGGAAATCCAGCGCCTGCAGATGTTCAGCACCCATTCCGCCTGCAGCGTCACCCAGATGGGCGTTGCCGCTTACCTGGAGAACGGTGGTTACGACCGGCATCTGCGCTACATCCGCCAGGAATACCGTAAGAATCTCAGCGCGTTCCAACTGGCCGTGCAGCAGTATTTCCCTGAAGGCACGCAAATGACCCGCCCAACCGGCGGCTTTATCCTGTGGGTCAGTTTGCCGGGGCGGGTCAATACCCAGGAACTGCACGTGCGTGCCTTGCAACAGGGCATCAGCATTGCACCTGGGGTGATTTTCAGTAATACGGAACAGTTCAACCACTGTATTCGCCTCAACTGTGGGACGCCGTGGAACCGCGAGGCGGAGCGGGCACTGATGACTCTGGGCATGCTTGCCAGCCAGTTGTGCCAGGAAACGGCGGCAGGCTTTTGAGGCGTAGAAAGGGGACAGTTCGCCTGCATGGCTGATCACCGCGCTTGTCATGCAATGCACAACAAGCGAGCATATGGCTTTCTGCCGTTAATGCTGTTGGCGATATGACCTCTATTTTTCGCGCTGTCTGGATGATTGGCTTGTTGATCCTGTGTAACGTCGGCGCCGTGCTGGCCGCGTCGCCCGTGACTGAAACCAAGCCCGCCGCCCAGGCACAGCAGAAGACTCAAGCGAAAAAAACTACCCCCGCCAAAAAGAAAGCCGCGCCCGTGAAGAAGCGTGCGCCGATCGCCAGCAAATCCAAGTCGGCCCACGAAGTGGCCCAGACCAAGTTGCCACCGGCACAGTTGGACCTGTCTTTGCCTGCGGACATGGTGCGGCACTTGCAGCCGATCGGCACCATGCCCAAGCCCAAGAGCGTGCCATTGTTGCCACCGATGTTTGGCGAAAAGCCAACCGATAACAGCGCGTTCCAGATCAACGGCCGCTTGCTCAGCAACGAGATGAAGCTGCAATTGCGCAATGAAGAGCGGCGTGAAGTGGAAGGCGCAGCGCTGGATTTCGAATTCAAGCAGTAAACTTTTCCCTCGCACGTGACGCTTGCCCTCGACCATCTGTCGCAGACTGGTCAGTCACTTTTGTTTTGCGCGAAAAACCCCTGTTGGACCATTTTAAAACGGCTGTTTTAGGGCGTACTCTAGCCCGGCCATCCCTATTGAGCCGTCGAGGACCTACTGGTCATGAAATGCCGTGAAGGCTGTGGCGCTTGCTGCATCGCCCCCTCCATCAGTTCACCGCTGCCGGGAATGCCCAACGGCAAACCTGCGGGAGAACGCTGTGTGCACTTGTCGGTCGAACAGCTATGCCTGCTGTTCGGCCGCCCGGAGCGCCCGGCGGTGTGCAGTGATTTCAAGGCGGATATCGAAGTCTGCGGCAACGACCAGGCCGATGCGATCCGGCTGATTGGCTGGTGGGAGCAGATGACGGCGGCTTGATGGGCTTTACTATTGGAACTTCAACAATAAGGAATACAACAATGGGTTCACTGAAACGAATGGCTGTGTTGTGCGGTTTTACAGTGTTGTTCGCTGCCACTGCCCAGGCGGAAGACTGGCAGGTTGCCAAGGACGAAGACGGTATCAAAGTGTCCTTGAGCGAAATTGCCGGCTCCAAGTACAAGGCTTATCGCGGTGTGACCGTGATCAAGGCCCCAGTCGCCAAGATCCAGGCTCTGCAGGAAGACGTGGCGGGCGCCTGCTCATGGATCCATGAGTGCAAATCGCAGAAGCTGGTCGATAAGAAAGGTGACGAAAGCTGGACCTACACCCAATTCAAGGCCCCGTTCCCGGTGACTGACCGCGATTCCTACCTGCATATCACGACGACCAAGGCGGCCGACGGCACGCTGACGCGTAAACTGGAAGGTGTGCCAACCTACAAGCCTGAAGAAAAAGGCTACGTTCGAGTCGCCCAGGTCGATGGCTTCTGGAAGCTCGTTCCCAAAGGCGACAACCAGACCGAAGTGACCTACCAGGTGCACACCGAGCCTGGCGGCAGTGTGCCGTCGTGGCTGGCCAACAAGTTCGTGGTGGACGCCCCGTTCAAGACCTTGAAAGCCTTGAAAGAACACGCTGAAAAATAAGCACAGCCGATCGGTGCCTGCGACCTTGAGTGGAACATTTGCCAAGCCCTCAAGGTCCAGATGGATGTGAGCCCACACTTGGGTTTTATCGAGGAAGCACCGATGCAAAAGTGGCAGATTACCTTTGTTGATGACCACGGCGTGAAGTCCGTGGAGCAGTTCGATTGCACGCAAAAGCCCAGCCTCGAAGAGGCGGCGCACATGATCCGCAGCAAGCTGGTGCCGGTAGCCGCCGAACTCGACCTCAATGACCTTGAAGGACGCCAGCCTGAGCCTACGGTCAAGATCCTCAAAGACCAGAACAGCATCCAGATCCTCGACATCTCACCGGCTGCCTGAACAATCCCTGTAACTCATTCAACCCCCTATGGTAGAGGTGATAGCTTCGCGCTACTCTGCAAACGAGATCAGCGAATGAATCGCTAAGGTCTGGTCTTGTCAGCTACATGCTTGTTTTCCAGCGGTGTTGTTATTGCCGTAGTACCTGCGCCAGTAGGGCGCAGGCTTCGGGAAGCACGGAAAGTCTATCCATCGGTTTGAGGAGGACGTTTCATGAGCACAGCCTATCAAGAAGATATCAGCACCCATGTTCTGCGCCGCATGAAAGAAGGCGGCTTTGACTTCTCGCGTTTTCACCCCATCGAGTTCTACGCCATTTTCCCGGATGAGGAACGGGCGCGCCGGGCTGCGGGTCGATTTCGTGGGGAATCGCTGAATGCCCAGGTCAGCGCGCGCGACGATGGCGCGTGGTACTTGGAACTGAGCAAAATCATGTCCGCAACCTACGACGGCATAGGAGACTTCGAACAAGACTTTGAAGCGGTGGTCGAGCCGCTGGGCGGGATCATCGAGGGATGGGGCGTGAAGCAGGAGGTGCGTGGATTACCCATGTAGTTGCATAGAGTCTCAGCGTATCGGCTGACCTTCGGGTCGGCCGATTTTGTTTGTGCCGTCTGAAAATGTGTGGAACTTGCGCGGTACTTTCTCAGCCTCAAAAAAAAGCCACCCGACAAGGGTGGCCTAAAGGGAAGAGCGGAGCGCTGAAGGCAGTTCAGCAGATGGGGCGATTATCCCTGGGGGCAGCCGGGCAATGAAATCAACTCTGGCTATGCTGTTGATAGCCAAAGCCCGCATTGGGATGAAGCGTGACGCAAGGCGGCGGGCATTCTGCGCACCAGGACGGTGCGGTTAGATTCCGCTGCTTATCCAACTCACTGATTTATAAGTGTTTATGCCGATGGCACGGGCCTTGCGAAGGTTCTTGCGTCCGGGGGACAAGGAGTACGGCATGATCCGCACTTATTACGACGAGATGTACGATGGGGCAGGGCAGGTCCGTCCCCATTACCGCGAATTCGCCCGCTGGTTGGCTGAAACGCCCGCCGAGCTGTTGGCCCAGCGCCGGCGTGAGGCCGATTTGCTGTTTCACCGCGCCGGGATCACGTTCACCCTGTATGGGGATGAGCAGGGCACCGAACGCCTGATTCCCTTCGATACAATCCCGCGCAGCATACCGGCCAGCGAGTGGCGCACGGTCGAGCGTGGCTGCATTCAGCGAGTCAAGGCGTTGAACATGTTCCTCGCCGATCTGTATCACGACCAACGCATCATCAAGGCCGGGATCATTCCCGCTGAACAGGTATTGGCCAACGAGCAATACCAACTGGCGATGCAGGGGCTGAACCTGCACCGCGATCTGTATTCCCACATCTCCGGCGTCGACCTTGTACGCGATGGCGACGGTACTTACTACGTGTTGGAAGACAACCTGCGTACGCCGAGCGGTGTCAGCTACATGCTCGAAGATCGCAAGATGATGATGCGCCTGTTCCCCGAACTGTTCGCGGCCCAGCGCATTGCTCCGATCGATCATTATCCGAACCTGCTGCTCGATACCCTCAAAAGCTCAAGCCCGCTGGATAACCCGAGCGTGGTGGTGCTGACGCCAGGGCGTTTCAACAGCGCATTCTTCGAACATGCGTTCCTGGCCCGCGAGATGGGCGTGGAACTGGTGGAGGGGGCCGACCTGTTTGTGCGCGATGACCGCGTGTTCATGCGCACCACCGACGGCCCCAAGGCGGTGGATGTGATCTACCGCCGCCTCGACGACGCATTCCTCGACCCGTTGGCGTTCAACCCCGAGTCCATGCTGGGTGTGCCCGGCCTGCTCGCCGCCTATCGTTCGGGTAACGTGGTACTGGCCAATGCCATCGGCACGGGGGTGGCGGATGACAAGTCGGTGTACCCCTTCGTCACCGAGATGATCCGTTTTTATCTGGATGAAGAACCCATCCTGAAGAATGTTCCGACGTACCAGTGTCGTAAGCCTGACGAACTATCCCACGTGCTGGCCAACCTGCCGGACTTGGTGGTGAAGGAAACCCAAGGCTCCGGCGGCTACGGCATGCTGGTCGGCCCGGCGTCTACCGCGGCGGAAATCGAAGCCTTTCGCGCCCGCATCAAAGCCAAGCCCCATGCCTATATCGCCCAACCAACGCTGTGTTTATCCACGTGCCCGACCTTTGTCGAAAACGGTATCGCACCGCGCCATATCGACCTGCGTCCCTTCGTGTTATCCGGCAAGGAAACACGCGTGGTGCCCGGCGGCTTGACCCGTGTGGCGCTGCGTGAAGGTTCGCTGGTGGTCAACTCGTCCCAGGGCGGCGGCACCAAAGACACCTGGGTGGTCGAGGACTGATGCCATGTTGAGTAGAACTGCCTCGGATTTGTACTGGATGTCGCGCTATCTGGAACGTGCGGAAAACCTCGCACGCATGCTCGACGTCAGCTATTCGCTGTCGCTGATGCCTCAAGACGGGCACGGTGACGGTCTGCATGAACTGGCCATGCCGTTGCTGATCACCGGCACCCTGGAGGATTACCGTGAACGCCACGGCGAACTGCATGCCGAACACCTGCTGCACTTTTTTGCGCTGGACGCGGCCAACCCGGCCAGCATCTACAGTTGTCTGGGCGCCGCGCGGGCCAGCGCCCATGCGGTGCGTGGGCGAATTACCGCCGACATGTGGGAAAACATCAACGCCACCTGGCTGGATATCCGCGACATCGCCCAGCAAGGCTTGAGCCATTACGGCATGAGCCGGTTTTGCGAGTGGGTCAAGGAGCGTTCGCACCTGTTCCGGGGCGCCACTTACGGCACCATCATGCGTAACGACGCCTTTCGTTTTATCCGCCTGGGCACCTTCATCGAGCGTGCCGACAACACCCTGCGCCTGCTGGACGCACGTTATGAAATGGCCGGCGACCAGGCCGCCGCCGTCAGCGATGGCACAGCCCACGCCTACTACCAGTGGAGCGCCTTGCTGCGCGCGTTATCGTCGTTCGAGGCCTACACCGAGATCTATCGCGACGCGCCCGGCGCCCGGCAAGTGGCCGAGTTGTTGCTGTTACGCGCTGATGTCCCACGCTCGCTGCGCGCCTGCAGCGAAGAGATCGACCAGATCCTCGCCAGCCTGCCCGGCCTCAACGGGCGACCGGCCCAGCGCCTGGCCGCCGAAATGGACGCACGCCTGCGCTTTACCGCCATCGACGAAATCCTTGAGGAAGGCCTGCACGCCTGGCTGACCGACTTTATCCCTTTGGTCCGCCAGTTGGGCGACGCCATCTACAGCTCCTACCTGGAGGCCGCATGAGACTCTCCCTCAGCCACGAAACCACCTACCACTATGAAGACCCGGTGCGCGCCAGTATCCAGTACCTGCGCCTCACGCCCCATGACAGCGAGCGCCAGCACGTCATCAGCTGGCAGCTAGACCTGCCACGCCCGGTGCGGGCGCAGGTCGATCCGTTCGGCAATATCCTGCATGTGCTGACGCTGGACGAACCCCACGACGCGGTCATCATCGGTGCCCGTGGCCAGGTGGATATCGATGAGTTACGCGAGGCTGAACACGAGAGCCAGTCGGCTTTCCCGTTCCTGCGCAGCACGCGCCTGACCGAACCCGACGAAGCGTTGCGCAGCTTTGCCGAGCAGCACTGCCGGCAACGTCGCGACCGCAGCGCGTTGATCGACCTGATGCACGCGCTCAACCAGTCGATGGTCTACACGCCGGGTGCAACCGCAGTCGACACCAGTGCCGCCGAGGCTTTCGCCGGGCGGGCAGGCGTATGCCAGGATCATACCCACGCGTTCCTGGCCTGCGCACGCAGCCTGGGGATTGCGGCGCGATATGTGTCGGGGTATCTGTACACCGAAGACAGCACGCACCTGGCCAGCCACGCCTGGGCTGAAGCCTGGCTGGATGACGCCTGGTACAGCTTTGACGTGACCAACCAACTGGCGCGGCCGGAGCGGCATTTGAAACTGGCCGTGGGCCTGGATTACCTGGATGCCTGCCCGGTACGTGGCATGCGTCGGGGCGGCGGGCATGAACAGATGCATGCCAAGGTGTTATGCATGGCGCCGGCCCCGGTGATCGCTGTCCAGCAGCAATAATGCAATGTGGGAGGGGGCTTGCTCCCGATAGGCGGTTGCCAGTCAGTTATTGTTAGCTGACCCACCGCTATCGGGAGCAAGCCCCCTCCCACATAGGCATTGTCGCGAAGTTCAGGGCTGTTGTTTACGCCCCGCCATATGCCTCAAATACCCCACCAGCAAATCCAGCTCAGTATCGGGCAATACACTGGCTGCAAAAGCCGGCATCTTCGCCTGTGGCCAATGCCGCAAGCTCTGGGGATCGCGGATATAGCGCTTGAGGAAATCCCCGCTGAAATATTCGGTGGGGTTGTAGGGAATATTCAGATCCGGCCCCACTTGGGCGTCGCCGGCGCCATTGAGCCGGTGACAGGCCATGCAGTTTTTCTGGAACAACGCAAAGCCTCGGTTCACGGGGTCATTCGCCGCCAGCTGCGGATCGGGCAGCAAGGCGGGAAAGCGTTCGGCGACGGTCTTCAATTGCTTGATCCCGGAGATCTGGAATGGCCACTGCTCAGGGCTGATAGAGCCGGCTTGCGGATCGGTCCACACCAGATAAAACGGCCCGGCACTCGGTTTATCTTGCGCCAGCGCCGGCCAAGGGTGGGCGGGGTCCTCAATGGCGAGCCAGGCGCGGGCGCCGTGGTTTTGCAGAAGCGGCGCGGCGGCAAGTTCGGCAGCGAAGCCATCGAGGGCGACGGCTTGCAGATGGTTTTCCGCTTTCAGTCCCGGTAGGAGGGCGGCTAGTGGCACTGCGCGATAGGTCATATTGCGCTTGTAGGAAACGTCATCGACGATCTGCACCGTCTGTACATCCGGCCGCTTGAGCAAGTCGGCTGTCTGCCAAGTCTTGCTGGTGTGGTCCAGTTCGATGGTCAATTGCGCTGCAGAGACGGGCAGAGTCAGTAATGCAATGAACAGGGCGACGATCGTTTTCACGATATGGGCTCGATGTGATGGGCAAAGACACCCAACAATAGCGGAAAATCGCACGCAAAACGGCAGCGCCTGCACAGGACCGCTATACGCAATGTCCCGGCAGGTGCCGCCAAAAACTGCAGTCGTGATGCTGCGTGTGCACTGAATGCGAGGGTTGAGCCGTCACCCGATAATCTTGGTGAGATTGGGCAAGATCAGAATCAGTGTGGTGGCGAAAAGAATGAGTCCCGCCTGACGTACTTTCGAATGTTTGAACATGGCTGACTGCCTTTTGTTGTTATTCCTGAGCGTCAAATGCGTGCCGGAAAATTTCACTATGCCGATATGACGTGTCGCTTTTCTTACAGCTGCTCCAGCAAAACCCGGCAGCAGCCTCTTACAGATTCAACCTTAGAGCCCCTGTTCTGCGCGGCTTAGATCCATTTCATATCAGCTAAGCAGTATTTGAGCTTAAAACGGCATGAGGCCAATCGCCATCTTGGCGCCAGCCCTAGGGCTAGACCGCTAAAACGATTAATCAGCGGTTTCCCTTAGGTACCTACCGTTCGTCCGAGCGAGGGGGTCAAAAGCAATGAGCGCATCCGTCATTGAAACCGTGTCAATCGGGCCTAAGGTAGGCAAACACGCACAGCGGTTCGAGGACGTCATGACCCAACAAGCTTTGATCTTTGATGCGATACGCACGCCCCGAGGCAAAGGCAAAGCCGAGGGTGCCCTGCACAGCATCAAGCCGGTAAACCTGGTGGCCGGCTTGCTTACGGCGCTGGCGCAACGCGCCGATCTTGATACGCACCAGGTGGATGATATCGTCCTCGGCTGCGTCACCCCGGTGGGCGACCAGGGCGCCGACATCGCCAAGACTGCCGCGCTGGTGGCGGACTGGGACATCAGCGTGGCCGGCGTACAGATCAACCGCTTCTGCGCCTCGGGCCTGGAAGCGGTGAACCTGGGCGCGATGAAAGTGCGCTCAGGCTTCGAAGACCTGGTGGTGGTCGGCGGCGTCGAGTCCATGTCGCGGGTGCCGATGGGCAGCGATGGGGGAGCCTGGGTACTCGATCCGCAAACCAATATGCACAGTCATTTCACGCCCCAGGGCATCGGTGCAGATTTGATCGCAACCCTGGAAGGCTTCAGTCGCGAGGACGTCGATACCTTCGCCCTGCAGTCCCAGCAGAAAGCGGCGAGGGCGCGTGCAGACGGTTCCTTCAGCAAATCGTTGATTTCAGTGCAGGACCAGAATGGCATCGTGCTGCTGGACCATGACGAGTTCATCCGCGGCGACTCCACCTTAGATGGCCTGGGCAAACTCAAACCCAGCTTCGAAATGATCGGGCAAATGGGCTTCGATGCCACTGCGCTGCGGGTCTACAGCCATGTGGAGCGCATCCACCATGTGCACACGCCGGGCAACAGCTCGGGTATCGTCGATGGGGCCGCCTTGATGTTGATCGGCTCCGAGGCCAAAGGCCGCGAACTGGGGCTGCAACCTCGGGCCCGTATCGTCGCCACCGCCGTCACCAGCACCGACCCGACCATCATGCTTACCGGCCCGGCCCCGGCCACACGCAAGGCCCTGGCCAAGGCCGGGCTGCGCGTAGAAGACATTGACCTGTTCGAGGTTAACGAAGCTTTCGCCTCCGTGGTGCTCAAGTTCATCAAGGACATGCGCATCGACCCCGCTCGGGTCAACGTCAACGGCGGCTCCATCGCCATGGGCCATCCGTTGGGCGCCACGGGCTGCGCGATCCTCGGCACCTTGCTCGACGAGCTGGAAGTACGCCGCCAGCGCTACGGCCTGGCCACCCTGTGTGTCGGCGGTGGCATGGGCATCGCGACCATCATCGAACGTCTCTGAGCCGAAGGAACCCGTCATGAGCGACGCTATTCGTTACGAAAAAGGCCAGGACCAGATTGTGGTACTGACCCTCGACATGCCCGGCCAGAGTGCCAACACCATGAACGCCGCGTACCGCGAGGCCATGGCGGCCACCGTCACGCGCCTGGAAGCGGAAAAGGACAGCCTTGCCGGTGTGATCATCACCTCGGCCAAGAAGACGTTTTTTGCCGGTGGCGACCTCAATGAGCTGATCCAGGTCGACAAGCACCACGCCAAGGATTTCTACGACGGTGTGCGCGTGCTCAAGGCCCAGTTGCGCCGCCTGGAAACCCTCGGCAAACCGGTCGTGGCCGCGATCAATGGCGCGGCCCTGGGCGGTGGCTGGGAGATTTGCCTGGCCTGTCATTACCGCGTCGCACTGGACGATAAATCCACCCAGCTCGGCTTGCCGGAAGTCACCCTGGGCCTGTTGCCGGGCGGTGGTGGGGTCGTGCGCATGGTGCGCCTGCTGGGGCTGGAAAAGGCCCTGCCGTATTTGTTGGAAGGTAAAAAACTGCGGCCGCAACAGGCGCTGCAAGCCGGCTTGATCAATGAGCTGGCCTTGAGCCGTGATGAACTGTTGGCCAAGTCTCGCGCCTGGATTCTCGCCAACCCCGAGGCCAGGCAGCCTTGGGACAACAAGGCGTATCAAATCCCCGGCGGTACGCCGTCGAACCCCAAGGTTGCACAGATGCTGGCGATTGCACCGTCGATGTTGCGCAGCAAAACCAACGGCTGCTTTCCGGCTCCGGAAAAGATCCTTTGCGCCGCCGTGGAAGGCGCGCAGGTGGATTTCGACACGGCCCACCTGATCGAAACCCGTTACTTCACCGAACTGGTCACCGGCCAGGTGGCGAAGAACATGATCGGCACCTTCTGGTTCCAGCTCAACGAAATCAACGCCGGCGGCTCGCGCCCCCAAGGCTTTGCCCCTTACGTGACACGCAAAGTCGGCGTGCTGGGTGCCGGGATGATGGGCGCGGGGATCGCTTATGTCAGTGCCAGTGCGGGCATCGACGTGGTGCTCAAGGACATCAACCTCGCCGCCGCCGAGAAAGGCAAGGCGCACTCAGCCGCGCTATTGGACAAGAAGGTGGGGCGTGGGCAATTGACCGCCGAGCAGCGCGATACCACCCTGGCGCGCATTCATCCTACGGCCTCTGATGCCGATCTGGCCGGTTCTGACCTGATCATCGAGGCCGTATTTGAAAACCGCGAGCTCAAGGCCCAGGTTTCGGCCGCCGCCCAAAGCGTCGTCGGCGCCGACGCGGTGATCGCCTCCAATACCTCCACCTTGCCCATCAGCGGCCTGGCCAACGCCGTGCCCGATCCAGGCAAGTTCCTGGGCCTGCATTTCTTCAGCCCGGTGGACAAAATGCCATTGGTGGAAATCATCAAGGGCACGCACACCAGCGACGAAACCCTGGCCCGAGGTTTTGATTTCGTGCTGCAGATCAAGAAAACCCCGATTGTGGTCAACGACAGTCGTGGCTTCTTCACCTCGCGGGTGTTCGGCACCTTCACCAATGAAGGCATCGCTATGCTCGGTGAAGGCGTGGCCGCACCGATGATCGAGACCGAAGCGCGCAAGGCCGGCATGCCGGTGGGGCCGTTGGCGGTGTCCGATGAGGTATCGCTCAGCTTGATGAGCCATATCCGACAGCAAACGGCCAAGGATCTGCAGGCCGAAGGTAAGGAGATGCCGACGCATCCGGCAACGCGGGTGATCGACCTGCTGGTGAATGAGTACAAACGCGCCGGCAAGGCAGCGGGTGGTGGGTTCTATGACTATCCGGCAGGCGGGCAGAAACACCTGTGGCCGGAGCTGAAAGCCCGTTTCGAACAGCCGGGTAAACAGATTTCGCCACAGGATGTACGTGACCGCCTGCTGTTTATCCAGGCCATCGAAACCGTGCGGTGTGTGGAGGAGGGGGTGTTGATGTCCACGGCGGATGCCAATGTGGGCTCGATCTTCGGCATTGGCTTTGCCGCGTGGAGTGGCGGTGCGTTGCAGTTTATCAACCAGTACGGGTTGAACGACTTCATCGCCCGGGCGCGCTACCTGGCGGAGCAATATGGGGAAAGGTTCTCTCCTCCGGCGTTGTTGCTGGAAAAGGCTGCACAAGGCGAAATATTTCGGTGATCTGAATGTGGGAGGTGACTTGCTCCCGATGGCGATGTATCAGCTGACGAGTCAGTAACTGTGCCACCGCTATCGGGAGCAAGCCCCCTCCCACAAGGGCTTGCCTTGGAGGGTGTTTCAAGGCAGGCTCTGGGGTGTGCATTATTCCCATCACCGTGTCAGGTATTTTTTATGTCGCTACGCGTCTGTATCCTGGAAACCGATATCCTGCGTCCAGGCTTGATCGATCAATACCAAGGGTACGGGCAGATGTTCAAGCGCCTGTTCTCCAAGCAGCCGATTGCCGCCGAATTCGTTGTCTACAACGTTGTGCAGGGCGAATACCCGCCGGAAGATGAAGTGTTTGATGCCTACCTGGTCACTGGCAGCAAGGCCGATTCCTTTGGCACCGACCCTTGGATCCAGACTCTCAAGACTTATCTGCTCGAGCGTTACGAGCGCGGCGACAAACTGCTGGGGATCTGCTTCGGCCACCAATTGCTGGCACTGCTGCTGGGCGGCAAGACCGAGCGCGCGGGCCAGGGTTGGGGCATGGGCATCCACGATTACAAGCTCGATGCCAAGGCGCCGTGGATGAGCCCTGAAGTGGAAGAACTGACTTTATTGATCAGCCATCAGGACCAGGTCACCACGCTGCCGAAAAACGCCACGGTGATTGCTTCCAGCGCGTTTTGCCCGTTTGCGGCGTACCACATTGGCGATCAGGTGCTGTGCTTCCAAGGCCATCCGGAATTTGTCCATGACTATTCCCGCGAGCTGTTGGAGATTCTTCAGACGACCTTGGGCGAGAAGGTCTACAACCATGGCGTCGCCAGCCTGGAGCGCGACCACCACGGCGTCACCGTGGCGGAATGGATGATGCGTTTCGTGGCCCACAAATCCGAGGCCAAGCGTTAAAGCCAGCCCGAACGCTTGAAGCTGGCCCACAAACCGGTACAGCCCACCGCGATAAACCCGAGCACTGCAAAATAGCCGTAGTGCCATTGCAGCTCGGGCATATTCTGGAAGTTCATCCCGTAGATCCCCGCCACCGCTGTGGGGAAGGCGAGGATCGCCGCCCATGCGGCGAACTTGCGCTGCACCACGCTTTGACGTGAAGCCTCCAGCAATACACCGATCTCGATGGTCTGGCTGGCGATATCGCGCAGGGTGGTGAGGTCTTCCATTTGCCGTGTCACATGGATCTGCACATCGCGGAAATACGGGCGCATGTTCTTGTCGATGAACGGGAAGCTCAGCTTCTGCAGCTCCTGGCTGATCTCCACCATCGGCGCGACGTAGCGCTTGAGCCGCAGCACATCGCGGCGCAAGCCGTGCAAGTTCTGGATATCACGCTCATTCAGCGAGCTGCACAATACGTTGCGTTCCAGTTCATCGATCTCGGCATGGATCGCCTCGCTCACCGGTTGGTAATTCTCGGTGACGAAATCCAGCAGCGCATAGAGTACGAAATCTTCCCCATGCTCCAGCAACAGTGGCCGCGCCTCACAGCGCTGGCGCACAAGCCCGTAGGATGCCGAGTGGCCATTGCGTGCAGTGATGATGTAGCCATTGCCGGCGAAGATGTGGGTTTCGATAAACACCAGCTTGCCGTTCTCGCGCACCGGTGAGTAGGTGACGATAAACAGTGCATCGCCGAAGGTTTCCAGCTTCGGGCGGCTGTGCTTTTCCAGGGCATCTTCGATGGCCAGTTCATGCAGGTTGAACTGGCGTTGCAGGTTGGCCAGCTCTTGAGCGTTGGGTGCTTCCAGGCCGATCCATACAAAGTGGTCAGGTTTGGCGGCCCAGGCGGCGCCTTCGTCGAGGGTGATATCGGTGACTTTCTTGCCGGCGCTGTAGACGGCAGCCGCAACAACTCTACCCATGGTGCTGATCGCTTCTTATTGGGATGACAGATGTTGGGCAGCTTAGCCTGAATGACGTTCCGTCGTAGCCGTCATTGCGACAAGCTTTTTGTGGCGAGCGAGCTTGCTCGCGCTAGGGGGCGAAGCACCCCCGGGCGGTGTTCAAGCAGCCCGCAACTCACGATCCATCTGCGCGATGCATTCATCCATCTGCACCTGGCAACTTTGCATCAACCGGGGGATGTCATCCGAAGTCAGCCCAACCGTAGGAATCGGCGGCAACGACCGTATGAGCACATCCCCACTGTTCCAGCGATTGAGCTGCATATGGGTGATGTAGTTGCTGACGCACACCTGCACGATCGGCACTCCGGCCGCAATCGCCATATGGAATGCGCCTTTCTTGAACGGCAACAGGCCTTTGCCCAGGTTGCGTGTGCCCTCCGGGAACACCCAGATCGAGGTGTTCTCATGTTGCAACGTATGGGTGGTGGTAAGCATTGCCCGGCGTGCCTTGTAGGCATTGCCTCGGTCGATCAGCACATTGCCTGCCAGCCAGAACAACTGGCCGAACAGCGGCACCCATTTCAGGCTCTTCTTGGCGATGCACACCGTGCGGTGAGGCACCACGGTGCCGAACACAAACAGGTCATAGTTGGACTGGTGGTTGGCGATGATCACGCAGGTGCCGGGCTTGTTGCGCAGCGAGTCGACCTGCGCTTTCACGTTCAGCCCCAAGAGCCACATGGCCGGCAGCGCATAGAGGCGGGCGCACAGGCGGCTGTTGTCCGGGTTGAACGGACGGCAAAGGCCCAACACTACGCCCAGCACACCGGCGACGATAAAGTGCAGGCCCATCAACAGCATACGTAGCAGAAAAAGCATCGACACGGTCCATCGGTACAAGGGTGGCGCAGTGTACGGGTGTGCACTGGGTTCGGCAATTGCCCCTGCAGACGTGGGAGATAGGCGATGTTTAAGCACATGTTTCAATATGCGCCGACATCGCCCGACTAGAGCGCCTATAGATGATTCTGATTTATCTGTAAGAAAAAGCCCGACTCAAGGTCGGGCTCTGATGCTGCAGTTGTGAGGACTTAGCTCAGGACATGCCCCTGATCCTGAATGATTGCGTCATCCAACGCCTCCAGCAGTGCTTTGCGCACTTTCAGCTTTGTGTGCTTGTGGGCGTTCATATTGATCTTCTTCAACTGACGCGCCGCTTCCAGGGCCGCCGCGTGCAACTCTTCGGGGGCGACGACCTTATCCAGGAAGCCGGCATGCAAGGCGCCCTGTGGGTCGAACATCTCGGCGTTGATCACTGAACGCTGGAACGCCGACTTACGCAGGCGATCCCGCGCCAATTCGATACCGGCGTGGTGCATGGTCATGCCGATCGCCACTTCATTCAGGCCGATGCTGAACGGGCCTTCCACACCAATCCGATAATCGGCCGACAACAACAGGAACGCGCCCTTGGCCACCGCATGCCCAGGGCAAGCGACGATCACCGGAAACGGGTGGGACAACAGACGACGCGCCAACGTCGAGCCCGACGTCACCAGGCTGATCGCCTCTTTGGGGCCGGCGGTCATCACCTTCAGATCATAACCCCCCGACAGTATCCCCGGCGTCCCGGTGATCACCACCACGGCCCGGTCTTTCTCGGCCTGATCCAGCGCCGCATTGAACTCACTGACCACCGCCGGAGAAATGGCATTCACCTTGCCGTTGCTCAAGGTCAGGGTCGCGATACCGTCTTCGAGGTGGTAGGCAATCAACTCACTCATGACGCGGTTCCTTGTAAGACTTGTTATAGAGAAGCTATGGATAGAAATGCATACGCAAACGTTACCCACCACGCCCGCCCCGGTAAAGCGCCGTGACTGACTACCCAGTCAGGCTTTTACGCCACACCCAAGCTTAGACGGCCCGGAGCAGGGCGCACCGAGCGTCCCAGGCTCACGCTATCCATGCCCAAGAATGGCAGAATCACCGTCCCTGACCAGGCGGGTTATGACATAACCGTCTAACCGCATGAAAATTCTGAAAAAAACCTTTGCCATCGGAAAGGCTTTCGACTACATTAGCGCGCCTCGACAGACTGAACTGGTTTGACGAGATACGGTGAAGTGTCCGAGTGGCTTAAGGAGCACGCCTGGAAAGTGTGTATACAAGAAATTGTATCGAGAGTTCGAATCTCTCCTTCACCGCCAAATTGAGAAAACGCAAGCCCCTGATTTTCCTAGAGAAAGTCGGGGGTTTGTGGTTTTTGGCGTTCAAAAAATAGCCTCATGGGACCACCATGGGACTGGTGCGCCAATTTGGTGCATAAACAGTCTCTGAAGAATGAGGATTATTATCGAGGAAATTCATTTGCCGACGACTTAGCCACGAGTAGTCGTCCGCGGTGAACAGGGCATAGGCGAAAAGGCACTTTGAGCGAAATACACCCACCGCCACGGATGTAGCTGGCGTTTAATAGAAGGCAATAGCTTCACATTGTCACTGCACAACTCACCAGCTTGTTACTTACTAACCTTGGTTACAGGCAGCGTCATGACCAATATCGAACATACCTCCACAGTTGAAGCTGTCCTGCGCATTGAGGCCGTTCCCATGATCCTGAGCATGGTGAAGAATTTGACCGGCATGCGATTTGCGGCTGTTGCCAGGGTCACAGATAAAAAGTGGGTAGCTTGCGCCGTAGATGACTCTATCGACTTCGGCCTAAAGCCTGGTGGAGAACTGGTACTAGATTCCACGATTTGCCATGAGATCAGACAGCACAGAAAACCTGTCATTTTCGGCAGGGCAAGCACTCATTCAATTTGGTCTGTGCACCATACGCCCAGGATTTACGGGTTGGAGAGCTACGTCTCGATCCCGATTATTACTTCGGACGGTGAATTTTTTGGGACGCTTTGCGCTATTGACTCTATTCCGGCGGACCTTGATAACCCTGCGATCACACACACTTTAACCTTGTTCGCAAAGTTGATTGCAGCGAGCCTTGATACGCAGCGCTTGCTGGAAAATTCAAATGCAAATCTGACAGACGCCCGAATCGATAACACACTACATGAGCAGTTCGTTGCAGTTCTGGGCCACGATCTGCGGGTTCCGTTGAGTGCCATCAGGATGAGTGTTGATTTGCTGGAAAGCAAAACCAACGATGTGGGGCTCTTGAGGTTGATCGCTGCTATACGCTCCAGCTCAGTGAAAATGAGTCTGCTGATCGAAAATGTCCTCGACATGAGTAGGGGAAGACTGGGTGGCGGTATACCGATTCGTCGCACACTTGTAGATGATCTGAACTGCACTTTGGAGATGACACTTGATGAGATTCGAGCTTCACATCCCCGCGCCAAACTAGTCACATCGTTGGCCGTCCCTTCCGGTGTCTATTGCGATGCTCTTCGTATCAACCAGTTGCTTTCAAATCTTGTAGGTAACGCTGTTACTCATGGCTCTATCTCCGCACCAATCACAGTGCTAGCTTTTTCAGATGGGCCTGAGATCGTTATTTCTGTGACGAATCTTGGGCCTCCTATTGACGAGGCGTTGATGCCTCTACTGTTTCAGCCGTTCACGCGCTCTGAAACTGGAGCTAGGGGAGAGGGTTTAGGTCTTGGACTTTACATCGCCTCCGAGATTGCGGCAGCCCATAACGGACGTTTGAGTGTCGTATCTAATATTGAAAGTGGCACGTGTTTCATCGCACGCCTACCTGCCAAACTAGAGATAGGCTAATACGGTTAGGCGTACCTCTATTTCTAATAACGCCGCTTATGTTCAAAAGGCCCCCACACTTTGACTAGGTGCGGGGGCTTTTCTATTTGCCTATGGAAACCAGACCCCCATAGACTGGTATGCCTTAGCCCGGCTGTGTGGTACGACGCTGGGCTTCTTCCTCCCACAATCGGAAAATATTATCGTGTCTTTTGATGACTCCGAACCGGTAGATAACGCGAACCACGTCGCGGTGCTGCAAGTCGAATTGGCTACGACATTGCTACGCCGAGAGTGGAAAAAGGTGCTGCAGGCAATTGAACGTGCGCCTAATCAAAAGATGTTAGTGCATACTGCCAGCGTCGCGCATGGCTTTGCACTAGGCTTGCTGGCCGGCGAGATAATCACCACTCGGGGATACCAAGCGATGACAGCGTTAATCAGCAAGGCAGAATTGATGATGCATGCGGAACTAAGTAGCAAGTCAAAATGAGCATTTTGGAATCACCGGTTAGGCCCAGCCTACCAAACGTAATTTGTTCGCTCACCAGCGAGCTAACTGTGCTGTTCGTTAGAGCTAAAAATTTATTGGTAACCCGCTTGGTCACCGATGGCGCACCCGCAGTGCGTTTTCTAGGCTTAGAAACGTGAGCGCTGGAGCGATCCAATCCGACACACTGAAAGCCTTGGTCAGCCACCACGCGATACGGGACGTCATCGTCGGTCGAGTTAAAGGTAATAACGCGATGTGGACCCTCTCAATTCGTTTGGGGGGCCCCGCATCGCGTTTAATGGTTGTGCGTTCCAGGCGTGAGCCAGTACGTGTTTGGACCAGCCTGACTGCCATTGGTCGTTTTGCGGACAGCATCGGTCTTAAAGGCTTTAGCGTTGAACTCTGAAGGCTAGAGCCTTAACGCTAGCTGCAACATCCCGACCACATCTGGCCCGTCCTCATTGATCCACGTTCCGTAGTGCTGGCGAATCATGTTGCCGTTGGTGTGCCCCATCTGTTCAGCGATCCAATCGATTGAGGCAATACCCGTCGTGAGCAACTGACTGGCGTACGTGTGCCGGCACTGCCCAGGACCACGATAGCGGACCCCGGCCGTGAGCAAGTGGGCTTTGAAAAAACGGTCACGCACAACAAAATCGTTAGCGTGCGGCAAACCGCTTTTGGTGTTCAAGAACACAAAATGCAGTGTGTGCCGGCGTATGGTTTTATTGTCCCGTTCTACGATTTCAACGGTTTCGGCTGTTCTTTTGCGGGTCAGTGCATCGACCTGCCGCAACGCCTCCCACGCCGGCGTCAACAGGCGAACCTTGCGCATCGAGCGCCGGGTCTTCGTCACTCGATAGGCGCCGCGTACCTTCGATCGACGAAAGGTCACCATCCCTTGTTCCAGGTCGACGTCTTCCCATGCCAGGGCGATGGTTTCAGACACCCGAGGACCAGCCCAAATCATGAACTGCACCATCAGTAACTCAAGCGTACGAGTGGTCGGTGTGTCGAGGATCTGTTTGATTTCCGCACGAGTGAACGGGTCCGGTGCTTCGGGATCGGGCAGGCGCACCATCAAGCCTTCGGTAGGATCGTGCGCGACTTTCATGCGCGTACGGTAGAGCCTGAACACTTGGCGCACGTTGCTGATAATGTCGCGAATGGTCTTGTTTTTTAGGGTTTTGGACAGCGTCCCCTGTATCCACTCCTGCAGGTCCAGGTGATCGATCGCGTTGATCTGCACTTTGCCCCAGCGCGGCCGTACATGTACTTCGGCCTTGTTGGCATAACCTCGGTAACTCGATGCCGCGACGCTGTTGGCTTTGATCCGCAACCAGATGTCCAGGTAATGACCGAAGGTGTTTTCTACCAGCCTGGTTGAATTGGGAAAGTGGCGTGCGTAGTCAAAGATGCCTGCTTGGATTTCGTATTCGATGATGGCGAGCAAGCGCTTGGCCTGGGCAACGTTCGCCGGTGTGTTTCCTCCAGGTAACGATTCGCGGCATTTTTCGCCGTCGTATTGAAAATAGATTCTCACGGAATTACCGCGAGCTTCGACCCCACTCATGTAAACCCCTAACGCTGTACTCGTATAGCGACAGTCTGACGATCGGAAACAAAAAGGCCCGTTTCCGGGCCAAGTATTTAGAAGCGCGTCTTCTGGTGGACGCGGCTTAACGCTTAGGCTTGTGATTGCGTAGATGGGCATTCAGCCGTTGGCGTTGCCGGCTGCATTGCTCGTGGTTGCCCTGCGCACGCCACCGATCGCACAGGTCGCACATGCTGGTGTAGTCGATGTTCCAGGGGAAACGTCTTACGCGGGTCGACGGGGGCTGCTTAGGCATGGCGCGCCGCCCCCCGGGATGCGTTGTTGGCGAGCAGTTGAGCGACAACTGCCGCATCCGTTTCGCTCAGTTCGCCCAGGGTGTTGGCCATCTGGCTCAGGCTTTCAAGGCGGGTGCGTGATTCAGGGGTTTTGTGCACCAAGTAGCCGATAACGGCCGCGCCGATAATCGCGGTGGCCACCAGGTGCCGCGCCGGTGTGGTAGCCTTCGCGGCGCTGCTGCTTAGGTTCTGTGCTTGCATGGTATAGCCCTCTGTTGCGGTTGGGTGTCGAGGAGCTGCAACTCCTCGGCACTATTTTTTTAAGGTCAGTCCTTGCGAGCCAGGTGGATCACCAGGTCATCAAGATTTGGCTCATGCTCGACACATGATTGCCATTCCAACACCCTCAAAATCTGTTGCCGGCTGCAGTCGTCCACCAGTATTTCGCGCTGACCACCGGCTGCGCGGACCTCCAAAATCTCCAGCAAGCCATCTTCCCCATAAGCCTCAGCCTGGATGATCGGCGCGCTTTCTCCCGTAAAGTCCAGACGGTCCTGAACTGACTGGAGCTTGCTGGTTTTGCCTTCGCTGGCACTGCCCATAAATACTTGGATTTGCATCGGTCTTGCCCTCCTTTACGCCTTGAATGTCCAGCACTTAACTGTGGTCGGCCGGGGTTGTGAACACGGATTTCGGTTGTTGAAAGCAGCACGAACCGCGCTGTGCACCGCCTTGTTGCTGTCCAGAAACTTGCGGGAACGGGACTCCTTGAGTAGATCGCGTAACGTGGCCACGTCCGCCAACTTCTGTTTGTGTTCGGCGGCGCGCTCGCAGAATTCGTTGAGATTGATAGCGATCACGGTGGGGTCGCTGCTGTGGTCGACCACCGGGTCTTCGCTTAACGATTCGAGGTAGTCGTAGACCTCCCAAAACTCTGCCACGGCTGAATGGTCGGAACTGATTGAGGTCTGACGCTCGATAGCCATCCGCACAATCTGGCGCTGGGTGGCAGCGACTTGGGGATCACTCAGTTTCAGCACCAGGCGCAGGCAATCCAGCAGCGAGAGCAGTTGCGCGTGGTTCTTGCTGATGCGCTCGACGCGGATATAGCCACGCAAGTCATAGCCGCAGCTGCTGCAGATACCCGCGTCGCTGGTATAGGCGGTACCACAGGCGAAGCAATGGGTATGCAGGCGGCGCAGCTTGGCTTCGTGTTCTGGCATACGCTGAGCGAACAGCTCAAGCACCGCGGATTCTTTGCCGACGGCCCGCAACAGGAAATGGCTAAGAGTGCCGCCATCCAGTGCGTTCAACTGGTCAGCTGCAGCACGGCTTTCTAGCGTCACGGTCGGGCGTACAAAGTGCAGTTTTACAATGCGCGTCATGATCGCTTCGTGGGCGACTACGGCTGCGTTTTGGCTGATAGCGATCGTTCCCCGGAACGGCGGTTCGTACGTCTCGTTACCGGCTGTCTTGACGCCCTTCGTCGCCAAGGTTCCGCCGCCGTAGAAGTCTTTCAGCTCGTCCCATTCAAAGGTTTTAGCGTGTGCTCGATCATCGCTGTGGCGATCGGCTTCCAGGAATACAACCGGCATGCCCGATACCTGGCCCATTAGTCGAGAGCGACCGGCCTTGGTCGATTTCATCGGGTCGAAGCCTTCATAGCCTTCGCGGCCGAGGAGTTTCCATAGGAGGTTCAGCAGGGTTGTTTTGCCGGCGCCGGCTTCACCGGTAGCTTCCAAGAACGGGAAGGACTGATAGCGAGCACGGATCTGCTCGCAGAACAGCGAACCGAAGAAGAACACCAGGGCGACAAAGCCTTGGGCGCCGGAGCAAGTCCACAGCAACTGCACCCACTTTTCATCAAAGCCCTTTGCGTCGCGCTGCAGTTTGATAGGGACGCCTTTCTGGAGAGTTTTTAGGCGCAGCTTGCCAAACTCGAAATAGTCCTCACTGTTGACCTTATAGGTGGTGCCGTCCTTGATCGCGATATCGCCGTAGACATAGCAAGCGTATTCCTTGCTGTAGCCTACGTAGTCGATGGTCGACACGGTTTTGATGCCGAACAGCTGGTCTTTCATAAGCTTGTCGAGCTGCTGGCCGCTGCCGGTAAACATCGCGCCCGCTGCCATGCCGAGCAGGCGCTTTTTAAATTCGCTGGCGGCCGACAGCTGGCCGCTGGTGAAGGTGTTTTTCACGCTCTCAGAGTCGTGCGGGAAGTCCACGCGCAGGTAGTACCAGGACTCGTCTGTTACCTCGTTACGCTGGAAATACAGGGCTTGTGGGTAGCAGTTGGCAATCTCCACGACACTGCCGGACTGCTGCAGCGCCTTTTCGCGCTGTTGTGCCTGGTTAAGCAGTTGGTCGTCGTGGTTTTCGCTGTCCTCGATGTCGGACATGGCCCGGTTGAATTTCTCCATGTCCAATTTGAACCAGTACAGGCGGTTCCCAAAGCCCAGGTGAAATTCCCCGCGCTTGTTCCAGTCGTACATGAGCAGTGCTTTTTCCGCAGCGCTCTCAGCCAGCAGCAGGGCGCCCAGGTGTCGGGCTTGTTTGAGGTCGGTGGCGATTTGATCAGCGCGTTTAGTGTCGTCCTGAATGAAGCTCCAGCGCTGGTGAAGGTCGTTCCAGTCCGCTTTGCGGCCGTCGCGTTGCGGGATCTGCGCAGACTCACACACAAAGCCCAGGGCGCGGGCGTCGCGTACCCAGCGCCGGGTGTAGGCGTTGGCGCTTGGCTCGTTATCAAGAGCCCAAACCAGCTTGGGTAACTTTCCTCCTTCGCGGAGCTTGACCAGTGCTTCGAGCGAGTCACTGGGGAATGCATTGGAAGACATGGCCGACACGGCGGCGATGTCGTTGTGCACCAGGGCGATGGCGTCGAAGATACCTTCAACAATCCAGATTTCCTTGGCTTCAAGCAGGTCGACGCAGGGCGGGCACCACCAAACGCCGCGATAGCTGTCCTTGGACTTGAAGCGGGCTTTCATCTTTCCAAAGCGGTGAGGCTGATCAATCAGGCGTTCCCACCAGCCACCTTTTTCCAGGGCGAAGCGAACAGTGGCACTGCCGGCGTTGTGTTCAACGGAATAGAACGTTTCCTGGGTGAACCAACCCTGGATCAGCTCAAACCGAAAGCCTCGGGCGAACTCTAGATAGGCGCGTGCTGTTGCGTTGGGATGCTGGTCTGTCGCCGGCGCTCGCTTGCTCCAGTCTTCGAAAAGGTCGTCGTAAAGCTCTTTGACGTGCAGGGTATGGCCACACTTTTCAGGGCGACCACAAATCACCATCCATGGCGTATCAAACCGTGAATACAGCTCCTTCTTTTTGCACCTCGGGCAGGTGCCGCCGCGCATGTAGTCGGTGCCCGTGCGGTGCTTGAGCCCGAAGTCGGCCTGCAGGCGTTGCAGCACGTCGTGACGAAGATCTTCTTTCATGGGGTTACTTCACTGCTTTGAGGCTGTGGGACAGGGCTGCCATAAGGCGTTTTTGCGCAGCCATAACCGGAATGTGAGCGAGAATCGCGCCGTGGCGCAGACCGGCTGCCACGAGGCGGAATTGGTCGTCGTACCAGTGTTCGTTGAGGCTCAAGCGATACTGTTCACGCAGGTTGGCCAGCAACGCTTCGGCCTCGGCTGGGGGCAGTTGTGTGGTGACAATTACGGCGTTTGTCATCGTTAAACCTCAATTTCGGGCGCAGCTCACCCAAACCCACGGCACGTGGGGGCGGCGATTGGTCGGGTTAGGTGTTACGGATTGGCGGGGCGCTTACGGCGTGCGATGTCCACCAGCTCGGTGTGGGCGAGGGCGGTCAGTTTGTCTGCTACTGGTTCGGACACGTTGAAGCGGTTAATCAAGTGATCGACCGCACGGCGGTGTAGTACCCGTGTGTAACCCAGGTGTTCGGCTTGATGGCGCTCAAGAAATGCCAGTGCAGCGTTCTGTACGCATTGTTGGTAGTCCAGGGTGTTGGATTGAGTGTTCATTGGCCTTTCCCTGATTTGGCGCAGTACAGGTCGATAGCGGCGTGGACTTCGGTAGTGCGTGCGGCCATGTGCGAGATATGAGCGTTCAGGATCAGTTCGGCTTCATCCTCGGTGATTACGCCGTCATCAAGCGCCTGGGCAATGATCTGATCCACTGTGCCCCGCTTGGCTGAGGTCTGCACTGCTCGGGTATACATCTCAACGTTGTCCAAGTTTTCCGGATGGACGATTGGCACGAACATGCCGCCATACATTGCGGCAACGTAATTGGCCAGGTGCTGCGTGCCCGTGACTTGTTCCAGGTTGAAAATCTGCAGGTCCGTCAGCGGGCGGCAGTTGTTGTTCTCGTAAGCGTGGTTATCAAACTTTTTGAGTGGCAGGCCGATGTGAACAGCGGCGCGTTCGCGGCCACCTTCAAAGGTTCGAATGATTGCACTGACGACTTCCCGGCGCGTTTTTAGAATTCGACTTTTCATCTTCTGCTGGTCTCCCTGAGCACTGGTCATTACTGTGCGCTCGCGCTGTCATTCGCCGGTTGTTCGATGCTTTCAGTGAGTATTCCCGGCAGAATTTCCTCCCCAATGAATTTTGATAAGTCGCGCAAAATGCAGAAAGTAAGTCTTCCCTGAGGAAGTGAGTTATGGCCTGCCCATCGTTGGACGGCCTGTGTCACAGTCCGTGTACCGTATCCGTGGTTCATCGCGAACTGACGAAAGTTACTCCCGTGTTCAATCAATCGAGCTTGAATCTGTCGCTTTTCCATTGAGGAGTCCCAGCGGTGGATGGTTCGTGTGTTCCTATTTGGTTAAGATGTTCTCAACTGGGTGCAGGTTATGTTCCCGATTGAGATCATGTCAAGGGGAAAACTCCCAAATGGGAATCAACGATAGGATCAGACTGGCTATTGAAGCCCGCGAGCTATCACTTAAAGATGCTGCTAAAGCCTGTGGCCTGTCTTACAGCTCCCTGCAAAACTGGGTTGGCGGAATTCGTGAGCCTCGCCCTGAGGCACTAATCGCCTTGGGTTCCCATTTGGGCATCTCGATCGACTGGCTGTTGACCGGGGAAGGTCCGATGCTTCGTGGCGCCCAGTCGACTTCGAAAATCGATGATGTGACCATCAACCCTCAAGAAAGGGCAATTCTCGCGCTGTATCGATCCTTAGGAGAGTCAGACCAGCGAGATATACAAAGCGCTGCTGAGGAAAAGAAACGCATAAGGGAAATTGAGCAGCGTGTCGAGGATCTTACGGTTGCTCTTGCCGAGGTAAAAAAACACGCCTGAATAACTGGAATTTTAGTGGTTATTTACGCTTCCCAAAATTTATTAGCTCTGACTTTCAGCTCTCACTCGATAAGGATGTTGTTGTGAAGATTCCTCAACCAGGAAATATTGAGTCACTCCATGTTTTAGAGTTCTGCAACGCCGTTGTTCCAGGTCAACTTCCCATTTTGGTCCCGCATGAACCTCTGGCTAACAAGCCATTGCTGGAATGTCTCACTATCGTCCCAGAGCATGTGGCCCGCCACGGCGGAAAACAGCTTACGGGCTGGGCCATTTGGGAGGGTACCCATATCATCGAAGCCGAGTTCCACGCTGTCTGGCAGGATCCTGAGGGACGTATCGTCGATCTGACACCCCGCCCGCCGGAAATGGCTTTGGTCAACATCCTCTTCTTGGAAGACCCTAGCCGTGAATACACCGGCAGACAGATCGATAACATCCGAAAGCCGTTGCGGGACAGTTTCAACGTGAAGCGTCTTATCAAATTGATGGAAAGACGATTTGAAATATTGAACGAGGGTGATTTGGCCGACCAGTATGAGATCCAGCTTCCCCCGGCCGTCGAGCGGGAATACCGGGAGCTCGAAAAGGAGGTGATGAAGTTGCAACTTAGGCTTTCTAAGTTCTGATGCAAGGCCAATAGAGCGGTTTTTATGGATCAAAATTTTCATAGTCTGCGTATTCCTTGAGTCGTCTTTTTCCCCATAACTCAACAATGATCGAGACTCTACGAACCGCCAGTTTGCTGCTGGGGGTTTAGTCTCGATCACGCCGCGCCCAGTTGGTCGAATAGCTCCCTCTGTTTCGCCCTAGGCATATCCCTCAAACGATCAAACAGCATTTTTTCGTAGGATTGAGCGGATGGGCTGAGCGTGTGCGAAAACGTCAAATTCGCTACCCAAGTGTGCCCGCACGTTGCGTCGAGGCACTGGCAATAAAGCTTTGCGAAATCCCGCGATAACTCTTCTCGAGAAGCAATCCGGCCCTTATTTCCGCATTTGCATACAACTCTCATTGTGTCCCTCCCCAGGGCAGCCAATAGCCATTATTTTGCCATATTTTTCAGTGGTAATAGCTGCTTTAGCTTTTTATCTAAGTGTTATCTGCTGTGCCTTTTGCCTTTAACCAGTTTATTTTCCTGTCGCTTCGAAGCGTTGCATTCAGTTGATCGAACAGCTGACAAATCGGCCGAATCTCGTTGCTTGTGTAAACGCGGTCGATCTTCTCGATATCCCCAAACCCGCCGTTGTTTTCCGGGATGATCCCGGCTAGGGCTGGGTTCATACGCCACGCCGCGATTACGTCATTGCGCGTGATGTTCTTCACCTTCTCCAGTTCGTCCTTGGCCTGAAAGTCCCCCACGGGAATGATCTGAATCGCGTTTTCCTTCCCGTTAGGGATGTTGACGAACATCGATCGGAAGTTACCCACGCCTTTGCTGGCGCTGATTTGTGCACGTAGGTTCTCTTCGTCTTCCTCAGTCAGGTCTGGGTCGTTGGTGTAGAAGATGTAACCCGCATGCGCGCCGTTGCTGTAGTAGCGGCGGCGGAAGAGGGTGGCGGCTTCGTTGAGCAACAGCGCTTGCAGGCCGCCCAGGTAGTCGGGCACGCCGTAGATGTTCTGTTCCACGTCGTAGTCCAGGACGTGTTCGATTTCGTCCTGGTGAAAGTCCATGTACTTACTGTCTGGCAGCAGCATCCTGAACCCGCCGTCGACCTTCACACGCATGTTGATAGCGGGGAGGTGCTGCATCTCGAGCACTTCGCCAAAGGCATTGGTATCGCGATAGAAATACGCCTCGCCAAACACCATGTAATCCAGACTCGCCCGGCCCATTGTCTGCGTGCTGCAGCCTTCGGACGGAATGAACTCACGCAACAGCAGGTTGCGTTTGAACTTGGGAATAGCGCCGTGGTGCGCGTTGGCGCGTAACAACTTGGCCAGGCCCGCCCGCGACACTGGAGGCTTGTAGATTTCGCCGTCGTCGCTGAGAAATACCCCCAGGTACTCGCCGATGTTGCCGGACAGCACCTGTTCCGGCTCCCCGAAGGTGAACGCTCGCATGGGCTGCTGCTGTCGCGCCTGCTGGTTGGCTTGGGGCTTTCTGTGTCGTGGCTTGGGCATTGTTTCCGCTCGTGACGTAGCGGCTACGGCGCCGCTTGTTGGTGTTGAGGGGTTCATTGGCCAGGGCGTGCATGACCGCCCAGGCGATGTCGGCGTGGCCGGTGGCATCGGTGCGCGAAGCGCTGTAAGTCACCTGGCCGCTGGTAGTGGTGCCGCGCTTGATGGTCAGGAATGCCTGGGCGATATCGGTCCAGCCGGCGTCCCACTCGATGCGACTGCCCTGGATCGTGTCCTGGGCCTTGAGCACCAATGTGTTTTTGGTCTCCAGGCTGTAATGGATCGGCGTGGCTTTCGCGTAGAAGTCGCGCACCAGGTCGAATACGCCATAGCCCACACCGGTAATATCGATGCCGATATGTTGCACGTTGAATCGTTCGGTAAGCTTTTTGACCTGGGCTGCTTGGAAGGTGAACGAATGCCCACGCCAGCTGTGCTTCTCCAGGATGCGGAATTTCGCCCCGGGTTCTAGTGGCGGGGCGACCACCACACAGGTGGCGTCGTCGCGGGTACGGCTCGGATCGTAGCCAAGCCATACCGGACTGTTGCCGAACGGTCGATCCAGTTCCGGGTTGTAATCCTCCCACAATGACAGGTCGGAATAGCACCGCTCCAGATCCTTGAGGCCGAACGCGCTCTGGCTGCTGTCGATGAACTTGCAGTAGAACAGCTGCTGGAATTTGTCTTCGTCGTACTCCAGTTGCAGCTGTTCCAGGTCGAACAGATCGCAGCCGCCGGCGATGGCGTCGTCCAGGGTGATTGTCTTGCGCCATTGACCGTCGGGGCATAGCGCGCCCTGGGTGTAGGACGCCTCGGTAGGCCAAACGCCGCCGGCTTTCTTGCCGCGTTTGCTGTTGCGGAATTCCTCGCCCGACCAGAACGGGTACGCCTGGTGTGACACCGCGCTGGGCGTCGAGAAGTAGGTTTTGCGCCACTTCTTATGGGTGCCCATGGCGCTGGCCACGGTGCTGAGTTTTTCGAAGTCACGTATCCAGAAGTACTCATCGACATAGACGTGGCCGTGGTAGCCCTGAGCGGTGCTGCTGTTGGTGCTGAGAAAGCGCAGCTCGGCGCCGTTGCTGAGCGTGATCGGGTTGCCGGTCAGCTCGATGTCGAACCACTGCTTCGCAAACTGGATGATGTAGCTGCGGAAAATCTCCGACTGCGAGCGACTGGCGGACAGGAACACCTGGTTGTCGCCAGTCAGCACCGCATCCATGAACGCTTCGCCGGCGAAGTAGTACGTCAGGCCCACCTGGCGGCTTTTCAGGATGTTGCGGATTCGGCACGTCAGCGGGTTTTGCTTGGCCGCGAATAACTCTTGCTGATAGCGGTACATCTTGCTGATGAACTTATCCAGGAAGTCGACTTCGGTTAGCCCGCTGATGTCGTTCTTGGCTTTCTTCTCGCGTTTCTTGCCTCCGCTTTCCCCACGGCCCGAACGTTCGCTGCGCCCGCCCTGGCGGCGCTCCTGGGGCTCGCCGGCTGATTCTCCGGCAATGGCCGGCGACGGTTTGATCGCTTGCTTTAACAGGCGTTCGCGCACAGTCGTCAGCCGGTCCAGCTCGTTGAGTTCGTCCTTGGTCAGGCTGCTGGCTTTGTCCAGGAGCAGGGTGATTCGCCGGCCGACAGCAGTCAGCGGTTCCTCGTCCGACAACATGTCTTCCCATCCGCCCTGGCGTATCCAGTAGTACACGATGCGGATGTTCGGCAGGTTGAGCTGCGCCTGAATTTCCTTGGCCTTACAGCGGCGCAGAAACAGGCGTTTGGCGGCTTCTTTAACTTCGGTTGAGTAGTACATGGGCCGCAGTCTATGCGGCGAAAACGCTTGGAACGCGTGGTTAAATTCCGTGATCCACCTATATCTCGAATATAGGAGAAGCGCGCATGTGAACCGTTTGTTTGGGGCTTGGCGGCTCCCTATCGTGGCGGCTCATTCAGTGATTGAGCGCAGTCAAACCCATGCCCCGTTCCCTTGTTTCGTTCTGGAAACGTGTCGCCACCAGCGGAGCCACCGTTGATGGGCGCGTGATCCTTCCCCAGGAACTGCGCGATATCGCTGAAACCTACAAGCCGTCTTTTTACACGGCGGTGATCTGGTGCGATCACGAGCGCTGGCCAGGTTCCCACGGCACCGTCTACGCCGTACGCCTGGTTGAAGAAGCCGAAGACCTGGAGCAGGGCGAAGTGGCGCTGGAAGCCCAACTGAAACCCAACGATCGCTTGCTGTACCTGAATGATCAGGGCCAGAAGTTGTTCAGCAGCATCGAAATCACCCCCGACTTCCGTGGCAGTGGCAAAGCCTACCTGACTGGTTTGGGCGTTACCGACCAGCCCGCCAGCGTGGGCACCCAGGAACTCTACTTTTCGCACAAGAACAACCGCGCCTCCTACTACGCCGCCTCGGTCGAACTCGGCCGCCTGCAGGACGACAGCCCCAGCACCGCCGAAACGGGGCTGATTCATGCCTTGACCAGCTTCTTCAAGCGTTTCGCCGCTGATGCGTTACCCGCCGAAACCACTCCACCCCAAACAGAGAGCAAACCCCCAATGGATGAAGCTACCGCAACGGCCCTCAAAGCCCTGCTGGAGCAGCTGCTTGTCGTCGCTGCCGGCATTCAGGCTGTGATTGAACCCGCCGCCGCAGATGCACCAGAACCCGACCAGGCACCCATCGACGATGTGAGCGCGGCCGTAGACGACATCGTCACTACAGCCGAGGAAGAACGTGAGTTCCGCCGTAATGGTGGTTCAAACAAGGCCGTTCTCGCGGCACTGACGGATCTGCAGAAGCAATTCAGCGCGCTGCAAAACAAATCGGCCGGTCGCCACCTTCCGCGCAATACCGGCCCAGTAGCCCCTGACAAGAAGCGGGTACTCTGACATGGCCCATTCACTGAGCGCCTACGGCGCCAAGATGTACGCCGAACTGCAACTGGCCATCGCCGAAAGCTATGGCGTGGAGCTGGCCAGCAAGCACTTTAGCGTCGATCCGACCATTGCCCAGGAACTGAACGACGCGATTACCGCGAAGGCCGATTTCCTGGAGCGGATCAACATCATTCCGGTCAGCGAGATCAAGGGCCAGAAAGTCTTCATTGGCGTGTCGGGTCCAGTCACCGGCCGAACCAACACCAAAACCACCGATCGTGAAGCCAAAGACGCCTCCGCGCTGGATCAGTCGACCTACGAACTGTCGTCGACCGAATCCGATGTAGGCATGCCATACGCCAAGATCGATGCCTGGGCCAAGTTCCCGGACTTCCATCAGCGCTATTCGGCAGCCGTTCAAAAGCAGATCGCCCTGGACCGCATCATGGTGGGTTTCCACGGCACCCACGCTGCCCAGCAGACCGACATCACCAAGTACCCAATGCTGCAGGACGTGAACAAGGGCTGGCTGCAACAGGCGCGTGAGCAGATCCCGGCCCAGGTACTCAAGGAAGGCAAGGTTGCCGGCAAAGTCACCCTCGGTGCCGGCGGCGACTACGCCAATCTTGATGCCCTAGTGCACGACACCAAGCAACTGGTAGACGAACGCCTGCGTGATGCCGGCGACCTGATCGCAATCATCGGCACCGACCTGTTGGCCGCTGACAAAGCGAAGCTGTACGCGAAGCAGGGCGACGTGCCGACCGAGAAAGAGCGTATCGAAGACGCCCAGGTGATCGCGACCTACGGTGGCCTGCCAGCGTTCAGCGTGCCTTTCTTCCCAGTCAACGGCGTGGTGGTTACCAGCTTCGACAACCTGTCGATCTACTACCAGGACTCCAGCTGGCGCAAACAGACCATCGACAACCCGAAGCGCTCCCGTGTTGAGGACTACAACAGCCGCAACGAAGGTTACGTGATCGAGCAGCTGGAAAAGTTCGCCATGACTGAAAATGTGGAGCTGGTGAAGTGAGCCTGGCCCTCGCGCATAAGCGCCGTACCTTGGCGCTGGGTGGTGCAGCGGTAGTGGCGGCGGCATCTGCTGCATCCCTGCCGTACTCCCCGGCCGAGGCTCTGAGTAGCCCCGCGAATGCCCGCAAGCACTTGCTGTTGCAGGAAGCGGCGTTGGACCAGGACTTGGAGCGAATCAGCGCCATCAATGGCTTGGCAGGACGTCAGGCTCTCAAGCGCGACGAGCTGCTGCCCAAATATCAGGAATACGTGCAGCGCTACTGCGATTCGGGCCTGAACTTCCCCAACCGCGTTGCTGTGCAGGTCATGGTCTGGCTGTTCGATACCGTCCAGTTCGAAGACGCCCTGGAGCTGGCCGACTTCCTGATGGAGCAGGGCCAGCAGATGCCGGAGCGCTTCAAGCGCCGCGACATCCAGACCTTTGTGGCCGACGCCGTGTGCGAGTGGGCTTATGCCGAGTACAACGCCGGCCGCAGTCCTGAGCCGTATTTGTCCGACCTGCTGCCCCGTGTAGATGGCCAATGGCAACTGACGGAGCAGATCCCCAGCAAGTACCACAAGTTGATCGGCATGCGCGCCATGGAGGCTGAGCAGTGGGGAACCGCGCTCAAGCATTTGGAGCGCTCCACAGAGCTGTATCCGAAAGCCGGCAATGACACGCGCATCGATAAGGTCCGCAAGGCCCTGGCAAAACAAGCGGCTGCGAACGCGGCTTCCGAATAACCGACTACCCCCCCCAGCGGGAACCTGTGGAAGTGAGCCGCCCATTTATGGATCGTCCCACTGAAAACAGGCTTCCCGCCCTATTTGAGCGGCCAGCAATGAGCTTTTCCGGGAAACCCACCACCTTTGTGGAACTGACGATCGAGAATGACGGCTTCTGGCCTGACCTCTCTCTGTCTGAGTTTCAAAAGGAGCAACGCCTGCCGGCGGAGTACCTGGTGGAGCTGCTGGCCGACACACTGATAAGCGCCATGTTCGATGTGAACATCGACCTGGCCCGTGTGAAGATCAAGCTGCAGGAGGCAGGTGTATCGAACCTGCAGGCAGCGGCAGGCTTGGCCACCCCGGCCGAATGGGCCTACTCCCATAAAATCACGCTCTACAAACGCGCTGTTTACAGCCGAGCCAAGGGTAATTCGCTGCCCCAGTTCGCCACTGTTACCCGTCGCGAGAGCGCCGAAAACACCGGCAAGGACGCGCCCGAGCGCGCCGAAACTTTCCTGGCTTTCAGCCAACAGGCCGTCCGTGCTTTGCAGGGCCGTGGCCGCATCACGGCGTCGCTGCAATGATCCAGCTGCAGGCGCTGACCGCCTACCTGATGGCCCGCAACCTGGTGGCGCCTGAGCAGTTCGACAGCTGGACCGAGCAGGTCAGCCTTCAACTGATTTGGAAGCCCGACCGCGACGGCCTACATATGGCCGATATGCGCTACCGCGCTGTGCTCTCCCTGGAGCGTTTCACCGACCACCCGGCGCGACTGATGGCCCTGGTGGGCAGTTGGTTGGAGACCCACGACACCAACCGCGATCGCCACGAGCTGCCGGAGCCGCTGTTTACCGTAGATCCGCTCGACCAGGACAGCTTCGACGTGGAGCTGTCGCTTGAATTCGTCGAGCCGCAATACCTGGCCGAAGACCCAGGCGGCGAGATAGAGGCGTTCGGCAAGACCTGGGCGTTCGTCCCTTTCGATTTGTGGGTTGCCGAGCATGGCGAGGTGGGCAGCAATGGCCGCTAACCCGCTCGACCTCGATATCCGGGGCTTGCTCGATGTCGATGCCCAGTTGGCGTTGCTTGAGCTACCGCCCCAACTGCGCCGGCGGTTGCTGAACAGAGTGACCACACGTGTGCGGACGATGAGCCGCAAACGCGTACGTGAGCAGCGGAACACCGACGGCACCCCCTTCGCTGAGCGCAAGGGCAGCGCCAAGGGCAAAAAGAAGATGGAAGCCGGCCTGGCCAAGCTGCTGCAGGTGACCCGCGTCAGTTCGGATGAAGCTGAATTGGGTTGGAAAAACGCCCTGACCCGTTGGGTCGCTGCCCAGCAGCACAACGGCGTCAGCGAGCGACGTACCGCTGCGCAGATGCGGCGCTGGAACAAAGTCCCGCCAGGTATTGCATGCACCGACAAGCAGGCCAAGCGCCTACGCCGGCTGGGTTTCCGTATCCGGCAAAAAGGCAAAAGAGCGCTGACCAGGCCGTCAGTGGCATGGATTCAAGAGCATGTGAACTACGCCAAGGCCGGCTTGCTGATCCGCATTTTGAACGACGAACGCACGGAGACGACCGGCGCACAGAGCTGGGACATCACCCTGCCTAAACGCCAATTCCTCGGCGTAGAAAGCGGCAACGAAACCCGCGACCTGATTAACCAGGTGTTCCAACAAATCCTTAACTCACCCCGCTAACGAGGCACAGCATGGCACTTGGCAAAGTCAGCGTTAACAATCTCAATCTGGGCCAAGGCGCCGTGACTGAGATCGAGCGCTATTTTCTCTTCATCGGTCCCGGCCCGAAAAACACCGGCAAATTGATCGCCCTCAACACCGACAGCGATCTGGACGCCCAACTGGGCGTCACCGTCAGCGACCTGAAAACTCAGATCACTGCAGCGCGCTTGAACGGTGGTGATCGCTGGGCGTGCCTTGCGGCGCCGATCGCGGCGGATGGCGACTGGAGCAAAGCGCTGGAAATGTCCCAGCAGCAGGGCTTTTCCGTCGAGGCGGTGGTGATCACCAAACCGGTGGCCACCGGTGCTGAACTGTCGGCCATGCACGACGCGGCCGTGTCGATGAATGACACCTACGGCCGCCGCGCCTTTGTCATGGCCGCCACGGCCGGCCTGTCGCTGAGTCCGTTCCAAAGCTGGGCCGAGTACCTGGTGGCCCAAAAAGCGATCACCGCCGGCGTATCCGCGCCGCGTGTCCTGGTGGTGCCGCAGTTGCACGGTAACGACCTGGGCGTGCTGGGCGGAAGGCTGGCCAACGCGGCGGTCAGCATCGCTGACAGCCCCATGCGTGTGGCCACCGGTGCGCTGCTGGGACTTGGCCCCGTACCTGTCGACTCCGAAGGTGTGCCGTTGCCGTCCTCGATCCGCTCGGAATTGGACAAGGCACGCTTCTCGGTTTCGCAGACCTATTCCGATTACCCGGGCGTGTACTGGGGCGACGGCAACATGCTGGATGCACCAGGTAGCGACTACCAGGTCATTGAATACCTACGCCTTGCCGACAAGGCAGCGCGCCAGGTGCGGCCATTGTTGATCCGCCGCGTGGCCGATCGCCGCTTGAACAGCACCCCCAACAGCATGGCTGTAAACACCAATGCGCTGATGGCGCCCCTGCGCCGCATGGCCAAGTCGGTCAAGTTCGCCGGCGAGGTATTCCCGGGCGAGATCGAAACGCCCAAGGACGGCGACATCGTCCTGGTCTGGAAGAGCAAAACCGCCGTTGAGGCGTACATCAAGCTCAAGCCCCACAACTGCCCGAAAGACCTCACGGCGAACATCGCCCTGGACCTTTCCAACGACGCTTCGGAGTAACCCCCCATGTCACGTATTGGCGGCAAGAACTTTGACGTGAACCTGGGCGACCTGCAGGTCCACGTCGAGAGCTGCACCCTGGATATCACCGACAACAGCAAGACCGCGCAAACCCGGGGCGTGCCTGACGGTTACGTCGACGGCGATGTGGCCGGCGCCGGTGAAATGGAGTTGGACGCCACCAACTTCAACCTGGTCGTTGAGGCGGCGCGAACTGCCGGTAGCTTTCGCAAGCTGGCGGCATTCGACGTAGTGTTCTTCGCCAAGGCTGGCGACGACGAGCTGCGCATTGAAGCCTTCGGCTGCAAGTTGAAGGTGTCCAGCCTGCTGAGTATCGATCCCAAGGGCGGCGAGAAGACCAAGCACAAGGTGCCTTTCGAGGTCACCAGCCCGGACTTTATCCGCATCAATGGCGTGCCTTACCTGGATGCCACCGAGATCGAGGGTATCAGCTGATGGTTTGCCCGTTCGATCGCGCCCAAGCCTTGGAACAACGTCAGCGGGACCAGGCTATCAACGCCCAGTTGGCCCAGGCCCGGCGTGAGTCAGCGGGCCCAAGCCTTACCCACTGCCAGGACTGTGATAACGAGATTCCCGCTGCGCGCCAGGCGCTGGGCGGCAAGACCCGTTGCGTCCCGTGCCAGTCTTTTTTCGAAAAAGGAATGCAGCGATGAGCACGAATCAGGCGGCCCAGGACACCGCCATCGCACTTGCAAAGGCGTCGCCTGCGATCGGTGTAGCGGCCACTGGAGCGACAGGCGCCGTCGACTGGTCGGCTGTCGCCTACATGCTGACAGCCCTCTACATGGTGCTGCAGATCCTGCTGTTGGTGCCCAAGTATCGCCAGATGTTGCGCGACTGGAAGGTGAAGCCATGAGCCTGCGCGGCAAGATTGCTGCCGGCGCTATCGCGCTCTGCAGCTCCACGCTGGTGGTGTTCCTGGGCACCTGGGAAGGCAACGGCCAGAACACCGTCTACGCCGACAAGCTGGCCCGTGGGTTGCCAACCGTGTGCAAGGGCATCACCCGCCATTCCAGCCCCTACCCGGTGGTTGTAGGGGACTACTGGTCAGACGCCCGCTGCAACGAGGTGGAGCAGCTGGTGATCAGCAAAGGCCAACTGCAGCTGGCCGACTGCATCACCAACCAGGACGTGGGCCAGAACACCTTCGACGCCCTGAGCAGCCATGGCCACAACTTCGGCATGCCCAGCACCTGCGCGAGTCGCGCAGTGGGCCTGATCAATGCCGGCCACATCACAGACGGCTGCCAGGCCCTGGCCTGGGCGCCGGATGGCAAGACGCCTGTATGGGCCTTCGTCACTACCGCCCAGGGCAAGAAGGTGTTTGTCCCGGGGCTGCACGCTCGTCGCCTGGCAGAAGCCGCGCTGTGTGAGGCGGGCCTGTGATGCGAGAAGGCATTTTTGTCCTGGTGCTGTGCCTGGTGGCCTTTTTCGGCTTCGACCTGCTGCAGCAGCGCGACACCGCACGTACCGAGCGTGACGCCGCGCTATTCGAAGCCAGCGGCCTGCGTGAAGCGGCGCGTATCAGCGGCGAGATGCTGGCCGAGCGTGACGCCATCGATCTTCAACGAACCCAGGAACTCAACGATGAACGCATCGAGAACCAAGGCTTGCGCCGTGCTGTTGACGCTGGCCTTAGGCGGCTGCACCTCAACGCCACCTGCAGCGCCCCAGCCAACCCAGCGGCCGGCACCGGCGGCGTGGCTGATGCAGGCACCGCCGAACTCACAGCAGACGCTCGACAGGATTATTTCACCCTCAGAGATCAGCTTGCCCTCAGTCGGCAAATGATCCTGGGCCTGCAGGACCACGTACGCCGCGTTTGCCTGCGCTGATTCATCCCACTTTGAACCCTGAACGGAGAAACACCATGACCGATACACGAGATATCACCCTGGAAGTAGGCGATAACGAATTCACCTTCGCACTGACCCCGCAAGACGTGACCAAGTACTTCAACGCCGTGACCCAGGCCAACAAGGTGTCGCCGGCCAACAACCTTCTGGTGACCACCGTCAAGCAGGAACAACGCGCCACGCTTAAGGCCCAGTTGGGCAACCCAGTGCTGGTCATGCAACTGGCAGGTGCGCTGCTGGAAGAGTACGGCCCGGACGTCGAAATCACCGTAAAAAAGCCCTCGACCACGCCGAACGACTGACCGAAAACGGCCTTGGCCAACTGGTGGCCTTGGCCAGCCGCTGGCTACCTGGTGCCGAGCCCACCGCCGAGGTGATGGGCACGGCCAAGTGGTTGGAGGACGAGCACTGGCGCCGTATGGAAATCGCCATTGCCAACGGCATCGCCTACGCACTGAACGGATGAACATTGATGGCTGACAAAAGTGCCCGCCTGGCCTTCATTTTGAGCCTGACCGATAAGGTCACCGCCCCTATGGGCAAGGTAAAAATGGGCTTTTCTGACCTGGCTGAACAGAGCGAAAAGCACATTAAGACCATGGGGTTCGGCCTGGCGGGCATTACGGGCGCGTATGTCGGTATCACTCAATCAATGGAGCCGGCGCTGGAGATGAACCGCGCCCTGGGCGAAGTCCGATCGCTGAACGTGGCCGAAGACGCGCTGAATGCACTGAATCGCAAGTCCCTGGAGTTTTCCGTGGCCTACGGCGAGAACGCTAAGGACTTTGTTGCCTCGGCGTATCACATCGAGGGTGCTATCAAGGGGCTGACGGGCAGTCAGCTGGCCACCTTCACCAATGCCAGCAACCTGTTGGCCAAGGCCACCAAGTCCGACGCCGGCACCATGGGCACCTACGTTGGCACCATGTACAACCTGTTCAAGGGCCAAGCTGACGCCATGGGCAAAGGCCAGTGGGTCGAAACCCTGACAGGCCAAACGGCCACGGCTGTGCAGCTGTTTCGCACCAGTGGCGAGCAGATTGGCGAGGCGTTCAAAGCTGCAGGCGGCTTGGCCAGCACCGCCGGTGTGAGCCTGGCCGAACAAATGGCCGTGCTGGGCGCCCTTGGTAACACCATGGACGGCGGGGAGGCGGGCGGGCTCTACAAATCGTTCTTTGAGAACGTCAGCGGTGCATCGGAAAAGCTGGGCATGTCCTTTGTGGACCAAAAGGGCAAGTTACTGCCGATCATGGACGTCCTGGACAAGCTCAAAGGCAAGTTCGGGGATCTGACAATCGAAGCCAACGGCAAGAAGCTGCGTGACGCCTTTGGCGGAGAAGCGGCGCGGTTGATCACTACTTTGATGGGCGACACCGAGCGGTTGAAGAACGGTATGGAACAGCTGGGCAATGTGCGCGGCCTAGAAAATGCCGAGCGTATGGCCAAAAACATGGTGGATCCGTGGCAGCAGTTCAGCGCCGCCGTGCAGGCCCTGCGCATTGCCTTTGGCCAGTCGTTGATTCCCATCCTGACACCGTTAATGGATCGCCTGGTGGGCATTGCCAGCACGCTGACCCGTTGGACCCAACTGTTCCCCAACATCACACGCCTGATAGGGATCGTCACTCTGTCGTTTCTGGCCGTCACCGCCGCTATGTCGCTACTCACGCTGACAGTGGGTCTGTCGAAGATGGCTTGGTTGGGTGCCGTCGTCGTATGGAACGCGCTCACCTGGTCGGGTTATCGCAGTATCGCGATGTTCCTCTACCACACCGTGATGGTGGTCGGGTTCGTGGCCGGCCTGGTGCTGATGGTCGCCTGGATGGGCCTGGTTAAAGGCGCGATGTTGCTGTGGCAGGGCGCGATCTGGCTGGTTAACACCGCATTGTTGGCCAACCCGGTGACTTGGATTGTGGTCGGCATTATTGCCCTGGTTGCCGCCGTGGCAGCAGCGATCATCTACTGGGACGATTGGACCAGCGCACTACTCAATAGCGAGGCGTTCCAGTGGGTCAGCGGGCAACTGACCGCGCTGTCTGACTGGTTCGATTCGATGGGCGGCTGGTCGGGAATGGCCAGCGCCGCGTGGGACGGGATCGTCAACATCTTTAAATCGGCCATCAATGGCTTGATCGAGATGCTGAACAAGATCCCCGGTGTGAACATTGAGGCGGCGTTTGGTGACATGCCGGCAACGCCGGAATTACCGACCATCAGCGCGCCCCAGGTCGAGGCACCGTTGCTGCCGCAGTTGGTGAGCGCTCCCCAGCAAGCCATCCAGGCGCCGCCCCTCGTCATGGCTGCTACGCCGAAAGCACCGGCGCCGGCCATGCCAACACTCAACGCACTGCAACCGCAAGCCCAAGCCCAAGCCCCCGCCCTGGTGCTCGCACCGGTGCCAAAAGCCCCCGCGCCGATCGCCCAGCCGCTGAGCGCTCCCGAAGTCCCACGCACGGTGCCGGCACTGGTGACCGCGCCGGCATTGAAAACGCCGGCGCCGATCGGGCCGCAGCTCAACGTCCCGCAGCCTGTACAGCCGCCGGCCCTGGTCACGGCGTCGAAGCCGACCGAGAAGGCCGAACAAAGCCAGCAGCGTATCAATAGCGCGGTGACCAACCTTTCACCCAAACGGCCGGACGCTGTGCCGCGGGGCGGCTTCCTGGCCAGCATCCAGAACAACAACCAAACCCAAAACAAGGGCACGCATGTGGAGAACGTCAACATTCACACCGGCAAACCGATGAACCCGCTGGAGCTGGAAGGCATGTTGGCCATGGCGGTGGGTGGATGAGCGAATACATCGATCTCATGATCATGGACAACGATCTGATGCTGGACCCTTCGCGTCAGCCGCTGCTGATCGAGGACCGGGCCAGCATCGCCCAGGACATCGCGCACATGATCCGCGAGAGCGGTTTGCTGGTGACGTTGGTGGCCGAGCGCAGTCGCCTGCGTCAGCGCGACTGCATCCAGCAATTAGAGCTGCTGGTAGAGGCCGACGAGCGCCTGGTACCGGGCACGGCGCTGATTAAACAAGTGGAGTCTGGCCAGTACCTGGTTACGGCGAAAACGCTGAAATTTGGCGATATCGAGGTGACCCTGTGAGCGACGTAGATTTTAAGCAGGCCCTGGCAGATGGCGGCATCCCGGTCACCGAGGAAGGCTTACGCCAGGCTTGGGAAAAGGAAGTCGCGGCCCAGGGCAGCAAGATGAGCAACACCAGCGCCTATTCTCCCTTTTGGCGGGTGATTACCGCCCTGGTGACCAAGCCGGTGCTGTGGCTGATCAACTTTGTCAGCGGCACGATCCTGCCCAACTTCTTTGTGAAAACCGCCGTTGGCAAGTGGTTGGACATGCTGGCCTGGGCGGTCAACGTCGAGCGTAAAGGCGCAACCAAGGCCAAAGGCGTGCTGCTGTTTACCCGCGATGTACCGGGCGGTGCTTTGGAATTGCCCGCCGGCCTGAGGGTGCAGTCCGCGGCGATCAACGGGCATATCTACCAGTTGATCACTACCCAGGCCGTGACCTTTGCGGACGGCGTGCTGCAGCTGGAAGTCCCTATAGAAGCCGAGGACGTGGGCAGCGGCTACAACCTGGCCCCGGGTTACTACGCGATCCTTCCCGTGCCCATTGCCGGCATCGTTCAAGTGGTCAACGCGGACGGCTGGTTGATTGCACCAGGTGCAGATCCTGAGCCGGACGATCAGTTGCGTTTGCGTACGCGCAACCAATTCTCGGCGGTCAACCAGTGGCACACCGACTCGGTATACCGCGCCATGATTTCCGCTTTCCCAGGTGTGCGGCCGGACGGCGTGTATTTCCTGCATGGGGCCCCACGTGGTCCGGGCAGCGCCAATGCCTACGTGTTGTTTGATGCTGACGTGCCGGCCGCGACGTACCTGGAGCAAATCAACGCGCATATTCGCGACCAGGGCAATCATGGCCACGGTGATGACCTGCTGGTGATGGTCATGCCAGAAACCCAGCACGCGCTGAGCCTGACCCTGTGGCCACGGCCACTCTTGACCGTCGAGCAGCGCACCAAGCTGCAGGCGGAAGTGGAACAGTTCATTCGTGCAGCGTTCCGCGAGAGCGGCACCGGCGACTATCAGCCGACACTGACCTATCCCCAATCGCGGTTCTCGTTTAGCCGCCTGGGCGAAGAGCTACACCAGCAGTTCGCCGGCATTGAGTCACTGCATTTCGACAATGCCGACATCGTGTCAGAGCTGAGCATTCCCAGGATCAAAAGCCTGCAGGTGGTGCCGGCATGATCAAACTCAATTTGCCGTTCTGGCTCGATGGCCCGCAGTTGGCCAAGTTGAAAGCTGCTGCGCAGTCCTGGTGGGAAAAGGTCGAAGGCTGGCTGCAATGGCCGCTGCTGCAGATGGATGCAGACACCTGCCACCTGACCGTCCTGGACCTGCTGGCTTGGCAGCGCGATATCAGTCGCTTCAAGGATGAGCCGGAAAGCCTGTACCGCCTGCGCGTCAAGTTCGCCTTCATCAACGCGGTCGACGCCGGCAGCACGGCTGGGCTCAAACGCATCCTGCAGCGCCTGGGCGTGGGCTATGTCGAGATTGACGAGCGTATGCCCGATCGGGACTGGGACGTGGTGATGTTGCGCCTTTCCGACTCCCAGTTATCGCAGAACCCGGAGCTGTTGCGCGTGCTGATTCAGCAATACGGCCGCACCTGCCGGCGCTATGACTTCGTGACCCTCACCCCCGTATCGCTGCGCCTCGTCGCGGCTGACTTTAACGACGATCAGCAAACGCTGATTGCCAGCCTGTAGGAGCCTCTTGTGGGAGCCAGTATTACCCTTGCAGGTGAAAGCCTGATTTCCCAAAAACTGGGTGCGCAACAGCGTCTCGATGTTGTGCGCTTTATCTTTGCCAACGTGCCCGGGCTAAACCCGAACAGCCCGGTCAATCGTGCCGCGCCGAAGCCGCCGGCGGCGCAGATCGTCCACACCTACACGATCCCAGCGCAGAACATCGGCTTCGTGAACCCCAACCAGGTGGTGTACAGCTCAATGCTGGGCAGCGATATCGGGGACTTTGACTGGAACTGGATCGGCCTTGAAACCGCCGAGAACGTGTTGCTGGCCGTGGCTTATGTACCACTGCAGCAGAAGCGCAAGAATATCCCGCCGCAGCAGATCGGCAACAACGTGACCCGTAACATCCTGGTGATGTTCGACGGTGCCCAGGCACTGACCGGCATCACGATTGATGCCAGCACCTGGCAACATGACTTTACCGTGCGCCTCAAAGGTATTGATGAGCGCGAGCGCCTGAGCAACCGCGACATGTTTGGCCGGGCGTGCTTCTATCGTAGCGGCCTGCAGGTGGAAAAGGTCGCGGCCGGATACCAGCTCAAACCAGGACTGGCGTACATCGAGGGTATCCGCGTTGAGCTGGCCAGCGCCTTGCCGATCGCGCCGCCGGCGGTGCCGGCACCGGTGTGGCTGCATGTCACGCTGCGCCGTGAGCTGAACGACGTGCTGGCCAGCTGGAAAGTGGTATTTGACCCTAACCAGGTCGACTTCCTGGACAGCGACGGCCGCTGGCACTACTGCATTCCTCTGGCGCACCTGGTAAGCGCCAACCAGATCAACGATCTGCGAACAGTCGCCCCAATCGATGGCCCGCTGGTGGATCACTTCGCCGCCAAGGTGGGTCATTACCCTGACTTGCGGTCGGGGTCTGCCACAAAGCTGGCCAATGCCCGCTCTATCAACGGTGTGGCCTTCGATGGCACGCAAGACATTACCGTCCGTGACGCCACCAAGCTGCCGCTGACTGGTGGCACGATGATTGGCGATGTGGAATTTGCCGCTGAAAATTACTTCGGAAGCGGCTGGGCGCGTGGGCTGTTGTTTACGTCTGGTGGGAAGGCCGTCGGCAGCATTGGCGGGTTTGGCACGTCCGCTGGCTTTCAAACGCTGTTCATGGGGTTGGGAGCCGATGGTTATGCGACAGGTAACGGCGTTCGGGTATCTGTCGATGGCGTGGCAATCACGGGTTTGCTTCATGGTAACGGCGGAGGACTGGTCAATCTCAACGCTAATGCCCTCACTGCAGGTAGCGTTCCCCGAGCGAGATTGTATGGTGCCTACGATATCCAAGTGACTGGTAACGCTGGTTCGGCCACACGATTGGAAACGCCGCGTTTGATCAACGGTGTGCCGTTTGACGGTACTCAAAACATCGCGATCGGTGACGGCTCTAAGTTGCCACTTAGCGGCGGCATGCTGACCGGCGGCGTACGGTTCAACGTGCCAATGATTGGCGGCTCTTTTGTCAGTTGGCAGGAGCGCCAAACAGCCATACAGATTGATTGTCCCGCTAACGGCGCCGCGTATTCCGTATGGAAGGGTACCAATTGGAGCGAGCGGCACTTGGCTGCCATGGAGGTCTACGCCGGTGGTACGTCCAATTCTGTGCCTTCGGTGGTCATGCATGTGGGGGGAACTGTCGCCGCCTTTATATTGGACGGCTCTGGACACCTGAGCATCAAGGGGTCGTATTTTGGTGATGGCGGGCAACTGACGGGCTTGAATGCCAACGCGCTGACACTCGGCACGCTGCCCAAGGCTCGTTTGAGTGGCACCTATGACATTGCTGTGTCGGGCAATGCCGCCACAGCGACAAAGCTGGCATCGCCTCGTCTCATCAACGGCGTAGCGTTCGATGGGACCGCCAACATCGCGATCGCTGACAACTCAAAATTACCGCTCAGTGGCGGGCTTTTGACGGGAACGGTTACCTATGACTTTCCCTCAATGGCCGGCGGGTTCGTTGACTGGCGTGCCCGAGAGCCCGCTATGCAAATCAATAGCACCAACAATGGCAGCGCATATTTGATTTGGAAGGCTACCAACTGGGCCGAACGTCATCTGGCATCCATGGACGTTTGGTCCGGCGGCGGTTCAAACACGCCTGCCAACGTTGTGTTTCATGTAGGAAATACCAACAACGCGCTGACCATCAGCGAGGGTGGAAACCTGAATATCGTCGGCACCTACAGCGGTGATGGAAGCCGGCTTACCAATTTGCCCCAAGCGACCGCCGATGTGCCAGGTGCTGTCTTGAAAAACACCGCCTCCCTGAGCCCAAACGGTTGGTGGAAGTGCGCACAGACCGGGCTGATTCGCCAGTGGGGCTTAACCCTTGGGGCTTCGGACAAGGTGACACATCGTAGTTTTCCGATCGCTTTTCCCAACCGCTGTGTGTCTCTCGTAGCGTCTCGGACCAGCGTCTTCTACGACGACGTGTTGACCGGTACCAACACCCTGATCGTCAGCAACACCCAGTTTTCCGTGATTTCTGGCCCATTCAATTCGCCAGATGAAATTTATTGGGAGGCCACCGGCTACTAATTATGACTCTCTATTTTCATGCACCTACCGCTGGCTTCTACGACACCCGCGCCCATGGCGAGCGCACCTTGCTGGTAGCTGACCCAAAGTGGAAACACCCCACGATCAGCATTCCTGACCCCAACTGGATGGCGCCCGAGGGCTCGACTGAAAAGGCGCCGACCATCAAGGTTAAAGACCCAAAGGCCACGCCGCCCCTGGTAGAAATCCCCAATCCTGCGTGCAACCTCCCGCCTGCCGGCGAGCTGCTGGAAATTACGATGGGCGACTACCAGGAGCTGTTCGCCGCTCAAGCGTTGGGTAAAGTTATTCAGGCGGTGAAAGGCTGCCCCGTGGCTCTGGACCCGCCACCTCTGACCTGGGAGCAGGTCAGAGCGGGACACGTAACCAGCGTACAGCTGTTCCTGGACCAAACAGCCAAGAAGGCCGGTTACTCCGACGTCAAGGACGCGATCAGCTACGCAGATGAACCTGCAGTGCCAAAATTCCAGGCTGACGGGGTAGCGTTTCGTACGTGGCGCTCGTTGTGCTGGTCCTATTGCTACGACCAGTTGACGGCGATCGAGCAGGGTAAGCGCAAAACACCGAGCAGCTCTGATCTGGTGGCCGAACTGCCTGTTCTGGTGCTACCGAATGCCTGACATGACCTGGTCACCGGTGACAATGCGCTGGCCTGCCCAAGCCACCGAATGGATGGGGCAACTGTCAGCGGCCCAAGGGATGGCCAGCGGCGAGCTGGCCAGCACCGCGAAACGCCTGGCAGACCTCAATGGCAAAACCACCACCAGTCCCGGGCCCGTGGGTGACGCTGCCCAGGGAGTGATCGCTGCAGGCCGTGCAGCACTGACTGATCAGATGGGAGAAGCCCCTGCATGCTTGGTGGTGACGCCGTTTCAAAGTGGCATTGGCCAGGGACGTGGCTACCAACGCTTCCTGTCTGCACCGAACTTGCTGCAGCAGCTGGCCGGCAAACTGGTGGACGTGAGCGACACCGGCCGGCCAGTCGGTCCCCAGTTCGCGCTGTGTCTGATGTTCCTGTCCACGCGCTTCGATCAGTTGGCCGCGAGCCTGGCACGGTTCAACGCCTTGTTGCCCATGCCCGACCTGGTGCGAGCCGAACGGCGCGCGCGGCACCTGTCCAAGCTGGAGACAGAAAAATGGGAGATCCCCGCCGCCGGCACCTTGCCGCGTTGGCAGTCGCTGCCCTTGGAGCGCTGCACGGTGGTCAAGGCGGCGCAGCAATCCATGGCCGGCCAACTCGCCGTCCTGGAGAGCTACGCCGCCGACAGCTCGCCCATGGCTGACCTTGCCGCCCTTGCTACCCGCAAAGCCGCTCAACAAGAGGGTCGTGATCAGCAACTGGCCGACCTCAAAGCCCTGCTGGCTGATGGCAACCCCGATAGCAGCATGCGCGCCCGTTTGATAGGCCCTGGTAATGCCACGGAGCTACGCAAGGCGTTGTTGGCCGGCGATCCCCCGGGGCATGAATGGGTGCTGTGCGCCGGCGCGCTGCTGGTGGGATCTAAGCAGGGATTGAGCTTTGTTCGCGAGCTGGTGGGCCTATGACGCTGTTACTGGATGGGCAAGAGGTACGCGGGAAAAACATCAAGGTCACCGGCAATCTGCGCATTGAGAGCGACGACTTATCAGGCCAGACCAGCAACACCGACAAGGGGCACAAGGGCTTTAAGCCGAAGACCCTGACCGTCAGCCTGATGATTCCTTTCGTTGACCAGGTGCAACTGCGCGACCTGATGCGCCTGGTGGAAGCCACCGAAGGCGGTGGCCAGCTCAGAACCTACCGAATCGTCAATGACACCGCCGCCGCGTTCGGCATGCGCCAGGTGACGTTCACCGAAGGCGTCAGCGCCCGGGAAGACGACAATCTGCGCGGCTGGCTGATCCAGTTCACCCTGACTGAAAAACTGTCGAACCCTGAGAAAGTCGAGGGCCGGCGATCGGGCAACGCGGTCACCGCGCAGTCGGGCCCAGGCGGCGCGGTCGGTGCGGTCGGTGCGGTCGGCGGCGCCGGCAGCGACTCACCTGGTGGGCCCGAAGAACTGACCGGTTTTGAAGCGACCTTGAAAAAGGTCGACACCTGGTTGGGTGGGAGTGACAAGCAATGAAGCTGCATAAGGAATTGGCCATCAACGGCCAGCCCTACGTCTTGGTCAAAAACGAAGTGCGGCTGGATGCGAAAAGTCCAGGCCGGGCGACATTCACCATTCAGGCCACAAAGCCGGTCAAGGGGCTGGTCACGCTCGATATCGGTTACAACGGCAACACGCTGCAGCGCCACTTCATTGGCTACGTCGAGCGCTCCACCACTGCCAGCAGCACCCAACAGGTGCTGTTCTGCCGCGAGCTGGCCGCGATTCTGGCCAACCCGTTACCGCTGAACCTGCGCCACGTCGACCTGCGTGCGGTCCTGGTCGAGATCAGTCAGCACACCGGGTTGCGCTTTCGTGTCCCGGACCGGCCCTACGCCGGCGTTAAGGCGCCGTTCTTCTACAGCCTGGCCGCTGGCTACCAAGCCATGGACAGCCTAGCCCGGGTTTTCAACATCCCCGACTTCATCTGGCAGCAGCAGGGTGACGGCGAGGTATTCGTGGGCAGTTGGGCCGACAGCTTTTTTGGCGTTCGCTCGCCGCTGCAGCTGCCGGTGGAGCTGTTTGACGACTACCAGGGCAACCAGAGCGCAATGATTGCGGCCCTTCCCGGGCTGCGACCAGGTGCAACAATCAACCACGGCGAGCGCATCACCAGTGTGGCGCTCATCGACAACCAGATGGCCATCCGATGGACGACGCAATCCGCCGCAGCGTAGAACGACAATTCCCTGAACTCACCGGCGGTTATCACCTGCCACGCTTTGCCCGGGTTGTGGCCGTGGCCGACGCCCCGGTCGGCGCCGGCATCTGTGATGACTTCCGGCCGCGCTATGCGGTCGACATTGAGGTGATGGGGCCTGACGGCGAGCCAGATACCACGCTGCCGATCCTGGCCGGTGTGCCTTTGCCGCTGCCCACCGGTGGCGAGGAAATGGGCATCTATGCGTTCCCCGAGGAAGGCACCCAAGTGGTGGTGGGCTTTGCCTACGGCCTGCCGCACAAGCCGTATATCCAAACCATTCTGCCCCACGGTCTGAGCATGCCCAGCGTGCCTAAAGGTGATCAGGTTTGGCAGCACAGCGAAGCCTGTCAGCAGCGTGTAGACGCCGATGGCAATTGGCTGCGCCAGACTGACGGCAAGATCCGCGACAAGGCGATCGAGCGGGAAGTGGAGGCGATGGGCAACACCGAACGGTTCCAGAGCCACACCAGGACGGTGGACGATCATTCAACCGAGTCAGTGGGCGGGATCAAGACGATCGAGGCCCTGGGCGCGCTCAAGCTACTGTCGGGCGGATCTGCCAGCCTGGCGGCGGTGGATGATCTGCACCAAGCGACCGGGCGCGACTTGAACCTGGTGGTGGGGCAGAAGTACAACGCCACGGTGGGGGGCGATATGGAGGAAAGGATTCAGGGACTGCGTAGGAGTGTGGCAGAGGTCAGCCAGCGGCTGGTGGCGCCTAAGACCTGGTTGGGGTCCGAAGGCGTAAACGTGCTGCAGGTGCTTTGTGATTTGCTCGACCTGGTGCAACGGATGAACGTGCAATTAGCTGAGCATGTTCACGGGCCAACGCCCGTTCCGAGTAACTCGGGCGCTTTTACCAGTTCGGGAGTAGAGGTAGAGAAAATGGCGGCGAAGTTGAAGCAAGTCACCCTGTGAAACTAAAGGTCTTCTAAAGCCGCCACTCGACGGCTTTGTGAAAAGTTTTTCGTTTCGGGTATTAGACACGTCGCGAAGTTTATCTAGCTTTGGGGAGGTAGTCAGCCGTTGGTCGCCCCAACTTTACATTAAAACTATCGATCAATGTGCCATGCTTTAGCTGGTACTCCAGCATCGAAAGCTTTTCTATTTTGTTGGTCTCATAATTTATTATGAAGTAAATAGGATCTCGCAGCTCGCCAAATTCAGAATTTTTTGATATCAGCACTTGGTGCACGCCTGTCCCGTAAAGCTTTGCGTAAAAGTAGATATCTCTAGTGTGATGCCCCGAAGGAGCGGCTATCAACATCACACAGTGACATTTCTCTGGAGGCTTACCGAACAGGTCCGAAATTACTTCTTTGGAATCTTCGCCAAGCGAAGAATATGGCAACTCTGGAACGCCAGTCAATATTGAGGCTTTAATACTATCGTATTCCACTTGTCTTGCTGCATCTTCACCGAATGTATGGATGAAGAAATTGAAGCCGATTTTAGCTATCGCTCGCTCGGTTTCTGCCATATCCACAACCATCTCAACATGCACTAATGGGTTGTTTATGGTGTTATTTTGGGCATCAGCAAGCTTATGTCGAATGGACGGAACAGTTCTTCGCATGCTTCTTAAAAGAGCAGTGTGGCTTTCTTCATTTTCCGTTTTTAGGACGAGCTGCCCCTTGAGTTTCTGAAAAAATCGAGGCATAAAATTGAGAGTTTTTTCTGACGGGGAATCTATCCATATTCCCGTAGCAGGAGGCCTGACCAAGTTCTCCTGTTTTAGAAACTCGTACTTGTCTTCCGTCCACTCATACACAATAACCTCAAAAGAAGTAGAGTCATTTTTTTTGATGATATTAATTGTGGTCTTATTGAGCAAGCTCTCAAGATCGTTATAAAATTTCTGAAGATGCGGTGAGTCTTGGGCTGTATAGTATATTTTTTCGCCTTCAATATGGCACTGGGCCAATATGGTTTCTACTCCATGATTATCTTCTTCAGATTCAAGTAGTCTTCCGGATTTATCTATAACGTAGCGATTTCTGGTTTCAATCGTTGGTTTGGTAGTACGTCCACCTCGCTCTCTTGATCTTGACTGCATAAATGCTCTACCAAGTGCTGTTGGTGATCTTCGCATAAGTGATAGTTCAAGCTTTGAAAAAAACTTTGTATTGCAATTAGCGCATACTAAATCGATAAGAGTATAGTTTTTGTCATCGCCGCCCATGCCAGCAGGAAATACATGCTCTTCGGAGAATGGGCCAAAGTTACCGCAGTAAACACATTTTTGTTGTTTGTCCATTTCAAAATTCCATTAAGACGTGGTTCACACAATCGTTTCACTGTATATACCACACCTTCTACGGGAACATGTTTTATTCCAACCTACACCACCACGACTGTGCGTAAGCACATCCGTCGACGTACTCTATCCCGCTCAAAACAAATCCCGTCGGCGCCATGCCTGATAAGGTAGCGTCCAGCAATCGGGGCAGAGGTTCATGCTCCTTCGGCCATCCTCTATTGATCCTCGCTACATTTGAGCTTCGCCCCAGTTCGTCGCTCTTTTCAGGTGTAACAAGGACGTCCCCCCGGATCGCTGGATAACGCCTTCTCTCTTGCGATTCCAAAGCTAAACCCTTGCAGCGCATGGGGGTGATCAGCATGTGCATGAGAAGTCCCCGCTTGGGCCGTTTGGTTCATCCAGGAGCGCTTCGACGGCGTATGCCAGTGCCCCATCCGCTTGCTCAAGGAGATCAGCCAGAACATCACGATCAATCAGCTCCGCCCTATGCAATGCGTGCGCCCCATCAAGTAGCTTTTTATAGTGCTCCCCTGGTTGGCGCAGCAACGCCACCTCATCACGTAGCAACTGATGCCAGGAGGCGATCACTCCCCACGGTGTGAAGTCACTTGCGCCCGTCATTGCCTCACCTCTGCCTACCTAGATACTGTATATGCAGACAGTATATTTCGACCTGTGACTGGGTTGTCGGTGATCCGACGAAGTGCGAGTAGGGCGGATATCCTAAAATCAGTTCTGTGAGAAAAAAAACGAAGAAAAAGCACTTATCCCCCTCCCGCCGACGGGCTTTACCTGTGTTTTTTGTGCAAAGGTCAAGGGAGGTGCAATCGCCTCGACAGACCAGGCCCGCTAAGGGCTCGCCGGTGTGAATGGCGATTTCACGAAATGCAAAGTTTTGCGAAAAAATGCAGTGTGCTTCCAAATTTGTGAGAAGCGATCATTCCGGGGGAGGGGAGAAAGCTTCCCCGGATTCATTGATCGAAAAAGGAAAAAATCCAGGGATACGGGCATTTTCCAAGACGTGATAGATCTATTTCTTCACCTTTCATGATGGCCCTCGGTTTGGACGGAAAGCTGCTATAGGCCGCAAGACGTATGGGCTTCAGCGAAAGAAGGGCATTTCAAAACCTGTCTCGGGTCTATTTGGCTTCTTGACGCTTGAGACGGGCCAACCCTTGCTTGATATGGCCTGCGTTCGCACCAATCGTCTCCAAGGCACCACGCACATTTTTACCTGCCTCTATTGAGCCTTGTTCTTCGACGCTGAGCGTCAGCTCCATCAAGGCTGCTTCAAGGGCCAGCTGATTTTCATACATTCTCTCAAGCACATCTGAGAGCGAATATTCATGTTCCATATGAGTCTCCAGTCGTAGGCCCACAGACTAGACCTCAGCGGGAAGACTTGCCCAACGGATGGCTATTTTGGAACCAGGGCCGGGAAAAAGGTAATTTTGGTTAGGAAGGGTATTAACTTCGCTGTAGCCCTAGTATTCCTTGGGCTGAGCGCATTACCTGAAGGGGTAATATTTGGTAATGACAAAGGTAATATTCGGCCAAGTGCCCGGTTTTGCTGGGGATGAAGAGCACCAGGAATTACTTGATAAAAAGGTAATGACCTAACCTATAAATTACCAAATTATTACCTTTCTAAATATCCTTCAAGCTATTGAAATTAAAGGGTTTTATTATGATTTTTTGAGCGTATTACCAATATTACCTTTTTCCCGTGCCTCAACCTAAACCGGTCGAGATGCCGTTTTTACCCCCTCTCAACCCTGCGCGCACTAAGTTGGTGCAAAACTCATGGGACCGCCATGGGACTGAGAATGACGATTTTTTGAGGTGCCATCGCCTCTGCAGCCCTTTAAATCCGGACACTTACCTTTTGATAGTGTGGTTGCGGGTAGTTTCGAATCTCTCCTTCACCGCCAAATTCGATATAAGCAAAACCCCTGGTTTCGAAAGAAACCAGGGGTTTTGTGCTTTCTGGGCTTGGAAATTTCCCGTTCTAGATCACGTACACGGCATGTCCAGCCGACGCCCAATGACATCCAGCAGATCGCAACCATCGCGTAGTGGAATTGAGCAGAGCAGGGCAAAGTCACTGAGCACGACGGCATCACTGCTTATTTCGCAGCAGAGTGCGAGATTCTCAAGGACCTGGGTCACGGCGCGAAGTCGATAGGTCGCGGCGTCTAGCAGTATTTCCAGAGGCGATTGGCGTGCAAAGGCTGGGAGTACGAGCGTAAAGCTCACAACGGCGACCACGCTTGAACGAACGCTGCTTTTAGGGCCGCGCTGAGCGGCCTAGAAACATTCCCTGAAAACGCCACCCCTCAATGCCTATGCCGATGATGCACGTCCGGAAAATGCGCATGGCTATGCTTCATCGCACTGTGCACATGCACGTGGCTATGCGGCACCGCCGGGTCCCATTCAAAGTCATGCTCATGCTGGTGATGCTCATCATGCACGTGGCGATGCCCGTGTTCCGTTGCTTCATGCAGATGCTCGTGGGCATGCCGCTCTGTCAGGTGCAGCCACACGCCGATAGCCATCAACGCCGACGCGATCCAGAACGCGGCGGTGACCGACTCGTCCATCACCCATAAGGCAACCGCAGCCCCGAGGAAGGGCGCTGTCGAAAAGTAGGCGCCGGTGCGGGCACTGCCCAGCCCGCGGAGTGCCAGTACGAACAGGACCAGGCTGATGCCATAGCCAAGAAACCCGACCAGCAACACGGGGGCAATTTGTACGGCGCTCGGGAGCTGCGCGCCGAGATAAAGCGCCAAGCTGCAATTCACCCACCCGGCAATCAAGCCCTTGGCGCCTGCAATAAACAGGGCGTCAGACGCGGATACCTTGCGCGTCAGGTTGTTGTCGATCCCCCAGCACAGGCAGGCCAGCGCAACGGCAAACGGTCCCGTCCAGTCCTGGCTGGTAGCGCCGCCGTCGGACCAGGACAGCACCACGCCGCCCAGCACAATGGCGAACATGCCTAGGACGATACGGCGGTCGGCGTTTTCCCTGAACACCAGCCAGGCGATAACCGCGGTCAGCACCGACTCGAGGTTGAGCATCAATGAAGCCGTGGCCCCGGCGGTGCGGGTCAGGCCGAACATCAGGGCAACAGGCCCGAGGATGCCGCCGAAGACGATGGCGCCGAGCAGCCAGGGCCATTCCGAGGGGGCCAATCCGCTAGGTTTCCAGCCGCGATCACGTATGCAGCGCACACCGGCCAGACCGATACCGCTGCCAAGGTAGAGCAGGCCGGCGAGGAGTATGGGCGAGAGGCCAAGGCCCAGGCTTTTGGCAAGTGGGGTGCTGGCGCCGAACAGGGCGGCGGCCGCGAGGGCGTAAAGGATACTGAGGTTCATGGGCCATCCTCGAAGGTATGGCCCATGATACGTCGCGCGCGGGCCTGAGCCCTGGCGATTTTGACTATTTCACAATCATTTATTGCGCAGTTTTCAACTTGACCACATCACCCGAGATCTTGGTGGTGTAACCGCTGAGCACCCAGGCCCAGAACCAGTTTTCTTGCACTTGGGTGTTGATCAGCGCATCGCCGCCTTTGGCCTTGATGGCAGCGTCCTGCGCGCGCACGAAACGGCTGTTCTGGCCGATCGGGATCAAGCCGAACAGCATGATGCCGGTGGCGCTGGCTTCACTGTGACCCAAAACGGTGTATTGGCTGCTGTCGTAATGCGGGGATTTGATCGCGGTACCGGTGCAACCTGCAAGGGTGAAACCCAGAACTGCTGCTGCAACCACTTTACTGACGTACTTCACTGAATAACTCCATGAACTCAATCCCGGGATCCAATTTCCCGGGGCGCGACACTCTAATCGCTCAGCTGGCAGATTGAAATCCGCCAGCCAAAGGTTTCACTTTCATACCCGCACTTACGCCCAGGCTGACAGGCGCGGATACCCGCGCACCGGGACGTGCTTGGCGTCAGATATGCAGCCACGCCAGGCTGCCCAGCACCACCGCCACACCCGCCGCTGCATAGGACATGCGCTTCAGCCATTCACGCCGCGTGAGCAAGGTAATCGCCGCCAACGAAATCGCGATCTGAATCGCCGTCATCGCCTGAGCCCAGCGGTGATGCTGGTGCAGTGCCTCTTCGGATTTCTGATCCCACTCTCGGGAGGTGGCCTCCAGTTTTTCGGCTTGTTTGCGCACTTCTTCCTTCTGGCTTTTGTAGCGCTGCACTTCGTCGTTGTAGTGCGCCGCATCGACGCCGGGGATGTGTGCGGCGAGTTCGGCGAGGTTTTGCCGGCTGGATTTGGCCTGGTAGTAATTCCACTGGTTGGCGGCTTCGGTCTTGATGATGGCGGCGTTGTTCTTGTCCATTGCCGCTTCGCTTTCGGTGGAGCCGGCCTGGTAGCTGAGCATGGCGCCGAGGGTGGCCATCAGCGCGGTCATCACGGCAATGCGGCTGGCGAAATTGTCACCGCGGCCGTGGGCATGTTCGGTGGTGTGTTCGATGTGTTTTTCGTGGGGGCTGGGGACTTCGAAGGCTTCGGACATGGGGGCTTCTGCACACGGAATCTGGGAAGCCTGATTCTTTACCAGTGAAGCTGTCTCAAAGCTGTACGTAACGCTGCAAACCGGCCACCAATGCATCAAACATCACCCGACAGCGTGGGCTGTTGCGCAGGTCCTCGTGCATGGTCACCCAGGTGTCCAGTTTGAGCGCGAAAAACTGCGGCAGCACTCGCTGCAGGCGTGGGTCGCGCTTGGCCAGTTGCACTTGGCAGCCACCGATGCCGGCACCGGCGCGGATCAGTGCCAGTTGTGCCAGGTCGCTGTCGCTGCAGAGGGCGAAGGCGCTGCGTTCGAAGCCCTTGATGGCCAGGCTGCGGATGAAGGCGTTTTCCTGGTCGAAGCCGATCACCGAATGGTTGGCCAAGTCTTGCATGTGCAGGGGCACGCCCCGTTGTTGCAGGTAATCATCACGGGCGTGCAGGCCGACTTCGATCAGGCCCACGCGCCGCGCCAGCAGTTGTTCCTGGCTGGGCCGGACCATGCGCACGGCGATGTCGGCTTCCAGTTGCAAAAGATCGCTGAGGCGGTTGGTCAGCACCAGTTCGACCCGCAGGTGCGGATGCTCACGGCGTAATTGAGTGATGATCGGTGGCAGCAATTCCACGCCGACGACTTCACTCGCGGAAACCCGCACCACACCGCGCACCTCGTCACCGTGGGAGGAGGCGGCGCGCTCGAGGGCGGCGGCGGTGCGTTCCATGGTTTCAGCGTGGGCGCGCAAGGTATGCGCCACCGCCGTCGGCAGCAGCCCTGTCGGTGAACGTGTGAACAGCACCACGTCCAACGCCGTTTCCAGCGCAGCGATATGCCGGCCCACCGTAGGCTGCGTGATGCCGAGCAGCCGCGCGGCTCCCGACAACGATCCTTCCTTGAGTACACCCAGGAACGACCGGTAAAGCTCCCAACCAATATTCGATGCCATGCATAAATGTATAGCGACTGGTGGGTCTTAGGCAATTCCTCTATAGCCGGGTCCGGAACAGAATGCGCTCACCAACCAACGTGGGAGAGTGTGATGAGCAAGGTTCTGGTATTGGGTGCAACCGGTGGCATTGGTGGCGAGGTCGCGCAGCAACTGGCAGCGGCGGGTTGGGACGTGCTGGCGTTGACCCGGGATGTCGACAAAGCGCGCCGGCGAAACCCTGGCCTCACCTGGCTCAAGGGCGACGCACTCGATCGGCAGCAAGTACTGGCGGCAGCGCGTGGTTGCGAAGTGATCGTCCATGCGGTCAACCCGCCGGGCTATCGCAACTGGGCCGGGCTGGTACTGCCGATGATCGACAACACCATTGCGGCGGCGGTTGCCGAGGGCGCGACTATCGTGTTGCCGGGCACGGTGTATAACTTCGGGCCGGATGCGTTTGCGCTGCCGCATGAGGATTCGCCCCAGCACCCGCAGACGCGCAAAGGGGCGATCCGTGTGCAACTGGAGCAACGCTTGCTCGACGCCTCCCGCCAGGGCGCGCGGGTCTTGATCGTACGCGCCGGGGATTTTTTCGGCGCCCGTGCGTCCAATAACTGGTTTTCCATGGGGCTGATCAAGCCTGGAAAACCGGTCGCCAAAGTGAGTTATCCGGGCGCGCGTGGCGTGCTGCATCAGTGGGCCTATTTGCCGGATGTGGCGCGCACGATGCTCGAGTTGCTTGAGCGCCGTGCCACCCTTGCGGCGTTCGCCCGTTTTCACATGGAGGGTTTCGTCGATGCCGATGGCACACAGATGAGCGAGGCCATCCAGCGCGTGGTTTTGCGCAGGACGGGTCAGCAACCTCGCGTAGGCCGGTTCCCTTGGTGGCTGTTGAGGTTGGCGGCGCCCTTTGTCGTCACGTTCCGTGAGATGCAGGAGATGCGTTACCTCTGGCGCATCCCATTGCGCATGGGCAACGAACGCCTGGTCGCGGTGTTGGGCAGGGAACCTCATACGCCGCTGGACCAGGCGGTGGAGGCCACATTGGACGGTTTGGGCTGCCTGTCTGAGCCCGCCTGATCAAGCGCATCTACACCGCGAGGTTGAACAACTCCACTGCCGTTCCCTGCGCCGTTGCAGTGCGGGCGGTCATGGCAAAGGGTTGCCTGCCGACAAGCGTGGCCGTTATTGTGCTGAATCCTTTTAGTCCTTCCTCCAGGTTCTGTTGTGATGAATGCACCGCTTAGCGCTGTCGGTCCGATCAAGGCCGTGATATTCGATATGGACGGGTTGTTGCTGGACACTGAGGGCATCTACACCGAAGTGACGCAGATCATCGCCGAACGCTACGGCCGAACCTATGACTGGGGTATCAAGCAGCACATCATTGGCCGCGGTGCCCAGGACCTGGCCGATTATGTGGTCAAAGCGCTGGACCTGCCGATCACACCGGCGCAGTTCCTGACCATCCGCGAACCGCTGATGAGCGAGCGTTTCCCCAAGGCTTTGGGCATGCCCGGTGCCGAAGCGCTGGTGCGGCATTTGAAAGCACACCATATTCCGATTGCCGTGGGCACCAGTTCGTCGCGCAATTCGTTTGGCCACAAGACCACGCTGCACCGCGAGTGGTTTGCTCTGTTCGACACCATCGTCACGGCCGATGACCCGGAAGTCGGCGCCGCCAAACCGGCTCCCGACATCTTCCTCACCGCCGCCCGCCGCCTGGGCGTCGCGCCCGAGGATTGCCTGGTCTTCGAAGATTCGCCGTTCGGCGTTACCGCCGCGAAAGCCGCACATATGACCGCCATCGCCGTGCCGGATGAAGCCATGGCTGACAGCAAGTACCAGCATGCTGACCAGATCATTCGCAAACTTGCAGACTTCGATCTCGCCGCCTATGGCCTGCCGCCGATGTCCTGAACAAACACGATCAAATAGTGTGGGTCGGGGCTTGCCCTAATACCAGTCAGTTAAAGGGTGGGGCTGTAGAACACATCATCTGTAGTGAGCGGGCTTGCCCCGCGCTGGGTGGCGCAGCCGCCCCAAACTCAGGCACCTCGGTCCTCCTGAAATACCGCGGCGTCTTTGTTGGGGCGGCTGCGCCACCCAGCGCGGGTGTAGAACCGTAGACATCGTTTACATCTGAAACCGGGGACATCGTTTACACATTTGAA
>NZ_PYWX01000023.1 GCF_003031675.1 Pseudomonas palleroniana | reverse complement strand
CGGACTAGTCAGTAAACGGCGCTTCAAGCGCCGACACGGCACCTCTCACAGAGACATGCGAGAAGCAAACGAACCCAATAAGACGTGGTGCGCTGACTACAAAGGGCAATTCAAGATGCTCGACGCACAGATGTGCTTCCCTTTGACCGTTACAGACCACGCCTCCCGTATGATTTTGGCGTGCAGGGCCCATCCCAAGATCATGACCAAGCCGGTGAAACAGGCCTTTGAGAGGCTTTTTCAGGAATATGGAATGCCGGACGTCATTCGTACTGACAACGGTGTTCCCTTCGCCTCTCCGGGCTTGGCAAGAATGTCCACCTTGGCAGTTTGGTGGATCCGATTAGGTATCTATCCGGAACGAACGATGCCGGGAAGACCCGCCCAGAATGGTCGCCATGAGCGAATGCACCGTAGCTTGAAACTTGAGTTGCCGTTAGGGAAAAACTTGATAGAGCAGCAGCTTTTGCTGGAGCACTTCAGGCATGAGTTCAATTACGTGCGGCCTCATGAAGCACTCGGTATGAAACGTCCTGGAGAGCTGTATGTGCCATCTA
>NZ_PYWX01000022.1 GCF_003031675.1 Pseudomonas palleroniana | reverse complement strand
TTCGATAATGTGGAAGGGCAAGCTGGTATTTGTTAGCGAAGCGCTAGCTGGAGAGCGAATAGGGCTGAAAGAGACTGAAGATGATGCCTGGGATCTTTACCTGTGTGACTATCCCTTGGGGAGGCTTGGACGGGGAATGACTCGCGTCCAAGCTTCAAATGTGTAAACGATGTCCCCGGTTTCAGATGTAAACGATGTCTACGGTTCTACACCCGCGCTGGGTGGCGCAGCCGCCCTAAACCCAGGCACCTCGGTCTTGCTGAAACACCGGGGCGGCCTTGTTGGGGCGGCTGCGCCGCCCAGCGCGGGGCAAGCCCGCTCACTACAAGGGTTAGTAGTCGTCGCCACGGTCTGTGACGTCTCGTTCCGGCGGCTGCGCATGGGGGTCGTAGCCCACCGGGAACTTGCCCTTGAGCGTCCAGGCAAACGCAATGATTTCGGCCACCGTGCGGTACAGCTCCTCAGGAATACTGTCGCCCAGTTCCATGCGCGCCAGCAGCTTTACCAACTCGGCGTTTTCATAGATCGGTACTTCATTCTCCTGCGCCAATTTCAGGATCGCTTCAGCCAGTGCGTCATCGCCTTTGGCCGTCAGCGTCGGGGCCTGCTGGCCGTCGTACTTGAGGGCAATCGCCTGGCGCGGCGGGTTAGCGTTCTTCATGCGGTTTCATCCACCCAGCGTTGTTCCAGTCCGGTTCGCGGCCCGCGTGGCGGGGTGCCGAGGTGGCAATCCAGGTCACCGACGTTGAGCCCCGAGGTCACCAGACGCTCGCGCAGGCTGCCCAAATGGCTTTCGATCAGGCTGGCGGTGAAGGGCCGGCTCGCCCACAACTGGCTGGACAGTTTGCCCTGGCTAAGCTGGGCCTGGACCTGCAACGGCCCCAGCGGCTCCATGTCGAACGCCAGCTCGACGCGCCAGAGCATCTGCTTGGGGTCTTTTTTGTCTTTGCGTTCGGTTTGCTCCTTGTCCGGCGTTGGCTCTTCACGCTGGAACTTGACTTGCAGCGGCACGATATCCTGCAGGGTGCGCAGGGGGATCTCCAACTGCCAGGTGGTTTGCAGGCGGCCATCGGCGGTGGTGCCGGTCTGCTCCAGGCTCGACAGCTGATGGCTCTGCAACCGCGAGATCGCCGCAGCCGCCAGGCGCAGCAGGTTTTCCAGGTCGCCTTCACCTTCCAGGCGCTGCATCAGCCGGTCCGGTAACGGAAAGCCCGCGGGCGCTTGACGGGCACTGATCTGGCCAAGGGTGTTCAGCGGGTTGCGTACGAAGTTCGGCAGCACCTGGGCAAGGGTGTTGGCGGCAAGCACCGCGTTCAGGTTGGTCGGGGTGGGCAGGGCCGGCAGCAAGTCGGCGACCAGGCGCAGCAGCGCGCCCTTCATATCCAGCGGCGGTATCTGCGGGTTTTGCCCGGCCAACAATTTGGCTTCGAGAAAGGCGCCGCTGTTCTGCACCAGTTGCGCCAGCACCTTGGGGTTACTGGCTTGTGCCAGGTCGGGCAGGGCCGCGAGCAAGCGGTCGGCGGCGGCGCGCAGGTCGGCGGAAGTGCTGCTGCTGGCGGGCAGGTTCTGCAACGCGGTGAACAGCACATCCAGCGAGCCCTGACGGCTTTGCTGGGTGGAGAGTTGCTGCGCGATGGCTAGTTGATCCTTGAGCCCGCTCAAGGGCACGAAATTCAGGGTTTGCGCATTCTGCACCACGGCGCTGAGCAAGCTGCCGACCCGCAGCGGCTGCGGGCTCTCCACCGTGAGAGTGGTGCCTGCCAGGGCGTTATTGAGCACGCTCACCAGCGAGCGATAGATTGCCGGCTGCGTGGCGCCCTGGGGCAACATCTGGGTAGTCAGCACCTTGGCCTGCAACAGCGTGCCTTCGGGCATTTGCGTGGTGTCGATGCGGGTGAGGGCGGCGACGTTGGCGCTCATGGCTTGCTGCAGGGAGAGGGTCAGGTTGCCTGTCGGCGTTTGGCTAACCGCCACGTTGCTGCCCAGTGGCAGCGGCTGCGCACTGCTGGCTTGCACCAACGTCTGGCGCCCGCCATCCAGGGTCAGCTTGAGCAGCAGTTGAAACGAGTCACCGCCTTGTTTGAGTGCGAGCACTTCGGCGTTTGCGGTTTTTCCAGGGTCGATCAGCCCCGCCTGCGGCTCCAGCAATTTGAGCAACTCACCGGTCGCCGGCAGTGCAGCAGGCCCTGGCGCCGGGGTGGGAGGCAGCGGAGGAAGGTTGATCTCACCGGTCATCGTGCGCGTCGTCTCTGGGGAAATTGCCCTCTTTAGAGTAGGGCATCACATGTATAATGCCGCCCGTCTGCAAAGAGAGCGGTAAAAACCTCACAACTATTTGATCCAGCTCTCTAAAATCGGTCGCCAAAGCCGTTATTGTGCATCTCTCTATAACGGCCGCTGCACCGCCGACTTGAACCGTAAAGGCCCGCGATCTCTTGACCAGCCCTCTTCTTGAAGCCGTAGCGCTTGCCTGTGAACGCGACCTGCGCCTGCTGTTCGAACACCTCGAACTGCGGCTGACGGGTGGCGACATGGTGCAAATCAGCGGCCCCAACGGCAGTGGCAAGACCAGTTTACTGCGCCTGCTGGCCGGCTTGATGCAGCCGACGGCCGGCGAGGTCCGTCTCAACGGCAAGCCCCTCAACGAACAACGCAGCACGCTGGCGCGCAACCTCGTGTGGATCGGCCACGCCGCCGGTATCAAGGATGTGCTCAGCGCTGAAGAAAACCTCAGCTGGCTCAGTGCCCTGCATCACCCGGCCTCCCGCGACGCCATCTGGCAGGCCTTGGCGGCGGTCGGCCTCAAGGGTTTTGAAGACGTGCCTTGCCACACCCTGTCTGCCGGCCAGCAGCGCCGCGTGGCCCTGGCGCGTTTATATCTGCCCGGCCCGCCATTGTGGATTCTCGATGAACCCTTCACCGCCCTCGACAAACAGGGCGTCACCCAACTCGAAGAGCACCTGGCCCGGCACTGTGAGCAGGGCGGTCTGGTCGTGCTGACCACACACCACACCCTGGCCCGCCTGCCGGCCGGTTATCGTGAGCTGGATTTGGGGCGGTGGTCGCTATGAGCGTGTTCGCCCTGTTGGTTGCGCGTGAAGCCCGGCTGCTGTGCCGTCGCCCAGCCGAACTGGCCAACCCGCTGGTGTTCTTCGCCATCGTGATTGCCTTGTTTCCGCTGGCGGTCGGCCCCGAGACTAAACTGTTGCAAACCTTGTCTCCGGGCCTGGTGTGGGTGGCTGCGCTTTTGTCCGTCCTGCTCTCGCTGGACGGGCTGTTTCGCAGTGATTTCGAAGACGGTTCCCTGGAACAGTGGGTCCTTTCGTCGCACCCCCTGCCACTTCTGGTACTGGCGAAGGTGCTGGCACACTGGGTTTTTTCCGGCCTGGCGCTGGTCTTGCTCTCCCCGTTGCTGGCGATGATGCTCGGGCTGCCCGTGGAGTGCCTGCCGGTATTGCTTCTATCCTTGTTGCTCGGTACGCCGGTGCTCAGCCTGTTGGGGGCGGTGGGCGCAGCGTTGACGGTCGGTTTGAAGCGGGGTGGCCTGTTGCTGGCCCTGTTGATTCTGCCTTTGTATATCCCGGTGTTGATCCTGGGCAGCGGCGCTCTGCAAGCCGCGCTCATGGGGATGCCGGCGACCGGTTACCTTCTGTGGCTGGGGAGCCTGACCGCCCTGGCGGTAACCCTGACACCCTTTGCTATAGCCGCCGGCCTGAAGATCAGCGTCGGCGAATAATGAGGTCTGGTCGAGCGCGTCATACCCTTGACCAGTAAAGACCCTGAGCGTCCCGCTACGACGGGAAGCCACCGTGATGGAAACAGCAATGAACTGGACCTGGTTTCACAAGCTCGGCTCGCCCAAATGGTTTTATGGCATCAGCGGCAAGCTGCTGCCGTGGTTGAGCATCGCCGCCCTCTTGCTGATCGGCGTCGGCCTGGTCTGGGGCCTGGCTTTCGCGCCGCCGGACTACCAGCAAGGCAACAGCTTTCGCATCATCTATATCCATGTACCCGCTGCGATGCTGGCCCAGTCCTGCTACGTGATGCTGGCGGTGTGCGGCATCGTCGGCCTGGTGTGGAAGATGAAACTGGCGGACGTCGCCCTGCAATGTGCTGCGCCCATCGGCGCATGGATGACCGCCGTGGCGCTGGTCACGGGCGCGATCTGGGGCAAACCGACCTGGGGCTCGTGGTGGGTGTGGGATGCGCGACTAACGTCCATGTTGATCCTGCTGTTCCTGTACTTCGGTCTGATTGCGCTGGGCAATGCGATCAGCAATCGTGACAGCGCCGCCAAGGCCTGTGCGGTGCTGGCGATTGTCGGTGTGATCAACATCCCCATCATCAAGTACTCGGTCGAGTGGTGGAACACCCTGCACCAGGGCGCCACGTTCACCCTCACCGAAAAGCCGGCGATGCCCGTGGAAATGTGGGCACCGTTGCTGCTGATGGTGCTGGGGTTCTACTGTTTCTTCGGTGCCGTGCTCTTGATGCGCATGCGCCTTGAAGTGCTCAAGCGTGAGGCCCGCGCCAGTTGGGTCAAGGCCGAAGTGCAAGCCTGCCTGGGAGCGCGTGGATGAGCTTTGCTTCTTTCAGTGATTTTCTCGCCATGGGCCACCATGGCCTGTATGTCTGGACGGCCTACGGCATCTGCCTGGCGGTGCTGGCCCTCAACGTTGCCGCGCCAGTCCTGGCCCGCAAGCGTTACCTGCAACAAGAGGCGCGTCGTCTGCGCCGGGAGACCGATAAGTGAATCCGCTGCGTAGAAAACGTCTGTTGATCATCCTTGCCATCCTGGCCGGCGTCGGCATCGCCGTGGCCCTGGCCTTGAGCGCCCTGCAGCAGAACATCAACCTGTTCTACACCCCGACCCAGATCGCCAATGGCGAAGCGCCGCAGGACACGCGTATCCGCGCGGGCGGCATGGTGGAAAAAGGCTCGCTGAAACGCTCTGCCGACTCCCTCGACGTGACCTTCGTGGTCACCGACTTCAACAAAGCCGTGACCATTACCTACCGCGGCATCCTTCCGGACCTGTTCCGCGAAGGCCAGGGCATTGTCGCCCTGGGCAAACTCAACGCCGACGGCGTGGTGGTGGCCGATGAAGTGCTGGCCAAGCACGATGAGAAATACATGCCGCCGGAAGTGACCAAAGCGTTGAAAGACAGTGGTCAATCCGCCCCAAGCGCTAATTCACAGCCTGCCAAGGAGGGATAAGTGATGACGTCCGCACTGTTTATTCCGGAGCTGGGCCAGTTGTCGATGATCCTCGCCCTGTGCTTTGCCATCGTGCAGGCCGTGGTGCCGTTGCTCGGTGCCTGGCGCGGCGATCGCCTGTGGATGAGCCTGGCGCAGCCGGCCGCCTGGGGCCAGTTTGCCTTCCTGGTGTTTGCGTTTGGCTGCCTGACCTACGCCTTCATGACCGACGATTTTTCCGTCGCCTATGTGGCCAATAACTCCAACAGCGCTCTGCCCTGGTACTACAAGTTCAGTGCCGTATGGGGCGCCCACGAAGGTTCGCTGCTGCTGTGGGCATTGATCCTCGGCGGCTGGACGTTCGCCGTGTCGGTGTTCTCGCGCCAACTGCCGCAAGTGATGCTGGCCCGCGTGCTGGCGGTGATGGGCATGATCAGCGTGGGTTTCCTGCTGTTCCTGATCATGACTTCCAACCCGTTCAGCCGCATCCTGCCGCAGATCCCGGTGGACGGTCGCGACCTCAACCCACTGCTGCAGGACATCGGCCTGATCGTGCACCCGCCGATGCTCTATATGGGGTATGTCGGCTTCTCGGTGGCCTTCGCATTTGCCATCGCCGCCTTGCTCGGCGGGCGCCTCGATGCTGCCTGGGCGCGCTGGTCGCGGCCATGGACCATTGTGGCGTGGGCTTTCCTCGGGATCGGCATCACCCTCGGTTCATGGTGGGCCTACTACGAACTCGGCTGGGGCGGCTGGTGGTTCTGGGACCCGGTGGAAAACGCCTCCTTCATGCCCTGGCTGGTGGGCACTGCGCTGATTCACTCCCTGGCCGTCACTGAAAAACGCGGCGTGTTCAAAAGCTGGACCGTGCTGCTGGCGATCGCCGCATTTTCCCTCAGCCTGCTGGGTACTTTCCTCGTGCGTTCGGGCGTGCTGACTTCGGTGCATGCGTTTGCGTCCGACCCTGCGCGCGGCGTATTCATCCTGATCTTCCTGCTGTTCGTGGTCGGTGGTTCACTCACGCTGTTCGCCCTGCGCGCGCCAGTGGTCAAGAGCCAGGTGGGTTTCAACCTGTGGTCGCGCGAAACCCTGCTGCTGGGCAATAACCTGGTGTTGGTGGTGGCCGCCTCGATGATCCTGCTCGGCACGCTGTACCCGTTGGTGCTGGATGCCTTGAGCGGCGCCAAGCTGTCCGTCGGCCCGCCGTATTTCAATGCGTTGTTTATCCCGTTGATGGGCCTGCTGATGGTGGTGATGGCGGTTGGCGTGCTGGTGCGCTGGAAGGACACGCCCGTCAAATGGCTGGCCGGCATGCTGATGCCGGTGCTGCTGGGCAGTGTGGCCCTGGCGGTGATCGCCGGTATCGCCTACGGCGACTTCAACTGGGCGGTGCTCGCCACCTT
>NZ_PYWX01000021.1 GCF_003031675.1 Pseudomonas palleroniana | reverse complement strand
ACAAGACCCGCCACAAAGGTTTGATCAAGGGCTTGCCGACGCTGACCCGCAGCTACTGGGGCATGCAGATCGCCCACATCGGCATCGCCGTGTGCGCCCTGGGCGTGGTGTTGTCCAGCCAGAACAGCGCCGAGCGCGACCTGCGCCTGGCGCCGGGCGAGGCCATGGACCTGGCCGGTTACCACTTTATTTTCGAGGGCGCCAAGCACTTCGAAGGCCCGAACTTCACCTCGGATAAAGGCACCGTGCGCGTCGTGCGCAACGGCCGCGAAGTGGCTGTGCTGCACCCGGAAAAACGCTTGTATACCGTGCAGAGTTCGATGATGACTGAAGCGGGTATCGACGCTGGTTTCACCCGCGACCTCTATGTGGCGCTGGGTGAACCCCTGGGTGAGGGTGCCTGGGCGGTGCGCGTGCATGTGAAGCCGTTTGTGCGCTGGATCTGGTTTGGCGGTTTGCTCACCGGGTTCGGGGGTTTGCTTGCCGCGCTGGACCGGCGCTATCGGGTCAAGGTCAAGAGCCGGGTGCGTGAAGCCCTCGGCCTGCAGGGAGCGGCGGTATGAAGCGTTGGTTGATGGTGTTGCCGCTGGCGGCATTTCTGGTGGTGGCGGTGTTCCTGTATCGCGGCTTGTACCTGGACCCGGCCGAGCTGCCCTCGGCGATGATCGGCAAGCCGTTCCCGGCGTTCAGCTTGCCGACGGTGCAGGGCGACAAGACCCTGACCCAGGCTGACCTGCTGGGCAAGCCGGCGCTGGTCAATGTGTGGGGCACCTGGTGCATCTCCTGCCGCGTTGAACACCCGGTGCTGAACAAGCTGGCCGAGAAGGGCGTGGTGATCTACGGCATCAACTACAAGGACGACAATGCGGCGGCCTTGAAGTGGCTGGCGGAGTTCCACAACCCGTACCAGCTGGATATCCGCGACGAAGACGGCAACCTCGGCCTCAACCTCGGCGTGTATGGCGCGCCGGAAACCTTCTTCATCGATGCCAAGGGCGTGATCCGCGACAAATACGTCGGCGTGATCGACGAAGTCGTGTGGCGTGAGCAACTGGCCGCCAAGTACCAGGCCCTGGTCGATGAGGTCAAGCCATGAAGCGCTGGTTGACCGCCGCTGTGCTGGCACTCGGGCTGGCAGGTGTGGCCCATGCCGCCATCGATACCTACGAGTTTGCCAATGATGCCGAGCGCGAGCGTTTCCGCGACCTGACCAAGGAACTGCGCTGCCCCAAGTGCCAGAACCAGGACATCGCCGATTCCAATGCACCGATCGCCGCCGACCTGCGTAAAGAAATTTTCCGCATGCTGGGAGAGGGCAAGGACAACCAGCAGATCATCGACTTCATGGTCGATCGCTACGGTGATTTTGTGCGTTACAAACCGGCCCTCACCGGCAAGACCGCACTGCTCTGGTTCGGCCCCGCCGGGCTGTTGCTGGCCGGTGTGGTCGTCATGGCGGTGATCGTGCGCCGTCGCCGCGCCGCGCCGATTGATGGCAGCGACGCACTGTCGCCTGAAGAGCGTAAACGTCTCGACCAATTGCTGGACACCAAGACTGATGATTGATTTCTGGCTCGCAGCCGGCTTGCTGCTTCTGATTGCCCTGAGTTTCCTGTTGATCCCTGTGTTGCGCGGCCGCCGTGCCCAGCGTGAGGAGGATCGCACCGCGTTGAACGTGGCGTTGTACCAGGAGCGTGTTGCCGAACTGCAAGTGCAGCAGGCCGAAGGCGTGCTCAATGCCGCGCAACTCGATGCCGGCCGTGCGGAGGCGGCCCGTGAATTGCTGGCTGACACCGAAGGCGCGGAAAAAACCCGTGAGTCGCGCCTGGGCAAGCCACTGCCATTACTCGCCGCGCTTCTGGTCCCGGTGCTGGGCATCAGCCTCTACCTGCACTTCGGTGCCAGCGACAAGGTCGAACTGACCCGCGAATTCTCCCAGCCGCCGGTGTCCATGGAAGACATGACCCAGCGCCTGGAGCGCGCCGCGGCGGCTCAGCCGGACTCGGCCGAAGGTCTGTACTTCCTCGGTCGCGCCTACATGGCGCAGGATCGCTCCGCCGATGCCGCGAAAGTCTTCGAGCGCACCGTGGCCCTGGCCGGTCGCCAGCCGGAACTGCTCGGCCAGTGGGCGCAGGCGCAGTACTTTGCCGACAACAAACAGTGGTCGCCCAAGGTTCAAGCCCTGACCGACGAAGCGTTGAAGCAAGATCCCAAGGAAGTCACCAGCCTGGGCCTGTTGGGTATCGCAGCCTTTGAAGGCCAGCGTTATCAGGAGGCTATCGACTACTGGAGCCGCCTGCTGGCGCAACTGCCGGCGCAAGACAACTCCCGCGCCGCGCTGCAAGGCGGGATTGACCGTGCTGCCGAAAAGCTGAAAGAAAGCGGTAGCGCCGTCGCACCCAAGGCGGTGATGAGAGTGCGTGTGGATGTGTCGCCCGAGGTGAAGGCCAAGGCCCTGCCTACCGACAGCGTGTTCATCTTCGCCCGCGCCGTCTCCGGCCCGCCGGCGCCCTTGGCGGCCAAACGCGTCACCGTAGCGGAACTGCCGATTACCGTCGAACTGGGCGACGCCGACGCGATGATGCCGCAGTTGAAACTGTCGAACTTCCCCGAAGTCCAACTGGTTGCGCGCATATCCCGGGCGGGTGTTGCCACCGCCGGTGAGTGGATCGGCCGCAGCCAACCCTTGGCCAGCAGCACCACTGCGCTGCAGCAACTGACCATCGACAGTCCGAACCCGTAATTCGAGGAAACGCCATGACCGCATTTGCACGCATCACCTTGCTCAGCCTGGTACTCGGCCTGAGCGCCTGTGCGGTCCATCGGCCCCCTCCAGCGCCCACCGGCCCGACCATCCCACCGTCAGGCCCATCGACTCAACCGAGCACCAAGCCGTCCGGCCCAGTCACTCCGGCTCCCAAACCACAGCCCAGCAAATCGCCGACGTTCGCTCCGCCACCGGGCGCCGCCAGCCACTGGGACGGCAAGATGCAGGTCTACGTGCTCGACGACCAGCCCGACACCTTCTATCGCCAGCGCACCTACTACCGCTGGAGCAACGGCTGGAGTCGTTCGATCAGCCCGAACGGCCCCTGGGAAGAAACCGACGTGCACGGCGTGCCGCCAGGCTTGAGCAAGCAGTACGCGCAATGACAAAAGGCGACCTTCGGGCCTAATGCCAGTCAGTTAAAAGAATCTGTCGCAACCAAACTCTGTAGTGAGCGGGCTTGCCCCGCGCTGGGTGGCAACGCCGCCCCAACAAAGACGCCGCGGTATTTCGGGAGGGCCGAGGTGCCTGGGTTTGGGGCGGCTGCGCCACCCAGCGCGGGGCAAGCCCGCTCACTACAGATGATGTGTTCTACATCCACCCTCTAACTGACTGGCATTAACCTTCGGGTCGCCTTTTTCATGGGGTGAAATCCACTTTGCCTGTCACCGCAGGGCAAATGTGGGAGGGAGCATCGGGTTCCGACTCTATGCCGCTGTCTGACGAGCCTTCAGCGTACACCTAGCGACGACGATGGCCAGCACCGCCAAACTGAAGGTGGTCCAGGCCATCAGGTGAGCACCTCCCTCAAATGCCCGCGTGGCACTGTTCATCAATTCACTGGCCTGATCTCCCACCAATGTGGCTGATACCGCATGAGCGCCTGCCAATGTCTCGCTTGCCAGGCTCATCTGCATAGGCGTCAGGAAGTCGGGTAATTGCAATGTGCCGCGGTAATAGGCGGTGACAAGGCCTCCGAGCAGGGTGGTGCCGAGCACTACCCCGACTTCATAGGCGGTTTCGCTGATGGCTGATGCTGCTCCGGCTTTGGTGGGTGGGACGGCCGACAGAATCACGTCGTTGGAGACAGTAGCGATTGCACCGACGCCAATGTTCAGCAATGCAAACGCCGCCACAATCACCGTCAAACTACTGCCCAGGCCTGCAACCAACAAAAATGCGCCGGCAGTAAAGGCCAGCAGGATGGGAATCAGGACATTGACCGATACTCGCTGCGCGACCGGGACTATCAGGATGCCCACCGCAATTGCCATGATCTGACCCGGAATCAGCGCGATACTGGCGCTGAGGGGGGACATTTGCAGAACGATTTGCAGGAATTGAGTGGAGAAAAATACAAAACCTATCAGGAAAGCCAAGCTCATCAGATTAATCGTCACCGACCCGCTGAACGTCTTGTTGCGAAACAGGCCCAGGTCCATCAACGGCGTCGACAGGTGCAATTGGCGGCGTACGAATTGCCAACCGATAACCACTGCAACGCCGAAGGCCACCAGCGCGGACACATCCAGACCATCGCTGGCGATATGCTTGATGCTGTACACCAGAGCACTGAGTGCCACGATGGATTGCACAGTACTGATGGCGTCCATAGGCCCGGAAGCATCGGGCTCCGACTCAGGCAACAGCCAGGGGCCGAGCACTAATAAGGGCACCAGCACCGGTACCGCCAGTAGAAAAATCGATCCCCAGGCAAAGAACTCGAGCAGAACGCCACCAACCAAAGGTCCAAGCGCAGAACCGACCGTCAACGTTGTCGCCCAGATAGCCACGGCCATGCGCCGCTCTTCCCGGTCTTCGAAGAGTGACCGAATCAACGCCAATGTCGAAGGCATCAACATGGCACCGAAGATCCCCATACAGGCACGTCCCACGATCAGTTGGGAGGCAGTGTGAGAGTAAGCTGTCATGACTGAAACGACGGTAAACCCCAGTGACCCGATCAACAGCAGTTTTCGATGGCCTTTGCGATCACCCAGGCTACCCATGGTAATGAGCAATCCTGCCAATACCAGTGAATAGGCATCAATCATCCATAACTGCTGGCTGGCGCTAGGGTGTAACGCCTCAGCGATTTTTGGCAGTGCGAAGCCCAAGACCGTGTTATCCACGGTCACCAGCAAGACCGGTAGCATCAATATCGCTAGAGCCAACCACCGCCGAGACTGGGTTTGTCGTTTTACTTCATCAGCCGCTAAAGACATCACCGGCTCCTTCTACACATTGTGAATTGCCAAGCGTTCAGTCCAAGCAGGCGGGCCAGAGAGGCTGCGTCTACTGCAATTACGTCGAACTCCATGTTCCATATCCCTAATTGACTGGCGGTTATAAGAAGAAAAGCGTTCCCATGTTGGAACGTGACGAGCTTTGTATAATTTGTATTGAGGTGCGACCATCGAGTATTTGTTTCTTCTTGTATCGCTGTTATAAATTCACAAGTCTGACAACAGACGCCGCGAGTTTAGGGGAAACGTATTTATCTGTAGCCTCTAACGGCGGTCACCGGATTTTTTCATGTCTGATAGATACAAGCAGCGAACAATACAGAACAAAATGCTTGGGTTTCTTCGGGTTCGCATTCGCCCCCTAAAAGCGTACTAGCGACTTGGCTATCAGCACTGAACATGATCATGCCGATGGGCGCACCGAACTGGGTGCGCGGCGGATCGCACTCGGGTAATGTGGCCGCCGCCGGCCTGGCGGCCGGGGGATTGCTGGGTATACTTTCCAGCGACTACCAGGCCAGTCTGGCGACAAGCGAAGAGGGTGTTTTGATGGCGGGCAGGTTGATCTATCTCATCGGGCCGTCGGGTTCGGGCAAGGACAGCCTGCTGGAGGCCGCACGCCCACGTTTGCTTGAGCGCGGCTGCCGCATTGTGCGCCGCGTGATCACGCGTTCGGCGGAGGCGGTGGGCGAGGCGGCGCAGGGCGTGAGCCCGCAGCAGTTTGCCGCGATGCAGGACGAGGGGGCGTTTGCCCTGAGTTGGCAGGCCAATGGGCTGTCTTATGGTATCCCCAGGGACATCGACGTCTGGCTGGCGGCGGGGGAGGATGTGCTGGTCAATGGCTCCCGAGCGCATCTGGCGCAGACGCGTGAGCGCTATCCGACCTCGTTGGTGTTGCTGCTGACCGTGGATCAAGCGGTGTTGCGTGAACGCCTGATTGCACGCGGGCGTGAGTCGCTGGCGGACATTGAAGAGCGCCTGGCGCGCAACGCGCGGTTCACCGCCGAGCTGATTGCCGGCAATGGCGCGGGATTATTCGTGCTGGATAACTCCGGCCCCCTGGAGCATACCGTCGAGCGCCTGCTGTGCTGCCTGGATCACGGGGACGCGGCATGTGCCTGACGTCCGCGTTCATTGCGTAATGTAGGCGTCAGACGTGTTGAAAGTGAGACAGGGGTAACGAGAGTGTTCCACTCGTTACCGGTGTGTTTGGGTGGGTTTCTTGATGTTTTCACCTCAATAGATTGCTCGCTTGTTGCGAAGTATTTTTTCTTTATAAAACAGCTTGTTGACGGTTTGTAATAGAACAGTCAAGGCAGCTTGTTGTTCGGCGGTTTTCAGGCAGTGGACTTGCAATAAAGTCTGGGTGGCTGGCGCTTTTTATCTATGGGACTTTTATCGGGCTGGCGACGGATTGGTCAGCATCGACAACTCATTTATGGATTGTGCTCAACGCCCAAGAGTATTTATGGCATGCAGATCCCTCTCAGACATCCTTTCCTGTCGCACCCCGATTCTTTGTCGTCCGAACCACCGTGCTCGAATAAAATTGATGGTTTAAAGTGGGTCGGTACACAGCGCTCCTTTAATACGGATCAAGCGGAAAAACATATAACACGCGAAGGTTGCAAGTTTTACGATCGCAACGGCGATAACAAAATAGTTGTCGGTTTTAACCTGGTTGGCAGTTTTAGCGAGCCGCAGAAAGTGCGTATCAGGGAAGCCTTGCAATACTGGGCGGATGTTACAAACATCAACTTTGTTGAAAATGGCTCGAACACCGATGGCCATATCACGGTCAATGGCGTGGCGGGTTCCTGGTCTGGTCACGCGTATATGCCTAACCAGTCTCAAGCGCGGGTCACCGCGAATATAGGCACCGGGGGCGGCGAGGGTAAGCCGGCGATAGGCTGTGCGTTCCTGGGTTTGGCGATCCATGAACTGGGACATACCCTGGGGCTCAGCCATCCGGGCGACTACGACGGCCTGGGCTACAGCTACAGCAGTTCTGCGGCCTACAAACAGGACACCAAAGCGCGCAGTGTCATGAGTTACTGGGCGGAAACCAACCAACCCGGGCACAACTTCGCCAACCAAAGCCCCTGTGCGCCCATGATGGATGATATTGCGGCGGTTCAAAGGCTTTATGGAAAGAACACCAAGACCCGAGATACCGATACCACGTATGGCTTCAACTCCAACGCCGGTCGTGAGGTTTATAGCCTCAAGCGTGCAACTGAAAAGCCGGTCTTCACGGTCTGGGACGGCGCGGGCAACGATACGCTGGATTTTTCCGGGTTTGCCCATAACCAGAACATCAACCTCGATGCCGAGGCGTTCTCGGATGTGGGTGGGCTGCGGGGAAACGTCTCCATTGCCAAAGGGGTGGTTATCGAAAATGCCATCGGCGGATACGGTGACGATACGTTGAAGGGGAACGACGGCGACAATCGCCTCAAAGGCGGCAGGGGCAGCGATAAGCTGCGTGGGGGCGCCGGATCGGATACGTTCATTTATGAGCGCATCAGCGATTCGACCCCACAGAAACCTGACTTTATTCAAGACTTCTCCAGTGGTATCGATAAGATCGATGTTTCGGGAGTGATCTACGAGGCACGCCTCAAGGGGCTGAACTTCACCGATCAATTCAGCGGCCGGCCTGGCGACGCGGTGCTTGGCTATGATGCGCAGACAGGTCGTTCGACATTGTCGGTGGATACGACAGGGGACCGCCGCGCCAGCCTGCTGATCACCAGCCAAGGTCAAATCAAGCAGGCGGATGTGATCTGGCGTGGCCAGGCGCCAACCGAGGTGCCGCCCGCGCCTGCGAGAGTGGCGCCAACGCCGGAGCCGGAGCCAGAGCCGATACCTGAGTCTGAACCCCAGCCAGAACTAGAACCAGAACCTGCGCCCCAGCCACGCCGCATTCGGCGGCCCCTTATCAACACAAGAACGATCAGACGAATTATCAATACCGCGTTGGCACCCATCACAAGATTGGTGAGGCGTATTTTCTCGTGGTTCAGGTAAGCGTCAGTCCTGCCTGAACGTCCACAGCCACCGTGAATCAGCCAAGGGGGTTGCGAGCCATGTTCCTTAGGGCACTTACGCAGCCACCGGAGTGACTTGACGCGCCGCACTCAGGAACCGCAACAACGCCACCAGCGGGAAGGCACTGCCTACCAGCATCACCCCCAACCAACCGCCCTGTTCATACACACTGCTGGCAATCGCCGAGCCGAAGGCGCCGCCGATGAAGATGCTGGTCATGTACAGCGCGTTGAGGCGGCTGCGGCTTTTGGCGTCGAGGGCGTAGATGGCGCGTTGGCCGAGCACCATGTTCATCTGCACGCAGAAGTCCAGGACCACGCCGGTGACGGCCAGGCCGATGACGCTGTACAGCGGGTGTACGAAGGCCGGCAGGAAGCTCAGCGCCGCGAACAACATCGCCAGCAGCGAGGCGCGGTGGGTGTGGCCGGCATCGGCCAGGCGACCGGCGATGGGCGCGGCAACAGCGCCCAGGGCGCCCACCAGGGCAAACAGCGCGATTTCGCTTTGGCTCAGGCCGTGGTTGCGCGCCAGTTCCAATGGGGCGGCGGTCCAGAACAGGCTGAAGGTGGCGAACAGGCAGGCCTGATAGAACGCGCGCTGGCGCAGCAGCGGTTGCTCACGCACCAGGGTGCCAAGGGAGCGCAACAACTGAGCATAACTGGCACTGTGGTCGGGTTGGCGCTTGGGGATGGTCAGCAGCAGCACCACGCTGATAAACGCCATCAGCGCGGCGGCGGCCATGAACATCGCTCGCCAGCCGAAATGGTCGGCCACCACACTGGACACCGGGCGTGACAGCAGGATACCAAGCAACAGGCCGCCCATGATACTGCCGACCACACGCCCACGGGACTCGGCGGGCGCCAGGTGCGCGGCCAGCGGGATCAGGATCTGCACCGAGACCGAACTGAAACCGATCAGCAACGACACCAGCAGGAACAGGTTCGGCTGTTCGGTAAACGCTGCGCCCAGCAGGCTGGCGATGGCCACGACGGTCGTGGTGATCATCAGCTTGCGGTTTTCCAGCAGATCGCCCAGCGGTACGAGGAAGAACAGGCCGAGGGCGTAGCCGATCTGCGTCAGGGACACGATCAGGCTGGCCATCGCCGGGGTCAGGCCGATATCCGGTGCAATCAGCTCGATGATCGGTTGTGCGTAGTAGATGTTGGCAACGATGGCGCCGCAGCAAAACGCGAACAGCATCACCATGCTCCGGGTCATCGTGCTCGCAGTGTGGGAAGTAGCGTTCATGGTGTTCTCATAAAAGCGTAGGAAAGTGGCGCAAGCCTAAAGGCAACACCACCGCCGGGGTAGGCCGCTGGCAGTGATATCACTCATGCGCGGCATTGATGACTGAATCGTTAATTTTCTGCGCCAAGGGTGATGATACATTCAGGCACAAAGGCTGAAACAGGAAACGCTTGCGATGAAGATCACGTTGAACAAGATGCTCATGGCTTCGACCCTCGCCGCCGCCATGGCCGTGGGCTTGGCCCACGCTGCCGAGGCTCCGCGTGTCGGGGTTCGCGGCGAGATTACGGCGGTCGACGGTGACGCGCTGCAGGTCAAGGCCAACAGCGGTGAAGAGGTCACCGTCAACCTCACCCAAGCCACCCAGGTGCGCGCCGTTACGCTGGCCAGGATCGATGAAATCAAGCCCGGCAGCTATATCGGCTCGGCCGCAATGCCGAATGCCGACGGCACCCTCACGGCGCTCGAAGTGCATGTGTTTCCACCGGCCATGGCCGGCACCGGCGACGGGCATCGTGCATTTGACTTGAAGGAAGGCAGCAGCATGACCAACGGCACCGTCGGTGATCTGGTGGTCAGCAACGGGCGCACCCTGACCGTCAAATACAAGGGTGGCGAGCAGAAGATTGTAGTGCCGGAGGGTGTGCCCATCGTCAACCTGGAGCCGGGGGATCGCAGTCTGCTGAAGGCCGGGGTGAAGGTGGTGCTGTTTGCGGCGAAAGGGCCGGATGGGACTATCACCGCGCAGGCTATCTCAGCCGGCAAGGACGGCGTAACGCCGCCCATGTAACAGCCAGTCACAAAACCCAGTGTGGGAGGGGGCTTGCTCCCGATGGCAGAGTGTCAGTCAATGAATGAGTTGACTGATACACCGCTATCGGGAGCAAGCCCCCTCCCACATTTTTTACCAGGTTTATCTGAAAGGGTTATTGACCAGAGTAGATCTGGTCAAACACGCCACCATCATTGAAGTGGGTCTTCTGCACCGTGCGCCAGTCACCAAAGGTTTTTTCCACCGACAGGAAGTCGACCTTCGGGAAACGGTCGGTGTACTTGGCCAGTACCGCCGGATCACGCGGGCGCAGGTAGTTGTTCGCGGCGATTTCCTGGCCTTGCGGCGACCACAGGTATTTCAGGTAGTCCTCGGCGGCCGTGCGGGTGCCTTTCTTTTCGACCACCTTGTCGACCACCGACACGGGTGGTTCGGCTTCGGCGGAGACGCTCGGGTAGATCACTTCGAATTGATCACGCCCGAATTCACGGGCGATCATTTCCGCTTCGTTCTCAAAGGTCACCAGCACGTCGCCGATCTGGTTGGTCATGAACGTGGTGGTGGCGGCGCGGCCACCGGTATCCAGTACCGGCGCTTGTTTGAACAGCTTGCCGACAAACGCCTTGGCCTTGTTTTCGTCGCCGCCGTTCTTGAGCACATACCCCCAGGCCGACAGATAGGTATAGCGCCCGTTACCCGAGGTTTTCGGGTTGGGCACGATCACCTGCACGCCATCTTTGAGCAGGTCCGGCCAGTCTTTCAGGGCCTTGGGGTTGCCTTTGCGCACGATAAACACCGTGGCCGAGGTAAACGGTGCGCTGTTGTTCGGCAGGCGGGTGACCCAGTTGTCGGGCACCAGTTGGCCGTTGTCGACCAGGGCATTGATGTCGGTGGCCATGTTCATGGTGATCACGTCAGCCGGCAGGCCGTCGATGACCGAGCGCGCCTGTTTGCTCGACCCACCGAAGGACATCTGCAAGGTGAGTTTGTCGTTCGGGTGCTCGGCTTCCCAGTGCTTCTGGAACGCCGCGTTGTAGTCCTTGTAGAAATCACGCATCACGTCGTAGGAGACGTTGAGCAGGGTGACCGGTGCGGCTTGGACGGCACCGGCCAGGGCCAGGCCGGCGGCCAGTAGAGACGCGCTGAGGATTTTTTTCACTGCTCATTCCTTGTTGTTCGGGAGAAGAGGGGGCGGCAATTTGCCAGCGACTATAGCCGGGGGCGCATAGTCGCTTAAAGATTAAAACGAACTTTGCTTATTCCACTTTCTTAAACAGTGCATTACCGCATCGGGAGCAAAATGCGGCATTGGCTTCGTGGCTGTTTTTCTTGCACACCGGGCAATCCGTTTGCAGTTGCTCACCGCGCATGGCGTTGGCCAGTTCCGCAGTGAAGATCCCGGTCGGCACGGCGATGATCGAGTAACCGGTGATCATCACCAGCGACGAAATCACCTGGCCCAACGGGGTCTTGGGCACGATATCGCCAAAGCCGACGGTGGTCAGGGTCACGATCGCCCAGTAAATGCCCTTGGGAATACTGGTAAACCCGTGCTCCGGGCCTTCGATCACATACATCAGGGTGCCGAACACCGTGACCAGGGTGCACACGCTGACCAGGAACACCACGATCTTCTGCTTGCTGCCCCGCAGCGCCGACATCAGGTAGTTGGCCTGCTTGAGGTAGGGGCCCAGCTTGAGCACCCGGAATATACGCAACATGCGGATAATGCGGATGATCAGCAGGTATTGGGCGTCGCTGTAGTACAGCGCCAGAATGCCCGGCACGATGGCCAGCAAGTCGACCAGCCCGTAGAAGCTGAAGGCATAGCGCAACGGCTTGGGCGAGCAATACAGGCGCAGCCCGTACTCGATGGCGAAGATGATGGTGAAACCCCATTCGATATAGGCCAGCACGTCGGCATAGTTATCGTGCACCGCCTGGATACTGTCGAGGATCACGATCACCAGGCTGGCAAGGATGATCAAGAGCAGGGTGCTGTCGAAGCGTCGCCCGGCCGCGGTGTCGCTCTGAAACACCATTACATACAGCCGTTGACGCCAGTTGTTGCTGTCCATGGAAGTCGCCTGAATCGAATATCGCGCCAGCCTAGGAGGATTCGAAGGGGCTGTCCATGCGGGTTTTCTGCAGTACCCGGCAGCTGGCGCGCACCAGCCAGCACGCGAGGATGAACGGCGCGGTCAGCGCCGGCAGGTGCAGCGCGGCAAAACCCGGTGTGAGTGCAATCGCCAGCAGGATGCCGAGCAACGGCAGCCAGGGGCGCCGATGGGCCTGGCTCAGCGCCAGGGCCGCGAGTGCCGGGTTGTAGCTGTGCAGGCCGAGCAGGGCGCCGGTGGGGTCATCCAGCAACCAGCCGACCCACACGCCGCTGCCGGCGCCGATCAACGCCCATAACGCGGCGCTGCGGTTGGCCAGCAGCAGGCCCAGGGCAATCGATACGCCGGCCAGCGGTTGATCGAGCAACAGGACTTGCGCGAGCCCCGTAAAGGGGGCGGTGAGCAAGGCCACTGCATCGGGTTCGCTCAGGGCAACGGGGCTATCAGGCAGCGTGCCCAGCAGCAACCAGCCAAGGCCGACAAATGGCGCGGTGTAGGCGGGCAAGGCTTGCGCTTGGGTGGCATGTTGCAGCCATTGCCGTGTCAGGATCGCACTCAAGCCGCCGCACGCCAGGATCAGTGGCGGCAGTAACGCCGACCAGGCGCAGTGCTGGCTGATCAACAACCCCAGCAGCACGCCGTTATAGCTATAGAGGCCGGCCTGCCGCTCAGCCTTCGGATACCCTCGGCGCTGGGCGGTCAGCAATCCCGCCACACCGCCCAGCAGCGCCCCGCCGAACAGCGCCGGAGCGCCGATCAGAATGGCCAGCAGGCACAGCAGGCCGCATAGCGGGTGGCGTTGCAGGAAGATCTGGCTGAAACCGTTGAGCAGGGCTTCGGCCCAGTCGGGGCAGGTTGGGTTGTGCATGGTGGTCAGTCAGTTGGATTGGGTTGCCCCCAATCGGGAGCAAGCCCCCTCCCACACTTGATGGTGTTCACAGCTTAAAATTTGTGAACGCATTCAGTTGTGGGAGGGGGCTTGCTCCCGATGAGGCCCTGACAGGCGCTAAATCAACGTCTCAATCCGCAAGGAATTGGTCGACCCCAACTGCCCAAACGGCACCCCCGCTGTAATGACCAACGTATCCCCACGCTGCGCCATTCCTTGGGCCTGGGCGATCTCCAATGCCGTGGAGCACACCTCATCCACCTGCCGCAGCCGGTCATTGACCACTGAATGCACGCCCCACGCCACGCTCAAGCGCCGCGCCGTGGACAGGTTCGGCGTGAGGTTGAGAATCGGCGCCACCGGGCGTTCCCGCGCCGCACGCAGGCTGGAGTTGCCCGACTCGCTGTAGTTCACCAGCACCGCCACCGGCAGGATGCTGCTGATGCGCCGGATGGCGCAGCTGATCGCGTCGGACACCGTGGCCTGCGCCTTGGGTCGGTTGACGTCCAGTTGCGTCTGGTAGTCCGGGCCGTTTTCCACCTGGCGGATGATCTTGCTCATCATCTGCACGGCCTCCAGCGGGTAATCGCCCGAGGCGGTTTCCGCCGACAGCATCACCGCATCCGCCCCTTCAGCCACCGCATTGGCCACGTCGGTGACTTCGGCGCGCGTCGGCGCAGGCGAGAAGCGCATGGATTCGAGCATCTGCGTGGCCACCACCACCGGTTTACCCAACTGGCGACAGGTACGGATGATGTCTTTCTGAATGTGCGGCACGCTCTCGGCCGGCACTTCCACCCCCAGGTCGCCCCTGGCCACCATGATCGCGTCGCTCAATTCGGCGATTTCCGCCAGGCGCTGCACGGCCGACGGTTTTTCGATCTTGGCCATCAGGAACGCCTTGTCGCCGATCAGCTCGCGGGCTTCGCGGATGTCTTCCGGGCGTTGCACGAAGGACAGCGCCACCCAGTCCACGCCCAGCTCCAGGCCGAAGCTCAGGTCGCGGCGGTCCTTGGCGGTCAGCGGGCTGAGTTCCAGCAAGGCTTGTGGGACGTTCACGCCTTTGCGGTCGGACAACTCGCCACCATTGAGCACGGTCGTGTCGATGGCGTCGGCGTGCTTGGTGATGACCCGCAGGCGCAGCTTGCCGTCGTCCAGCAGCAGGTCCATGCCCGGCTCCAGCGCTGCGATGATTTCCGGGTGAGGCAGGTTGACCCGGCATTGGTCGCCCGGCGTCGGGTCCAGGTCCAGGCGCAGGGCCTGGCCGCGCACCAGTTGCACCTTGCCCTCGGCAAAACGTCCGACCCGCAACTTCGGCCCCTGCAGGTCCATGAGAATGCCCAGCGGGTAATTCAACTGGCGCTCCACCTGGCGAATCCACTGGTAACGTTGGGCATGATCGGCGTGCTCACCGTGGCTGAAGTTGAGGCGGAAGATGTTTACTCCGGCTTCCACCAGTTCGCGGATATCGTCGATACCGTCGGTGGCCGGCCCCAGGGTGGCGAGGATTTTGACCTTCTTGTCAGGCGTCATGGTGGGCAGTCTCAAGGATCAGGATGGCGCGCAAGTCATTGACGTTGGTACGGGTCGGCTCGGTGACGAGCAGACCGTCGAGCGCGGCGAAATAGCCGTAGCCATTGTTGTTGTCCAGCTCGTCGCTGGCCGACAGGCCCAGGGCTTCGGCGCGGGCGTAGCTGGTGGGGGTCATGATCGCGCCGGCATTGTCTTCCGAGCCGTCGATGCCATCCGTGTCGCCGGCCAGGGCGTACACGCCGGGCAGGCCCTTGAGGCTGTCGGTGAGGCTCAGCAGGAATTCGGCATTGCGCCCGCCACGGCCATTGCCGCGCACGGTGACGGTGGTTTCACCGCCGGAGAGGATCACGCACGGCGCGGCCAACGGCTGGCCATGTTGCACGATCTGCCGGGCGATACCGGCGTGTACCTTGGCCACGTCGCGGGCTTCGCCTTCCAGGTCACCGAGGATCAGCGGGCTGAACCCCGCTTGGCGAACTTTGACCGCCACGGCTTCGAGGGATTGCTGGGGGCGTGCGATCAATTGGAAGTGGCTACGCGCGAGCACCGGGTCGCCGGGTTTGACGGTTTCCGAGGCCGGGTCCTGCAACCAGTTGCGCACCGACGCGGGGGCGTCGATGCCGTAGCGCTTGAGGATCGCCAGGGCCTGTTGCGACGTGCTGGGGTCACCCACCGTGGGGCCGGAGGCGATCACCGTGGCCTGGTCACCGGGCACATCGGAAATCGCATAGGTGTAGACCGTCGCGGGCCAGGCCGCTTTCGCCAATCGGCCGCCTTTGATGGCTGAGAGGTGCTTGCGTACGCAATTCATCTCGCCAATGGTGGCGCCGGATTTGAGCAGGGCTTTGTTGATGGCTTGCTTGTCGGCCAGGGTGATGCCTTCGGCGGGCAGGGCGAGCAAGGCAGAGCCGCCGCCGGAGAGCAGGAAGATCACCCGATCGTCTTCGCCCAGGTCGCTGATCAGCCCCAGCACACGCTGTGCCACGGCCAGGCCCGCTGCATCGGGCACGGGGTGGGCGGCTTCGACCACTTCGATTTTCTTGCACGGCGCGCCGTGGCCGTAGCGGGTGACCACAAGGCCGGTGACTTCGCCCTGCCAGCAGTTCTCGACGACCAAAGCCATGGCTGCCGCGGCTTTGCCGGCGCCGATCACGACCACCCGGCCGCTGCGGTCGGCGGGCAGATAAGGTTCCAGGACTTGCCGGGGGTGGGCGGCCTCGATGGCTGTGGCAAACAGCTCGCGAAGCAGGTGTTGCGGATCGACCGACATAAGCGGGCTCCCGGGAATTTTTGTTATTAGAGGTGCAACCATTTCAAGCTTGAAATGCAATCAATCTGTGGGAGGGGGCCTCGACCAAACTCTGTAGTGAGCGGGCTTGCCCCGCGCTGGGTGGCAAAGCCGCCCCAACAACGACGCCGCGGTATTTCAGGAGGACCGAGGTGCCTGGGTTTGGGGCGGCTGCGCCACCCAGCGCGGGGCAAGCCCGCTCACTACAGGCCCCCTCCCACAGTTTGATCGCATTCCAGGTCAGGATTTACTGATCGCGAATCGAGAAATTCGCCATATGCTCCAGGCCCTTGATCAGCGCCGAATGGTCCCAGTTACCGCCACCGATTGCGGCGCACGTACTGAATACCTGTTGGGTGCCGGCGGTGTTCGGCAGGTTGATCCCCAGCTCCTTGGCACCCGCCAGGGCCAGGTTCAGGTCCTTCTGGTGCAGGTTGATACGGAAACCAGGATCGAAGGTACCCTTGATCATGCGTTCGCCATGCACTTCCAGGATCTTCGACGAGGCAAAGCCGCCCATCAGCGCTTCACGCACCTTGGCCGGATCGGCGCCGTTTTTCGATGCGAACAACAACGCTTCGGCCACGGCTTGGATGTTCAGCGCGACGATGATCTGGTTGGCGACCTTGGCTGTCTGGCCATCGCCATTGCCGCCCACCAGGGTGATGTTCTTGCCCATGCTCTGGAACAACTGCAGTGCGCGTTCAAACGTCTGCGGCTCGCCGCCGACCATGATGCTCAGGGTGCCGGCTTTTGCGCCGACTTCACCACCGGACACCGGCGCATCCAGGTATTGCGCGCCAGTCTCGTTGATCTTCGCGGCGAAGGCTTTGGTCGCGGTAGGGGAGATCGAACTCATGTCGATCACCACTTTGTTCGGTGACAAGCCTGCGGCGACGCCGTCTTTGCGAAACAGTACGTCATCGACCTGCGGGGTGTCGGGCACCATCACGATGATGAACTCGGCTTCCTGGGCAACCTGCTGCGGGTTGGCCAACGCCACGGCGCCGGCTGCGATCAACTCGGCCGGGGCCTTGCCGTGGTGTTCGGAAAGAAACAGTTGGTGCCCGGCTTTCTGCAGGTTGGCGGCCATGGGTTGGCCCATGATGCCGGTGCCGATAAATCCGATCTTAGCCATGAAGCAATCCTCTTTTTATTAGATGGCGTTGTGGGTTTTCAACCAGCCCAAACCCGCTTCGGTGGTGGTCAGCGGCTTGTATTCGCAGCCGACCCAGCCCGTGTAACCGATGCGGTCCAAGTGTTCGAACAGGAAGCGGTAGTTGATCTCCCCCGTGCCCGGCTCATTGCGCCCGGGGTTATCCGCCAGCTGGATGTGATTGATCGCTTGCAGATGCGCCGCCAGGGTTCGGGCCAGGTCGCCCTCCATGATTTGCATGTGGTAGATGTCGTATTGCAGGAACAGATTGTCACTGCCCACTTGCTCGCGGACCGACAGGGCCTGGGCGGTGTTGTTCAGGTAGAAGCCCGGGATGTCGCGGGTATTGATCATCTCCATCACCAGCTTGATGCCCGCCGCTTGCAGCTTGTCGGCGGCATACTTGAGGTTGGCGACGAAGGTGGTTTCCAGGGTTTGATCATCTACCCCGGCAGGCCGGATGCCCGCCAGGCAGTTGATTTGGGTATTGCCCAGCACCTGGGCATAGGCGATGGCCAGCTTGACCCCAGCGCGGAACTCCTCAACCCGGTCCGGATGGCAGGCCAGGCCACGCTCGCCCTTGGCCCAGTCACCGGCCGGCAGGTTGAACAGCACTTGCGTCAGGCCATGGGCGTCGAGTTGCGCCTTGATTTCGGCCGAGCTGAACTCGTACGGAAACAGATACTCGACCCCCTGGAAACCGGCGTCGGCGGCCGCTTTGAAGCGGGCAAGAAAGTCCTGCTCGGTAAACAGCATGGACAGGTTGGCGGCAAAACGCGGCATAAGGTTCTCCTTAATCGAGCAGGGAAATGGCGGTCGGCGCATCGTTGCCGACCAGGGCCAGATCTTCGAATTCGTTGACGGCGTTGATCTCGGTGCCCATGGAAATATTGGTCACCCGCTCCAGAATAATCTCAACGATCACCGGCACCTTGAATTCTTCGATCATTTGCTCGGCCTGGCGCAACGCCGGCGCGATCTGGCTGGGTTCGAACACACGCAGTGCCTTGCAACCCAGGCCCTCGGCGACAGCCACGTGGTCGACGCCATAGCCATTGAGTTCAGGCGCGTTGAGGTTGTCGAAAGACAACTGCACGCAGTAGTCCATTTCAAAACCGCGCTGGGCCTGGCGGATCAAGCCGAGGTAGGAGTTGTTCACCACCACGTGGATGTACGGCAGCTTGAACTGCGCGCCCACCGCCAACTCTTCGATCATGAACTGGAAGTCATAGTCGCCCGACAGCGCCACGACCTTGCGGCTCGGGTCCGCCTTGACCACGCCGAGCGCGGCCGGGATGGTCCAGCCCAAGGGGCCGGCCTGGCCGCAGTTGATCCAGTGGCGGGGTTTGTAGACGTGCAGGAATTGCGCGCCGGCAATCTGCGACAGGCCGATGGTACTGACGTAGCAGGTGTCTTTGCCGAACACCTGGTTCATTTCTTCGTACACCCGCTGCGGCTTGACCGGCACGTTGTCGAAGTGGGTCTTGCGCTGCAGGGTGGCTTTGCGCTGCTGGCAGTCATGCAACCAGGCGCTGCGGTCCTTGAGCTTGCCGGCGGCTTTCCACTCGCGAGCCACTTCAATGAACATCGTCAGTGCGCTGCCCGCGTCGGAGACGATGCCCAGGTCCGGGGTGAACACGCGGCCGATCTGCGTCGGTTCGATGTCGACGTGAATGAACCGGCGACCTTCGGTGTAGACATCCACCGAACCGGTATGACGGTTGGCCCAGCGGTTGCCGATGCCCAGCACCACGTCCGACTTGAGCAGGGTGGCGTTGCCATAACGGTGCGAGGTTTGCAGACCGACCATGCCGACCATCAGCGGGTGGTCATCGGCAATGGTGCCCCAGCCCATCAGGGTAGGGATGACGGGAATACCCGTCAGCTCGGCGAACTCCACCAGCAGTTCGCTGGCGTCGGCGTTGATCACGCCGCCGCCGCTGACCAGCAGTGGACGTTCGGCCTGGTCCAGCAGTGCCAAGGCTTTCTCCACTTGCACGCGGGTGGCCAAGGGTTTGGCCAGGGGCAATGGCTGGTAGGCGTCGATGTCGAATTCGATCTCGGCCATCTGCACGTCGAACGGCAGGTCGATCAGTACCGGGCCGGGGCGGCCGGAGCGCATTTCATAAAAGGCTTTCTGGAACGCATAGGGCACTTGGCCGGGCTCCAGCACGGTGGTAGCCCACTTGGTCACCGGCTTGACGATGCTGGTGATGTCGACGGCCTGGAAGTCTTCCTTGTGCAGGCGGGCCCGCGGTGCCTGGCCGGTGATGCAGAGAATGGGGATCGAGTCGGCCGAGGCGCTGTACAGGCCGGTGACCATGTCGGTACCCGCCGGCCCTGATGTGCCAATGCACACGCCGATATTCCCGGCCTTGGTGCGGGTGTAGCCCTCGGCCATGTGCGAGGCACCTTCAACGTGGCGAGCAAGGACGTGATCGATGCCACCGACCTTCTGCAAGGCCGAATACAACGGGTTGATCGCAGCACCCGGGATACCAAAGGCGGTGTTGACGCCTTCACGACGCATCACCAGAACGGCGGCTTCGATTGCTCTCATTTTGCTCATGGTTTTGGTGCCTCTTGCGTTTTGTAATTGTATACAAGTGGTGAGTGGTCAAAGTGTATTCACGGCGAGAGGCGCAGGTCAATGCATTTCATGAACCAGCCTTTACGCTCGTCGGAAGGGGTTTTTCCGACATGTGGAGACTTTGTCTGCGAATATTGTATACAAAAAATTATTTCATTGTGTTCTATTTGTTTTATCGAGCATCTGATCAAGCAGACCTCCACCGTATTTCCAATAACAAAAGAAGGACGGCACCATGAGCGCTTTAACCTTGAAACTCGCCACCCAATTGGCCGGGCAGGCCCTTACCGCAGGCCGCACGATTTCGGCTGCTCCGCTGACCATTGCGGTGCTCGACAGCGGCGGGCACTTGATCACCTTGCAGCGCGAAGACGGCGCCAGCCTGCTGCGCCCGCAGATCGCCATCGGCAAGGCTTGGGGGGCGATTGCACTGGGCAAGGGGTCTCGCTTGTTGGCACTGGACGCCCAGCAGCGCCCGGCGTTTATTGCGGCATTGAACAGCCTGGGGCAGGGCAGCGTGGTGCCCGCGCCGGGTGGCGTGTTGATTCGGGATCAGGCAGGGCTGGTGCTGGGGGCGATCGGGATCAGTGGGGATACGTCGGATATTGACGAGCAGTGTGCGATCACGGCGATCGAGGGGCTGGGGTTGTGGGCGGATGCGGGCGTGTCAGCCTGACTTGAGGGCCCCATCGGGAGCAAGCCCCTTGTGTCTTAAGTCAGGAATAAACTGAGGGTGAGAGCGGTGAGTAGCAAGCTGAATGCCCCGAGTGCTCAAAGCACGTGTGGGAGCCCATGCTGCTACTCACCTCTCCGCTCTGGACATGAGCCCGAACAGTTGAACGAGCCCACCTCGAACAGTTACAAGCGTGGGCCAAGCCAGAGCGCTCTCACCCTGAGTGTAAGAGGATTTGGCCATGTTTTCCTATTCAGCAGGCATTGATGTTTCCAAAGACAGCCTCGAGGCTCGGATTCATTTACTTGAGGCTGGGGTAAGTTGTTCAAATACTGAGAAAGATTTGCCGGCGCTGATTGGATGGCTGCGGCTTTACCAGGTCAGCCGCGTGTTGGTGGAAGCGACGGGCGGTTACGAGCGAAACGTTGTTAAAGCGGCGCAAGCGGCTGGCCTTCAGGTCATTTGCGTTAACCCTCGTCGCGCCAAAGCGTTTTCCAGAGCGATGGGCCAAAAAGCCAAAACCGACCCGATAGACGCAAAGTCTCTTGCACAATTTGCAGCCGTCATAGACTCGCCAAGCGCCCGAATCACAAGCCCTGAGCATGAAAGACTGCGCGCATTGGTCCAGCAGCGAGAGCATTTTGTTCAGCAAAGAGATGACGACAGGCGGCGCCTGAAAACGGCGTCCTGCGATGCGGTGAAGCCTGCATTGCAGAGCCATATCGAGTATTTGAGCGCAGCAGTGGAAGCGATAAATCAGCTGATTCGTCAAAGTGCGAACGAGCTAGATCGCGAAAAGGTGGCTCGACTGTGCTCGGTCAAGGGAATTGGGCTGATTACGGCCAGCAGCCTTATGGCTTACCTTCCCGAGTTGGGCGAAATCGGGGGACGCCCGATCGCGGCACTTGCAGGCCTCGCGCCCTACAACAACGACAGCGGAAAGCACAAAGGTGCACGCCACATTAGTGGCGGAAGATTTGCAGCCCGCCGCTCACTGTATATGGCCTGCTGGGTGATCATTCGGGACCAGCCGGAATTCCAAGCTCGATACCAGTTGTTACGTGATAAAGGTAAATGCGCCAAGGTTGCACTGATCGCCTGTATGCGCGTTTTATTGGTACGCCTGAACGCGATGCTGCGTGACGGCACTGAATGGAAAGAGCACACCGCTTAGCACGGCAGCAGCTCTTTCGTTCAGCATTGCATGGCCTAGAGCTGTGGGAGTCTTGCTGCCTATGAATATGACTTCTGAATTGAATCCATTTAGACAGTTGCTCCCACATT
>NZ_PYWX01000020.1 GCF_003031675.1 Pseudomonas palleroniana | reverse complement strand
AAAGTATGAGCCGTAAAGGCGAGTGCTGGGACAATGCCCCGATGGAGCGTTTCTTTGGTAGTTTGAAGTCCGAGTGGGTGCCTGAAGCGGGCTACCAACTGGAGCATGAGGCCCGGGCAGATGTGCAGCGCTATGTCTCGCGCTACAACATCAGCAGGCCTCACAGCTATAACGACTACAGGTCGCCGGTCGTGAAGGAAAGGTTGGCGGCGTGAACCGTAATCAGTGTCCAAGATTACTTGACCAGTTCAAGCCCCCTCCCACAGTGACAGCGTTAAGCCTTAACTGACTGGCATTAGGGCTTGCCCCCTTGTGTCTTAAGTCAGGAATAAACTGAGGGTGAGAGCGGTGAGTAGCAAGCTGAATGCCCCGAGTGCTCAAAGCACGTGTGGGAGCCCATGCTGCTACTCACCTCTCCGCTCTGGACATGAGCCCGAACAGTTGAACGAGCCCACCTCGAACAGTTACAAGCGTGGGCCAAGCCAGAGCGCTCTCACCCTGAGTGTAAGAGGATTTGGCCATGTTTTCCTATTCAGCAGGCATTGATGTTTCCAAAGACAGCCTCGAGGCTCGGATTCATTTACTTGAGGCTGGGGTAAGTTGTTCAAATACTGAGAAAGATTTGCCGGCGCTGATTGGATGGCTGCGGCTTTACCAGGTCAGCCGCGTGTTGGTGGAAGCGACGGGCGGTTACGAGCGAAACGTTGTTAAAGCGGCGCAAGCGGCTGGCCTTCAGGTCATTTGCGTTAACCCTCGTCGCGCCAAAGCGTTTTCCAGAGCGATGGGCCAAAAAGCCAAAACCGACCCGATAGACGCAAAGTCTCTTGCACAATTTGCAGCCGTCATAGACTCGCCAAGCGCCCGAATCACAAGCCCTGAGCATGAAAGACTGCGCGCATTGGTCCAGCAGCGAGAGCATTTTGTTCAGCAAAGAGATGACGACAGGCGGCGCCTGAAAACGGCGTCCTGCGATGCGGTGAAGCCTGCATTGCAGAGCCATATCGAGTATTTGAGCGCAGCAGTGGAAGCGATAAATCAGCTGATTCGTCAAAGTGCGAACGAGCTAGATCGCGAAAAGGTGGCTCGACTGTGCTCGGTCAAGGGAATTGGGCTGATTACGGCCAGCAGCCTTATGGCTTACCTTCCCGAGTTGGGCGAAATCGGGGGACGCCCGATCGCGGCACTTGCAGGCCTCGCGCCCTACAACAACGACAGCGGAAAGCACAAAGGTGCACGCCACATTAGTGGCGGAAGATTTGCAGCCCGCCGCTCACTGTATATGGCCTGCTGGGTGATCATTCGGGACCAGCCGGAATTCCAAGCTCGATACCAGTTGTTACGTGATAAAGGTAAATGCGCCAAGGTTGCACTGATCGCCTGTATGCGCGTTTTATTGGTACGCCTGAACGCGATGCTGCGTGACGGCACTGAATGGAAAGAGCACACCGCTTAGCACGGCAGCAGCTCTTTCGTTCAGCATTGCATGGCCTAGAGCTGTGGGAGTCTTGCTGCCTATGAATATGACTTCTGAATTGAATCCATTTAGACAGTTGCTCCCACATT
>NZ_PYWX01000019.1 GCF_003031675.1 Pseudomonas palleroniana | reverse complement strand
CCCAGTCTTTTCAAACCAAGAGCTGGGGGCCGCTTCGCAGCCCAGCGGGAGCAAGCTCCCTCGCCACGGGTCAAGATACCCAATGAACCGTATCAACGCGCATGCACCCACCGCTGATGCAGCCAGCGCGCCAACGCATCCAGTGCAAAGCCCAGCAGCCCGATCAGCACCACCATGGCCATCAACTCCGAATACGCCAACCGATCGCGGGTGTCGAGAATGTAGTAGCCCAACCCGGCACTGACTCCGAGCATTTCGCACGGCACCAGCACGATCCACAAGATCCCGATGGCCAGGCGCACGCCCGTCAGCACATGCCCTACCACACCGGGAATGATCACCCGGCGCAACGTCTCCCAGCGCGTGGCGCTCAAGCTCTTGCTCAACTGTAGCCAGCGCGGGTCCAACTGGCGCACGCCGGCGGCGGTATTGAGCATGATCGGCCACACGGCGGCAAAGGCCAGCAAGAAGTAGATCGGCTGGTCGCCGACGCCCATCAGCATCACCACGATAGGCATCCAGGACAGCGGTGAAATCATCCGCAGAAACTGAAACGCAGGCGTCGTCGCGGCCTCCAGATTACGCGAACTGCCCACCAGCAACCCCAGCGGCACCCCTGCCAACAATGCCAGGAACAAGCCGACGAAAATGCGCTTGAGGCTTACCGCAACGTGCAGGTACAGCTCTCCACGCCCCAGCAGTTCCCACAAGCTGCCGGCGGTGGCCGCCAGCGAGAAGCGCGCCGACAAACCGTCCGCCTCGCCAAACACCTTGACCCCCAGCCACCACAGCCCCAGCAAACCTGCCAAGCCCATCAACCCGAGCAGCCAGCCCGGGATTACGCGGTTGTTCAAACGCCGATCTCCTCGTGCCGTTCAAACCCGTCCGGCAAACCGAACGTCTGCATGCCGCCGACGGCCTTGATGGCGTTACGCACGAAGCGGTCATCCACCAGGTCCTTGGCGACAACCGCCGGGTCGAGGTCGGCGAGGAATTTCTTGTCGCCCTCGATCAGGGTGTCCTTCAGGCGGCGCACCAGTTCTTCGGTGTAGCTGGGAAACGGGTAAGGTTGAAAGTCGATACGGTGTTCGTCCCAGTCGGCATGCCGGATCGCGCCATCTGCCAGGTAGGCGGCGCGGTCGCCGGCCAGCGGTGCCAGGACTTTACTCAACACCGGTTCGGCATGGGGCGTGTAGCGGTTCGGGCCGTCCTTGGAGAGCAATTTCACCGCCGCTTCGCGATTGTCACGGGTCCACACCTGGGCCTTGACGATAGCGTTCACCACCTTCTGCGACCACTCGGGACGGTTGGCCAGGTCATGCTCGTGCATGAACACCACGCAGCACGCGTGATTGCGCCACACATCGCCGGTAAAACGTTGCACGCGGCCCACCTTGAGGTTTTCGGCCAGGGCATTGAACGGTTCGGCAACGATGTAGCCGTCGATACGCTTGCTGGCCAGGGCCGGCGGCATGTCTGAAGGGGGCAGCACGATCAGGTTGACCTCGTTGGCCGCGATGGCAGTGCCCGCGGCGCGAGCCACGGGGGTCAGGCCGTTGTCGCGGAACAACTGCTGCACCACCACGTTGTGGATCGAATACCAGAAGGGAATCGCCACCGACTTGCCGCCCAATTGCTTCACATCGGTAATCCCGGGGGCCACGGTCAACCCGGAGCCGCCGACGTGGTTCCACGCCACCACCTTGGCCGGCACTTGGCTGCCGTAACGCGCCCAGACGGTCATCGGCGACAACAGATGAATCACGTTGACCTGCCCGGAAATGAACGCCTCGATCACCTGGGCCCAACTGCGCAACAGCACCGGGCGCTCGGCCTTGATGCCTTCGGCTTCGAACAGGCCGTTGTTATGCGCGACCAACAGCGGCGTCGCATCGGTGATCGGCAGGTAGCCGATGCGTACCGGCGCGTCCGGCTCGCTGGCGGCGCGCGCTTGCAGGCTGCTCAGCAGGGGCAAGGCACCGGCGGCGCTGAGCACCGCCGAGAGTTTGAGAAAGTCACGGCGCGAGTGGGTCAGGTCATCCAGACACATGGTTAAGCTCCTGTTGTTCAAGGGGGTTGGGTTGAGGGCGGCTCGCCTGCCGTAAGGTTTTCAGAATGTCGATACGCAGCGCACCGATGGCCTCCACCTGCTCTTCCCGAGGTTGCGGCAGGTCGATGTGCCATTCGCCCAACGTGCGCGCCGGGCGGTTGCCCAGTAGCAGGATGCGGTCGGACAACAGCAGCGCTTCGTCAATATCGTGGGTGATCAAAACCGCCGCCGAGCCTTGCTCGCGGTTGACCTTGAGCAACAGGTGCTGCATATCGGCGCGGGTCACTTCGTCCAGGGCACCGAATGGCTCATCCAGCAGTAGCACCTGCGGTTGCCGCGCCAGGCAGCGGGCCAGCGCCGTACGTTGGGCCATACCGCCGGACAGCTGTGCCGGAAACTGCTGGCGCGCGTGCTTCAGGCCGACGGCGGCGATAGCATGGTCGACCCGCTGACGGCGCTGTTCGTGGCTCAAGCGCGGTTGGCGGTCGAAATCCAGGCCAAAGGCGACATTCTTTTCCAGGTTCAGCCAGGGCAACAAGCTGGGGTCTTGAAAGGCGACCGCCACGCGCGGGTGCGGGCCGTTCAACGGTTCGCCCAGCACGGTGACAGTACCGCCCTGGGGCGCCTGCAAACCGGCGAGCACCCGCAGCAGGCTCGACTTGCCGACGCCGCTGGGACCCAGGATCGACACCACTTCACCGGCTTGCAAATGCAAGTCAAAGCCTTGCAGCACCGGGCCGGCGGTGTACCCCAGGCAAATGCCCTGGGCGCTCAGAACCGCCTGGCTCACAGGCTGGCCTGGCGCTGAAGCTCGGTGCGCAGTTGCACCAGGCTTGGAGTCACGATCGGCACAAAGGCCGACTCTCGCCAGCGCCGGGCGAAGCCGCTGCCGTGGGCGGTGAGGTAAGCCTTGCCGCCGCTCGCCTGCAGCTCAAGTTGCACGGCACTGCCGGCGGTTTCGGCCAGGGCGATGCGCAGCTTGAACAGCGGCACCGGCTCTGCGGCGAAACGTCCGGCGAGCAAGCCATTCTTGAGCTCGGTGACCAGATGATCCAGGGTTACCCGCAGCGCTTCCAACTCATCGCGCAACACGGTACGGCTGGCACCCAAATGGTTGGCCACCTCTGCCAGGGAACGACGCGCCAGGCCAATGGACATGCCACATTGCAGTCCCAGGAACGCCGGGCGTACTGCCGGCAGGAACTTGCGCGCATCCTCATGCAACAACCAGTCACGACTCAGCGCGACGCCTTCCAGGCCCAGGGCGGCCGTATTGCTCGATTGCAGGCCCAGCAGGTCCAGGTCGCGGGAGCGCTGCAAACCCGCCACGGAATCCGGGATCGCCAGGATAAACGGCGCTCCACCCTGAGCGTCCTCGATCGCCGCCGCCGCGACAAAACCGTTCTTGCGCAGGTTGGTCACCCAATGCAGGCGACCGTTGAGGGTCCAGCCGTCGGCGGTCGGTTCGGCGCTGATCTGCAACGCCTCTATTCCGGACAAAAACTTCATCGCATTCGACAGCCCCGTGGCCCCGGCCAGCTTGCCGCTGAGCAAGTCCGGCATCAGCTGGTCACGCAGCCGTTCATTCGGGCTTTGCAGCAAATATTCGATAAAGGAGCGCTGGCCCCAGCAGACAAACGCCGCCGCCAGGGAGTGGCTGGCGACATTGGCGATCGCTTCCACCGCACCGGCCACATCACCGCCCAGGCCGCCGAGGTGCTTCGGCACGCCGATACGTAACACGTCGGCTTGCGCCAGGCGTGGCAACACTTCCTGCGGATCGCAACTGCCCACATCCAGGGCCTGCGCTTGAACATCGAGCCAACGGCTCAAAATTGGGTCAAGCATTTATGTATCTCCTTTTTACAGCAGGTGGACCATCGCCGACTCAGCTGGCCGGTTGTTCCCAACGGTATTGCGCCAACTCAGGGTTCAGCGGGGTACGCGCAAACACGTTAGCGAAGTTGCACAGGGTTGCCAGGCTGACGCCCAAAATAACCTCCAACGCCTGACCCTGCGCATAACCGGCGGCGAGAAATGCCTCAAAACCGGCGTCGCTGACATCGCCACGGGTGGCGATCACTTCACGGGTAAACGCGGCGAGTGTCTCATAGCGGGCGTTGGGCAGCTCACCGCGCTGGCGCAGCGCGTCGATCACTTCTTCAGGCAACTTGGCTTTGTTGCGCGCCACGGCGGTATGGCCGGCGACGCAAAAATCGCAACCGTGGGTGGTGGCCGCAATCAATTGCACCACTTCACGGTCGGCCAGGCTCAGTTGCGCCTTGGCGTTGAGGCCGGACACCGTGACGTAGGTTTCCAGGGCCGCTGGTGCGTTAGCCAATACAGCAAGCAGATTAGGGATGAACCCCGAGGTTTTCTGTGCATTTTCAAGGAAAGGCTTGGCGGCTTCCGGCGCGGTTTCCGGGGTCAACAAGGGTACACGGGACATGGAGTGGTCTCCTGATGGGTTCGTGTAACCAGTCTGTTGGTTATAAAAAATCGACTCAATAGGCTAAAGTAGCGATTACTTGCTCTTGAGTCTTTCCTTTAGATGAATTCGTCCAGTGCCCTTGTCGATTGGTTATTAGACAGCCTCGAACTCGATACCAGCCTGTTCCATGTCGGCCGCTATTGCGGCGACTGGCATGCCAGTACGCATGGCCTGGCCAGCGCCAGTTTCCATCTGATTGTGCAGGGTGAATGCTGGCTGCATATCGAAGACGATCCCGTGCCCCAGCGCTTGAATAATGGCGACGCCGTGTTTCTCTTGCGTGACCTGGCCTATCGGCTCTCGGGTGAAGCCACGGCCGCCGGCGCCCGGGAATGTCCACGGCGCCCGATGCTGCCCCTGGACAGCACGGCCAATGATGGCGTGGGGCTGGTCTGCGGTTTCTTTCATTTCCAGTCCGGCTTGTCGGCCATGATTGTCGATACCCTGCCCGCCTGGATCATTCTGCGCGCCGGTGACCCGTCACTGACCGCCGCACGCAATCTGTTCGAACTGATCCTGCAAGAGTGCCAGCGTACCCCCGCGCCCTCTCCCACCTTGCTTGAGCGTCTTTGCCACTTGTTGTTCCTGTATGTGCTGCGTCAGCAAGTCATCGACAACACCGATCTCGGCGGCCTGGCCGCGCTGGGTCGGCAACCGGCGTTTGCGCAGTTGCTGGAACAGTTGATCGCCCGCCCGGCCGATCCCTGGACCCTGGAAAGCATGGCGGCCTGCACCGGTTTGTCGCGCTCGGCGTTCTTCAAGCGTTTCAACGAATTGTGCGGGCAGTCGCCGGGGCAAGTGCTGCTGATGATGCGCATGCGCCATGCCTGCCAGTTGTTCAAGCAGGACCAGACCGTGGCCGACGTGTCGCTGGCGGTGGGTTACCAGTCGGTCGCCGCCTTTACCCGGGCTTTCCATAAAGTCACCGGGCAGCAACCGGGCGCCTATCGCCGGGCACAAGCCTAGCGCCGCAAGCCATTGCCCGGTCGAGCGCACAGTTCCACCAGCCAATCGACAAACACCCGCACCCGCAGCGACAACTGGCGGTGCGGTGGGTACAGCGCCGTCAAGGCCATCGGCGGCACCGCCAACTGGGGCAACACTTCCACCAATGTGCCCTGCGCCAGGCGCGCCATTGCATGATAGTGCGGCGCCTGGATCAAGCCATAACCCGCCTCGCAGGCGGCGAAATAACCGTCAGCGCTGTTGACCGCAACGGTCTTGGCCAGGTTGATCGGACGCAGTGCATCGCCGATCTGGAACTCCAGGCCAAACCGTTTGCCGCTGGCGCTGGAGATGTACTCGACCATCCGATGCCCGGCCAGGTCGTCGATGCACTGCGGGACGCCCATGCGCGCCAGGTAATCCGGGCTGGCCAAGGTCATTTGATCGAGCATCACCAAAGGCCGCGCCACCAGCGATTCATCCAGGGCCGGGCCGCCGCGCAGCACGCAATCCACGCCCTCGCGGATCAGGTCCACCGGGCGGTCGTTGAGGCCGATTTCCAGGTCGATCTGCGGGTAACGGGCGGTAAAGCTCGGCAACGCCGGGATCACGATAAAACGCCCGATACCTGACGGCATATCGATGCTCAAGGTTCCGCGCGGGTTCTGGCGGCGCGTGGAAAACACCGCCTCGGTTTCCTCCAGGTCCGCCAGCAATTGCACACAGCGTTGGTAATACGCAGCGCCGTCCAACGTCGGGCTGACCTGGCGCGTGGTGCGCTGCAACAGTTGCACCCCCAAGTGGGCTTCCAACTGCTTGATCAGGATGGTCACCGATGCCCGTGGCAGTTGCAGGCTGTCAGCCGCCTTGGCAAACCCGCCCAGTTCGACAATCCGGGTAAACACGCGCATTGCATTAAAACGGTCCAAGGGACGGTTGCTCCTGGATTATTTAGATTTTACGAATACTGATAGTGCTTTTAGCCGGTTTATCTAAGTTTTGTCGAGGATAACAATGGCGACCTTCCCCACACAGGAGCTGAACCCATGCACACTCGTCAACTCGGCAAAAACGGCCCCACAGTCAGCGCCATCGGCCTCGGCTGCATGGGCATGACCGATTTCTACACGACCGGCACTGACACCCGGGAAGCCATCGCCACCCTGCACCGCGCCCTGGAACTGGGGGTCAACTTCCTCGATACCGCCGACATGTACGGCCCGCATACCAATGAACAACTGATCGGCAACGCCATCGCCGGCAAGCGCGACCAGGTATTCCTGGCCAGCAAGTTCGGCATCGTGCGCGACCCGGCCAACCCGGCACTGCGCGGCGTGAATGGCCGCCCCGACTACATCCGCAACGCCATCGACGGCACGCTGAAGCGGCTGGGCATTGAAACCCTGGACCTGTACTACCAGCACCGTATCGACCCGGATGTGGCCATCGAAGAAACCGTCGGCGCCATGGCCGAGTTGGTCAAACAGGGCAAAGTCCGTTACCTGGGCCTGAGCGAAGCCAGCGCCGCCACCCTGGAGCGCGCCCATAAGGTGCACCCCATCACGGCCCTGCAAAGCGAATATTCGCTGTGGAGCCGAGACCAGGAAGACAACGGCTGCCTCGCCGCCTGCCAGCGGCTGGGCATCGCCTTTGTACCGTACAGCCCGCTCGGGCGCGGTTTCCTCACCGGCGCACTGAAAAGCCCGGACGACTTCGCCGCCGATGACTACCGTCGCTTCAACCCACGTTTCCAAGGCGAGAACTTTGCGAAAAACCTGCGGCTGGTCAAACAGGTGCAAACCCTGGCGGCGGACAAAGGTGTGACCGCCGGGCAACTGGCATTGGCGTGGGTGCTGGCGCAGGGTGATTTCATCGTGCCGATTCCGGGCACCAAGCAACGCAAGTACCTGGAGGAGAACGTCGCGGCGGTTTCGATCGTACTGAGCGAGGCTGAGCGCGCCGCGTTGAATGCGATTTTCCCGGCCGATGCAACCGCAGGTTCGCGCTACCCGGAAGAAGTCATGGCCATGCTGGATATCTGATCCGCAGCACTTGGCAGCGCCGCCGGCCGGCGCTGCCACTTTCTTGCACGATAGTACCTAAAGCTCCGTCATCCCAAGCCGATAGCCCTACGAAGCTCCAACAAAGCCGCGTCGACAATAAACGCTTCGTAAGGACGGTCCCATGCCTGCACTGCGCTCCATCCAAGCCCGCTATACCCTGTTTCTGGTGCTGTTCGTCCTGGTGTTATTTGTATTGACCGTCGTGGGTATCGGCCAGTTGGTCGCGCCCAAGCTGCGCCATACCGAAGAACAGGTCGTACTCAACCGCATCAGTGAAGTCGCCGAACAGATCCAGGGCGAGCTGAACAAGGTTCAGGCCCAGCAACGCACCATCACCCAAACCATTCCCCTGCTCGACAGTGACGCCATTGATAAGGTACTGCCTGGCCTGGTGGACCAATATGGTGAGCTGAAAGTGTTTGGTGGCGGGATCTGGCCGTTGCCCAACCAGCGTACTCCGGGGCGCAATAAACACAGCACGTTCTGGCACCGCGACGCCTCTGGCAAGTTGGCGGTCAACACCTTCTGGAACAGTGACGCCGCGCCCAACTATTACGACCAGAGCTGGTACAAGGGCGGCCTCGCCTCCCCCCGTGGCCAGTGTGCCTGGGCCGCCGCCTACAAGGACGACGCCAGCCAGGAGCCGCGCACCAACTGCGCCATGGCGATCCAGCGTGACGGTGCCGCCTATGGCGTGGCCACCATCGACGTGACGCTGGGTTTCTTCAATGAGCTGGTGGCCAACAAGGAAAAAGACATCGGCGGGCAGATGCTGATCGTCGAGGGCGACGGCAAGATCATCAGCAACAGCTCGCGCATCAGCGGCCCGGTGGTCTTGAAAAACATCAGCGAACTGGCCGCCACCTCGGCGTTCGCCGCCCAGGTCAGCCAGGCCCTCGCCCACCGCGACCAGGCGCTGCAACGCAGCGAGTTCGACAACCAGGGCGTGGCCAGTACCTTCTACTTTCGCGCCATCGAGGGCACGCCCTGGTTCCTCGCCACCGCCCTGCCGACTTCGCTGATTACGGCGCAACGCGATGACGTACTCAGCAGCCTGGCCCTGCTGCAAATTCCGATGGTGTTGCTGCTGGTGATATTGGCCGTCTATGCCATTCGCAAGCTGGTACAGCGTATGAAGACGCTGAAAACCAACATCGACGCCCTGTCCACCGGGGATGCCGACCTGACGCGGCGGATCACCATCCGCGCCGAAGACGAACTGGGCGCCATCGGTCATTCGGTAAACCGTTTTATCGTCTACCTGCAAAACATGATCGGCGAAGTGACCCAGGCCACCGGCGCGATGTCGTCGAGCCTTGAGCAGTTGCAGCAAACCTCGGCGCACACCAACCAGATCCTGATGCGGCATGCCAGCGAGACCGACCAGACCGTCACGGCGATCACCGAAATGAGTTCCACCGCCGACACCGTCGCGCAAAGCGCCGCTGAAACCGCCTCGTTCACCCGGCGTGCCAACGAGCACGCCGATCACTCCCGTGTGGTCGTGGGCGAAGCGTCCAGTAGCGTCAGCGCTCTGATCGACGAAGTCGCCAGCGCAACCCATACCGTGGAGAACATGCGCCAGGACGCCGCGCGCATCACCGAGACCCTGGGGGTGATCGGCGCGATTGCCGGCCAGACCAACCTGCTGGCTCTCAACGCGGCCATCGAAGCGGCCCGCGCGGGTGAGCAAGGTCGTGGGTTTGCGGTCGTCGCCGATGAGGTGCGTGCGCTGGCGGCGCGCACCCAGGCCAGCACGTCGCAGATCAACGAGATGCTGGCCCGCTTGACCAGCGGCGTGAGTTCGTCGGTGGCCGCCATGGAAAACACCCAGGCCAGTTGCCAGTCGGCAGCGGACGCCACGGCACGGGTCAACACCGGCCTGGATGAGATGGCCGGCTCGGTCAGCCATATCAACAACCTCAGCACCCAGATCGCCACGGCCGCCGAGCAGCAAAGCGCAGTGACCGAGGAGATCAACCGCAGCATGGTGCAGATCCGACAAATGGTCGAGGAACTGGTGCATAGCGGGCATGCCACGCAAAACAATACCCAGAGTCTTCTGGACGCTAATGGCCGAGTGATTGCGTTGATGAGTCGCTTCAAGGTGCGCTGAAAAAAACACCGGAACACTCCCGTGCAATGCTCGGGAGTGGGACTATTCTGACAGTTCCTAGTGCAAATTCCCGCCACACAGGAGGTGTGTGATGCACGTTGTTGAGCATTCGATCCGCTTGGAGCAGGTCAGTCAGGAACGTTTTATTCAGGCCCCCATCGACCTTGTCTACGATTACGTGACCCAGCCGGATCGCTGGCACGAATGGCATCCGACCTCACTCAGCGCCGAGACCGGCACCAGCGGTTCACTGCCGGCCGGCACTCGTTTCACGGAAATTATCGATCTCATGGGCGTGCGGGTGCCCATGAGTTATCGCGTGCAGGTCGCCCGGCCGCCCAACGAATTCAAGACCGTGTTCACGTCTCTGGCCGTTGACGGCTCCATTCACTATTTCCTGGTGCCCCACCAAGGCGGCACGTTGTTCAAGCGCGTGCTGACCTACGAAACCGAATTGCAATTGACCAGCTTGCGTGAGCGCATGGTCCAGCTTTCGGCTACGGCCCTCGACCGGCTTAAATGCAGGCTGGAAAACCCGCCCTTCGTATAATTTAGAAACATTACAACAGTGTCCCAACCAAAAAAGCAGGGAGAATGCCCGGCTTACTGCCCGGTATTGGACGACACCCGAATGAAAAACCCATTGCGCTTGGCCCTGCTTTCAGCCCTGTTCACCAGCACCCTGGCCCAGGCGGCCGACCTGATCCCGATCGATGTGCACCGCGACGCAAATTGCGGTTGCTGCAAAAAGTGGATCAGCCATCTGCAAAGCAACGGCTTCAAGGTCAACGACCACGTCGAGGCGGATATGAGCGCCGTCAAACAGCGCCTGGGCGTGGCACCGCGCTTGGGCTCTTGCCACACCGCCGTGATCGACGGCAAGTTCGTCGAAGGCCACGTGCCCGCCGAACAGGTGCTGGCCTTGCGCAAACGCGACGATCTGCTCGGCATTGCCGCGCCGGGCATGCCGATGGGCTCGCCCGGCATGGAAGTCGACGGTCACAGCGAGGCCTATCAAGTGATCGGCCTGACCCGGGACGGCAGCGATGTGGTGGTGGCTGACTACCCCGCACGATGATCGCAGGTTACCTGGGCTTATTCGTGGCGGCCTTCGGTGCCGCCACCCTGCTGCCGTTGCAGTCCGAAGCGGTGTTGGTCGGGCTGCTGCTCAGCGGGCACTACAGCCTCTGGCTGCTGCTGGGCATTGCCACCCTGGGCAACGTACTGGGCTCGCTGGTGAACTGGTGGCTGGGGCGCTGGGTTGAACACTTCAAGGCCCGGCGCTGGTTTCCCGTCAGCGCAAAACAGCTGGACAAGGCACGGCGCCACTATGAGCGCTGGGGGCACTGGACGCTGCTGCTCAGTTGGGTGCCGATTATCGGTGACCCGCTGACCCTGGTCGCAGGCGTCATGCGCGAGCCGCTGTGGCGCTTCCTGCTCCTGGTGACACTGGCCAAAAGCCTGCGCTACGCCGTGCTCGCGGCGCTGACGTTGCACTGGGTGTTAATCCCCACTTAATCCCCTCCAAACAGCATCCGGGCATCCTATTCGGAGCACGTCCCATGTCTTTCGTCCGCGCTGCCTGTCTGTCCGGCCTGTTCGCCCTGGGTACCGCCCCGGCGTTTGCCGCCACCTACGGGCCTCAGTTGCAAGGCTTTGAATACCCGTATCCGGTGCAACATTTCGACTTTCAGTCCCAAGGCAAACACCTGCAAATGGGCTATATGGACGTTCCCGCCAAAGGCCACGCCAACGGCCGCAGCGTGGTGCTGATGCATGGCAAGAACTTCTGCGGCGCCACCTGGGAAGGTTCGATCAAAGCCCTGAGCGACGCCGGCTACCGGGTGATTGCGCCGGACCAGATCGGTTTCTGTACCTCCAGCAAGCCCGATCACTACCAGTACAGCTTCCAGCAATTGGCAATCAACACCCATCAGTTGCTGGAAAAGCTCGGCATTCAAAAGGCCACGATCCTCGGCCATTCCACCGGCGGCATGCTGGCGACCCGTTATGCACTGCTCTACCCGGCACAAACCGAACAGCTGGCCTTGGTCAATCCCATAGGCCTGGAAGATTGGAAAGCGCTGGGCGTGCCTTATCGCAGCGTGGACCAATGGTACGAGCGAGAGTTGAAACTCAGCGCCGAGGGTATCCGCAAGTATGAACAGGAGACCTACTACGTCGGCCGCTGGAAGCCCGAATACGAACGCTGGGTAGATATGCTCGCCGGCCTCAACCAGGGCCCGGGGCATACCCAGGTCGCATGGAACTCGGCGCTGATTTACGACATGATCTTCACCCAGCCGGTGTACTACGAGTTCAAGGACTTGCAGATGCCGACCCTGCTGCTGATCGGCACCGCCGATACCACGGCAATCGGCAAGGACCTTGCGCCACCTGAGGTCAAGGCGAAGATCGGCAACTACGCCGTGTTGGGCAAGCAGGTGGCCCAGTTGATCCCCCACGCAACCCTGGTGGAGTTCCCCGGGCTGGGGCACGCACCGCAAATGGAGGAGCCGGCCCAGTTTCACGCGGCACTGTTGCAGGGTTTGAACGCCCTTTAATCCCATTTGATCGAGGCACGGGTGAATGTCATTACAGATAGCAGTCATTGATGATTGGCAGCAGGTGGCCAGTGGCGTGGTGGATTGGTCAGGGCTGGCGCCAGTTGGCCAGGTGCACTTCCTGCACGACTACCCGGCAGACACCGCGACGATGATCGAACGCTTGAAGGGCTTCGAGGTGATCTGCGTGATGCGTGAGCGCTCCACCTTCGATAAGGCGCTGCTGCAGGGCCTGCCTGATCTCAAGCTGCTGGTGACCGGCGGCATGCGCAATGCCGCTATCGACATTGCCGCCGCCCAGGCCCTGGGCATTCAGGTGTGCGGCACCGACAGCTATAAACAGGCAGCGCCGGAATTGACCTGGGCCTTGATCATGGCCGCCACCCGCAACCTGCTGGCCGAAGCCAACTCGTTGCGTGCCGGCGGTTGGCAAGTCGGCCTGGGCGGCGACTTGTATGGCAAGACCCTGGGCATTCTCGGCCTGGGCAGTATTGGCCAGAAAGTCGCGCAGTTTGCCCAGGTGTTCGGTATGCGCGTCATCGCCTGGAGTGAAAACCTGACCCCGGAACGGGCCGCGCAATGCGGTGTAACCTGGGTCAGCAAACAGGCGCTGTTTGAACAAGCCGACATCCTCAGCGTGCACTTGGTACTCAGCGAGCGCAGCCGCGGGCTGGTCGACGCCAAGGCGCTGGGCTGGATGAAACCGACGGCACGCTTGGTGAACACCGCACGCGGGCCGATTGTGGATGAACAGGCGCTAGTGGCCGCGCTGGAAAGTGGTCGCTTGGCCGGGGCCGCCCTGGACGTATACGGCGAAGAGCCACTATCGGCGGACCACCCCTTCCGCCGCCTGCCCAACGTATTGGCCACGCCCCATATCGGCTATGTGAGCGAGCAGAATTACCGGCAGTTCTATCAGCAGATGATCGAGGATGTTCAAGCTTGGGCGGCCGGTACGCCCATTCGCGTATTGGGCTGACGCACCCTGCACCAATGCTGGGAGCGGGTTTGCACTGAGGTGGGGCGTTTTCCGTCATCTGTAGTGAGCGGGCTTGCCCCGCGCTGGGTGGCGCAGCCGCCCCAAACCCAGGCACCTCGGTCGTTCTGAAATACCGTGGCGTCTTTGTTGGGGCGGCTTCGCCACCCAGCGCGGGGCAAGCCCGCTCACTACAACCTGCGGTTTTGGGGTTAGAAGTTTTTTGTCCTACAAAATTTCCTTAGAAAGCCTACAGGCTCTGGGATCTGTCCTAGACTCATGACCGATGGGTCCGTTCCAAAACAAAAACCCCGCAAAAAATCTAAACTTTCCAACTCGGCCACTGGTCAAGTTTTAAGGTAGGGCGAGCACACTGGATTAACCCCCCAATGCCCGCCCATCCAATCTATTTCTGCCAACCGTGCAACTGGCATAAGCCTTGCCAGAATTGTATTGCACTTGTGCGCGTGGCCGCAGGATGCGGTCATCGAGCTAGTGGCAGCGGGCCACTAACCGACCCTACACGTGGAGAGAACTATGATCAGTGCCGTTTCAAGTATTCAGGGAGAACGTGTTAGTCAGCCAGTTGGCGGGGCGAGCTCTTTAGTTGACATCAACACGGTGCGGCCGGTCGTGAGTCACAACCCCAATCGTAAAAAAGTCCTCTTCGTCACCTCCGAATTCGCCGACCTGGTGAAGACCGGCGGCCTGGGCGATGTGTCTGCCGCCCTGCCCCGCGCCATGGCGCATCTGCACGATGTGCGAGTGTTGATCCCGGGTTATCCGCAAGTGATGGAGAGCGACAACCCGATTCATATCATTGGCGAGCTGGGCGGTCACGCCGCGCTGCCGCCGTGCAAGATCGGACGCATGGACCTCAAGGATGGGCTGGTCATCTACGTGCTGATCTGCCCCGAACTCTACGAGCGTGAAGGCACGCCCTACGGCGCCAATAACGGCCGCGACTGGCCGGACAACCATATCCGCTTCGCCCGCCTGGGCCTGGCCGCCGCCGACATCGCCGCCAACCTCGCGCAGATCCACTGGTGCCCGGACCTGGTGCACGCCCACGACTGGCCGGCGGGCCTGGCCCCGGCCTACATGCACTGGCGCGGGTCACGCACGCCGACCCTGTTCACCATTCACAACCTGGCGTATCAGGGCGTCGTCAGCCTGGCGTCCACCCCGGAGCTGGGGATTCCGCCGCATGCCCTGCAACAGGAAGGCATGGAGTTCTACGGCAAGATGTCGTTCCTCAAGGCGGGCATGGCCTATTCCAGCCATATCACCACGGTGAGTGCCACCTACGCCCAGGAAATCACTACCCCCGAATTCGGCTGCGGCCTGGATGGCTTTTTGGCCAGCAAGACCCAACAGGGTCTGCTCAGCGGTATTCCCAACGGCATTGATGAAAGCTGGGAAACGTCCACCGACACCCACCTGGTCCACAACTTCAATATCGGTGACTGGAACGGCAAGGCCATCAACGCCGCCCACGTGCGCGAACTGTTCGGCCTGCACGACTCCACCGGCCCGTTGTTCGCCGTGGTCTCGCGTCTGGTCTATCAGAAAGGTCTGGACCTCACCGAGGCGGTGGCCAGCTTTATCGTCGAAAACGGCGGCCAGATCGCCATTATCGGGCGTGGCGAGCCGGAAGAAGAACAGGCCATGCGCGAGCTGGCCCTGCGCTTTCCCGGTCAAGTGGGCGTGCGGATCGGCTTCAACGAAACCGATGCCCGCCGCATGTTCGCCGGCAGCGATTTCCTGTTGATGCCATCGCGCTACGAACCCTGCGGCTTGAGCCAGATGTACGCGCAGCGCTTCGGCTCGCTGCCGGTGGCGCGCAATACCGGCGGCCTGGCCGACACTATCGAAGATGGCGTGACCGGCTTCCTGTTCAATGAATCCACGGTGGACAGCTATAAAGCCGCTCTCACCCGCGCCTTCAAGGTATTTGCCTTCCCCGGTTTGCTCAATGCGATGCGCAGCCGCGCCATGACTCAACCGTTCAACTGGTGCCAGGCCGTGGAACCCTATGCCGAACTCTACGAACAACTGGTGGCCAAGGCTTTAGGGAAATCGGCCAAGTAATCAAGGGAGGTCTTCACAGATGCCGTCATGGACTCTGGAAACCTGGCCCCACGGTGCAATCATGCTGGACGCGCAACACACGCGTTTTGCCTTGTGGGCGCCAGACGCGTTTTATGTCAGCGTTGAATTCAAAGACGGAAAATCCATTGCCATGCTGCCCCAGGCAGATGGCTGGTTCGAAGTAGAGGTCAAGTGCCCGGCGGGCACTTGCTACCGCTACAACATCGACGGTGAAACCGATGTCCCCGACCCGGCGTCCAGGGCCCAGGTCTCGGATGTCCACGGTTGGAGCCGGGTCGTCGACCCGCTCGCTTACCCCTGGCAGAACAGCCACTGGCAAGGCCGGCCCTGGCATGAAGCGGTGATCTACGAGCTGCATGTCGGGGCACTGGGTGGCTACGCTGCCGTTGAAAAACACCTGCCACGCCTGGCTGAACTGGGCTTCACCGCGATCGAACTGATGCCCTTGGCGCAGTTCCCCGGCGAACGCAATTGGGGCTACGACGGGGTGCTGCCCTATGCACCGCAGGCCTCCTACGGCACGCCCGAACAACTCAAGCACCTGATCGACAGCGCCCATGGACACGGCCTGGCGGTGATTCTCGATGTGGTCTACAACCACTTCGGGCCCGACGGTAACTACCTGGGCCAATACGCCAAGGCGTTCTTTCAAGAGGACGTGCACACGCCCTGGGGCGCCGGGATCGATTTCGATCGCCGGGAAGTACGCGACTTCTTCCTCGATAACGCGCTGATGTGGCTGCTGGAATATCGCTTCGACGGCTTGCGCCTGGACGCCGTGCACGCCATCGATAACCCCGGGTTCCTGCACGCGTTGGCGCAGCGTGTGCGCGAACAGGTCGACCTGGGCCGCCAGGTGTGGCTGGTGCTGGAAAACGAGCACAACCAGGCCAACCTGCTGGAACAGGATTTCGATGCGCAATGGAACGACGACGGCCACAATGCCCTGCATGTGCTGCTGACCGGCGAGACCGATGCCTATTACCGCGACTTTGCCGCAGACACCACGGCCCAGTTGGCTCGCTGCCTGAGCGAAGGTTTTATCTACCAGGGGCAGGCCAACCGCCACGGCGACCCTCGCGGTGAGCCCAGCGGGCATCTGCCGCCGAGTGCCTTCGTACTGTTCTTGCAGAACCATGACCAGATCGGCAATCGCGCCTTGGGTGAACGCCTGCATCAGTTGTGTTCACCCCAGGCCCTGATAGCCGCCACTACGTTATTGCTGCTGTCGCCGATGATTCCTTTGGTGTTCATGGGCGATGAGGTGGCGGCCGAAGAACCCTTCCTGTTTTTCACCGATCATCACGGCGAACTGGCTGAGGCGGTACGCGAAGGCCGACGCAATGAGTTTGCCGACTTCGCCGCCTTCAATGACCCTGAACAGCGTGAGCGGATTCCCGATCCCAATGCCCTGACAACCTTCCAGCGTTCGATCCCTTCGTTTAGCGATAACGAACACACCCAGCTCTACCGGCAACTGCTGAGCCTGCGTCACCAACATATCGTGCCCCACTTGCCCGGCTGCGTGGCTCTCGGGGCGCGGGTGCTGGCCGACGGCGCCGTCAGCGCCCGCTGGCGGCTGGGCAACGGCAGCCTGTTGCAAATCGACCTCAACCTGAGCGCCGAGCCCCTCGAACACGCAGCGCCGCACGCCTGTCTTTTCCAAACGCCGGCCAACCAGGGCGCGCTGCTGGCGCCCTTCAGCGCACGCGTCTTCCTAACCCCTGTTGGAGATCACCCTTGAGCGAAGCGAACCTGGAAATCCTCGCCAGCCGCGCGGGCCTGGCCGTCGATTGGATCGACGCCAACGGCCGCCCGCAACATGTGAAACCCGACGCCCTGCGCGCGGTGCTCAAAGGCCTGGGCCACCCGGCCGACACCGACGCCGAGATCGACGCCAGCCTGCTGGAACTTGAGCAGGTGCAACAAGACAAGCACCTGCCGCCCCTCATGACCATCGACTCCGGTGAGCCCTTGGACCTGGCGCGCTACTTCGCGCCGGACACGCCCTGCCGGGTCAGCCTGGAACAGGGTGAAACCCTGGAGTTGCGCCTCGACGGTAATGCCGTGCTGCCTGGCATCATTGCCCTGGGCTACCACTGTGTGCATATCGCCGACCAGACCTTCACCCTGGCCGTGGCTCCCGACCACTGCTACAGCGTGGCCGAGGCGGTCGACAGCCGTCCCGCCCGCGCCTGGGGCCTGAGCGCCCAACTGTATGGCCTGCGGCGCCTCGGTGACGGCGGTTTTGGCGACACCCTGGCCCTGGAGCACCTGGTCCGTTCCGCCGCCGAACGCGGTGCCGACGCCCTGGCGATCAGCCCGATGCACGCCATGTTCAGCGCCGACACCGAGCGCTACAGCCCTTATTCACCGTCCAGCCGCCTGTTTCTCAACAGCCTGTATGCCTCCCCGGCGTGCATCCTGGGCGAGCGTGAAGTACGCAACGCGGTTGCCGCCGCCGGGTTGGAAGAGGAACTGCATGCCCTTGAACAACTGCCGCTGATCGACTGGCCCGCCGCCGCCAAGGCCAAGCAACGCTTGCTGCGCACGCTGTATGAAGATTTCCGCCAGGGCGAGCACCCGCAACACGCCGACTTCCTCAGTTTCCGCCAGACCGGCGGTGAAGCCCTGGAAAACCACTGCCGCTTCGAAGCCGTGCAAGCCCAGCGCGCCGCGGCCGGCGAAGACCTCGACTGGCGCCACTGGCCACAAGACTGGCGTACCCCGCAGAGCCCGGCCCTGGCCCAGTTCGCCGAGAAACACCGCGACGAGATCGGCTACTTCGCCTTCTGCCAATGGCTGATCGCCCGTAGCCTGCAACGGGCACAGCAAGCCGCCCGGGGCAGCGGCATGGGCGTTGGCCTGATCGCTGACCTGGCCGTCGGCGCCGACGGCGGCGGCAGCCAGGCGTGGAGCCGCCAGGATGAACTGCTGGCCGACCTCACCGTGGGAGCACCACCGGACATCCTTAACCGCGCGGGCCAAGGCTGGGGCATCTCCGCATTCTCCCCGGAGGGCCTCAAGCGCAACGGTTTCCGCGCTTTCATCGAGATGCTGCGGGCCAACTTCGCACATGCCGGCGGCCTGCGTATCGACCATGTGATGGGCCTGCAACGCCTGTGGGTGATCCCCAACGGCGCGTCGCCACGTGACGGGGCGTACCTGTATTACCCGGTGGATGACATGCTGCGCCTGTTGGCCCTGGAGTCCCACCGCCACCAGGCCATTGTGCTGGGTGAAGACCTGGGCACGGTGCCCGACGGCCTGCGGGAAAAACTCAGCGGCCGCTCGATCCTTGGCATGCGCGTGCTGTTGTTCGAACAGAATCACGATGGCCAATTCAAACCGATTCTCGACTGGCCGGATAACGCCCTGGCCACCACCAGCACCCATGATTTGCCAACCCTCAACGGCTGGTGGCACAGCCGCGATATCGAATGGAATATCCAACTGGGCCTGATCGATGCCCCCACCGTAGAGCAATGGAGCGAACACCGCCTGCGTGAACGCCAGGCGTTGCGTCAGGCGTTGAGCCAGGACCCGCAGAATTTCGTCGATGAGATCCGCAATGAGACCGACCATATGATCGATGCCAGCGTGCGCTACCTGGGCCACACCCGTGCACCGTTGGTGCTGCTGCCCCTGGAGGACGCGCTGGGCCTGGAAGAGCAGGCCAACCTGCCCGGCACTACCGACACCCACCCCAATTGGCGCCGCCGCCTGCCCGGCGAGGCGTCCAGCCTACTCGACAATGCCGGTGCCGCCCGCCGCCTCGAACTGCTGGCCGTAGCCCGTAACCAGGCCCACGAGCGTGACCGATGAAAGCATTCCCTTTACGCGCCACCCAACGCCTGCAATTTCATAAAGGTTTCACCCTCGATGATGCGGTGCCGCTGGTGCCGTATTTCGCCCGGCTCGGCATCAGCCATCTATACGCCTCACCACTGCTCTGCGCCCGGGCCGGCTCCATGCACGGGTACGATGTCGTCGACCCCACCCGCATCAACCCGGAGCTGGGCGGCGAGCCTGCCCTGCACCGCCTCGTGGCCACCTTGCGTGAGCACGGGATGGGGTTGATCCTGGATATCGTCTCCAACCACATGGCCGTCGGCGGTGCCGACAACCCCTGGTGGCTGGACTTGCTGGAGTGGGGCCGCCTGAGCCCCTACAGCGAATTCTTCGATATCCAGTGGCACTCCCCCGACCCGCTGCTCAAGGGCCAACTGTTGATGCCGTTCCTGGGCAGCGACTACGGCGAAGCCTTGCAAAGCGGCACGCTGACCCTGCATTTCGATGCTGAACACGGCGCTTTCTACGTCGAGCATTACGAACATCGCTTTCCGATCTGCCCGAGAGATTATGGCGTGATTCTCGGCCACGATGAATCGCTCAAGCCATTGGCCGACCGTTTCAGCGCCCTCGCCTATCAGGACGATGCCTACCGCGAAGCGGCCGCGCTCAAGCAGGCGCTTGCCGAGCGCGCGAGCAAAGTGTCGCCGGCCATCGAACAGCGGCTCAAGGCGTTCGACAGCCGCACGCCTGAGGGCTTTGAGCAACTGCACCAGTTGCTGGAACAACAGACCTACCGCCTGGCCAGCTGGCGTACCGCCGCCGACGACATCAACTGGCGACGCTTCTTCGACGTGAACGAACTGGGTGGCCTGCGCGTCGAGCGCAGCGCCGTATTCGAGGCCACCCACGCCAAGATCTTCGAACTGATCAGCCAGGGTCTGGTGGACGGCCTGCGCATTGACCATGTCGACGGCCTGGCCGACCCACGGGGCTATTGCCGCAAGTTGCGTCGTCGAGTGGATGCGCTGGCGCCCGGGCGGCACGTGCCGATCTTCGTGGAAAAGATTCTGGGCGAAGGCGAAACCCTGCGCCAGGACTGGCAGGTGGACGGAACCACCGGCTATGAATTCATGAACCAGCTGTCACTGCTGCAACATGACCCGCAAGGCTTTGAGCCGCTGGCGCAATTATGGACGCACCATAGCGAACGTCCCCCGGCATTCATCGAAGAGGCGTGGCTGGCGCGCCAGCAAATCCTCAACGGCTCCCTGGCCGGCGACTTTGAAAGCGTTGCCCAGGCACTGTTGCAAGTGGCCCGCGACGATGTGATGACGCGCGACCTGACACTGGGCGCGATCCGCCGTGCGTTGCAGGCGCTGATCGTGCATTTCCCGGTGTATCGCACTTATATCAGCGCCCAGGGCCGCAGTGCCGACGATGAGCGTGTCTTCCAACACGCCATGAGCGGCGCCCGCGAGATCCTGAGTGAAGGTGACTGGCCGGTGCTCGACCACCTGGAAAACTGGTTGGGCGGCCAGCCCTGGCGCAATCGCCCGCGCGGCCGCGAGCGCAAGATACTCAAGCATGCCTGCGTGCGCTTCCAGCAGTTGACCTCGCCGGCCGCGGCCAAGGCCGTGGAGGACACTGCGTTTTATCGTTCGGCGGTGTTGCTGTCGCGTAACGATGTGGGCTTCAGCACTGAGCAGTTCAGCGCCTCCCTGACCGACTTTCATGCCGCCAACCAACAACGCTTGCAGAGCTTTCCCGATAACCTGCTGGCCACCGCCACGCATGACCATAAACGCGGTGAAGACAGTCGTGCGCGCCTGGCGGTGATCAGCGAGTGCGCACCGTGGTACGCCGAACAAGTGCAGCACTGGCGCCACCTGGCGACGCCGTTACGCGAGGATGGCAATAGCCCCTCGGCCGGCGATGAACTGATCCTTTATCAAGTACTGCTCGGCAGTTGGCCGCTGGACGCCAACCCTGACCTTGAGGGCTACCAGCAACGACTCTGGCAATGGCAACAGAAGGCCCTGCGCGAGGCCAAGTTGCAGAGCAGTTGGAGCGCACCGAACGAAGCCTATGAGAAAGGGGTTGAAACGTTCCTGTCGCGCCTGTTGCTCAGCCCTGAAGGCCAGCCATTACGCACTGCGCTGGCGCAAGCCGCCGAGGCCATCGCACCGGCCGGCGCCTTGAATGGTCTGGCGCAAACCTTGCTTCGCCTTACCGTGCCGGGGGTGCCGGACCTATACCAGGGCGATGAGTTCTGGGACTTCAGCCTGGTGGACCCGGACAACCGCCGTCCGGTGGATTTCAGCGCACGGCAACGCGCGTTGCAGGCACCACCGGGCATCGAAGAAGGCTTGTCCAACTGGCGCGATGGGCGTATCAAACAAGCGGTGATCGCCCAGGCACTGGCCTTGCGCAAGGCCCACCCCGAAGTGTTCAGCCGGGGCAGCTACACGCCCTTGGAGGTCGAGGGCACCCATGCCGAACACGTGGTCGCGTTCTACCGCGAACAGCAGGGCAAACGCGTACTGGTGGTGGTGCCACGCTGGCCCCATCGCCTGCTTGAAAACAGTGAACGGCCGCATATTCCTGCGCGGGTTTGGGGCGATACGCGGGTGAAATTACCGTTTACCGGCATAACGCAAAACTGGAAGGGACTTTTTCAAACGGGCGCAGTCACACCCAACAAGGAGCTGTTGATCAGCACTGCCCTGGGGGAATGCCCAGTCAATGTCTTTATCAATCCTGATGATCAAGAAAGCTGAAAATTTTCTGCGAGGAGCATTGTGATGAGTACTGACGACAAACGAATACGCGAACTGGCGCATCAGATCTGGGAGTCTGAAGGCAAGCCTCACGGCGAAGATGCACGCCACTGGGAGATGGCACGCAAGTTGGCGGAAGCCGAAGCACTGACGCCAAGCAAACCTAAGCCCGCCGCCAAACCGAAGGCCGCTGCCAAGCCGCCTGCGACAAAAGCCAAACCGGCAGCGGTAAGCAAACCGGCACCGCCGCCGGCCAAGAAACCGGCGGCGCCGAAAAAGCCCAAGCCGTAACCCCGTGACGCCATAAGCCTTCTGCCGGTCTCGCCGGCAGGAGGTGCACTCACTTTTCAAACTTCTCAGCTGAACCCTCGTCAGCGCGGTTTCGTTCGGCCCGGAAAAAGACCCTTGCAGGAGCAACATCGAATGAGCAAACCCCAAAAGACCCCATCGACGTCGGGCAATGAGCCGTCGCGAATCCGTGAAGGCTTGCCCTTCCCTCTGGGCGCCACCTGGGACGGTCTGGGCGTCAACTTCGCGCTGTTCTCGGCCAACGCCACCAAGGTGGAGTTATGCCTGTTCGACGACACAGGCGAGGTCGAGCTTGAGCGTATCGAACTGCCCGAATACACCGACGAGATCTTCCACGGCTACCTGCCCGACGCCCACCCCGGGTTGATCTATGGCTACCGGGTGTACGGCCCCTATGACCCGGCCAACGGCCATCGCTTCAACCACAACAAATTGCTGATCGACCCCTACGCCAAACAGCTGGTGGGCGAACTCAAATGGTCCGAGGCGCTGTTCGGCTACACCATCGGCCATCCGGACGACGACCTCAGTTTCGACGAACGCGACAGCGCGCCCTTCGTGCCCAAGTGCAAAGTGATTGACCCAGCCCACACCTGGGGCAACGACCAACCGGTGCGAGTGCCATGGGACCGTACGATCATCTACGAGACCCACCTGCGCGGCATCAGCATGCGTCACCCTTCGGTGGGCGACTCGGTACGCGGCACCTGCGCCGGGTTGATGAACGACGATGTGCTCAAGCACATCCGCCAATTGGGCGTATCGTCGGTCGAGTTGCTGCCTGTGCATGCGTTCGTCAACGACCAGCACCTGCTGCAAAAAGGCATGACCAACTATTGGGGCTACAACAGCATCGCGTTCTTTGCCCCCGACCCGCGTTACCTGGCCAGCGGCAAGATCGCAGAATTCAAGGAGATGGTCGCGCACCTGCACGAGCAGAAGCTGGAAGTAATCCTCGACGTGGTCTACAACCACACCGCCGAAGGCAACGAACGCGGCCCGACCCTGTCCATGCGCGGTATCGACAACGCCTCCTACTACCGGCTGATGCCCGACGACAAGCGCTTCTACATCAACGACTCCGGCACCGGCAACACCCTGGATCTGAGCCATCCGTGCGTCCTGCAAATGGTCACCGACTCCTTGCGTTACTGGGCCAACGAGATGCACGTCGACGGGTTCCGCTTCGATCTGGCGACGATCCTCGGGCGCTACCGTGACGGCTTCGACGAGCGCCACAGCTTCCTGGTCGCCTGCCGTCAGGATCCGGTGCTGCGCCAGCTGAAACTGATTGCAGAGCCATGGGACTGCGGCCCAGGCGGTTATCAAGTCGGCAACTTCCCACCGGGCTGGGTGGAATGGAACGACCGCTTCCGCGATACCGTGCGCGCCTTCTGGAAAGGCGACGATGGCCAACTGGCGGATTTCGCCGGGCGCATGACCGCCTCCGGTGAGATGTTCAACCATCGGGGCCGCCGGCCGTACAGCTCGGTGAACTTCATCACCGCCCACGACGGTTTCACCCTACACGATCTGGTCTCCTACAACGACAAGCACAACGAAGCCAACGACGAAAACAACCAGGACGGCAGCAACAACAACCTGTCATGGAACCATGGCGTCGAAGGCCCCACCGATGATCCGGAAATCAACGCGCTGCGCCTGCGCCAGATGCGTAACTTCTTCGCCACCCTGCTGCTGGCCCAGGGCACGCCCATGATTGTGGCCGGCGACGAGTTTGCGCGCACCCAACACGGCAACAACAACGCGTATTGCCAGGACAGTGAGATCGGCTGGGTCAACTGGGACCTGGACGATGACGGCAAGGCGCTGCTCAAATTCGTCAAACGCCTGATCAAGTTGCGTCTGGCCTACCCTATCCTGCGTCGGGGCCGCTTCCTGGTGGGCGACTACAACGAAGATATCGGTGTGAAAGACGTCACATGGCTGGCGCCGGACGGCAATGAGATGAGCACCGAACAATGGCAGGAAAGCCACGGCCGTTGCCTGGGTATGCTGATGGATGGCCGCGCCCAGGAAACCGGGATTCGCCGCGCCGGGGCCGACGCCACCTTGCTGCTGGTGGTCAACGCGCACCACGACATGGTCAATTTCCGTCTGCCGCCGGTGCCTGAAGGTGAATGCTGGACCTGCCTGCTCGACACCAATCAACCCGCGGTACGTGGCCAGGAGCGCTTTGATTTCGACCACGAGTACGCGGTGACGGGGCGTTCACTGCTGTTGTTCGAACTGCAGCGCGACGACGAGGTGTGACATGGCGTTGCATCATTTCCTTCAAGGCTATCAGGGCTATGCGGATACGCAGGCCCTCGGCCGGGCGCTGAGGGCGCTGCAGGAGGAAGGCCTGGACCAGCTGCCGTTGCCCGGCAGCGGCGCGACATTGGCGCGCTTCAGCCGCCTGGCCCAAGTGGCTGGGCATGATTTGCGCCTGTGCAAGTTGTTCGAAGGGCATACCGATGCCTTGGCGATCATCGCCGAGCTGCACAGCCCCGCGCCGCCCTTGGGCAGCACCTGGGGCATGTGGGCCGCCGAGCCGCCCACCGCGAAGGTGCGGGTGCGGCGTGACGGGCACCGGTTGCTGATCGACGGGCGCAAGGCTTGGTGCTCCGGGGCGGCGGTGGTCAGCCACGGGTTGCTGACGGCCTGGGATGAGCAAGATCGCCAGCAATTGGTCGCGGTGGCCATGGATCAACCCGGCATCACCGTGACCGACGAAGGCTGGGATGCCGTCGGCATGGCGGCTACCGGCAGTGTCGAAATCGTCTTCAACGAGGCCCGCGGCCTCGCGGTCGGTGGCCCGGGCGATTACCTGTCACGCCCGGGTTTCTGGCAAGGCGGGATCGGGATCGCCGCCTGTTGGTATGGCGCCGCCCAACGCCTGGCTGAGGTACTGCGTGAGCAGTGTGCAAAACGCCCCGAACCTCACGCCCTCGCCCATCTCGGCGCAGTCGACAGCGCCTTGAACAGCGCCGCGTGTGTACTGCGTGCCAGTGCCGAACAGATCGACCGGCAGCCGAGCGCCGATGCGCGGCTCTTGGCTCAACAGACACGCGCCTGCATTGAGGACACCGTTGAACAGGTGATCCACCACGTCGGCCGGGCCGTGGGCGCGGGGCCTTATTGCAAGGACCCGCACTTCGCCCAGTTGATCGCGGATCTGCCGGTGTATGTGCGTCAAAGTCACGCCGAACGCGACCTGGCCGCCCTGGGTGAACAGGTCGCAGGCGAACCCACAGGAAGGTGGCAGTTATGAGACCCAATCCGATCGTCGGCCAAGGCACGCCGTTGCATCAATGGCAGGCATCGACGCGCCTGGCCGAGTTGCCGGTGGTCAGCGTCGAACAGTTGGTGCCCGAAGGCCATCGCGCCGTGATCATCGCACCTCACCCGGACGATGAAGTGCTCGGGTGTGGCGGCCTGATGCAGGTCCTCGCGACGTTGGAGCGGCCCATTCAGTTGATTTCCGTGACTGACGGCAGCGCCAGTCATCCGGGCTCGCGCCGCTGGCCGGTGGAACGCCTGAGCGTGGTGCGCCCACAGGAGTCGGCCCAGGCCCTGCACCGCCTTGGTCTGCCGTTGCACAGCCTGAAATGGCTGCGGGCAGGTTTTGCCGACAGCCAGGTCGCGGCGCGGGAAGCGCAGTTGGCCGCGTTCATCCAGCGCTACCTCAAGGCCACCGACGTGGTGTTTACCACCTGGCGTGAGGACGGTCATTGCGATCATGAAGCGGTCGGTCGTGCCAGCGCCCAAGCGGCCCAGGCCGTGGGCGCGACCTTGTACGAATTGCCGGTGTGGACTTGGCACTGGGCCACCCCCGAAGACAGTCAGGTGCCCTGGCACCGAGCCCGCAAGATCCCGATGACGCCCCAGGCGGTCGCCCGCAAGCGTCACGCCATCCACGCCTTTGCCAGCCAACTGGAGGGCGACCCGCAGGCGGGCTTGGCCCCGGTGCTGGCGCCTTATGTGGTGGAACGCTTGCTGCAACCTTTTGAAGTGGTGTTTGTATGAGCGTGGCCACCCCGTATTTCGACCAACTGTTTGCCGGCAACGACGACCCCTGGGCCTTTCGTCAACGCTGGTATGAACAGCGCAAGCGGGCCCTGACCCTGGCCGTGCTCACACGGGCGCACTACACATCGATCTTCGAACCCGGCTGTGCCAACGGCGAACTGAGCGCCGAACTGGCCACGCGCTGCGATCAACTGGTGTGTTGCGACACCGCGGCGACGGCTGTGGGACTGGCCAGGACGCGTCTATCGGCATTTCCCCATGCCCAGGTGCAGCAACGCCGCCTGCCCGAACAATGGCCTACCGGCCAGTTCGAATTGATCGTGCTCAGCGAGTTGGGCTACTACCTGGACGCCGCTGATCTGCGCCGCCTGATTGACTGCGCCCTTGCCTCACTGGCCCCCAACGGCCAACTGCTGGCCTGCCACTGGCGGCCGCTTATCGAGGGTTGCCCGCAGACCGCTGAACAGGTGCACGCCCTGCTCCAGCAGCGACTGGGCATGCACCCGGTGGTGCAGCATCACGAAGAGGATTTTCTACTCGACCTGTGGAGCCGCGATGGCACCTCGGTCGCAAGCCATGAGGGCCTGCGATGATCGGCATTTTGATCCCGGTCCATAACGAAGAAAAGTTGTTGGGCGAGTGCTTGAAGGCGGCGATGATCGCGGCCAGTCACCCAGGCTTGCTCGGCGAGGCGGTACACATCCTCGTGGTGCTCGACAGTTGCAGCGACGCCAGCGCGTCGATTGCCCAGGCGTACCAGGTACACAGCCTGCAGGTGCAGGCGCGCAATGTGGGGCAGGCGCGCGGTGTGGGTGCGCGACATTTGCTCAACCAGGGCGCGCGATGGATCGCCTGCACGGACGCCGACAGCCGCGTCGCCCCCGATTGGTTGGTGGCACAACTGGCGCTGGGCGTGGATGCGGTGTGCGGCACGGTCACGGTGGATGCCTGGAGCGAAGGTTTCGACCCGGCGGCGCAAATTCGCTATCACCAGGCGTATGAGGCCCGTGACGGCCATCGGCATATCCACGGCGCCAACCTGGGCGTGAGTGCCGGTGCCTACGTACAGGCCGGTGGTTTCGAGCCGCTGGCGTGCCATGAGGATGTGCAGTTGGTGCGCAACCTGGAACGCTGCGGCGCCTCCATCGCCTGGAGCCATTCGCCGCAGGTGATCACCAGCGCACGCCTGGATTGTCGCGCCCAAGGCGGGTTCGGTGACTACCTGAAAAGCCTGGTGCAGCTTGCGTAAAAAAACGCCTGGCCGACATGTAAAAGCGCTAGATCCTTGTCTATGCTCATAACGCCTTGCACAGCGTTCCAAGGTTGGAACGCCGCGCACTCACTACAGGCAGGAGCCTGAGGTGAATAAAAAGGAGTCGTCCCGTCAACCGGGCACGACCCCGCATCAACCGACAAGGATGTGACCCCCCATGAAGCCTGCCTCGTTAAGCGAAGGCCGTCGCGGCCCCGCGCAAATCTGGAACAGCGCGCCGCAACTGGCGCAAATACCCATCATTTCTTTGACCTCACTGGTGCCGCCCGGCGCCCGCGTGGTGGTGATCGCGCCCCACCCTGGCGATGAAGTCCTGGCCTGTGGCGGTTTGCTGCAACTGCTCAGCACCCGCGAGCATCCGCTGAAGTTGATCTCCATCACCGATGGCAGTGCCAGCCATCCTGGCTCGAACGTATGGCCGGCCAGGCGCCTGAGCGTGGTGCGGCCACAGGAAAGCGTCGAAGCCCTGCGCCGCCTGGGCATGCCGTTGCACAGCCTGAAATGGATTCGCGGTGGCTTCCTCGACAATGCGCTGCCTGCACGCGAACAGCCGATGAGCCAATTCATCGCCCGCTACCTGCAACCCGGCGACGTGGTCTTCACCACCTGGCGCCGCGACGGCAATGCAGACCACGATGCCGTCGGCCGGGCCAGCGCCAAGGCGTGCAGCCTGGTAGGTGCGCAGTTGTATGAACTACCCATCTGGGCCTGGCATTGGCCGGCACGGGAAGGCGTGGTGATTCCCTGGCAGCGCGCGCGCAAGGTACGGCTGGACAGCTGGAGCGTGGCGCGCAAGCTGCACGCCGCGCACGCCTACGCCAGCCAGTTGGCCGGCGACCCGCAAATTGGCCTCGCCCCGATGATGGCCCAGGTGCTGCTCGAACGGATGCGCGAGCCTTATGAGATCGTATTTGTCTAGCCGGGCAGTCGTCTATACCTGTTATTTCTGACAGTGGTGACCCTGGCGAACTGCGACTAAGGTGCGCAAAGTGCTGCACATGTTGAGGTGCAGTCGAGAAAGCCATGCCAACCCTTTGCATTGGCCGGTGTTTTCGAACAGGTAACCCGTATTCCCTGATCCGTATCGCGCTTCACGTTGCCATGGCCTGAACCCTACCTGGATTGCCCAGGTACCAGGACAACGAGCCTCTTGAGCGAGGGCGGATCATGCGCACACCAACTTCACCCAGGCTTTACTTGGGCATTGCTACATCAGCGATGCTCGCCACCTGGCCCCTTCTTTCCCAAGGGGCCTGTACCACGAGCCCCGGGCCTTCAGGCCAGATTTTCACCTGCACCAGCGGCACCACCCCTGGCATCACCGCCTTGACGGGCGATAACCAGGTGCTGTTCCCCAGTGGTAATGCGGTGATCAGCGGCAATATCCGGTTGGGGCCAGGCGGCGATCTGGTGCAACTGGATGCAACCGGCACACAGGTCAATGCCTCAGTGGATATGGGCGATGGCGCCAATATTTTCCGGCTGAACAAGGGCACCATCAACGGTGACGTGACGCAAGGCGCGGGCGCCGATGTGATGCAGATCAGTGGTGGTCAGGCGCGGGCAATCTTCCAAGGTGCCGGTACGGATAAGCTCTTTATGAGCGGCGGCATCGTCGAACCAGTGGACCAGGGAGACGGCAGCGATGAGCTCAACATAAGTGGTGGCTGGATCAAAGGAGCGTTTCTCAGCGGCGACCGCGCGACAATGACCGGTGGCCGTATCGGCCGGGTGGACATGCGCCTCGAAAAAAACCTGTTCGATATGAGCGGTGGGGATGTGGACGGCAGCGTAGTCACCGGCTTCGACAAAGACACCATCCTGATTTCAGGCACTGCCCATGTCGGCGGCAATATCAGCACCAGCGGTGGCGACGACTTCATCCAGGTCACTGGCGGAGAGATCATGGGCCAGATTCTCGCCGGCACGGGTGACGACACCTTCATCTGGCGCGACGCCGGGCTCATTCATGGCGCGATCCTGTTGGGGGCCGATAACGATACCGCGCTGCTCCAGAACCTGAGCGAGAGTACGGCGTTGTCCACGTCGCAACTCGATGGTGGCCCCGGCAACGACACGCTGACCCTGGATAACACTCAGGCTAACGACCCGGAACGCTTTAGCAACTGGGAGACGGTGCGACTGGACAACAACTCCAGCCTGAAACTGGGCGGCACATTCGTACTGGGAGACAGCGGCACCGGAACTGGCACGATGACAGTCGACGGCTCAAGCACGCTGTTGGTGGACACGGGTGTCATCAGCCCCTTCACCAGCGGTCAACTGGCCACACTGAACAACGGCGGGCTGATCGACATGACCGGTAACCCCACGGCCACCCACAGTCTGACCGTCAATGGTAACTATAACGGCACCGGTGGCCGGCTCGCGCTCAGTAGCGTATTGGACGGCGACGGTTCGCCCAGTGACAAGCTGGTGGTGAGCCAGGGCACCCTCAGCGGCACCACCAGCCTCAGCGTCACCAACCTCGGCGGCAAAGGCGCTGCGACCTTGCAAGACGGTATTCTGGTGGTGCAGGCGATCAACGGCGCGACCGGCGCTGGCACTGCCTTTACCTCCTCCGGGGTATCCGCAGGCGCCTTCAATTACTACCTGTTCAAGGGCGGCGTCACCCCAGGCACGGAGCAAAACTATTACCTGCGCAACACCGTCCCTGTCACGCAACCGCCTGACCCGGTCATCGTCACCCCGCTACCGGAGCCGGTACCGGGCACCCCGCCGCTGCCGCCGAACCCTGTCGTCACGCCCATAGACCCGGCGGCCCCGATTAATCCCATCGTCAAGCCGATCCCGCTCTACCGCGAGGAAGTGCCCGTCTATTCCGTGTTGTATCCCGCAGTGCAACAAATGGTGCAAGGCATGCTCGGCACCTATCACGAGCGCCAGGGTGACCAGGCCCAACCGCGACAGACCGGTGTATTCCCCACCGGCTGGGCCAGGGTGTATGGCGGCAATGGTCGCCAGGGTTTTACCGGGACGGTGAACCCCACATTGAACAGCTCGCGGAGCGGCTACCAACTGGGCACCGATCTCTATGCCCACGCTCACGACACCGGCCAGACCCAACGCGCCGGCCTGTTCGTTGGCCAGGGTCGTTTGCAAGGCAGTATCAAAGGCTTCAATGACGGCTTTGAGGACAACAATGCCGGCGACGTCACCTTGCGCAACAAGAGCCTGGGCGTCTATTGGACGTTGATTGGGGCCAACCGTGCCTACCTCGACCTGGTGCTGATGAAGTCCTGGATCGACGGGCATAGCGAGTCTGATCGGGGCATCAAGATGAAGGTCAAGGGGCGCGACGTGACGGCCTCGGCCGAAGTCGGCTGGCCGTTTTCCATCAGCCCACATTGGGAACTTGAACCCCAGGGCCAGTTCATCGTGGGGCACAGCTCACTGGACAGTCAAAATGACGGCCCCTCCGCAATCACGTTCCACAGCGACACCAACGTCACCACCCGCCTCGGCGCGCGGCTGCGAGGTGACTACCAGGTGCGTGGCATGCCGCTGCAACCCTATGTGCGGGCCAACGTGTGGCACACCGGCGATGGCAAAAGTACCGTGAGGTATAACGGCGTGACCGATATCAACATCCAACAAAAATCCACCACGATGGAGCTGAAAGTTGGCGCAACGCTGAAAGTCGCCCAGGATGTCAGCGTTTACGGCGAGTTGGGTTACACCAGCAATCTCGACAGCAATGCCGTCAACGGACGATCAGGCACCGTGGGTGTGCAGGTCGATTTCTGAGTCTTTGTATCGCAGTGTGTATGGCGACCACTGCGATACATAACCCCTGAACCGAGGCGCATCGCTGACACACGCCAGATACCACCCGGCGTTCAACTGAGAGCCAGGCACACATCAAGCCGTAGGAGGCTCGCCATGCACACTCAGTTGAACCGCCGCTCTCTGTTCCTGGCCCTGGCCCTGTCGCCACTCGGCGCCGTGGGCGTGGCCAATGCCGAAATGCCTGAGACCAATATCCCACACGCCGTCAGCCAATCCAGCTTCGGTGCTCTCAAGCACATCAAGGCAGGCCTGCTGGAGGTGGCCTACGCCGAAGTCGGCCCGGCCAACGGCCAGGCGGTGATCCTGCTGCACGGCTGGCCCTACGATATCGACAGCTACGCCAACGTTGCCTCACTGCTCGCAGCCAAGGGTTATCGCGTACTGATCCCCTACGCCCGGGGTTATGGCGACACGCGTTTTCTGTCGGATAAAACCCTGCGCAATGGCGAACCCGCCGCGTTGGCCCAGGATGTGATCGACTTCATGGATGCCCTGAAGATCCAGCAAGCGGTGCTGGGGGGTTATGACTGGGGCGCACGCTCGGCGGATATCGTCTCGGCGCTGTGGCCGGAGCGGATCAAGGCGCTGGTGTCAGTCAGCGGTTACCTGATCGGCAACCAGGCCGCCGGCAAGAACCCGCTGCCACCCAAGGCCGAGTTGCAATGGTGGTACCAGTTCTACTTCGCCACCGAGCGCGGCGCGGCGGGCTATCAGAAAAACACCCACGACTTCGCCAAGCTGATCTGGCAAACCGCCTCTCCGCAATGGCAGTTCGACGACGCCACCTTCAACCGCAGCGCCAAGGGCCTGGACAACCCCGACCACGTCGCCATCACCGTCTTCAATTACCGCTGGCGCCTGGGGCTGGTGCAGGGAGAGGCGCAGTACGCGGCACTGGAGCAGCAACTCGCCACCTCGCCGTCGATTGGCGTGCCGACCATCACCCTGGAAGGCGACGCCAACGGCGCACCGCACCCGCAACCGGAGGACTACGCCAAGCGTTTCACCGGCAAGTACCAGTTCCGTCAGGTCAATGGCGGCATCGGCCACAACTTGCCCCAGGAAGCGCCCGAGGCGTTCGCCAAGGCCGTGGTGGATGCGGATCATCTGTAAAGCTCGATAGCCGGAAAAAATCCGGCTATTTCAAACCACCCTCGGCAATCGCAAACTCGAGAATATGGTCACCCTCTTCATCGCACTCTCCTGTCCACGTCCAGCCCAAGTGCCGATAGAAACCATAAGAGCGTACATTCGGGTCGCTGGCACACGCCAGAAACAAACGTTCAAAGCCTGCGTGATGGAGTTCAGCGGTCACTTGTCCCAGCAAGGACTTGCCGATCCCTTGCCCTTCGTATTCCCCAAGGAGGGCGAGCACCGTGACTTCGCCGGTGCTCCGCTCACCAAAGCAATACCCTACTATCCTGCCGTTCACACAGGCGACAACGCCGATAGAACTGCCGGCAACGATGTCTGCACTCCAGGACTCGACCGTGATGCCCAGTGCACGCAGCGCTTCTTCTGAAAATGCATTTTCTCTCGTCAGCCCGCGGATTTGGATGCACAACGAAACGTCATCAGGCGTGGCCGTACGATAGGTAATATGATCCATGAGTCGATTTTCCGTTTTACAGCGCAGACAACTCGCGCCCTGAACGGCGAACTCTATCTGTTTATCAAGCCAAGCCCTGCGCAATTGTGTTGTTCAGTTGTTACGGCCCCCGTCCCTCTCTTACCCTAATGATCACCTCTGCCCGAGTCGACACTGGAGTGCACATGGACCTCACCACCCTCACCCTCTTCCTCCCCGCCTGCTTCGCCTTGAACATGGCCCCAGGCCCCAACAACCTGCTGTCCGTGAGCAACGCCACACGCTACGGCTACCGCATATCCTGCCTTGCCGGCATCGGCCGCCTGCTGGCCTTCGCCGGCATGATCGCCCTCGCCTCTGCGGGCTTGGCGGTAGTGCTGCAAACTTCGGAGTTGTTGTTCTACGGGATCAAGATTCTGGGAGCGGCGTATCTGTTTTATCTGGCGTTTCAGTTGTGGCGGGCCAATCCCCAGGCAGAGGCGCAGGCGAGTACGGCCAAGGTGGGTTTGTGGGGGTTGGCACGCCAGGAGTTTCTGGTGGCGGCAGGCAACCCGAAAGCCATCCTGATCTTCACCGCCTTCCTTCCACAGTTTGTAGTACCCGGCCAACCGATCACGCCACAGTTCGCGCTACTGGGTGCATTGTTCCTGGCGCTGGAGTGGATCGCCATCAGCGCTTACGCCTACATGGGCCTGCACATGCGCCGCTGGTTTGCCGAGCCACGGGGCAAGCGCCTATTCAATCGTTGCTGCGCAGGGTTGTTGTCGGCTGCGGCGACGGTGCTGTTGACCGCACGCCGGGCGGGATGATGCCGTCGGGGCTCACTACCGGGGTGGGGTAAAGGACAACCCGTATCTAACCTCGACCAGTGCTGTCCCGCCCCTCTGCAGATCGCGCTCGCTCCCGGTTTCCTCAACGCACCCGGCCCGGCGATAAAACCGGATAGCTCTTTGATTACCGGCCAGGACCCAAAGCGTCAAACGCTGAAAGCCCTGCTCCCTCAAGGACTGCTCGCCGGCTTTCCACAAAGCCAGCCCAAACCGGTGTGCCAGCACCCGGCTAACACGTAGATCGCCATGACCTCACCCACCTGCCCCTGGGCGGCATCTTCATCACGGCTGGCGCCGACCGAGATCCAGCCAACGACCTGCTTGCCCAGCTCAGCCACCCATACGTTGGATTCACCCGCTTCAATCGAGCGAGCCCAAAACACCTCACGCTGAGCCAGAGTGGCTTGCAACGAGGTCAGGTATTCGGCAGGCATCAAGTCCCGATAGGCCTGTTGCCAACTGCTGATATGAACCTGGGCAATCGCCCTTGCGTCGGTAGGTAATGCCTTGCGAATCATTGATGAATGCCTTGTTTGGACATTGAGAACTTGAGGTAGTCTGACGTCTCAATATGTCCCCTGACGACGAAACACTGATGACAGTCATGGTCCGAAGTGCTCAACAATAGACGACCTATCGGTAGGCGCTTAGGATTTGTCGTTTGAAATGACACGCAGGCTTGAAGGATAGAAACCCCACAATGGATAGCCCCATCACCTACCGCACCGCCACCGAAGACGACCTGCTGACCATCTGCGAATTGGGCCAATTACTCAATGCCGTTCACCACGCCGCACGTCCCGATATCTACGCCAGCGCCACGCTCGACGTCTCCCGTGACCGTCCGCACTGGCTGGGCTTTTTTGAGCGGCCAGGCCAGGTGGTGTTCCTCGCGCAGGTGGGTGGCCAGGCGGCAGGTTTTATCACGGCCAGCCTGTCGTCTGCGACGGGGCCATTGATGCAGCCGCTGGATTTCGTACGTGTCGGGTCGGTATGCGTTGCCGAAACGTTCTGGGGCAAAGGCATCGGACGGGGGCTTATGCAGCAGGTAAAAGCCTGGGCGGCTGATCGTGGGGCTAAAGATATCCGGCTGATGGTGTGGGGGTTCAATACACATGCCCAGCGTCTATATACAGAGTTGGGCTTTGAGCCCCGTGCAATCGAGATGGGCCTGGACCTTTGAGAGGAAACATTCGATGACCAAAACCGAACTCACCGATCTCTACAACGGCTACATCGACTGCCTCAACCGACAGGATTGGGCGCACCTGGGTGATTTCGTCGCGCCTGACGTCACCTACAACGCCACCGCCGTGGGGCTCGCGGGTTATCGCGCCATGCTGGAGCACGACTTTCGCGAAATTCCCGACCTGGTGTTTCGCATCCAACTGCTGGTGGTCGACCCGCCCAGGATTGCCAGCCGGCTTAACTTCAACGTCCACCCTCGTGGGGAGTTTTTCGGATTGCCGATCAACGGCAAGCGGGTGGTCTTTGATGAGAACGTATTTTACGAAGTCGACAACGGCAGATTTGCGCACGTCTGGTCAGTGATCGACAAGGCGGCGGTCGAACGACAGCTGTGATGGCTGGCGTCGTCTAAACTCCACGCACCCATCAACCCAGTGGAGCGTTGAGATGAAGCATAAAAATACCCTGTGCCTCTGGTACAACGGCACCGCCCAGGAGGCGGCGGCCTTCTATGCCGCGACCTTTCCCGACAGCCGCGTCGACGCCGTGCACCTTGCGCCGGGCGACTACCCTTCGGGCAAGCAAGGCGACGTGTTGACCGTCGAATTCACGGTGATGGGCGTTGCCTGCCTGGGCCTCAATGGCGGTCCGGTGTTCCCGCAGACTGAAGCGTTTTCGTTCCAGGTGGCGACGGACGACCAGGCTGAAACCGACCGTTATTGGCACGCCATTATCGATAACGGTGGCCAGGCCAGCGCCTGTGGCTGGTGCAAGGACAAGTGGGGCGTGTCGTGGCAGATCACCCCGCGAGTGTTGAGCGCAGCGATCAGCCATCCCGACCCGGCCATCGCCAAGCGCGCCTTTGACGCCATGATGAGCATGACCAAGATCGACGTCGCCGCCATCGAGGCTGCCGTAGCCGGACGTTGATCCCTAGGCCCCTTCAGCCCCCAGGTGACCCCATGCCCGTACAACCCCGCCCCGCCGTACTCGAACTGATCGGCAACACACCGTTGGTCCGGGTCAGCCGCTTTGACACTGGCCTCTGCACCCTGTTTCTCAAACTGGAATCGCAGAACCCCGGCGGCTCGATCAAGGACCGCATCGGCCTGGCCATGATCGACGCCGCCGAGCGTGACGGCCGCTTGCGCCCCGGAGGCACCATTGTCGAAGCCACCGCCGGCAACACCGGCCTGGGCCTGGCGCTGGTGGGCCGGGCCAAGGGCTACCGCGTGGTGCTGGTGGTGCCCGACAAGATGTCCACCGAAAAGGTGCTGCTCCTCAAGGCCATGGGAGCCGAAGTGCATATCACCCGCTCCGACGTCGGCAAGGGCCACCCCGAGTACTACCAGGACGTGGCCGCACGCCTGGCCAAGGACATTCCCGGCTCGTTTTTCGCCGACCAGTTCAACAACCCCGCCAACCCCATGGCCCACGAAACCAGCACCGCGCCGGAGATCTGGGCACAGACCCAGCACGACGTCGACGCGATCGTAGTGGGCGTCGGCTCGGCCGGTACCCTCACCGGCCTGACCCGTTTCTTCCAACGCGTGCAGCCGGAGCTGGAAATAGTGCTGGCCGACCCGGTGGGTTCGGTGATGGCCGAATACAGCCGCAGCGGCCAGTTGAAAACCCCTGGTTCCTGGGCCGTGGAAGGCATCGGCGAAGACTTTGTGCCGTCGATTGCCGACCTTTCCAGCGTGCGTCATGCCTACTCCATCAGTGATGAAGAGAGCTTCGACCACGCCCGTCAACTGCTCAAGGCCGAAGGGATTCTCGGCGGGTCCTCGACCGGCACCCTGCTCGCCGCCGCCCTGCGCTATTGCCGCGAACAGACTGTGCCCAAGCGCGTGGTCACGTTCGTATGCGACACCGGCACGCGCTATCTGTCGAAAGTCTATAACGACCAATGGATGCAGGACGCCGGCCTGTTGCAATACAAGCATTATGGCGACCTGCGCGACCTGATCGCCCGGCGCTTCGAAGACGGCCGGGTGATCAGCGTCAGCCCCGATGACACCTTGCTCACCGCCTTCCAGCGCATGCGCCTGGCCGATGTCTCGCAACTGCCGGTGCTGGTGGATGGCCAGCAACTGGTCGGGGTGATCGACGAGTCCGATATTTTACTGGGGCTACATCATGACGCTGCGGAGTTCACCATGATCGTTGCCAGCGCCATGACCAACACCCTGCACACTTTGTCGCCGAGTGCCAGCCTGGTTGAGTTGCAGGCTGAACTCGATCGCGGCCTGGTCGCCATCATCGCCGACGCCTCAGGCTTCCACGGCTTGATTACCCGCGTCGACCTGCTCAACCACCTACGGAGATCCCTTGCATGAGTCAGTCCGATAAAAGCGCTTTCGCCACCCGCGTGATCCATGCCGGGCAATCTCCAGACCCGACCACGGGCGCGTTGATGCCGCCGATCTACGCCAACTCCACGTACCGGCAAAGCAGCCCCGGCGTGCACCAGGGGTTCGATTACGGGCGCTCGCATAACCCCACGCGTTTTGCCCTGGAACGCTGCGTCGCCGACCTCGAAGGTGGCAGCCAGGCGTTTGCCTTCGCCTCGGGGTTGGCGGCGATCTCCACCGTGCTGGAACTGCTCGATGCCGGCGCGCATATCGTCTCCGGCAACGATTTGTACGGTGGCACTTTTCGCCTGTTCGACAAAGTGCGCCAGCGCAGTGCCGGGCACACCTTCAGCTACGTCGACTTGAGCAATGTCGCGGCGTTTGAGGCGGCGTTGCAGGCGAACACACGCATGGTCTGGGTCGAAACGCCGAGCAACCCGCTGCTGAGCCTCACCGACCTGAGTGCAATCGCGCGTATCTGCCGGGATCGCGGGATTATCTGCGTCGCCGATAACACCTTCGCCAGCCCATGGATTCAGCGCCCGCTGGAGCTGGGTTTCGACATTGTGGTGCACTCCACCACCAAGTACCTGAACGGCCATTCCGACGTGATCGGTGGCATCGCCGTTGTGGGTCACAATCCGGAGTTGGCGCAGCGCCTGGGTTTCCTGCAGAACTCGGTCGGCGCCATCGCCGGTCCGTTCGATGCCTTCCTGACCCTGCGCGGCGTGAAAACCCTGGCGCTGCGCATGGAACGCCATTGCAGCAACGCCCTGGAACTGGCCACCTGGCTGGAACAACAGCCGCAAGTGTCACGGGTGTATTACCCAGGGCTGGCGTCTCATCCACAGCACGAGCTGGCCCGCCGGCAGATGCACGGGTTTGGCGGGATGATTTCAGTCGACTTGAACAGCAACCTGGCCGGCGCCACACGCTTTCTGGAAAACGTCAGGATCTTCGCCCTGGCGGAAAGCCTGGGCGGCGTGGAAAGCCTGATCGAACACCCGGCAATCATGACCCACGCGAGCATCCCGGCCGCTACGCGGGCGCAGCTGGGGATTGGCGATGGGTTGGTAAGGTTGTCGGTGGGGGTCGAAGAGGTGGAAGATCTACGCGCAGACCTGGCCCATGCCCTGTCATACATCTAAACACCCCGAATGGCTGTAGTGAGCGGGCTTGTCCCGCGCTGGGGGGCGTAGCCGCCCCAAATCCAGGCGCCTCGGTCTTCCTGAAAAACTGCGGCGTCCTTGTTGGGGCGGCTTCGCCCCCCAGCGCGGGGCAAGCCCGCTCACTACAAAGGCGTCAGGCTGAGGTGATGTTGGCCCGCGCCGCGTGCAGTTTCTTGTAGCTGTCGATCAAGCGCAGATGCCGGTCCAACCCTTCCAGCTTCATGCTGGTCGGCGTCAAGCCGTAAAACCGCAACGTGCCGTTGACCGAGCCAATCACTGCGTCCATACGCTCATTACCGAACATCCGGCGGAAGTTGGCCTCGTAGTCCTGCAGCTCCAGGTCTTCATCCAGATGCATCTCCAGCACCGCATTCACCCCCTGGTAAAACAGCCCGCGGTCGACAGTGTTGTCGTTGTACTGCAAGAACATCTCCACGCACTCTTTCGCCTCTTCATATTGCTGCAAGGCGAGATAAATCAGCAGTTTCAACTCCAGGATGGTCAGTTGCCCCCACGCGGTGTTGTCGTCGAACTCGATGCCGATCAAGGTGGTGATGTCGGTGTAGTCATCCAGTTCGCTTTCCACCAGGCGCTCGGCCAGCCCCTTCAGTTCGTCATCGCTGAGACGGTGCAGGTTGAGGATGTCCTCGCGGAAAAACAGCGCCTTGTTGGTGTTGTCCCAGATCAGGTCGTCCACCGGGTAGATTTCCGAGTAGTCCGGCACCAGGATGCGGCACGCGGTGGCACCGAGGTGTTCGTACACCGCCATATAGGACTCTTTGCCCATGCCTTCGAGAATCCCGAACAGGGTCGCGGCTTCCTGGGCGTTGGAGTCTTCGCCATGGCCCGAGAAGTCCCACTCGACGAATTCATAATCCGACTGGGCACTGAAGAAGCGCCACGAAACCACGCCACTGGAATCGATGAAATGCTCGACGAAGTTGTTCGGCTCGGTCACCGCGTGGCCTTCGAACGTTGGCTGCGGCAGGTCATTCAAGCCCTCGAAGCTACGGCCCTGCAGCAGTTCGGTCAGGCTGCGTTCCAGCGCCACTTCCAGGCTGGGGTGCGCGCCGAACGAGGCGAATACGCCACCGGTGCGGGGGTTCATCAAGGTCACACACATCACTGGGAATTCACCGCCCAAGGACGCGTCCTTGACCAATACCGGGAAGCCTTGGGCTTCCAGGCCTTGAATACCCGCCAGAATGCTCGGGTATTTGGCCAGTACCTCGACAGGCACGTCCGGCAACGCAAATTCGCCTTCAATGATTTCGCGCTTCACCGCCCGTTCGAAGATTTCCGACAGGCACTGAACCTGCGCTTCAGCCAAGGTGTTACCCGCGCTCATGCCGTTGCTGAGGTAAAGGTTTTCGATCAAGTTGGACGGAAAGTACACCACTTCACCGTCGGACTGGCGTACGAAAGGCAGCGAAACAATGCCGCGTTCTTCATTCCCCGAGTTGGTGTCGAACAGATGCGAACCGCGCAGCTCGCCATCGCGGTTGTAGATCTTCAGGCAGTAGGCGTCGAGGATTTCCGGCGGCAGCTCATCCTTGGGGCCCGGCTGGAACCAGCGCTCATCCGGGTAATGCACGAAGGGCGCGTTGGCCAGTTCCTCACCCCAGAACTGATCGTTGTAGAAGAAGTTGCAGTTGAGCCGCTCGATGAACTCGCCCAACGCCGAGGCCAAGGCGCCCTCTTTGGTCGCACCCTTGCCGTTGGTGAAGCACATCGGCGAATGCGCGTCGCGGATATGCAACGACCACACGTTAGGCACGATATTGCGCCACGAAGCGATTTCAATCTTCATGCCCAGGCCGGCCAGAATGCCGGACATGTTGGCAATGGTCTGTTCCAGCGGCAGGTCCTTGCCCGCAATGTAGGTGCCGGTCGAGGAAGTGGAGTTGGGCATCAGCAACGCCTGGGCATCGGCATCGAGGTTGTCCACTTCTTCGATGACGAATTCAGGGCCGGCCTGTACGACTTTTTTCACGGTGCAACGGTCGATGGAACGCAGGATGCCCTGGCGGTCCTTGTCGGAAATATCCGCCGGCAACTCGACCTGGATCTTGAAGATCTGGTTGTAGCGGTTTTCCGGGTCGACAATATTATTCTGCGACAGGCGAATATTCTCAGTCGGAATATTGCGCGTCTGGCAATAAAGCTTGACGAAGTACGCCGCGCACAACGCTGACGAAGCCAGGAAGTAATCGAATGGCCCCGGTGCCGAACCGTCGCCTTTGTAGCGGATCGGCTGATCGGCAATCACCGTGAAGTCATCGAACTTGGCTTCAAGCCGAAGGTTGTCGAGAAAGTTGACCTTAATTTCCATGCGGGCACACCAGAATAACGAGCTAAACAAAATGGCCGCTATTATGAGGATTTTCGCCGGGAAGTTTCAGGGTTTTGCCGATCAACTGCTGATCGGTGGGTCAAGCCGGTGGATGGACCCCACCACCGGGATGATCTTCGGGCCGTGCGGCTGGCGTTCAGCCAGCGCGGAGTGTCAGCGCAGGCGGATCGACAGTTCGATGTCATCGGCAAAGGGCACGGACAGGTAACCGTTATCCGCCGAACGCACATGCGCCAGGTACTCCGGGCAATAGTCAGTGTTGTCGGCCACCACTAGGGCACCGGGCCGCAGGTGTTTTTCCACCAGGCCCAGCACATCGCCATACAACGACTTGGCGCCGTCGAGCAGCAACAGGTCGACGGTTTCCGGCAGCCCCGTGGCCAGGGTGACCAGTGCATCGCCTTCACGGATTTCGATCAGGTCGCTCACCCCGCCTTCGATGAAATGCTCGCGTGCCAGGGCGATCTTCGACGCTTCGAATTCGCTGCCGACCAGCACTCCGCCGCCGTTGTCGCGCAAGGCGGCAGCCAGGAACAGCGTGGACAGGCCGAACGAGGTGCCGAACTCGACGATGGCCCGTGCCCGGCTGCTGCGGGCGAGCATGTAAAGCAGGTTGCCGGTGTCGCGGGAGACCGGCAGCCACAGGTCCTTGAGCATTGTGTAGAGCGCCAGGTATTCGGTTTTACTGTGCATCAGGCGGTCGCGCTCTTCGCGGGAGACGCTGTCGATGATCGGGCTGGTGGCCGCACTGGCTTGGGTGTAGAGGCGTTCGATCAGCGGCGCCAATGGCGCGGTGGTGAGGGTCGTCATGGTTGCTTTCCGTCAGGTTGGGGCTAGGATGCGACTAATTCGTCGCATTAAAAGTATGCGAGTGATTCATCGTCTTCGCTATTCGCATTGGCCCAGCAGCCGGAGCTCTCCATGACCACCCGCCAGACCCCGCGTATTTCCTCGCGCAAGCAACCGCAACAGGCCCGTTCCACCGAACTGGTGGCGGCTATCCTGCAGGCCGCTACTCAGGTTTTGGCCAAAGAAGGTGCCACCCGTTTCACCACCGCGCGGGTGGCGGAAAAGGCCGGTGTGAGTGTGGGCTCGGTGTATCAGTACTTTCCCAACAAGGCGTCGATTCTGTTTCGACTGCAAAGTGATGAGTGGCAACAGACCACGCAAATGCTGTGTGACATCCTCGACGCTGCCGACGAGCCACCACTGACGCGTCTACGGACCCTGGTGCATGCCTTCATCCACTCCGAGTGCGAGGAAGCGCAGATGCGCGGGGCTCTGCACGACGCAGCGCCACTGTATCGGGATGCGCCTGAAGCCGTGCAAGTGCGCGCGGCAGGTCGCCAGGCGTTCCAGCGTTTCATGCTGGAACTGCTGCCCGAGGTACGCGACGAATCCCGCGCCCTGGCGTGCGACCTGATCCTCACGACCCTCAGTTCGGTGGGCAAGGACTTTTCAGGCAGCCCGCGTACGCCGGCAGCGATTGCGGTTTACGCGGACGGCATGGCGGACATGTTTCATGCTTATGTGAATACGCTCAACCAAGGCTGATGCTCCACGACATCGCGCAGCGGCTGCCAGGCTCAAACCCGTGGGCATATTCATCCGCCAGGATTTGCGCCAGACGCGGGTCCGTTTCGGGTTTGAACCCCAGTCGTGTGTAGAACGGAGCGTTCCACGGCACGTGCTTGAACGTGGTCAGCGTCACCGCACGCAATGCATTTGATTGGGCATAGTCCTTGGCGGTCTCCAGCAGCTTGCGCCCCCAGCCCTGGCCCTGGACGGCTTGCGCAACTGACATCTCATGGATATGTAAAACGCCATCCTGGGGTTCTGCGCTGAGGAAGCCTTGAAGCTGATCGTTGGCGTCGACCACCACCCAACAGGTCGATAAAGCGATCAGTTGCTGATGACGCTCGACCGTCAGGGTGGCGCTGTCCGCCAACCCGCCCAACCCGTCGATCTCACGGAACACCTGGGCAGCAGACCGCTCAATGGCGGGTAACAAAGGCGCGTCCTCTCGATGCGCGAAGCGGATGTGGGCAGGCATAGGATCTCAACTCGGGATGGCGATCGCAGTGTAAAGACAATGCCGGGTGCTTTCGAACAAATCCCTGTCTGGATTTGCGCAATCGCTGATATGTTTCGCTCCACTCCATTGAAGGGATATGCCATGGAACCGTTAGCGACAAACGCGGCATTGATGATCATCGACATGCAACAGGGCATGAATGACGCCAAGCTTGGGCGACGCAATAACCCGCACGCCGAATTGCACATACAGCACCTGCTCAGCGCGTGGCGGCAGTCCCGGCGCCCCGTCGTGCATGTCCGGCATATTTCCCGCAGCCCTGGCTCGGTGTTCTGGCCCGGCCAGTCGGGCTGCGAATTCCAGGCCGCGCTGGCACCGCTCCAACATGAGCATGTCGTGGAAAAAAACGTTCCCGATGCCTTCACTGCAACCGGCCTGGAGCGTTGGCTGCACATGCGCTCGATCCAGCAATTGGTGATTGCTGGGGTGATTACCAACAACTCTGTCGAAGCCACCGCGCGATCCGGCGGTAACCTGGGCTTCGATGTCATCGTCGTCGAGGATGCTTGCTACACCTTTGATCAAACCGACTTGCGCGGCCACCTCTGGCCGGCCGAGGACGTGCATGCTCTGTCGCTGAGTAACCTGGCGATGGATTACGCCAGGATCGCCGAGACGACTCAATTACTGGCTCACTGCTGACAAGGTCGGTCGGAGTCGGATGCAAGTGCATCGGCGCATCGCTGCTTTGCACAACGCTTATCGAGCCGATTTTTCAGAACAAAATTATTCCTTGTTGTACACAAAATACCGCTAAAGCTTTATCCACATCGAGCCGAAACAGACAGTGATATCAAATCGCCTACCCACAGTTTGGGGAAGGGTGATTTGGCCGCCCTCCCCGCTGATGGTCGTCCCGATGAAAATAAAAAATAAGCTGGTGCTTGCTTTCGTATCCGTCGCTTTTATCCCGGTAAGCCTGGTTGCGGTGATCTCCGTGATGAATACGCGCACTCAGGCGGTCGAGCAGTTCATTGATGGCAGCACCCGTGAGATCCGCCAGATCGACGGCAACATTCGGCAGTTCTTCGATGGCACGGTGCAGAACGTCGATCAAATGGCCGCCGATCCTGTATACACTTCCGTGAACACGCTGAAAGACTACCAGTCCGCCAATGCCCCCAGCCAGCCGATGCCGGCGCAGGCCCAGCAGGTGATTGAGCAGTTTGCGCGTTTCGGTTCGACGCATCCGTCGGCGGCGATCCTGTCCATCGGCCTGGAAGACGGCACCTACGCCAAATGGCCGGATGACCCGCAACTGGCCAAATACGATCCGCGCACTCGCCCCTGGTACAAGGCGGCGATGGCCAGCCCCGGCAAGACCGTGCGCACCCCGGCTTACTATTACGACAAGGATGACGTCGCCCTGGTGGGCACCGCACGGGCGTTGCTGGATAACACCGGCAAGCCCAAGGGGGTGTTCGTGGTCAGTGTGTCGCTGAAGAACCTCACCGAATTGCTCAAGAGCATCAAGCTGGGTGAAAGCGGCTATGTGATGCTGATCGAGGACGGCGTGGTGCTGGTCGACCCACGCAATGCGGCGCACAACTTCAAGCCGCTCAAGGACCTCGGCGCCCCTTATGCGCAGTTGGCCGATACGCCCCAGGGTTCCACCGAGGTGGTGATCGACGGCGTGCGTTACATGGCCAACGTCTGGACCTCCCCGGGCCTCGGCTGGCGTTATGTGGGCTTGATCGAATACAACGAAGTGATGGCAGCCGCCACGCGCATGACCTACCTGACCGCCGTGATCGTGGCGGTGCTGGTGCTGATCTTCGGGCTGATTGCCGCGGCGTTTTCCAAGGTGATCGTCAAGCCCATTGGCCAGGTCAGCACCGGTTTGCAGTCGATCGCCCAGGGCGAAGGTGACCTGCGCCATGAGTTGCAGGTGCAGGGCAAGGATGAAACCGCCGAGCTGGCCGGCTGGTTCAACAAGTTTCTCGCCGCGATCCGGCAACTGATCCAGCATATCGGTGCGGCTTCGACCAACTTGCACGACGCGTCCAAGGTCAACAGCGAAGTGGCGCACAACATGAACGAAGCGGCCGGGCGCCAGCGTGAAGCCGTGGAGTTGGTGTCCACGGCGTTCAACGAAATGGTTGCCACCGCCAACGAAGTCGCGCGCTCATGCAGTGGCGCGGCGGAATCCGCCGAGAACGGCCATCGCCGGGTGGCCGAAGGCAAGCAGCAGATCGAGGTGACCACCGATAACGTCAACCGCCTGGGTCGCCGCTTGACCGAGTCATCCCAGGCGATGGTCGAACTCGAAGCCGGCAGCCGCAGCATCAACCAGATCCTCGGCACCATCCGCGCCATTGCCGAACAGACCAACCTGCTGGCCCTCAACGCCGCCATCGAAGCCGCCCGGGCCGGTGATCAAGGCCGGGGGTTTGCGGTGGTGGCGGATGAAGTACGCGCGCTGGCCAAGCGCACGTCCGACTCCACCGGCGAGATAGAAAGCCTGCTCGGCACCCTTGGCAGCAAGACCGAGGAAGTCACGCAGAAGATGAGCAGTTGCCTGGACCTGTCCCGGGCCAGTGTGTCGTCCATCGAGAGCGCGCGCGACAGCTTTGAAGGCATTCAGTTGTCGGTCAATGAGATCCGCGACCAGAACCTGCAGATTTCCGCCGCCGCCGAAGAGCAACACAGTGTGGCGGAGGAGATCAATCGGCATATCCAACAGATCTATGACGAGGCACGTTTAGTCGAGACCCTGGCCCACTCGGCGCAGGATGATTCGGGGCGGTTGTCGAACCTGTCGGCGGAACTGAATGGCCTGGTCGGGCGCTTCAAGTCCTAGCGCGGGCACTGTGCCGTCATTCTTTCGATACGAAATACACTGAACTATCTGACAAACGCAGGGCTCCTTTCCTATGCGCTGCCCCGATTCCAGGGGCGTTGTATAACAAGGAGCCGCCATCCCATGACCACCCTACCCGCCTATCGCTACGCCCCCGGGCCGCTGCACACGACGCTGCTCGCCGGTACCGTGCCGTTGTTTCTGGGTGCCCTGCTCAGTGATATCGCCTACACCCAGACCTACCAGATTCAGTGGGCCAACTTCGCCTCATGGCTGATCGCCGGCGCGCTGGTGTTTTGTGGTCTTGCGCTGTTGTGCGCACTGATCAACCTGCTGCGTACCGAACACAAAGCCGGGCAACCGACCGTCTACGTGCTATTGCTCGTGGCAACCTGGGTGCTGGGCCTGATCAACGCGTTCCAGCACGCCAAAGACGCCTACGCCGCCATGCCTGCCGGGCTGGTCCTGTCGGTGATCGTGACGCTGCTGACGCTGGCCGCCACCTGGACCGGCCTGCGCTCGGGAGGTGCCCAATGAAGACTGCCCACACCCTGACCCTGTTAAGCGCAGCGCTGTTGCTCAGTGCTTGTGGCGGCGAAGCAGATAGACCGCAACCTCACGGCCCTGACCCCAAGCTGCCGGAGCAGCAAAGCAGCCTGTTGCCGAGCATGAAAATTGCCGAACCCACGCCCTGGGGTTCGCAAAAACCCAAAGTGCCCGAAGGCTACAGTGTCACCGCCATCGCCACCGGCCTGGCCATCCCGCGTCAAACCCTGGTACTGCCCAACGGCGACATTCTGGTCGCCGAAGGCCGTGGCGGCAGCGCGGCCAAGCTCAAGCCCAAAGACGTGATTGCCAGTGTGATCAAGGCCCAGGGCAATACCCAGGTCAAAGGCGGCAACCGCCTGACCCTGTTGCGCGATACCGACGGTGACGGCACTTATGAGCTGAAAACCGTGTTTGCCGACAATCTCAACGCCCCCTATGGCCTGGCCTTCGCCGACGGCAAACTCTACGTGGCCAACCAAGACGCGCTGGTGCGCTTTGACTACACCGATGGCCAGACCAAAGCCAGCGCGCCCCCCGTCAAAGTCACTGACCTGCCGGCGCAGATCAACCACCACTGGACCAAGTCCCTGGCCGTGAGCGCCGACGGGCGCCAGCTCTACGTGGGCATCGGCTCCAACAGCAACATTACCGAGCGTGGCATGGAAGTGGAGATCGACCGGGCGATGGTCTGGCAGATCGATGCCGCCACCGGCGCGCACAAACCCTATGCCACCGGCCTGCGCAACCCGACGGCGCTGAAGGTGCAGCCGGGCACCGGCCAACTGTGGACAGTGGTCAACGAGCGCGATGAACTCGGCCCCGACCTGGTGCCGGATTACCTGACTTCGGTGCGCGAGGGTGCCTTCTACGGTTGGCCCTACAGTTACTGGGGCCAGAACGTCGACAGCCGCGCACAGCCGCAGAACCCGGCGAAAGTGGCAGCGGCGGTCAAACCCGATTACAGCCTGGGCTCCCACGTTGCAGCGTTGGGTGTGGATTTCTCCATCCCCGCAATGGGTGAGAAGTTCGCCGACGGCGTGTTCGTCGGCGAACACGGTAGTTGGAACCGCGACAACCCGGTGGGCTACAAGGTGATCTTCGTGCCGTTCAGCAACGGCAAGCCAGCCGGCGAACCTGTCGACTTCGCCACCGGCTTTCGCGGCGACGACGGCAAGACCCGGGGGCGCCCGGTGGGCGTGACGGTGGACCCGAAAGGTGCGCTGATCATCGCCGATGACTTGGCCAACACCGTTTGGCGGGTGACGCGCAATCCGTAAGCAAAGGGTTTGACATGCTTGCCCGAGGCAACCATATTGTTGCCTCAGGCAACTATTTGAGCACCATCATGTCCACCACCCTTTCCGAACGCGCCGGCATCATCCGTGGTTTCAATCGTTTCTATACGCACCAGATCGGTGTACTGCAGGAACACCTGCTGCAAAGCGACTTCTCCCTGACCGAAATCCGTGTGATGTACGAGTTGTCGTCGCGTGGCGATCTGACCAGCGCCGACCTGTGCCAGATGCTGGGCCTGGATGCCGGATACCTGAGCCGGCTGATCAAAGGATTCGAGAAGAAGGGCCTGGTCGAGAAAGTGCGCTCGGTTACTGATGCGCGTGCGGTGCAACTGCATCTCAGCGACCTTGGCCGCTCCGTGCTCGCGCCCCTGGAACAGAAAACCCAGCTGGAAGTCATCGCCTTGCTGCAAGGCCTGCCCGAACTGCAACAACAGCAACTGACCGCAGCCATGCAGCGCATCCAGACGCTGCTGCAAGGTCGCGCACCGAGCTACCTGCTGCGCGACCCGCAACCCGGCGACATGGGCCTGGTGGTGCAACAGCAAGCGGCGCTGTATGCCCGCGAGTACCACTGGAACTGGGAGTTCGAAGCCTTGGTGGCGGAAATTGTCGCCAAGTACCTGCGCGAATTTGACCCCAGTTGCGAGCGCTGCTGGATCGCGGAAAAGGATGGCGAGGTGGTGGGCTCGGTATTCGTGATACGTCATGACGAGACCACGGCCAAACTGCGCATGCTCTACGTGGACGCCAGTGCGCGGGGCATGGGCATCGGCCAGCGCCTGGTGGACGAATGCCTGCGCTTTGCCCGGCATGCCGGCTACCAACGCATGGTGCTCTGGACCATGAGTGCGCTGACCGACGCCTGCAGGCTCTACCAGAAAGCCGGTTTCGAGTTGATCGAAGAAGAACCCACCCAAAGCTTCGGCAAGCCCTTGGTCAGCCAGACCTGGGCGCGTGATCTGTAGATCGGGGCCTGGTCACCCAAGCCCCGCACCACTTATAGGTCGGTGATTTCCTTGTGGCGTGGCACCAGCGCTTTCATCACGCTCCACGCCACCAAGTACGCCAGCGCACAGATCGCAAACATGATCATGTAGCCGGTGTGAATATCATTGACGGACTTGTAGTAGTCGAACACCCAGCCGCCGATCTTGGTCATGACCACGCCGCCCAGACCGCCGGCCATGCCGCCGATCCCCACCACGGACGCCACGGTTTTCTGCGGGAACATGTCGGACACGGTGGTGAAGATATTGCACGACCACGCCTGGTGCGCCGAGGCACCGATACCGATCAGCAGCACCGGCACCCAGAAGCTCAGGTAACCCAAAGGCTGCGCGAGCAACACCACCAGCGGGAACAGTGCGATCACCAGCATGGCTTTCATCCGGCCGTCGTAAGGTGCATCGCCCCGCGCCATGAAGTAACTGGGGAACCAGCCGCCGCCGATACTGCCGACCATGGTCATGCTGTACAGCACCGCCAACGGCATCACGATATCCGCGCCTTTCATGCCGTACTGCGCCGACAGGTAAGTCGGCAGCCAGAACAGAAAGAACCACCACACGCCGTCGGTCATGAACTTGCCAAAAGCGAATGCCCAGGTCTGGCGGTAGGTCAGCAACTTGAACCAGGAGACTTTTTTCTGCGGCGCGCCGGCAGGTGCAGGGGTAAAGGGTTGTAGGGTCTGATCACTGCGGATGTAGGCCAGTTCTTCGGCCGAAAGGCGCTTCTGCTCCTCCGGTTTCTGGTAAAGCACGCCCCACACCGCGACCCACACAAACCCCAGCATGCCGATGACGATGAACGCCGCTTCCCAGCCCCACAGCCCGGCAATCAACGGCACACAGATCGGCGCCAGGATCGCCCCCACGTTGGCCCCCGAGTTGAAGATGCCGGTGGCCAGGGAGCGTTCTTTCTTCGGGAAGTACTCGGCGGTGGCCTTGATCGCGATGGGGAAGTTACCTGCTTCGCCAATGGCCAGGACGGCGCGGGACAGCATGAAGCCGGCAATCGACACCGGGATCACCGCAAGGCCAATGGCCCCGCTGAGCGCCGCGATCCCCTCGCCCATCGGTACCGCGAATGCATGCATGATTGCGCCGGTGGACCAGATGCCGATCGCCACGACATACGCCGCCTTGGTGCCGATCCTGTCGACAAACCGCCCGGCGAACAGCATGGAAATCGCATAGACGAACTGGAACACCGCAGCAATGTTGGCGTAGTCGGTATTGCTCCAGCCAAATTGCGTCGACAGTTGTGGCGCCAGCAGGCTGAGCACCTGGCGGTCGAGGTAGTTGACGGTAGTCGCGAAGAACAGCATCGCGCAGATGGTCCAGCGATAGTTGCCTACCGCCTGGCCCACGCGCTGGGCGTTGAGGGGCTCGTTCAAGTTCATGGCATCACTTTTTATTGTTTTTAGTAAGACACACGTAACGTCATATGTCGTCGTACAACTTATGACTTTTATATCGAGCAGCCCGAGCGCTGTCAATCTGAAAGATTCAGCTTTGTTGAGGTCCTCGCAGGGATCGGAAGAATCGGGCAGGCGTAGTTGTAGGATGACGCTGCTGATTACTCCGCGAAGAGCACGCCTGGCCATCCCCACTGCAAAAAAAACCAATCAGTGGTGAATTATTTCGTATGCGCTTGTATCTGAACTGACAGAGCGGTGCCATCGCAACGATGGCACCTCCCCTGTTCAGATTTAGAGTGGCCCGCATGAAATTACGCAAGAAAAGCGTCAAACCCATCGGATTGAAAGACATCACCATCGTCGACGATACCAAGGTGCGCAAGGCAATCACCGCCGCGGCCCTGGGTAACGCCATGGAGTGGTTCGACTTCGGCGTCTACGGTTTCGTCGCCTATGTACTGGGCAAAGTGTTCTTCCCCGACGCCTCGCCCAGCGTACAAATGATCGCCGCACTGGCTACCTTCTCCGTCCCCTTCCTGATCCGTCCTCTGGGCGGCCTGTTCTTCGGCGCATTGGGCGACAAATACGGGCGGCAGAAAGTCCTCGCCGCCACCATCGTGATCATGTCCCTGAGTACCTTTGCCATCGGCTTGATCCCAGGTTACGCCTCCATTGGCATCTGGGCACCGATCCTGTTGCTGCTCTGCAAGATGGCCCAGGGGTTTTCGGTGGGCGGCGAATACACCGGCGCCTCGATCTTCGTCGCCGAATATGCCCCGGACCGCAAGCGCGGCTTCCTCGGCAGTTGGCTGGACTTCGGCTCCATCGCCGGCTTCGTGCTCGGCGCGGGCGTGGTGGTGTTGATTTCCAGCGTGCTGGGCGAGGAACAGTTCGAAGCCTGGGGCTGGCGCCTGCCGTTCTTCCTCGCCCTGCCCCTGGGCATCATCGGCCTGTACCTGCGCCATGCGCTGGAAGAAACCCCGGCCTTCCAGCAGCACATGGACAAACTCGAGCAAGGTGATCGCCAGGGCCTGACCCACGGCCCCAAAGTGTCGTTCAAGGAGGTCGCCACCAAGCACTGGCGCAGCCTGCTGACCTGCATCGGTATCGTCGCGGCCACCAACGTGACCTACTACATGCTGCTCACCTACATGCCCAGCTACCTGTCGCACAACCTGCACTACAAAGAAAACAGCGGCGTGCTGATCATCATCGCGATCATGGTCGGCATGCTGTTCGTACAGCCATTCATTGGCTTTATCAGCGACAAGATTGGCCGCAAGCCTTTCATCATCGCCGGTAGCATCGGCCTGCTGTTGCTGGCCATTCCAGCGTTCATGCTGATCACCAGCGGCAAGATCGGCCTGATCTTCGGCGGCCTGCTGATCCTGGCCGTCGTGCTGAACTTCTACATCGGCGTGATGGCCTCGACCCTGCCGGCCATGTTCCCCACCCATATTCGCTACAGCGCGCTGGCGAGTGCCTTCAACGTCTCGGTACTGATCGCCGGTCTCACCCCTACCGCCACGGCCTGGCTGGTGGAAAGCACCGACGACCTGTACATGCCGGCCTACTACCTGATGGCGTTTGCCGTGATCGGCCTGATCACCGGCCTGACCATGAAGGAAACCGCCAACCGCCCCCTGCGCGGCGCCGCACCGGCCGCCTCTGATATAGAAGAGGCCAAGGAGTTGCTGCAGGAGCACCACGACAGTATCGAACAGAAGATCGAAGCGATTGACGCCGAGATTGCCGAGCTGGAAGCCAAGCGCAAGAGCCTGGTCGAGCAGCACCCACGTATCAACTAAGCGGCTGGCGTGGCGGCGTCTGCCGTCACGCCATCGGAGTGTTCAGCCATGATCCCCAGCGTCAACCCGACCCATTCGTTTCTCAGCCCGGAGGAGCGTGCCGCCATCGCGGAAATCGAGGCCACCACCAGCATCCTGCAATTGGTGACTCGCTTGACCAACATGCGCTTCGCCGGCATTGCCAAATTCACCGACGTGGAGTGGATAGTCTGCTCCGTGTACGACACCGCCAACATGGGCATCCATGTGGATGACGTGCTCGATCTGGAAACCACCCTGTGCAGTGAGTTCTGCATCAACCCCCACGCACTGTTCATCCCGCAAGTCAGCCAGGATGGCCGTTTTTCAACCCGCCCGGTGGTCAAGCAGTACGCCATTGAAAGCTACGCCGGCGCACCTATCTTCCTGCCGGACGGCCGCCTGTTCGGCGCGCTGTGCGCCCTGGATTCACGGGCGATGCTGTTTGACGACCCCAACCTGTCGGAAACCCTGAGCCTGTTTGCGCGGCTGATCGGCTGTATCTTCTTCGCTAACTTAACGGCGGCCGAACAGTAACAACACGCTTGCCTCGCAACACGGCCACATCGCGCTTGGGAGGCACGCCGAACAGCCGGCTGTACTCTCGACTGAATTGTGACGGGCTCTCATACCCGACTTTGAAGGCGGCGCTGGACACGTCCTGATGTTCGTTCAACATCAAGCGCCGCGCCTCGTTCAAACGCAGCCATTTTTGATACTGCAACGGGCTCATTGCGGTGAGTTGGCGAAAGTGATGATGAAAAGTGGCCGGGCTCATTTGCACGCGGGCGGCCAACTCATCCACCCGTAGCGGTTCGTCGTAATTAAGCTTCAGCCAGTCAATCGCCTTGGCGATCCGATAGCCCTGACCGTCCACCGCACAGATCTTGCGCAGGCGCCCGGCCTGATCACTCTTGAGCAGGCGGTAGTGGATTTCGCGCTGAATCAACGGGGCAAGCACCGGGATCGCCTCGGGCTCATCCAGCAGAGCCACCAGCCGCGCGAACGCCTGGAGCATGCCCTCGGTAACAGTACCGATACCCACGCCCTTCAGCGCTGCCCGTTCTCGGGTTGGCGGCAACTCACCCTGGGCGATCAGTTCAGCCAGGATCTGCAGGTCCAGCTTGAAGGTCAGGCCCAGGCAAGGTTGAGCCGGGCTGGCGGCCAGCACCTCGGAGTTGGCCGGAATGTCCAGCGAGGTCACCAGAAATCGCGAGGTGTCGTAGGCGTAACCCAGCCCGCCCACCCACAACTGCTTCGCACCTTGGGCGACCAACACAATGCTGGGCTCGACCATGCAGACCACCGGCGCCGCCGGCTGCTCCCGCCGATAAAAGCCCAGGCCCGGGATCGCCATGGGGCGGTCACCCGGCGTGCAAACCTGCGAACCGATGGCTTGGATCAAGCTATCCAAAGGCGTTGGGTTGTTCTTCATAAAAGGCTCTTTTCTCTCTTCATCGAACTTTACCCCGGACGCCCCATGAACGTCCCCAGCAAACGCCAAGACTCAGAGGATCAGGCAAGTAATCCAGTGAAACGCACTACAGAACCACAGGCCACATCAGGAAAATGCACGGACCAACCTTCTCACGGATCACGCCATGAAAAGCCTTTTGCTCGCCCTGAGCGTGCTGCTGACGTCTTTTTCTTCACTGGGAGCCGATATGATCAACGGTGCTGACAACTTCTACAAAAGCGACAAGGTGACCGTCGAAAAAGTCACCTTCAACAACCAATATGGCATGCCGGTCGTGGCTAATCTATTCGTGCCAAAAAACCTTGCGCCGGCCTCCAAGAACGCAGCCATCGTCGTCGGCCACCCCATGGGCGCCGTCAAAGAACAGAGCGCGAATCTCTACGCGACCAAAATGGCCGAACAAGGCTTCGTCACCCTGTCTCTGGACCTGTCGTTCTGGGGTGAAAGCGCAGGCTCGCCGCGTAACGCGGTGCTGCCTGACCTCTACGTTGAAGACTTCAGCGCCGCGGTGGATTTCCTCGGCACACGCCCGCTGGTTGATCGCGAACGCATCGGTGTGATCGGCATCTGCGGCAGTGGCAGCTTCGCCATTGCCGCGGCGAAAATCGACCCACGCTTCAAGGCCATCGCCACCGTGAGCATGTACGACATGGGGGCGGCCAACCGCAACGGACTCAAACACGGCGTAACGCTGGAGCAACGTCGACAACTGCTGCTTCAGGCTGCCAACCAGCGCTACGTGGAATTTCAGGGTGGCGACAGCGTCTACACCGGCGGCACTCCGCACGCCCTCAGCGGCGATGCGGTAGGCGATGAGTTCTATGATTTCTACCGCACCCCGCGCGGCGAATTCACCCCGGCCGGCGCGTCGGCGCAAACCACCACGCAGCCGACACTGACCAGCAACGTGAAGTTCATGAACTTCTATCCGTTCAACGACATCGAGACGATCTCCCCACGCCCACTGTTATTGATCGCCGGCGCTGATGCCCACTCTCGCGAATTCAGCGAGGACGCCTATCAGCGTGCCGCCGAGCCCAAGGAATTGGTGATCATCCCGGGGGCCGGCCATGTGGATCTGTACGACCGAGTCAATCTGATCCCGTTCGTCAAGCTCACCGCCTTCTTCAAAGGCAACTTGAAGTGACCTCCCCTAACACTCATACGCACGGTTGGGCTGCGGTGTTCGCGATGTCTCTGGCGGCGTTCGCGTTGGTCGCCTCTGAATTCATGCCCGTGAGCTTGCTGACGCCGTTGGCGGCCGACCTGCAGATCTCCGAGGGTCAGGCCGGCCAGGGCATTTCGGTATCCGGACTGTTCGCCTTGCTCACCAGTCTGGTCATTGCGGCTGTCGCGGCACGGGTTGATCGCAAACGCCTGTTGCTGGGGTTGACCTTACTGATGATCCTGTCGGGAACCGTGGTGGCACTGGCGCCGGACTATCGGGTGTTCATGCTCGGCCGCGTGCTGATCGGCGTGGCCATAGGCGGCTTCTGGTCACTGTCGGCCGCCACTGCCATGCGCCTGGTGCCATCGGCCCAGGTGCCGCGCGCCTTGGCTATCGTCAATGGCGGCAACGCATTGGCAACCGTCATTGCAGCGCCGTTGGGTAGCTTTCTCGGCGGATTGATCGGCTGGCGCGGCGCATTCTTTTGCGTCGTACCGGTCGCCGTGTTGGCGGGCGTATGGCTGCTGGTGAGCCTGCCATCGATAAAGATGCAGACCGCACCCCATTCCGGCAACGTGCTGCGCTTACTCAGAAAGGCTTCGGTGGCTCTGGGCATGCTCGCAGTCAGTGTATTTTTCATGGGCCAGTTCATGCTGTTCACTTACCTGCGCCCGTTCCTGGAAAACGTGACTCAAGTGAGTGTGTCCACACTGTCATTGATGCTGCTGGTGCTCGGCCTCACCGGCCTTGTGGGGACGTTCCTGATAGAACGGTGCCTGAAAAACGCTCTTTACCCGGCGCTTATCGCCATCCCGCTGTTGATGGCCGTGATCGCCGTGGCGTTGTTGGTAATGGGCAGTTCGCCAGTCGCCACCACGGCATTGCTGGGTTTCTGGGGCCTGGTGGCCACTGCTGCGCCGGTGGGTTGGTGGACCTGGCTGTCGCGCGAGCTGCCCGATGACGCGGAGGCTGGCGGCGGCTTGATGGTCGCAATCATTCAATTGGCGATTACTGCCGGTGCCACGGTCGGCGGCCTGGCGTTCGATCACTGGGGCTATCAAGCGACCTTTGAGCTGAGCGCGGCGTCGTTGGGTATCGCCGCGCTGCTGGCTTGCCTGGCCGCACGGCGCGCCTCGTTGACAACCGTGGTCGGCCGCCCTAGCGGAAAAACTGACTCGGCGTCTTGCCGAACTGTTTCTTGAACATATTGGTAAAGGCGCTCGGGCTGTCGTAGCCCAGCTCGATCGCCACATCGATGATCTTCTCCCCCACCGCAATGCGCTCCAGCGCCAGCAGCAACCGCGCCTGCTGGCGCCACTGGCCGAACGTCAGGCCGGTTTCCTTGCGGAACAGGCGCTGGATGGTCTTCTGATCCAGGCCCAGTCGGTCGCTCCAGTCCGCCACCGTCGAGGCGTCACCGGCATCCTGTTGCAACGCCTGGCAGATATGGTTGATGCGTGAGTCGGCGGGCTGGGGCAACGACAGCGGCAACGCCGGCAGAATCGCCAGTTCGTCGAGGATCAGGTGCATGATCCGCGCATCGCGCGAGTCTTCGGCATAAGGCGGCTTCAAACTCACCGATGCCTTGATCAGTTCACTGAGCAGCGGTGAAATGCTCACCGCCTTGGTCTCGGTGGGCAAATTCGGGAAGGCATCCGGGCGCACGAACACGCTGCGCATCTTCAGCGTGCCCACGCAACGCAGCGAATGCACTTGCCCGCTGGGCATCCAGAAGCCGCGATTGGACGGCACCGTCCACTGGTTCTGCGCCGAGTGCACCACCATCACGCCTTCGATGGCGTAGAGTAGTTGGTGTTTTTCGTGGCTGTGATCCGGGATCACCCAGTTTTCAGGATAATCGGTGGCGGAACTGATCACCGCCCAGTCGCCCTCATCGATCTCCTGCAAAAATTCATCCAATGGTTTGATCATTTCGCCCTTTTTGCGATAGTTGCCTCCCGATTTTCGCGAGACAGGCATTTACGCCGAATCTAGCATGAACGCCGAAACAATTTGAAATGGGCAGCCAGCTCAAGTACTGGCAGCCCTGGAACGCTGCCTTGTATGGAATGCCTGCATGTCGACACTGACCGCGTCACCCGCCGCTGCAACCCCTGCGCCCCAGATAAGCCCTCTGGTCATGCGCGTCCTCGGTGCCTGCGCCCTGGCGCACCTGATCAATGACTTGATCCAGGCCGTGCTGCCCTCGATCTACCCGATGCTCAAAGCCAACTATGGGCTGAGCTTCACCCAGGTGGGCCTGATCACCCTGACCTTTCAACTGACCGCGTCCTTGCTGCAGCCCTGGATCGGTTACCACACCGACCGCCATCCCAAGCCTTGGCTGTTGCCGGCGGGCATGGTCTGCACCTTGATCGGCATTCTGATGCTGGCGTTCGTCGGTTCCTTCCCGGCGATCCTGCTGGCAGCGGGGTTGGTCGGCGTCGGCTCGTCGACCTTCCACCCGGAAACCTCGCGGGTGGCACGCCTGGCCTCGGGCGGCCGCTATGGCCTGGCGCAATCGACCTTCCAGGTCGGCGGCAACACCGGCAGCGCCTTCGGCCCGTTGCTCGCGGCGGCCATCATCATTCCCTACGGCCAGACGCACATCGCCTGGTTCGGCCTGTTCGCGGTCTTCGCGATCCTGGTGCTGTATGGCTTGAGCCGCTGGTACCGCAACCACCTCAACCTGTTCAAACTCAAGCAAGGCAGCCAGGCAACCCATGGTTTGTCCAAAGGCCGCGTGACCTTCGCCCTGGTGGTGCTGGCCCTGCTGGTGTTCTCCAAATACTGGTACATGACCAGCCTGACCAGCTACTTCACGTTCTACCTGATCGAAAAATTCCAGCTGTCGGTCGCCAGTTCTCAGATGTACCTGTTCCTGTTCCTCGGCGCCGTGGCCGTCGGCACCTTCGCGGGCGGCCCGATCGGCGACAAGATCGGGCGCAAGAAAGTCATCTGGTTCTCCATCCTCGGCGCGGCCCCTTTCACCCTGGCCCTGCCCTATGTCGACCTGTTCTGGACGGCGGTCTTGAGCGTGGTGATCGGGTTTATCATCGCCTCGGCCTTTTCGGCCATCGTGGTCTACGCCCAGGAACTGGTGCCGGGCAATGTGGGCATGATCGCCGGGATCTTCTTCGGCCTGATGTTCGGCTTCAGCGGCATCGGCGCGGCACTGCTCGGCTTGCTCGCCGACAGCCACGGCATCGAGTACGTCTACAAACTGTGCTCGTTCCTGCCGCTGGTGGGGATCCTGACGATATTGCTGCCATCGACCAAAGGCGCCTGACCCGCCGATCATCGGCTGGCCGTACGCCAGCACGATGAATGCTCTGAGAAACCTGCGTGTGCGCTTACAATCCTGGCTTTTAGCGCACACCCAGGCAGACCCGGCACCCAATGACGCTCGATCCCCCGACCATTCTGGCACTCACCGTTGCCCTGGCAGCCGCTGCCGCCCTGTACCTAGCCGTTGAATGGCGCAGCGTGCGCGAACCCTCGCTGCTGTTCTGGAGCGCCGGCTTCGCCATCATCAGCTTCGGCTCCATCCTCGCCCTGCTGCGCAGCAGCGGCTTCTGGATGATCGGCATCTGGTTCGCCAACGGTTTGCTGGTCAGCGCGCACTTTTTATTCCTGTTGGGCGTGGCACGCTTTACCCAGCGGCGACTGTCGGCGTTTTGGCTACTGATGCCGGCCATATGGTTCGGACTGCTGATGCTCCCGGCCGACCTGCTATGGTCCAAAATCATGCTGGCGGTGCAGTCATTGCTGGTGGCACTGCCCACCTTGTGCGCCAGTTTCCTGCTGCGGCCCCATGGCAAATCCCTCAGCATCGGCGCGGTGCAACTGCGTTACGTGCTGCTGATCCATGGCGCGTTCTATGTGGCCAAGGCCCTGTCTGTGCAGATCCCCGGCACCTTGATCGACCTGACGGCGTTCAAGGGCGAGATCATCCAGGTCTCCCTGGTCGAGGGCGCCATGGCGATCATGCTGATTGCATTGTCGATGACCGGTTCCGAACGCTACCGCCGCGAACAACAGATTGCCCACCTGGCCGCCCGCGACCCGTTGACCGCCCTCTACAACCGCCGCGCCCTCGACCTGCACGCGCCGCCCCTGCTCACCCAGGTTTCAGCGGCACAACCGGGCGCGCTGCTGCTGATCGACATCGATAACTTCAAACTGGTCAATGACCTCTACGGCCATACCGCCGGCGACCGCTTGCTGATCACCTTGAGCGAGATGATTCGCACCGTGGCCCCGGATGGCTCGCTGGCCGCCCGCCTGGGCGGCGATGAGTTCGTGATCCTGCTCAACGACACCTCGACCGAGCAGATCGTGGAACTGGGCAGCCGCCTGCGCGCCCAGTTCCACCAATTCGCCTCGCAGTCCTTCACCACGCCCGCGCCGATCACGTTGAGCATCGGCGCCAACCTGTTCGACCAACCGCCGCACAGCCTCGCGGTGTTGATTGAACTGGGGGACAGCGCACTCTATGAAACCAAGCGGGGTGGGCGCGACAGCATTCGCCTGGTGGACCGTACCGGCGCGTACGCTCATTCATCCCGGTAGGCGTTCACAACGATGTACAACAACGGCCCCACCGAGACGAACACCGCCGTCAGCAAAAAATACGGCAGCACGCCAATCACCGAGCGCCCCCGGGCCCGCGTATCCCGATACATCCACACACATGCCAGCGCCGCCATCAGGTACAGGTCGATCACGACCTGCGCCGTGTCCGGCCGCGTCATCAGTTCCCAGCCGAATGCCAGCAACGATTGCTCGGCGGTGAACATCACCGCCAGGCTGTACAGCGAAAACCCGAGCAGAGCGGCCAGGGCGATATAAGGTCTTCTGGACATGGACTCTTCCTTGCAGTGAACGAGGCCCACCCTAGTGATAAGGTGGCGGCCCTCGCAATGACCTCGGAGGTCATGACCACGCCATGGACATCACAGTCAGCGCCGGCGAACTGTTACGCCAACTGCGCCGCCACGCCCACCTGAGCCAACTGGACCTGGCCTTGATCACGGGCGTCTCGCAGCGTCACCTCAGTTGCATCGAAACCGGCCGCGCCAAGCCGAGCCCGGGCACCTTGCATAATCTGCTGACGGCGTTGGAAGCCCCGTTGGAGCTGTGCAACCGTGTATTCCTCGCCGCCGGTTATGCCCCCCGCTACGCCGCCACCTCGTTGGCATCGCCCGCCATGGCGGCGATTCGCGAGGCGGTCAGCCATGTGTTGCATGCCAACAACCCTGCACCAGCGATTCTGCTGGGCAGCCAGTGGGAAGTGTTGGCGGCGAACGCGAGTACCGGCGTGTTGTTTGAACTGGTGGGTATCCCGCCGGATGCGGCCGATGGCATCAACCTGCTCACCACGCTGCTGCAGACAGGTGGCCTGGGCGATCACCTGATCAACGCCGAAGAAATCCGCAGCCTGGCCTGGCAACGGGCAACCCGCGAAGCACTGGGTAATCCCGGATTGGCTACGTTATTGGCGGGTTTACCGACACCGGCCGGCACCGAACTGCCCGGGTCGATGCCGCCGTTGGTGCTGACGTGTATCCGTTCGAAGCGGGGCGAACTGAACTTCCTGTCGACCTTCACCACCTTCGGCATGCCCCAGGACATCACCCTGACCTCACTGCGGATCGAACATCTGATTCCCGCTGACGCGGCTACATGGCAAGTAATGCGTGCCGCCTACGCGGATTATGCGGCGCTGGTTTTGTGAAATATCTGTCCGTAGACTGCCGCCATACCTCCCACCTGAAGGCGGCGAAAAAAACGTGATGCAAGTTACCGAAGTCTCCATTGCCCAATTGCGCGCGGCGCTTGAAACCGGCCAGACCACTGCCGTTGAACTGGTCAAGGCCTACCTGGCGCGGATCGATGCCTATGACGGCCCGCAGACGGCCACCGCCTTGAACGCCGTGGTCGTGCGCAACCCCCAGGCCCTTGAAGAAGCCAAGGCGTCCGATGCGCGTCGGGCCAAGGGCGAAACCTTGGGACCACTGGATGGCATCCCCTACACCGCCAAAGACAGCTACCTGGTCAAGGGCCTGACGGCCGCCTCGGGCAGCCCGGCCTTCGCCAAGCTGACGGCCCATCGCGACGCCTTTACCATCGAGCGCCTGCGGGCCGGCGGCGCCATCTGCCTGGGCAAGACCAACATGCCGCCGATGGCCAATGGCGGCATGCAACGCGGCGTTTATGGCCGCGCAGAGAGCCCGTACAACGCCGACTACCTCACCGCGCCCTTTGCTTCCGGCTCCTCCAACGGCGCAGGCACCGCGACAGCCGCCAGCTTTGCCGCATTCGGCCTGGCCGAAGAAACCTGGTCGAGCGGGCGCGGTCCGGCGTCCAACAATGGCCTGTGTGCCTACACCCCGTCCCGTGGGGTGATTTCGGTGCGCGGCAACTGGCCGTTGACGCCGACCATGGACGTGGTGGTGCCGTATGCACGCACCATGGCCGACCTGCTGGAAGTGCTCGATGTGGTGGTTGCCGAAGACCCCGACACCCGTGGCGACCTGTGGCGCCTGCAACCCTGGGTACCGATCCCGAGCGTGGCCTCGGTGCGCCCGGTTTCCTACGCTGAGCTGGCAGCGCCTCGCGAGTCGCTCGCAGGTAAACGCTTCGGCGTGCCGCGCATGTACATCAACGCCGACCCCGAGGCCGGCACCAGCGAAAAACCCGGGATCGGCGGGCCGACCGGGCAGAAGATCAACACCCGTGCCAGCGTGATCGACCTGTGGCAGGCTGCCCGCCAGGCGTTGGAAGCCGCCGGCGCCGAGGTGATCGAGGTGGATTTCCCGCTGGTGTCCAACTGCGAAGGCGACCGCCCCGGCGCGCCGACCGTGTTTACCCGCGGCCTGGTGTCCAAGGAATTCCTGCACGACGAACTGTGGGAGCTGTCGGCCTGGGCCTTCGATGACTTCCTGCGTGCCAATGGCGACCCGACCCTCAATCGCCTGGCGGACGTCGACGGCCCGCAGATCTTCCCGCACGACCCAGGCACCCTGCCCAACCGTGAAGACGACCTGGCCGCCGGCATGGACGAGTACGTGCGCATGGCCAAACGTGGCATCACACCGTGGAATGAGATCAGCACCGTGCCCGACGGCCTGCGGGGCCTGGAGCAAACCCGGCGGATTGACCTGGAAGACTGGATGGACAACCTGGGGCTGGACGCCGTGCTGTTCCCGACCGTGGCCGACGTGGGCCCGGCAGATGCCGATGTGAACGAAACCAGTGCCGATATCGCCTGGAGCAACGGGGTTTGGGTCGCCAATGGCAACCTCGCTATTCGCCACCTGGGTGTGCCCACGGTCACCGTGCCGATGGGCGTGATGGCGGACATCGGCATGCCGGTGGGGCTGACCTTTGCCGGGCGTGCCTATGACGACTCGCAACTGCTGCGCTTCGCTTCGGCGTTTGAAGCCACCGGCAGCAAACGCGTGATTCCCCCGCGTACTCCACCCCTGGCGGTAGACTGATGTAGGAGCGAGCTTGCTCGCGAAAAACGTCAACGATAACGCGTTTCTCCTGAATGAACGCGGTGCCTATGAGTTCTTCGCGAGCAAGCTCGCTCCTACAGCATCTGCATTTCAAACCAGCGGCACGGCTATCAACAGAATGGCCGTGCCATGGGTCAGCGTGGCTGGCAACACGCCATAACGCATCCGCACCCAGGCGCAGGCCAGCCCTTCGATCAGGGTGAACAGCAACACCGTCGCGCCCAGTTGGGTCACACTCAAGGCCAGGAACGTATGACAGGCGGCAAAGGCCACGCCACTGATCAAGGCGGCACGCAACGGCGTGAGCCGCTGCTCCAGGTAACCCTGCAGGAACCCGCGAAACAACACCTCTTCCAGCGCGTTGGCGCCGTAAGCCAATACCAGCATGCCCGGCAGCCACACCCAATAGCCATGGATCGCGGACGCGTCGATACCTTGGTGAACCCGTAGCGGCACACCGATCAGGCAGCCCACCAGCAGCCCCACGGCCAGGCCAACAGCCGGATTGCCGATAGACCAGCGCACCAGCTGCCACAACTGCGGCGCGATCCGCGCCAGCAACAGGATCAGCAACGCCGATAAACCACCCAGCATGGCCAATACGAACGTATTGTGGGTGAAGGCGATCTGCGCCTCGTTGCCGAGCGACCACATGCCCAGCGGCGTCATCACGTCGCGCATCAATACGAACGCTGCCAGCAGGATCAGGATGCGCATTGCGGACAAGGTGCTGGGCGTCAGCGCAAACCACAGCCCGAACAGCAACAGACCCGGCGCCAAGTGGAGGCCGTAGTCAATTAATACTTCCATGCCTTGGGTAATCATCAACGCTTCAACCCCGAGCGATAGCGATCATGTCGATATTGACCGACGCCGGCCTCGCAAACGGCCTCCCTGCACCGACGGAGGGTTGAACGGCCTGGTAGTTTGGGTTCGGTAGCATGGCTGGCTTCCTGGTGGATTTGATCAGTGTGGCGCTAGCATAGCCATGTGCCACAAAGGCAGGAAGTGGGGCAAATTCCAGGAAGAAATTGCGCAAGTGTTGAGACGTCATATGATGTCGCACGCCATTTAAAGCGTGACCTACACCAATATTTCAAAGGCATTCAAAAAATTCACTTTCCTTGCCGATTAAAAATACGGCATGGTTGTACGACGACTTAAGTGTTCGTACCCCCTGACAACAATAAGGAAACACCCATGCCCCACATCAAAGTGCTGATCGGTTTTCTGTGCCTGTTTTCCGCTGTGGTCTCAGCCGCGCCCGCCCCCGCCGAAAAAGAGGTGGCGCAGGCCGTCGACCAACTGACCCAAGCCATGCTCCACCTGGACCTCAAGCAGCTGCACGCGTTGACGTCCGACAAGCTCACCTACGGCCACTCCAGCGGCAAAGTCCAGAACAAGGCGCAATTCATCGCCGACCTGGAAAACCACACCAGCGCATTCAAGACCCTGGAGATGCAGAACCAGACCATCACGCTCGACGGCGACACCGCCTTGGTGCGCAACCACTTTCACGCCTTGGCGGTGAACAGCGGCGTCGAAGTGCCCACCGATATCGACAACTTCCAGGTCTGGCAGAAACAGCAAGGCAAGTGGCTGCTGATCGGGCGTCAAGCCTACAAGTACTGACTCACCATGCCACCACCTTGCGCACCTTGAGCAACGCCTCGCGCAACGCCGGTATTTCCACCGAGCCGAGCGCCAGACGCAACGCGTGGGGCACGTAGGCCGAGACCGCAAACGGCTCGGCGGTGGACACGGAAATCTGCTCGCGCTGCAAGGTCATGGCGATCTGATCAGCGCGGGCATCCTCCCCCAGCGGCAACCATAGAAAGTACGACGAGGGGTGACTGATGTAGTCAACACCCGTCAGTACCTGCGCCGCCAAAGCCTGCCGCATCCGGGCATCCTGGCGTTTTTGCGCCTCCAGCCGCGCCACGGTGCCGTCTTCGATCCAGGCCACGGCAATCGCACTCATCACCCCCGGCACGTTCCAGGTGGTGGCCATGATCCTGCGCTCCAACCCTTTCACCCAGGCAAGCGGCGCAGCGATGAAGCCGACGCGCAGTCCCGTGGCCACACTCTTGGAAAAGCCACCGACATACACCGTGCGCTCCGGCGCCAGGCTCGCCAGGGGCAGTGGCGCGTCGTCGGCGAGAAATGCGTAGGCCGCATCTTCGATAATCATCAGATTGTGCCGACGGGCAATCTCGACCAGTTGCTCGCGCTGTGCCAGGTTCAACACCCAGCCCAAAGGGTTGTGCAAGGTCGGAATGCTATACACGGCGCGCACTGGTCGCTGGCGACACAGGCGCTGCAGGAACTCAAGGTCCGGCCCCTCGGCACCGACCGGAATCGCGACGACCTCCAGGTGCAGGGTCTCGGCCAGCACCTTGAAGCCCGAATACGTCAGCGCGTCCACGGCGATCACCTCACCGGGCTTGAGCAATGCCATCAGGCTTACCGCCAAGCCGTGCTGGGCGCCGCTGACCACCAGCACCTGTTCAGCGTCCACCGCCAACCCCCGACTCAACAAGTGCCGCGCCACCGCTGCGCGCTCGTGCAGGCGACCGGCGTGGGGCTGATAGCGCAACAGGGCTTCGAGGTCGCCCGACAGGGCCAACTGGCGCAACGCCGTGCGCAACAGGTCGGCCTGGCCAGGCAACGCGGGGTAGTTGAAGTTGAGGTCGAGCATGCCCGTGGCGACGATCATCTGGCCACTGCCCTGCCCCGGCGGCAACGCAATCTCCCTGACAAACGTGCCACGGCCGGTTTCACCGCTGACCAGGCCCATGGCCTCCAGCTCGGCATACACGCGACTGGCGGTGACCAGGGCCAGGCCATGCTCGGCGGCCAATTGCCGGTGAGTCGGCAACCGTGTGCCAGGCGGCATTTTCCCGCTGCGAATATCGGCGGCGAAGCGGTCGACCAGCGACTTGTAGCGGGCGCGCGGCATAGGCGGTGTATCCATGACAATTCTTTGATTGTCTTAATCTTCACTTTTAGGATGCCGGACACGCAACTTTTCTTTCTTCGGGCATCTTCCATGGAACGTACCTCGCGGTTCAGCACCCTCGATAGCAGTACCCAAGGTTGGATCAACGGCTTTATCGGCGTGCTGATTTTCAGCGGCTCATTGCCCGCCACGCGCCTGGCCGTGATGGCGTTTGACCCGGTGTTTCTCACCCTGATCCGCGCCACCCTCGCAGGCTTGCTCGGCCTGCTGCTACTGCGGTTGTTCAAGGAGAAACGCCCCTCGCGCGGGCAATACATGCCCCTGGTGATCGTCGCCCTGGGCGTGGTCATCGGTTTCCCCCTGCTGACTGCCCTCGCGCTGCAATACGTGACGTCGGCGCATTCAATCGTGTTTATCGGCCTGCTGCCCCTGGCCACGGCGGTATTCGGCGTATTGCGTGGCGGTGAGCGGCCACGGCCGGTGTTCTGGCTGTTTTCAATCCTGGGTAGCGCGCTGGTGATGGGCTATGCCTTCGCTCAAGGCTTGAGCGCCGCGCCGGCGGGCGATTTGCTGATGCTGCTGGCGGTGCTGGTGTGCGGGCTGGGTTATGCCGAGGGCGCCCGGTTGTCGCGCAGCCTGGGCGGCTGGCAGGTGATCTGCTGGGCGCTGGTGGTGTCGTTGCCGGTGGTGGCACCGTTGAGCGTGATCCTGGCGCCGCACAGTTTCAGCGGCATCCCGTTGCCCGCCTGGCTGAGCCTGGGCTACGTGTCGCTGTTCAGCATGTTGATCGGTTTTGTGTTCTGGTATCGCGGCCTGGCCCAGGGCGGTATCGCCGCCGTCGGCCAGTTGCAGTTGCTGCAACCGTTCTTCGGCCTGGCGCTGGCGGCGGGCCTGCTGCATGAACAGGTCAGCCTTGGCATGCTGCTGGTGACCCTGGCCGTGATCGGCTGCGTGGCCGGGGCCAAGCATTTCGCGCGTTAACGTTGAGGGGCGACCATCTTGAATTTGATGTGGATGTCGTTGGACACCACGCTGTTGCCCGCCCACTCACCCTCGCCGATCCGATAGTCTGCGCGATTGAGTACGAACTCGCCGTCGAACACACCGATGCCGCCCTGCTCCTTGAGCAGCACATCGATCACCACCGGCTGCGTGATGCCTTTGATCGTCAGGTGGCCGCTGATCTTGTAGCGGTTCTCGCCCAAGGCGACGGCACCGCTGGATTCATACACGCCCACCGGGTAGGTCGCGGTGTCGAACCAGGCAGGTTGCTGCAGTTGGGTGTTGGCATCCGGGCTGCCGGCGTCGATGCTGGCCAGCTGGATCTTGAGCAACGCATGGGCAGCCTCGGGCTTCTGCGTGTCGAATGTCAGCGTTCCTTCGAAATCGCTGAAGGTGCCATACACCCGCTGCCCGAACTGCTGGAAGGTGAAGCTGATCTGGCTCGCCGTGCGGTTGACGTCCTTGTACTCCACGGCCTGGGCACTGGAGCAACCAATGAGGGCAAGCACCAGCAGCACAGCGGGGAAAGTTCGACGGTTCATGCAACGCTCCGCAAGAAGTAAGGACGCCTGGTTCCCATTCTGCCCGTGGGCTGTTAAACAGAGTAGTCGCCCAGAACAATAAGGACTTTGCATGCTGCCCCCTTCTCTGCAGGACATCACCGCGCCGCAAGGCATTTGCTACGGCTGCGGTGGCAGCAACCCGCATGGCTTGCACATCAAGAGCCGCTGGGATGCCGATGGCGTCCACCTGATCGCCGAACATCAACCCCAGCCCCAATACACCGGCTGGCCGGACCTGGTCTACGGCGGCCTGATCGCCATGTTGGTGGACTGCCATTCCAACTGGACCGCCATGGCCTACCACTACCGCGCAGAGCAGCGTGAACCCGGCACCTTGCCGCGCATCGACTGCGTGACCGGCAACCTCGGGATCAAATTCATCAAACCGACGCCCATGGGCGTGACACTGACCCTGCGTGCACGGGTCGAGGGCGAGGTCGGGCGTAAAAGCCGCGTGGTCTGCGAGGTGTACGCCGGCGACGTCCTCACGGCCATCGGCGACTCGGTGTTCGTGCGCGTCGACACCGGGCAATTGGCCGCCGCCGCCCATGGCCGCGAAGGTTGATCCTGGTCTACAGTGAACGCCACCGCTCCCGAGGACTGCCCCGATGACGCGTCTCACCGCGAAAGACTTCGCCCCCGAACTGCTGGAACTCTACGACGGCTATGCCCACGGCAAGCTCAACCGTCGTGAGTTCCTCGACCGCGCCGCGCTGTTTACCTTCGGTGGCCTCACCGCCTCCGCGTTGCTGGCGGCCCTGAGCCCCGACTATGCCCTGGCCGAGCAAGTGAAATTCACCGACCCGGATATCGTCGCCGATTACATCACCTACCCTTCGCCCAAAGGCAACGGCACCGTGCGCGGTTACCTGGTGCGCCCGGCCAACGCCAGTGGCAAGGTGCCGGCCGTGGTGGTGGTGCATGAAAACCGTGGCCTCAACCCGTATATCGAAGACGTCGCCAGGCGCCTGGCCAAGGCCGGTTTTATCGCCCTGGCGCCGGATGGCCTGACATCGGTGGGCGGCTACCCGGGCAACGATGAAAAAGGCGTGGAGCTGCAGCAGAAAGTCGATCCCGAAAAGCTGATGAACGACTTCTTCGCCGCCATCGAGTGGTTGATGCACCACGACGCCAGCACCGGCAAAGTCGGGATAACCGGTTTCTGTTACGGCGGTGGCGTGACCAATGCAGCGGCGGTGGCCTATCCGGAGTTGGGTGCGGCGGTCTCGTTCTATGGGCGCCAACCGGAGGCCAAGGACGTACCGCGCATCAAGGCGCCGGTCATGCTGCATTACGCCGAGCTGGACACGCGGATCAATGAGGGGTGGCCGGCGTATGAAAAGGCCTTGAAGGCGGCCGGGACGACCTATGAGGCGTACCTCTACAAAGGCGCCAACCATGGCTTCCACAATGACTCAACGCCACGGTACGACGAGGCGGCCGCGAACCTGGCGTGGGAACGCACCCTCGGCTGGTTTCGCAAGTATCTGGCCTGAATGTCATGAGTCCTGTGGGGCGGGCTTGTGTGGCGAGGGAGCTTGCTGTGGCGAGGGAGCTTGCTCCCGTTGACTGCGCAGCAGTCTCCCGCTTTATGGGGGCGCTTCGCACCCCAGCGCAAGCAAGCTTGCTCGCCACACCTGACCCTGCGTCGCATTTGGATGTCGCCGCTGCCATGGTCAGTGCTCCAGCGCATACCTGCGGCAATGGTTGAGATAGCCCTGCTCATGGCTGCCCACCAGTTGCACCACGCTGGTCCATAACCAGGAAGGCGCATCCAACTGCCTGGAACGGTTCTCCTGCAATACTGACATCCACGCCTTGCGTGTGTCGCGGTCCATTTGCCGGGCATGGGCGATCCCGACGACGCGGGCCAGGTAACCAGCGGCGTGCATGGCATCGGTCTCGCTCAACTCGTCCAGTTCCAGCTTCATGTCCTGGGGCAGCAATTCACGGATGAAGAAGCCGTGATCCAGAAACCGCGTGGCTACCATGCGCTCACCCAAGCCCGGTGACAGCTGACGGGCGCCTTCCACCACGCGGCGGCCGTTGTCCCTGGGCATCTTCGCCCGCGGCGCACGGGGGGCGGCGGCGCCGACCGCTTCCTTAATATCGATCAGGCAGTATTCCTGCTCGTCCTTGTCGCCCACTCCCAACAACGCCGCATAACGCAGCAAGCCCAAGGAACTGCACCCCTTGACCCAATAGGCCGAATCCAGCAGCTCGACCTTGGCGTCTTTGGGGCGGCCTTTGAGTGACGTCACCAGTTGCTGGATCTCATCGGAAGCACAGACGCTTTGCAGAGCACTCTTTTCCGCACGCGACAGCGACCAGAAGTGCTTGCCCAACGGGATGCTCGGCCGTGCATTCTCGATACGTTCACGCGCCAGGTTCTTCCAGGTGCGCTCAACTGCGCTGCGCATGCCGGCCTTGACCTGGGACGGGCGCGGCGGCGCTTCGTCGGGTTTGTCCTTGAAGGCTTGTTCGTAGCCCACCATCATTTCTTCGAGCATGCGGGCGGTCGTCACGCCCGGCAGGTCGGAGCCGCGAGCGGCGGTCGCCAGGGACAGGGCCAGGCGCACCAGGTCGTGGGCCGGGTTACCGATCACGGTCTGGTCGAGGTCGCGAATATGCATGTCGATGCGCCCCTTGATATCCCCGGTCGGGCCCAGGTTGCCCGCGTGGCAATCGCCGCAGATCCAGATAGCCGGGCCATGAGGCAAGCGTCGACCGGGCTGGCTGTGCAGCCATTCATAAAACTGCACCGTACTGCCGCGCACATAAGCGTGGGCGGAACGGGCCATCTTCAGGTTGCGCAATTGCGTGAGGTGGGGCATACGGTCGGAGGGGCGCGGACTTTTCATGAAGGCACTCGGTAGGGGGCTACGGTAGAGGGTAGCCCGTGACGAATGTTTCATTTTGTTTCAAAGATAAAACTATCAGCCCTGCCCAGCCGCCTCTTTCAGCCAGCCCTTGAATGCCAGCATGGCCGGGGTTTCGGCTCGCGATTGCAGGCGGGTCAGCCAATAGCTGCCGGTGGTGATGCCAATGTCGAACGGTTTGCGGATCACGTCGCTCTCCAGCTGCCGCGAAAACATCATCGCCGGGGCCAGTGCCACGCCAATGCCTTGCAGCGCCGCCTCCATCATGGCCAAGGATGAATCGAACATGATGCTACGCGGCACCACGGTATCGGCGGGCAACCCGGCCGCCTGGAACCAGTGGGTCCACTCATCGGCCCGGTAGGAGCGCAGCAAGGTGTGTTTCAACAGGTCTGCGGGCACCTGCAACTGCTCGGCAATGTGCGGCACACACAGCACGTTCAGCGGTGCCGCCAGCAATTGGCAGGCGTCGGTGCCATGCCAGGCGCCTGCACCGAAACGGATAGCGTAGTCGAGCCCTTCGGCAGCGACGTCGACGCGGTTGTTGTTAGTCGACAGGCGCAGGTCGATAAACGGGTAACGGCTTTGAAAATCCGGCAGACGCGGTAACAGCCACCCCACGGCAAAGGTACCGACGGCGCCCACGGTAAGCACCTCACGGTAATGCCCGCCTTCGAATTGGCCTAAGGTATGGGCGATGCGATCAAACGATTCGCGCAGCACAGGCAGCAAGGTTTCGCCCTCGCGGGTGAGCATCAGGCCGCGTGGCAGGCGCTTGAACAAGGTGACATTGAGTTGCGCTTCCAGGCTTTTCACTTGATGGCTGACTGCGGCCTGGGTCACGCACAGCTCGATAGCTGCGCGGGTAAAGCTCAGGTGGCGGGCGGAAGCCTCGAATGCGCGCAGGGCATTCAGCGGTAGATGAGAGCGAAGCATGCCTTGACCTTAATTTTTCTAATGCCAGCTGCAAGATATCATCGTTTGCCGCAAAGCCGGAATCCACCTAGATTTGCCACGCCTGCGCAGGCCCCAATCGTCAGCACATCACCTACAGGGAAGCGAGTCACCATGAATGCCCCTCTACAAAAACTTCTGATTTGCGCTTTACTGCTCGGCTCCGGCAGCTGCATGGCGGCCACCGATATGCGCCAGGTCGTGGACAGCAGCGTTCAACCCTTGATGCAACAACAAGGCATTGCGGGCCTGTCGGTCGCGGTGATCAACAAGGGCCAGGTGCAGTACTTTAACTACGGCATGGCATCCAGGGAAACGCAGAAGCCCGTGACCGAAGACACCTTGTTTGAAGTCGGCTCGGTCAGTAAAACCTTCACCGCTACTCTGGGCGGGTATGCGCAGGCCACCGGCAAGCTCAAGCTGTCGGACAAGGCCAGTGAACACCTGAGCGCATTGGCCGGCAGTGCCTTCGACGGCATCAGCTTGCTGCAATTGGCGACCTACACCGCAGGCGGCCTGCCCCTGCAGTTTCCCGACGCCGCCGACAGCGCCGCGACCATGCTCAACTACTTCCAACACTGGAAACCCACCTACGCCCCCGGCACCCAACGGCTCTATTCCAACCCGAGCATCGGCCTGTTCGGCTACCTTACGGCCCAAAGCCTGGGGCAACCCTTCAATGCCGCCATGGAGAAAACCCTGCTGCCCAAGCTGGGCTTGAAGAACACCTACGTCAGCGTCCCCGCTGACCGATCCGGCGACTACGCCCAAGGCTATGACAGCGCCCAGAACCCCGTACGCGTCGGCCCCGGCGCGCTGGACAGCGAAGCCTACGGCATCAAGACCAGCAGCCAGGACCTGGCCCGCTACGTGATTGCCAACCTGCACCCGCAGACCCTGGGCAAGCCGTTGCAGCAGGCCATCGCCACTACCCAGACCGGTTATTACACGGTCAACGGCATGACCCAGGGCCTGGGCTGGGAGTCCTACCCCTACCCCATCGCGCTGCAAGCGCTGATTGACGGCAACTCCACGCCGATGGCCATGGAGCCGCACAAGGTCCAATGGCTGAGTACACCGCGCGTGCAACCGGCCAACGTGCTGTTCAACAAGACCGGCTCCACCCGTGGTTTCGGCGCTTATGTGGCGTACGTACCGAGCAAGGACATCGGTGTGGTGATCCTGGCGAACAAGAACTACCCGAATGCCGAACGGGTCAAGGTGGCCCATGCGATCTTGAGTGCCATGGACCAATAGCGCCTGGGTGTGGGAGCGGCTTGCCCTCTCCCACACCGCTTGACCGCGCTACATGCCCAGCCAGTGCGGCAGGGCCAGGGAAATAAACGGCAAGTAGGTGACCATGATCAGGAACACCAACAGGATCATCAACCACGGCATCGCTGCACGAATGGTCTGCCCCAGCGTCAACCCGGTCACCGCCGACGTCACGAACAGGTTCAGCCCCACCGGCGGGTGCACCAGCCCGATTTCCATGTTGACCACCATCACGATCCCCAGGTGAATCGGGTCAATGCCCAGCTTCATCGCAATCGGGAAGAAGATCGGCGCCAGGATCAACACAATAGCCGACGGCTCCATAAAGCTGCCGGCCACCAGCAGCACAATGTTGACCATGATCAGGAAGCCAATCGGCGTCAGCCCTTCAGAGATCACCCAGGCGGTGATTTCCTGCGGGATCTGCTCGGTGGTCAGCACGTGGGCGAAGAGCATGGCGTTGGCGATGATAAACATCAGCATGATTGCCAGGCGCCCGGACTCCAGCAGCACCTTGGGGCAGTCGCGCAGCTTCATGTCCCTGTACACGAACAACGCCACGAACGCCGAATACACCGCCGCCACGGCCGCCGCTTCGGTCGGGGTGAACATGCCGCTGTAGATGCCGCCGAGGATGATCACCAGCAACAGCAAGCCCCAGAACGCCCGACGCGCACAGGTCAGCCATTCACGCAACGTCGCGCGCGGCTGCGCCGGCAGTTTCTTGATGCGCGCAACGATATAAATCGTGACCATCAGCATCAAGCCCAGCAGCAACCCCGGCACCACCCCGGCCATGAACAGTTTGCCCACTGATGTTTCAGTGGCCGCCGAGTACACCACCATCACAATCGAAGGCGGAATCAGGATGCCCAGGGTGCCGGCGTTGCAAATGATCCCTGCGCCAAACTCCTTGGGGTACCCGGAGCGCACCATGCCGGCCACGGCAATCGAGCCCACCGCCGCCACCGTGGCCGGTGACGAGCCTGACAATGCCGCAAACAGCATGCACGCCAATACCGCCGCAATCGCCAGGCCGCCACGGATATGGCCGACACACGCGTTGGCGAAGTCGATCAGCCGTTGCGCCACGCCCCCGGTGGTCATGAACGCACCGGACAGCAGGAAGAACGGAATCGCCAGGAAGGTGTAGGCGTCAGAGGTTTCAAACAACTTGATTGCCAGCGAGCTCACCGAGTCCTGGCTGAACATCAGGATCGACACCGCACCGGACAGTCCCAGGGAAATCGCGATCGGCACGCCAAGGAACATGAACACGAACAACAGCAAAAACAGACAGAGCACGGCCATCAGTGACGCTCCTCATGGCTGCCGGCCAACTTGCTGGCCTCACCGGCCTCGTCGGCCAGCCCCAACCCGACCTGACGGTGGGTGAACAGGCGGTAGAAGATTTCCAGGTAGCGGATAAACACCAGCGCAAACCCGATGGGCACGATCACTACGATGTCACCGACATCGACGCCGTACTGGTCGAGGTCTTCGGCGCCGATATGGGCCGTCATCACCGCGCTGACCCATTTGTAGCTGGCGACCATGAACAACCCGGCGTAGGCCAGGCAACACAGGCACGCCAGCATGCCCAGCAGGCGTTGCACGCGGCGCCGGGTCAGCTTGACCAGGGCGTCCACGCCCAAATGCCCGGCGGTCCGCACGCCATAGGAAATACCGAAGAAGATCAGCCAGCCGAACATGGCCTTGGTCAGTGCCACGCTCCAGGTCATGTCCTGAGCCCAGGTCATGGTGTGGTCACCCAGGGCATTGAAAAACGGGCTGCTTACAGCCCACTTGTCGGCCAGGGCGAAGAACAGCGTGTAGATGTTATTGAGCATCACGTAAACGAATGTCACCAGGGTCATGGCGGCCAGCAGGAAGGCAATGAAGCCTTCCTCCAGGTGCTCCCAGACGCGCCTTAGCGTTTGCATGGCAAAACCTCGCGAGGCAGAGATAGATAAGTGCAAGGCTCGGGGTGTTACTGGTTGGCGGCATCCGCCGCCTTGATCAGGTCAGCTCCGATCTCCCCTTCGAACTTCTGCCATACCGGGCGCATGGCTTCGCGCCAGAGCGCACGTTGCTCGGGTGTCAGCTCGATGATTTCGCTGGTCTTGGCGTCAATGATTTTCTGCTTGGCCGACTGGTTCAGCGCTTCGGCCTGCTTGTTCACCTCGACGGTGACCTCGGCCATGATCTGCTCCAGGGTGCTGCGCACGTCTGGCGGCAGGCCATTCCAGAATTTGGCGTTGGTGATCACCATGTAGTCGATCAGGCCATGGTTGGACTCGGTGAAGTACTTCTGCACCTCATTGACCTTCTGGCTTTCGTAGTTCGACCAGGTGTTCTCCGTACCGTTGACCGTGCCGGTCTGCAGGCCCTGGTAGACCTCGGCAAAGCTCATCTTGCGCGGGTTGGCACGGATCGCCTTGAACTGTTCTTCCAGCACGCTGGAAGCCTGCACACGGAACTTCAGGCCACGGGCATCCTTGGGTTCATGCAGTGCCTTGTTGGCGGACAGTTGCTTGAGACCGTTGTGCCAATAGGCCAGGCCGAGAATGTTCTTGCCCTGCATCGAGGTCAGCAGCTCCTTGCCTTGGGCCGCCTGGAAACGGTCGACGGCCGCCAGGTCGTTGAACAGGAACGGCAAGTCGTAGATCTGCACCTGTTTGGTGTATTGCTCGAACTTGGCCAGCGAAGGTGCGAGCATCTGCACGTCGCCCAGCAACAGGGCTTCCATCTCCTTGCCATCACCGAACAACGACGAGTTGGGGTATACCTCGACCTTGACTTGCCCCGGCAGACGCTCTTCGGCGAGCTTCTTGAACAGCAGCGCGCCTTGACCTTTGGGGGTGTTCTCGGCGACCACGTGAGCGAACTTGATCACAATCGGATCCGCCGCCTGGGCCAGGCCTGCGGCAAACAAGGTGGCGGCGCACAGCAGCGCCCGGGAGAGCTTGAGCATGGAAAATCACCTTCTTATTGTTGTGTTGTGAGGCAAGGTGCCTGATGTGAAGCGTTTAGTGAATTTAGAATTCCAGATACCTGCGTTCCGCCAAACTGAACGCCAACCGCATAAACAATCGACACGCCTGTGGGAGGGGGGCTTGCTCCCGATAGCGGCGTGTCAGTCAACACATCAGGTACTGATCCACTGTCATCGGGAGCAAGCCCCCTCCCACGTTCAATCCGGTTTTTGCAGTCAGGTCCGGGCTGCCAGCAATCGTTGGGCTCTGAGCAATACCGGCGCATCCACCATCTGCCCATCGATCTGATAGGCCCCTGCCCCATGGGCTCCGGCCTCCACGACGCGCTTGGCCCAGGCCAGGTCTTCGGCGCTGGGCGCCAGGGCGGCATGGATCACCGCGACCTGCCTGGGATGGATGCACAGCGCTCCGGCAAAGCCCATTTCATAGGCATGGCGGATCGAACGGTGCAGGCCCTCGGGATCGTCGATTGCCGGATGTACGCCATCCAGCGGCGCAACCAGGCCGGCGGCGCGGGAATGCACGATCAGTGACAGGCGCGCCTGATCCAGCGCAAACCGTGCCGCCGCCGACTGGCTGCTCAGGTTCAAGTCCAGGGCCAGATCCAGGCCACCAAATGACAGACGCTCCACCTGCGGCGCATGGGCGATCTCGGCGATGGCCAGCAAGCCCCGTGCGCTTTCGATAATCGGCCAGATCACTTTACCGGCGGCGGCCACCACGGCCACCTGGGCGGCACTCTCCACCTTCGGCAACAGCACGCCGGCCACATTCGCATGGGCTTTGCAAAACGCCACATCCGCAAAATGCTCGGCATGCTCAGGCGCATTGATGCGCACCCACACCCGGGCATCAGGCTGGGCGGTCAAAAACGCCGCGAGGTTATCCCGTGCCTGGCGCTTGAGCGGTTCTTCCACGGCATCTTCAAAATCCACGATCACCGCATCGGCCCCACTGGCCAGGGCTTTGGCGAAACGTTCCGGGCGGCTGCCGGGGACAAACAGGGCTGAACGAACTAAAGATTGGGACATCACTGACATTCCTTTTCAGATAACGCCACGCGTGCGCAGACGGTCGATGGCATCAGCCGAGTAACCGATCTGATGGAGGATGGCCTGGCTGTGCTGCCCCAGCGCCGGCACCCCGTCCATACGTGGCGAAAACGCGGTATTGCGTGCCGGCGGCAACAACGCCGGCAACGGGCCAGCGGGGCTTGCGACTTCACGCCAGCGGTCCCGCGCCTTGAGTTGCGGGTGGTCCCACACGCCTTGCATATCGTTGACCCGGGCACTGGCGATCTGCGCATGCTCCAGGCGTTGGATCACGGCTTCGGTATCCAGCTGCGCGAAGCGGTCGACGATGATCGCGCGCAGCACCTCACGGTTGGCTGAACGCTTGAAGTTCGCGCTGAAACGCTCATCCGTCGCAAGCTCAGGGGTGAGCAGCACCTTGTCGCAGAACGCCGCCCATTCGCGTTCGTTCTGCAAACCGAGCATCACCGTGCCGGCGTCGCCGGTCGGGAACGGCCCATAGGGGTAGATCGTCGAGTGCGCCGCACCGGCACGCGGTGGTTGCGGGGCGCCATCGAAGGCGTAATACATCGGGTAGCCCATCCACTCCACCAAGCTTTCCAGCATGCTCACGTCGATGCGACTGCCCTGCCCCGTCTTGCCACGCAATAACAGCGCCGAGAGGATGGCGCTGTAGGCGTACATGCCGGCGGAGATGTCGGCAATCGAACAACCGGCCTTGGCCATCTGCTCGTCACCCGGGCCACCGGTCACCGATAGAAAGCCGCCTTCGCTCTGGATCAGCAGGTCATAAGCCTTCTTCTTCTCGTAAGGCCCGCCTTCGCCGTAACCGGAAATATCGCAGACGATCAGCCGCGGAAAACGCTCATGCAGCGCCTCGAACGACAAGCCCATGCGGGCCGCCGCGCCGGGTGCCAGGTTCTGCACCAGCACATCGGCATCGGCCAGCAGGGTTTCGAGGATAGATCCTGCCTCGTCCTGCTTGAGGTCCAGGGTCAGGCTTTCCTTGGAGCGGTTGGTCCACACGAAGTGCGAGGCCAGGCCGCGCACCCGCTCGTCATAGCCACGGGCAAAGTCACCGGCGCCGGGGCGCTCGATCTTGATCACCCGAGCGCCCAGGTCGGCCAACTGACGAGTACAAAACGGGGCGGCAATCGCGTGTTCCAGGCTGACGACGGTGATGCCGTCCAGCGGTCGTTGATGGGTCATGGCAGTTCCTCAGAGCCAGTGGGCCATGGACGCTGCGCTGCGCAGGTTCCAGACTTTTTCGATCAGCGCATCGGCCTGTGCCGGTGTACGTGCGCCGCTGAATTGACAGAGCCGGCGGAATTTGTCGGCCAGTTCGACGCGGCTCAAGGTGTTGCCCGGGTCGCCTTTGGGCTCGTCAATCGCGCCGTGCAGGGTGCGGCCATCGGTGGTGGTGACCGTAACGCGGCCCAGCCAGCGTTGCGGGTAGGCGTCGTCGACCTCTGGGTCGAGGGTCATGCTGACCTTGTCGCGCAAGCTGGCCACCGCCGGATCGCTCAACGCCAGTTCGTGGAACTCGGTCAGCCCGGCCTTGCCATGCACCGCGATCAGGCCCAGTACCGTGCCCATGGAAAACTTGGCCTGATGCACGGTGGCAGGCACTTTCACGCGCCCCAGTACGTCAATTGCGCCTTGATGGACACGGGTTTGCACGTGGGCCATATCGGCGGCGCTCAAACCCTCACGCTGCATCAGGTGCAACAGCGCGTCTGCGGCAGGATGGGTGTGACGGCACGATGCGTGGAACTTGAACGAGGTCTCCAGCAACGCCCAGCGGCTCCCGAGGCCGGCAGACAAGCGGCTCGGCTGCGCATCCTGGGACATGCCGGCCGCCAAGCCCTGATCGCCTTCCAGGATATTGCGCGCGCCGGTCAACCCATCCGCCGTCAGGTAAGCGGCGAGCAAACCATCCGCCGCAGCCTTGGCCGTATGCAGTTGCTTTGAGTCTGCGGCATCGCGCAGAAACTCCCACAAACCGGCGGCCTGGGTGCCGGCACTGCCGAGCAGGTTGACGAACTGCTCCTGGTTGAAACCCAGCAATTTGCCCACCGCCACCGCAGCGGCGAGCGTGCCGACGGTGGCCGTGGTATGAAAGATTCGGTAGTGGGAACGGCCCATGAATTCGCCGATGCGAATCCCGGCCTCGTAACCGGCGACCGACGCCAGCAGCAGCTCACGCCCGGATTTACCGAGGTCCTGCGCGGTGGCCAGGGCAGCCGGAAACACCACGGTGGCCGGATGCAGCACCGAGCTGTTGTGCAGGTCATCCTGCTCGACCAGGTGCGAGGCGGCGGCGTTGACCAGGGCGGCAAAGTACGCACTGCTGCTGCCAGCATTGACGATCACCTGCGCCGGGCCGCTGCCTGGCCCCATCTTTTGTGCATAGCGTTCAAACAACGGGATCGGATGCATGCCCTGGCTGGCCAGGGCCGAGCCCAGCCAATCCAGATAAAGCTCTTCGGTACGCGCCAGCAGCGTTTGCGGCAGCTGCTCGTAATCCAGCTGCGCAAGGAACCGACACAAGGCTAGGGTATGGCTCATGGTCAAAAGCCTCAGAAGCTGCGGGGCAGTTCGAGCAGATGCTCGGCCACGTAGGACAGGATCAGGTTGGTGGAGATCGGCGCCACTTGGTACAGGCGGGTCTCGCGGAATTTGCGCTCCACGTCGTATTCGCAGGCAAAACCAAAACCGCCGTGGGTTTGCAGGCACGCATTGGCAGCCTCCCAGGACGCCTTGGCCGCCAGGTACTTGGCCATGTTCGCGCTGGCCCCGGCATTGGCGCCGCTGTCGTATTCCTCGCAGGCGCGCCAGCGCATCAAGTCGGCGGCTTCGATTTCGATATGGGCTTCGGCAATCGGGAATTGCACGCCCTGGTTCTGTCCGATGGGTCGGCCAAATACCACGCGGTCGCGGGCATAGGCGCTGGCTTTTTCGATAAACCAGCGGCCGTCACCAATGCACTCGGCGGCAATCAACGTGCGCTCGGCATTCAGGCCATCGAGAATGTATTTGAAACCCTTGCCCTCCTCGCCGATCAGGCTGTCGAGCGGCAGTTCCAGGTTGTCGAAGAACAGCTCATTGGTTTCGTGGTTGACCATATTGGCGATGGGCTGCACGGTCAGGCCATTGCCGATCGCTTCGCGCAGGTCCACCAGGAAGATCGACATGCCCTCGGATTTTTTCGTCACCTCGGCCAGTGGCGTGGTGCGCGCCAGCAGGATCATCAGGTCGGAATGCTGGATACGTGAGATCCACACCTTCTGGCCGTTGATCACGTATTTGTCGCCGCGCTTGATCGCGGTGGTCTTGATCTTGGTGGTGTCGGTGCCGGTACTGGGCTCGGTGACGCCCATGGACTGCAAGCGCAATTCGCCACTGGCGAGCTTGGGCAGGTAGAAACGCTTCTGCGCCTCGCTGCCGTGACGCAACAAGGTGAACATGTTGTACATCTGGCCGTGCACCGTGCCGGAATTGCCGCCGCAACGGTTCACTTCCTCCAGGATCACCGAGGCTTCGGCCAGGCCCAGGCCGGAGCCGCCGTACTCCTGCGGGATCATCGCCGACAACCAGCCGGCATCGGTCAGGGCCTTGACGAACGCCTCGGGAAAGCCTTTTTCTTCGTCGATCTTGCGCCAGTAAGCGGCATCGAATTCAGCGCACAACGCACGCACACCGTCGCGGATAGCGTTGAGTTCTTCAAGGTCATTAGGGGTCATGTAACGGCTCTCCGCCTGTTGTTCTGGGGTTATTCGAAGTGCACTTGGGCTTGTTGCGCCAGGCCACCGGCGTTACCGGCCCACAGTTCGGCAACACCGTCCGAGGTGATCCGACCGCCCACTTCAAACGGTTGCGGTGCAATCAACGGGCGCACGCCACGGTAGGCAAAACGGCGCAACCGGGCTTCAGGGTGGGCACGACAAAAGGCACGCAGGTTCAAGGTGGCGATCAATGGCCCATGCACCACCAACCCCGGATAACCCTCGGTGCCGGTGACATAGGGGTAGTCGTAGTGAATGCGGTGGCCGTTGAAGGTCACGGCGCTGTAGCGAAACAACAAAGTGGGGGTCGGCTCGACGGCTTCACGCCACTCGCTGAGGGGCAGTGCCTCACCGCTGCCCTGCTTGGGTGGCGTGGGTTCGCGGTAGACGATGTCCTGTTCTTCGCGGATCGCCAGGCGACCGTCCTGGGAATAGTCATGACGCACGGTGACAAACAGCAGCGAGCCGGTGCGGCCGGCCTTCTCTTCTACGGCAGTGATCGTGGACACGCGAGTGGCCGCCGCACCGGCCCGCAATGCCTGCACAAATTCAATGCGGCCACCGGCCCACATGCGATTGCGGTTATCCGCCGGCGGCAGGAACCCGCCACGGGCCGGGTGGCCGTCAGTGCCCAGTGCCGCTTCCGGCAGTGGATCCTGAAAAAAGCACCACTGCCACAACGGCGGGACCGCTTCGCCATCGCTCGGCACTTCTTCACCGAACGTCGCGGCGATACGCTTGAGCAGGTTATGGCTCAGGAGGTCGTGCGTGGTTTCACTTCGGCCGATCCAATCAGTGGCACTCATGGGGTCCAGGTCCTCGGGCAGTGGGTGTCTGCCCCGGATCATGCAAGCCCCCATCCGTTCTGAGAATTTGCATTTCAATAAACCAGCGTTCGGTTATGCTGAACGCCGCCATTCTGCTCCCGGAGTTTTGCATGCACTTCGACCTGGCCGACCTGCGCCTGTTTATCCATATCGCTGAATCCCCCAGCCTGACCCAGGGCGCCAAGCGTGCGTTCCTCTCGCCGGCCGCCGCCAGTGCGCGGATCAAGGCCCTGGAAAGCCAGCTCGACACGCGCCTGCTGTACCGCGACAGCCGTGGCGTGGAAATCACCCCGGCAGGCGCACGCCTGCTGCACCATGCGCGGCTGATCATGCGCCAAGTGGACTACCTGAAAAGCGAATTCACCCAATACGGCGCGGATTCGGCTGGGCATATCCGTATCTTCGCCAATACCACGGCGGTCACCGAGTTTCTGCCGGAGGTGCTGGCGGGGTTCCTGTCGCAGCGCCCCGGCGTCACCGTCGACCTGCAAGAGCGCCTGTCCCGGGATATCGTGCGCGGCGTGCTGGATGGCACCAGCGATATGGGCATCATTGCCGGCCCCGTGGAAGCGGCAGGCTTGCAGGTATTGCATTTCAGCACCGATGAACTGGTGTTGATGGTACCCGTCGATCACCCGTTAGCCGGTCAAGCGTCAGTGACGCTGGAACAGACCCTCGCCTATCAGCACATTGGCTTGCATGAGGGCAGCACGTTGCTGAGCTTTCTGCGCGAACACGTCGACCGGCTCGGCAAACAGCTGTCGCTGCGCATTCAGGTCTCGAGCTTCGAGGCGATCTGCCGAATGGTCGAGGCCGGCGTGGGCATTGGCATCATCCCTGAATCCGCCGCCGTGCGGCACAGCCGCACCATGCAACTGGTGGCGGTCAAGCTCCAGGAGCCGTGGGCCATTCGCGAGCGCAGTATCCTGGTGCGGGAACTGGACGCGTTGCCTGGGACCATTCGCGCATTGATCGCTACGTTGATGCCGAAAACCGCCTAAGCTGAACAGTCACCTTGCCAAGGAGACTCCCATGCAGCTAGAAGGATCCTGCCATTGCGGCGCTGTCACCTTCAGTTTGAACAGCGCCCACCCTTACCCCTACCAGCGTTGCTACTGCTCGATCTGCCGCAAGACCCAGGGCGGCGGTGGCTACGCGATCAACCTCGCCAGCGACGCCAAGAGCCTCAAGGTACAGGGGCGCAAGCAGATTTCGATCTACCACGCCAGGCTCAAACCAGAAGGTGCCAGCCGTGCCCACGCCAGCACCGCCGAGCGGCATTTCTGTTCGCAATGCGGCAGCGCCCTATGGCTGTTCAGCCCGGAATGGCCAGAGCTGATCCACCCATTCGCGTCAGCCATCGACACACCACTGCCAGTGCCGCCGGAACATACGCACTTGATGCTGGGGTCCAAGGCACCGTGGGTGGAGGTAACGGTGCGCAAGGGAGATTTGCAGTTTGATGAGTATCCTGAGGAGTCGATTGCTCAGTGGCATGAGCGAGTGACACCACACAGATTGTAATTCCGCGCAAGCAACTCTCAGAGCAGTGAGTTTTTAAAACCATACCAAACTAACAAGAACTCTCAATAAGGCGGAAACAGAAAGTCATTACCCCTTACAAGATCATCTGGCACCTCGCGTATAGCTTCACTTATAAGCGCCGTCTCTCCAAAAGAGTTTTCGGTGCATACGCGCAACATAATTTCTTTGTCGTCTCTATAAGCTTCCAGGAACGCCTTAGCTCCGTACGTCTGCTGCGGCACACCAAAAACATAGGAATAAGGAGGCAACCTAAATCCAAAATATGTAGTGTAAGTAGCTTTATCCACCCATCGAGATAATACTCGTCGTTTCGAAAAGCCACTTACCAACTCCATGTTTTGCTCCTTGCCAATTCTATAAAAAACCAAAGTACTGTCCGCACTTGCACACAGAGACACCACCCTATTTTTCCCTTCATGCAAATGACACGACGCGATCATTTTTTCACTAGGCTTACAGAGGCTACTTTCGGACCCAAAAACACTCTGATTAGAAAATATTAATAGCTGCCCTATAAAAAACAGGGTCATCTTCATTTCAGTGCGCCTTCAGCAATTCTGTAGGCTGCTTTCCTTTCATCAAGTCCCATCGTCCCACCATTTACAGCTTTAGTAACTCTTACGACATCTGAATAACCACCAGACTGCACCTGTTTAAAAATATTGAGATCAATCCAGAACCATATTGCACTCCTTATGGCCGTAGGCATTTCATTAATCAGCTCTGGTTGCCCGACTGTATCTGGCACTACACCCTTCCAGTATCTTGAGTAACCAGCCTTGAAACCCTTGTATTTTTCATAGCCCGTAAGTTGTAACAAACCCCTCCCCCTGAAATTATACCCATCTGCAGGATGAGACCTTCGATTTCCATTTAAGCGCAAAAAATGCTTCACCCCAATTTCGTGTTGATTCGCTCTACGAATAATCCGTCCATTCGAATCCTTCAAATATCCATCCTGTTCCGCTTCCAAAGGATGCGCTCGATAGTAAACACTGAACGACTTAAGTACCTCCGGGGAGAATTCCCAACTTTCGGTCACTGCTTTCATAGACGCCCCCACCTCGCCCTTGATCTGGGCGAAAAAGTGCCGTTGCCTAAGCCGGGTGTCCAACTTGAACTCGACTAATCGCCCGTTTATTTCATTGAGTACTACCTCAATATCGGCATCGTCGGCCAAGGGAAATATTTGCTTTAGTTGTGCCGAAGTAATTGCCAATGGATTAGCCGCGCAGAACTGCCCCACCAACCCCACCGGATGAAAGTGAAACACCGCCCCATTCGCAGGCAGGCCAAGCTTCGGCGCCACCTCTTCCCACCAACACAGCGCATTGATCCGTTGTTTCTCCGCCAACCAGTTCAAGTGCGGTGTTGCGCCACTGTGGCCTAGCAACTCGTCTAACCCATCCCACTTGTTCGGCTGGGACCATTCGCTTTCGGTATGAATGATCAACCGTGAAATCGACTGTGCGTGAGCCGGCCGGCGAATGGCCGCCTGCAACTCGGCAGCGGTGATCCTTCCATCGCGGTTGCGGTCGATGATGTCGTAGAGACGGCTTTTTATGCGGCTTTTGTTGCCCTCGTCCGCCACGCGAGCAAACCGCGCAAGTTGAGCCTCGCTGAACCGCCCCAGGTCACGCCAAAGCGCGGCAAGCGTGCCAAGGGAAGAGTCGAGGCTGTAGACAATGGAGTAGCCCTCCCACGACCACGGACTGACCCAGGGGGTAATCCCCACGTCTTCGCAGACCCAGCCATCAAGCGGATGGTTGTCGGCATCCATGAGCAACCCATCCAGGCGATACCATGTGCATTTCTTACCCAGGGCGCTGCTGATTTTGCTCTCGGGCGGCAAGCTGTCGAGCAACACTTTGGGCAGTAGCAAGTCAGCACCACTGGCCGCGCCGGCAGTGCCGGGAACGGGGCATTGTGCAACGCCAAAGCCCTCTTGATGGGGGACGACGACAGTGCCTGCCACCAGCTTGAGCCAAGTCTGTTCGTCGGCAGGCAACTGTTGCGCCCAAGCCCGGCTGGCGTCGATAAAGCCTTCGACGTCATCACCACTGAACACTTCCAGATGCAGTTTGCTTTCCGGGCGCTTTGTATCCGCGCAGTGATACAACCCGATGTGCCCGACCAGATCGGCGGCCTTGATTGCGACGGGCGCTTGCAGCACAACAGCGCCATCTGTTGCCTCTTCAGGCCAGAAGGCGGGTCGAGCGTGCGTTGAGCCGTCGCGATAGAACATTCCCTCCTGCAGGTGCATATACAAGCTGTAGAAGGTCAGTCTGGGAGGCGTCTGTGATTGACCTGCGATGGTCGGCGGCGCAAGACGATGGCGCACCAGTACAAAGTTGCGCGAGAACGGTTTCGCCACGCACTGGTCGTCGTCCACGTAAGTAGTGATGGGTGAATGCTCATCGATGCGGTAAGCCACGACCTCACCGTCTGCCACACAGTAGACCGCCGACTGATCCAGCAGGGCTGCGGTGCCGCTGTCAAAATGCACGCCGCCATGCCACAGGGCATTGCGTCCCAAGGGGTAATAACCCGCGCCAGCATGGGCCAATTGGGTCAACTGCGACAACGGGTGGCTTTGATCCTTGAACGGGTGGCTCCAGCGTGTAGCGTCCATGGCGGGTGTCGCTCCTGATTTCACAAGAGCACTGAGATTAAAGTCTGAATATCCTCTGGAAATGCCGGAAAACTTCCCTTTTTCAGCAAGGGGCTTCCCTGATTCTGCCTTGAGATTTCCTGGTGCCTAATCTTTAACAGTCTTTGACAGTTTCTCGACAAAGCTGTCAAAGATTATCGGCCGCCACCGCCCTAGCATTTGAGCATCCAAACCACCATTCGGGTGTTCTTCATGTTTCGCACATTGCGCAGTATTCCTTTGCTGGGTTGCCTGCTGAGCAGTATCGGTTGCCATGGGCAACCCCCTGCTCCGCCGCCGATTCAAAAGGGTGATTACGGTGCAATCATCCGTTACCTGCAAACCCGAATTCCCCAGGACATGGCCCGGGATAACGTGGCGGGATTGTCGATTGCGTTGGTCAATGGCCAGGAATTGCTCTGGACCCGTGGCTTCGGCATGGCGGACAAGGCGCGCGGCGTACCGGTTACACGTAACACGGCGTTTCGCGCCGGGGGCATTTCCAAACTGCTGACCACCACGGCGGCGTTGCAATTGGTGGAGCAGCAGCGTCTGGCGCTGGATGCGCCGATCCAGCAAACCCTGCGCGAGTTTTACGTGCGTTCGCGTTTTCATGCCGACCAGACTGCGGCTGACCGCGATATCACCTTGCGTCGCTTGCTCAGCCACCAGTCCGGCCTGCCCAGCGAGCACCTGCGCGACCTGCGCAGCACCTATGCGATGGGCCAGATGCCCATGCGTGTGTCGGGTGTGTGGCTGAGCAGCCCGCCGGGCTCTCAGGTGGCCTATTCCAACCTCGGCTACGCCTTGGTCGGCGCGGCCATTGAGCGCAGCACCGGCAAAAGCTTCGAGGCTCAGCTACAAAGCAGCCTGCTCAAGCCGTTGGCGATGGACCAGTCCAGCTTCGTCGGTACCGGCGCACAGCTGGGTTATCGCGCCATGGGCTACGAAGACGGCCAGGCCAGCACCGATGCACAGGTGCGTGACCTCGCGGCCACCGGGCTGTGGGCCAGCCCGAAAGACCTCAGCCACTACGTGCAGATGCTGTTCGCCCAAGGCACCTATAAAGGCAGACAAGTGCTGAGTAACGCGTCCATCGAGGCGATGTTCACCCAGCAAAACACCGGCAACGCCCTGGACTTCGATTGCCAGATGGGCCTGGGCTGGTTTCTGGCGCCTTGTGGGGATGAGCCGGTCGGCCCCGGCATTCGGACCTATCAGCACAGCGGCGGTGGCGATGATTTTGCCGCCCAATTGAGCGTGCTGCCTGATCAGCAGTTGGCGGTGATCATCATGGCCAATGACAGCAATGCCGAGGACATGGTGGTGTCGCTGTCCACCGACGCGCTGCGCTTGATGCTCCAGGCACAAACCGGCACGCCAGTGTGCAGCGGCGACTGCCAGCCCCCCAGCCACGGGTTGAAGCTGCGCCAGGTGCCGGCGGCCGTGGACCGTAAACGCCTGGCCGGGTTTTATGCTACGGCCTGGGGCGTACTGCGCCTCAAGGACGATAAAAATCGGCTGTCCGGCGAACTGGCCGGTTTTGACTTTGAATTGGTGCGTGACGAGCACGGCTGGTTGCGCGCACAGAAAAAAGTCCTCGGGTTCTGGCTCAAGGATCTCGGCGAATTGGGCCGCGTGCAGCTGGATGTGGTGACCGTACAAGGCCGCCAGATGCTCACTGCCCGCAGCCATGGCCAACGCATCGCCATCGGTGAGCGCGTCGACCCGCCGCCGCTGCCCCTGGCCTGGGCCGACACCATCGGCACCTATCACGTGCTCAACACCCATGAGCCGAACGCGCCGCTGAGCGGCATCAGCGTACGCCTGGAAGAAGGTTTCCTGGTATTGCGCGGCCAACTGCATGGCGAGCCGCTGACCGACTACATCCTATTGCCCGTCGACAATGCCCACGCGGTACTGGCCGGTAATGGCTATGGCCTGGGCGACACCGTCAGCCGTCAGGTCAATGGCCTCAGCGCTTCGGGTTACTCCTTCAAACGCACCCAAGCACCACACAAACCTCTGAATCTCTAACCAAGGAAGAACGCCTCAATGCGCTCGAATCACCTTTGCCTGTCCCTCACCTCGGTATGCCTGTTCGCCGCCGCCGACAGCGCCATTGCCGAAGACTGGCAATACAGCCTCAAGCTCGGCGTCAGCAACGCGCCCCGCTACAGCGGGAGTGACGAACGCCGGACCGGGCCGGAACTGGGCGGCAAAATTGTCAGTCCCTGGGGGATTTTCCTCGACACAGGCAAGGGCCTGGGATGGCGCTACGAAGGCGACGCGGCAAGCTTCAGCGCGTATGTCGGTGCCAGCGGTTCACGCAAGGATAAAAATGAAACCCTGCATGCCGGCTCCAAACGCCTCAAAGGCATGGGCGAGATCAAGTCACGCCCGCAACTGGGGGTGAGCGCCAGCTATAAACTCGGCGGCGTGATTGTCGGCGCGACGCTGGAACACGCCCTCAAGGAAAATGACCACAAGGATACCGGCAAGGCCTTCACCCACCTGGAGTTGAGCCTGGGCACCAATCTCTACAGAGGCCGCTTTGGCTCCGTCGACGCCACCCTGAGCAGCCATTTTGGTGACCGTAACTACCTGCAGACCTGGTACGGCGTGACCACGGGTCAGGCGGCGCAAAGCCGCTTCAAGGAATACAAGGCCGGAGCCGGCAACATCAGCAATGGCATGAACCTGGCGTGGAGCCTGCCGATCAGCGAAAACACCCGGTTCTCGACCTTGCTGGACGTGCAGTACCTGGCGGATGAGGCGGGCAAGAGCCCGATTGTGGAGCGACGGTTGCAGACGTCGGTGATGGGGATGGTGGAATACACCTTCTGATCCGACCATACAATTAGAACGCAGGAGCGAGCTTGCTCGCTCCTACTAGAGACTGCTACTCGGCATACGCCCACGTCATCCGAAACGACGCCCCGCCCCACTCCGAGTCCAGCACTTCGACCTGGCCGCCATGCCATTGGCTGACCCGCTGCACCAACGCCAGGCCCAGGCCGAAGCCACCGGTGCGGCGGTCGCGGCTGGAATCCAGGCGCATGAAGGGTTCGAAGATCTTCGCCCGGCCCTCCAGCGGTACGCCGGGCCCGTCATCGCTGACCCGCACTTCGTAACCCGTGCCGAACTTGACCAGCGACACCTCCACGCGGCGCTCGGCATAACGGATGGCGTTGCGCAGCAGGTTGATCACCGCCCGCGCCATGAAGCGCGGTTCGATCTGGATAAAGTCGACTTCACAGGTACGCAACGACAGCTGCACACCGGCCGCTTCCGCTTCGAGGGCCACGCTGCCGATGACACTGTCGAGCCAGCTATGGGCCTCGATGCTTTCCCGGGTGACCTGCGTAGCGCCACGCTCCAGGCTGGCGTAGGTGAGCAATTCGGAGACCATCTCCTCCAACTCGCCCAGGTCGGCGTACATGTCATTGATCAACTCACGGCTCTGGCGCGGGTCGGCCTGTTGCTTGAGTTGATCCAGCTCGAACGATAAACGCGCAATCGGTGTACGCAACTCGTGGGACACGGCGTTGGTCAGTTCGCGCTGGTTGGCGATCAGGCTTTCGATACGCTCAGCCATCTGGTTGAAGTGCCCGGCCAGTTCGCGCACGGTGGACCGGCGCGGCAGCAGGATGCGCGAGCCGAGGTCATTGTCGCCAAAGCGTTGCGCGGCCAAGCGGATGTGCTCAAGGTCGCGCCAGTGCGGGCGTACCCAGAAATACAGGACCAGGGCCAGACTGACGCCGAGGAAACCGTAGGCCCACAAGTACAGCCACTTGGGCTCTTCCGGCAACTTGATCTCCAGCAGTTGCGGGCCACCATCAATGCTGGTGATGAACTCCATGAAGTCGCCGCGTACCACAAGCTGACCACCGCTGAGCAGCTGTTGTTCACGCTCGTTCAACGCCAATGCATCGTGCTGGACCAGCCTCAGACGCAAGCCGTAATGCGGTTGCAGCTCGGCCAGCCGAGCTTCGCGCGCTGGCCCTTGCACCACCCGCAGTTGTTCTACCAATGCATAAGCCGGGCCGCGCAAAGCTTCGCGGTTATAGACTTCGTTAGCTTCCGGCAATAATTCGTCGAAGGTGTAGTTGACCAGCCAGATCGCCCCCGCCAGACCCAGCGCCAGGATCACATACAGGCGCAGAAACAGCCGCAGCATCTAAACCTCCCACGCGAAAGGGTTGAACAGGTAGCCTTTGCCCCAGATGGTCTTGATGCACACCGGTTCACGGGGGTTATCGTTGAGTTTGCTGCGTAATTTACTGATGTAGACGTCGACGCTGCGGTTGAGGCCGTCGAAGGCAATACCGCGCATGCGGTTGAGGATGTCATCGCGCGAGAGAATCTTTCCCGAATTGCTGGCCAGCAACCACAGCAATTCGAACTCCATGGTCGTCAGGTCGATGGTTTCCCCTCCCAGGCTGACCACCCGGCAACTGCGGTCAATCGACAGGTGGCCGAATTCGAGGGAGCCGCGAACGGTGGGCTCGGGCACTTGCCGGCGTTGCAGGGCACGCAGGCGTGCGAGCAAAACCGGCGGCTTGATCGGCTTGATCACATAGTCATCAGCGCCGGACTCCAGACCCAGGATGTGGTCCAGGTCATCTTCCTTGGCGGTGAGGATCACGATCGGCGTGTCAGACACGTTACGAATCTCACGACACACATGCAGGCCGCTCTGGCCCGGCAGCATCAGGTCGAGCACGACGATCTTCGGCTTGAAGTCCAGGAACGCCGCCAGGGCTTTGTCGCCCCGGTGCACCACCCGCACCTCGAAACCGTGCTGCGCCAGAAAATGCGCAATCAGCCCCGCCAGTTTTTCATCGTCCTCAACGAGCAGAACTTTGCCCAGCCCCAGGTTTTCCATAAATTCTCAGTGTACAAACGCCGATTGAAGTGCAGCCATTATAGGTGGCAAGCTGTTTGACTGAAGCATCTGGCCATGACGCCCCAACGAAGCTTCATGCTTTTAAGAGTTTTTAACAAATAGCCTGCAATCTTTAACGCCATTCACAGGGAGTTGTATGCGCAAGGATTACCTGGCGTTCTTCGTTTCGCTGTTCCTGTCGCGGCTGGCAGACCAGATTCTATTGTTCATCGTGCCCTTGATCGTATTTCAGACCACCCAGAGCGTGGCCTGGGCGGGCTTTGCATTTTTTGTCGAGTCATTGCCGCGTTACCTGGCCTTCCCGGTGTGCGGTGCCCTGTGCGACAAGTTCCCTGCCGTGCGCATCCTGCATATCAGCCAGGTCTACCGGGCGCTGGCCTGTGCCGTCACAGTAGGACTGTACGCGTTATTCGACGGTATCTACTGGATCGTGCTGCTGTCGGCGTTGTGCGGGGTATTGACCACCCAGGGCATCATGGCGCGGGAGGTGCTGATGCCGCATATTTTCAAACACTACACCTACGCCAAGACCCTCTCCTACTCACAGATCGCCGACCAGAGCGGCCTGGTGCTGGGCCCATTGGCGGCCGCGCTGCTCCTGGAAATCTGGGCCTGGCATTGGGTAGTGCTGGGGGTTGCCGGGTTGTTCTGGCTGGCGGACCTGGCCATGCGGATCTGGCGGCGCACCAGCGCGGTAGACCTGCAAACCTTCGAGCAACATCCGGATATCTGGCTGCAACCGTTGCGCATCGCGTTCGGGCATATCCGCAACCGAGTGGAGTTAAGGCGGGTCATTACCCTGGCGGTGGGCGTGAACCTGATCATCGGCGTGACGCTCGCCACCTCGGCGGCGCTGGTCACCGGCCAGTTCGCCGCCGGCAAGGATGCGTATGCGTTGCTGCAAGCATTGGGAGCGTTGGTGACGATCGGCATTCTGTTTTACCTGGCGCGGGCCGACCTGCCATTGAGGGTACTGGGCGGTCTGTCGTATTCGATGATCGGCATCGGGGCGCTGATCATGGCCGTCAGCCCAAGCGTATGGCTGTACGCCGTGGGCTTTCTGCTGGTCACCGGTTTCGACAAGATGTTCAACGTCTACCTGCGCAGCACCCGTCAGCGGGTCATTCCGGTCCAGGATTTCGGCAAGACAGTCGGCGTGATCACACTGCTCAACAATCTGGCGCAACCCTTGGCAGGCCTGGCGATTGCGCTGCTGGCCGCGCCCTGGGGCACGCAAACGGTGATCCTGCTGTTGGCGGGCGTCGCCGCGCTGATCGGCACGGCGGTCGCTTCAGGCTGGCACGCCACTGTGAAAGCGGAACTCGACGTCGGGTGACTCGATCAGTTCCTGCTCGGCCGCCCTCACCCGTTCGATCACCTGGGCGATATCCTTGGCGTCGCCATACTGGTACGCCAGCTTCAAGTAACCTTGAAAGTGCCGAGCTTCGCTTTTCAGCAAGCCGAAGTAGAACTTGCCGAGTTCTTCGTCCAAATGCGGCACCAGTGCTTCGAAACGCTCGCAACTGCGCGCTTCGATAAAGGCGCCGACCACCAGGGTGTCCACCAGTTTGACCGGCTCGTGGCTGCGCACCACTTTACGCAACGCCGAGGCATAACGGCCGGCGTGCAGTTGGCGCAGTTCGACCTTGCGCTTTTTCATCAGGCGCATGACTTGTTCGTGATGCACCAGCTCTTCGCGGGCCAGGCGCGACATCATATTGATCAAGTCCACATGGCCGTGGTACTTGGCGATCAGGCTCAAGGCGGTACTGGCGGCTTTGAACTCGCAGTTCTTGTGGTCGATCAGCAGGGTTTCCTGATCGGCCAATGCGGCCTGGACCCAGGCGTCGGGGGTGCGGCAGCCGAGGAATTCGTGGATTTCGGGCAGGTTCATCGGGCTCACGGGCAAAAGGATCACAAAAGGCCGCCGATTATACCGACCACGCCGCAGACCACCAGTCACGGGCCTTGATGTGTATCAACATGCCGCCTGACGGGCAGCAACTATAGTGGTTACATGCCCCCTCTTACTGGAGATCCCGATTATGCAAGCCATCCGCAGCATTTTGGTGGTCATCGAACCCGAACATTCGGAAAGCCTGGCCCTCAAGCGCGCCAAGCTGATCGCCGGGGTCACCGGCGCGCACCTGCACTTACTGGTGTGCGACAAGAAGCACGAGCACTCGGCGCTGCTGAGCCTGCTCAAATCCGGTTTGCAGGAAGACGGGTACAGCGTGACCACCGAGCAGGCGTGGAATGACAGCCTGCATGAAACCATCATCGACGTGCAGCAGGCCGAAGGCTGCGGCCTGGTGATCAAGCAACATTTCCCCGACAGCCCGCTGAAAAAGGCCTTGCTCACCCCGGCCGACTGGAAGCTGCTGCGTTATTGCCCGACGCCGGTGCTGCTGGTCAAGACTGCAACCCCGTGGGCCGGGCGGGTGATTCTGGCCGCCATCGACGTGGGCAATAACGACGGCGAGCATCGCGCCCTGCACGATACGATCATCGACCACGGCTTTGATATCGCCAGGCTGGCCAAGGCGCAGTTGCATGTGATCAGCGCCCATCCGTCGCCGATGTTGTCGGCGGCGGACCCGACATTCCAGCTCAAGGAAACCATCGAGGCGCGTTATCGCGAGCAATGCAAGGCGTTTCAGGCCGAGTTCGATGTGGACGACGCCCACCTGCATATCGAAGAAGGGCCGGCGGATGTGCTGATCCCCTTCGAGGCGCATAAGTTGCAAGCGGCGGTGACGATCATCGGCACCGTGGCGCGCACCGGGATTTCCGGAGCGCTGATCGGCAATACGGCGGAAGTGATACTCGACGCCGTGGAAAGCGATGTGCTGGTGCTCAAGCCCGGCACCCTGATGGATCAGTTGGAAGAACTGGCCAACAAAGCCTGACCTGCTCCTCCAGTCAATCAAGTGCAACGGTGGGAGGGGGCTTGCTCCCGATAGCGGTGGTTCAGTTACCTATGAGCTGACTGACCCGGCGCCATCGGGAGCAAGCCCCCTCTCACAGATGTAGTGACTCATCCCTCAGGAAATCCGGGGCGATGTAGCGCTGGTAGTGGGCTTCGGACAGGATGAAAAACTCACGATCAATGGCATCGCGCAGCTGCGGCAACGTCCAATCGCGGAATTCCGGCAGCAGCACCATGCCGTAAGCCTCCAGGTTGGAAATCACCCGCGCACCCCGGGCAATCAACTGGTAGGCCCAGCAATACTCGGACTGGTGCGGCACGAAGCGAATCTTGCGCCGCTCCAGTTGGCTGCGCAGCGTCTTGGGGTCGAACACTTCCAGCTTGCCGGCCATGACCTGCACCAGCAACTGCTCCAACCGCATCCAGACCGCACGTTTTGCCTCTTCGTCATAGCCATTCCACTGCACCACTTCATGGTGGAAGCGCTTGCAGCCACGGCACACGAGATCGCCGTAAACCGTGGAGCACAGGCCGACGCACGGGGTCTTGATGGTTGGATTGGACATGGGCAACGGCACCCGGCTCAGCGAAACAATGGGCCATGTTAGCCCTTTGTCTAAGGTTGATCACCCTGCAAACTTGGTCAGGCAACTTACCTTTAGATTTTTTTTGCCGTAGAATCATCCGGCCTTGTAAGGCGCCAATAATATCCGCTGGAAGCTGTTTTCAAAGCGTCACGAGCACAGTCGTTCCTTCAGAACGGTGTTGGCGCGTGTTATGACCCGCTAGGTCAAAGCCCGCGCCAACCCTCATCAGCTCCGTTCTGCAGGCGTAAAACTTTGAAAGCAGCTTCTGTGAGGAATGCCGGCAGCGCTGGCTTTGCGGCCCAAAAAGCCCCTGAGCGCATGCGTGCCGTTCATTTCTGGATGAGCGTCCCGTGGGACCACTGATGAGGGTAATAACTGTGCTTGAAGCCTACCGCAAACATATCGAAGAGCGCGCAGCACTGGGTATCGTTCCCCAGCCGCTTAACGCCGAACAAACCGCAGGCCTGGTCGAGCTGCTGAAAAATCCTCCGGCTGGCGAAGAAGAATTCCTCGTTGACCTGATCACCAACCGCATTCCACCAGGCGTTGACGAAGCTGCCTACGTCAAGGCCGGTTTCCTGTCTGCCCTGGCCAAGGGCGAAGCCACTTCCCCCCTGATCAGCAAGCAACGCGCCGTTGAACTGCTGGGCACCATGCAAGGCGGCTACAACATCGTGACCCTGGTCGAACTGCTGGACGATGCCAACCTGGCATCTGTCGCGGCCGACCAACTCAAGCACACCCTGCTGATGTTCGATGCGTTCCACGACGTGTCCGAAAAAGCCAAGAACGGCAACGTGCATGCCAAGGCCGTGATCCAGTCCTGGGCCGACGGCGAATGGTTCAAGAACCGTCCGACCCTGGCCGACAAGATCAGCCTGCGCGTGTTCAAGGTCACCGGCGAAACCAACACCGACGACCTGTCCCCTGCCCCGGATGCCTGGTCCCGCCCTGATATCCCGCTGCACGCCCTGGCCATGCTGAAAATGGCCCGCGAAGGCATCGTACCGGACGAGCAAGGCAAGACCGGCCCGATGAAGCAGATCGAAGAAATGCGCGGCCAAGGCTTCCCGATCGCCTACGTGGGCGACGTGGTCGGCACCGGTTCGTCGCGTAAATCGGCAACCAACTCCGTACTGTGGTTCTTCGGCGACGACGTGCCTTACGTACCGAACAAGCGTGCCGGCGGCTTCTGCTTCGGCAGCAAGATCGCCCCGATCTTCTACAACACCATGGAAGATGCTGGCGCATTGCCGATCGAGTTCGACGTGTCCAACCTGAACATGGGCGACGTGATCGACCTGTACCCGCATGCCGGCAAAGTCTGCAAGCACGGTACCGACGAAGTCCTGGCCACCTTCGAAATGAAGACCCCGGTGCTGCTGGACGAAGTCCGCGCCGGCGGCCGTATCCCGCTGATCATCGGTCGTGGCCTCACTGAAAAGGCCCGCGCTGAACTGGGCCTCGGCCCTACCGACCTGTTCAAGCTGCCTGAAGCCCCTGTCGACACCGGCAAAGGCTACACCCTGGCACAGAAGATGGTCGGCAAGGCTTGCGGCCTGCCGGAAGGCAAAGGCGTTCGTCCAGGCACCTATTGCGAGCCGAAGATGACCACCGTGGGTTCCCAGGACACCACCGGTCCAATGACCCGTGACGAACTCAAAGACCTGGCGTGCCTGGGCTTCTCGACCGATCTGGTGATGCAGTCCTTCTGCCACACCGCGGCCTATCCAAAGCCGATCGACGTGACCACCCACCACACCCTGCCTGACTTCATCATGACCCGTGGCGGCGTATCGCTGCGCCCTGGCGACGGCATCATCCACAGCTGGCTGAACCGCATGCTGCTGCCGGATACCGTCGGTACCGGTGGTGACTCCCACACCCGCTTCCCGATGGGCATCTCGTTCCCGGCCGGTTCCGGCCTGGTGGCGTTCGCCGCCGCCACCGGCGTCATGCCGCTGGACATGCCGGAATCGGTCCTGGTGCGCTTCAAAGGCAAAATGAAACCTGGCATCACCCTGCGTGACCTGGTTCATGCCATTCCGTACTACGCCATCCAGTCCGGCCTGCTGACCGTCGAGAAAAAAGGCAAGAAGAACGCCTTCTCCGGCCGCATCCTGGAGATCGAAGGCCTGAACGACCTGACGCTGGAACAGGCTTTCGAACTGTCCGACGCCTCGGCCGAACGTTCGGCTGCCGGTTGCACCATCAAGCTGTCCAAAGAGTCCATCACCGAGTACCTGAACTCCAACATCACCCTGCTGCGCTGGATGATCGGCGAAGGCTACGGCGATGCACGCACCCTGGAACGTCGCGCCCAAGCGATGGAAGCCTGGGTCGCCAACCCTGAACTGATGGAAGCCGATGCCGACGCGGAATACGCCGAAGTCATCGAGATCGACCTGAACGACATCAACGAGCCTATCCTCTGTGCACCGAACGACCCGGACGATGCCCGTCTGCTGTCGAGCGTTGCCGGCGAGAAGATCGACGAAGTGTTCATCGGTTCGTGCATGACCAACATCGGTCACTTCCGCGCTGCCGGTAAGCTGCTGGAACAGGTCAAGGGTCAGCTGCCAACCCGTCTGTGGCTGTCGCCGCCGACCAAGATGGACGCTCACCAACTGACCGAAGAAGGCTACTACGGCATCTACGGCAAGGCTGGCGCACGCATGGAAATGCCAGGCTGCTCGCTGTGCATGGGTAACCAGGCACGCGTAGAGCCGAACTCGACCGTGGTGTCGACCTCGACCCGTAACTTCCCGAACCGTCTGGGTGACGGCGCGAACGTCTACCTGGCTTCGGCCGAGCTGGCGGCAGTGGCTTCTACCCTGGGTCGCCTGCCGACCGTCGAAGAGTACATGGGCTACGCAGCGAAACTGGACACCATGGCCAGTGACGTATATCGCTACCTGAACTTCGACCAGATCGCCGAGTTCCGCAAGATCGCAGCAAGCGCCAACATTCCGGTAGTTCAAGCTTAACGGTATGTTGATGTAAAGGACGCCGCGCATCGCAAGATACGCGGCGTTTTTTTATGCCCGGAATACAGAAATTATGGGGGCTTTCCCCAATACCTGTCAGTTAAGACTTGACGCTATCACTGTGGGAGGGGCGGTGCGACGATTCGACTTGCTCCCGATGGACTGCGTAGCAGGCCCATTTTTGAGGCCGCTGCGCGGCCTATCGGGAGCAAGCCCCCTCCCACATCATGTCTGCGTCAGGCGTTACTCATCTCAAGCGCCAATTGCACCGCGCCATCGACACTCAAGCCACTGAGCCGCACCTGCGGTGCCACCGCTTCAGGCAACCCCTGCAAGACCTCGCGGGCATCATGTCGCACGCGGGCCAACACCAGGCGCTTGTCCTGCGCATGGACCTGGGCAAAAAATGCCGCCAGCGCTTCGATGCTGGTGCCGTCAAGGTCCGGCGATTCCTCCAGGCTCAACACCATCGCCTCGACCGGCGACTGCCGCATCAGGCGCAAGGCCGCGCCAAGGATGCGCTCGACATTCGCAAAAAACAGGGCTTCGCTGGGCCGTACGATCAGTACCCCCGGTACAGCCGAAGCATCCGCATGGTGCTGACGGTCGACAAAGTCATGGCTGTCACCCAGGCGCCCCAGTACCTGGATATCGGCTGACGACATCTGGCGCAGCATCAACATCACACTGATTGCGACCGCGAGCAGCAAACCATCCAGCACCCCCAATACCAGCACCGCCGCCACCGCACAGATCACCAGTAAACGATCGCGCCGCCAGAGGAAATACCGCCCCAGCGGCTGCAAACTCAAGCCGCGCCCCAGCGCATAGATAACGACAGCCGCCAGCACCGGCTCCGGCGTGAGCGCGACATAGGGCAGCACCGTCAGCACAATCAGCAATGTCACCAGCGCCGCGACGATCCCCGCCAAGCGTGAATAAGCGCCAGCCGCCTCATTGGCCGACGTCGCGGAGTACCCGGCACCGGCCGGCATGCCGTGGAACAGCCCGGAAACCAGGTTGGCCGCACCCAGCGCGAGCAGGTCGCGGTTGGACGACACACGGTCGCCATGCTTGAGCGCGAACGAACTGATAGAGCTGTAGGACTCGGCGTACAGGATCATCACCAGCGCAAACGCCAACTCGCCCAGGCGCAGCCAATCGGCAAACGGCAGCACTGGCAAATGCCCCAGCTCCAGGCGCAGGTCGATCATGCCGATCAGCGCCACGCCATGAGCCTGCAGGTCCAGATACTGCCCGGCAGCGATGCCCAGCACCACAACCACCAGCCCACCAGGCACGCGCGGCAAGTGCGCGCACAGCCACAGCACCAGCAACGCCAGAGCCGCCACCAGGGCCGCAGGCCAGTTCCAGCGCGGCAGTTGCTCCAGCAACTGCGGTAGAAAACGGATCAGGTTGTTATCGGTCAGGTGCACGCCCACCACACTGGCCAATTGCTTGAGGATGATGGTCAGCGCCAGGCCGAAGGCAAAGCCACGCAACACCGGCTTGGCGATGAAGGAGGTGACGCCGCCGAGCTTGAACAGGCCGGCCAACAGGAAAAACACCCCAGTGAGCAATACCAATCCGAAGGCCAGGGACAGCCTCAGGGCCGGGTCATCACCGGCCAGGCTGGCCGTTGCCGCCGCCAACACGGCCGCTGATGACGAGGTGGCCGAGACAATCGCAAAACGGCTGGTGCCGAACAGGCCGTAGCACACCAGCCCGGCAAACAAGGCAATCACCCCGGCCTGAGGCGGCAGTGCGGCAATGCTGGAATAGGCCACGGCCTCCGGCAGCAGCAAACCGGCAATGGATAATCCGGCCAGCAGGTCCTGGATACGGTTTGAGGGTACGGCGGCAGGTCCATCGGTTTCAGTCTTCAATCGGCCCAACCCATCCTGGCAAAAAGCGTGCGTAAGCTTAGCCCTCATTGCCGGGCCGTGGTTGAGCCGCGTCAGCTTTTGTACCGGCAAAAAAAAGCCGATTCGCGGTGTGCGCGAATCGGCTGTGTGCCTAACGCCCTGAGGTCAGGACAGCAGCGAGTAGATCAACGCCGTGATTGCCACCAGGCCCACGGCCGTGACGAACACGTTGGATGCCTGCCCGCGGTACTTGGCCATGGCCGGCACCTTGCGAATGGCATACATCGGCATCAGGAACAGGATCGACGCGATCACCGGGCCGCCCAGGGTTTCGATCATGCCAAGGATGCTTGGGTTAAGCGTGGCAACGAGCCAGCACACGATCAGCATAAACGCGGCGGTCAGGCGGTCCAGTGACTTGGCGGCCGGACGGCGACCGGTCTTGAGCACCAGGCCCTTGAGACCTTCGCTGGCCCCGATGTAGTGGCCAAGGAACGACTTGGCAATCGCCACAAATGCAATCAGCGGCGCGGCGAAAGCGATAGTCGGGTTATCGAAGTGGTTGGCCAGGTACGACAGGATCGACAGGTTCTGGGCTTTCGCTTCCGCCAGTTGCGCCGGTGACAAGGTCAACACACAACTGAACACGAAGAACAGCACCATCGCCACCATCAACAGGTGCGCACGGGACAGGATCTGTGAACTGCGCTCATCAGCGTGGGCGCCGTACTGGCGCTTCTGATCAACGGCGAACGCCGAGATGATCGGCGAATGGTTGAACGAGAACACCATCACCGGAATCGCCAGCCACAGCGTGTTGAGCAGCGCCGAGGGTGCCGGCACTTCATTGGCGGTGCTCAGGATGCCGCCGGTCCAGTGCGGTACCAGGTACACCGCCAGGAACAGCAAGGCCACGATGAACGGGTACACCATCAGGCTCATGGCCTTGACGATCACTTGTTCACCGCAGCGCACTACCGCCAGCAGGCCGAGGATCAGCACGAACGCCAGGACCGCACGAGGCGGCGGCAGGATGTGCAATTGGTGCTCCATGAAGCTGCTGACGGTGTTGGTCAGCGCCACGCTGTAGATCAGCAGGATCGGGAAGATCGCGAAGAAGTACAACAGGGTGATCAATGCGCCGGCCTTGAGGCCGAAATGCTCTTCGACGACGTCGGTAATGTCGGAACCGTCGCGGCCGGACAAGACGAAACGGGTCAGGCCACGGTGGGCAAAGAATGTCATCGGGAATGCCAGTACCGCGAGGATCACCAGCGGCCAGAAGCCCCCCAGACCCGCGTTGATCGGCAAGAACAAAGTACCGGCGCCAATGGCGGTGCCGAACAGGCCGAGCATCCAGGTCGTGTCCTGGCGGCTCCAGCTTGTGAGGGTTGCAGGTGTCGTTGCATAACGTTCGTCGACGCTATTGGCCTGATCATTCATCCGGTCGGATCTCCGCATTCACACGGCCGGGACGAGTCAGAAATACCTGACAGGCAGCGCCCCAGCCATAACAAGCGCGCGATTCTCCGGGATTCTTTCGAATAAGCAAAGACTTAGCTGAGGAACGGTGTTGCGGTGCAGATGCGCAAGGTCGGCCATAAGCCGCGGTATCAGCGGGCCGCAGCACAATACAGGGCAACCGGAAGGGCTTTCAGTCGTGTCCATTGACAGCCCGCCGCCCTTCCCAGCATCATCAAACCATGAACCCAATCCCGTTGCGCCTCACCCGTACCACCACCACGACCGCTCATGGCGGGTCGTGCGGTTGCCGTGGGTGCGTGAACTAGAGACACCCCCAAACAACCCAAGGCCCCGCCAGCAATGGACGGGGCCTTTTTATTGCCTCGCCCTCTGGCCACTGCAAGGAGCAAGACCATGGCAAACGCCCTGTTGATCATCGATATGCAAACCGGTTTATACGATGGGCCGGAAAAACCCTTCGAGCGCGAACGCGTTCTGGGCACCATCAACCAGCTGATTCAGCGCGCTCGCAAAGCCCAGGCACCGATATTCGTGGCCCGCCACACCGGCCCCGAGGGTTCACCGATCGCAGCCGGCAGCGCGCTCTGGCAGCTCTGGCCGGGCCTGGACGTCGACCCGGCCCGCGACCATCTGTTCGATAAAACCCGCCCCAGTTGCTTTCACGGCACCCGCCTGGCGCAGCAACTGGCAGCGGCGCAGATCAATGAATTGGTGATCGTGGGCATGAAGACCCAGTTCTGTATCGACACCACCTGTCGAGTGGCAGCCGAGCTGGGTTTCTCGGTGGTGTTGCCGGAGGATGGCCATACGTGCATGGACACCCCGGCGCTGAAGGCCGAGGCGATCATTGAGCATCACAATGCGACGTTGGCGGGCGCGTTTGTGAAGCGAGTCAAAGCCTTGGACATCTGGAACTGAGGCAACGGGCTTTCAACTAATAAGCCGAGGTACCCAAGTGGGTGTTGCGCAGTTCGCCATTGATAGCGTTCTGCGCAATATCCAGTTTTTCGACCAGCTCAGCAGTTTCGTGGGCGGTCAGTGCAATCACAGGGCGGGCCCAGTCGAAATCCTTGATGACATTAATTCGAAAGCCACCCGCGGCATCAAATTCCGGGTACCAGCCCACATCCAGCAGCAACCCACCCGCGAATTCGACCTGGAGCATATCTTCCTTCAATAGGTCGATCTGCTTCGCTAACGCTACATCCTGCAGGATCGACAAGTCATCATGAGTGACGGTGCCACCGGCAAAGTGAAATGGGATCAATTTGTTAACCTCCTGAATTCCTGTTCAGAAATCGGATGACCATGAATAGCGCCAGCACTCAGTTCTATGCGGACCCAGCGACTGAGCCTGCCATGGCTGGCGCCAATGCAGTGTGGATACTCCATGACTTTCCAGGGTTTTCCATTAGTGGTGCAGACACCATTTTTATAAGCCTCTCGTTCAAGCATTTCAATAGCGATACCGGGCCTGTATTTAGCCGGGCCTACCAACGTGCCAGCGATGACTGTTCTCCAGGGTATTAGCGTCGAAGGGCTGTGTTTGTAACCGTACGGCGTCCATTCAATCTCTTCGGGTGTGGCAGGAACAAGCATCCATGTCGTCTCTGCGAAGTGGGAAAGTCGACAAAGTCTGGCGCAGCTTTTCGACGCTGGAGGGGGAAGCAGAAAATTCAGAATGGCCTTACGCAAGAAGAACTTTTTCTACTTGAACAAAACGCTGTGCCCTACAAATCCCGCATACTGCCCCTATCAAACCCTTCAGGAAGAGCCTTGCGATGTCCACCACTGTTCTGGTCCTGGTTGAAACCATCAACGACTACCTGTCCATCATCGAGGACAGCGAGTTCCATGTAATCCTGGCTCCGACGCCCGCCGAACGCGCCCAGGCGATCAAGACCCACGGTGGGCAGATCAAGGCTGTGCTGACCCGTGGGCCACTGGGGCTGTACGCCGAGGAAATCGCCGCGTTGCCGCTGCTGGAGATCATCTGCGTGATCGGTGCCGGCTACGAACATGTGGACCTGCAGGCGGCGAGCAATCGCGGGATCGTGGTGACCAATGGCGCCGGGGTGAATGCGCCGTCGGTGGCCGACCACGCCATGGCGTTGCTGCTGTCGCTGGTGCGCGGTATTCCCCAGACCGATGCGGCGGTACGGCGCAGTGAATGGCCGAAGGTCATGCGCCCTTCCCTGGGCGGTAAACAATTAGGCATTCTCGGGCTCGGTGCAGTCGGCATGGAGATCGCCAAGCGCGCTTCACTCGGTTTCGGCATGGAGGTCAGTTATCACAACCGCCAGCCCCGTGATGATGTGGACTACACCTACTGCGCAACGGCGATAGAACTGGCGCGCACCTCGGACTTCCTGATCCTGGCCACGCCGGGCGGCGCGGGCACCCGCCATCTGATCGATCGCCATGCGCTCGACGCCCTGGGGCCGAACGGCTATCTGGTGAACATCGGACGTGGCAGCGTGGTGGTCACCGCTGACCTGGTCGCCGCCCTTGAGCAACGGCGTATCGGCGGCGCGGCACTGGATGTGTTCGATGATGAGCCCAAAGTGCCGGACGCCCTCAAGCGCCTGAGCAATACCGTGCTCACCTCGCATGTGGCCGGCCTGTCGCCCGAAGCCGCCCATGACACGGTGCAACGCGTGGCCGACAACCTGGTGGAATATTTCGCCGGCCGCCCGGTGCTGACCCCGGTGGCACTGCCGCCACGCAACTAATAGCGATTAGCCAGCCACGTCGTAAAACCTGTCTACACTGCATGCGGGGATGCTCAGGACGCCGGTGCAGGACCGGCGAAGGAACGCACAATGGTTGGCCATGGACCCGGCCCGGCCCGTCAACGCGGTGCCATTGGTTTGATCGGCGCATTGACGCTTGGGATCGCGCTGTTGTTTCTGCTATTGGTGGTCGACAGTGGCCGCCTGTACCTGGAAAAACGCAAGCTGCAACGCGTCGTCGACACTGCGGCGCTGGAAGCCGTCAGCCGCGGCGGCAAATGCACGGCGCCGAATGACAATGCCGCGCAATTCGCGACCCAAAGCGCCCTGCGCAATGACTTCCCGGTCGATGCAAACCGTACGTTGAGCACCGCCTGCGGCGCCCTGGCCACCGGCGCGGACTTTATGCGCACCTTCAGCGCCGACCCGAGCAAAACCGATGCGATCCAGGTGATCGCCACCCACCGCGTTGCCACCAGCATCGCCCATGCCCTGCACACACTGTTTTCGGCACAGCCCATCAGCCTGACCACGCTGCTGAGCGCTACCGCCGTGGCCGCCGCCCCCGCACCACCGGTGGCCACGCTCACCGTGCGCAGCACCTTGCTGACGATAGACAGCACTCAATCCGCCGCCCTCAATGGCCTGATCGGCGGCCTGCTGGGCGGCAAGCTGCAGCTCGACGCGGTGGGTTGGAATGGCTTGATCAATACCGATATCAGCCTGCTCAGCTACCTGGATGCCCTGGCCATCCGCCTGAATGTCAGCGCCGGCAACTACGACCAACTGCTCCAGACCGACGCCACCGTTGGCCAGTTGATCCAGGCCGCCATCGACGTGCTCAAGCTGGGCGGCGACGCGGTCCAGGTGGTGATCAACAACCTGGAAACCATCAAGCTGATCGCACCCGGCACGCAGATCCTGCACCTGGGTGACCTGGTCAAGATCCAGAACGGCACCGATAAAAGCGCACTGAATGTCGACCTGCAACTGTTCAACCTGATCCAGGGCTTTGTGCAACTGTCGAACAAGGCCAGCGCGGTGGCGGTCGAGCTGCCGGTCGATGTGCTGGGCTTGTTGAATGTCACGGTCAAGACCCGGGTCATCGAGCCGGCCCAGATCTCCGCTATCGGTAACCCTCAGTTGATCGACACCCAGCCGATTGCGGTGCGCACGGCGCAAGTCAGGACCTGGATTTCCCTTAAACTGCCGGTGATCGACGGGCTCACCAAGGTGATCGGCCTGGTCACCGACCTGGTGGGTTTGCTGCTGGGCAGCTCATTGGATGTGGTGCCTGGCACGCAAATCGATATCGCCCTGGAGGCCGCCAGTGGCAGCAGCTACGTCACGGGCTACCGTTGCAACGGGTCCGCCGACAATTCCCTCTCGGTGTCAGGCACCACCTCAGCCGTCAGGCTGATGGTGGGCCAGGTCGACCCGAAGAACCTGTTCTCATCCACCGCCCCGCTGAAAGTCGACGACTTCCCGCTCCTCGACCTTGGCGTCAAGATCTGCAGCAAAGGCGTGTGCGACCCAAGACAACCCTACGCAGTCGGCGGCCTGAGCCTGCGCGTCGACAGCAGCGTCGCCAAGACCACCCGCGCCCATGTCTATGTGTCGCCGCCGGAGGTCAAGCAACCGCCGAGCTATTTCAGTTTCAGCGCCAATAACGTGGTCGGCAGCTTGAGCGACACCCTCAACGGTATCCGGCTGACCAGCCATACACCGACACTCACCGGGCTTCTCGGTTTGGTGGTGGGCCTGGTGGTCGACGTGCTGACCGGCGTGCTGAACCTGCTCAGCGGGGTCATCTCCGGCCTGCTCAGCCCTTTGCTCGACCCGCTGGTCAATAACCTGCTCGCCGGCCTGGGCGTGGACCTGGCAAAAGTCGAAATCGGTGCCAACCTGTCCTGTACTCCCGGCGGCCGTGCCGTACTGGTGATTTGAGCACATCAGGCCCGCTGATCATCCTCCAACACGCTAACCTATTAAGCCGCCCCGACCTTGTCGCTGAGCGGCGGCGCGCATTAGATTAGCCAATAGTCCACGGCCTTTAAAATAAGCAGAAGGGATAAGCATGGCGCTTAACGACCAATCGACTCAGATCCGCCCAGGCGAAGAACTGGATGCCAGCCTGATCGATCCTTACCTCAAGGCCCACATTCCGGGGCTGAGCGGCACAGTCAAGATCAGCCAATTCCCCGGCGGTGCGTCCAACCTGACTTACCTGCTGGAATACCCGGGCCAGGAGTTCGTACTGCGCCGCCCGCCATTTGGCCACAAGGCCAAGTCCGCCCACGACATGGGCCGCGAATACCGCATTCTCAACCAGCTCAAGGATGGGTTCCCGTACTGCCCGAAAGCCTACGTGCATTGCACCGATGAATCGGTGATCGGCGCCGAGTTCTACGTCATGGAACGGGTCAACGGCATCATCCTGCGCTCTGACCTGCCGGCCGAACTGGAACTGGACGCGACCCGGACCGAAGTCCTGTGCAAAAGCTTCATCGATAAATTCGTCGAACTGCACCAAGTGGATTACACCGCCTGCGGCCTGGCCGACCTGGGTAAACCCGAAGGCTATGTCGCACGGCAGATTCGTGGCTGGAGCGAGCGTTACGAAAAGGCCTTGACCCCGGACGCGCCCAGTTGGGAGAAAGTGCGTCTGTGGCTCAACGACAAGATGCCGGCCGACCATCCGACGTCCAGCATCGTGCACAACGACTACCGTTTCGACAACGTGATCCTCGACCCGCACAACCCGATGCAGATCATCGGCGTGCTGGACTGGGAGCTGACCACCCTCGGCGACCCCTTGATGGACTTGGGCAACACCCTCGCCTACTGGATCGAAGCCGCCGACCCCGCCCCCGTGCAACTGATGCGCCGCCAGCCGAGCAACGCCCCCGGCATGCTCACCCGCCGTCAGTTTGTCGATTACTACGCCGAACGTTCCGGCCTGCAGATCGACAACTTCGACTTCTACTACACCTATGGCCTGTTCCGCCTGGCCGGGATCGTGCAGCAGATCTACTACCGCTTCTTCCATGGCCAGACCCAGGACAAACGCTTTGCGCAGTTCATCCAGATGAACAAGCTGCTCGAGCAGATGAGCCTGAATGTCATCGCCAAATCCGCACTCTGATTACCAGAACAAGGAAACCTCATGTCCAAGACCAACCTGTTCGACCTCGACGGCAAGATCGCCTTTGTTTCCGGTGCCAGCCGCGGTATCGGTGAGGCCATCGCCAAGCTGCTGGCCCAGCAAGGCGCCCACGTGATCGTGTCCAGCCGCAAGCTGGAGGGCTGCCAGCACGTGGCCGACGCGATCATCGCCGATGGCGGCAAAGCCACGGCGATTGCCTGCCATATTGGTGAAATGGAGCAGATCACCCAAGTGTTCGCCGGTATCCGGGAACAGTTCGGGCGCCTGGACATCCTGGTCAATAACGCGGCGACCAACCCGCAATTCTGCAATGTGCTGGACACCGACCTCGGCGCGTTCCAGAAGACCGTCGACGTGAACATTCGCGGCTATTTCTTCATGTCGGTGGAAGCCGGCAAATTGATGCGCGAGAACGGCGGCGGCAGCATCATCAACGTGGCCTCGATCAACGGCATTTCCCCAGGCGTGTTCCAGGGCATTTACTCGGTGACCAAGGCGGCCGTGATCAACATGACCAAGGTGTTCGCCAAGGAATGTGCGGCGTTCGGCATTCGTTGCAACGCGCTGCTGCCGGGCCTGACCGATACCAAATTCGCCTCGGCGCTGGTGAAGAACGATTCGATCCTGAAAATGGCCTTGGCGCAGATCCCGCTCAAGCGCGTCGCCGACCCGAGCGAGATGGCCGGTGCGGTATTGTTCCTGGCCAGTGATGCGTCGAGCTACACCACCGGTGTATCGCTGAATGTGGACGGCGGCTTCCTGTCCTGACCCCAACTGTAGTGAGCGGGCTCGCCCCGCGCTGGGGGGCGAAGCCGCCCCAACATGGACGCCGCAGTCTTTCAGGACAACCGAGGTGCCTGGGTTTAGGGCGGCTGCGCCCCCCAGCGCGGGGCAAGCCCTAATGCCAATCAGTTAAGGATTAACGCGGTCACTGTGGGAGGGGGCTTGCTCCCGATAGGCCGCGCAGCGGCCTCAAAAATAGGCCTGCTACGCAGGCCATCGGGAGCAAGTCGAATCGTCGCACCGCCCCTCCCACAATTTATCCATCGTCCGCTTTATCGCTTAACTGACTGGCATTAGGGCAAGCCCGCTCACTACAAGTATCAGGGGGGATTTGCGGGTAACCTTGGCGCAGACCGATCTGTCCCAGGATGAAACATGGAATTGCACCTCGTCATCAATGGCCGCAAGGACCTGGCCGCCCAGCTTTACCAGCAGTTGCGCGAAGCCATCGCCGCCGGGCGGCTTTCGGCCGGCGCGCAACTGCCTCCCAGCCGCCTGCTCGCCGAGCAGTTAGGCGTATCGCGCAAGACCGTCTCCGACACCTACGCCACGCTGACGTATGAAGGGTTGCTGGTCGGCAAGATCGGCCGGGGCACCTTCGTCAACGCCTGGGCGCCGCCGCCCGAGCGCCTGCAAACCGCCGCCGACCTGGCCTGCGCCGCCAACCTGGAAAAATGGGCCGCGTTGCCCTCGCCCATGCACCATCCCACACCTGAGAAAACCCTGCGTTATGAATTCCTCGGCGGGGCCACCACGCGCAATCAATTTCCCCAGGATGAATGGCGACGTTGTACCCAGGATGCATTACGTCGTGTCGCACTCAACAGCGGTTTTTACAGCCAACCGGAAGGTCTGCCGGCATTGCGCGAGGCTATCGCCGGGCATATCGCCTTTTCTCGCGGGGTGAAATGCCACGCCAATGACATTGTGGTCACCAACGGCGCGCAACAAGCGCTGGACTTGATTGCTCGCGTGGTGGTGGAACCCGGTACTCTCGTCGCCATGGAAGACCCCGGCTACAGCCCCGCCCGCCAGTTGTTCACGGCCATGGGCGCGCGTATTGCCGACGTGCCGGTGGACGCCCAGGGCATCCAGGTCGACCAGATCCCCGACAACACGCGACTGATCTATGTGACCCCGTCCCACCAGTTCCCCCTGGGCATGCCCATGAGCCTGGCGCGCCGCGAAGCCTTGCTGGCCCGCGCCCTTGCGTTGGGCGCGATCATCATCGAAGACGACTACGACAGTGATTTCCGCTACGAAGGTCGCCCCGCCAACTCCCTGCAAAGCATGGACAACCGGGGCTTGGTGGCCTACGTCGGGACCTTCTCCAAATCCCTGCTGCCGCAGTTGCGCCTGGGCTATGCCGTACTGCCGCCAGCCATTCATGGCGCAGTGCTCAAGGCCAAGCAACTGACCGACCAGCACAGTTCCACGTTGCCGCAATGGGCATTGGCCAAGTTCATCAGCGAAGGCTGTTTGCTCAAGCATATTCGCCGCTGCCACTCGGTCTACGCCGGGCGCCGCGAGCGCATCCTGCAGCGCCTGGCCGGGGACCTGTCGCCGTGGTTCGAAGCGGTGCCCAGTGTGATCGGGTTTCATATGGCGGCGTTGTGCAAGGCGCCGCTGGATATCGCGAAGCTGATTCGGTTGGCACGGGAGGCGGACGTCGGCCTGTACCCGCTGGATGTGTTCTTTCATAGCGCGCCGGTGCGCCAGGGCCTGACGCTCGGGTTCGGCGCGATCGAACTGCTGGACATCGACCCGGCGCTGGACCGGGTGCGCGATATCCTGCGCCAGATGGGCTAGAGCGCCGACGCGGTGAAGCCCCGCAGGCGCAAATCAGCGCCTCACGGGCGCTTGAAGTGCCGGCGCAGCTCTTCAATGCGCGGCCGGCAAGCACAGCCCTCCAGGTGATCATTGACCATGCCCATGGCCTGCATCAACGCGTACATCGTGGTCGGGCCAACGTAGGTCCAGCCGCGCTTCTTCAGGGCCTTCGACAACCGCACCGAAGCCGCAGACGTCGGATTACCCGTCCAGTAAGCCAAGTCCACCTGCGCCGGACGCTCCTCATCCGAGGGTTCAAACGCCCACAACCAGCGCGCCAGCGAGCCGGTTTCATCCACCAGCTCACACGCCCGGCGCGCATTGTTGAGCGTGGACACGATCTTCGCCCGGTTACGCACGATGCCCGGATCTTTCATCAAGCGCTCTATATCGGCCTCGCCGTATTGCGCCACACGCCGAAAATCAAACCCCTCGAATGCCGCCCGGAACTGCTCGCGCTTACGCAAGATGGTGATCCACGCCATGCCCGCCTGAAAACCTTCCAGGCAAATTTTCTCGTACAGCTGAATATCATCCGCCACCGGCACGCCCCACTCGTGGTCGTGATAATGCGGATATTCCGGCGCCGAGGTGCGCCAAGTGCAGTAGGTCAGCCCTGTTGTGTCGGTGGTCAGCCCTGGCTTGTCCATGCATTACCTCTCAATCAAGGCGCGGATAATAAGCGAAAAAAATTCCGAACCGCCAACCGCTCAAGCTTGAGTCTTACCGACCAACTGGTCAGACCGGGACCGGTCAAGCCCTGAATTTTTACTTGTGATTTCAAAAAAACCCGGCGTAGACTGGCCCGGCACTGGACTTACCGGTAATACCACAACAATTAAGCCCTGGAATCACCAGGGCACCGAATAGAGATCCCTCCCATGCTCAGATGGTGCTCGCGTTCGATTTTCCTGCAAGTCGTGATTGGCCTGATGCTCGGCATCATCTGCGGCCTGGCCCTTCCCGAATTCTCCTCGCAACTCAAACCCCTGGGTGACGGCTTTATCAAGCTGATCAAGATGCTGATCGGCCTGATCGTGTTCTGCGTGGTGGTCAGCGGTATTTCCGGTGCCGGCGACTTGAAGAAAGTCGGGCGAATCGGCCTCAAGTCGGTGATCTACTTTGAAGTGCTCACCACCGTGGCCCTGGTCATCGGCTTGATCATGGCCTTCAGTACCGGCATCGGCACCGGTGCCAATATCCATCTTGAGCAGCTCTCCTCCGCCGGTCTGAATGAACTGGCCGACAAAGGCCAACACATCCGTGGCACCAGCCAGTTCCTGATGGACCTGATCCCCAACTCGGTGATCGGCGCCTTCGCCGACAACAATGTGCTGCAAGTGCTGCTGTTCTCGGTGCTCTTCGGTAGCGCACTGAACCTGGTGGGTGAAGCGGCGTCAGGCATTTCGCGGCTGATCAACGAACTGAGCCACATCATCTTCCGCATCATGGGCATGATCGTGCGGCTGGCGCCGATTGGCGTGTTTGGCGCGATCGCTTTTACCACCAGTACCTATGGCCTGGATTCGCTGCAGCACCTGGGCAGCCTGGTGGGTTTGTTCTACCTGACCTGCTTTGCCTTTGTCGCGCTGATCCTGGGCCTGGTAATGCGCCTGTCCGGTCTGCGCATGCTGCCGCTGCTCAAGTACCTGCGTGAAGAACTGCTGATCGTGATGGGCACCGCCTCCTCCGACGCGGTGCTGCCACAGATCATGCGCAAACTCGAACACCTGGGCATTGGCAGCTCCACCGTGGGCCTGGTGATTCCGACCGGGTATTCGTTCAACCTCGATGGTTTCTCGATCTACCTGACCCTGGCCATTGTGTTCATCGCCAATGCCACCGGCACGCCCCTGTCGATGACTGACTTGCTGACCATCCTGCTGGTGTCATTGATCACCTCCAAGGGCGCGCACGGCATTCCCGGGTCGGCGCTGGTGATTCTGGCGGCGACACTCACCGCCATCCCGGCCATTCCCGTGGTCGGCCTGGTGCTGGTACTGGCGGTGGACTGGTTCATGGGCATCGGCCGCGCGCTGACCAACCTGATCGGCAACTGCGTGGCGACCGTGGCCATTGCCCGTTGGGAAAAAGATATCGATATCCAGCGCGCCAACAAAGTGCTCGACGGCCAGCAGGGTTATACCTTCCAGGCCAAGAAACCGGTGCTGCCGACACACCAGGAGTTCTGATCCATTTTCATGGCAGACATCGATCAATTGTGGGAGGGAGCAAGCCCCCTCCCAGACTTTGACAACCGTGTTTGCAACATCAAGGAGACGCAGACGTGATCAGCACCTCAACCGTCGTCAATTCAGTGGTAGAAAAACTGCGCGCCGCGCTCAAGCGGGGCCAGTGGCGCCAGGGTGAAATGCTGCCCGGCCAACGCGAGCTGGCCGAACAGATGGGCATCAGCCGCCCCAGCCTGCGCGAAGCGGTGATTGTGCTGGAAACCCTCGGCCTGGTGCGTTCCATGCCCGGCAAGGGCGTGGTGGTGCTCGAAACCAGCGTGAACGAGCCCCAAGCCAGTGACACCGTGGCCGATGCCAGCCTCGAAGACATCCTGCAACTGCGCTACACCCTCGAACCGTTCATTGTCGGCCTGGTAGCGCAGTCCATCAGCAGCAAGGAAGTCGGCCAATTGCGCCTGACCCTGATGGATATGCGCGAAGCCCTCGACGCAGGTGACGCCGAAGCCGGGATGAACGCCTACCTCAACTTCCACGAAGAGCTCTTCGCCCTGACCTCCAACCCGATCTTCCAGAACGTGGTGCAACAGACCAGCAACGCCCTCAAGCAGAGCGCCCATGTACTGCGCAACTCCCCCGAACATCTGGCCGAACGCCTGCAGGAAAATGAAGCCGTGGTGCGCGCCATCCGCAACAAGAACAGCGCCCTGGCCAGCGCCGAGATGCGCCGGCACATCCTTCAGGAAGGTCTGCGCATGGGCATACGCTTGAATATCCCGGACGACCATCTGGGCAGCTGATTATTGGAGACAGGCCATGACCGCCCGCGCGCTACACCGTAATTCAGTCATCACCGCCCTGCCTGCCATGCGCCTGGTCGCGGGCAAAAAACCCTCGGTGGACGATATCTACCCACGGCTGTTCGACGCGATTCTGGAACAACGCATCGCGCCGGCCAGCCGTTTTACCGAAGAGGGCCTGGGCGAAATCTTCGGTGTGAGTCGCAGTGTGATTCGCCGGGTCTTGGCGAAACTGTCCCATCAACAGGTGATCATCCTGCGCCCCAACCAGCGCGCCCAGGTGGCGGCGCCGGATGCCCGGCAAACCCGACAGATCCTCGAAGCGCGGCGGCTGACGGAGATCATGGTAGTGCAACTGGCCTGCGCCGCAGCTACCCCAACCCAGGTACGCCAGTTACGCGAGCTGATTGCCAGGGAACGCGACTGTATCGAACGGGATCAACGCGCACCGGCCATTCGATTGTCGGGGGAATTTCACCTGCAGTTGGCGGCGATCGCCGGTAACGCGCCGTTGGCGCAGTTCCTTAACAGCCTGGTACCGCTGACATCGTTGATCATTGCGCAATACGAAACCCAAGCCTGCACCTACTGCACCTGGCAGGAACACCTGGCGATGACAGACGCGATTGAACAGGGCGATGCAGACCACGCTGTGAACCTGATGACCCAGCACCTGAACCATCTGGCCCATCGTCTGACTCGCCGAGCGCAGCCATAGCTATGTAACGCTTGCGGCCCAGACAACTTTCTTAACCTGTGTTTTCACTCATCAAGTGCACAAGCACAGGTAACCCTCATGTACGTAGACTCTCAAACACTGCCAGCGCTGTTCACACTGCTCACCCAGTTGAACGCGCAGAAAAGCCTGTTGGGCGAAACCCTCCAGGCATCACTCGACCAGCTCAATGGCATCGCGGGCAGGATCGGGTTTGAACTGTTTTCCCTGGAAAGCTACGCCCAGGCCGAGCTATGCCTGAACATCACCGCTGCGCGAGGTCATGCCGAGGCGCAGTACGCCATGTCCCTGTGTGTCAGCCGGCGCGACGGTGACTTGCGCATAGCCTCTGAAGAAGCGCGCCAATGGCTCAAGCTGGCAGCGGCCCAGAACCATATCCCTGCCCTGATGCGACTCGGTGATGCCGATTCCCTTGCAAAGGCACGCGAACAACTGACGCCCAACGCCGTTGCGGGCGATACCCAAGCCATGCGCCTTCTGTTCTTGCTCGACAAGGAGGTGAGCTGGTTGGACAAGGCCGTCGCCAGAGGTGATCACACCGCACAATTTCAACTCGCCCAGGCCTATCGCGACACGCCGCAACTGATCCCCAACGTAGTGGAACGCCGTGCACTGGTTGAAGAGCTGCTGCAAAAAGCGGCGGACGGCGGCGATCTGCAAGCCTTGGCTGATCGAGTATTTTCCAGCAAGTCCAGCGCCAGCGTGCTGGAAAAGCAACAACGGTTGATACAACTTGCAGGGACGGGGCAATTGGACGCGCTGCTGGAATACGGCTATGCACTGGCGGGCATGCCGCGTAATGGCAAAGGCAAACTCAACTTTGCGCAAAGGCACCCCTCGGCGCCGCGCACCTACGGGCTGGCGCGGGATTTCGCCAAGGCCTATGCCGTACTGGGGCTGGTATTACCGAAACTGCCGGACTATCCGGCGGCTGAAATACTCAAGCAAGACATGAATGCTATCTGGCATCAAATGACCCTGGAACAGTACTCAACCTGCGAGACCCTTCGCCTGGATCTGCAGGCGCGCATTCCCAGGGTATTCAAACTCATGGCCCCCATCATCATTGTCGGCAGGCCATCGTATTGATCGCCGAGAACCCCGGCCTTTGAAGATCGCATAAAAAAATCCCCGCATGTTTCCATGCGGGGACTCTTGGTTACAGCCATGGATCAACGGTTTAAATCACCGGCTGACCACTCATCGCCAGGTCCAGCAGTTCACGGTTGGCCACTGCATACATGGCGTAGTCCGTGCCGACCGCAGAGCGGATTTCCAGCATCATCGCGACCCAACGATCAGCCATGTCCTTGTGCTGCTCAAGCCACAGGGCCACGCGGGCTTCCATGTCTTGTGGCGCATCGGCCATTTGCAGGACGGAGATGGTGATCGCCCGTTGCTGCCAGTCCACATCATCGCGGAAGGCTTCACGGGCCTGGGCCTGCCAGTTGTTGGCCACCGGCAGATCGCTGATCTGCTGCAGATACCACGGCAAGTCCAGGGCGCTGCCGACGGCGAAGTAGGCCTTGGCCACTTCGGCGGCGTCATGCCCGGTGACGTCGGCCGCTTCGATGATCGGCAGCAAGGTGTACAGGTGCGTGGTACCGGCCACCATGCGCGCCAACAACTCCGGCACGCCGGCGTTGGTGTAGGCCTGGTAACGGGTCTGCCAGCCTTCGCGGGTCGGGCCTTCCAGCAGTTCGTCAAGCTTGAGACCCAGCGCGGCCAGGTGCGGACCGAAGTGTGCGGTATCACGACCCGCGTCCTGCTCGTTGCGACGGCTGCGCAGGAACCAGCGCGTGGCGCGACGGCCCAGGCGCATCAGTTCATCCATCAGCTCCAATTGCACATCAGCCGAAACCTGATAGTCCAGGGCCTCGATCTGACGGAACCAGTGCGGGAGGTGGAAGATGTCACGCACGATCACATAAGCACCGGCGACGTTCGCCGGGCTCATGCCGGTGGACTCCTTGAGCCGCTGAACGAAGGTGATCCCCATGTGGTTGACCAGGTCGTTGGCGATCTGGGTGCTGACGATCTCACGCTTCAAGCGGTGACGACGCATGGCCTCGGAGAACTTGGCCACCAGGCTTGGCGGAAACGCGGTTTCCATGTCACGGGTCAGGTAATCGTCATCCGGCACCAGGGACTTGAGCAACGCTTCCTTGAGGTCGATCTTGCTGTACGAGATCAGCACCGACAGTTCCGGACGGGTCAGGCCCTTGCCATTCGAAGCACGCTCGGTGAGCTGCTCCTCGGTCGGCAGGTACTCGATGGCGCGGTCCAGCTTGCCACGGCCTTCCAGGTCGCTCATCAGGCGCTTGTACTCGGCGGCACGCTCGTAGGCACGGCGTGCAGCCAGGGACAGGGCCTGGGTCTGCTTGTAGTTGTTGCCCAACACCAGGCCGCCGACTTCGTCGGTCATGCTCGCCAGCAACTGGTTGCGCTGCTTGTCGGTCATGTCACCGGCCTGCACCACTTCGTTGAGCAGGATCTTGATGTTCACTTCGTGGTCGGAGCAGTCCACGCCACCGGCGTTGTCGATGAAGTCGGTGTTGGAACCGCCGCCATTGAGGCCGAACTCCACACGCCCCAGCTGGGTCATGCCGAGGTTACCGCCCTCGCCCACCACCTTGCAGCGCAGCTCGTTACCGTTCACACGCAACGCGTCGTTGGCCTTGTCGCCGACATCGGCGTGGCTTTCGCTGCTGGCCTTGACGTAGGTACCGATACCGCCGTTCCACAACAGGTCCACCGGTGCCTTGAGCAAAGCGTTCAGCAGTTCGGTCGGGGTCAGCTTGTCGGCCTTGATGTCGAAGCGTTCTTTCATCTGTGGCGAGATGGCAATGCTCTTCGCGCTACGCGAGAAGATGCCGCCGCCTTCGGACATGATGCTGGTGTCGTAGTCAGTCCAGGCCGAACGCGGCAGGTCGAACATGCGCTGGCGCTCGGCAAAGCTGGTCGCCGGGTTCGGGTTCGGATCGATGAAGATGTGCAGGTGGTTGAAGGCCGCAACCAGTTGCAGCTTGTCGGACATCAACAGGCCGTTACCGAACACGTCACCGGCCATGTCACCCACGCCGACGACCGTGATGCTGTCTTCCTGGACATTGATGCCACGCTCGCGGAAGTGGCGCTGTACGCCGACCCACGCGCCCTTGGCGGTGATGCCCATTTTCTTGTGGTCGTAACCGGCCGAACCGCCGGAGGCGAACGCGTCGCCCAACCAGAAGCCATAGTCGATGGCGATGCCGTTGGCGATGTCGGAGAAGGTCGCAGTGCCCTTGTCCGCTGCCACGACCAGGTACGGGTCATCGTCGTCATGACGCACGACGTTGGCCGGCGGCACCAGGGCGCCGTCCTTCAGGTTGTCGGTGATGTCCAGCAAACCGGAAATGAAGATGCGGTAGCAAGCGATGCCCTCGGCCGCGATCTCGTCACGGGTGCCGCCCAACGGCAGGCGACGCGGCAGGAAGCCGCCCTTGGCGCCCACCGGCACGATCACCGAGTTCTTCACTTGCTGAGCCTTTACCAGGCCGAGCACTTCGGTACGGTAGTCTTCTTCGCGGTCCGACCAGCGCAGGCCACCCCGCGCAACATTACCGAAGCGCAGGTGCACGCCTTCGACACGCGGCGAGTAGACGAAGATTTCAAACTTCGGCACCGGCTTGGGCAGCTCGGGAATGGCACGCGGGTCGAACTTGAAGCTGAAGTACGACTTGTTCTGGCCGTTGGCGTCGGTCTGGTAGAAGTTGGTGCGCAGGGTCGCCTTGATCAGGTCCAGGTAGCGACGCAGGATGCGGTCTTCGTTGAGCACCTGGACGTCGTCCAGGGCGCTGAGGATCGCTTGCTCCAGGCGTTGCTGCTTGTCTTCCAGGTCGTCGGCGGTGAGCTTGCGCGCCAGGTAGAAGCGCGTCTTGAACAACCGGGTCAACTCGCGGGCGATGTCGGTGTGGTTGTTCAGGGTGCTGGCGATGTAACCCAGGTCGAAGCCCAGGCGGATCTGCTTGAGGTAACGCGCGTAGGCACGCAGCAACGCCACATCGCGCCATGGCAGGCCGGCGGTCAGTACAAGGCGGTTGAACGCATCGTTTTCGGCGTCGCCATGCACGATGTGCACGAACGCATCCTGCAGGGTGTCGTTGAGCTGCTGGATATCCAGGTTCACGCCTTCGGCGGCGATGAACGCGAAGTCATGGATCCAGAACTCACGGCCATTGGCGTGACGCAGACGGTACGGGAATTCACCCAGCACGCGCAGGCCGAGGTTTTCCAGGATCGGCAGCACGTCGGACAGCGCCAGCGGGGTATCGGCATGGTAGAGCTTGCAGTGCAGCTCGCGCTGGCCGGAGACCTGGCCCAGCGGCTGGTAGAAGCTCATCACCAGCGGGTTGGCTTCGGTCAGGCTGAGCAGGTGCTGCATGTCGACCACGGCCGAATGCGCGGCAAAACGCTCGCGGTAGCCGGCCGGGAAGCCTTTCGGGAAGTCAGCCAGCACGTTGGTGCCGTGGGCTTCGCCGAAGCTCTCGACGACCAGGCTTGCGTAGTCGTCCTGCCAGCTGCGGCAGGCTTGCACCACTTCTTTTTCCAGCTGGACCGGATCGATGTCCAGGCGGTTCTTCGGGTCGACCCGCAGAATCAATTGCACGCGAGCCAGCACGGATTCGGAGAAGAACGTCCAGAACTCGCAGTCCGACGCTTTCAGGCGATCCATCAGCACTTGCTGGATCTTCTGGCGCACTTCGGTGGAGTAGATATCACGCGGCACATAGGCCAGGCAGTAGCAGAAACGACCGTACGGGTCTTTGCGCAGGAACACGCGGATCTTGTTGCGTTCCTGGATCTGCACGATGGACATCACGGTGCTGAACAGCTCGTCGACCGGGGTCTGGAACAGGTCATCACGAGGCAGTACTTCGACGACCTGAGCCAGCTCCTTGCCCAGGTGCGCCTTGGCCTGGAAGCCCGAACGACGTTCGATTTCCGCGACCTTGCGGCGGATATAAGGGATCACGCGCACGCTTTCACCATACACCGAAGAGGTGTACAGGCCCATGAAGCGGTGTTCCTTGATGACGTTACCGTTCGCGTCGATCTCGCGGATCGACACGTAGTCCGGGTAGGCCGGGCGGTGCACACGGCTTGGGTGCGCGGCCTTGGCGAACGACAGCACGGTCGGTTCACGCAGGTAGGTCACCGCGTAATCTTCGATGCGCAGGTCGTCGGCGGTCAGGCCGGCACGCAGCAGCTTGGTCAGGCCGAGGAAGGAATTGGCGTCATATTCGATATGACCGCCGTCCTTGTCGTCACGTACCACGAATTCTTCATAGCCCAGGAAGGTGAAGTGGTTACCCACCAGCCACTCCAGGAAGTTCTTGATCTCGGCCTTCTCTTCGCCGTCGATGACGAACTGGCTGGCATCGATACCGGCCAGCAGGTCCTGGACCTTGGCTTTCATCGGTTCGAAATCGGCCACGGCCACGCGCACTTCGCCCAGCACCTGCTCCAGCTCTTTGCCCAGCACGTTCAGTTCGGCGGCATTGGCGCAGCGATCGATTTCCAGGTACATCAGCGATTCTTGCAGGACGCCTTCGCCCTGGGTGCCCTTGGGCAGGATTTCCAGCAACTCGCCCTTGCCGCCACGGCGCACGCTGAGCACGGTGGTTTGCAGGGTGTGGATGCTGTAGCCGCGGCGGTTCAGCTCGGTACGGACCGAGTCCACCAGGAACGGCAGGTCATGGTGCAGCACTTCGACCGCGGTGTGGGTCGACTGCCAGCCATGACGCTCGTAATCGGGGTTGTAGACCCGCACTTGCGGTTGGGCGTGGTCAAAGCGCTCAAGCAGGCGCCAGGCAGACAGGGTGCAACCGGCCAGGTCGGAAAGGCGACGTTGGGTCAGTTCGTCCAGGGAAATGATGCCGAAGAATTGTTCAGCGAACAGCGCCACTTGTGGCAGTGCCTGTTCACTGATGTGCTGCGCCAGTGCCGCTTGCAGTTGGTGCTGGAAGTCGGCCTTGCTGGCTGCGGTGAAGAACGCCATCTGTGGTACTCCGCTTGGGCTTGTTATTGATGGAAGCGTCGCGTGTTATCCCCTTTCGGGGAGACCGTCGACTCTGTTCGCTGGTATTCATAATAAGCACCATAAACGAATCAGGGTGACAGGTGGGTGAAGCTGGACAAGACAATCAGGTCACATACAACTTCCATAAGATGCGCACTTTGCCGGGTGACGGTACGACGGGCAGGTCAGGCGCCTGGCTAATGCACATCCGTTGCGCAGCTTAACGAGTGTAGGAAGACCGCTGCTTGCGGCGCTGCGACATATTCGGTCATCGGTAAGCAGGCGCGCGGTTGCGACTTGGGCAACCCGTAGATTCCGGTAGAAAAATCGGTTGTTTTCGAGACAAAAAGTGCCGGAAGTGACTGATTTTACCCATCAGGTCATGCCGCCCACGACATAGCATGCAGCACAAAATTCGCGGCAATGGCACAATCGCCCGCATTGCGCCCTACCCCAGACAGGATTCCCCATGCTGCAACTGAACACCGACGCCTTGATGGCCACCCCGTGCGACGAAGAAGAAGACAACATGGCGATGCTCTGCTGCCACGGCAAGAACGGCGAGATGTTCATGCTCACGCGCTACCCGGACGAGGACGAAGTTGAGCTGACCTGGGATTACGAACCGTCGACCCTGGATGGCGTAAAGGTCACCTTGGGCGCCACGACCTTGCTGGTTGAGCTGGCCGCAGGTGATGCCGATGCCTTGGGCGGCAAGGATCAGTTGGAGATTACCCATGCCACTGCAGCGGCGGATATGGCCGAAGTCGAGGAAACCCTGCAAAACATCCTGAAGGGTACCGGCACCTTCACTCGGATTTAAGAACACCCAATATCGAAAGTGGGAGGGGGCTTGCTCCCGATGGACTGCGTAGCAGGCCCATTTTTGAGGCCGCTGCGCGGCCTATCGGGAGCAAGCCCCCTTGTGTCTTAAGTCAGGAATAAACTGAGGGTGAGAGCGGTGAGTAGCAAGCTGAATGCCCCGAGTGCTCAAAGCACGTGTGGGAGCCCATGCTGCTACTCACCTCTCCGCTCTGGACATGAGCCCGAACAGTTGAACGAGCCCACCTCGAACAGTTACAAGCGTGGGCCAAGCCAGAGCGCTCTCACCCTGAGTGTAAGAGGATTTGGCCATGTTTTCCTATTCAGCAGGCATTGATGTTTCCAAAGACAGCCTCGAGGCTCGGATTCATTTACTTGAGGCTGGGGTAAGTTGTTCAAATACTGAGAAAGATTTGCCGGCGCTGATTGGATGGCTGCGGCTTTACCAGGTCAGCCGCGTGTTGGTGGAAGCGACGGGCGGTTACGAGCGAAACGTTGTTAAAGCGGCGCAAGCGGCTGGCCTTCAGGTCATTTGCGTTAACCCTCGTCGCGCCAAAGCGTTTTCCAGAGCGATGGGCCAAAAAGCCAAAACCGACCCGATAGACGCAAAGTCTCTTGCACAATTTGCAGCCGTCATAGACTCGCCAAGCGCCCGAATCACAAGCCCTGAGCATGAAAGACTGCGCGCATTGGTCCAGCAGCGAGAGCATTTTGTTCAGCAAAGAGATGACGACAGGCGGCGCCTGAAAACGGCGTCCTGCGATGCGGTGAAGCCTGCATTGCAGAGCCATATCGAGTATTTGAGCGCAGCAGTGGAAGCGATAAATCAGCTGATTCGTCAAAGTGCGAACGAGCTAGATCGCGAAAAGGTGGCTCGACTGTGCTCGGTCAAGGGAATTGGGCTGATTACGGCCAGCAGCCTTATGGCTTACCTTCCCGAGTTGGGCGAAATCGGGGGACGCCCGATCGCGGCACTTGCAGGCCTCGCGCCCTACAACAACGACAGCGGAAAGCACAAAGGTGCACGCCACATTAGTGGCGGAAGATTTGCAGCCCGCCGCTCACTGTATATGGCCTGCTGGGTGATCATTCGGGACCAGCCGGAATTCCAAGCTCGATACCAGTTGTTACGTGATAAAGGTAAATGCGCCAAGGTTGCACTGATCGCCTGTATGCGCGTTTTATTGGTACGCCTGAACGCGATGCTGCGTGACGGCACTGAATGGAAAGAGCACACCGCTTAGCACGGCAGCAGCTCTTTCGTTCAGCATTGCATGGCCTAGAGCTGTGGGAGTCTTGCTGCCTATGAATATGACTTCTGAATTGAATCCATTTAGACAGTTGCTCCCACATT
>NZ_PYWX01000018.1 GCF_003031675.1 Pseudomonas palleroniana | reverse complement strand
TCAGTTAAGGCTTAACGCTGTCACTGTGGGAGGGGGCTTGCTCCCGATAGCGGTGGGTCAGTCGATAAACTGCTGACTGGCACACCGCTATCGGGAGCAAGCCCCCTCCCACAGGTTATCCATCGTCCGCTCTATCGCTTAACTGACTGGCATTAGGGCAAGCCCGCTCACTACATAAGCCCAGCACAACGTGCCATCAATTTGCACCTATCCCCCTTCCCTCGACTAGCGTAAAAAAGTCCCCCTCACTCAATGAAGTTAGAGGCCCGCTATGCCCGTTGCTGTGATTGATGGACAGCCGCTGCACTATCTCGACGAAGGCACCGGCCCAGCCGTCCTGCTGGGCTCCAGTTACCTGTGGGACCGCCACATGTGGGCGCCGCAGATCGAGGCCCTGTCGCAACAGTACCGAGTCATCGTCCCCGAGCTGTGGGGCCATGGTGAATCGGGGCCGTTGCCCGCCCAGACCCGCAGTCTGGACGACCTGGCGCGCCAGGCCCTGGCCCTGCTCGACCAGTTGGACATTGCCCAGGTCAACCTGGTGGGCCTCTCGGTCGGCGGCATGTGGGGTGCGCGCCTGGCATTGAGCGCACCTGAGCGGATCAACAGCCTGATGCTGATGGACACCTACCTGGGCGCAGAGCCCGAGGCCACGCGCCAGTATTATTTCTCGCTGTTCAAGATGATCGAAGACGCCAGCGCCATTCCCGAGCCATTGCTCGATGTGATCGCACCGATCTTCTTCCGCCCGGGTATCGACCGGGAATCGGCGCTGTATCAGGATTTTCGCCAGGCACTGCAGGGTTTTTCCAAAGAGCGCCTGCTGCAAAGCATCGTGCCCCTGGGCCGGCAGATTTTCAGTCGCGCCGACCTGCTGGACCAACTGCCAAAGCTGGACGCGGACACGACCTTGATCCTGTGCGGCGAGCAGGACAAACCCCGACCCCTTGCCGAGTCCCAGGAAATGGCCAGGCTGATCGGCTGCGACCTGATCCTGATTCCGGAGGCCGGGCATATCTCTTCCCGGGAGAATCCGGACTTCGTCAACGAAGCCCTGCTGACCTTCCTCGCCAACAACGCCTGATCGCCCTCCTCCTTGATCGCGGCCTTCGCGCTGCGATCAAAGGCGGAAATGCCCGACCATCCCCTTGAGCTCCGCGCCCAGCTGCGCCAGCTCAATGCTCGACGCCGCGTTACCCTGCATGCTCAGCGCCGACTGATCGGCACTGGCGCGGATGCTGGTGACGCTACGGTTGATCTCTTCAGCAACAGAGCTCTGCTCCTCGGCGGCGGCGGCGATCTGCTGGTTCATCTGCTGAATCAGTGACACCGCTACGGCGATACTACCCAGCGCACTTTCGGTTTCCAGGGCATCACTGACAGCCAGCTTCACCAGCTCACCACTTTGCTGGATCTGCTGCACCGACGCCTGCGCCGCGTGGCGCAGGGTGCTGACCAGCCGCTCGATTTCCTCAGTCGATTGCTGCGTGCGCTTGGCCAGCGCCCGCACTTCATCGGCCACCACCGCAAAACCACGGCCTTGCTCACCCGCGCGGGCCGCTTCGATGGCAGCGTTGAGAGCAAGCAGATTGGTTTGCTCGGCGACGCTTTTGATCACACTCAATACGGTGCCGATATTCTGGATTTCCGCGCTCAGGCTTTCGATGCTGGCGCTGGCACTGTTGCTGGAGGCGGCGAGCGACTCGATACGCTGCAAGCTCTGGCGAACCACCTGCTGACCGCTGTCGACCTTGTCATCCGCCGTCTGCGCGGCTTGAGCCGCCTCTTCGGCGTTGCGCGCCACATCGTGCACCGTGGCCGTCATCTGGTTCATCGCCGTGGCCACCTGCTCGGTTTCCTCCTTCTGACTGCTGACTTCGACGTTGGTCTGCTCCGTCACGCTGGACAGCGAATGCGCCGAGCTGGCCAACTGTTCGATGCCCGCCTGCAGGCCACTGACCATATGGCTCAAGCCGCTGCCCATCTGCTGCATGGCTTGCATCAGCTGGCCCATTTCATCACGGCGACTGACCTCCATGCGCCCGCTCAGATCGCCTGCGGCAATCTGCTGGGCCACGGCTATCACGCTGCGCAGCGGAGCCACAATCAGCCGCGTGATGACCCAGGCCGCAATCAAGCCCACCAACAACGCCAGGGCTGACGATCCGATAATCAGCATTGCGCTTTTCTTGAGTTGCTCCTGCATCGACTGGTCTTCGGCGGCATAGGCCTGGTTGACCCGGCTGACCACTTGCTCGGCCCGGTCATGCAACTGCTTATAGACCTGTTTTTCCTGAGCCAGCAGGCCCGTGTACTCGCCGAGCTTTTCGCTGAACGCGGCAATATGCCCGGACACTTCATTGAGTACGGTCTGGTAACCCGCATCCTTGACCGAGGTTTTCAGTTGTTCGACCTGGGCCAGGGCCTGGTCCGCCTGCTCGATCTTGCCCTGCTCGGCATCATCGGCCTCGGCCTTGCGGCTCTGGTCCAGGCGTACGCGCGCTTCGTTCATGGCTTGCAACATCAGCCTGGACACCTGGCCGACCTGACCCGCCTGCTCGATAAACTCCGCGCCTTCCTTGCCTTGGCTTTCCTTGAGGCCATAAGTACCGTCATCCGCCAGCCCCGACTGCAACACGTCAAGGTTGTTGGCCACGCTGGAGACCGACCAAGTGGCCATTTCCAGGGCCAAGTCCTTGGCCTGGGTCAGCTCGACAAATTCGTCGAACGCCTTGCGATAGGCCGCCAGCGCCTGCTCGACCTCGGTCATCACCGGCACATTGGCGGCGGACCCAGCTTTGAGGGCGGCGGCCTGGGCCGCCAGGGCATCGACACTTTCATGCAAGGCGTCGACGGCCTTGGGGTCGGCGTGCAGGGCGTAGTCCTGCTCGATCAGGCGCACCTTGAACAAGCCGCTATTGAGCGAAGACATCGCCTTGAGGCCCTCGAAGCGCTGACCAACCGTTTGCAGGGACCACACACCAATGGCCGCCACGACGGCCGTCAGCAGTAGCACCAAGGCGAAACCCAGGCCCAGTTTTTTTGCCATACCGAGGTTGGCGAAACGTCGTTGCACGGCCGAAATCATTGCACTTGATCCTCTTGCAATGGCAGATGCCATCAAGCGTGGTTTCCATGCAGCGAGATTCGCAACCACACGCCAACGACACAAGATGCTGGCGTCGGAATAATGGCAAAAAGCTACATGCCCGTCGTTTTCAGGATGGTCGAGGTCGATCTGGCAGGCCCCATGGCGCGGAACAGCGCCAACGCCCGCTGATCAGCAGCATAGGCCACATTGATGCGCAGCCAGTCACTGTGTTCACCGCCCGGGTTGAACAACGCTCCCGGCGACAGAAGCACACCGAGCCGTCGTGCGCAGGCCTGCAGATGAGAATGATCCGCCCAGCCTGGGCGTGCCCACAGGAACATACCGCCGGAAGGTACGGCAAACACCTGCCATTCTTCGTCTTCCAATACCTGCAAGGTCGAGGCCATCTGTGTATTCAGGCGCTTGCGCAGGCGTTGCACCCACTTACGGTACGTGCCGTTGGCCAGCAACGTGGCAACCACCGTTTCAGCAAAACGCGAAGTACCGAGGCCGGTCAGGGTCTTGAGGCTCGCCAATTGTGCAATGACAGAAGCACTGGCACTGAGGTAGCCCACCCGCAGGGCGCTGCTCAGGGTCTTGGAAAAACTGGAAATGTAGATCACCCGGTCATCATGGGGCAGCGCCGCAAGCCGTGTGCAGCTGGCGTGCTGCAGGTCGCCATAAACGTCTTCCTCGATGATCAGGAAATCGTCGTTGCGCGCCAATTGCAGCAAGCGTTCGGCGACCTCACGGCACAGGCTGGTACCGGTAGGGTTGTGATACAGGCTGTGGATGAACAGGCACTTGGGCCGATGGGTGCGCAGCAGCGCTTCCAGCACCGGGATATCCGGGCCACCCTGTGTACGCGGCACCTCCAGCAGCGTGACGCCATGGAACGCCAACTGGCGATAGAGGTTGCCATACCCCGGTGTTTCGACCACCACCGTATCACCCGCCTTCAGCAAGGTACGTATGAGCAGGTCCTGGGCATGGCTGGCGCCATCGGTGGTGAGGATACGGTCGAGGCTGGTGGCGACCTTGATCCGGGTCAGGCGTTTGAGCAGTTGTTCACGCAGCGCCGGCAGCCCCAGGGGCGGGGTGTAACTGAACAGGCCACGGGTATCGGTACGGCTGACTTCACGTACCGCATAAATGAGGTCATCGCTCTCGCGCCAGGCATCCGGTAACCAGCCACATCCCAGTTTCAACTCACCCAGCGGCCCATCGGTATAAGCCCCCCAACCCCGCTCCGCACCTTCATACCAGTGGTTTTCATGCAGGACCGAAGGCTGGGCCACGACGAACCCCGAGCCCTGCTTCGAGACCAGCAGCCCCTGAGCCACCAGCCGATCAAATGCCTCGACCACACTGGACTGGCTCAGCAGGTTATCCAGCGCCAGTTGCCGGACAGAGGGCAGTCGAGTGCCGGGCGTAATCCCACTTGTGCGAATCCATTGCGTCACCGCGCAGACGATTTGCTGCACCACCGGTACAAGGGCTTGTCGATCGATCCCTAAATCCATGCGCCACTCACTTCAACTGTCTGTTATTCAACCCAAAACAGTTAAGCACAGAAGCCCTTGTCGCCCCGCTCTACATTGTTATTAAAGTATTGATTTTATTGACTTATTTACCTTATGACACACATTCAGCCAAGGCCAATTGCCAGCTCTGGAAAAACCTCACATCCCATCAAACCTTTTCAAATAACGGCCTGCATGGATTCCTAGATTGCCGTCGCGCCACCGTCTACCGCCAGCGCGTGGCCCGTGGTGAAAGCCGCACCATCGCTGCACAGGTATAACACCGCGCTGGCAATTTCCTCGACCTTGCCAATGCGCCCGACCGGATGCATGGCGGCGGCAAATTCCGCCTTACGCGGGTCCGCTTCGTAGGCACGGCGGAACATATCGGTATCGATAACGGCCGGGCACACGGCGTTGACGCGGATTTTCTTTTTCGCATATTCGATGGCGGCCGACTTGGTCAGGCCGATGACCGCGTGCTTGGACGCGGCATAGATGCTCATCTTCGGCGCCGCCCCCAACCCCGCGACCGAGGCCGTATTGACGATCGCCCCACCGCCCTGGGCCAGCAACAGCGGCAATTGGTACTTCATGCACAGCCACACACCTTTGACGTTGACCCCCATGATGGCGTCGAACTCATCCAGGCTGCCGTCCGCCAGCTTGCCCTTCTCGATCTCGATCCCGGCGTTGTTGAAGGCATAATCCAGGCGGCCATAGGCGGCAACGGTCTGTGCCATCAACTGCTGCACATCGGTTTCCAGCGTGACGTTGCAACGCACGAACAATGCCTCGCCGCCGGCTTGGCGGATCAGCGCGACGGTGCCCTCACCGCCGTCGACGTCGAGGTCCGCGACCACGACTTTCAAGCCTTCGGCAGCGAACGCCAGTGCGGTGGCGCGGCCAATACCGGCGGCGGCGCCGGTCACCAGGGCGACCTGGCCGGAAAACGTCATGCTCATGGGAATATCCTTTGCAAGAAATGGCGGTGGTTCGAGTCTAGCCAACGGCCTGTACGGCGCGTCAGCACTATCAGAAGGCCGGTTGGCGCTGCATGAATCCCAGTGATAACTGCCCCAGCCTGACTATCAACCCAACCTATCGCGGTGCATTCGCGCCACTCGGACAACCTTGCTCACCGGCCATTGAGGGTCTATCACTCAAGGTTCATTTCTAAAGAGTCCTTGCCATGACTGCCCTGACTAATCGCCAATTCCTGCTCGCCAAACGTCCGGTCGGCGCCGCCACGCGGGACACTTTTACCTACCAGCAAGTGCCGGTGGGCACGCCTGGAGAGGGGCAAGTGCTGGTGCACAATGAATACCTGTCCCTGGACCCGGCGATGCGTGGCTGGATGAACGAAGGCAAGTCCTACATTCCACCTGTGGGAATCGGCGAAGTGATGCGAGCGCTGGGCGTGGGCAAGGTGATTGCGTCGAACAATCCAAAGTTTGCGGTGGGGGACTACGTGAATGGCGCGCTGGGGGTGCAGGATTACTTCCTGGGAGAACCGCGTGGTTTCTACAAAGTCGATCCGAAACTGGCTCCCCTGCCCCGTTACCTGTCGGCCCTGGGCATGACCGGCATGACCGCCTACTTCGCCTTGCTCGACACTGGCGCGCCCAAGGCCGGCGAAACCGTGGTGATCTCCGGCGCGGCCGGTGCGGTGGGCAGCATTGCCGGGCAGATCGCCAAGCTCAAAGGCTGTCGCGTGGTGGGTATCGCCGGCGGTGCCGACAAGTGCAAATTCCTGGTGGATGAGCTGGGTTTCGACGCGGCCATCGACTACAAAAACGAAGACGTCCCCGCAGCGCTCAAGCGCGAGTGCCCCAACGGGGTGGATGTGTATTTTGATAACGTCGGCGGCGACATTCTCGACGCGGTGCTCAGCCGCCTGGCCTTGAGGGCACGCGTGGTGATTTGCGGTGCAATCAGCCAGTACAACAACAAGGAAGCGGTGAAGGGTCCGGCCAACTACCTGTCATTGCTGGTCAATCGTGCGCGCATGGAGGGCTTTGTAGTGATGGATCACGCGGCCAATTTTGCCGCCGCCGGGCAAGAGATGGGCGGCTGGATGGCCCAAGGCAAGCTCAAGAGCAAGGAGGACATCGTAGAGGGGCTGGAGACGTTCCCGGAGACGCTGATGAAGCTGTTCAATGGCGAGAACTTTGGGAAGTTGGTACTGAAGGTGTAGGAGCGAGCTGACTCGCTCCTACACGGATGTATCAGGCGATTTCGGCAACCACCGCCGCCAACGCCTTCGCCGGATCAGCCGCCTGGCTGATCGGGCGACCAATCACCAGGTAATCGGAGCCCGCATCCAGAGCCTGGCGCGGGGTCAGGATACGGCGCTGGTCATCCTGGGCACTGCCCGCCGGGCGAATGCCCGGAGTGACCAGTTGCAGCGATGGGTGCGCGGTCTTCAGGGCCTGGGCTTCCAGCGCCGAACAGACCAGGCCGTCCAGGCCGGCCTTCTGCGCCAGGGCGGCCAGGCGCAGCACCTGCTCCTGAGGCTCGATATCCAGGCCGATGCCGGCCAGATCCTCGCGCTCCATGCTGGTCAGCACGGTCACACCGATCAACAGCGGCTTGGGACCACTGCGCTGCTCCAACACTTCACGGCAGGCCGTCATCATGCGCAGGCCACCGGAGCAGTGCACATTGACCATCCATACGCCCATTTCCGCAGCGGCTTTGACGGCCATCGCGGTGGTGTTGGGAATATCGTGGAATTTCAGGTCGAGGAATACTTCGAAGCCTTTGTCACGCAGTGTGCCGACGATTTCCGCCGCGCAACTGGTGAACAGTTCCTTGCCGACCTTGACCCGGCAAAGCTTGGGGTCCAACTGGTCAGCCAGCTTCAGTGCGGCGTCACGAGTGGGGTAATCCAGGGCGACGATGATAGGAGTCTGGCAGGCGGACATTGGAATGGGCTCTCAGGCAAGTCGAAATCGGCGCGGATTGTAGCGCAAGCAGCGCCGTTGCGGGATCCGATGATCGGTAAATACTGTTCAGCCGTCCATTTCACGGCGTTTCGGGTGATTGTATCCAGCACGATACATTCCCGACATGCGCCCTACACGCCCCACGACTAGCCTCGCGCACATGACCGCCCGTCCAGCACTTCCAGCCATGGGGCTGGGCGCCTATGCTGACAGCAATGACCAGGCAGATGATCGCACCTATGCATACCCCTACCGTCTCTGTAAACGAAGAGCCAAAAGGCGCGGTGATCGCCGAAGACAAGCGCTGGAGCACCCGTGCGCTGATCGTCGATGATGACGTGCCGATTCGTGAACTGCTGATCGACTACCTGGCACGCTTCAATATTCTCGCCACCGGCGTGACCGACGGCGGCGCCATGCGCCAGGCCATGCAAGCCGAAACGTTTGACGTGGTGGTGCTCGACCTGATGCTGCCGGGCGAAGATGGCCTGTCGCTGTGCCGCTGGCTGCGCGCCGAATCGGACATCCCGATCCTGATGCTCACCGCCCGCTGCGAACCGACCGACCGCATCATCGGCCTGGAACTGGGCGCCGACGACTATATGGCCAAGCCGTTCGAGCCGCGTGAACTGGTGGCACGCATCCAGACCATTTTGCGCCGTGTACGCGATGACCGCACCGAGCAACGCGCCAATATCCGCTTCGACAACTGGCGCTTGAACAGCGTGTTGCGCCAACTGGTGGCCGACGACGGCCTGGTGGTGCCACTGTCCAACGCCGAGTTCCGCCTGCTGTGGGTGTTTATCGAACGCCCGCGCCGGGTGCTCAGCCGCGAACAATTGCTGGACGCGGCCCGCGGCCGGTCCATCGAAGCCTTCGATCGCAGCATCGACTTGCTGGTCTCGCGCCTGCGGCAAAAACTCGGGGATGATCCGAAAGCCCCGCAACTGATCAAAACCGTACGTGGCGAAGGCTACCTTTTCGACGCCCGGGACATCGGTTGATGCGTGCCACCTTCAATACGTTGTTCGGCAGGTTGTTCGGTGTATTGCTGGTGGCTATTGTGTTGGCGCACGTGCTGGCGTTCTTTTGGTTTCACCACTACGGCCCGCCGCCACCGCCGCCCCAGGAGACCTTCGTCGAGCAGCCGGACGGTACGATGAAGCCCCTGCGCAAGCACCATCGCCCCTGGTTCGGCGGCCCGGTGGTGCCGCTGACCTTCCAGTTCATCTCGCTGATCATCGCCGCCTGGTATGGCGCGAAGCTGCTGAGCCGGCCGATCCAGCGCCTGAGTGCGGCGGCTGAGCGCTTGAGTGTCGACCTCGACAGCCCGCCTCTCAACGAGTCCGGGCCACGAGAGGCACGCCAGGCCGCATCGACCTTCAACATGATGCAAAAGCGCATCCGCGAGCAGGTCAGCCAGCGCGCACGCATGCTCGGTGCGGTCTCCCACGACCTGCGTACCCCGCTGTCACGCCTCAAGCTGCGCCTGGAGCAGATCGAAGACACCAAATTGCAAGGTCAGATGCGCCAGGACCTGGACGACATGATCGGCATGCTCGACGCGACCTTAAGCTACCTGCACGAACAGCGCACCAGCGAAACCCGGCACTGGCTCGACGTACAGGCGCTGGTCGAATCCCTCAGCGAAAATGCCCAGGACCAAGGCTCCGACGTGCAGTTCGCCGGCACCTGTGCGCCGTTGCAGGTACAGCCGATGGCCCTGCGTTCTTGCCTGAACAACCTGATCGACAACGCCCTGCGCTATGCCGGCACCGCACGCGTGGAGTTGGCGGACAGCCGCGAGGCCCTGGTGATCCGTGTGATCGACCACGGCCCCGGGATTGCTGCCGACAAGCGCGAGGCGGTCTTCGAACCGTTCTTTCGCCTGGAGGGCTCGCGCAACCGCAACTCCGGCGGGGTCGGCCTGGGCATGACGATTGCCAAGGAAGCGGTGGAGCGTCTCGGCGGCCACCTCAGCCTGGAAGACACGCCAGGCGGTGGCTTGACCGCCGTGATGTGGTTGCCGAGGATTTAACGGGGGTTGTCTTCGCGACGCCCCTGCGCCTGGGTCGCACTCCAATCCGTCAGCAGGCTGTAGGCCACCGCCAGCAAGGTCGGGCCGATAAACAGGCCGATGAAACCAAACGCAATCAAGCCGCCGAACACCCCCAGCAGCACAATCACCAATGGCAGGTTGCCGCCTCGACTGATCAGGTACGGCTTGAGCACGTTGTCCACGCCGCTGATGATGAACGTGCCCCACACCCCGAGGAACACCGCGTAGGTGTAATCCCCTTTCCAGGCCAGCCAGGCGGTCGCCGGAATCCACACCAGCGGTGGCCCCATGGGAATCAGGCTGAGCAGGAACGTGACGATGCCCAGCACCAGCGCGCCAGGCACGCCGGCGATGAGGAAACCGATCAGTGCCAGCAAGGCTTGAGCCGCTGCGGTGCCGATCACGCCATTGACCACCCGTTGTACGGTGCCTGCCACCAGTTCGATGTAGTAACCGGCCCGCTCGCCGATCAAACGCTCCAGCAGACGGTGCACAAACACCGCCAGCCGAGGCCCATCCCGGTAGAAGAAGAACACGAACACCAGGCTGAGGGTCAACTCAAGGATGCCGCCGCCGATCTGCGCGCTGCGCGCCAGCAGCCAATTGCCGACCTGGCCCAGATAAGGCTTGATGCTGACCATCAGCGCCGCGCCCTGCTGGTCGATGCTGTCCCAGGTCGCCACCAGGCGCTCGCCGACAAAGGGGATTGAGTTCAGCCAAGCGGGTGCTGCCGGCAGGCCGTCGACCTGGATATCCTTGATCAGGCCCACCGCATCACGCACATGATCGGCCAGGTTGAAGCCCAGCCACACCAGCGGCACCGCCACCAACAGCATCCAGCACAGGGTCAGGATGCCGGCAGCCAGGGACTCGCGCCCCCCCAGCCAGCGGGTGAGCAAACGCATCAGCGGCCAGCTGGCGAACGCCAGCACTGCGCCCCAGAACAGCGCCGACCAGAATGGCGCCATCACCCAGAAGCTGGCACCGAACAGCACCAGCAGCAGGATTTGCACCAGCAGGCGATCGTTATTGAGCATCGGGTATCTCGAGAATAAGGCTGTAGGAGGAGAGCTTAGGCGAACGGCGCGGGTCCGTTCGCCTGGTGACGGTCAGCGTATCAGATGCAGGTGCAAACCCTTAGCGTCACCGGTGCCGGTTTCCATGCGTGCGGCACGCACACCGCTGTCGATCAGGCCCTGGCGCCAGGCTTCGGCCGTTGGCCCGGTCAAACTGACACGCAAGGTGGCGTCCAGGTTCAAGCCACGGGAGATCAAGGTGAGCCAGGCCGGATCGGGTTCGCTCCCCAGTGCAGGGAAATCCAGCTCGCCGGTGCTTTTCAGCTCACGAAGCAAGGTTGCCGAAGTGGGCAGCAAGTCACCCAGGGGCGCACTGGCGTCCAGCTGTTCCACATGCAGATAGGCACGACGGTTGCCCCGAGTGATGCCGTACAGCGCCACCAGGGAGTTGTCCTGCGGCGCCGCCAGCCGTAACAGCAGGTATTCCTGCTGGCCATCGGCGCCGACCAGCTTGGCGTTGCCGAACACTTCATTGGCCCACAGGCTGCTTTCACCGCAATCGCGGGCCTGGCACCAGAACAACAGCTGCGCGCCCTTGGCCTGCAACGCTTCGCGGGTCGCGGTAAAGGCGGCGCTGGAGGTGTGCTCGGCGGGCAGTTCATAGGTAATCGCAGTGGCTTGGCCGCGCGCGGTGGCTTGGCCCTCGTAGCGCAACTGGCCGCTGATCTTGCGGATCGCCCCCATGGGGTAGATGCGCTCCCTGGCTTCAGCGGGGCGGTAATCGACGATCTGCGCGTCGACCTGGCGGGACACTGCCGGCAGATCCTGGCTGCCCGGCACATCGGCGGCGAACACCAAGGGGCTGAAGCAGCACAGCCCGAGGGCACGTATACATCCTTCACGCAGGCTCATCGGATGATTGAGCCCTGGCCATTGGAGGTCGCAGCAGTTTCAAGATGGTTCATGGTTGACTCCCTTTCAATCCGCCCAGCCTCGGCAGTTGACCCCGCCAAGTCAAGGCGTGGAGAAGAACCGATTGAAACAGTCTGCAACAAGAGCCGCACCGGGCTCATCGTTCAGGTGCAAATGATGGCCCCCCGGCAGCGTGGTCACCGTAAAGGGTAGCTGAGAAAGCAATTCGGAATGTTTCGCCAACATGCCGTCAGCCGCGACCACCAACTGTGCAGGACAAGCCACACGTTGCACGAAAGCCATCGCCTGCTCATTGGTCAGTCGTATCGGCGAAGCCAGGGTCAATCGGCTGTCGGTGCGCCAGGTGTAGCCGCCCGGCACGGGCATCAAACCGCGCTGGGCCAGCCATTCGGCGGCCTCGCGACTGACTGCGACCAAACCTTTCATCCGCGCTTCAACCGCCCGGTCCAGGGTGCTGTAGACCGGCTTGCGCTTGCCCTGCAGGTTCAATTGCGCCTGCAACGCCATGCCCAATCGCTCCGCCGCGTTCTCACCGGTGGCGGTCGGCGGGATCACGCCGTCGATCAACCCCAGGTGCGTCACCCGCTCCGGCAAGGCGCCTGCGAGCACCAAGGAGACGATGGCGCCGAGGGAATGGCCAAGTAATGCAAAACGTTTCCAACCCAGCTGTTCGGCGACTTGCAGCACGTCAAACACGTAATCCCACAAGGCATAACCGGCCCCCGCAGGACGGTGCGCCGAATGACCGTGCCCCGCCATATCCAGCGCGACGATGCGCAAGCCCTGCAGTTTCGGCGCCAGCCGCGCAAAGCTGTTGGCGTTGTCCAGCCAGCCATGCAGGGCGATCACCGGCAGACCGTCTTCGGGCCCGAACAGATGCGCCGCCAACTCAATATGCGGCAAGCTGAGGCGAACCTCTTCGACCGGCGTACTCATGCGCAACTGCGCTCACGGGCTTCCCAGCGGGAGAACAGGTTCTTGATCAAGGCTGCGGTGTCCTGCGGCCGCTCCAGGGGAAACATGTGCCCGCCGGGCATGGTGAGCATTTCGCCCATGGGCAGGCGGTCAACCCCACTGGCATGGTGACGCATCACGACCCGGCTCTGGCGTCCACGCACCACCGCCAGCGGCACCTTCAACTGGCGCACCTGGCCCGGGCTGGTGTGGGGCACGCCTCGATAAATGCTGATTTCGGTGGCGGGGTCGAAGCGCAGGCGCAGGCGATCGCCCACCTGTTGCAGGCCATGTTGCAGGTAGGCATCAAAACAGTCAGGGTCGAACCCGCGAAACAGGGTTTTACCGGCGAAGTAGTTGCGCGCGGCGTCCAGGTCGCTGAACTCTTCACGCCGGCCCAGGGTGCGCCCGGCCGGGGTCAGGCGATCGATGAACCCCAAGCGCTTGGCGGCGCGGATCACCCAGCGGTCGGCACGCGTCAGCACCGGCGAATCCAGCATCACCACACCGCGATACAACTGCGGGCAACGCATGGCCGCGTGCAGGTGCAACACCCCACCGAGGGAGTGCCCGACACCCCACACCGGCTGCGGTTGCTGCTCCAAGTGGTGGATCAACTCGTCCACCAGGTTGCGCCAGTTGTCATCCACTGGAAATCGCGGGTCGTGGCCGTGCTGCGGCAAGTGAGCCACCGTATATTCCGGGGCCAGGGCGGCAAACAACTTGCCGTAGGTGGCCGAAGGAAAACCATTGGCGTGGGCAAAAAACACGTGCTGCGACATACCGGACTCATCTACAGAAACAGAAGTGGATTGTCACCAGCCCCAAGCCGTACAGCAATGACTGTAACTGCCAGGAATGATGACACTCACGCCATGTCTATCGCACCGGCGGGTTCTCGCCCAGCGGCACCACGGCCATGGTCAGGCGCGAGACGCAATTGGTCTTGCCGTCATCGGCCGTCAGGCGGATGTCCCACACCTGGGTCGTACGGCCGATATGGATGGCTCGCGCCACCGCCGTCACTCGCCCGCTGCGCACGCCGCGCAAGTGGTTGGCATTGATCTCAAGGCCCACGCAATAGAATTTGCTCGGATCGATGCACAGGTAGGCCGCCATGGAGCCGATACTCTCCGCCAGCACCACCGACGCGCCGCCGTGCAGCAGGCCGTACGGCTGATGGGTGCGATGGTCGACCACCATGCTGGCGGTGAGTGACTCGTCGTCGAAGCTTTCGAAACGAATATCCAGCAACTCACCGATGGTGTTTTTCTGCAGGCTGTTGAGTTGCTCGATATTGGGTTGGGTGCGCCACAAGCTCATAGCAGTGTCCTTATTGATTTTATTACGCCCCTAATCCTGCCACAGAATCGATTCGCCGCGCTCGCTCCAAGCATGCAATTGAGCACCATAGGTCGATTCGATCACACTGCGCTTGATCTTCAGGGTCGGGGTCAGGAAACCGTTTTCGACGGCCCAGTTGTCTTTGACCACCACCAGTTGGCGCAGACGCTCAGGCTTGTCCAGGGCCTGGTTGACCTGTTCCAACCAGCGTTCCAGGCTATCGCGCAGGGCCTGACGCTCCTCGCCCGCCGCCGCGAGTACGCATAAACCTATCGGCGCGCTCAGCCCTTCGCCGACCACGCACACCTGCTCGATGCGTGGATGTTCGGCCAGGCGGTTTTCAATCGGTGCCGGGGCCACATATTTACCCTTGCTGGTCTTGAAGATCTCCTTGAGCCGCCCGGTCAGGCGCAAGCGGCCGGCCGCGTCCTGCTCACCCTTGTCGCCGGTGCGCAGAAAACCGTCATTGGTGAGGGTCTCGGCGGTTTTCTGCGCGTCCTTGAAGTAGCCGAGCATGGTCGCGCCGCTGCGCACCTGCACTTCGCCCAACGGGTCGATGCGCACTTCCACCCCAGGGCATGGCAGGCCGATCCAGCCCAGTGTCTGTTGCCCGGGGCGGCATACGTGGGAATAGCCACAGCTTTCCGTCATGCCGTACACCTCGAGCACATCCAGCCCCAGCCGCTGATACCAACGCAGCAGCGCCTCAGGCACCGGCGCCGCACCGGATAGCGCAATACGCAGGGCGTCCAGGCCCAGACCCGACAGCACCTTGCGGCCTACAAATGGCCCGATGAAAGGCAGGCGCAACAGCCGGTCCAGACGCTTTTGTGAAACCTTGCCATACACCCCCATCTGGAGCTTGGTCCAGATCCTCGGCACTCCGAACAGCGCTGTCGGCCGGGCCCGGCGCAGGTCGGTCAGAAAGGTCTCGAGGCTTTCAGCGAAAAATACCGTTTGCCCGGTATAAATTGACGCGAGTTCGACGAACATGCGCTCCGCCACGTGGCACAACGGCAGGTACGACAGCAGCCGGTCGTCCTCCCCCAGGCCAAACAACTCGGTGCCACGGGTGGCGGCGAAGCCCAAGGCGCCGAAGGTTTGCATCACACCCTTGGGCAAGCCGGTGGTGCCGGAGGTATAAATGATCGTGGCCAAGCGGGTGGCGTCGGATTCGGGGTTATCTTGAATGGGTGAACAGGCCAGCAGATCGGCCCAAGTGAAATCGAAGTCGCCGGCCGGGGCCAGCGGCAGATGGACAGTCGACAAACCGGCCGGGATACCGGGCGCCATGGCCGGCCAGTCGTCCAACTTGCCGATCAACACCAATGCCGCCTCGGAATGGGTCAGCACATGGGCCACGGAGTCGGCCGTCAGGTTCGGGTACAACGGCACCGAGACATGCCCGGCCATCCAGATCGCCAGGTCGGCGATGATCCAGTGCGCACAGTTTTTCGAGATCAGGGCAATGTGCGAGCCTTGCGGCAACGCCCGAGCACGCAGCCAGTGTGCGGCGCACCGGGCCTGATGGCCGACGTCGCCCCAGGTCAGGGTTTGCACCTCGCCCCCGCCGATGGGCTGCACGAGAAAGGGTTTGCGCGGATGCCGCGCTTCACGTTCGAAGAAGACCTGCAACGGCAAACGAAAAGCGACTGGCATGGGACGCGCTCCTTTGTGTGACCGGATGATAGCCAACCAAGCACTTGCTTGGTTGACTATATAGCACACACAGCAGCGATCACTTTTCCTACGGGTTCTTCACACTGACCAGGTTCATCAGCCCCGCCAGCGGAAAATCACCTTCCAGCTCCGCCAGGCTGGCGGTATGCATCGGTTGCGGTTGGCGCTGATGACCATGCTGCAGGAAGCTGATCAGGCAGCCCACCAAAGGCTGGTGACTGACCAGCAGCACATTGTCATCGGTGTCGAGCTTTTCCAGCACCCGCAGCGGGTTGCCTTCGGGTGTCAGCCACGGCACCGTACGGATATCGGGCGTGAAACCCAGCGCCTCGCGAACCAGCTGCGCGGTCTGCTGCGCCCGCACATATGGGCTGGCGATGATCGCGCCGAGGGGCTGGCCGATCAGGTGCGCAGCACTGCGCAACACTTCGGCGCGGCCATGTTCGGTCAGGTTGCGCTCGGCGTCGGTGGGCGCATAGCCTTCGGCTTCACCGTGCCGCAAGATCCACAGTTTCACAGTTTTGGCTCTTCATCACGTACCGGATGCGGTGCCGGCGGCACGCTGTGGGCGGCTTCGCCTTCCGGTGCACGCGGCGTCGGCCAATCGGCGAATGGCCAAGGCTTTTGCTCAGTGTGGAAGCTGCCGAAACGGCCGATCTGCGCCAGGAACTGGCTGAGGCTGTCACCGAAGTTCATCAGGCCCAGGTTCGGCGCGGCGTAGACCAGGCGATAGATCAGTTGCACCAGCACCAGCGCGCCGAGCAGGAACTGCGCCACTTGCCACACCAGGGCAAATACCAGCATCCACACAATACGCAGGACGATGGATTCGTACTTGGGCGCTGCTTTCGGATCGTTCATGACGCGTTCCTCAGTTGAAACCACTGGTGGAAATAAAGTCGACATCGGTTTTCGGCTCAGCCCGCATCAGCAACTCGATGACCTGGTTCAAGGTGCGCCCTTCAAACAGGATCGCGTGCAGCCCAGCGACCAACGGCATGTACACACCGACTTCCTGGGCCTTGGCCTTCAACACTTTGAGGGTGTTGACGCCCTCGGCCACTTCCCCCAGGCGCGTAACGGCGTCGTCCAGGCTCAAACCCTGGCCCAAGGCAAAACCGACTTGATAGTTGCGGCTCTTGGGCGACGAACAGGTGACGATCAAATCCCCGACCCCGGCCAGGCCCAGGAATGTCATCGGGTTGGCGCCCTGGTTCACCGCAAAGCGGGTCATCTCGGCCAGGGCACGGGTAATCAGCATGCTCTTGGTGTTCTCGCCCATGCCCAGGGCCACCGCCATGCCGGCGATGATCGCGTAAACGTTTTTGAGCGCACCGCCCAGCTCAACACCAAAACGATCGCCACTGGCGTAAACACGGAACGTACGGCCATGCAGGACCGCCTGCACGCGCTCGCACAGCGCTTCATCTTCACTGGCCACCACGGTGGCCGTCAGCGCGTGCTCGGCGACTTCCCGCGCCAGGTTCGGCCCGGAGAGCACGCCGATACGTGCCTGGGGCGCAATCTCTTCGAGGATTTCGCTCATCAGCTTGAACGTGTGCGCCTCGATACCCTTGGTCAAGCTGACCAGCAGCTTGCCTGCCAGGCGTTCGGCGTGGGGCGCCAGCACCGAGCGCAAGGCGCTGGACGGCAATGCGACGAAGCACAGGTCGCAGTCAGTGAGGGTCTCCAGCAGGTCCGTGACCGGTTCCACCGCCGGATGAATCTTGATGCCTTTAAGGTAACGGGGGTTTTCCCGATGCACGCGGATGGCCTCGGCCTGCTCGGGATCGCGCATCCACTGGCGCACCGCGTGGCCGTTCTCAGCCAGCAGGTTAGCCACGGCGGTACCAAAACTTCCGCCTCCCAGGACCGCAATAGGGCGCTGTTCAGTCATATGCAATCCGTTAATCCATACCAGTGGCGATAGCGGCATTATACGGGGCGACCCGCTTGCGGCCAGCCCCCGCATCAATTCCCATGCTTGTCGGAAAATGCCACATATACGTGAAGTAATTGCAAGTTCGACGACTGGCAAATGGCCCCACCTCAGTTAACATGGGCGGCTATTCGTCATTATCAAGGCCGCGCCGTGTATCTGGGCCCTCCTCCTCGCTCATCGCTGTTGTTGATGCTGTTGTGCAGCGCCCCCGCGCTGGCCGACGATCTGTTCCTGGACGGCCAGCCGCTGCCGCAGGTATTGACCGCCACACGCCTCAAGCAATCCGCTGCCGCCGTACCCGGCAGCATGACGGTGATCGACAGCGAGTTGATCAAGGCCAGCGGCGCACGGGACATCGCCGAATTGCTGCGCCTGGTGCCCGGGATGATGGTCGGCTACACCACCGGCAACCAGGCGGCGGTGAACTATCACGGCACCAGTGCCAGCGATGCACGGCGCATGCAGGTGTTGATCGACGGGCGCTCGGTGTACCGCGCCGGCCTGGCCACCGTGGACTGGAGCGATATTCCGGTGGCCATGGAAGACATCGAGCGCATCGAGGTGTTCCGCGGCCCCAACACCGTCAGCTATGGCGCCAATGCACTGATGGCGGTGGTCAACATCCTCACGCGGTCACCGGCCAACAGCCATGGTTCACGGGTCAAAGTCATCCGTGGCGCACGCGGGATCAACGATTTCTACGCCAGCCAGGGCGCGGGATGGGAGACCGGCGACCTGCGCCTGTCGCTGTCCGGGCAACAGGATGATGGGTTTGACAGCGATGCCGCCGGCGCCGATCGCCGTGACGGCCGGCGCCTCAGTCGCTTCAGCCTGGCCGTGAGCCAGAGCCTGAACGCGCAGCAGAGCATCGACTGGCAATTGAACGCCAAGGAAGGGTCCAACCAGCGTCCTTATACCTACAGCCCGGTATTTGCCGGGATTACCGAAGGCGGTACGAACTCCGACGTTACCGCCAAGGACTATGCCACCTCTCTGCGCTGGAACATCGATATCAACCCCGAGCACAGCTTGTATGTTCAAGGCTCGGCCCAGCAATGGGACCGCCAGCAGGTCTGGAAAGCCTGTGATGCCAAGGTCTCATTCAGCCCGGAGCTGACCCGCCTCTGGCAAATCAACCCCAACTATGCCGAGTTGCTGGCCCGGCACATGAACGCCTACACCCCGGAAAACCTGCCGCCCGGCAGCGACGCCGAACAGGCCCTGGCCAAGCAGGTCTTGCAGCAATGGGGTAGCGGCGGCAAAGACCCGGTCTGCGGCGATATCGATCAAAGTACTCGAGAAAGCCGTTACGACCTGGAGATCCAGGACACCCTCAGCCTGTCCGATAGCCTGCGCCTGGTCAGCGGTATGAACTACCGCTACGACCGCGCCGACTCCGACACCTATTTCAATGGCACCCTGGACGACACCACCTGGCGCCTGTTCGGCCATCTGGAGTGGCGCGCCAGCGAACACTGGCTGGTGCAGGGTGGGGCGATGTACGAAGACACCCACTTGAGCGGCAACTCGCTGACGCCACGAATAGCAGTCAACTACCTGATCAACCCGCGCCATGGCTTGCGAGCGGTGTATTCCGAAGCGATCCGCTCACCGGACATGTTCGAGAACAACGTCAACTGGAGCTACCGCGTCACCAACCTCAGCTCCCCGGCCTACGGGCAGAATTCGGGGCAATATTTTGTGGTGACGCGCGGCCCTGGCAACCTCGATAAAGAGTTGATGCGCTCGCGAGAGCTGGGCTACAACGGCTTCTTTGCCGACCTCGGGCTGAATGTCGACGTGAAACTGTTCTACGACGAAATCACTGACATGATCAGCTCACCGCTGCGCAACAACCAATACATTGCCAGCAACGCCAACAGCTCACGGTTCACCGGTGCCGAGTCACAGTTCGATTGGCGCATGAGCAACGCCGACCGCCTGCGGCTCACCTATGCTTATGTCGATGCCAGCGCCAGCAACCCGTTGGACAAGGCACAAACCGCACGTAACAGCGGCTCGGCCGGCTGGCTGCGTGAATGGGGCCACGGCTGGTCCAGTGCGCTGTTCTACTATGGCGACGACGCACTCAACCAATATCGCTTCGAACGGGTCGACCTGCGGGTGGCCAAGCGCATTGCCCTGGGCAAAGCCAACGTGGAGCTGGCCGGCATGCTGCAACAACGCCTGGATAACCAGCCCACCACCTGGGCCGATAACAACTACGACAGTCGTCATGTCCTCTACTTCAGCGCGGAGCTGGAATTCTGACATGGCCGATCAGTCACGGATGACCGCCTTCTTCTCAAGGCTGTGGCGGCGCGGCCTGCTGCTGGTGTGCCTGCTGTTGACGACGCAGGCCAGGAGCGCCGACATCCTGCTCACCGCCGCCGAAGACGGTGCCGGCGTGCAAGCGTTCGCCCAGGCCCTGGCCCGGCAACGCCCCGAAGACCACGTGACCTTCACCCCGCTCAAAAACATGCCGACACCGAACCAGTTGCCCGCCGCCACTCGCCTGATCCTGCTCGACCTGCCCGGCCTCGACTGGCGCCTGCAGGACTCCCAGGGCCCACCCACCCTGGTGCTGCGTATCAGCCGCCTGCAAGCCCGGCAGCGCCTGGGCACCACGCACCCGGCCAAAATCAGCCTGTTGTGGAGCGACCCACCCTTGGAGCGCCAGTTGCACCTGATCGCGCAGATTTTGCCTCAGGCCCGCCGCATCGGCGTGCTCTACGGCACCGACAGTGAGTTCCTGCTACCCGAATTGACCCGATACGCAGCGCCCATAGGCCTGGAAATCGTGCCGCAGCGCTGGGACAACATCAATGACAGCCGGCCACTGCAAAACCTGTTCAAGAACAGCGATGTCCTGCTGGGGCTCGACGACCCGCAACTGTACAACCCGAAAACCGTGAAGAACCTGTTGCTCAGCAGCTACGCCCAACAATTGCCGCTGGTGGGGCCCAACGCCGGCTTCGTCAAGGCCGGCAGCCTGGCCAGCACCTACAGCGACCAGACCGACTGGCTCGATGTGCTCGACCGGCTGCTGGACCATTCACCGGCCAACTGGCCACGCTCGTTGTACCCGGAACACTTCAAAGTCGTGGGCAACCCGCAAGTCGCGCGCTCACTGGGCATCGAACAGGTTGACGAATCCGACGTCGCCGCCCGATTGGCCGAAGGAGAAAAACGCCCATGACCTTGCGTCGTCGTTGGGATATCAACACCCGCACCCAGCTCATCACCCTGGGCCCGGCCTTGTTGCTGACCTTGCTGTTGATCAGTTTCTTTACCTTCGTGCGTATCCAGGACCTGCGCCAGGAACTGGACCATACCGGCCAGCTGATCGCCAACCAGCTCGCACCGGCGACCGAGTACGGGGTGATTTCCGGCAACAATGACGTGCTCGAGAGCCTGCTGCGCGCCACCTTGGCCACGCCCCACGTGCGCTTCCTGGAAATCCAGGACAGCGCCGAAAACATTCTGGTGTACGTTGAGCAACCGACCGAAAAACACGACCGCTCACTGTCGGTGAAGGTGTTCCAGGCGCCGATCCGCCTGCAGCATATCCAGCTGGGCACGGACTTTTTCCAGGACAACCTCAACGAACCCAAGGCGCCACGGGCGGATTACCTTGGCCGGGTGATCGTCGGCATGTCCAACGATGCCTTCAGCCAGCGCCAGCAGGAGATCCTGTTCAAGGCCGGCATCCTCGCCCTCTTCGCCCTGCTGTTTACCTTCCTGCTCGCGCGCCGCCTGGCCGCCAGCCTGTCGCAGCCGATCAGCGCGATGGGCCACGCGGTCAAAGCCATCCAGCAAGGCGACTACAAGACGCCCCTGCCGATTGTCGATGATTCCGAGCTGGGCGACCTGTCACGCCATATCAACAACCTCGCCGAAGGCCTCAACCAGGCCAGCCGCGAACAAGAACAAGCGATGGCGCAGTTGATCCAGACCCGCGAAGAGGCCGAACGCGCGAACAACGCCAAGTCGGACTTCCTGGCGATGATGAGCCACGAATTGCGCACCCCCATGAACGGTGTGCTGGGCATGCTGCAACTGCTGGAAACCACCGAAATGACCGAGGAGCAGACCGAGTATGCGGCGCTGGCCTCCGAGTCCACCGAACATCTGCTCAAGGTCATCAACGACATCCTCGACTTCTCGCGCATCGAACGCGCCGCGCTGGAGCTGGAACATATCTCGTTCAACCTGGCGGACTTGATCAGCAGCTGCGCCCAAGCTTTCCAGCACAGCGCCCAGCAACGCGGCCTGGCCCTGGAACTGCCCATTCCCCTGGGCATGGACTCACTGCAGGTGCGGGGTGACCCGACGCGTATCCGGCAAATTCTGGTGAACCTGATCGGCAACGCGCTGAAATTCACCGAACACGGCACCGTGACCGTCGAGCCGCATTGGCAAACCCTTGATCATGAACTGGTGTGGTTCACCTGCACCGTGCGCGACAGCGGTATCGGGATCTCCCCCGAACGCCTGGAAATGATGTTCAACGCATTCCAGCAAGCCGACAGTTCCATTTCAAGACGTTACGGCGGCACCGGCCTTGGGCTGCCCATCGCCCGCACGCTGGCCGAACGCATGGGGGGCACCTTGCGCGCCCAAAGCGAGGAAGGCCGAGGCTCGGTGTTTACCCTGGAAATTCCATTGGCCATCGATCAGAAAAGCCTGCCGGCGCTAGCCCCCGACGCCGACGGCAAAGCCAGCGCCGGTGATGGACGACACGTACTGCTGGTGGAAGACAACCCGGTCAATCGTACCGTGGTCGAAGCCATGCTGCGCAGCCTGGGTTTTGAAGTGAGCCTGGCCACCGACGGCGCCGAGGCGATCCGCAGTGCCGAGAGCCTGATTTTCACCGCCATCCTGATGGACTGCCGCCTGCCACTGATCGACGGTTACGAAGCGACCCGACAAATCCGCCAGTTGCCCGGCTGCGCCGACTTGCCGATCATCGCCCTGACGGCCAATGCCTTGCAGGGTGACCGCGAAGCCTGCCTGGCAGCTGGAATGAACGATTACCTGGCCAAGCCATTCAAACGCACGGATTTGCAGCAAATCCTGCAACGCTGGGTGCAATAGCGCCGCGCCATCAGCCAACTGCGACTGGCGTGAAACACGAAAGTGCGGCAGTCTTAGGCACCCAAACGGGCTGATAAACAGGCCCGGTTTAAAATTTCAGTGAACAAGTGTACATTGAGTGCCTTGACGCTGTGACTTTCACTACAACGCAATAGTCTATGTGTAGGCTGCCGCTATGAGGCATGAACGCTTCATTCGGTTCGGGAAGATTGACCCTACCCTGCCGCATGGGATTATTGAGGAGCTCGCATGACCAAACAAAACGCCTTTACCCGGGAAGATCTGCTGCGCTGCAGTCGCGGTGAGCTGTTCGGCCCAGGTAACGCGCAACTGCCCGCCCCGAACATGCTGATGGTGGATCGCATCACCCATATCAGCGAAGAAGGCGGCAAGTACGGCAAAGGTGAATTGGTCGCCGAGCTGGATATCACCCCGGACCTCTGGTTCTTCGCCTGCCACTTCGAAGGTGACCCGGTCATGCCAGGCTGCCTGGGCCTCGACGCCATGTGGCAACTGGTCGGTTTTTACCTTGGCTGGCAAGGCCTGCCAGGTCGCGGTCGCGCCCTGGGTTCGGGCGAAGTGAAATTCTTTGGCCAGGTCCTGCCGACCGCCAAGAAAGTCACCTACAACATTCAAATCAAGCGCGTCCTCAAGGGCAAGCTGAACCTGGCCATCGCCGACGGTTCGGTGACTGTCGACGGTCGCGAGATCTATACTGCCGAAGGCCTTCGGGTCGGCGTATTCACTTCCACTGACAACTTTTAAGGGTTATCCGCATGCGCCGCGTCGTTATCACTGGTCTGGGCATTGTTTCTTGCCTGGGCAATGACAAAGAGACCGTCACCGCTAACCTGCGTGCAAGTCGCCCTGGCATCCGCTTCAACCCGGAGTATGCCGAAATGGGTCTGCGTAGCCAGGTTTCCGGCTCCATCGACCTGCCCCTCGAAGAACTGATCGATCGCAAGATCTATCGCTTCGTCGGCCACGCTGCCGCCTACGCCTACCTGGCCATGAAAGACGCGATCGCCGACTCCGGCCTGAGCGAAGACCAGGTGTCCAACGTACGTACCGGCCTGATCGCCGGCTCCGGCGGCGCATCGACCCTGAACCAGATGGAAGCGCTGGATATCCTGCGCGAAAAAGGCGTCAAGCGTGTTGGCCCTTACCGTGTCACGCGGACCATGGGCAGCACCGTTTCCGCCTGCCTGGCCACGCCGTTCCAGATCAAGGGCGTGAACTATTCGATCTCCTCCGCCTGTGCCACCAGTGCTCATTGCATCGGTACTGCCGTTGAGCAGATCCAGCTGGGCAAACAGGACATCGTGTTCGCCGGCGGCGGTGAAGAAGAACATTGGAGCCAGTCATTCCTGTTCGACGCCATGGGCGCACTGTCCACCCAGTACAACGAAACCCCGGAAAAAGCCTCCCGCGCCTATGACGCCAAGCGTGACGGTTTCGTCATCGCCGGCGGTGGCGGCATGGTGGTGGTCGAGGAGCTGGAACACGCTCTGGCCCGTGGTGCGAAGATCTACGCGGAAATCGTCGGTTACGGCGCCACTTCCGACGGCTACGACATGGTTGCCCCAAGCGGTGAAGGCGCCATCCGTTGCATGCAGATGGCCATGTCCACCGTTGATACCCCAATCGACTACCTGAACACCCACGGCACTTCGACTCCGGTCGGCGACGCCAAGGAAATGGAAGGCGTACGTGCGGTATTCGGCGACAAGGCTCCGGCCATCAGCTCCACCAAGAGTCTGTCAGGTCACTCCCTGGGCGCCGCCGGCGTTCACGAGGCGATCTACTGCCTGCTGATGATGGAAGGCAACTTCATGGCCGGTTCGGCCAACATCGACGAGATCGACCCGGTCGTCGCCGATATGCCGATCCTGACCAAGACCGTTGAAAACGCCAAGATCGACACCGTGATGAGCAACAGCTTCGGCTTCGGTGGCACCAACGCCACCCTGGTACTGAAACGCTGGCAGGGCCAGTAAGCCCCGCAGGTTGATCACCTGAAAAGCCCCGACTGGTTCGGGGCTTTTTTATGCGCTACGGGCGCTGGGTGACTCGGCATCCAACACGGATGACAGCGCCAGCACACCAAAACCCAGCCGCCACGAAAAAACCTGGAACACTCAAGTGCCAGGATGTTCTATAACTGCATGCCCTTCATCCTGCGACCCTGTGAGGTTTGCCATGCCCGTTATCGTAAACACACTGAACACCGACAACTTCCGTCATAGCCTCAACATCGACAACCACGAGCTATTTACCGACTTGCCCAAAAGCCTGGGCGGCGACGATTCGGCGCCCTCACCCCATGATTATTTCGACGCAGCCCTGGCCTCGTGCAAAGCCCTGACCCTCAAGCTTTACGCGCAGAAAAAAGGCATCCCGCTCACCGGCGTCACCGTGGAAGTCACCCACGACGCCAGTGAAGAGCAAAAGGGCAAATACCAGCTCAACGTCAAACTCACGCTCAAGGGCGTACTCACCGACGCGCAACGCGAGGAGCTGCACCGAGTGGCCGATCGTTGCCCGGTACACAAGCTGATGACCACCGCCGAGATCAGCATTGACACCCGCCTATCGGAAGGCGCCTTCAGCCAATAGCACCAACTTCCCGTCGAGCGGGTTATGCTCAGCATCATCCAACCCGCTCAGACTGGGATGCACCATGACCCGCCTCACCGTGATCCACCCTCGCCCCGAAGATGTCGAAGGCCAACCCATCCTGCGTCCACTGCCATCGCGCGAATGCCGCAGCGTCGGGCCTTTTGTATTTTTCGACCATATGCTGCTCACACGCTATGCGCCGGGCAGCGGCATGAATATCCGCCAACACCCGCATATCGGGCTGTCGACCCTCACCTACCTGTTTGAAGGCACCTTGCAGCACAAGGACAGCCTGGGCTCGGATCAAGTGGTACAGGCCGGCGATGTCAGCTGGATGACCGCCGGCAGCGCAATCGCCCACGTCGAGCGTACGCCCGAGGCAATCAAGGCCAGCGGGTTCAGCCTGCATGGCCTGCAAGTGTGGCTGGCCTCGCCCAAGGACCACGAGACCGGGCCAGGGCATTACAGCCATCACCCGGCCGCGAGCCTGCCGTTGAGCGATAACCTCGGCGTCCAGATCCGCCTGATCGCCGGCAGCGGTTTCTGTCTCGACTCGCCGGTTCCTGTCTTGTCGCCAACCCTGTATGCCGAAGTACGGATGCAGACGGCCACCACCCTGCTGGTCCCGGATGAACACGAAGAACGGGCGGTGTATGTGCTGGAAGGCGATGCGAAGCTCGACGACGAACCGCTGGAAGTGCACAGCCTGGTGGTGTTGCCGAGCGGTCAGCAGATGACATTGTCTGCCGAAACCGATTGCCATTTGGTGGTGTTTGGCGGCGCGCCGCTGGATGGACCGCGACGGATCAATTGGAATTTTGTGGCGAGTGATCCTTTGAGGATCGAACAGGCTCGACAGCGCTGGGCGGCCGGGGATTGGCCGACGGTGCCAGGGGAGTCGGAGAGAATTGAATTGCCTGTAAGGTAGGCATCGGGGGCGGTGCGATGGCTCGATTTACCCCCGACGAGGTCGGAACAACCCAGCAGCTTTACCGCTGGAACACTTCGTCCAGCAAGTTATGCATCGACTGGAAAGCCCGGGCAGCGGTCTTCACGTCGTACATCATCTTGCCCGGTACATTGGCGTGAGGGTCGGTGAAAGAATGCACCGCGCCGCCGTAGCTCAACAGCTGCCAATCCACGCCGGCCGCGTTCATTTCATCTTCGAACGCGAGTAGCTGCTCTTTCGGCACCAATGGGTCAGATGCACCGTGCAACACCAATACCGAGCCCTTGATGTTCTTCGCATCCGCTGGGTTCGGCGTATCGAGGGTGCCGTGGAACGACACGGCCGCCTTCAAAGGCGCACCCGTGCGGGCCAGCTCCAGGGAGCAGCAACCACCGAAGCAGAAGCCGAAAGTCGCCAGTTTCGACGTATCCACCGCGGCTTCGGTCTGCCCTTTCAGTTGCTCAAGGGCCGCCTGCATGCGCTTGTTCAGCAGCGGGCGATCATTTTTCAAAGGCATCATCGCCGCGCCGGCCTCATCGCCGTTCGAGGGGCGCACGCCTTGGCCATACAGGTCGGCAACCAGCACCACGTAGCCCTGGCCGGCCACACGCTTGGCGATTTCTTCGGCACCCGCACTCACCCCCATCCAGTTCGGCGCCATCAGCAGGCCCGGCAACGGCCCCTTATGGCTGGCATCGAATGCCAGGCGGCTTTCATAAGACTGGCCATCAATCTGATAGACCACGGAACGCACAGTGACTTGGCTCATCATTTACTCCAGTTTGAGGTGCAGTAGAACGAAAAAACCCGCCGAAGCGGGTTTTTCTACCACGGTGTTAAACCGACAGTTCAACCAGCAGCTTGTTCAGTCGACGGACATAGGCCGCCGGGTCTTTCAAGCTGTCGCCAGCCGCCAGGGCCGCCTGATCGAAGAGGATGTGCGACAAGTCGCCAAAGCGCTCTTCGCTCTGCTCGCCGTCGAGTTTCTCGATCAGCGGGTGAGCCGGGTTGAATTCGAAGATCGGCTTGGAATCCGGAACCTTCTGGCCGCTGGCCTCGAGGATCTGACGCATCTGCAGGCCCAGGTCCTGCTCGCCGATGGCCAGAATCGCCGGGGAGTCGGTCAGACGATGGGAAACCCGTACTTCGCTGACGGTATCGCCCAGGGCAGCCTTGATCCGCTCAACCAGCCCTTCCTTGGCCTTGGCGACTTCCTCGGCCTCTTTCTTCTCTTCTTCGGAGTCCAGGTTACCCAGGTCCAGGTCACCACGAGCGACGTCGACGAAGGTCTTGCCGTCGAACTCGCTGAGGTAGCTCATCAGCCACTCATCGATACGGTCGGTCAGCAGCAACACTTCGATGCCTTTCTTGCGGAAGACTTCCAGGTGCGGGCTGTTCTTGACCTGGGCGTAGGTTTCGCCGGTCAGGTAGTAGATCTTGTCCTGGCCTTCCTTGGCGCGTGCCAGGTACTCGGCCAGGGACACCACCTGCTCGCCGTCTTCACCCTGGGTGGAGGCAAAGCGCAGCAGACCGGCGATTTTTTCCTTGTTGGCGAAATCTTCAGCCGGGCCTTCTTTCATGACCTGGCCGAAATTTTTCCAGAAACCTTTGTATTGCTCAGGCTCGTTCTTCGCCAGTTTTTCCAGCATGTCGAGGACACGCTTGGTCAGCGCCGACTTCATGGAGTCGATGATCGGGTCTTTCTGCAGGATTTCCCGCGACACGTTCAGTGACAGGTCGTTGGAATCGACCACGCCTTTGATGAAGCGCAGGTACAGCGGCAGGAAGGACTCCGCCTGATCCATGACGAACACGCGCTGCACGTAGAGCTTGAGGCCTTTAGGCGCTTCACGCTGGTACAGGTCGAACGGAGCCCGGGCCGGCACGTAGAGCAACGAGCTGTATTCCAGCTTGCCTTCGACCTTGTTGTGGCTCCAGCTCAGCGGGTTCTCGTAATCGTGGGCGATGTGCTTGTAGAACTCCTGATATTCCTCGTCCTTCACTTCGGTGCGAGGACGAGTCCACAGGGCGCTGGCACGGTTGACCACTTCCCATTCCTGGGCAGGCTTCTCTTCACCTTCGACAGCCGCTTGTTCTTTCGGCAACTCGATCGGCAGAGCGATGTGGTCGGAGTACTTCTTGATGATGTTGCGCAGACGGTAGCCGTCAGCGAACTCGTCTTCACCCGACTTGAGGTGCAAGACAATGCGGGTGCCGCGATCCGCTTTATCGATAGTGGCGATTTCAAACTCGCCTTCGCCTTTGGAAGCCCAGTGCACGCCTTCGCTCGCATCGAGACCGGCGCGACGGCTGAACACTTCAACCTTGTCGGCGACGATGAAAGCCGAGTAGAAGCCCACGCCGAACTGACCGATCAGGTGCGAATCCTTCTTCTGGTCGCCCGACAGGTTCTTCATGAAGTCGGCAGTACCGGATTTGGCGATGGTACCCAGGTGGGTGATCGCATCGTCACGGCTCATGCCGATACCGTTGTCTTCGAGGGTGACGGTCTTGGCGTCCTTGTCGAAGCTCACACGGATTTTCAGTTCGGCGCCACCTTCCATCAATTCAGGCTTGGACAGGGCTTCGAAACGTAATTTGTCGACAGCGTCAGAGGCGTTCGAGATCAATTCGCGAAGGAAGATTTCCTTGTTGGAATACAGCGAATGGATCATGAGGTGCAGCAGTTGCTTCACCTCGGTCTGGAAGCCCAGGGTTTCCTTTTGAGTTTCCACACTCATGGTCATCAAACTCCAATTGGATGGCAGTGGCCGCGCCCTTGAGGGTTGGCGGCGGGTTGTCATCAAAGTTGGGGGCTAAGACCAGGATTTCAAGAGCGCTCCACCTCCTCGATCTTGAAATGTGCCCGAGCGGTGGCAATCGGCTCCGCCGCTGTGCTTTGCCAGGCCGTGACCGCCACATTCGCCACCCGCCGGCCCTGGCGCCATACCTGGCATTTGGCGTAAGTGTCGCGAAACTGGCCGGCGCGCAGGTAATCCAGGGAAAAGTCGATGATCTTCGGCACACCGGGCGCGCCCGTGAACACCAACAGATGCAAGGCCGCCGACAGCTCCATGAAGCCGGCAATCACCCCGCCGTGCAGCGCCGGCAATATCGGGTTACCAATGTTGTCCTGGCTGGCCGGCAGGCGAAACAGCAACTCGTCGCCCAACCGCGTGCATTCGATGCCGATCAACTTGGCATAGGGGATCAGGTCGAGCAACGCCGTGTAATCACCTCGCGCATGGGCCTGTTCGATACGCGTCTTGAATCGGTGTGTCATGCCTGCTCTCCCTTGATCGCGCTGCCCAGCCCTTGCGTGCCCTTGAGGCGTTTGCCCATGCGCATGAAGGTGCCGACCACATGGGCGATCGGCTGCTGCGGGTCATCCTGATACGCGAAGCCACGGGTAAAAATCACGTCGGTCGTCACCCGGTAGCATTGGGCAAAGCCATACACCGGTTTATGCGGTTCGGCGGGATGCATGTAGTCAACGCGCAGATCCAGCGTCGGGCACACCTCGAATTCGGGCAATACGCACAGCGTGGCCATGCCGCAGGCGGTGTCCATCAGGGATGTGAGCGCGCCGCCGTGTATCACGCCCGTGCGCGGATCGCCGACGATATGTGAGCCGTAGGGCAATATCAGGGTCATGCCCTCCTCACTGGCGGCATGCACGCTTACACCGAGCACTTGGCAATGGCGCAGCGCTGAAATAAAGCGGGTAGCGCGTGCCAACAAAGGGTTTTCGGTCATTGGTTTCAGACTCTTATTAGTGTGGAAACGGCGGATGAAGCTCTGCGGTGAAAGTTCCTTGCAGGAAAAGCTTTATATATCTGTAGGATAAAAGGAACTAATGGTGGCCCCTTAGGCTCGAAAGGCCAGTAGATATCTTCAATAAGGAGAAACACCCCATGCGCAAGACTTTAGCTATTTCCATGATGTTGGCTGCTGCCCTCGGCCTCGCTGCCTGCGACAAGAAATCCGAAGACAAAGCCCAAGATGCTGCAGCCCATTCTGAGCAAGCTCAGAAAGACATGGCTAAAGCACAGGATAAAGTGAACGACGCCGCGAAAGAAAACGCCGAAGCCGCCAAAGCTCAGGCTGAATCGAACGCCGCCGCTGCAAAAGAAGCCGCACCTGCTGCACCTGCTGCACCTGCCACCCCTGCAGAACCTGCCAAGCAGTAATCGCCGGGTTTGAATTAGCAGCGCTGCAAAAAGAAGGCCCGCTTATAGCGGGCTTTACTTTGTCTGCTGTTTTTTCTGCCGACACGAAGTGGGCGTCGCGGTGACCGACTAAGACACCGCCTCTTTAGGCACTTCAGGCGTCGGCGTATAAACCATCACCTGCAATACGTCTGAGTGAAATTCCCGGCGGTACAACACCAGCACAACCCCGCTGCTCATCAACATGAACAACCAGGGGCTGACAAACCAGGCGAGCATGGTCATGCCGAAGTAATAAGAGCGCAGGCCGAAGTTGAACTGGTTGGCGGCCATGGAAATAACCCTTGCCGCTCGCAAAGCAAATGCCTTGCGCTCCTGCTCCGACACATCGCGCTCACCGATCATCGGCGCCGACCCGACCAATACCGCCGCAAAGTTGTATTGACGCATGCACCAGCTGAAGGTGAAGAACGCGTAGACAAACACCAGCGCCAGGCACAACAGCTTGATTTCCGACATGCCCTGGGAGGCCTGCTGCACCATGGGAATGTCCGCCAGCAGCGACACCGCACGCTCCGAGGCGCCCAGCACGGTGAGAATCCCGGCGAGAATGATCAGGGTACTGGAGGCAAAGAACGAAGCGTTGCGCTCCAGGTTGCCGATCACGCTGGCATCGGCAATACGGTTGTCCCGCAGCAGCATGCGGCGCATCCAGTCTTCACGATACAGATGCAGCACGCTGGCCAGACACGCAGTGTCGCGGGCTTTCCAAGTGGCGTATCGGGTGTAGCCGCCCCAGCACAGGATGAACCAGAGGGCAGCCAGCAAGTGAATCTGATTGTTTTCGACGAACGACATGCGGGTCCTATTACACAAGAAAAAGTGATGAGCCCGGACACTGGGTGGACGCAAGCCGCCCAAGACTGACCGAGTTTCAACTTTAGAAGGTGCTGCCTCACAAGTATAAAAAATGCCCCGTATCGATTGATACGGGGCATTTCAGTGCAGCACGAAACCCGTGGATCAGGCGATGGCTTCGCTGCGCTTGCCGAGCATACGGTCAATCACCACAGCCACGGCGAGGATCATCACCGACGGCACCAGCCAGGCCAGGCCTTGCTCACTCAGCGGCAGGTGTGCCAGCTGGGCAGGCAGCCAATCCGCCAGGCCTGCGCCTTTAAGCGCATCGATGCAGCCAAAGATGAAGGACACCAGCATCACCGGCCCGACAATACGCCCCTGCTCCTGCCAGAAGCCTTTACAGAAGCTCAATGCCACCAGCACGATACACGGCGGGTAGATCGCGGTGAGTACGGGGATCGAGAATGCAATCAGCTTGGTCAGGCCCAGGTTCGATACGAACAGCGAGAACAGCGCCAGGATCACGACCAGCGTCTTGTAGGACAACGGCAGGACTTTGCTGAAGTACTCGGCGCAGGCACAGGTCAGGCCCACGGCCGTGACCAGGCACGCCAGGGAAATCAGCACGGCAAGGAAGCCACTGCCCAGGGAGCCGAAGGTGTATTGCACGTAAGCGTGCAGGACCGCCGCACCGTTGCTCGCACCGGCGGCGATGGCATGGCTGCCCGAACCCAGGCGGAACAGGCTGATGTACACCAGCGCCAGGCCCACGCCGGCAATCAGCCCGGCAATGATCGCGTAACGGGTGATCAACTGCGGCGACTCCACGCCACGGGAGCGGATGGCATTGACGATGACAATCCCGAACACCAGCGCACCCAGGGTATCCATGGTCAGGTAACCATTGATAAAGCCTTGGGAGAACGGAGCGGCGACGTATTCCGGGGTAGCGACGCCCACATCCCCTGCCGGCAAGGCAAACGCGGCGATGCCAAGGATGGCCAGCGCGATGATCTTCAGCGGGGCCAGGAAACGCCCCACGGTGTCCAGCAGTCGACCTGGGTACAGGGAAACGAAGAACACCACCAGGAAATACACCGAGCTGTAGAGAAACAACGCCAGCGGGCTTTCGCCGGTCAGCGGCGCCAGGCCCACCTCGAACGAAACGGTCGCGGTACGCGGGGTAGCGAACAGCGGCCCTACCGCCAGATACGCCGCCGCCGCAAGCAAGCCACCGGCGATCTTGCCGATCGGGCTGCTCAACGCGTCCATACCACCGCCAACCTTGGCCAGGGCGATGACGGTAACCACCGGCAGACCCACAGCGGTAACCAGGAAGCCCAGCGCCGCCATCCAGACACTCGGCCCGGACTGCAGACCGACGATAGGCGGGAAGATGATGTTGCCGGCGCCCACGAACAGGGCAAAGGTCATAAAGCCCAGCGCCAGGATGTCCTGGCTTTTCAACACTTTCATTTGAGGAAATACCACACTGCTGAATCGGAATTTAGAGAGGGCTTCCCTATGGATGAGGGAAATGCTGCCGGCCCTTATGGGAGCCGACCGGTCTAGCGCGCAGCGTCCTTTTGGGATGCGGGCGCATAAAGAGGCGGCTAGCGTACAGAATTAACCTGACAAACGCACTGTTGCGGGGCGTACTGTCCGATAAGCGACATTCAAATGTCGCGTTTTCATACTTAATTGGAAACATGCACAAAAAATGTGGGAGCGGGCTTGCTCGCGAATACGGTATGCCAGTCACCGAATGCATAGACTGATCCACCGCTTTCGCGAGCAAGCCCGCTCCCACACTTTTGATCATCACCCATACCAGAAAGCACAAAGGCCACCCGAAGGTGGCCTTTGCCTGGTAAAGCGTCAGCTAAGCGCGAAGCTTACTTGACAGCCCAACCAGTCAGCTCGGCCAGGGCCTTGCCGATGTCCGCCAGCGAACGCACGGTTTTCACGCCTGCGTCTTGCAGTGCAGCGAATTTCTCGTCTGCAGTGCCTTTGCCGCCGGAGATGATTGCGCCAGCATGGCCCATGCGCTTGCCAGCAGGGGCAGTCACACCAGCGATGTAGGAAACAACCGGCTTGGTCACGTGTGCCTTGATGTAGGCAGCCGCTTCTTCTTCAGCCGAACCGCCGATCTCACCGATCATCACGATCGCTTCGGTCTTCGGGTCTTCCTGGAACAGCTTCAGGATGTCGATGAAGTTGGAGCCCGGGATCGGGTCACCACCGATGCCGACGCAAGTCGACTGACCGAAACCGGCGTCAGTAGTCTGCTTCACAGCTTCGTAGGTCAGGGTGCCGGAACGGGAAACGATACCGACTTTACCTGGCAAGTGAATGTGACCTGGCATGATGCCGATCTTGCATTCGCCTGGAGTGATCACGCCTGGGCAGTTAGGGCCGATCAGGACTACGCCCAGCTCGTCGCACTTAACTTTAGCGTCCAGCATGTCCAGGGTAGGAATGCCTTCGGTGATGCACACGATCAGCTTGATGCCGCCGAATGCCGCTTCCAGGATGGAGTCCTTGCAGAAAGGAGCTGGAACGTAGATCACGCTGGCGGTGGCGCCAGTGGCAGCTACAGCGTCTTTCACGGTGTTGAACACTGGCAGGCCCAGGTGCTCGGTGCCGCCTTTGCCCGGAGTTACGCCGCCAACCATCTTGGTGCCGTATTCGATGGCTTGCTGGGTGTGGAAACTACCTTGCGAACCGGTAATACCCTGGCAGATAACTTTGGTGTCTTTATTGATCAGGACGCTCATTATTTGCCCTCCGCAGCTTTGACAACTTGTTGAGCAGCGTCGGTCAGGCTGGTAGCCGCGATGATGTTCAAACCGCTTTCTGCCAGTACTTTAGCGCCCAGTTCAGCGTTGTTACCTTCAAGGCGAACAACAACCGGGATTTTAACGCCGACTTCTTTCACTGCACCGATGATGCCTTCGGCAATCATGTCGCAACGAACGATGCCGCCGAAGATGTTGACCAGTACTGCAGCGACATTGGCGTCGGACAGGATGATCTTGAAGGCTTCGGTTACGCGTTCTTTGGTAGCACCACCACCTACGTCGAGGAAGTTGGCTGGTTTGCCGCCATGCAGGTTGACGATGTCCATGGTACCCATGGCCAGGCCGGCACCGTTGACCATGCAACCAATGTTACCTTCCAGGGCTACGTAGTTCAGTTCGAACTTGGCAGCGTGCGCTTCGCGCGGATCGTCTTGCGACGGATCGTGGAAAGTCTTCAGCTTAGGCTGACGGTACATGGCGTTGGCGTCGATGTTGATCTTGGCGTCCAGGCAGTGCAGATCGCCGTCAGCCTTGATCACCAGCGGGTTCACTTCCAGCAGGGCCAGATCGTGATCCTGGAACAGTTTGGCCAGACCTACGAAGATCTTGGCGAACTGGGCAACTTGCTTGCCTTCCAGGCCCAGCTGGAAAGCCAGCTCGCGACCCTGGAATGGCTGAGCGCCAACCAGTGGGTCGATAGTGGCTTTCAGAATTTTTTCTGGGGTTTCGTGAGCGATCTTCTCGATGTCCACGCCACCTTCGGTGGAGGCCATGAACACGATACGGCGGCTCGAACGGTCAACGACAGCGCCCAGGTACAGCTCTTTAGCGATATCAGTGCACGATTCAACCAGGATCTTGGTGACTGGTTGGCCATTGGCATCAGTCTGGTAAGTCACCAGACGCTTGCCCAGCCACTGCTGTGCGAAGGCCTTGGCGTCTTCTTTGCTGCGAACCAGCTTGACGCCGCCCGCTTTACCGCGACCACCGGCGTGAACCTGGGCTTTGACGACCCATTCAGTGCCGCCAATTTTGTCGCAAGCTTCTGCTGCTGCTTCCGGGGTGTCTACTGCGTAGCCCTTGGAAACTGGCAGGCCGTATTCAGCGAACAGCTGCTTACCCTGATACTCGTGAAGATTCATGCTTTTTACCGTCTTCGTTAGGTACTGCGCATTCGGCGCTGCGCTCATTATGAGTGCCGCGCCACCTGTGACTGCTGCTTGCACAACTTGCAGGGCTCAAGGCCCGTAAAGCTGCGCAAGGCTGCGTCCGGCGGATATTCCGCGGTGAGTCTTGCGCACAAGGCTCACGACGGGCAACTCCGCCGTGGTTTCTTATTATCTCGCTTAGCGCTTCTTCTTGTTGGCGATGTGGATGGCGCCGCCATTCACTGCCAACGCGGCTTCATGCAGCGCTTCGGACAGGGTCGGATGGGAGAAGACCATCATACCCAGGTCCTCGGCACTGGTGCCGAATTCCATACCGATCGCGCCTTGCTGAACCAGTTCTGCAGCGCTTGGGCCAATCACGTGGACGCCCAATACGCGGTCAGTCTTGGCATCAGCGATGACTTTGACAAAACCACCGGTGTCGTTGGCTGCCATGGCACGGCCAGAAGCGGCAAACGGGAAGGTGCCGACGTTAACTTCAACGCCTTCAGCTTTCAACTGCTGTTCGTTCTTGCCGACCCATGCAATTTCCGGGTGGGTGTAGATAACCGATGGGATCAGGTCGTAGTTCATCTGGGTTTTGTGGCCCTTGATGCGCTCGACAACCATGATGCCTTCTTCGGAGGCTTTGTGCGCGAGCATCATGCCGCGAACCACGTCGCCAATGGCGTAGACGCCAGGCACGGTGGTAGCGCAGTGATCGTCAACGTGGATGAAGCCACGCTCGTCGATGTTCACGCCGCTGTCAGCCGCCAGCAGGTCGGTGGTCACTGGACGGCGACCCACGGCTACGATCAGCTTGTCGAAAGTGATGGTCTTTTCACCATCCTTGTCGGTGTAGTTGACGACAACTTCTTCACCGTTGACTTTCGAACCGGTCACGCGAGCGCCCAGCTTGATGTCCAGACCTTGCTTGGTCAGGGTTTTCAGCGCTTCCTTGGACACAGCCGTGTCGGCAGCCAGCAGGAACGTGTCCAGGGCTTCCAGCACAGTCACTTCAGCGCCCAGACGGGACCATACCGAACCCAGTTCCAGGCCGATTACGCCAGCGCCGATCACGCCCAGGCGTTTTGGCACAGCCTGGAATTCCAGGGCGCCGGTCGAATCAACGATCACCTTCTGGTCAACTGGAGCGGGTGGAATGTCGATTGGACGCGAACCTGGTGCCAGGATCACGTTTTCGGCTTCGATGACTTCCACCGAACCGTCCGGCTTGGTGATTTCGACTTTCTTGCCGGCCAGCAGCTTGCCGTGGCCCTGGATCGAAGTCACGCCGTTGGCCTTGAACAAGGTGGCAACGCCGGAAGTCAGGCCTTTAACGATGTTGGCTTTACGGCCGACCATTGCGGGTACGTCCATGGTGACGCCAGCATGGTTGATACCGTGGATCGCGAAACCATCCTGGGCTTCGTGGAATTTCCAGGAGCTGTCCAGCAGCGCCTTGGAAGGAATGCAACCAACGTTCAGGCAAGTACCGCCCAGTGCCAGTTTGCCTTCCTTGTCGGTGTATTTTTCGATGCAAGCAGTCGAGAGGCCCAGTTGTGCGGCCTTGATGGCGGCAACATAGCCGCCAGGACCTGCACCAATCACAACAACGTCAAATTTCTGCGACATGAAAATAGTTCCTCTATTTAGCAGCAAGCTTTCAAGCCGCAAGCTCCAGGCCAGGCCGCCTTATCCGGCAACCTGCCCGAAGCCTGCAGCTGCTTCTATCAGATATCCAGCAGCAGACGAGCCGGGTCTTCCAGCAGGTTCTTGATGGTCACCAGGAAAGTCACGGCTTCTTTACCATCGATCAGGCGGTGATCGTACGACAGCGCCAGGTACATCATCGGGCGGATCACGACTTGGCCGTTGATGGCCATCGGACGCTGGATGATGTTGTGCATGCCCAGGATCGCAGCTTGTGGCGGGTTGACGATCGGAGTCGACATCATCGAACCGAAGGTACCACCGTTGGTGATGGTGAAGGTACCACCGGTCATCTCGTCGATGGACAGCTTGCCGTCACGGGCTTTCTTGCCGAAGGTGGCAATGCCGCCTTCGATTTCAGCCAGGCTCATCAGCTCGGCGTTACGCAGAACCGGTACGACCAGGCCACGATCGCTGGAAACGGCAACGCCGATGTCCGCGTAGCCGTGGTAAACGATGTCGCTGCCGTCGATCGACGCGTTGACTGCCGGGAAGCGCTTGAGTGCTTCGGTGGCCGCTTTCACGAAGAACGACATGAAGCCCAGGCGCACGCCGTTGTGGCTCTTCTCGAACAGATCCTTGTACTTCGAACGCAGTGCCATGACTTCGGTCATGTCGACTTCGTTGAACGTGGTCAGCATCGCCATGTTCGACTGCGCTTCTACCAGGCGCTTGGCCACAGTGGCGCGCACGCGGGTCATCGGTACGCGCTTCTCGGTGCGGTCGCCGGCAGCGAACACTGGAGCAGCGGCAGCCGGTGCGGCAGCCTTGGCAGGTGCGGCGGCCGGAGCGTTCTTCTTGGCTTCAACAGCAGCAACCACGTCTTCCTTGGTGATGCGACCGTCTTTGCCGGTGCCTTTGACGGAAGCCAGGTTGATGCCGTTCTCTTCAGCCAACTGGCGCGCAGCCGGTGCAGCGATCGGGTCTTCAGCGCCAGCAGCCGGGGCGGCAGCTGGAGCCGACGCAGCCGGTGCGGCAGCGGCGGCAGGAGCAGGAGCGGCAGCAGCGCCGCCCTCTTCGATCGAGCCCAGGACCTGGTTCGACAGGACGGTAGCGCCCTCTTCAGCAACGATCGCGCCCAGCACGCCGTCAGCCTCGGCCAATACTTCCAGTACGACTTTGTCAGTCTCGATGTCGACGATCAGGTCGTCACGCTTTACAGCGTCGCCAGGTTTCTTGTGCCAGGTGGCAACGGTGCCATCGGCAACCGATTCCGGGAATGACGGGGCTTTGATTTCGATAGCCATTATCTGTGGGTCCTTAAAATTCGGTTTCAGTCAGCGCGAAGGCGTTAAACAGTGAAAGCATCTTGCAGCAGTTTTTCCTGCTGCTCGGCGTGCATCGACGCATAACCACACGCAGGTGCAGCAGATGCATCACGGCCGGCGTACTCCAGGCCCAGGGCCTTGTTGTGGTTACCGATGCTGCGACGCAGGTGATGCTGGCTGCTGTACCACGCGCCCTGGTTCATCGGTTCTTCCTGGCACCACACCACGTTAGTGAGGTTGGTGTAAGGCGCGATGGCCTCCATCAGGTCGTCTTCCGGGAACGGGTAAAGCTGCTCGATACGCACGATGGCGATGTCTTCGCGGCCTTCGGCACGGCGTTTTTCCAGCAGATCGTAGTAAACCTTGCCGCTGCACAGGATCAGGCGAGTGACCTTGGCTGCGTCCAGCGTATCGATTTCTGGAATCACGGTCTGGAACGAACCATCGGCCAGATCTTCCAGGGTCGAGATGGCCAATTTGTGACGCAACAGCGATTTCGGGGTCAGCACTACCAGCGGCTTGCGCAGCGGGCGGATCACCTGGCGACGCAGCAAGTGGTAGATCTGGGCCGGGGTGGTCGGCACGCACACCTGGATGTTGTGCTCGGCGCACAGTTGCAGGTAGCGCTCCAGACGGGCCGAGGAGTGCTCCGGCCCCTGACCTTCATAACCGTGCGGCAGCAGCATGGTCAGACCGCACAGGCGGCCCCACTTGTGCTCACCGCTGGTGATGAACTGGTCGATCACCACTTGGGCACCGTTGGCGAAGTCGCCGAACTGGGCTTCCCAGATCACCAGCGCGTTTGGCGTGGTGGTGGAGTAACCGTATTCGAACGCCAGTACGGCTTCTTCGGACAGGAACGAATCGTACAGGTCGAAACGTGGCTGGCCTTCGTACAGGTGCTTGAGCGGAATGTAGGTACTGGCGTCTTTCTGGTTGTGCAATACCGCGTGACGGTGCGAGAACGTACCACGGCCGATGTCCTGGCCGGTCATGCGGATCGGGTGACCTTCGAACGCCAGGGTCGCGTACGCCATGGTTTCGGCGTAACCCCAGTTGATCGGCAGGCCGCCAGCTTGCATCTTCTGACGGTCTTCGTAGATCTTCGCAACCTGGCGCTGCACCACGAAACCTTCTGGAATTTCCAGCAGCTTGGCGGACAGTTCCTGCAGGGTCTTGAGGTCGAACGTCGTGTCGTGACGCGCAGTCCAGGCATGGCCCAGGTATGGGCGCCAGTCCACGAACAGCTCTTTGTTCGGCTCTTTAACCAGGCTTTTCACTACGTGCAGACCATTGTCCAGCGCGTTGCGGTATTCATCGACTTTCGCCTGAACACGCGCATCGTCTACCACACCGGCCTTGATCAGGTTGTCGGCGTACAGCTCACGGGTGGTGCGCTGCTTGGTGATCTGCTGGTACATCAACGGCTGGGTGCCGCTTGGCTCGTCCGCTTCGTTGTGACCGCGACGGCGGTAGCAAACCAGGTCGATCACCACGTCACGCTTGAATTGCATGCGGTAGTCGACAGCGAGCTGGGTCACGAACAGCACGGCTTCCGGATCATCACCATTCACATGGAGGATCGGCGCCTGGATCATCTTGGCAACGTCGGTGGCGTACTCGGTGGAACGCGCGTCCAACGGGTTGCTGATGGTGAAGCCCACCTGGTTGTTGATGACGATGTGAACGGTACCGCCGGTCTTGAAGCCGCGAGTCTGCGACATCTGGAAGGTTTCCAGGACCACGCCTTGACCGGCGAATGCCGCGTCACCGTGGATGGAAATCGGCAGAACCTTCTCACCGGTGGCGTCGTTACGACGGTCCTGGCGAGCACGCACCGAACCCTCGACCACTGGAGAAACGATTTCCAGGTGGGATGGGTTGAAGGCCATGGCCAGGTGAACTTCACCGCCGGTGGTCATTACGTTGGACGAGAAGCCCTGGTGGTATTTAACGTCACCGGAACCCAGCTCGACCTTCTTCTTGCCTTCGAACTCGTCGAACAGTTCACGCGGGTTCTTGCCGAAGGTGTTGACCAACACGTTCAGGCGACCACGGTGAGCCATGCCGATCACGATTTCCTTGGTGCCGTAGGAACCGGAACGCTGGATCAGCTCGTCGAGCATCGGAATCAGGCTTTCGCCGCCTTCCAGGCCGAAACGCTTGGTGCCTGGGTATTTGGTGCCCAGGTATTTTTCCAGGCCTTCGGCGGCGGTTACGCGCTCGAGCAAGTGGCTGCGCACATCGGCGGACAACACCGGACGGCCACGCACGCCTTCCAGGCGATGCTGGAACCAGTGACGCTGCTCGGAATCGGTGATGTGCGTAAACTCAGCGCCGATGGTGCGGCAATATGTCTGCTGCAACGCTTCGTGAATTTCGCGTAGGCTCGCTTCCTCTTTGCCGATGAACAGGTCGCCGGCACGGAAGGTCGTATCAAGATCGGCATTGGTCAAGCCGTAATGATTGATCGACAGGTCAGCAGGTGCAGGACGCTTCCAGAGCCCCAGCGGGTCAAGCTGGGCCGCCTGGTGGCCACGCATCCGGTAGGCCTGGATCAGTCGCAGTACTTCAACTTGCTTCTTCTCGTGCTCACTGCTCACGCTGCCGGCGGAAACCGGTTGGGCGCGGCGCTGGTTCTTTGCCAGCAGCACAAACTGATCGCGAATTGTTGCATGCGATACATCGGTGGCAGCGTTGCCGTCTGAAGACAACGTCTGAAATTTGGTGCGCCATTCTTCTGGCACAGCGTTAGGGTCGTGCAGGTAGAGCTCATAAAGCTCTTCCACATAGGCAGCGTTACCACCTGAAAGATAGCCGCTGTTCCACATGCGCTGCATCACGCTTTCTTGCATGCTTGGTCACCCTCGGTTAGGGGACACCACCGGCGAAGACACCGAGTCTGCTTGCAAAAGGCCGAGTGCAGCGACCAAAACAAGCCACTTAGGATCACGCTGATAGTCCGGGTACCAACCCGGATGCCCCTGCTTGTCTCATTTCTTCAAAATAAGAGCCGCGACCTTGTAAGTCGCTGCTCAGGTTAAAACTACGGCGCCGGTTGAAGCCTGCGCCGCAGCATCTACGGGCACAACGGTCCTGCTTTGCTACAACGTCGCTTACACGCCGCTTTGCAGCAGCATGTTACGGATGTGACCAATGGCCTTAGTCGGGTTCAGGCCTTTGGGACATACGTTGACGCAGTTCATGATCCCGCGGCAGCGGAATACGCTGAACGGGTCATCCAGTGAAGCCAGACGCTCGGAGGTCTTGGTATCACGGCTGTCTGCCAGGAAGCGATAAGCTTGCAGCAGAGCGGCTGGACCCAGGAATTTGTCCGGGTTCCACCAGAAGGACGGGCACGAAGTCGAGCAGCAAGCGCACAGGATGCACTCGTACAGACCGTCGAGCTTTTCACGCTCTTCCGGGGACTGCAGACGCTCGATGGCCGGAGCCGGCGTGTCGTTCTGCAGGAACGGCTTAACTTTCTCGTATTGCTTGTAGAAGATGCTCATATCGACGACCAGGTCACGGATAACCGGCAAACCTGGCAGAGGACGAACGATCAGCTTGTTGCCTTTCACCACGGCGGACAGCGGCGTGATGCACGCCAGGCCATTCTTGCCGTTGATGTTCATGCCGTCGGAGCCACAAACGCCCTCGCGGCAAGAGCGACGATAGGAGAAACCTTCGTCCTGCTCTTTGATCAGTGCCAATACATCCAGCACCATCAGGTCTTTACCACCGGTATCGACCTGGAACTCCTGCATGAACGGCGCAGCGTCCTGATCAGGGTTGTAGCGATAAACACTGACTTTCAACATGGCAGCCACCCTTAGTAAGTCCGAATCTTCGGTTCAAACGTCGGAACCGTCTTCGGCGAGAAGTTCACGGCACGCTTGGTTACGCGCTTGTCACCCGGGAAGTACAGGGTGTGGCACAACCAGTTTTCGTCGTCGCGATCTTCAAAGTCTTCACGGGCGTGGGCACCACGGGATTCTTTACGAACCTCGGCGGCGATCGCAGTCGCTTCAGCCACTTCCAGCAGGTTTTGCAGCTCAAGGGCTTCGATACGGGCAGTGTTGAACGCCTTGCTCTTATCGTTGATCTTGACGTTGGCGATGCGCTTGCGCAGGTCAGCCAGCTGAGCAATACCCTTCTGCATGTATTCGCCGGTACGGAATACACCGAAGTAGTTCTGCATGCAGCTTTGCAGCTCGCGACGCAGGGTAGCCACGTCTTCGCCATCGGTACGCTCGTTCAGAGCGTTCAGGCGCGCCATGGCCCGGTTGATGTCGGCTTCGGTCGCGTCGTCGTAATGGATACCGTCGGTCAGCGCCTTTTCCAGGTGCAGGCCGGCAGCGCGGCCGAATACCACCAGGTCGAGCAGCGAGTTGCCGCCCAGACGGTTGGCGCCGTGTACCGATACGCAAGCCACTTCGCCTACGGCGAACAGACCGTGGATGATCTCGTCCTGGCCGTCGGCATTCTGGGTGATCGCCTGGCCGTGAATGTTGGTCGGCACGCCGCCCATCATATAGTGGCAAGTCGGAACAACCGGAACCGGGGCAACTACCGGGTCAACGTGGGCGAAAGTCTTGGACAGTTCGCAGATACCTGGCAGGCGGCTGTGCAGTACTTCTTCACCCAGGTGATCGAGTTTCAGCAGTACGTGGTCGCCATTCGGGCCACAGCCGTTACCGGCGATGATTTCCTTGACCATCGAACGGGCCACGACGTCACGACCGGCAAGGTCTTTGGCGTTCGGAGCGTAACGCTCCATGAAACGCTCGCCATGCTTGTTGATCAGGTAACCACCTTCACCACGGCAACCTTCGGTCACCAGTACACCGGCGCCGGCAATACCGGTCGGGTGGAACTGCCACATTTCGATATCTTGTACCGGCACGCCAGCACGCAGAGCCATGCCGACGCCGTCACCGGTGTTGATCAGGGCGTTGGTGGTCGAAGCGTAGATACGGCCTGCGCCCCCTGTCGCCAGAACGGTAGCGTTGGCGCGGATGTAGGTGGTTTCACCGGTTTCGATGCAGATGGCGATCACGCCGACGAATGCACCGTCGGCGTTCTTCACCAGATCCACCGCGTAGTACTCGTTCAGGAACGTGGTACCGGCTTTCAGGTTGCCCTGATAAAGGGTGTGCAGCAGCGCGTGACCGGTACGGTCGGAAGCGGCGCAGGTACGGGCAGCCTGCCCGCCCTTGCCGTAATCCTTCGACTGACCGCCGAATGGACGCTGGTAGATACGGCCTTGCTCGGTACGGGAAAACGGCAGACCCATGTGGTCCAGCTCGAACACCGCGGCCGGGCCTTCCTGACACATGTATTCGATAGCGTCCTGGTCACCGATGTAGTCGGAACCCTTGACGGTATCGTACATGTGCCAGCGCCAGTCATCGTTCGGGTCGGCGGAGGCGATGGCGCAAGTGATGCCACCCTGGGCCGATACGGTGTGAGAACGAGTCGGGAACACCTTGGTGATCACGGCAGTCTTGTGACCGCCCTGGGCCAGCTGCAGCGCTGCGCGCATGCCCGCACCGCCGCCACCAATAATGATGGCGTCGAAGGAAATAGTTGGAATGTTAGCCATGAATCAGATACCCCAAAGAATCTGCACACCCCAGACGAAGTAAGCGAACATCGCGACGCCGCATACTGCCTGGAAGAGGAAACGTACTGCGGTCGCGGACTTGCCCAGCGCCATCGGCGTCAGGTAGTCGGTCGCGATGGTCCACATGCCGACCCAGGCGTGAGCGCCCAGGGCTACAAGGGCCAGCAGACTGAAGATTCGCATCGCATTATGGGAAAACAGGCCGTGCCATTGCTCATAGCCGATGCCCGGATTTGCGACGAGGTATCCGATCAGGAAAATGAAATAAGCCGCGAGAACGACCGCAGACACACGCTGTGCCATCCAGTCATAGAGGCCCGAACGCGAAAGGTTCGTAACGCTGGTTACCATATCCAAACTCCTGCCAGAACGATCAGCACCACGGAAATGGCGATGATGATTTTCGAGCCCAGGCGGCCGCCTTCCAGCGTCTCACCGATACCCGCATCCATGATCAAGTGGCGCACACCGGCTACCAGGTGATAAAGCAGAGCGGACAGGAGGCCCCATGCTACGAACTTGGCCAGCGGGCTGGTCAAGCATGCCTTCACCTCGGCGTATCCTTCCTCGGAACCCAGGGATTTGCTCAATGCATAAAGCATGATGCCCAAGCCCAGGAAGAGGATGATGCCGGAAACACGGTGCAGGAACGACGTAACGCCGGTGATGGGGAGTTTGATGGTCCTTAGGTCTAGGTTTACAGGTCGTTGGCTATTCACGGCTTTTTTTCACACTGAAGAGCCCCTAACAATCAGGGCAAAGTTGTTGGGGAGTGCACTGGTCAGGTAACCACCACCCAGGGATGCGACCCCCATCAAATCAGGCCCAAAAGCCCCTGGCGGTCGGAGGCCGAGTATAGACAGTTAGGTTACTAATGACAACGCGCACTCCTCACCCGAATAGCGCATTGCTTTAACCGGATAAAAGGCGTAAATGGCAGGCAATTTCGACGAAAAAGTATGGTTAAAGCCTTCTGGAGCAAGACTTTAGGCAAATTGACATCTGAATTTATCTCACTATAGTGGTGCGGGCCCTGCGTGGGGGGTCTGTCTGATGATTTGAAGCATAAATAGGAGGCCACATGGCTGACAAAAAAGCGCAGTTGATCATCGAGGGCGCAGCCCCCGTCGAGCTGCCCATTTTAACCGGCACCGTTGGTCCCGATGTAATCGACGTACGGGGCCTGACGGCCACGGGCCGTTTCACATTCGACCCAGGCTTCATGTCGACCGCCTCTTGCGAGTCGAAGATCACCTATATCGATGGGGATAATGGCATCCTGCTGCATCGGGGCTACCCGATCGAGCAACTGGCTGAGAAGTCGGACTACCTGGAAACCTGCTATTTGCTGCTAAATGGCGAATTGCCAACCGCCGAGCAGAAAGCCAAGTTTGTCAGTAACGTCAAGAACCACACCATGGTTCACGAGCAGTTGAAGACCTTCTTCAACGGTTTCCGTCGCGATGCCCACCCGATGGCGGTCATGTGTGGCGTGGTCGGCGCCCTGTCGGCCTTCTATCACGACTCCCTGGACATCAATAACCCGCAGCATCGCGAAATCTCCGCGATCCGCCTGGTTGCCAAGATGCCGACCCTGGCCGCGATGGTTTACAAGTACTCCATGGGTCAACCCATGATGTACCCGCGCAACGACCTGTCGTACGCGGAAAACTTCCTGCACATGATGTTCAACACCCCGTGCGAGATCAAACCGATCAGCCCGGTACTGGCCAAGGCGATGGACCGGATCTTCATCCTCCACGCCGACCACGAGCAAAACGCCTCCACTTCTACCGTACGCCTGGCCGGCTCTTCGGGTGCCAACCCGTTCGCCTGTATCGCCGCCGGTATCGCCGCATTGTGGGGCCCTGCCCACGGCGGTGCGAACGAAGCCGTATTGACCATGCTCGATGAAATCGGCGATGTCTCCAACATCGACAAGTTCATCGCCAAGGCCAAGGACAAGAACGATCCGTTCAAGTTGATGGGCTTCGGTCACCGCGTCTACAAGAATCGCGACCCGCGTGCCACCGTGATGAAGCAGACCTGCGACGAAGTGTTGAAGGAACTGGGCATCAAGAACGACCCGCAACTCGAACTGGCCATGCGCCTGGAAGAGATCGCCCTGACCGACCCTTACTTCATCGAACGCTCGCTGTACCCGAACGTCGACTTCTACTCGGGGATCATCCTCAAGGCGATCGGCATTCCAACCAGCATGTTCACCGTGATCTTCGCTCTGGCGCGGACCGTGGGCTGGATCTCCCACTGGAAAGAAATGCTCTCCAGCCCGTACAAGATTGGCCGCCCGCGCCAGCTGTACACCGGCTACGAGTCGCGTGACATTACCAAGCTGGAAGATCGCAAGTAAGCACCGACTGCTTGTTGCAATGAAAACGGCCTCCCTTCGTGGAGGCCGTTTTTGTTTGTGTCGGCTGACCTGTTCGTTCCCACGCTCCGCGTGGGAAAGCATACCGGGGCGCTCTGCGTCCCAAGGCGTGACGCAGAGCATCACAAGAGGCATTCCCACGCAGAGCGTGGGAACGATCAAAACCAGTCGCGTGACATTCCGAAGCTGGAAAATCGCAACCAAGCCGATCGTTCCCACGCTCCGCGTGGGAATGCATACCGGGGCGCTCTGCGTCCCAAGGCGTGACGCGGAGCGTCTCAAGAGGCATTCCCACGCAGAGCGTGGGAACGATCAAAACCAGTCGCGTGATATTACGAAGCTGGAAAATCGCAACCAAGCCGATCGTTCCCACGCTCCGCGTGGGAATGCATACCGGGGCGCTCTGCATCCCAAGGCGTGACGCAGAGCATCACAAGAGGCATTCCCACGCAGAGCGTGGGAACGATCAAAACCAGTCGCGTGATATTACGAAGCTGGAAAATCGCAACCAAGCTGATCGTTCCCACGCTCCGCGTGGGAATGCATACCGGGGCGCTCTGCGTCCCAAGGCGTGACGCAAAGCGTCACAAGAGGCATTCCCACGCAGAGCGTGGGAACGATCAAACGCCAGGCCAAAAAAATGCCCCGGCCTTTCGACCGGGGCATTCTTATCCAGCGCCAACCTTAGTGATTGACCGCCCCGCTCGCCCCCAGGCCAGTCTGCGAACGCACAAACTGCGGGAAGAACAGCGCACGCTCCTTCTCTGCCGCCGCCGACTTGTCGGTGATGGAGAAGAACCAGATGCCGATGAACGCAATGATCATCGAGAACAGCGCCGGGTATTCATACGGGAAGATAGCTTTTTCATGGTGCAGGATCGAGACCCAGATGGTCGGACCGAGGATCATCAGGCCGACAGCACTGACCAGCCCCAGCCAGCCGCCGATCATCGCGCCACGGGTCGTGAGCTTTTTCCAGTACATGGAAAGCAGCAGTACCGGGAAGTTACAGCTGGCAGCAATCGAGAACGCCAGGCCGACCATGAACGCAATGTTCTGGCTTTCGAACAGAATACCCAGGCCGATCGCCAAGACACCCAAGGCCACGGTGGTGATCTTCGACACGCGAATCTCATCTTTCTCGTTGGCCTTGCCCTTCCTGATCACGCTGGCATACAGGTCGTGTGACACCGCAGACGCACCGGCCAGGGTCAGGCCCGCGACCACCGCCAGGATGGTGGCGAAAGCCACGGCCGAGATGAAGCCCAGGAAGATACTGCCACCCACCGCATTGGCCAGGTGCACCGCCGCCATGTTATTGCCACCCAACAAGGCGCCTGCCGCATCCTTGAACGCCGGGTTGGTGCTGACCAGCAGGATCGCGCCGAAGCCGATGATAAAGGTCAGGATATAGAAGTAGCCGATGAAGCCCGTGGCATACAGCACGCTCTTACGCGCTTCCTTCGCGTCGCTGACGGTGAAGAAGCGCATCAGGATATGCGGCAGGCCGGCGGTCCCGAACATCAGGGCCAGGCCAAGGGAGAAGGCGGAGATCGGGTCTTTGACCAGGCCGCCGGGGCTCATGATCGCTTCACCTTTAGGGTGGACCTTGATCGCCTCGGAGAACAACGTATTGAAGTCGAAGTTGACGTGCTTCATCACCATCAGCGCCATGAACGAGGCACCGGACAGCAACAGCACCGCCTTGATGATCTGCACCCAAGTGGTCGCCAGCATGCCGCCGAACAGCACATACAGGCACATCAGGATACCCACCAGGATCACCGCAACGTGGTAATCCAGGCCGAACAGCAACTGGATCAACTTGCCCGCACCCACCATCTGCGCGATCAGGTAGAACGCGACCACCACCAGCGAGCCGCAGGCCGACAGGCTGCGGATCTGGGTTTGGCCCAGGCGATAGGACGCCACGTCGGCAAAGGTGTACTTGCCCAGGTTACGCAAGCGCTCGGCGATCAGGAACAGGATGATCGGCCAGCCCACGAGGAAGCCGATCGAGTAGATCAACCCGTCATAACCCGAGGCGTAGACCAGTGCGGAAATGCCCAGGAAGGACGCTGCCGACATGTAGTCACCGGCAATCGCCAGGCCATTCTGGAACCCGGTGATCTTGCCGCCGGCCGCATAGTAGTCGGCCGCCGACTTGTTGCGCTTGGACGCCCAGTAAGTGATGCACAGGGTCGCGCCGACAAAGGCGATAAACATCACGATCGCCGAGATGTTCAGCGGTTGTTTGTGCACTTCGCCGGTCAATGCATCCGCAGCCCAAACAGCTGGAGCTAACAGCGAAGCGCCGAATACTGCCAATAGACGCCGGATCATTGCGCAGCCTCCTTGAGAATCGCATTGTTCAGGTCGTCAAATTCGCCATTGGCCCGGCGCACATAAATGCCGGTCAGGATGAAAGCGGACACAATCAATCCGACGCCCAAGGGAATGCCCCACGTAATCGAGGAGCCAGGACTGATCTTGGCGCCCAGCACTTGCGGTCCATAGGCAATCAACAGGATGAAAGCGGAGTAAAGCCCAAGCATGATCGCCGAGAGAATCCAGGCGAATCTTTCCCTTTTTCTCACCAGCTCCTTGAAACGCGGGCTGTTTTGAATCGAGAGGTAAATGCTGTCGTTCATTGTTTTTATCCTCGCAGCACAGCTTTTTATTATTGGAACGTATCCACTGTATGCGGCTCTGGAACAGGTTCCAGACGACCTTAGTATTAGAGGGAGTGTAGCGAGGGTTTTCGAGGGTGCAGGAGGATTTGCAGAGGGGGGGATACCCCTGTGGGAAAGGGCAAGCCCCCCTCCCACAAGGTTAAATCAGAGAATATTACTTAGCGGTCCACTCAGCGACGCGCTCAGGGTGCTTGGCCACCCAATCCTTGGCCGCGGCATCAGGCTTGGCACCTTCCTGGATCGCCAGCATGACTTCGCCGATTTCGTCCTTGGAGGCCCACTGGAATTTCTTCAGGAAGGCCGCGACTTCCGGCGCTTTCTTCTCCAGGCCCTTGCTGCCGATGCTGTTGACGGTTTCAGCAGCGCCATAAACGCCCTTTGGATCGTCCAGGAAGCGCAGTTTCCATTTGGCGAACATCCAGTGCGGCACCCAACCGGTGACGGCAATGGATTCCTGCTTGTCTTCGGCACGGGTCAGTTCGGCGATCATCGCCGCGCCCGAGCTGGCTTGCAGCTTATAGTCCAGACCGTATTGCTTGATGGCTTCGTCGGTCTTGAGCATCACGCCTGAACCGGCATCGATGCCGACGATCTTGTTCTTGAAGGTCGTATCAGTCTTGAGGTCTTCGATGGATTTGGCCTTGACGTACTCCGGCACGATCAGGCCGATCTTCGCATCCTTGAAGTTGGGGCCGTAGTCGACCACCTTGTCTTTGTTCTTGGCCCAGTACTCACCGTGGGTCACAGGCAGCCACGCGGAGAGCATGGCGTCGAGCTTGCCGGTGGCGACGCCCTGCCACATGATCCCGGTGGCGACGGCTTGCAGCTTCACGTCGTAACCGAGTTTTTCCTTGATCACCTCTGCCGCCACATGAGTAGTGGCAACGCTGTCGGACCAACCGTCCACATAGCCGATGCTCAGGGTTTTGCTGTCGGCGCTGGCCAGTGTGGAGCTCATCGCAACTACCAGAGTGGCAGCTGCGCCCAAGAGTCGTCGCATCTTCATAATACTTCCCCGAAAGTGCTGCGCCCGACGGATGCCGGGCGACATCAACCTGTGTTGTTTTAGGGTGCGCCGCGCGCCCTTCACGCGCATCGATCCGGATGTTGCGGCATCAGTGGAGTGCTGACCTTGCGATAATCAACCTGCCGGGGTGTTGGACCTGCTCTGTCAGCGACCTTGTACGAGCAAGAAACGACATCACATAGCCAGTAGGACGCTTTGTCTTACCTGACGTCAAAATCCCGCCCGAACTTTGCATGTCAAAATCATGCAGCCCACTGAAACGGGCTAAATCGGGGTAAGATGCGCGCCTTTGCTCCCCAGATAAGCTGACCATGCCCGCGACTGCCCGCATTCCTGCCCTGCCCTACTTTTTCGCTTTGTTCCTCGGCTTGCTTGCCATCGTCGGCTATTGGTACGGCATCGGCCGGCCCGTGGTGCTGCCGGACGTCGCCAGCGCCACACACAAGATGCAGTGCGCGTCCTACACGCCCTTCGATAAAGACCAATCGCCCTTTGACCAGCCATTCAAGCTGCGCCCCGAGCGCATGGATGCCGACCTTGCGCTGCTGGCCACGCGCTTTGAATGCATCCGCACCTACTCGATGACCGGCCTGGAAGCGTTGCCGGACATGGCGCGCAAACACGGGCTGAAGTTAATGGCCGGCGCCTGGGTCAGCAGTGACCCGATTGCGACTGAAAAAGAAGTCGACGAACTGATTGCAGCCGCCAACGCCAACCCCGACGTGATCACCTCGGTGATCGTCGGCAACGAGGCCTTGTTGCGCAAGGAAGTCACGGCCAGGCAACTGGTCACGCTGATCCATAAAGTCAAAAGCCAGATCAAGCAGCCGGTCACCTATGCCGACGTCTGGGAATTCTGGCTGAAACATCCGGAAATCGCCCCGGCAGTGGACTTCCTGACCATTCACCTGCTGCCGTACTGGGAAGATGATCCTTCCGGCATCGACCAGGCTCTCAAGCATGTCGGTGATGTACGCCAGACCTTTGGCAACAAGTTCGCCCCTAAAGATGTACTGATCGGCGAAACCGGCTGGCCCAGCGAAGGCCGCCAGCGCGAAACGGCTGTGCCGAGCCGGGTCAACGAAGCCAGGTTCATGCGCGGTTTCGTGGCCATGGCCGAAGCCAATGGCTGGCGCTACAACTTGATCGAAGCCTTCGACCAGCCGTGGAAACGCGCCAGTGAAGGCGCCGTCGGGGGCTACTGGGGCTTGTTCGATGCCGATCGCCAGGACAAAGGCATCCTCGCCGGCCCGGTGAGCAATGTGCCGTACTGGCCGCTGTGGCTCGGCGTAGGTGGCCTCATCCTGCTGGGCAGCCTGACGCTGGGCGGGCGCGTTCGCAGCCCTCGCAGCGCCCTGGTGCTGCCATTGCTCGGTGCCGTCGCAGCCTGCTCCATCGGCACCTGGGCGGAACTGACCCGCGTGACCGCACGCTTCAATGATGAATGGGTATGGGCAGGCTTGCTGGTGGTGTTGAACCTGCTGGTGCTGGCCCACGCCGCCCTCGCCCTCAGCGCCCGTCAGGGCTGGCGCGGGCGAGCCTTCAACTGGCTTGAGCAGCGTGCCGGCTGGCTGATCGCAATCGCCGGGTTTGCAGGGGCGGTGATGATGCTGGCGCTGGTGTTCGACCCGCGTTATCGCAGCTTTCCGAGTGCGGCGCTGGTGCTGCCGGCCCTGGTGTATCTGGTACGCCCGGTGACCGGGCCACGCCGGGAGATTGCCCTGCTGGCCTTCATCATCGGAGCCGGCATTGCGCCGCAGCTGTACCGCGAAGGGGTGTTGAACCAGCAGGCTTGGGGTTGGGCGGTGGTCAGCGTGCTGATGGTTGCAGCTTTGTGGCGTTGCTTGCGGGTGCGCAAGGTCTGAAACTGCTATCGGGAGCAAGCCCCCTCCCACAGTTGAATGCATTTGCCTGAGGCAATGAAGTCCACTGTGGGAGGGGGCTTGCTCCCGATAAGGCCCTATCAGACGCCGCGCGGCTTGCGGACCAACCGCAGCCCGGCAATCACCACCGCAAATACCGCAAACGTCGTGTTGTACAACGCCAACGCCGGCAACCCGAACACCATCCCCAACACAGCCAGCCCCCACCCCGCGCGACCCGGCACAAAGAACGCCAGCACCGACGCCACCAACGCTGCCCAACCCAGCACCTTGAAGTGAATCATCAACCCCAGGTTGGAGCGCAACTGGCATTCCCAGCGGCTGGCTTCATCGACGCAAATACCCACCCACCGGCCATCCTCCATGAAACCGTAGCGAGCGCCATAACTGGCGGCCAACCATAACGGCAGGGCAATAAGCAGCAGGATCAGCGGCAAACGACGAGACATGGGGCACTCCGATAGACAAAAACGGCGCCCAGCTTAATGCTCCGACGCCCATTGGCAAGGTACAAACATACAATTAGTGTTCAGCAGGGCCTGGCAAAGTGTATCGTCTGGCTGCTACACCCCCGATTCCTACGTTATTTTCCGATATTTCGTGCCGTGTGATGGCACTTCGGCGACAGGGCGGTGGTCATAGCCTGCGATCTTCATTCAGCACGTTTCCTCTTAGGGATTAAGTCATGCTCCGTTCCTTGCGCTGTGCGGCCCTGTTGGGCAGCCTATTTTTGAGTGCGTCAGCACTGGCGGTCGATATCGACCAAGCCACCTATGGCTACCCTTTGACCAACCCGTTTGAAGCGACCATCGCGACGACACCGCCCGACCTGCGGCCAAAGCTGCCGAGCAACGATGAGATCAACCAGTCCGACTACAGCCTGACCATGCGCCCGGAGCGTGAGTTCAGCCTCCCGGACAACTTCTGGGCCGTCAAGAAGCTCACCTACCGTATCGCCAAGCAAGACCGCGCCGCGCCGCTGATCTTCCTGATTGCCGGCACCGGCGCTCGGTATGACAGCAGCCTCAACGAATACCTGAAAAAGCTCTACTACCAGGCCGGCTACCACGTGGTGCAGCTCTCCTCGCCCACCAGCTTCGACTTCATCGCGGCCGCCTCTCGCTTCGCCACCCCGGGCATCACCCAGGAAGACGCCGAAGACATGTACCGGGTGATGCAAGCGGTGCGCGCGCAGAATGCGTCGCTGCCCGTCACTGACTACTACCTGTCCGGCTACAGCCTGGGCGCGCTGGACGCGGCATTCGTCAGCAAACTCGACGAAACCCGGCGCAGCTTCAACTTCAAGAAAGTGCTGTTGCTCAACCCGCCGGTCAACCTCTACACCTCGATCACCAACCTCGACAAACTGGTACAGACCGAGGTGAAGGGCATCAACAACACCACCACCTTCTATGAGCTGGTGCTGGGCAAGCTGACCCGCTACTTCCAGCAGAAGGGCTACATCGACCTCAACGACGCCCTGCTCTATGACTTCCAGCAATCCAAGCAACACCTGACCAACGAACAGATGGCCATGCTGATCGGCACCTCGTTCCGTTTCTCGGCGGCCGACATTGCGTTCACTTCGGACCTGATCAACCGTCGCGGCCTGATCACCCCGCCGAAATACCCCATCAGCGAAGGCACCAGCCTCACGCCCTTCCTCAGGCGTGCGCTGCAATGCGACTTCGATTGCTACCTGACCCAGCAGGTCATCCCGATGTGGCGCGCGCGCACCGACGGCGGCAGCCTGTTGCAACTGGTCGACCAGGTCAGCCTTTACGCCCTCAAGGACTACCTGCACAGCAGCCCGAAAATCGCGGTCATGCACAACGCCGACGACGTGATTCTCGGCCCTGGCGACCTCGGTTTCCTGCGTCAAACCTTCGGCGATCGCTTGACCGTCTACCCGCTGGGCGGCCACTGCGGCAACCTCAATTACCGCGTCAACGCCGACGCCATGCTGGAGTTCTTCCGTGGCTAAATATCTTTTGCTGCTCGCCGCCTTGATGTGCGCGGGCGTGGCCAACGCCGACAACAGCAAGGCCCACGAGCCGATCAAGGTTGACTCCGATGGCTTCAAGGAGCCGCTGTCCAAGCTCAAGTTCAACCCCGGCCTGGACCAGCGTGAGTTCGAACGTTCCTCGCTGACCGCGCTCAACGTCTACGACCCGCTGGAATCGTGGAACCGCCGCGTCTACCACTTCAACTACCGGTTTGACCAATGGGTGTTCCTGCCCGTGGTCGACGGTTATACCTACATCACTCCACGCTTCCTGCGTACCGGCGTGAGCAACTTCTTCAACAACCTGGGCGACGTGCCCAACCTGTTGAACAGCCTGCTGCAGCTCAAGGGCCACCGCTCCCTGGAAACCACCGGGCGCCTGCTGCTCAACACCACCATCGGCATCGCCGGCCTCTGGGACCCGGCCACCGCCATGGGCCTGCCACGCCAGAGCGAAGACTTCGGCCAGACCCTGGGCTTCTACGGCGTGCCCGGCGGCGCGTACCTGGTACTGCCGATCTTCGGCCCATCGAACCTGCGCGACACCACCGGTCTGATCGTCGACTACGGCGCCGAAACCGAGGTCAACTTCCTCAACGTGTCCAAGGTCAGCGAAAACCACCCGGAAATCTGGGCCCTGCGCGCAGTCGACAAGCGTTACCAGACCAGCTTCCGTTATGGGCAGATGAACTCGCCGTTCGAATACGAGAAGGTGCGGTACATCTATACGGAATCGCGCAAGTTGCAGATTGCCGAATAAACGCCCCCCCAAAAAAAGAGGCCATTGCATTGAATGGCCTTTTTTATTGCGGCTGAGATAAACCAGATTTTTCGACTCACCGGCGCCAAACCCAACGACACGCCAACAGCCCAAGCGAATGCGCATGGGCTCAGCATCAAGACTGACTATTTCAGTCGTAACACCCGCGCCGCAGGGCTGCGCAAGGATTCTTGAGCGTCGCGCAAGGCCGGTGCTACCATGCCCGACCGCCTGTCTTGGCAAGGAATCAACTGGTTTATGAGCAGCATTCGCGAGCGCAACAAAGAAAAGATCCTGCGGGCGGCCAGCGAGGAGTTCGCCGACAAAGGCTTCGCCGCGACCAAAACCAGTGACATCGCCGCCAAGGCCGGGCTGCCCAAGCCCAACGTCTATTACTACTTCAAGTCCAAGGACAACCTCTACCGCGAGGTGCTCGAAAGCATTATCGAGCCGATCCTGGCCGCTTCCACGCCGTTCAACCCGCAGGGTGCCCCCAAGGAAGTGTTGAGCAATTACATCCGCTCGAAAATCCGCATCTCCCGCGACCTGCCCTTTGCCTCCAAAGTGTTCGCCAGCGAAATCATGCACGGCGCGCCGCACCTCAGTGCCGACCAGGTCGAGCAGCTTAATGCCCAGGCCAAGCACAATATCGATTGCATCCAGAGCTGGGTGGAACGCGGCCTGATCGCAGCCATCGACCCCCATCACCTGATGTTCAGCATCTGGGCGGCGACGCAGACCTATGCGGACTTCGACTGGCAGATCTCGGCAGTGACCGGCAAGGCCAAGCTGGATGAAGCCGATTATGAGGCAGCGGCGCAGACGATTATCCGGTTAGTGCTCAAAGGCTGTGAGCTGGACTGATACACCGAGTGGCCTGTGCCGTCGGGAGCAAGCCCCCTCCCACAATTTTTACTGTGCTCACAGTTAAATGTGGGAGCAACTGTCTAAATGGATTCAATTCAGAAGTCATATTCATAGGCAGCAAGACTCCCACAGCTCTAGGCCATGCAATGCTGAACGAAAGAGCTGCTGCCGTGCTAAGCGGTGTGCTCTTTCCATTCAGTGCCGTCACGCAGCATCGCGTTCAGGCGTACCAATAAAACGCGCATACAGGCGATCAGTGCAACCTTGGCGCATTTACCTTTATCACGTAACAACTGGTATCGAGCTTGGAATTCCGGCTGGTCCCGAATGATCACCCAGCAGGCCATATACAGTGAGCGGCGGGCTGCAAATCTTCCGCCACTAATGTGGCGTGCACCTTTGTGCTTTCCGCTGTCGTTGTTGTAGGGCGCGAGGCCTGCAAGTGCCGCGATCGGGCGTCCCCCGATTTCGCCCAACTCGGGAAGGTAAGCCATAAGGCTGCTGGCCGTAATCAGCCCAATTCCCTTGACCGAGCACAGTCGAGCCACCTTTTCGCGATCTAGCTCGTTCGCACTTTGACGAATCAGCTGATTTATCGCTTCCACTGCTGCGCTCAAATACTCGATATGGCTCTGCAATGCAGGCTTCACCGCATCGCAGGACGCCGTTTTCAGGCGCCGCCTGTCGTCATCTCTTTGCTGAACAAAATGCTCTCGCTGCTGGACCAATGCGCGCAGTCTTTCATGCTCAGGGCTTGTGATTCGGGCGCTTGGCGAGTCTATGACGGCTGCAAATTGTGCAAGAGACTTTGCGTCTATCGGGTCGGTTTTGGCTTTTTGGCCCATCGCTCTGGAAAACGCTTTGGCGCGACGAGGGTTAACGCAAATGACCTGAAGGCCAGCCGCTTGCGCCGCTTTAACAACGTTTCGCTCGTAACCGCCCGTCGCTTCCACCAACACGCGGCTGACCTGGTAAAGCCGCAGCCATCCAATCAGCGCCGGCAAATCTTTCTCAGTATTTGAACAACTTACCCCAGCCTCAAGTAAATGAATCCGAGCCTCGAGGCTGTCTTTGGAAACATCAATGCCTGCTGAATAGGAAAACATGGCCAAATCCTCTTACACTCAGGGTGAGAGCGCTCTGGCTTGGCCCACGCTTGTAACTGTTCGAGGTGGGCTCGTTCAACTGTTCGGGCTCATGTCCAGAGCGGAGAGGTGAGTAGCAGCATGGGCTCCCACACGTGCTTTGAGCACTCGGGGCATTCAGCTTGCTACTCACCGCTCTCACCCTCAGTTTATTCCTGACTTAAGACACAAGGGG